>NZ_JBEYZJ010000001.1:0-237883 GCF_040645995.1 Nocardia sp. NPDC046473
CGGTAACGGGTGCAGGTGACTGGTACTAATCGGCCGAGGACTTACCAACAAAGAAGCTACGCGTCCACTGTGCAGTATCTGAAACAACACACGATTGTGTGACAGTTTCATAGAGTTACGGCGGCCATAGCGGCAGGGAAACGCCCGGTCCCATTCCGAACCCGGAAGCTAAGCCTGCCAGCGCCGATGGTACTGCACTCGACAGGGTGTGGGAGAGTAGGACACCGCCGGAACATCATTCACGAAAGCCCCCCAGCTCACGCTGGGGGGCTTTCGTCGTTTAAGGCTATTGCGGCACGGGATTCCCGGAGGGTCGACTTCGATCGGGTATGGCTGCGGCTCGGCGCAGCCGTGCGAACTCTTCCGCGAGCCGCTGCGGCGGATAGTGCGCGTTGAGGCCACTGGGGTTCGGCAGCACCCATAGTTTTGTCTCCCCGATGCGGAGGTCTTGTGGCCCGACGGTGGCCTCCGGTCGTCCGTAGCCGGCGCGGAAGGCGGTGACACCAAGGACAGCCAGCCACTGCGGCCGCCAGGTGTGCACGCGTTTCGTCAGTTCGGCGGCTCCGGCGGCCAGTTCCGCACGAGTCAGTTCGGCCGCCTTGGCGGTTGGCCGACGGACCATCGTCGTCAAGCCCAGTCCCCAGGTCAACAATTGGTCGGCTTCGGCGGGTGCGAGCACCACCGGCGTGAAGCCCGACCGATGCAGCGCGGGCCACCACCGGCTGCCGCGGGTCGCGAAGGGTAGGCCGGCTGCCGCCGAGGAGAGACCGGGGTTGATACCGCAGAAGAGCACGTCCAGCTCAGGGGCCAGAATATCCTTCATCCGACTGTCCTCTCGGGTCTCCTCGCTGGCTGAGACCGCATCACTGCTTCGGGGCTGTGCTCGAGCACAGCCCGCGGATAAAGCAAACTGTTGGGTATGCTTTCTGTGTCTCGCACGATGTCTTCGAATGATCTGATCGGGAAGTCTTAAGGCACCAACAGACCCAAGTTTGGCGCTCAGGCCGGATGCCGCATCGGTCGTCCTGGAGAACCGTACTGATGACGAGAGGTGGTTTTCGTCTTATGGTCGCGAACGGCCGAGATCGTGTCCCAGGTCCGGAAGTGGTGGCGGCGACGGAATCGACGATCGACCCCCAACAGCCGGTCGTGGCTCTCGACGATGCCGCCTTCGGCAGGGCCTGTGCGTTGACCGAACTGCCCTCGGGTAATCCGGTGTCGGCCGACAATTCGACCGTCGTTCGTTACAGCGGCGTCATCGATGCGATCTGGACTATCGGCAAAAAGCTGCACGGCGGCACTATGGTCGCCACCAGCGCCGCGGCCGCCGCCCGCGGGTTGCGCGCCGCTCATCCGGAATCGGCGGAAATGTTGCCGATTGCGGCCAGCACCGATTTCCTCGGGGCCCCGGACCCCGGCCGAGTCGACTATGAGGTGCGCGTCCGCAAGGCCGGCCGGCAGATCTGCCTGGTCGACGTGGATCTCGTGCAGGAGGGGCGCACCCTTGTGCACACCGCTTTCACCTTCGGTCGCGTCGATGACGCGCCACCGGTCTACGTCCCCGAGAGTCATACCGATATGCCCACCGAACCGACCGCTGACGCCGTTGCCTACGGGCCGGATTCGCCCATGCGCATCGCCCACCTCAGTCAGGGCGCCTCGGTGGCCATCGATCCGATCTGGGCGCGCTTCCTTGCTGGTGAGCAGGGCAAGCCCCAGCTGCGGCTGTGGATCCGCCCTCGTCCCGCCGATGAGCAGGACCCCGAGGTGGCGGTTTATTTCGCGATGATGGCCGGCGATATGAGCCCGCCGGTATCGATGAATCTGGGACGTTTCGGCTGGGCGCCGACCGTCCAGCTCACCACCCATCTGCACCGCCGTCCAGCACCCGGCTGGCTGCGTGTCATCGCGACAACGCCCGAGGTCGGCGAGCGAATGTTCGTCCAGGACCAGCTCGTTCTGGACGCCACCGGCGCGGTGATCGCGCAGACCCGCCAACTCGCCCTCATTCCACTGCCACGTTGACAGCGTCGCCGCTGCCTGCCTCGCATACCGATAGCCTCAGGACGCTCGTCTATTCTGCGAAAATGCAGCAGAGCATGAGGAGTCGATTGATTCGGGTGTCGTGCACAGAAAAGTAGTGGGTCCCTGCTCGGCCGAAGGGCTTGACCATGTCGAAGCCAGGGCTCGAATCGCCGCGAAACTGAACATCGACCTTGGCGATCGCGATTGCGATACCAGCGAATGGGAGAAAATCCAGCCCGCGCCTGCTCATTACCTTCGCGCTGGCGCCGACCTCTTTCCCGACAAGTGAACCCACCCCATTCTGGTGTAACTCACGGATATGGCCGAGGCTACCCAAACGGGTTTTCCGGGAATTGACATATCCGACACTGTTGCCGTCCACGTCGTATGCGGAGCGGGAGTTGATCGAACCGACTCGATAATCGAGATTCGGCCCGGTATACACACCCAGGTCGTGATCCAGATCGTCATCCCAGACCAGTGATGACAACTTGTCACGTCGGTGAATCCTGGCCACGGGCCTATCGGATCCGGGCACCGAGACGTCGAGAGTGGTGTCCCGGACGCCAAGTCTGGCGACCACTTTGAACTCCGAAATATTCTCCAGCATCGTCTACCCCGTCGCCGAAGGCAGCATTGTCATCCGACCGACACCGAGCAGCGGCGTCCATGCCGCGTTCTTCTCGAACGCAAACCCGCGTTGTTCGACATCCTGGACCACGCTGCCGATACTTATGTCGGTGGTCAAGCCCTCGATGGATTTCTTCGCCTCATCCCAAATCTTTGAGGCTTCCGTCTCGATCAATTGATAAGTCTGGTAAATCGTAGTCACGATACTGGCCACCAACTTGACTTTCTCGTATATCTTGACCATTCGCCAGGCAGTCCATGCTGCGGCCGCGATGTCGGCGAGCGGATCTTCCGGCCCCAAGCCGACGACCATGATTGCTGCGTCGCCGGCAATCATCTTCAGAGCCTCTTCGGCCAGTGCCTTGATGGCGGTACTGATGGCGCGATCGATCGCGGATACGACGATTCGCACCAGATTTATAATTGTCTCATAACCTGTGCTATAAGCTTTTGCGACTACCTTTGCGCCGTCTCCTATGCCGCCGATGCCGCTGGTCCAGCGGAACATATGCGCGTCGAATGCCGTGCCGGTATCGCCTTTCCATTCACCGCCCAGCTTCCAGGATCCTTTGCGCAATGTCGCTGCGACGGTGTAGCATGCGTCACCCAGAGTGTCATACGCGTCGTGCAGATACATGAGACGATCCCAGTCGCCGGCCAAGGGCTTGAACAGTTTATCTATGAGACTGTCCCCGGTTACCATCTTGTACGCCTTGTCTGCGATCCATAGATGATTGCCACCCATTACCGCTGACCATTTTCCACCTATGCCCTTGGCGTCGAGTGGACTACGGTACTCCACCAGATGCCCGAGCAGGCCCTTATTGATCGAGTCCGGCTTATCGGGTGTCTTCAGCGTGACACCTTCGTCATTGAAGTTACCCAGTGACGACGCTCCCGGTATTGCCGAGATATTCGGAATATTAGAGACGTCGTCGGGAAAGAGCTTCGCCATATCGGCAGCTCGACCCCTGTCCTGGTCGCCGAATCGAGCATCGACAGTGGTGATCTTATCTTGGATTGTTCCCATGCCGGACTGGCATTGTTTCAGTTTTTCCGCAAAGAAATCCGCAGGCTCGTGCACATGTGGCTGCAAGAGCGACAGCAGGCCGTCCAAGCCTTCGGATTCCGCGCACTCCTTGCCGGCCCAGGCGATCATGGGTGCGAAGTGCTCGGCCTGTTTGGCCAGCAATGCGTTGAAGGCTGTGAAGTCTTCGGTCGTCGGCACGTTCAGGACATCGGCCACGTAGCCCCCTCCCCATCTTGTCGCGGCGCAAGACATGCTAGCCGACCGCGCTGAATCCTCAAGGGGCAGTGGGTAAGACGTCGCCGACCACGGCTACGATCGATGGCAACAGATACGGGTGCAGGAGTGTGACGTGGACGAGTTCAACCTCCAGGCTCTGCTGGCCGAGATCGATCGTCGGCAAGCCGAACTGATAGCGGCGAACAGGCAGCTGTCCGCCATCTCCGCTACCGCGCAATCCCGGGACGGCTTGGTCGAAGTCGTGGTCAGTGCGGCCGGAGTGGTGAAGACTGTGCGCCTGGCTCCAGAGATCTTTCGCCGTAGCAGTCCGCAATACCTGGCAGGCTCGCTGGTAGCCGCCATTCAGCAAGCCGCCCGCACTGTAGCTCCGTCCAGAAAGCGGGCGACGGCGCCGGGTGCCGAGATCCGCAGGGAGTTCTCGGACCTGGCGGAGGCGATCCCGAAACCATCGCCCGCAACTCTGATTCCTGCAGCACGTTCTGACACCTCTCGTGCGGAGGTCGGCGGTGACGGGACCTCGAACGACCGGACGGTCCGGGCAGAGGTGAATTCGATGGGAATCGTCACCGTCATCGATATTTCGCCGAGCGTCTTTCGTGGCGGCGCCGTCACGCGGCTGGAGACTGCGATCGTCGAGGCGACGCAAAGAGCTGCGCGTGCACTGTTCGAATCCCGATCCGATGCACTGGATCCAGACCTTCGAGAATCCGAGACCGCGCCACAGGCACCTGATCTGGATGCGCTCTACCCGGTTCCCGCCGCGGTCGAACCTCCTGCATCCCCGACGCATACGTTCACGCCCGAACCGCCGCGGCCCCTGCCCGCTCCTGCGAATCCCACTGGCCACGTCATTCCAGGAACGCGGAAGCCCAATCGGGATGCGCTCTACACCCCGCATGATCTAGACGACGAGGACGGTTACTACCAGCACCACCGACAGAACGGATGGTTGGTCTAACCGTCGACGAGGGCTTCCTTCGGCCGCAGTAGGAGCAGGATTGCGAAACTGGCGACGATGATCGGCGAGGCGGCGGGAACGTGTCCGGACACGGGGATGGCGCTTTCTTGTCAGCGAACGGCGTTTTCGCGACTGGTGCTGCTCGTCATGATTGCTGAAGAATCGCTGTGGGTCGAGATCGAGCTTGTCGAGATCCGAAGATAGTGAGTGCGACACCCCCGTACTCGCTGTGGCGATGATGGAGGTCATATGGCTTGGCGCACCGGCACTGGAATTCAGGTTCGCCGGTTTTCGTTGATCGGAACAGCGATGACGTTTCTTGCGTTGATCGTGTCCGTCGCTGCGGTGCCGTCGATTACGGCGGCAACGCCTACCGGTACCTACCAAAAGTGCACGGATGAAATCGATTACGCGGGCGACCCGCGCCCGAACGTCGAAATAAACCTGTCGGGTGAGCAACTCGGCGAATGCCCACAACCCATCAGCTAGTCGTCGGATCCGTATCCAGCGATGCTGCGTCCAGTACCACAACTACCGAGGAGAACTGTTATGACGCTCACTGATAAGGCGCTCGCCACTCGTGAGATCGAGGAATTGCTGCAGGACTATTTCGACGCGCTCTACACCCAGGACATGGTGTTGTTCGATCGGGTTTTCCACCCTGCGGCGGTGCTCTACTCCGCTCAGGATGGCGTCGTCGCGGTGCGTCCACGCGAGGAGTACCGCGGGATCATGCAGGCCAGGCGGTCACCTCAGCAGGATCGGGCACCCCGCGACGACACCGTGCTGTGGATCGATGTGTTGTCGCCGGAGATGGCGCTGGCCAAGGTGCGGCTGCGGCTCAACGACAACATCATGGTCGATTTCCTGAATCTGCTGTTGGTCGACGGACGCTGGATGATCGTGGCCAAGCTTTATCACCGGGAGGGCGCTGCCCCGGAGGTGCGATAGTCCAGCGTGGCGAAAATCCGGATAACGGACGCCCGGATTAGCGTAGGAGCATGCTGCACACCGTCGCCGCAATTGTGGTCGAGGATTTCACGCCGTTCGAACTCGGTGTGGTCTGTGAGGTTTTCGGAGTGGACCGTACGGCGGAGGGCGGCCCGTCGTTCGATTTCCAGGTGTGCGGCGAACGCCCTGGTGAACCGCTGTACTGTGCGCAGGGTTTCGCTGTCGTGCCGGAGGCCGGATTGGTCGGCCTGGCCGATGCCGATCTCGTGATTGTTCCGGCAGCTTCGGTCCGTGGCGATTATTCACCGGCTGTTCTGGACGCGTTGCGCGCCGCATCGGATCGAGGGGCGACGCTGCTGTCGGTGTGCAGCGGCGCCTACCTACTCGGCGCTGCCGGTTTGCTGGATGGCCGACGGTGCACTACGCATTGGCGTTATGTCGAGGATTTCCGGCGACGGTTCCCGCATGCGGACGTCGATCCGGACGTGCTGTTCGTCGATGACGGACCGATCGTGACCAGTGCGGGCACCGCCGCGGGCATCGATGCCTGCCTGCACCTGGTACGTCGCGAAATCGGTTCCGCCGCAGCGAATCTGATCGCTCGACGGATGGTCGTAGCGCCACATCGGGAGGGTGGACAGCGTCAGTTCGTCGAACGGCCGGTGCCCGAAATCGCCGACACCAGCCTGCGGCCCGTTCTCGACGATATCCTCGATGACCTCACGGTGGAACACACCACCGCCGATCTGGCCCGCCGCGCCCGCATGTCGCCCCGCACGTTGTTGCGCCGGTTCACTGCCGAAACCGGCACGACTCCGCACCGCTGGCTCACCCTGCAGCGCGTCCGCCATGCCCAGCAACTGCTCGAGGACACCATGCTGGACATCGAGCAGATCGCCCGCGCCACAGGTATGGGCACCGGACCTCTACTGCGTCACCACTTCCGCCGGATCGTCGGTGTCACCCCCAAGGATTACCGCGCCACCTTCGCCGCCAGGACATCCACACCGGCGAACCGGACACCCTGACGGCATCGTCGCCGACGCAGAGCGCGTCTCGTCCGAATGGCAAGTCGAGATCGAGTCTTGTGCGGTTGCCACTCGGCACAGCCCCTCTCGCCAAGCCGCCCTGGAAACTTGGCAGCGGTGGTGGGCCGTTGGCGCGCTCGGCCTCGGCAGCCTGTGGATGACGTTCGCGTTCTTGACGGTGCCCGAGGTGATGGCGACCGCGATCGGCTTCAACTCGACCCCGTTCCAGTTCGAGATCGCATTCGCCAACCTCGGACTCGCGGTCATGGGTTTCCGTGCCGTCTCGGCCTCTGCCCGTGAACGGATCACCATCGGTCTGGGTGCCGGAATGTTCTTGTGGGGCGCGCTGATCGGCCACGTCTACCAGTGGTTCGCCCATGGTGATCACGCGCCCGGCAACACCGGTGGCGTCCTGGTGTGCGACCTGCTTTTCCCCGCCGTGATGATCGTTCTCGCCTACCGCGCACAGCGACTGTCCAGCACCGATCAGTCCCCGGTCTTGTTGCCCGGCAACATGAGTGACTCGTCGCACGGGGTCGGGAGCTGGCAGGCGTGAGCACGGCGATCGTGGTCGGTGGCGGCATCGGCGGGTTGAGCGCGGCACTCGGCCTGGAGCGCGCCGGCCGGCGGGTGACGGTGTTGGAGCGAGCAGCGCAGTTCCGCCCGGTCGGCGCCGGGCAGAGGCTGGCACCCAACGCAGTCCGAGCGCTGAACTGGCTGGGACTAGCTGAGCAGCTCCGGTCGCTCGATACCGCGCAGGGCGCCACCGGGATTCGGACCGCATCGGGCAAGTGGCTGTTGCGCGGCGATGTCACCGAGGTCGTCCGCCGGTTCGGTGTCCCCGGCTACCTGCTGCACCGGGCCGACGCACACGCCATGCTGATCGGGGCGCTACGGCAGACCAACCTGCGTGGGTCGCACAATGGCGCAGCCCACTGCAGGTCGCGCTCCGGAACAGCCTCGTGTGGCTGACGCCGCGCTCGGTGTACCTGAATTCGGTCAGCGACACCTTCTCCTGGACGACCGAAACCGCCTTGGCGGCGCGGGATACGCGTCTGGCCACCGCGAAGGAGGAGCGATCTCGAGGTTCAATCTTAACCGGGTAAGACTCGGTTATGCTCGGCGTATGGACGATGGACTCGCAGACTTGCTGCATCGCGTGGTGTTCCTGCTCGGCGAAGCGGCACGGCGGCGGATGGACAACACCAGCGGCCTGAGTTACAGCCAGATTCGGCTGCTGGGGATGTTGGAAGACATCGAACCGGTGACCCAGCATCAGCTGGCGCAAGCGCTTGCGGTCTCCGATCCGGCCATCAGCCGGGCACTGCGCCCGCTGGAAGAAGCCGGATTCGTGCAGATCGAGATCGACCCCGAGCGCAAACGACGACGGCTGGTCCGGACCATCGAAACGGGCCGCAACGCTTTCCATGGGACCGGCAAACCACTCGCCGACGAACTACGCACCGCCCTACTCGCCGCCGATTTCTCGTACGAGCGCTACCTGCACGACACCACCGTGCTGGCCCAACTCCTCGAACCGTCCTGATAGTTGTCCATGTCGTGGGCTCGACGTCAGGTGAAGTCGAAAATCGGTGGTAGCACGACGATTACGGCCGCGGCCCACGCTCCGTAGACCGGCAGGTACTGGGTCTGCCAGCGTTCGACGTCGGCGAACCCGCGCCGACCACGGACGAACCCGAAGCCGAGCCGCACCGACCACGCCAGATTCACCAGCAGCACCAGGTTCATGCCGAGCGCCACCGCCTTGTTCGGGGTGAAGCCGAATTCCGCGATACGCGAGACCATCGCGGCCAGCATCACCAGATCGACGGCGAGGGCGCTGATGACCAGGAGCAGTTGCAGCCGGTCGAAGGTGTCGGGTGGGGCCTGCGGGTCGCGCGCGGAGATCGCGTACAACAGCAAGCCGAGCACCACCACGAGAATCAGGTCCAGCAGAATCAGCAGATTGCGGTCGATGTCGATGACGCTGCGGTTGGCCGCGAACGCCACCAGCAGCGCGAGCAGCATTGCGACGGTGAGCGGGGTGAACACGCGCGTGAGTACCGGGGCGATGTTCTCCACCACGTTCTGCTTGGCCTCGACCAGCCAGGCCGCGACGATCACCGCACCCGCGACGCCGAACGGCGCCACCCAATCTCCGATGACCCATTCGATGTCCACGTCGAGCGCGTGGAACGCATTGACCGTCAGTCCCATCAGTACGCCGCCGCCGAAGGCGAGCAGGGTGAGGTAGACGATCCATTCGCCGGTGAATCGGATGAAATCCATTCGGCGCCGGTCGGATTGCCACTCGCCGCCGACGTAGGCGAGGCCGACGGCGAACCACAACGCGATCGGTGCGTGGATCGCGGCGATGATCTCGGTCGATCCATCCGGGTCGAAGGGAAAGAGGTTCAGCACGAGGGCGGCGAGTGCGAACGGCACCAGCAACGCGGCCGCGACGCGCGGACTCACCTGCCGCTTCCACGCGAAATATCCAGCGAGGAAAGGCAATACGAACAGGCTGGCATTGCGCGCCACCGCGGCGCCATCGAGAATCGCGAGGCCGAGCTTCAATGTCAGCGCCGCGATGACGGCCAGGGCGAGCACGACGATCAACTCGCGCTTGGGCCGCGCGTCCCCGCCCTCGGGTTCGGCGGGTAGCAGTACCAGCTGTTTCCACAGCCGATCGGAATGTTCGCGGGCGAACTCGCGGGAGATCGAGTCCACGCTGCCCATCCGTTTGACCGCGACCAGGAACGCCTCGTCGGCGGCGAGCCCGACGTCGATCAGCTCTGAAACCTGTTCGCGCAGATGGTCTTCCATCTCCTCGACGTCGGCGGCGGATATCGCATGATGGCGCTGGACATAGCCGCGCCACTGCCCGATCTGCGATTCCAGCTCGGCATCGGTAGTCATCACGCCCATCCCTTCGCCGCGGTCGGCGGCTGCTCGATGCTGCGCCAGACCTGCCCGAGTGCGTCGGCCACGACGGCCCACTGAGTGCGGCGTTCCGCGAGCGCGGCCCGGCCGGAATCGGTGATCGCATAATGCTTGCGCCGCCGCCCGGTATCGGCGGACTGCCAGGTCGACGTCACATAACCCAGTCGTTCCAGCCGGTGCAGCAGTGGATAGAGCATCCCGTCGGTCCATTGCATCCGCCCGCCGGACAGTTCGTTGACCCGTTTGAGGATGGCGTACCCATAGGACTGGCCGTCGGCGAGTATCCCGAGCACCAGCGGCGTCGCCGACGCCGCCACCAAGTCTTTGTCGATATGCACCGGACTCCCATACCTAGAGCTGCTAGGTATCGACGGTAGCAGAGACGCTGCCGATAGCGTGCCAGGATTTCGCATGCCAGTGGAATCCCGCGAGGCGAGCCGACAGCGAATGGCAAGATCGACCGCAACGCCGCCGATTCGCCGGAGGAGCAAGCCGATGACCGATCTCACCGCGCCGAACTACCAGCACAGCAGTGATGCTGCAGTCGATCTCGGCGCCCTGTCGGAGATCGAGCGCCGTACCCGCTGGCTGGCGGTGTCGATGATTCATCACGCCAACCGGGTGCGGCCGAACCCGTCCGGACTGAAGGTGGGAGGTCACCAGGCGTCGTGTGCGTCGATGACCACGATCATGACCTCGCTGTGGTTTACCGCCTTGCGATCCGGCGACCGGGTCTCGGTCAAACCACATGCCTCGCCGGTTCTGCATGCCATCAACTACCTGCTCGGCGAGTTGGACGAGTCGTACCTGACCACCCTGCGGCAATTCGGCGGCCTGCAGTCATATCCCAGCCGATCCAAGGATCCCGATCCGGTCGACTACTCCACCGGATCGGTCGGGATCGGTGCGACGGCCCCGATCTGGGGAGCGATCGCCCGCCGCTACCTCAACTCCGCGCTGGGTGTCGATACCGGCAGCGGACGGCAGTATTCCCTGGTCGGCGACGCGGAACTGGACGAAGGCGCGGTGTGGGAGGCCATTGTCGATCCCGGCAACGCCGAGCTCGGTGAGATCGTGTGGATCATCGATCTGAACCGCCAGTCCCTGGACCGGGTGGTGCCCAATATCGCGGTGGGCCGACTGGAGGCGATGTTCGCTGCCGCGGGCTGGCAGGTGCTCACCGCCAAGTTCGGCCGCCTGCTGGAATCGCTGTTCACCCGGCCAGGTGGTCAAGCATTGCGCACCCGGGTCCTGGAGATGCCCAACCCCGAGTACCAGCGACTGCTGCGCTGCGACGCCGACGAGCTGCGGCGTCGGCTGCCCGGCAGCGGTGCCGACCACGCGCAATTGACGGAACTGATTGCCGGACTGGATGATTCGACCCTGTTGGCCGCGATCCGCAACCTCGGCGGGCATGATATGCAGGCCCTGATCGATGCCTATGCGCAGATCGACGACACTCGCCCGACGGTGATCATCGCCTACACCATCAAAGGCTATGGACTGCCGACGCAGGGGCACCCGCAGAACCATTCGTCGCTGCTGTCGGTGGCCGAGTATGAGTCCCTCGCCGCGGAGCTGGGTCGGGATCCGCAGCATCCTTGGGAGCCGCTCGCCGACGACAGTCCCGCCGCCCGGCTGTGCACGGATACCGCAGCGCGGCTGCGTCGCGACCCGGTCCACCCGACCGAACCGCCCACTGTGTCAGGGGATTTCGGCCGCACGCCGAAAGGTACCGCCACCACCCAGGCGGCGTTGGGCCGAACGCTGCTCGATCTGACCCGTGCGGCACCGGAACTGGCGCGGCGCGTGATCACTGTCAGCCCCGACGTCAGCTCCACCACCAATCTGGCGGGCTGGATCAACAAGGTCGGCGTGTGGTCGACCGCCGAGCGGCACGACTGGTTCGCCGACGACGCCGAAACGCTCGTGCGGTGGCGCGAGCAACCCACCGGCCAGCACATGGAACTCGGTATCGCCGAGACGAATCTGGTCGGACTCATCAGCGAACTCGGTGCGACCTGGAGCCGGTGGGCGCAACCCCTGTTCCCGATCGGCGTGCTCTACGACCCGTTCGTCGAACGCGCGCTGGAGCCGTGGACCTACGGTATCTACGCGGGCGGCCAGTCCATTCTGATCGGGACCCCGTCCGGTGTCACCCTCGCCGCCGAAGGTGGTGCCCACCAATCGATTACCACGCCGTCGATCGGAATCGAGACCCCCGGCCTGATCTGCTACGAGCCCGCGTTCGCCATCGATGTGGAATGGACCTTGCTGGCCAGCATCGCGCGGCTGGGCCGACCGGACGGGACTTCGGCGTATCTGCGTTTGTCGACCAGACCGGTCGAGCAGCAACTCGCCGAGGTGCCCACCGATCCCGCGGCCAGGGAACGCCGTCGCAAACAGGTTGTCGCAGGCGGATATCCGCTGCGCCGGCGCGACGGTGCGGTGGTAACCATCGTGGCGATGGGTGCCGTCATGACCGAGGCGGCGGCGGCCGCCGAGCGCCTCGATTCGGCCGGAGTCGTGGCCGACGTCGTCTGCGTCACCAGCCCCGGGCTGCTCTTCGAGGCGATGCAGGCCAGGCAAGGGCGCGGACATGGCGACAGCTGGATCCTGGATCAGCTGTTTCCGGTCGGCCGGGCCACGCCGATGGTGACCGTCCTGGACGGCCACCCGCACACTTTGTCCTTCCTGTCCGGGATCAACCGGGTGCATCACATCGATCTCGGTGTGACTCGCTATGGGCAGGTCGGATCTCTCGACGAGGTGTATCGCTACCACGGCCTCGACACCGACAGCATCGTCGCCGCCGCCCTCGACGTCCTCGGCACGGCCGGGTGAGCTCAGGGCCAGGCCTTGCAGCGGAAGAGGTTTCCGGCCCCGGAGCTCGTTGCCGGACCGTCCTAGTGATTGTTTTCGTGTCCGAGTAGATGATCGACGAGCTCGGTCGCTGATTCTGGGGGGGCGCGTCGGAGTTGGGTCTCGTAGAACCAATTGTATGTAACGATAGGTCTCAGTTATCTCTGAGACTTCGGTTGCCGGGCTCGTCTCCAAGGACGACCCGCCGACCTCACGTCACGACCTTAGGAGACCGCTCATGTCCGAGGGCACTGCGGATTCACCCTGGCGACGGCCCACGCTCGTCGCGACGCTCGTCGCCGCGTTCATGACGCAGAACTCGATCGCGCTGCCCTATGTATGGAGAAATGGGCCGAAGTCGGTGCTGGATTTTTTCGTCGGCGACATCTACAAGACGGTGCCGGGCCGCTTCGCCATGGCCGACCTCGGCTTCGTGGTGCTCGGCTTCCACGTGTGGGCCTTCGCCGAAGCGCGGCGGCTCGGCATCGTGCGTTGGTGGGCTATCTCGTTCGTACTGACCTTCGCGGTGGGTATCGCCACCGCGATTCCGTTCTTTCTGCTGGTCCGCGACTTCACGGTCGACAAAGCAAGCAGGCAATGAGTCACGCCGCCGGTGCCTCAGGCAGTCAGGTGTTCTCTGGCGCACTGCCGGAAGGCCGCTACCAGGCTGGAATCCTCGGTGCGGGTCGCCAGCACGACCCGGCTCGGTGCGATACCGCGTAGCGGAATCAGCGTGAGGTCCGTTCGGGTGGTGTTGACGTGGCTGCGGGTGGCGACGGCCAGGGTGTCACCGGAGGCCACGCATTCCCACGTGTCATCGAGGGTGTTCATCACGGGGCCGGTGCGGACGGGTCGGCCGTCCGGCCTCGGTTCCAGGCGCCAGAAGGCGCTGCAGGCGGGGTCGAGGCCGGGCACCCACTGCAGGGGTTCGTCGGCGATGTCGGCGAGGACGGCGAACGGTTGCCCCGCGAGCCGGTGACCGTGGGGCACGACGAGGACGCGCGGCTCATCGTAGAGGTGAGTGACGTGCAGCCCATCGGTCGAGAACGGCACGCGGGCGACGACAGCGTCGACCTGGCGGTCGAGTAGCGCCTCGGCGGGGCGGCGCCACCCGAGATACGTGGTCCGGACGATCGCTTCGTGATGTCGGCGACGAAGTTCCCTGGTCGCCGCAGTGATCACCAGACCCGCGGTGTATCCGATCGAAATGCTGCCCGGCCCGGCCGTTGCCCGCGCCGCGGCCGCGGCTTCGCCCGCGGCGCGCAGCAAGATCCTGGCCTTGGGCGCGAACGCCTGCCCGGCCTCGCTCAGCCGGGCGCCCTGTGGTGTTCGGTGGAACAGCCGCACCCCCAATTGCCGTTCGAGGCCGCGGATCTGACGGCTGAGCGACGGCTGACCCACATGCAGGGCGGCCGCGGCCCGGCCGAAATTCGCATGGTCGGCAACGGCGAGGAAGTAACGGACCACCCGCAGGTCCAGATCCAACGGCGAGACGACTTCGGTCATAACCCCACCGTAGTCACACGGCAGGGCGCCTGTTCCCGCTCGCTCACGTCGAACGATGCCTCTCGGGCATGTCCGATTCCGGACTGGGCATTGGACGCTCGCCCGCGCCGGTCACACGCTGGAGACAGCCGCCGGGCGGGTGATGTCATCCAGTGAGGAGTACACCGAGTGTTCACGATCCGCAACGAACTTCGCACCGTGCTGCGCGGTAACCCACCCGGTACCCGCGAACGGCCGATTGATACGCCGCAGTCGACGCGTATTTCGATGGCCGGGTACGAGCTGCTGAACTTCTGCGCCAACGACTATCTGGGGCTGGCCAACCATCCGCGGGTGATCGCGACGGCGAAGTCGGCACTGGACACCCACGGATTCGGCATGGCCAGTGTGCGTTTCATCTGCGGGACGCAGCCTCCGCACCTCGAACTCGAGCGCGCGATCACCGATCTGCTGCGCACCGAGGCGACCCTGCTGCAGGGTTCGTGTTTCGACGCCAACGGCGGGATCTTCGAGGCGCTGCTCGACGAGCGGGACGCGGTGATCAGCGATGAACTGAATCACGCCTCCATCATCGACGGCATCCGGCTCGGCAAGGCGGCTCGGTATCGTTATCGCACAAGGGATATGGACGATCTCGAGGTGCAGCTGCGACAAGCCGCCGGGTTCCGCCGCCGCCTCATCGTGACCGATGGCGTGTTCTCCATGGACGGCGCCGAGGCGCCGCTGTCCGTGATCTGCGATCTTGCCGAGCGCCACGATGCGATGGTCATGGTCGACGACTCGCACGCCGTCGGAGTTCTGGGCGCGACGGGCGCCGGGACCACCGAAGCGGCCGGAGTGCGGGACCGAGTCGACATCATTACCGGCACGCTCGGGAAAGCCCTGGGCGGTGCATCCGGCGGATTCGTCAGTGGCCGAGCGGAGATCGTCGAATTGCTCCGCCGTCGCTCTCGCCCGTATGTCTTTTCGAACGCGGTGCCGCCTGTCGTCGTCGCGGGGTCGCTCGCCGCACTCGAACTGGTGAAAGCCGGTGCGGCCGAACGGCAACGCCTGCGGCACAACGCGGAATCGTTCCGCCGCTCGATGATCGAGGCCGATTTCGACCTGCTGCCCGGCGATCATCCGATCATCCCGGTGATGTTCGGTGACTCCGCTGTCGCCGACCGGATGTCGGAGGCCTTGTTCGCGCACGGCGTTCACGCGGTCGCCTTCACCCACCCGGTGGTGCCCCGAGGTGCGGCGCGCATTCGCGTCCAGGTCTCGGCCGCTCACTCGAACGCCGAGATCGCCCGCTGTGTCGAGGCCTTCATTCATGCTCGGCGCGACGTCGCGGCCGACGGCCACACTGAGACGGCCTACTGATGAGCAAGGAAGCGTTCGAGGTGCGGGCGGCGCCGATGCGGTGGCCGGGCGACAAGAAGGCGGCCGTCATGATCACCGTGGCCGTGGAGCTGTGGTCGCCTGGCCACTGGCCGGTCTATGCCCCGATGGCCACGGCGTGGCCACTGCCGGGAGTGCACGATATGCACAGCGTCTCCTGGTCCGAATACGGCGCGACCACCGGGGTGTGGCGGTTGCTCGATATGCTGCGATCTCATCGCATGCCCGCCACCTTCGGTATCAACGGCCTTGTCGCCGAACGGTTTCCGCAAGCCGTACGGGCCGCGCACGACGCCGGGCACGAGATCGCCGCGCACTCCTACGCGCAGGACATCATCCCCGCATTACTCGACGTGCGCGGAGAACGCGAGAACATTCGCCGATGCACCGCGCTTCTCGAGAACCTGACCGGGGTGCGCCCTATCGGCTGGATGAGTCCGCGGGCTTCGGGCACGACGCACACCCCCGATCTGCTGGCCGAGGCCGGTTACCTGTGGTCCGGTGATTACAACGACCACGAGCTACCCCAGGTGCTGACGACCCAGCGTGGTCCACTCGTCGCGATCATGCACAGTGCGCTGTCCGACATCCGCGGTGCCGCCGGACCCCGGGAGTACCTCGACAGTCACGTCGGTCTGCTGAACGACATGCTCGACGCCCCCGGCCCGGGCATCTACAACCTGACCGTGCACGCACATGTCGGCGCCAGGCCGCTGCTGTCCGGCATGGTCGACCGGATCCTCGGCCACATCGAGACAGTGCGCGAGAAGGTGTGGCTCGCTACCCACCGACAGATCGCCGAACACGTTCTTACCCAATATAATTCACCAGGGAGCTGGGCCGATCATGGTTGAGACGCTCGTCATCGGAGGCACGGGCGCGATGGGCAGCACCGTGGTGCACCGACTGCTCCGATCGCCCGGCGACACCGTCGCCGTACTCACCCGCAATCCCCGCTCGGACAAGGTCAAGGATCTGCTGGCGCGCGGAGACGGCCGGGTCCGCATTCTCCAGGGTGACCTGGACGATCCCGATAGCGTCCGGGCGGCCGTCACCGAGCGGGAACAGGTCTTCTGCAACACCGACTTCTGGTCCGGCGCAAGCGTTCTCGGTGAATACCGACGGGGGATCGCAGTGCTGGAGGCCGCGCGAGCGGCGCGCGTCGAACGATTCGTCTGGTCCTCACTGGACAGCGCCGTGACGCTGACCGGCGGATCCATCCCGGTACCGCACTTCGACGCGAAGGCCGCGGTCGCGGCACACATCAATATGCTCCGATCCGATGAGATGATGCGCGAGGTCGACGACGGCTGGTACAGCGCGCATGTGTCGATCCTGACGACGTCGCCCTACTTCGAGAACCTGCGAGCACGACTCGCACCACAGCGCGGCCTACTCCCCGACGGACGGTCCGGGCTGCTGTTCTCCCTCCCCTTGGGAACGGGAAGGTATCCGCTGATCGGCCTGGACGACATCGCGTGGTTCGGTGCCTTCATGTTCCGGGACTGGCAGAGCTGGGGGGCCCGCGACCTCGCCGTCACCGCGGACAGCCTGACCGGCGACGAGATAGCCGCCACGGTCGAGCGGGTGACGGGGACCCCGTGCCGGTACCGCTCGATTCCGCCGGACTCGCTGCGGTCTTCGATGCCGGGCGTCGGCCACGACTACGCCGCCATGTTCCGGTTCTTCCAAGCACGCGACATCATCGGCCTCGACCGGGACCTCGCGCACCTGCGTGCACTCCATCCCGAGCTGATGACCTTCGAAAACTGGTTGCGCGCAACGGGATAGCTTGGGTCAGAGGTGGTCGCGGACCAGCGTCACGACGTCGGCGGGTCGGCTCAGGAACGGGCAGTGCCCGCTCGGCCAGGCCACGGTGGTGCCGCAGCGCTGGGTGAAGTAGGCGACCATTTCGGGCAGGATCGCCCGATCCTCGGTCGCCGCGACGTAGGTCGACGGGGTGTCCTTCCACGCCGCATGTGCGGGTGCGTCGGTGAAAATCGAGGCGGGTTCCGGGCGTAGGAGAGCGATCGCTCGATCCGCGACTTCGGTTGTGCAGTCGGCGAATAGGCCGTCGCGGGCACCGGCCGGATCCAGTCGGGTCATGCCCGCGTCATCGACGGTGAGTGGCAGTGGCGCGCCTTGGCTACCGGTCTCCCGTTCGATCCGCGCGATCCACTGTTGGGCGTTCTCGCCGATGTCGAAGACGAAGCTCGACAGATACAGCAGATGCGAGATTCCCTTCAGACCCGTCGCGGTGACACCGCCGAAGGAGTGGGCCAGTATCACGGGCGCCTCGGCCGCCTGATCGATGAGGTCCTGGACCAGCCGGGTGCTGTCGGCGAGGGAATGGCCCGCCAGGTCGGGCACCGTGACATCGATGCCGTCGCGGCGCAGGTGCTGGGTGATCTCATCGTAGTGGGCCGGTTGCAGCCAGGCACCGTGCAAGATGATCAAGGGGCGCATGACTGTTCGTTATACCGGTAGCGACATAACTTCTGTGTCAGTGCCTGATCGGGCCCGTCCCGCGCCGAAGCCGGGTCTGGTTCGAGGAACGCCGCATGCCGATAGGCTCACGGCGGCCGCGGCCGCCGTGAGCCGGCCGATGTACCGCATCGCCATCTGGAAAGGGGTGCGGGGACAGGGTCAGTCCGAGTCGGATTGCTCCGTCGGCGTGCTGTCCGTTCGGCTGTCACCGGCCGACGCCACGGCCTGCTCCAAGTTCGCGATCAACCGCGTCAGCAGAGCCGCGAGGTGCTGAATCTCGTCCTCGTCGAAGCCGGTGAGTGCGTCCGCGTGGCCTTGCGACAACACGGTCCGCGCCTCGGGCAGCAGCGACAGTGCCCGGTCGGTGAGCGCGACCAAGCTGCTGCGCCGATCGTGCGGGTGCGGTGTGCGCTGGATCAGACCGTCGCGTTGCATGCGGGCCAGCAGTTCGGCCATTGCGGGCTGACCGCCGCTGGATCGGGTGGCCAGTTCCTTTTGGGTCAGGGCGGATCCGTCGGACAGTGTGCCGAGGACGGGGATCTGGCCTGCCGTGATGCCGAGCGCGCGCAAGCGACTGTCATGGAGCAGGGCGAAGAGCCGGGCCGCGTGGTTGATCAGCTGGGCGGGTGCGGCTTCAGGGCGCCAATCCGTCATGCCGTTCAAGATACATCGGATCCGATCTAGAATTAATATCGGATCCGATGTACTTTGCTCACATGATCATTCGAAACGTGACAGTCATCGACGGATCCGGCGCAGCGCCGATCGAAAACGCGGAAGTCGTCGTCGCCGGCGAACGGTTCACCGAGGTCCGGCCCTGTGCGCCGGACGCGGTGCCTGCTGATGACGAAGTCATCGACGGCCGGGGCGGATACCTGATTCCTGGATTGTGGGAAAGCCACACGCATTTGGCCGGTTACGCGGCCGGGCTGCCGGAACCGGAGCAGGTTCCCTTCGTCATCCGGGCGCTGGCCGATTTCCTGGCGGCGGGGATCACGACGGTCGTGGACCTGGGCGGCTCACTGGACATCGACCGCGCTGTGCGGACGCAAGCCGATCCGGGCGAGACAGCGACACTCTGCTATGCCGGTCCGGTGTTCACCGGAGTCGGGGGCTGGCCGCTTCAGGCACACGGCAACCCGGCCATGGCCCGTCAGGTCAGCGATCCCGAGCAGGGCCGTCGGCTGGTGCTCGAGCTGGTCGAGGATGTCGACTTCGTCAAATTCATCTACGACGGCGAGCCGGGGGCGCCGGACAAACTGTCGCGTCGCGCCTTGCACGTCATGGTCGAGGCCGCACACGAGGCGGGCAAGAAGGTGCTCGTGCACATCCGCACGCACGCCGACATCGAGGATGCGGTGTCCGCCGGGGCAGACTGCGTCGAACACGCGCCCTTGCCGTCGGGAGACGACGAGCTGACCGAAGCCGGGAAAATTGCCGACCTGCTGGCGAGTTCCGGAACCTACTACTGCCCGACCCTGGTGACCTGGGAGCAGCTCGGGCACGGTGGCGACCGCAGCTACCTGCAGGAACTTCTGGTCGACGGAATCCTCGACGAATCCGGGGCTCGGGCGGTGGCGGCACGGCCGGGATTCGGGCGCCCGTTCCCACATCACCCGGCGGAGGAATCCATGGCCCGTTTCCGGTACGGGATGCGAACTCTGCCCATCATGCACGCGGCCGGGGTGAAAATCGTTGCAGGCAGCGACGTTTCGCTGACGCTACCGTCGCCGCCGTTGGCGTTGCTGCGGGAACTGCAGCTGTTCGCCAAGGCCGGGTTGTCACCCGCCCAGATCATCGTCACCGCGACCCGGCATGCCGCGGAACGGATCTCGATGCCCGCCCGCACCGGGACGATCACCGCGGGCTCGGTTGCCGACGCGTTGCTACTCGACCGCGACCCGCTCGCGGATCTGAGCGTCTTGTCCGATCCGGCCGGTCGCGCGGCCACGATCCGCCAGGGCAAGGTACTTCCGCGGGGCTGGCAGGGCGCCGGGAGAGCCGAGCTCGGAGTCGACGACGCCCCCTCCGCAGCGCTCTGAAACCTCTCGGCCGCAGAGCAATCGCGTCAAATGAGCCGTTCTCGGGCCAAGCCTGTTCGGGAAGAGTAGGAGCAACCACTGTCTCGGATGAGCGTTGGGCAATTGTCTCCTCCGACGCTGGGATTCGCTCGCCCGTGCACCCCGATATGCAGAGATGGCTGCGTACCCACGCAGCCGTCGCCGTGGCGCTGGTGCTGATCGGACAGAGCGCGCAACGCAGCGGCCGGGGTGTGCGCCGACGCGAAGCCCTCGCCGAGCTCCCGGCGTTCGTCAGATCAACGTCGGCGGCGCCGAAAGGGGAGTCGGCAGTACTGATCGATGAAATGAATTCCGCTGCACCACAAGGCACGCCAGCCCTGCTGGCGGTCCGGACCGGGTAATACGTATTGCTGATCGGTGATCGGCAGCGTCGGAAATCAGGCTGCCGCGGCGAAGGAGTTGTAGGCGTCCGAGCTGAACAGCACGAAACGCACCTCCCGCACCCCGGTGTCGGCGGCTCGCACAGTCTCGATCGCGATGCGGGCACCGTCATCGATCGGCCAGCCGAAGATGCCGGTGGAGATGGCCGGGAACGCAACTGTCCGTGCACCCAATTCGTCTGCCACCCGCAATGATTCGCGGTAGCAGGAGGCCAGCAGCTCCGATCGATCTTCCTGCGCCGACCACACCGGCCCGACCGTATGAATCACCCAGCGGGCGGCCAGCTTCCCGCCGGTCGTCGCAACGGCCTGCCCGGTCGCCAGCCCCTTCCCATAATGCGACGCCCGCAGATCACGACACGCATCCAAGATCGCCGGCCCACCCTTACGATGAATGGCCCCGTCAACGCCCCCGCCGCCGAGCAACGACGAATTCGCCGCATTCACCACCGCATCCACATCCTGCTCGGTGATATCACCCCGGACCAGCACGATTTCGACCATCCACCCATTGTTGCCACGCTCATCACCGCAACAAAATCCCAACGGACATCTGGCGCGCCATGGCGGCGACCGGTTCGCCGACGTCACCGGGTTCTTCGTGCCCGCCGCGTGAGCGGTTGGCGTTCGGCGGCGCAGCATGTCCTCGAGGTGCCGATCGGTCGCAGCGTTACCTTGCGCGGCGTTCGGCGCGACCACGTGGGAGGCTGTCAACGATGCTCACTTACACCCAGGCCGTGGTGATCGGCGCGTTGCAAGGCATAACTGAACTGTTCCCGATTTCCAGCCTGGGCCATTCGGTGCTGGTGCCCGCGTGGCTGGGTGGATCGTGGAGCGATCTGGTCACCCAGGGCGATTCCGATAACGGCACGCCGTATCTGGCGTTCGTGGTCGGGTTGCATGTCGCGACCGCGATCGCCCTGCTGGTGTTCTACTGGCGAGATTGGGTCGGCATCGTCGTCGGCTTCCTCACCACGCTGCGCACCCGACGGATCGAGACGTCGAGTCAGCGGCTGGCGTGGCTGGTCATCGTCGCCACGGTGCCCGTCGGTGTCCTCGGGCTGCTGTTGGAGCATCCGTTGCGGACACTGTTCGCCAAACCGCTGGCAGCCGGGCTGTTTCTGACGCTCAACGGTGTTGTCCTCATCGCCGGTGAGGTGCTGCGCCGACGCAGCCAGCCGACGCTGGCCGAATACGGCAGGCGCTTCGCCGAGTCCGAGGCCCGCGCCGAGGCGATATCGCAGGGCTACCTCGAGACCGACGACGACATCCGGCTGGCGGACCTGACCACCAAGGACGCGTTGATCATCGGCGCCTCCCAGACCGGCGCGCTCTTCGCGGGCATCAGCCGCTCGGGCATGACGATGGTCGGCGGCCTGCTGCGCGGCCTGGACCACGAGGACGCGGCGAAATTCGCGTTCCTGCTGGCGACCCCGGTCATTCTGGCCGCGGGCGTGCTGAAACTGCCGACCCTGGCCGGCCCGCAGGGCAACGGCATCCTCGGGCAGGTGCTGGTCGGATCGATCGTCGCAGGCGCCGCCGCCTATCTGGCCGTCCGGTTCCTGGAGCGCTACTTCAAGTCGAACTCGCTGCTGCCGTTCGCGGTATACAGCTTGGCTTTCGGCCTGGCCTCGGTGATCCACTTCCGCTGAACGACGAGCCCGGCGCTGCGCGATGAAACTGCTGTGCCACAGCCCGTTCGACAGGGCGTAGCGTGGGAAGCGACAGCCTGGCGTGTCGGGTCGCTACCTGTGCGTGCGAGCCGAAAGTTCTTGCGGGGCAAGTGCGTGTGTTCCCTAGTAAAGGGGAGGGACGTTGGATGCCAGGATTCTCGGCACGGTGATGCCGGTGCTCGAGGTGACGCTGGCCCCCGGTGACAACCTGATCGCCGAGGCCGGGCAGTTGTCGTGGATGACCGAGTCGATCCGGCTACGCACCTCCAGTCGGGTGGGCCCGGGCGGGCTACTCGGTGCCGTCAAGCGGGCGGCCGCGGGTGCCGGATGGTTCCTCACCGAATACACCGCGGCGAAGAGTCAGGGGCGCGTGGCGTTCGCGGCGAAGCTGCCGGGTCAGATCATTCCCGTCACGCTGGGGCCCGGCAGCGAGTACCTGGTCCACCGGCACGGATTCCTGTGCGGCACCGGCGATGTGCGCGTCGCGCTGACCTTTCAGCGCCGCCTCGGCGCAGGCATCTTCGGGGGCGCCGGATTCACGCTGCAGCGACTCAGTGGCTCCGGCTACGCGTGGGCCGAGCTGTCCGGTGAAGTCTTCCAGTACACCCTCGCGCCAGGAGAGACGCTGCGAGTGCATCCGGGACACGTCGGAATGTTGGATGCCACAGTAGGATTCGACATCACCGTGCTTCGTGGTGTTCGAAACATTCTGTTCGGTGGTGACGGCCTGTTCCTCGCCGCCCTCACCGGCCCCGGTCGGGTATGGCTGCAGTCGCTGACCGTCAGCAACCTCGCGCATGTGCTGCTACCGTATCTGCCTGAGCCCCAAGGTAATTGATGAAGACGGGACGGTTGCCCGGTACCGGGGTCGCCCGCGACGGCGACGATGCTCAGCGGAGGTGAAGCGGTGGACAACCTGGATCGATCCGGCCTGACGGACCCGGCAAAGGCGACGGCGCGGCAGGCGCTGCGGCAGTTGCAGGAACAGCTGCGCAAATCCGAGCGGCTGCTCGATCTCGCCGCGGAGCAGCAACCGTCACAGACGTTGACGCGGATCGTGCATTCGCGATGGCCGGTGGCGGCCGCGGTCGTGGTCGCCGTCGCCCTGCAGCTCTGCCTGCCGAACAGTTTCACGCCGGGGCATCGACTGGTGCCCGGCCTCGAGCTGGTGCTGCTCGGCGGGCTGGTGGTCGCCGATCCGCGGGGGCGGGCCCGGCCGACCCGGTGGCTGCGCCGGATGATGGTCCTGCTCACCGTGATGATCACGGTGACCAACGGATGGTCGGCCATCCGGCTCGTCATCGATATCGCGCAAGGCAAGCAGGAGGACGGGTTCATTCTGCTGATCTCCGGTGCCGCGATCTGGGCGACCAATGTGATCGTGTTCAGCCTGTGGTATTGGCAGCTCGACCGGGGTGGGCCGCTCGGTTCCCGTGCCGCGGTGCGCCATCGAGATTTCGTGTTCCCGCAGCAGGCCGACCTGGATCCGGCACTGGTGGAGTGGACGCCCAGCTTCCCCGACTACCTGTATCTCGCCTACACCAACGCGACGGCGTTCAGCCCCACCGATGTGATGCCCTACACGATCCGGGCCAAGATGATCATGATGGTGCAGTCGGCGGTCTCGCTGCTGACCATCGCGCTGGTCATCGCCCGCGCGATCGGCTTGTTCAAGTAGGCCTGCGCCGAACAGAATCGGTAGTCATAGCTGAATTCGCTATCGGCGTAGGTGCCACTATGCGGGTTGGCGGTACTGTCGAAGGGTGATGACCGGTGAGGGGGAGCCGAGAATGCGCGCCGCCTCCACACACAATCCGTTGGCCGCGCGACTACGTGCCGCGGTGGCGGACGCCCATGCGGATGCGGTGCGCGCCGCGAACACGGCCGAGCGCACCGGTATGCGGTTGAGCCGCGCGGTGCTCGAGCTGATCGAACTACAGCGGCGCATCACGACTATCGCCGATCAACTCGACAGCGCGGTCGACAAGTCGGCCGTGCCGGATCCGCCGATCACCTCGACGGACACCGAGCTACCCGGTGTGAACATTCTGAAACCCTCCGCCGGACCACCGTTTCGGACGACCCTGGACGCCTTAGGGTCGATGCCGTTCCAGCCGCACGGATGGCCGTGGCAATCGTTTGCTGTCGATAGGAAGGAAACCGCAATGAGTGTGACGCTGGCCAAGGGCGGCAACGTTTCGTTGTCCAAGCAAGCCCCGAATCTGACGGCGGTGGCGGTCGGTCTGGGGTGGGATGCGCGCGGTACGACGGGCGCCGACTTCGATCTCGATGCCAGCGCCCTGGCGACCGGACCGGACCGAAAAGTGCTCTCGGACGGGCACTTCGTGTTCTACAACAATCTGCGCTCCCCGGAGGGCTCGATCGAGCACACCGGCGACAACCTCACCGGCGAAGGTGAGGGCGACGACGAGGTCATCAACGTCGATCTCGCCGCGACCCCGCCGACGATCACCAACATATTCTTCCCCGTGTCGATCCACGAGGCCGACGCCAGGCAGCAGTCCTTCGGGCAGGTTCGCAACGCCTACATTCGGGTCGTCGACCGAGCCACCGGCTCGGAGTTGACCCGCTACGACCTGACCGAGGACGCCTCCACCGAGACCGCGATGGTCTTCGGTGAGCTCTACCGCCATGGCAACGAGTGGAAGTTCCGTGCGGTCGGGCAGGGCTATGCCTCAGGACTGGGCGGCATCGCCCGCGACTACGGAGTCAACGTCTGACAGGCACCTTCAGCTTGTCCGGGCGACTGCTTGGACGGCCCGCAGTCGTCCGTCGGCCAGCGCATCGGTGAGGTGCTCGGCCCTTTCGCGGAAGTTGGGGACGAATGCGTGCAGCCCGAGCGGGCTCGCCGGCATCGCCAGCACGGTGCGCATCGTTGTCACGGTTGCCTCGGTGAGGTCTGCCCAGTGTTCGACCGTGTAGCCAGCGGATTCGATCGCGGTGCGTAGTGCGGCCGGGGTGGCCAGGTGCGTGTGCTCGGGCGCTTCCGCCCAGGGCAGCGGATAGTCCAGCGCGCCGCCGTCACCGGTGACGATGTCCCACACCGCGAGCCGACCGCCGGGCGCGGTGACTCGGCGTGCTTCGCGATACAGGCGGTCCTTGTCGGGCACGTTCATCTGGACGTGCTGGCTGAAGACCACCTGGAAGGACCCGTCGGCGAACGGGAGTTCGGTGACGTCGGCCTGACGGACGACTATCCGATCGTCAAGGCCGACAAGATGATTGAGCCACCGCGCGGTGTCGCAGTATTCCGCGACCATATCGACGCCGGTGACCCGGCAGCCGAAGCGAGCAGCGAGGTAACGGGCGGTGCCCCCGATGCCGGTGCCCGCGTCGAGTACCTCGGTCGCGGGCGTCAGGTCGACGAGTTCCACGAGCTGGTAGGTCGCGATGCGTCCGCCGCTGTGGAAATCCTCGAGTAGGGCGAGATCGGCGGGCTCGAGTCGGTCCAGATCTTTCCCCGCGGCGATGAGCGCCTGCTCGATGTTGATCTGAGATACCCCGGTCGCGTATTGGGCCGGGATCTGTATTTCTTTCATGGCTGTTCTCTCGGTTCCTGCAGTGGCACTGGGCAATTCATGTACTTGTCGTTTTCGACCCGACGGGCCGGAGCCTGGCGAGCACGTCGCGGCGGCCGCGGGTGGTCAGCCCGAGCCGGATGGCTTGCTCGATATCGATCACGCCGGTGAGCAGCCCGAGCACAGCGTGCGGTGGACCGTCCAGGACGAGGTCGGGATCAGGGGCCGCACCGGTGCGTGAATTGATCTGTCCCGCGCCGACTTCGAGGACAGCTTCGACACCGGACGAGCTGAGCTGAATGGTCACCGACGGCGCCGCCGGATCGACGTCGGTGACGAACCACGCCGGTGCGTAGGCGAGCCATTGGGCCCGGAACGCGTCCTCGGGTCGTACGTCGGTCATCTGACGAAGTCCCCACAGCCCCAACGCTTTCAACGTGGGCTCCAGCGCCAGGCCCGTTTCGGTGAGTCGGTAAAGGGTGGTCGCGATGGGCGGCGGCGCATCGTCGCGGCTGATCAGCTCGGACTGCTCGAGCTCGCGCAGCCGCGTCGACAACAGGTTGGTGGCGATGCCGGGCAGCCCGTTCTTCAGGTCGGTGAACCGGCACGAGCCCTGTATCAGCAGCTCACGAATGATCAGCAGCGTCCACCGGTCGCCTACGACATCGAGCGCCCTGGCGATCGAACAGTATTGGTCATAGGTCCGCATGCTGCCATCGTAATCCATGGAAGTAGAGGAAATCTACTTGTTGGTTGAAAATCTCTACTATCAATGAACTGGCCGGTCACGGCCGGAAGTTCTTGGGTGCCATAGGAAGTTCCTATAGCAGCTACTGTCTTTTGGTCTTTGCCTCTCGTACTTTTCCGGACGTACCGTGAAACGGCTCGACAAGGTACCAATCCTTTCCGTCGAGCGGGCAAATACGCAATCGAGAGGACCGGTGGCATGACCACGATCGAGAATAGATCGGTAGCGCGCGAATTCGCGGGAAAGCGGGCACTGGTCACGGGTGGCACTCGCGGAATCGGCGCGGCCATCGTGCGCCAGCTCCTGGATGCGGGGGCCGAGGTGCTCACCACCGCCAGGTCGGCGACGAGCACGATGCCGGCGGGGGCCACGTTCGTGGCGGCCGATATGCGGACCCGGG
Organism: Nocardia sp. NPDC046473; assembly: GCF_040645995.1. Lineage (NCBI taxonomy): Bacteria > Bacillati > Actinomycetota > Actinomycetes > Mycobacteriales > Nocardiaceae > Nocardia > Nocardia sp. NPDC046473. The sequence continues at coordinate 26,859 of NZ_JBEYZJ010000001.1, forward strand.
CGGGCGCGGAGGCGCTGGCCACGACCGCGCAGGAGGTGTTCGGCGGGGTGGATGTGCTGGTCCACAACGCGGGTGGGGCGCAGCCGTACCAGGGTTCCGCGGCCATCCCGGACGAGGTGTGGCAGGAGGCGTTGGACCTGAATTTCCTTGCGTCGGTGCGGCTGGACTCGCTGCTGGTACCGGGTATGCGGGAACGGCGTTCGGGGATGATCGTGCACATCTCCTCCGCCGCGGTGCCCACCGCGGCGCCGCAGTTCCTGCACTACGTGGCGGCGAAGGCAGCGCTGCAGACCTACAGTCGGGGACTTGCTTTGGAGTTGGCGCCCTTTGGAATTCGGGTCAACGCCGTGTCGCCCGGCAGAACCGCCACTCCCGGCGGCGAAGAAACGCGGGAGCTGTGGGCGCGCATCGGTGCGGACGACAATTCCGCGCCGAGTACGGACGACACTGCGGCGCCGAGCACGGACAGCGCCGTGCCGCTTGGTCGCGACGGCCGCCCCGACGACATCGCCAACGCGGTGCTGTTCCTCGCATCCGACCGGGCGAGCTGGCTGACCGGCAGCAATCTCTTCCTCGACGGCGGCGAATTCCCGCGCGGCTGACGGCTATTCCCCACGCAGACAAGACATTACGAAAGGTCGCAGGTCATGGAATTGCAGGGCAAGACAGCGTTGGTCACCGGCGGCACGTCCGGTATCGGGCTGGCAACCGCTCGACTGCTGGCCCGTGCGGGCGCCGAGGTGATCATCACCGGCCGAGATGCCCAGCGCGGCAAGGACGCTGAGCACGCCGCACAGGCGGAGGGCGCGGTCCGATTCGTCTCGGCCGACCTGGCCGACCTGGACTCGGTCGCCGAACTGGCCCGCCACAGCGGTCCGGTGGACATCCTGGTCAACAACGCGGGCGCGTTCCCCACCGCCCTCACCGTCGACCAGAGCGTGCGGGAGTACCAACGCGTCTTCGACACCAATGTGCGCGGTGCCTACTTCCTGGTCGCCGCGCTCGTGCCGCACATGCTCGAACAGGGCGAGGGCAGCATCGTCAACGTCACCTCGCTGGCGGCGTTCAAGGGCTTTGCCGCCGCCTCGGTCTACAGCGCGTCCAAAGCCGCGCTGACCTCGCTGACCCGCACCTGGGCAACGGAATTCGACGGTGGCGGGGTCCGGGTCAACAGCGTCGCTCCCGGACCGACCCGCACCGAAGGCGTGCTGGCCGAATGGGGTCCGGCGGGAAACGAGGGCGTGGCCAAGGAGTTGGGGCTTACGCGCACGGCCGACTCGTCGGAGATCGCCGACGCGATCTATTTCCTCGCTTCGCCGCGGGCCAGCTATATCACCGGCACGACGATCCACGTCGACGCCGGCGGCAGCGTTTTCTAGCGGCTCGTCAGGACACCGGTGCGAAGGACCTGGACCAACTCTCCTGACGCAACTGTTCGAGCAGCGCCGCCGCCGCCCGGCCCACACTGGACCGGACCACGGCGATGACGGGCTGGGACACCATGGGGGACACCGGCCGCACGAGGTGCTCGTAACCGGCGGGCACCGCGGAGGACGGGACGAGGGTCACGCCCAGCCCCTGGGCGGCCCAGCGCGCGGCCGTCGCCGTCTGGGAGACCCGGGCGGCCGTGGTGGGGGTCAACTCGTTGTCCCCCAGCACTTTCAGCAGCACCCGGTCGAGCGCGCTGTCGCGATCGAACCGCACCCACGGCTCGCGTGCCAGCTCGCGCAGCCCGACCCGATCCGCGGCGAGCAGCCGGTGTCCGGCGCCCAGCACCACGACGAACTCCTCGTCGCCGAGGTGGTGGGCGTCGGCCGGGGTCCGCTCGCACTCCGCCATCAGCGCGAGGTCGAGCACGCCTCGACGGCACAGCCGGTCCAGCTCTGCGGAGCTCGGCTCCTCGAAGACGGTGACCTCCAGCCTCGGGAAGCGGCGACGCAACGCGCCGAGTGCGCGGGGCAGCTGCCGCGTGCCGAAGCCGAGCTGCGCCGCGACCACCAGCTCGCCGACCAGTTCGTCGGCACCGGCCCGCGCGGTTGCCCGCGCTCGCCGCGATGCGCTCACCGCGATTTCCGCCTCGCGCAGGAACGCGTGGCCGACCGCGGTGGGGACCAGTCCCGTCGGCGTGCGGTCGAACAGCTGCACGCCGAGTTCTCGCTCCAGGCCGCGGATCTGCTGGGACATCGAGGGTTGCGCGACGTGCAGCAGCTCCGCCGCCGCCGTCACCGAGCCCGCCTCGGCGACGGCGAGGGCGTACTCGTACTGGCGCAGGCTCATCGGCGCTTGTTCCCTTCGTGCGATGGACCGCGGTCCATCGCGTTGTGAACGCAATAGTGGTAAGCGCTACAACGCGGGCGGTGCCGGGTTTACTCCGTGTCGGTCACCGTTGCCGAAGTCGACCTCGGCAACGGTGCCGGCGAGCGTGCCCACCGAGCTTTCTACCCGGAGCCGCGGTCTTCCGTGCCTTGGCTCCGCCTGCGGGTTTGTCTGCCCGCGGCTCGGTCTTCTGTCCGCCCGTCGCGGCGGTCTACTGGCACGTGAATCCTCTTGTCATTCAACGCTTTCAACACGACCACGGGCGTCCGCCGCGTGTGCTGACCCGAGCAACTGCCGGTGCAGGAAGGACAGCTCGGCTTCGACGGCCTGCTCGTGCGCATCGAGAAACGGTGCGTAGTGCCCGCCCGGCAGGCGAACCACCTCTGCCCGAGCAGCCCGTTGTGCGGCCCGCACCGAGGGCCCAGGCGGAGCGGTCTGATCCTGGTCGCCCACGATCACCAGGAGCGGGCTGGTAATCCGAGCGGCGTGCCGACCGGGCCGGTACAGCGAAATCCGGAGCCCGGTGCGCGCGGCGATCATCTGCTGCCACTCCGGATATCTGTTGCCCGGGTTGAGCGCTCGGTCGCCATCGCGACCGTCCGGCGTGGTGAGCATGGCGACCGTGCCTGGCGCACCGGCGAGCGGCACCAGCAGCGGTGATCGTCCGATCAGGCCGCCGAGGGTGTCGACGAGGCCTCGGCCCAGGAATCGCAGCATGGCGAGCGGTCGCTGATAGCGTCCCGCGACAGTGGCCGCGGCCAGTCCGTCGGTGAGTGGCGTCTGTGCGATCGCCGCGCCGAGCTGCGGATTCCGGGCCGCCGCTCGCCAGACGTGACCGCCCGAGAGGGAGAATCCCCAGATCGCGATCCGGTGTGCGTCCACGTCCGGCAGGGTCGCGGCATACGCGATCGCGGCCTCCAGGTCGGCGAGCTGTTCGTTCATCCGGGCGACCTGGCGCGGTTGCCCGCCGCTCTCCCCGAGATGCCGGTAGTCGAACGCGAGCACCGTGAACCCAGCGGCCTGGAAACGGCGGGCAAACCGGTCTGTACCAGGCTCTTTCGTCACCGCCCCGCCGGCGGACATGACCACGCAGGCGCCGTTGTCGCCGCGATAGTGCCAGGCGACGCACTCGGTGTCGCCGCTGGCGAACCGTACCTTCGTCCGTTCCGCATCCTCTTGCATGTCAACCTCCGAGCAGCTCCAATATTGTATGAGTTTGATACTATACTAAAACCGTAGTTTACGGATGCGATACTTTCGGAGAAGGGTTTCAGGCCATGAACGCAGACAGTCACCGTCGGCTGACCAACACGATCAACAAGGTCATCGTCGGATTGCAGCGCAGGGGAGTGGCTTTCGGGCCGATGCAACTGCTCACCGTCAAGGGGCGTCGGAGCGGGCAGCCGCGCACGTTCCCGATCGCGGTGAACAAGCTGGGCGACGGACGCTATATCTTCCAAGCCTTCCCGAAGGCCGCATGGGTGGCGAACGCGCGGGCGGCCGACACCGTCACGTTGACCCGAGGACGCAAGTCGTCGACCGCCCGCCTGGTCGAGGTGCCGGTCGACGAACGTCGCCCGCTGCTGCGCGAATTGGTGACGTCCAGCCCCGCGAGCGTCGGCAACCGCTTCGTGACCACCGGCCTGGCCGAGGCCGCCACGCCGGACGGGATAGCCGCGGCGGCGCATCGGATCGCGGTATTCCGCGTCGAACCGGCCTGATCGAACCGGCGGGCTCGCCGAAGGTGAACCGGCCCGGTCTGCGGTGGCGTCGATCGGTCCGGCGCCGCGATACGATACGGAATCCATACAAACTGACGTGAGAGTAGTGCTGTGTGAGTTCAGTAGCAGATCGGGCCGGGGCGCGGCAGCGGCGGCAGCTCACCGTTGCCGTCAAGGAAGCGGTGCGCGACTTGAACATTCAGCTGTCGCTGCTCAACCGCAGGTTCGGCGGCCGCGTCGAGCTCAGGGACATCGACTGGACCTGCCTCGACCTCGTCAATCGATACGGCCCGATGACCCCGACCGCGCTGGCGCGCCAGGCCGGCCTGCATCCGGCGACCTTGACCGGAATCCTCGACCGGCTACAGAAGGGCGGCTGGGTCCAGCGCGAGCGTGATCCGGAATCGACCGACCGCCGCGCGGTCACCCTCCGCGCAGTGCGCGAACGCAATTCGACCCTCTTCGAGGTATTCGCCGGAATGAACACCCGCATGGACGAGGTCTGCGAGCACTACTCCGCAGCCGAACTCGAGGTGATCGCCGACTTCCTGCGCCGCACCAGCACCGCAGGACAAGCCTCGGCCGAGGAATTAGCCGAGGGCTGACCCTTCCCGGCGCCTGCGCGCAAACCTGTCCTTGGGCATCCAACTGATGCTGCGGACGACTGTGCGGCCCAACGCTGTCGTCGTCTCCAACGGAATCACAATGCGCGGAGAGGCGGAGTAGATGCATGGCCACTGAACGACGAATTCCGTTGGCGGAGACGGACTTCAGGATCTATTAGGTAGATCTTAACTCGCCGACATGTCTGCGTTGTTTCGCTACGCTGGCTGGTGAAATAACTGCTGCTGCGCAAATGGTGCGCGGTTGCTTGGTGTCTGCGACCGGGTGAATGTCGTTAGTGGCTCGGTGGCGAATTTTGTTATGCGGGAAGGGTTATCGGCTGATGAGGGCGCGGCGGATGTTGGCGGGGATGGTGGCAGCGGTGAGTGCTGTGTTGGGCGTGGGGGTGATGGCGGCCCCGGCGCAGGCGGATCCGCTGCCGCAGGTGACGACGGTCGGCACCACGCTGTTCTCCTTCGGGGACGCGAAGTTCTGTGCGGGCGCGATCGACGTTGCGCTGGAGGCGGCCCCGCGCAGGCCGGGGCATGTGCTGGCGCATGTGACGCCGCGGGGTTATCTGGGTGGTCCGTGCGGCAATCAGGTGAAGCTGGGCTGGGTGGGGTCGGCGGGGCCGCGGACCCAGGATGTCTGGGTCGGCGCGGATGCGACGCCGGGGGAGACCGTGACGGCTGATCTGTGGGTCGGGATGGGGCCGGCCAAGGTCATGGCGGCGTCCTGGCCGATCAAGGGCACGTTCGCGGAGTGGTATCTGCTGGTGCCGTAATGATACCTTTGTAGTCAAAGGTAAATGACGCACGGGAGTAATCGGCATGGTCCACGAAGAGTCCCCGCGACCCGCAACTGGTCGCATCCTGACAATCGGTCTGCATCCGAAATCCCTTGACTACAGCCAATTCCCGGACCTGGACGAGCCGAAGCTGCTCGCGCGCATCGAAACGGGGCACGCCGCGATGCGCGCGGCAGGTTTCGACGCGGTGTCCTGCTTGGTCGGCGCCGAACCCGACGAGGCCGAACGCGACATCCGTGCATACCTCGCCGACGGCCCGATCGCCGTGGCGATGATCGGGGGCGCGATCCGGATGATCCCGGAGCACACCCTGCTGTTCGAACGGATCGTCAACGTATTGAGCGGAACGGTGTTCTGCTTCAACACCTCACCGGAAACCACCGTCGACGCACTGCGTCGCGCCGGGGTCGTCCCGAACTCCTAGCGAATTCGACCCCGCCGGAACCTATTTGGGACACATGCGACCACCGCGCCCGCATACAGCAAGCCCACCGCTGATTCCCAGCTGACGTTCAACTTCGCGTGCGAAGTTTGCGGTTCTTGCCGGCTGTCGAGGATGAGGTTTGATGAGGGTTGTTGATGGCGCCTGCCGCGGCGCGGCCGGGATCGGCGTCGCGCTGGCGGTGCTGATGCTCGGCTGCGGGGTCGCGAGCGCCGACACGGTGGTCCCGCTGCCGGACGGCGAACAGGCATTGACCACCGCCACGGGTATTCCGGTGGAGCTGACCAGGACCGGTGAGACCGCGATCATCTCGCCGTCGCTGGCCGCGAACGGCATGTCCCGCACGGCACAGCTATCGGGCACCGCCTACGCCACCGCCCCCGGCGCGACGGCGGGCACCTTGGAGACCGGTTATCTGGTCGGCTGCCAGGTGGATCTGTCCGGTGGGTTGTCGCTCGGCGGCGATGTCTACCTATCGCCCGACTCGGTGTCACCGGAATTGAGCCCCAGCATCAAACTGGGCCCGGGGGCCGTGGCGGTGGTGAAGTTCGGTACCAAGAAACTCGATCCGGCGGCGGGCGCCGTCGGAATCGCCTACCGCAATCGCGGTATTCAGCTGAGCGGGTGCGGCGGATTCGCGCAGGCCCGCGCATACAGCGCGCTGACCGTGACCAACGACCAGGGTTCAGCCGAAGTGATGCTGTACGGCGACCCGTTCAGTGTGGGTTGAGCGTGCGATCGAACGAGAGGAACGGCGCGATGCGCGGTTCATTATGCGCCGCGGTGGCGTGCGCATTCCTGCTGGTCCCGGCCGGCATGGCACACGCGGATACCTCGGTGACGCTGCCTGATGGCCACGACCAGTTCACGGTTCGCGATGGTGTCGTCGCGGCGGTCGACCGCACCGGCGAACAAGCCACCATCTCCAGCTCGATGGCCGCGAGCCCGCTGTCGCGCAACGCCTGGGTATCGGGTGTGACGTCGATCCACCTCACCGTGCCCGCCGAGGTCAGGGTCAGCGGCGGCCGGATCGAGACCGGTTACCTGGTGGGCTGCCAGGTCGATCTGGGCAGTGCCACGCACGCGGACGGCAGCGGCGATACCCCGAGCGACCCGAAACCCGATACACCCGACAAGCCGGGCAAGGACGGTGGCGGCGGCAACGACGGTCTCAGCGCGGGCGGTAACGCCGGTGGCACCGTCAACAAGTCGGGCGTCTCGCCCTACGCCGATCCCTCGATGAGCATTCAGCTCAAACCGGGAAAGATAGCAACCAAGAAGATCGAGGACTACTCCTTCACCGGCACCTCGGGTATCACCCAGTACGTGAATCACACACTGTCGGTTGAGGGTTGCGCGGGCGCCGCCGAAGCCCGGGCCTACACGACGGTCACCGTGCACGACAACGTGATGGACGATTCGGAGACCCTGTGGGGCCACCCCTTCAGCCTCGGTTAGCGGCCGGCTTCCCAGACGAATCCGTCCGGGTCGGCGCACGGGCCGATACCGCTGCCGAGGACGATGCGGTGCGATCCGGCGCCCTCGGGATCGACACCGGCGTCCTTGGCGGCGGCCTTGCGTCCGTACAGCGCCAGCTTGACCGACGACGCCGGGGCCTCGAATTCGACGTACTTGCTGCCGAAGCTCTTGCCGACGGTCAGGCCGCGGTCGACGTAGAACTGCTTGGTCGCCTTGACCTTGTCGACGCCGAGGAGCACCACGAAATCGTCGATCGCCCTGGTGGCCGGGCCGGTGTCTTTCTTCGCCGAGGTCGCGACCTTCCAGATCGCGCCGTCCGGCGCCTGGATCACGCCGCCGTAGCCCCAGAAGCTCTTCTTGGCGGGCTTGATCGTCGCCGCGCCGGCGTCGAGCGCGCTGCCGATCAGGCTGTCGACGGTGCTCGGCTGCGATACCACGAGCGAGAGGATGTAGCCGCGGAACCCGTTTGTCGGTGCGTCGGTGGCGCGGATGTGCAGCTTGTCGCCGAGGTCGAACGCGGCGTCGTAGAAGGCGGTGGCCGTCGCGAGGTCGGAAACCTCGAGGGTGACGGACTCGATAGTGGTCTGATCAGTGCTGATGTTCATGGGAGTAACGCTAGGTGCCGCCCGGTGACCAGCGCTTCTCGATTCCTGACCGGTCTGCTCGGCTGTTGCGCCCTCGCCTCACGCCGTGCGGATTTCGACCGTTTCGTCCGCATGATCCGGTTCGTGCAAGGCGGCTTTACGAACTCCGCGACGAGAACTCCGTCGCCACGACCTGATTGGTATGGAGTAACCAAACGGCTTGAACTGCCGCGTCATTCGATGCGTGCCAGCGGCGGGCCGGGTATCGGAGACATCCGTGGGTATGCCCAGTTGCGGCCGCGCTGGAAAGCGCGCTCGGTCGCCGCTAGCGTGGGGTGGCGCGCACGGAGTCGGATAGCTGGGAGTTGAGTTTGTCGACATCGACGATCGAGAACATCGAAATGTCCGCCCCCGCGCCGAATGAGCCTCGCACCATCGCGCCGTTGGTGTGGTGGTCGATCGTGCTGGCCGGTGTCGTTGCGGGTGGGTATTACCTGGTGCAGGTGCTCGAGCATCGACAGGTGATGCTGCATCTGATCGACCTGAGCGTCTATCAGATCGCCGGCGATCGGGTGAGCCATCACGTCTCGGTGTACGACAGTCCGCTGCTCGGCAACACCCGAGGCGTGTGGGAGTTCGTCTACACGCCGTTCGCCGCACTGCTGTTCGTTCCGCTGCGCTGGATACACGGCGACCTGTACACGTTCGTCGGCGGCCTCGGCAATTTCGCGATGCTGGCCGCGTCCTGCGGGGTGGCGCTGTCCATGCTCGGCTACCGGCGGGATCGACGACTGGCCATCGCGGCCGTCGCGGTCGCCGGACTGCTGATGTGGTGCGAGCCGATCCGCATGACCATGGCCTTCGGTCAGGTCAACATCTTCCTGCTGTTGATCGTCATCGTGGACATGGCGCTACCCGACACGTCGCGCTGGAAGGGTGTGCTGACGGGTATCGCCGCAGGCATCAAACTGACCCCGGCCTTCTTCGTGCTCTACCTGCTGGTCACCCGCCGCTACCGGGCCGCGGCAACTGCGGTGGGCGCGTTCGCCGCGACCGTGGTCATCGGTTTCGCTGTGCTGCCGAAGGATTCGCTGACGTACTGGAGTGGCGCCTTCATCGACCCGCAACGCGTCGGCATACCCGCGAACCTGTCGAACGAATCGCTGCGCGGCATGATCGCGCGCTCGGTCGGTGTCGAAGGCGCACATCAGTTGCTCTGGTTGGCCGGAGCGGCCGCGATGGCCGCCCTCTGCCTATACCTGGCCCGGCGACTCTCCCGAACCGGACACGAACTACCCGCCGTGGTGTGCGTCGGTGTCACCATGACAGCCGTATCACCCTTCAGCTGGGTACACCATTGGGTCTGGCTCGCACCCCTTCTCATCTACTTGGCCGACCTGGCACTGCGCCGCCGCGGCCTCCTCGCCCCCCTCGGCTTCCTGGCAACCGCACTGGTCGTCTCCAGCGGCATCCTCACGTTCTACGACCCAACCCTGGTCAGCATCTTCGACTACGCCGACCGAGCCCGCCCAAGCCTCCTCTACCGCAACGCTTACCTCTGGCTGACCGTGGTATTACTGGCAGTTACCGCCATAGCCCTACACCGATCGACGGCTCGCACGCAGCCGTCCGCTGACACGGCCGACGCCCAACGCGCGGAATCATCCACGAGCAGTTGACCGTCGGCCGCTGAGCGGCAGCGTTCGACTGGTGTCAATTTCGTGGATCGATGAATCGCGCGATGTATTCGTGCGCACGATGCCACGGGTCGTGCGCGAACTCGGCCCGAGCCCGGTGCCAGTGTCTGGCGCAGAGTTCATCGAGATCTGCCCGAATCGGCTGCGGTTCGCAGGGCTCAGCAGCCTGGGAGACTGCGAGTAGCTCCGACTCCAGCGTCCATCCGCAATGGTCGAAAGCCCATCGACCGTCGGAGGCATAGACGTGGCAGGGATCATCAGCTCCGTTCGGCCACAGCCCGATTGGGCGGAACTCGCCGGGATGGATCTCCAGGAACGCGTAGGCCAGAATGTGGCACGCACCGGCGGCGAAGAAGGACTGATCGTCCCGATGCCATGACAAGTGTTCGTCTGCTCGCTCCAGCGGAGTTCGCCGGAAGACCGAGCATGGAACGTACACACCGTGAGTCTAAGCGGCAGGTGCAGTTGCCTGACGGGAGCTTTCGGAGGATCGAGCAGAGTCATATGGCCGCTACGTAATCTTCACCAACGACCATATGCCCCTGCTCGATTCCCGCGAACAACCATTTGATCCTGCTCAACGAGCAGGTGGGGCAGGTGCGATCCCGCCGCCCAGCCATCGCTGAAATCGACTCAGCGCGAGAACTTTTCGATGGCTGCGAGGGTGACGGGGGTGAAGAAGTTGATGAGGTTGCCGTCCGGGTCGCGGAAGAGGAGGGCGCGGTTGCCCCAGGGCATGGTGGTGGGTTCGTTGACGAAGTCGGTGACGAAGGAGGTCAGGTTTTTGTAGATGGTGTCTACGTCGTCGACCAGGAATTCGATGATGACGCTGTGGTTGTCGGCGGGGTGGGCGGAGTCGGGTGCGAAAAGGGGGACGGTGCGGGTGCTGCCGATTGCGAGGGTGGCCGACGGGGTGGTGAGTTCGGCGAAGTCTTCGGTGGACCAATGTGCTGGCAGGCCGGTGGCGCGTTCGTAGAAGTCGACGAGGCGGGTGATGTCGGCGGTGATGATGCGGATCGAGACGAAGTTCATGGGTGCTCTCCTGGTCGGTCGGTGCTCTTGACCGAACGGTATGGCTGATACCGGACAGAAGCCGCCCGGTATCTGAGAGAGACTTACGTCATGTCCCGGCCTATTGCCCGTGTGCTCGCGCTGCTGGAGCTTTTGCAGGCGGGTGGTACCCGGACCGTGACGGAACTTGCCGACCGGCTCGACGTCGACGAGCGCACTGTGCGTCGATATGTCGATCACCTGCTCGACCTTGATGTGCCAGTCGAGTCGGTGCGCGGCCGCTATGGCGGTTACCGGCTTGCCGCCGGTTATCGAATGCCGCCGCTGATGCTGAGTGATGACGAAGCGTTGGCCGTGCTGCTCGGCCTGGTTGCGGGTCGGCGCGCGGGATTGCTGACGAGTACCGGATCGGCGAGCGAGACAGCGGCCGCGAAGATTCGACGGGTGCTGCCGGAACGGCTCGGCCGCAGACTCGATGCGGTGCTCGGCTCGCTCGCTTTTACCGCCACGCCCGGCGAGACGACCGCTCCGGAGACCGCGGTTCTGCTCACGATCGCCGATGCGGTCCGCCGGCACTGGCCGATCTCGATCAGATACACCGCAGCCGACGGGCGGCACACCGAACGCACGCTGCACCCGTACGGACTTGTCGCACACTCGGGTCGGTGGTACGTGACCGGCGCCGATCCCGCGATCGACGAAGACCGAACATTCCGGCTGGATCGCATCACCGCCGCACGCACGCTGCCCGGTTCGTTCGAACCGCCCGCCGAATTCGACCCGGCAGCGCGCGTCCTGACCGGACTCGCGACCGCGCCCTACCGGCACGAGGTGACTCTCCGAATCCAAGGCACCACCGAGCAGATTCGCACCCGACTCCCCGCGAGCATCGCGATCGTGACGGAGCTGTCATCGGATTCGGACTGGTCCCGCGTCGAACTGCGCGCCGAACGCCTCGACTGGTTGCCACCCGTGCTCGCGTCCCTGGATCTGCCGTTCGTCATCGAACGACCGAACGAGCTCCGCGACCTCGTCACAGCACTCGCCGACCGACTGAGGCATTCGGCCCGGCGAAATCCACCGCGCACCAGGCAGACTGGAGCGCATGGCGATGGTGAACATTCGTAAAGCGACTCCCCAGATCGAAGGCACCCTCCACCACGAATTCCTCATCGACGGCACCCACGTCGACGACATCCTGATGGCCCGCACGGTCTGACTCATTCACTCGCGACGGGCGCCATGGCGATGTCCCAGAAATCGGCGTAGCGGCCGCCGCGGCGCAGCAGTTCGTCGTGGGTGCCTTGCTCGATGATTCGGCCGCCGTCGAGAAAGACGATGTGGTCGGCGCGTTGCACGGTGCGCAGGCGGTGCGCGACCAGCACCACTGTCCGGCCGGACATCAGGCGTTCGATTCCGTCGTGGACGGCCGCCTCGTTCACCGGGTCCAGTGCGGACGTCACCTCGTCCAGGAGCACGATGGGGGAGTCCTTCAGCAAGGCCCTTGCGATCGAAACACGTTGGCGTTCACCGCCGGACAGCAGTGCGCCACCCTCGCCGACATGCGTCGTCCAGCCGCCGGGCAGTCGCTCGATCACCTCGTCCAGCCGGGCGGCGGTCGCGGCCGCGCGCACCTCGGTGTCGTCGGCGTCGGGACGGCCGAGGCGGATGTTCTCCTCGATCGTGCCGTCGAAGAGGTAAACGTCCTGGAAAACGATGGCGATCTGGCGCATCAGCACCTCGGTGCTGATCGCGCGCACATCGACACCGCCCACCCGTACCGCACCGGCGTCTACGTCGTAGAACCGCGCGAGCAATTGGAGCAGGGTGCTCTTGCCCGCGCCGGACGGTCCGACGATGGCGAGCCGCTGTCCCTCCGGCACGGACAACGTCAGGTCGTCGATCAAGGTGCGGTCGTGCTGCCGGAAGGTGACGGACTCGAACCGCAGATCCCGGTCGACCGGCGCGATCGGGACGCGAGGTTCCGGCAGCGGCTCGGTGCGCAAGACAGCGTCGAGCCGCGCCAACTCGGCACGCGCGCCGCGCAGCTTGCCGCCGATATCCGACAGCGAAAGCAGTGGATCGGCACAGCGGGCGGTGAGCACCAGGATCGCCAAAACCTCTGCCGCGCCGATGTTTCCGCCGACCGCGAGGTAGGTGCCGAGGATGAGTAGCCCGGTGAACACGGCCTGTACCGTGAGCGTCAGCCCCACCACCCCGGGCACCGCCGACAGCGTGGAACGGTGGGCCGCGCGCTGAGCTTCCCGCAAGGAATCATCAAGCAGTCGGAACCGTTCGCCCGTCCGACCGCCTGCCCGCAGCACCGGCTGCGCCTGGAGATATTCGATGACCCGCCCGGACGCCTCGCGGCCACGTTCGGCACTCTCCGCATCGGCAGCGGCCATCGAACGGCCCGTCCAGATCTGCACCACCGCGACAACGGGGACGGCGACCACCGCGGCCAACCCCAGCTGCCAATTGAAGGCGAACATCACGACGATGATCGTCAGCGGTGTCACACAGGCGGCGATGAACGGCGCCAGCAGATGCGCCGACACGCTCATCGCCTGCAGCAGACCGCGACTGGCCATGACGGACACCTCGCCGACCCGATCGGCGCTGTACCAACCGATCGGCAAGCGGGCCAGATGATCGCCGAGCCGGTGATACATCCCGCGCAACATCGTTGCCCCGACCCGGAATCCGGACAGATCACTGCGGTAACGCAACGCCGCGTACCCCGCGACCGCGGCACCGAACGCGATCAACCACGGCCGAGCCTCTGCCGGATCGCTCCCGAACAGTGCCCGTAGCACGGGAACCAACAATGCGTAGGACAAACCCTCGACCACTGCGGTGATCGTCATCAGCGCCATGGTGCGCCGCATCGTCCTGGCATAGTCATGCCCCAACACCTGCAACAGCATTCGAATCATCGGATCGAATCTCCTTGCCGTACTCGGGTTTCCATCTCATCGCCGAGCGCGGATCGGTGCGACTGCCAGAACTCCGCGAACTTTCCGTGCTGCGTGAGCAAGTCGCTGGGCCTGCCACGCTCGACGATCACGCCGTCCGCCAGCACCACGACCGTGTCGGCGTCGGCGACCGTCTCCAGCCGGTGCGCGATCACCAGGATTGTCCGATCACCCGCCAACGTCGCCAGTGCGTCCCGCACCGCGCGCTCGGTCTGTGGGTCGGCAAAGGCGGTCGCTTCGTCGAGTACCAGAACAGGCGCGGCGGCGAGCAGGGCACGCGCAATCGAAATGCGTTGTGCCTCACCGCCAGACAGCTTGACGTCGGCGCCGATCACCGACTCGTATCCACGCGGCAGCTCGAGAATCCGATCATGGATATTCGCCAGCTTCGCGATGCGAACCACCTCATCGCGGTCGGCCTCCGGCACCGCCAGCGCGATATTGTCCGCGATCGACGCGCGAAGCAGCCGAACATCCTGGAAGACAAAGGAAACCGTCCGATAGAGCTCCCGGCTGCTGAGCTCACGCAGATCCACCCCGCCGAGCAGCACCGAACCGTGTGTCGGGTCGAAGAATCGCGGCAACAGTTGAACCAGCGTGGACTTTCCGCTCCCCGAAGGGCCGACGAGCGCGGTGACGGTCCCCGGCTCGAGCACCAGGTCGATCCCGCGCAGCACCTCGTGCTCGGCGTCGTAGCCGAAGCGGACGTCCCGCAGTTCCACCCGATGTCCCTGTGCCGCAACAGGATGCGTGGCCTCCGGCAGTGACGTCACGGCAAGCACGTCCTTGATCCGCCCGACCGCACGCCCGGCGGCCTGCAGGTCGTCGAAGCCGTGGCCGAGCGCCGCCACCGGCGCGGTCAGTCCCAGCCCGAGCAGCAGGAAGGGCAGCAGATCGGCCGGGGCCATCGAGCCGTTCGTGATCAGCGTCGTACCGCCGATCAACACGACGAGCAGCACGAACGGCGGCGACAGCGCCAGCTGCATCCCCGCGGCGATCGCGGAGACCGCGCGCACCCAGTGCACGAAGGTGTCGACGAAATCGTCGGCGGCCGTGCGGAATTTGCTGTGCGCCCGCCCGGACCCGCCGAACGCCTTGACCACCGAGATGCCCTGCACGAACTCGACCACCGAACTCGCGATCCGCCCCATGGCCGCATCGAACTCCTGCTGCTCACGCTGCCGGGTCGGCGTCATCATCAGCGGGACAAGGGCAATCGCCAGCGCCACCGGTATCAGCGTGATCAGCGTGAGCCGCCAGTCGATGGTGAACAGGTAGACCAGCGACAGCAGCGGCACCACGAATGCGGAGACGAGCTCGCCGGGCGCATGCGCGATGAACGGATGCACGGTGCTGACGTCCTCGCCGATTACTTTCGCCAGCTCGCCGGTGCGGCGCTGGGAGAACCAGCCGATCGGCACCCGTCCGAGCCGCTCGGCCAGTTGCCTGCGAAACGACAGCTGCACCTGGTTGTCGACGATGTGCCCGATGCCGGCCGACGCGGCCGTGCACAGCAGCCGCACGAACATACCTGCCGCACCGGCGATCACGACGGCCCAGACGTGACCGTGCGCAATCGGGCCGGGCGACAACAGTGTTCGCCCCAGTTCGACCACCGCGAGCAGCGGCGCGAGACCGGCGACAGCGCCGACGACCTGCAGGATGATCACCGCGGCGAAGCCCGCCGCATGCGGGCGCAGCAGGTCCGAAATGCGTTGTCCCGCTGTGGAAGCGGCATTCGATACGGGTGTGGACTGCTCCGCTGTCACGGCAACGTCGATCGCGGTCATCGCGCCCCCTTAAAGTTTTAGTACGCGTACAAATAATGTACCTCGAGCGCGTTCGACGGGGCCATGGGTCGCACCTTTGCTAATTTGCCCGTAAGAGAAGGGGCGACCGTTGACCGATCACCAGGGTTTCGAGCGGCAGGAACGAGCAGCAGTCGACCGCTTGGAGCGGCAGACCGGCGACATGGGCGCCGTCACCTCCTACGGCCCGTACCCGGACCAGGTGATCGAAGTATTCGGCGAACCTGGACCAACGCTGGTGTACATCCACGGCGGCTACTTTCGGCCCACCATCGATCGAACCCATGCCAGGCCGTTCGCACGCGCACTTGCGAAGGCGGGGCAGCGGGTCGTGCTGCTGGAATACCGGCGGGTGCCCGGGAATCCCTCGGTGGCGATCGAGGACCTGGACCTGTTCGAGTCGCGCCTGGCCGAACCGGTGCTGTGGGTCGGCCACTCCGCGGGCGGGATGCTGGCGCTGACCCGGGCGTACCAGCGCCAGGCCGCAGTCCTCGCCTTGGCGCCGGTCGCGGATCTAGCGCGCGCATCCCGACTGCACCTCGGCGATCACGCAGTCACCGCATGGATGGGTGGAGCTCCCGAACAGCACCCGCGCCGATACGCCGACCTCGACCCCCAAGTGTGCCTGTCGCCCCGCCCACCCGGCGTACTCCTGGTGCACGGCACCAACGATCAGACCGTCCCGGTCGCGCTGAGCCAGGACAGCCCGGCCGAATCGCTGGTATTACCGGACGCCCACCACTTCGACCTCATCGACCCCGAGTCGGAAAAGTGGCCCCAGATACTGGAATTGGTGCGCTCCGCAATGCGGCAGCTGCCCCCACAGGCCCGGTGAAATACGGTGTTCTTGCGACAACTTCCGAACGCGACGCAGGGAGACCCATGCCGAATCGGCCACCAGCCAGTTCGTTGACCAGCGCCGAGGCCCTGGATCAGCTGGAAACGCACTATCAGCGCTCCGTCGACGCGCTGCGCGAGGCGATCCGGGCCTTCGTCGAGAACGGCACCGTGCCGGACGACGCCGCGCGCGACGCAGGCCTGTTCGTCTATCCCGAACTGCGCATCAGCTGGGATGGCGCCGCGCCACCGAAGAACCGCTCGCGCGCGTGGGGACGGTTCACCCGGCCGGGCAGCTACGCCACCACGATCACCCGCCCGGACCTGCTGCGCCATTACCTGACGGAGCAATTGGAGATGATCGAACGGGACTACGAGGTGCGCATCGAGGTTTCGCCGTCCCGGCAGGAGATCCCGTTTCCCTACGTGATCGATCGCGCCGATCTCACGTTGGACAGCTCGATGGCCGCGGTGATGGCCAGGTATTTCCCGACCACCGATCTGGCCAGCATCGGTGACGAAACCGCCGACGGCATCTTCAACGCCATCGACACCTTCCCGCTCAGCCATTTCGACGCGCTGCGCACCGATTTCTCGCTGGCGCGCTTGCAGCACTACACCGGAACGCCGGTGGACCACTTCCAGCCGTTCGTGCTGTTCACCAACTACACCCGGTATGTCGACGAATTCGTGCGCTGGGCCTGCGAGCAGATCGCCGACCCGGACAGCCCCTACGACGGCCTCTCGTGTCCGGGCGGCACCGTGATCACCGCCGAAACCCTAGGCGCGGCAACAACTTCGGATCTGGCCTGGAAGAAACATCAGATGCCTGCCTGGCACCTGACCTCCGCCGATCGGCGCGGCATCACCCTGGTGAACATCGGCGTCGGTCCGTCGAACGCGAAGACCATCTGCGATCACCTCGCGGTGCTGCGCCCGCACGCGTGGCTGATGATCGGCCACTGCGGCGGCCTGCGGGAGAGCCAGGCGATCGGCGACTACGTGCTCGCGCACGCGTACCTGCGCGACGATCACGTGCTGGATTCGGTGCTGCCGCCGGACATTCCGATCCCCAGCATCGCCGAGGTGCAGCGGGCGCTGTACGACGCCACCAAGATCGTCAGCGGCATGCCGGGCGAAGCGGTGAAGCAGCGGCTGCGCACCGGCACCGTGGTGACCACCGACGATCGGAACTGGGAACTGCGCTACTCCGCGTCCGCCTTGCGTTTCAACCTGAGTCGCGCGGTCGCCATCGATATGGAAAGCGCCACGATCGCCGCGCAGGGATATCGCTTCCGGGTGCCCTACGGTACTTTGCTGTGCGTCTCGGATAAACCGCTGCACGGTGAAATCAAACTGCCCGGCCAGGCGAATCGTTTCTACGAAGGGGCCATCTCGGAGCACCTGCAGATCGGCATCCGGGCCGTGGAACTGTTGCGCGCCGAGGGAGATCGGCTGCATTCGCGCAAGCTGCGCACCTTCAACGAGCCGCCGTTCCGGTAGCGGTCGTCACTCCGCAGCCCGGCGATCAGCGTCCCTGATCGCCGGGCTGCGCTGCGTTGGTGGTCAGGTCGACGGGCGCGCGGCAGCGTGCACACCGGACGCGAGCGCGGCTTGGTCCACCGCCCAGCGGGGTCGTTCGTGATCCGATGTAATCGGGGTGTGATCAGACCGTGATCGCCTGTGTCGCTGTTAATCAGCCCTCAACTCGATTTTAGAATTCGACTTACGAGTCGTGGGTTGCTGCGCTGAGTTCTAACCTCGAACGCGGGATCAACAATTTGGTGGCGCCGGCGAGCTAGGCCACCCGACCAACGGCGATCGGTAGGTCCCGACCTGTAGCTCGACTCGGCAGCACCGAGCCTGTGCCTTTGGGGGACAGGCGATCCGACCACGCGATCGACCAACTCCGAAAGAAGCGTCTCATGGGTAAGCACAGCGCACCTAGCAAAAACCAGATCCCGGCCCGATTGGCGATTCTGTCGACGGCGACCTTGATCGGCCTCGGCGTCTCGGCGCACACCGGAGCGGGACAGGCCGTCGCGGAAACGACGACCACCGCCACCGCCAACCCGAGCGACCACGTGGCCGCGCCGACACCGGCGAAGGCGAAGCGGGTACTGGCCGCGAATGGAGCGGGCAAGCACAGCCGAAATGCCGCGCCGCCCAAGAAGAAGAAGCCCGGCGCCAAGCCGAAGGCCAAGCCCGCGGCCGACAAGCCCGCGGCCGATCCGTTGGAGCTGCTGAACAGCGGCAGCGCCACGCTCGCCGGGTTGGCGAAGACCCTCAACACCGGCAGTGCCGCCATCACGCCGTTGGCCAAGGCGCTCAGCACCGGCAGCACGGCCGTTTCCGGTAGCGCCGCCACCGGTAGCAAGGCGGCGGCGCCGCTGCTCGGCCTGCTCTCCGGCAGCGCCCTCTGATCTCAGAGCGACGCACGGCCGCCAACCAGCAACAAGAAGGCATTTCATGGGTAAGCACAGTGCACCGCGGAAACTTTCGCCGGCAACAATGCTCACATTGTCCACCGCTTTCGGAGTATCAGCTTTTGCTGTGACGTTTGCTGGAGCTCCTTCGGCGTCGGCGGCCGATTCGCCCGCCGACGAGGTGATCAGCCTGACCAACGCCGCACGCACCAAAGCCGGCTGCTCTGCTCTCAAATCCGAAGAGCATCTCACCGAAGCCGCGCAGGCCCACACCAAGGACATGGCGGCCAGCGGCAACCTGGACCACAACTCGTCGAAAGGTGATCCGGGCGACCGGATCAGCGCGGCGGGCTACAAGGCACAGACCTGGGCCGAGAACATCGCCGAGGGACAGACCAGTGCGTCCGAGGTCGTCGACGCCTGGATGAACAGCGAAGGGCACCGGGCGAACATCCTGAACTGCGGGCTCAAGGACATCGGTGTCGGCTACGCCAAGAGCGGCGACGGCACCCCGTACTGGACGCAGGATTTCGGCGCGTCCGACGGCTCCGACAAGGACAAAGATAAAGACAAGGACAAAGACAAAGGCAAGGAGAAGGACAAAGACAAGCCGTCCGGGGGAGACAAGGACAAGCCCTCAGGTGGTGACAAGGACAAGCCGTCCGGTGGTGACAAGGACAAGCCCTCGGGCGGTGGCGATAAGGACAAGCCGTCCGGTGGCGGCGACAAGCCTTCCGGCGGTGGCGATAAGGACAAGCCCTCCGACGGAGGCGACAAGCCTTCGGACGGCGACGACGAGTCCAAGGATCCTTCGGGTGGCGGCTCGGACGAGTCTTCGGACGGCGAAGGTGATTCGTCGGAGGACCCGTCGGGTGACGGTTCGGACGAGTCTTCGGACGGTGCGGGCGATTCGTCGGAGGACCCCTCGGGCGACGGATCGGACGAGTCTTCGAATGGTGAGGGTGATTCGTCCGAGGATCCGTCGGGTGACGGTTCGGACGAGTCCGCCGGCGACGGAGGCGATTCGGCCGAAGACCCGTGGGGCGAGGGTTCGGACGACTCCTCGGGTGACGGTGGCGATTCGTCCGAGGACGCGCTGGGCGAGGGTTCGGACGAATCCGCCGACGGCGCAGGCGATTCGCTCGAGGACTCCTGGAGCGACATCTTCTCGAACGACGCAGGCGATGCCGCGGGTGACGCGTCCTCCGATGGCTTCGACTGGTTCGGGAACGGTGGCGGCGACTCGGGTGACGGGCTCGGGGCGCTCACCGGTGGCGGCGACGCCTTCGGCGGACTAGGCGACCTGCTGGACGGACTCGGCGGCGCGGGCGACGCGTTCGGCGGACTCGGCGAGGCCGGAGACGCCTTGGGTGGACTCGCCGGTGCCGGCGACGCTTTGGGCGGCCTCGGCGGTTTGGGCGAAGGCCTCGGCGCGCTGGCGGGTGGACTGTAGTCAGTCGATCACGCCGACTCGATCGCCGAACAGGGTTGATGCCCAACCTTGTTCGGCGATCGTCTGCGTCGTAGACCACCCTGTCGCGGTCGATCACCAGCGCATCAGCAGCGCATCATTCACCAGCGACAGGGGCTCGCCGCCGACGGGCGGCCGCGTTACATTTCTGTGACCTGCAACGTCTTTCGCGCATGCGCGGTGTTGCGGGCCGTGAGCAGGAGCGATGGAGACCCGAGTTGTGACTACGCCCGACGGCGAATCGACCGACAAGCCAACTCGACCGGCGGGCGACCGCGCCGGTGGCCACCGACCGACGGCCACGAAAACGTCGCCGTGGCGCGCCTTCCGCCGGGTTCTCTACCTGGTGCTGCTGTTGACCATCCTCGTGCCGACCGTGACCTTCGCGATCAGCTACACCGTGATCCCGGTGCCCTCACCCAACGAGCTGAAGTCTCCTCAGGTGGCGACCATTCTGGCCGCCGACGGCAGCGTCCTGAGCAAGATAATCCCCCCGGCGGGCAACCGAACCGACGTCACCCTCGCGCAGATCCCGATACACGTGCGCGATGCGGTGATCGCGGCCGAGGACCCGTTGTTCTATACCGACCCGGGCTTTTCACTCTCCGGTCTCGCCGGCGGTCTGCGCGACAAGCTGTTCGGCGGCGACAGCTCGGGCCGTGGCCTGACGATCACCCAGCAGTTCGTCCGGAATGTGCTGACCGGCAACGAGCCCTCGCTCAGCAACCGCATGCGCGAGCTGGTGACCACGGCGAAAATCGCCCGGCAGTGGAGCAAGGACGACCTGCTCACCGCCTACCTGAACGTCAGCTACTTCGGTCGCGGCGCATTCGGCATCGATGCCGCAGCCGCGGCCTACTTCGACAAGCCGGTAACCGAGCTGAGCGTCGCGCAAGGCGCGGTCCTTGCCGCAGTGCTCGACCGGCCATTCGACCTCGACCCGGACAGGAACCCCGAGGGCGCGAAACTCCGCTGGAATTCCGTGCTGGATCGAATGGTCGAGAACGGCCGATTAGCCGCGGCCAGCCGTTCGAAAACGCAATTCCCGCCGGTCATTCCGGCCGAGTCTGCCCAGCAGCAGACAATGCAGGAAGGTCCGGAAGGACTGATCGAAAACCAAGTCCGCAACGAACTTTTGGCCGCCGGGATCAGCGAACAGCAGCTGGACACCGCAGGCCTGAAAATCACCACGACCATCGATCCGATAGCCCAGCAAGCAGCCGTTGCCGCCGTGGCCAAGAACACCGGGGGCGAGCCGGAGTCCCGGCGTACCGCGGTGGTCTCGGTGGATCCACGGACCGGCGCGGTGCGCGCATACGTCGGTGGATCCGACGGCCGCGGCTACGATTTCGCCAACGTGAGCCAGCAGCCTGGATCATCGTTTTATCCCTTCGGTCTCGCCGCGAACCTGGATCTCGGCAAGCCACTGTCGACGACCTATGACAGCGGCCCGCTCGACGTGCACGGCATAAAGATCGTCAATGACGAGGGCGAGCAGTGCGGTATCTGCCCGATCGACGAGGCGCTGAAGCGGTCGCTGCGTACCAGCTTCTTTCGGATGGAACTCGACATGGGCAACGACGGTGCGCAGCGCGTCGCCGCTATGGCGCACAAGCTCGGCATCCCGGAAACTGTTCCTGGCGTTGGCAAGTCGCTCACCGAGCCGGACGGCTCCGGCCCGAACCTCGGCGTAGTGGCTGGCCAGTACGCGGTGCGTCCGCTCGACATGGCTTCGGCGTACGCCACTTTGGCCGCCTCCGGCGTCTATCACGCATCGCACTTCGTGCAGAAGGTGGTCACCGCCGACGGCCAGGTGCTGCTCGACCGCGGCGCGGTGTCCGGCGAGCAGCGAGTCGACGCCGCCGTGGCCGATAATGTCACCGCGGCGATGCGCCCGATCGCATCCTGGTCGCGCGCCCACGATCTGGCCGGTGCGCGCGTGTCCGCGGCCAAGACCGGCACGGTCGAGCTGGGCGACACCGGCGAGAACAAGGACGCCTGGATGGTCGGCTACACCCCGTCGCTGGCCACCGTGGTCTGGGTCGGCACCGCACAGGGGGAGCGACTACGAAATGCCAACGGCGCCATGATTTACGGTTCGGGCCTACCGGCCGACATCTGGAAGGACACTATGGACGGTGCGTTGAACGGCACCCCGAACGAGAACTTCCCGATACCGAGGTAGCTGATCATGACCACGCCCACCCGAACAGACTTGCTCGAGCCGACGACGTGGGCAGGCAAGATCTTCAGCAACGGTTGGCGTGACGCCACCGTCACCGCACCTGTCGTCGAGCCTGCCACCGGAGCCGAGCTCGGGCGCATCGGGATCGCCACGGTCGATGACCTGACCGCGGCGACCCGGTCCGCGGCTGCGAGCCAACGGGATTGGGCTGCCCAGCCGTTCCACGAACGGGCTGCTGTCCTGCGGCGTGCCGGAGATCTGTTCCAGCAGTACGCATCCGACATACAGCACTGGCTGATCCGTGAGACAGGATCGGTTCCCGCCAAGGCGGCCGTGGAAACCGATGCGGCGGCACAGGAATGCTTCGAGGCGGCGGCGCTGGCCTCGACACCGATGGGCGTGCTGTTGCCCACCGAATACGACCGACTCTCGATGACCCGCCGGGTTCCGGTCGGCACGGTCGGGGTGATCGCGCCGTTCAACTTCCCGCTGATCCTGTCTATCCGCTCGGTCGCGCCCGCCCTCGCGCTCGGCAATGCCGTTGTCCTCAAACCGGATTCACGCACCGCCGTGTCCGGGGGAGTGGCGCTGGCCAGGATTTTCGAAGCGGCCGGGCTACCCGAGGGTGTGCTGCACGTGCTGCCGGGTGGCGCCGATATCGGCGAGGCGTTGGTCACCGATCCGCTGGTGCCCGTCATCTCGTTCACCGGGTCCACCGCGGTCGGTCGCCGAGTCGGCGAGCTGGCCGCGCGCCATCTGAAGCGAGCGCACCTGGAGCTCGGCGGCAATTCGGCCTTGATCGTGCTCGAGGACGCCGATCTCGACGCGGCCGCCGGGCTCGGTGCGTGGGGTTCCTTCCTGCACTCGGGCCAGATCTGCATGGCGACCGGCCGTCATCTGGTGCACGAGAGCCTCGTCGACGACTACATCGCGTTGCTCGCCGCCAAGGCCGACGCGCTCCCGGTCGGTGACCCGGCCACCGAACAGGTTGCGCTCGGCCCGGTCATCGACGCGGGCCAGCGCGACAAGATCCACCACCTCGTCACGTCGACCGTCGATGCGGGCGCCGACCTGGCGGCGGGCGGCAGCTATCGCGAGCTGTTCTACCGCCCCACCGTGCTCACCGGTGTTTCGCCGACGATGCCCGCGTACGCGCAGGAGGTGTTCGGCCCGGTCGCACCCGTCCTGTCGTTCCGCACCGTGGATGATGCCGTACGACTCGCCGCCGCCGACGAATACGCGCTCAGCCTCGGCATCGTCACCGCCGACGCGGCCAGGGGGCTGGCCCTCGCCGACCGAATCCCCACCGGGATAGTGCATATCAACGACCAAACCGTCGCTGACGAAGCCGTCGCCCCGTTCGGCGGATTCAAGGCTTCCGGTACGGGCAGCCGATTCGGTGGCACCGCCGCCAACCTCGAGGCGTTCACCGAAACCCGGTGGATCACCATGCAACACCGCCCCGCGACCTACCCTTTCTGAACTTCCTGACGCCGAGATAGCTCGGCTGCCAAGGCCGCTATGCCCTCTGTTCGGCGCGGCCTCGCGATTCTTTGTGCTGCTCGGCGGCGACTGATCGTCGGTGGATGACCGCTGCGTGCTGGCCGTGCCCGCCGAATTCCATGACGCCCGGATACATGCTGGACAAACTGGGAGCCTACTCACATACTGGGAGTCTACTTAAGACTCAAGGTAGGTGATCGGGTGTGAGTATGCAGAATCAATCCGTGGCACCAGCGTCGGCCGGCGGCCCGACGCCGGGCGCACCCGGTCGGGCCGACCCGAAGGCGGTCGCGCCGGAACGCAGGGGAAGGCCCACCGCCGCGAAACAGTTCTGGAACGACCACCCCCGGCGTGCCATGGACACCTTCGGGCGACAGCTGTCGATGGGGCATGAACTGACCGTCGGTGTCGTTATCGCGTTGCTGCGCGGACGATTCAACTGGCGAGAGTTCCTGCGGCAGTGCGCGTTCATGTCCAGCGTCTCGGCTATTCCGACGATGATCGTCGCGGTACCGATCGGTGTCGTGGTGTCGTTGCAGGTCAGTCTAGTGATCAGGCAGGTCGGGGCGGACTCGTTCGTCGGCGCCGCGGTGGGCATCGGGGTGGTGAAACAGGGCGCCCCGTTGGTCACCTCCATCATGATCGCCGGCGCGGTGGGCTCCGCGATCTGCGCCGATCTCGGATCGCGCACCATTCGCGAGGAGATCGACGCCATGCGCACCATGGCGGTCGACCCGCTGCAACGGTTGGTCGGTCCGCGGCTGGTGGCCGCGACGCTCGTCAGCATCATGCTCTGCGGTTTCGTGGTTTTCGTCGGCTTCGCCGCGACCTACGGCTTCTTCGTCTACGCCCAGCAGGGCACCGCAGGCTCGTTCCTGCACGCCTTCATCAGCTTCGCGAGCACCAATGACCTATTGCTCGCCCTGTTCAAATCCGCGCTGTTCGGCTTTTTCACCGCGATCATCGCGGGCTATCACGGATTGAATGCCCGCGGCGGGCCGGCCGGTGTGGCCAACGCGGTGAATGCCGCGGTGGTGCAGTCCGCCCTGGTGCTGTTCGGCGCGAACGTCCTTATCTCGCAGATCTACAACGTCCTCTTCCCAACCCAATTGGGGTAAATCATGGCTGCTCCCTACACACCCCCGGTGCTGCGGCCCAAGCGTCTTGCCGTGGCGCCCGTCCATGGTCTCGCTCGGGTCGGACACCTCATCCGATTCCTGGTCCAGTCGCTGCTGGCGGTCCCGCTGACGCTGCGGTATTACTCCCGCGAGGTCTGGCGCCTGACGGCCGATGTGACCTGGGGCAACGGCACTTTGGTCGCGGGCGGCGGCACCGTCGGCGTGATGGTCGTGATGTGTGCGTTCGGTGGTATGACGGTGGCCATCGAGGCGTTCAGCAACCTGAACATGCTCGGTATGGGGCAGGTGACGGGATCGATCGCAGCGCTCGGTGGCACCCGGGAGATCGTGCCGATCCTGGCGTCGCAGGCCTTCATCGTGCAGGCGGGTTGCCGGTTCACCGCGCAGCTCGGCGCCATGCGTATCTCGGAGGAGATCGACGCGCTCGAATCCATCGCCGTGCGTCCGCTGCCGTATCTGGTGACCACCCGGATGATCGCCGTCGGTGTGGTCGCGGTGCCGCTGTACCTTGCGGCACTGTCGGTTTCGTATATCGCCACCGAGCTGACGGTGAGCGTGCTGGGTGATGTCACGCACGGCACCTACCGGCACTACTTCGAAATCTTCCTGGTCCCGACAGATCTGTTCTATTCGGTCCTGAAGTTGGTCGTGCTCGTGGTGCTGTCGGTCTCTATCCAGTGCTACTACGGCTTCTTTGCCACCGGCGGGCCGGAGGGTGTCGGTGTCGCGGCGGGCCGGGCGATCAGGATGTCGATCATTGTCACTGTGATCGCGAATCTGCTGATGTCCCTGACGTTCTGGGGCACCGCAGTGGGCACCGCACGGATCTCCGGGTAGCGGGTCGCGATGAACTCCGACGAGATGGCACGATGCGGCGAGCTCGCCCGGCGGGTGCTCGACGAGATGAACCGGGTGGTCGTCGGGAAACCGCAGGCCTTGCGAATGATGCTGGCCGCCATTGTGTCCGGCGGTCATGTGCTCATCGACGATCTACCGGGCCTCGGCAAAACCCTCATTGCCAGATCGTTCGCGGCGGCGCTCGGTCTCGAGGCCAAACGCGTCCAGTTCACCCCGGACCTGCTACCCGCGGATCTCGTGGGTTCGGCGGTATACGCCATGGGGGCAGGCACTTTCGAGTACCGGCCGGGGCCGGTCGTGACGAATCTGCTGATCGCCGACGAGATCAATCGCACCCCGCCGAAAACCCAGGCGGCGCTGCTGGAAGCCATGGCCGAGGGGCAGGTCAGCGTCGACGGTGTCACGCGCGCGCTGCCCGCGCCGTTCATCGTGCTCGCCACCGAGAATCCGATCGAGCACGAAGGAACCTACGCGCTGCCGGAAGCGCAACTGGATCGGTTCGCGATTCGATTGCGCCTGGGCTACCTCAGCGCGGCCGAGGAGAAGACGCTACTGCGTCGCCGATTGGCCGGTACGCACGTCGAGCTCCCGGCTCGCCGCATCCTCGATGCCGAACAGCTGCTGCGGATTCGCGCGGCGGTCGACGGGGTGACGGCCCATGACGACATCCTCGAGTACATCGTGGCGCTGGTCCGGGCGACCCGGAATCATCCGCAGGTGGAGGTCGGGGTGAGTCCGCGCGGGCAGCTGGATTTGCTCCAGCTGTCCCGCGCGCAGGCCTTGGTGCAGGGCCGCGATTTCGTTGTGCCCGAGGACATCAAGTCGCTCGCGACGGCTGCCTTGGCGCACCGGATCACCTTGCGGCCCGAGACGTGGGTGCGCAGGGTTCGAGGCGAGACCATCGTCGAAGAGGTGATCGGCCGTATTCCGGCACCCCGAACCGATCGATCCACCAGGAACGGGAGGGAGGTCGACGAGCTTGTCGGCTGAGCATTCCGTGGCAGGCCGCGCCACAGCACGGTCGGCCTTCGTACTGGTGGCTGTGCTGATCACGGTCGTGAGCCTTGGCGGCTATCTGCCCGACGCCGCCGAGCACAGTGCGACCCAGCAGGCGGCCTCGAAGCAGTCCGTGCTCGCGTTGGGCGTGCTTGCCATGGTCGCCGTCTTCGTCATCGGCGTGTCGGTGCTGTCGTTCGTGCGTCGCACTGCGATCGTCGCCGACCTGCCGCAAGATCGCGAATCCGTTGGGCGCCTGCGGAACCGGATATCCGCGCGGCAGTTGATCATCGTCGCTGCGGTGGTGGTCGGCACGGCCGGGGCAGCTGCCGCGATATACCAACTGGCGCCTCGGACTGTCGCGGATCGGCAGACACAGCAGTCGGCTCCCGCGCAGGCGGACCCGACCCATCAGGGTGAACCAGCGCCGGACCGCCGTACTCCCGCACCAGTCCCGTTGAACGACATGGATTTCCGGTTCTTGGGGATCGCCGCCGGGGTGACCGCGCTGGCATCCGTGGCCGCGATCGGCACCGTCGTCGTGCGCTCCACGCGGCGTCGGTCCGTTCGGACATCTCCTGAGGAAGCGGCATCGGGGATGCGCGCCGCGATCGCTCGCGGCGCCGCGCTGGGGATCGCCGAAACGGCTGACCTGCACCAGGATCCACGCAGCGCCGTGATCGCGTGCTACCGCGTGCTCGAGCAGGAGTTCGCCGCCGTCGCGGGGTTGTCGCCCGCCGCGTCGGACACGCCGTCGGAGGTGCTCGCGCGTGCCGTCGAACTCGGCGTGGTGGACGGCGACACCGCAACCCGGCTGGTCGCGTTGTTCGCCGAGGCGCGATTCAGCGCGCATCGGATGACCGAGCGACATCGCGAGGCGGCGACCTTGCTGTTGTATTCGGTATTGACCGGACTGCGCAGAGAACGGGGGCGGTGATGAAACTCGACCGGGTCCTGATCGCCGCGCTGGTGCTCATCGTCGTCGTGGACTTGGCGAGCCTCGCCGTTGGCCGGCGGGTACTCGGCGTCGCGACGGGCGTCGTCATCGCCGTGCTCGTGCTCGCCGTCGCCGGGATATCGACCGGCATCGATCGGTTGCCTCGGATCGAATCGCGGCCGGAATCGGCTTGGGGCGCGGCGATATCGCGACGGCAGGTGCGTGCCGCGCTACTGCTCGAGCACGTCGACGGTTCCCGGGGCGAGTGGGACCGCTACATCAGACCGCTGCTGGCCCGGGAATTCCAGCTGTCGGTCGGGTATCGCGTCGGTGTCGGCAGCACCGCACTGCGTGAGATGGGACGGGCCCTTTTCGGACCCGACCTGTGGCACTGGGTCGATCCGGCCGCAGCCGCGGTGAGCGCGCAGGGCGAACCGGGCCCCGGCCGCGAGACCTTCGTCCAGATCATCGATCGAATGGACCGGCTGTGACGGCGCCGACGTGGCGGCGGTCTCCCTCGGCGGATTCGTGGTGTCATCCGGCACCGCTGGCCATTTCACTCACGATCTGCGCGGGACTCGTGGTGGCGCTGGCGGTCTTGCTGGGCTGTCCGCAGCTGGTGGTGTTCGCGGCGCCGATGATCGGGCTGGTGTCGGTCGGCTGGCGCGCACCGGCGGCGTCCACCCGAGTCGTGACAGCGTCGGCCGCACCGACCCGTTGCTGTTTCGAGGCCGAAAGCATCGATGTGCGTGTCGATTTCGACATCCCGCCGGATGCGCGCGGGGCGCTCACCGTGCAGGTCGTGCCGGTAGCCGGACTGTCGACCGAGATCCGCACGCGGACAGCGGGATCGGTGACCATCGGGGTCACTGCCGAGCGGTGGGGACTGTATTCGATTCCGGTGCAGGTGAGTACGGTGACCTGCGGCGGGCTCGCCGTCGTGCACTCGCGCAGCCACCCCGTCCGGCTGCTGGTGTATCCGCTCGTGGCGGCGGACAGCGTGCTGGTGCCGGGTGTGTCGTCGCGGCTGCGGGTCGGTCAGCACCGTTCCCGCGTCCTCGGACCGGGCCTGGAATTCGCCGGGATTCGTGCGTTCACGCCCGGCGATGAACTGCGGACGGTGAATTGGCGGGCCACGGCCCGTCGCGGCAGCCTGCAGGCCACCGAACGGTATCTCGAGCTCGCCAACGACATCGTCGTCGTGTTCGACGAGACGCTGCACACGATCGGATCCGCGGCCGAACCGCTGGACCGTGCGGTGCGCGGGGCCGCCGAGCTGACCTGGTCGGCCTTGCGGGCCGGCGACCGGGTCGGGCTGGTGCGCATCGGCGAGCGGGCCGGGTGGTACCCCACCCGCGGCGGTCGCCAGCAGTTCTACGGCATCGTCGCGGCGCTGCTCGATCCGGACAACGGCCCGGCGACCCGGTTCACCGGCACCGTCGCGCCACCGGCCGCCATCCCCGCCGGGGCGACCGTCGTCGCCCTCTCGGCCATGCTGGACAGCGGATTCGGGCTCTCGCTCATCGAACTGAGCAAGCGCGGACACCGAGTGCTGGTGGTGGACGTCATGCCGGAGTCCTTGTTCGCCGCGGACCAGGATCCGCTCATCGAGCGACTGTGGGCTTTCGAACGCGCGGGGATGTATCGAGACATGGGCATCGCGGGTGTCGAAGTCCTCGGCTGGGGCGGCGCCGAGCGCATCTCGGAGGTCATCGGTATCGCGTTGCGGCGCTCCGACTTTCGATGGAGGGCACAGTGAAGCCCGCCGATGTCGTTGCGTTGCCGGGCGGCATCCTGCTGGCCGGCGTCATTGCGGCGCACACCTCCCCGCTCGGTGTCGGACTATCCGGTGTGGTGGCCGCGCTCGCAGTGGCGGGCCTGCGGAGCCGCCGCTGCGCGGGTGCGGCGGTGCTGGTGGCCTGCGTCGCACTTGCCCTGCTACCTGCCGATGTCTGGTCGGCGCTGGTCGGCGGTCTCGCTGCGACGGCATACCTGGTCGGCACACACACCGAGTGGACCCACGCCTCGGCTCGTGAGCTGGGGGCGGGTGCGGTGGGGGCCGTGCTGTTCGGTGTCGCGGCCGCACTCGCAGGCACGGTCGGCACACATCTGGCCTGGGCGCCGGCCGTCGCGCCGATCGCGGCACTGGTCGTTGCCGTACTGCCGCTGCGCATCGTCAGGGCGGTTGTGCTCACGCCGAAATACGGTGGCGAACTCGGACCGTCCACTGGCGTCGAATAGTTGCTGTGCACGCAGTCTGTCCGGCGCTGAAATTCGGCTGAAATCGCCTGACCCGATATTCATCGACACGTCAGCGGGCAGACGCGATAATTGTCGGCGGAAGGACTCGTCGATATCGGAGACGGCCTGTTCCAGATGGCTATCGATAAGGGTGGCGAACTCGGATCACCGGATTCGAGGCTCGACGGGTAGGTGCGATGATCACTGTACATATCGACAAGGAATGTGCTGCCCCGGTCGACCACGCATTTCGATACGTCGCCGATTATCGTCACACTGTTCGATATCTGTACGGCCTGTCGAAGTTCGAGCCGGTGACGGAGCTCGATCGCGGTCTCGGCGCGACGTTCGACGGCAAGCTCCGGCTCGGTCCGGTGGCGATGAGTTCGCGCATGAAGATTGTCGACTGGGCCGAGCCCGCGGTGCTGCGCTGGAAATCCATCCGTGGCGTGGATACCTGCTTCACCTTCCGGTTTTCCGCGCTGGAACAGCGGCGTAGCCGGGTCGAGCTGTCGATCGAGACCAATCTTTTCGGCCTAGCGGGGAGCGCGATGGCGAAGGCGATTGCGCCGCTGGTCGATTCGGCCGCCGAGCAGACCGGAACCAAGCTGGCCGAACAGATCGCCGCCTACTACACGGCGCAGCAGAACGCATAGCCCTCGCGAAATAGTCAGTGCGACAACGTAGTCGCGAAACCGGTCGGCCGGGCCTTGGCCCGGCCGACCGACTGTCATCGGGCGTCGGCCACCGATGCTGTCTCGTTCGGTGTTTCCGACGCCGCCGGGAGCGTGCGCCGTCCGCCACCGACTTTGCGCCAGTCCCGATTGCCGGTCAACAGCAGATCGCGGGTCGCGTGAAAGGCCATCGCCGCGCCCTTCTGCAATTCTTCCCGGTAGAAGGTGCCGGTCCGGCTCAACATCTCGGTCAATCCGTGCTCTAGATACTGGCCGCGCACGAACTCGGGACTGCGGAACTTGCCCCACGCCAGCACCCGGATCATCGGGACCAGCGCGAGCGAGGTCGCCGGTGACCGTTCGGTCGAATCGGTCTGCTTCCAGCTGGACGGCACCAGACCGCTCTGCTTCAGCGCCGTGTAGATGCGCTCGCATGCCTGGTCGACGGTGATCTCCTTGTCACGATATTCCTGCATCGCGAGGCAGGCCTTGCCGAACAGGTCGGCACAATACGGATTGTCCTGTGCCTGCACGCCGCGATAGGGTGCCTCTTCCAATTTGGCGAATACCGCAGGGTCCTTGGTTCGGTCGAAGGCGAACATCGCCTCCATCATCCCGTTGCTGCCGTACAGGGTCATGATCGTCCACACCCGGAACCAGGCGTTCCACAGTTCGAAATTGTCGAATGCGGTGTAGCTGTAGCCGACCAGCTTGTCGTAGTAGGCGAAACTGTTCTTCACCCATGTTTCGAGGTATTCGAATCGCTCGGGCGCGAAATCATCGGTGCGCACCGCGTCGATGAGGCGATGCGCCAGGGCGTTGACGCCCATTGCCGTGATCGACAGGCCGCTGGAGGTCAGCGGGTCGATGAAGTCGGAGGCGTGCGGCAGCAAACACCAGCGATCGCCGACTACCTTGCGGGACTGGAATTGGACGCGGCCCGTGCGGATGACCGGTCGCACCGCCTGTGCGTTGCGCATCTGCCGGGCGAAGGTCGGGAACCTGTTGACGTGAGCCCAGAATTCCTCCTCCGGCGACTCGTCCTCGTGCACCGGGTACCGGTCCAGATCCAACGAGATACCGACACTGCACAGGCGATTGGTGGAATGCGGGTGGTTGTCGAACGGGATCACCCATACCCAGCCGCCTTCGAACAGGTGATGCAGCGTGCCCTGCGAAAGCGCCTGCGGCATCTTGTGTTCGCTGCTCGGCGGCGCCACCCGGTCGAACGGCTCGACACCGACGAAATGACTGAAGATCGTCCGGCTCCGCGTCTGATACGTGGGTGGATCGACCCGCAGGTCCAGTTGCTTCCCGAGCAGGCTGTTCATCCCGCCCGCGTCGATGACGTACCTGACCCGGAACTCGCCCCGGTCCGCCGCCGTGAGAGTTGCTCCGTCGCTGTCGAATTCGACTCCGGTCACGAAGGTGTGGTTGAACCCGTCGGCCCCGTAGGACAGTGCCAGCTGATAGGCCCAGGCGTCGATATCCTGACGGAAGTAGTGCACATCCGGGCCGAGGGGTGCGCTCAAGGCCGGGAACTGGGTGCATTCGGTGGCCCGGAACGCTTCACCCTCGCGGTGGTAGACGAAGCTGAAATTGCGCTTGACCCCGCACGAGGTGGTGATCTTGCGACGGACCGAACCGTAGGCGGCCATATCCCCGATCTCGGGCACGTCGTAGCGGTCGGCCAGAATGCGAAGGCCCAGTGTGGTTTCCGGCACGGTCGACTCGCCGATCGCGAAGCGGGGATGGCCGCTCCCCTCGAACAGCACGACCCGCACGCCGTGCCGGGCGAGGATGGTCGCCAGGATGGAGCCGCCGATGCCGCCGCCGACGATCGCCACGTCGTATCGACGAGACTCTGTGTTGCTCATGGATTTTCATCTCCTTGTGTCGATGCGGCCGGGACCGCGGTCTTGGGTGTCGAAGAGTCGCCGGACCGGCGACGGCCGAGCGACCGGGCCGCCCCGCGCTCGAGTCGGGAGAGATATGCGTCGAGGAGGCCCAGTACCGGTCGGACCGACGGCAGCGTCCGCGCGCGACCTCGCGGTATCGGAAACGCGTGATCTATTGTGCTGCCGACTTTTTCGCTGTCGAGCAGGTAGTCGGCAAGGAGCGTGCCCGCGTAGGTCGATGCCGCGACACCGTGGCCGCGCCAGCCGCCCGCCACCAGCGTGCCGTTGCGCTGCACGCCGATCACCGGCAGTGCGTCGAGCGTCATGCCGATCGGTCCGGACCAGGCGTAGGCCAGCGGAATGTCCTTCAGGCTCGGGTGCAGCAGGCCGGCCGCGGCCTGCAGGTAGGTCGGATCGAGCGGGGCGGAGTCGGCCGCGCCGCGGCGCACACAGCCGCCGCCGATGATCAATCGGTCATCGGTTGTCAGTCGGTAATACGGTGCCAGCTCGCCCATTTCGATCAGTGGTTGGTGCCTGAGCCAGTCGAGGTCGGCGAGTTGGCGTGGGGTGAGTGGAACGGTCGCGGCGGCCTGCACCCGCATGCCGATCACGCCGGTGCGAAACGCGGCGCCCGCGCTCGTGCCGTTCACGGCGAGAACCACTCGGTCGGCGACGATCTCACCGGTATCGGTGACGAGCCGGGTGCCGCGGTCGACGCGTCGGACGGCACATTTTTCATAGATCGTGGCACCGAGCCGCTCGGCGGTAGTGGCCAACTGCCTGGTGAATGCGGCGGGATCGAGGGTCGCGGTCGGTGCGTAGCGCAGGCCGCCGAGGCAGCGCCCCGCCTGGTCCGGCACCGAGTCCGCGGCCACGGCGGTGAGGTCGATCCCGAGCGCGGCGGCGGCCTCGAGCTCACGTGCCACGGTGACCATCGAGTGCCGGTCGCGCGCCACCATCAGTTGACTGCCAGGAGTCAATCCGCAGTCGATGCGGTGACGGGCACACACCGCGAGGACGTGGTCGACCGCGCGTTCGGACCACCGGTACAGCGCACGGGCGGTGTCGTCGCCGTATCGCTTGCGCGCCGACGGCAGCGGCGGACCGACGCGCGGACCGACCAGCCCGGTACCTCGGCCGCTCGCCCCGCCGGCCACCCGATCCGCCTCGAGGACTACGACGTCGTGCTCGCGATCCTGCTCGGCCAGCCGCAGCGCGATGGACAGGCCGGTCAGTCCCGCACCGACAATGGCGGTGTGGCAGCGGCGAATTCCGCTCGCCGGAGCGCGGTGCCCGGCCGACTCCGGCGCCTGCCATACCGGAATGCCGTATCCGTGCGCGTCGGACATCTCACCCTCACAGCGCGTTGGTGACCCGGGCCAGTGACCACACGTCGCGCACGCGGGGGCCACCGGGAAAAGCGATGTACTCGGGGGTGATGACGTGCGGTCGCCACTTGAGTTTGAACGCCAGCTGCGATTCGGCCGGATACAGCGCGGCACCGTGCTTACGGGCGAGCTCGATCGCCTTGGTCACCGCTGCGCTCGAGCCGCCGTCGACCGCGTGCGCCGGATCGATGCCGACGAACGGCGTGAGGCCGAGGTGCACCCAGCCCGCGCCCTCGTCCCGAAACTGTTGCGCGGCTTCGGCAAAGATATGGTCGGCGGCCCCGGGCGGCGCGCCGGGCAATCGCCGTTCCAGATCGCCGAGCCAACCGCTCTGCGCGCCGAAAACGGGGGAGTACGTCTGATATGCGATCGGTTGGCCGTCCTGCTCGGCGACGAACACGCGACGGTGTTCCTGGAACACGCCGCCGCGCTCGCCGATCAGGAAGCGCAGCTCCTTCGCGTGCCAGCCCTTGCTGCGCAGCCACGCGGCGTCCATCTCCGCGAGTCGATCGATGAACTCCGGCTGCGCCTGACGTTCCGGATTCGCCTCCGAGACCGTGATGCCCTCGCGGCGCGACCGGGCGATCATGTTGCGAATGCTGTGCCATTTACGACCGGTCATGCTGAACTGCGACAGATCGATGCTGTACGAGCAGCCGAACTGATTGACGATGTAGCCGTTGCGTGCGGCCCGCTCGGCGTCCGCCCGCAGTAACTGCACCCCGATGATCCGCCGCCGCTGGCGCGCTGCCGCCGCGGCGAAGGACTGTTCGAGGAGTTCGCACTCCTCGGGTGCGGCGATCGGGCCCGCGAACTGCACCCAGTAGCGGCGGCCGTGCGGGCGGTACACGATCATGCCGGACGAGCCGTCGACGGTGAAGTATTCATTCCCGGAGTTGAGTGCCAGAAAGCCGGACGAGTGTTGGCCGAAGGATCGCAGGGTGGCCAGCGCGTCGCCCGGTGCCTTGGTTGCCGAGACCACCGGTTTCCCGTTGGCCGCCGGCCGGCCTGAGTCGCGCTGTGCCGATGTCGTTTTCATGTTCCGTTCCACAGTTCGTTCCACCGTTCGTCGTGCGGGTCAGCGGTCGAATCGACCGCGCGATAGCCGCGCAGCCGACCGAAACTCCGGTTGTGCCAGATCAAGGGATGCCCGTCCGCGACACCGACCGCCGCCACCTCACCGACGATCAGCACGTGATCGCCGTAGCGCCGCGCGTCGGTGAGGAAGCAGACCGCCCAGGCCAGCGTGTCGCGGAGCATGGGGACGCCGAAGACGTAGTGATGGTCGTGGCCGCGGAACCGAGGGCCGGTCGGGGACGCGAAGTCTTCGGCCAGATCTTGTTGCTGCTCGGCGAGCAGGTGGATGCCGAAGGCGCGGCGCTGCTCGATCGCCGCGAGGGTGTAGGAGCCGACCGTGAGCCCGGCCAGCAGCAGTGGCGGGTGCATCGACAGCGAGGTGACGGTCGATGCGGTCAATCCGACCGGCCCGGTGGCCGCTTCGGCGGACAGGATGGTCACCCCGCCCGCCAGCTTGCGATACAGCTGCAAGCAGCGTTCCGGCGCCGGCGTCGAATTGTGGTCGGCCTGCACGAGCATCAGACGCCCTCCATCGCCTGCCTGCTCGGCACGAACTGGGTGGCCAGCCGCTCTTCGAACTCGGCGAAGGCGGGCAGTTTCTTCGGCTCGAAGGGAACCTGGAAAGATTTCATGAAATTCCCGAACAGGGCACGGTCGCCGCACAGGTGGATCGGAATGACGAGTAGCGCCCATTCCCATCCGTAGACGAGCGCCCAGACCCCGACCACGGCCGACTGTGTGATGGCACTGTGCATCGTGTTGTACAGCACGTAATAGACCTTGGGAATGTCACCGGTTTTGGAGCGCAGATGCGCGATCATGCCGGGGATATATCCGAACAGATCTATGTAGAAGAACAGGATGATTGCGGGAATCCAGCGTACTTCGCCGATATGGTCGACGAACAGCCACAGCGACGCGATCAGCCCGATGCCGAATTCGAGGCGAAGCAACCGATAGGTGGTTATGCTCTGGAAACGATTGTGATGGTCCATGGCAATGTCCTTGGTATCGTGATCCGATATCAGCGGATAAGCGCGCTGTCCGAGCCTTCGGAGAGTGCGATCTTGCGTGCCACCGCCGCTTCGGTGGCCGGATCCCCGATCACGACAACCCCGCCGAGCAGGCGATATACGATTGTCGAGATGTGTTCCTTGAATACTCGCGTTGCGATCGGATCGAGGATCCCGGTCAGGCTCGGAATCCCGAAATCGAAGGTCGCCTCGAATTGCACGTAACACCCGAGCCCGGCCTCGTTGACGGCCCACGAGCCGCGGAAGATGTGAAAGTCGCCCGATATCTGCTCGAAGAGGATCCGCCGCCGCTCCGGCTGTAGGTAGTCGATTTCCGACCAGCACAGCGGACCGTTCCGGAAGTAGACCTCCCAATCGCTGACCAGGTGCCCGTCGTCCCGGGTCCGGACGGTGACATTGCGTATGTCGTCGACCATCTCGGGATAGCGTTCGAATTTGCTTATCTTGGTGAACGCTTCGTCGGCCGAAACGGCATCCGAGCGTAGCTCGATTTGTAGGCTTCTCATGTACCAACCCCTTCTATCCACTGCCCTGCGCTGTTGCCCGCACGGCGGCCTCGAATCGCTCGAGGAAGAATTCGACGTCGCTGTCACTCAATACGGCCGGTGGCGTGAGACGCAGGACGTAATCGGAGTTCAAGGAGATGTTCGCGACGATGTTGTTCTTCACCAGATCCATGAGCAGCTCACCGGCGACACCGGGATCGGCGATATCCACCGCGATGAGCAGTCCGGCACCGCGGACCTGGCAATTCCGATCGGACAGGTGACTGCCGATGATCTTCTCGGTCTCGTGCAGCAGCAGCTCGCCGAGGGCCGCCGCCCGCTCGACCAGCCCGTCCTCCTTGATCGCGCGGATGGCGCCGCAGACCGCCGCCATGGTGATCGGGGCGCCGGAGAAGGTCGAGGTGTGCAGCAGCGGATCGCGATCGAGGATCTCGAAGATCTCGTTCGTCGTCACGGCCGCCGCGACCGGCATGACACCACCGCCGAGTCCCTTGCCGGACAACAGAATGTCCGGACGGATGTCCTCCCGGTCGGCTCCCCACCAGCTCCCGAGCCGGCCGAGACCGGTCTGCACCTCGTCGAGCACGAGCAGCGCGCCGTACTCCTGGCACAGCGATTGGACCGAACGCAGGTACCCGGGCGGCGGCAGCACGACGCCGGCCTCGGCCTGCACCGGTTCCACGATCACGCAGGCCTCGTCGGGATGCTGTTCGAGTAGCGCGGCCAGCGCCGCGGAGTCGCCGAACGGGACGTGCGCGACATCGGGCAGCAGCGGCCGGAACGGATCCTGGAACACCGACCGCGCGGTGACCGAGAGCGCGCCCATCGTCTTGCCGTGGTAGCCGCCGACCATCGAGATCAGGAACGGGCGCCCGTTCAAGCGCGCCAACTTGATCGCCGCCTCCACGGCTTCGGCGCCCGAGCAGCAGAAGTGCACGCGATCGAGGCCCGCCGGCGTGACCGAGGTCAGCATCTCGGCGGCTCTGGCCAGCGCGGGCTCCAAGAACATCCGGGTGCTGATCGGATGGGTGTGCAATTGCCGTTCGATTTCGGCGACCACGGTCGGGTGCCTGGCCCCGGCGAGAAACACACCGTACCCGCCGAAATTCAGGAATCGCTGTCCGTCACTGGTGGTGATCCACGCCCCGTTCGATTCCACCTCGACGTAGCCGCCGAACATATCCGCCAGCCGGGCCCGACCACTGCTGAGGTTCGTGCGGAACGTTCTCGCTATCTGCTGATAATCCGGTGCGATCTGTGCGTTTGTCATGTCCTAGGCCTTCATTTGATCCGGAACACGTCGCCGGCCAGACTGGCCGCGAGCGCGTCATGACTGGATATTCGGGAGGGCGGGTGGAAACGCAGGCATTGGCAGGCTGCCGCGAGGTAGGCGATATCCGGCGAGGAGATGAACGAAATCCCACCGAGAGCCGCGACCGCTTGATTCGCGGCATCGATGATGGCGTCCTCGGCGCCGTACCTGGCGATGGTCGCTGTGGCCAGGGCGGCATTGTCGATATCGGCCGCGGTCAGCAGCTGACCGATACTTTCCAACAACAACGCCGCGGATTCGAGGCGGATCCCCAGCTCGGCGGCGCGTTCCCGGCCGAGGGTCGGTTTGGCGAAGGCGCGATCCACGAGCGCGGATGCCATGCCCAGATAGCACGAGGCGATGATCATCTCGAACCAGACGAAGCCCACCGTCTGCAGCTCATCCAGGTCGCCCTCGCTGCCGGTGGTGGCGGGCATGATCAGCTTCTCGTCCACGAAGACGTCGGTCAGGCGAACCTCGTCGCTCTCCGCGCCGGCGAGGATGTTGCTGCCCCAGAACGGGTGGATCGAGATGCCCTGTTCACCGGCCGGGAGGAGTAGCACCACACTTTCTCGATTGCCGTCTTCGTCGACGACGGCCGCGCTGGCCGACAGCAGATCCATCGATCTCGACAGGCTGCACGGCCGTTTCGATCCGTTGACGACCACGCCACCCTCGACGCGCCGACCCGTCATGGTCGGAGTCAGAATGCCTTGTCCTGGATTGCCTTCCGCGAATGCCGAGGCGATCAGCAGGTTCTGCTCGGCGACGCCTTCCAGCAGCGCCCACTCCAGCCCGCTGGACCGCAGGCTCTCCGCCAGTGCGAAGAGTGTCGCGACCGAGAAATGGTGCATCGCGGTGGCAACCGCCAGCGAGGGTGCCCGGGCGCCGAGCGACCGGATGACGTGCACCGCGTCGATCGGACTCACGCCGAGCCCGCTGTATTCCTTGGGGATCAGCAGTGCCGGTCCACCGTGCTTGCGGAACAGTTCGAGCGCGGGGCTGCCCGGCCGTTCCAGGTCCGGCAGCGCGATGGCGGACAATTCGTCGAGCAGACCGGGCAGATGAGCGTCGCATATCGCGTCCGCATATTCGAGGCTACGCATGATATTCGCTCCTACCGGTATTTCGGCGGCGTCCGGCCGTCCAGCACGACGACGCCCTGCAGGTGGGTGGTGCGTAACAGGGGGTAATTCGCCTCGCCGGATACGCCGCCGGTGAGTCCGGTTCCGCCGTGCGTCGGCAGCGCCGAGGCGAAGGCGATATGCGAGTCGTTGATCTTCAGCAGCCCGCCGTTCACGATGTGCGCGAGCAGATAGTCGACAACGTCGGTGTCGGTCGCCCACACCGAATTGCGCAGTCCATAGAGATTGGAATTGACGAAATCGATGAGCGTATCGAGCAGTGTGTCGTCATCCATGGGTTCGGGCACGACGACCGGTAGCAACGGAAAGAACGTCTCGTGCCGCACCGCGTCGAGCTCGCGTGACTTCGCGAGCCCGTCCACGCGGATGATCGTCGGCTCCAGGAAGAAGCCCGCCGAATCCCGTGTTCCGTCGAGTGCCAAACCGTGCCCGCCGGTCACCACGGTCGCGCCCTTCGCGGTCGCGTCGCGCAGACAGGCGTAGAACCCGTCGTTGCGCAACACCGGCGACAACAGCACGCCCTCCTCGTCCGGATAGCCGGTCCGCAGGTTCTGCGCCGCCGCCGTCAAATGCTCGAGCAAGGTGTCGGCGACCGCCGGATGGACAATGACTTGGTTGGGGATCATGCACAGTTGTCCGGAGCCGTAGAAGCTTTCGATCAACGCCTGCGCCGCGTATTCCAGATTCGCGTCTTTCCAGACGATGACGGCATCGTTGCCCGCGAGTTCGAGAATCGGCTTCTTGCGCGCCTCCACACACCGCCGCTCGAATTCCAACCCGTTCTTGGAGCTGCCGAAGTACATGATGTCGTCGACATGCGGACTGTCCAGCCAGGCGTCGAGCAGCGGCTCGGGATTACCGCAGACCGCGCTCAGGATGCCCGCCGGTGCGCCGACGGCCGCCAGGCTCGGGCCCATCAGCTCGTTCACCGCATACATGACACCCAGCGGGTTCGTCCGGGGCGCCCGGATCACCAGGGCGTTGCCTGCGGCGAGGCTGAGCATGGCCATCAACGCGCTTGCGGTCGGCGCGTTCGCGGGTGGGTTCAGACACACGACACCGTCCGGCTGCCGGCGGATGATGTGCCGACGGCCGTCGAGAGTGAACTCGCGCCACAGCTGTTCGCGGAAGTACTGGCGCGATCCCGGGTCGGTCACCGAGAACATCCCGGTGAGTTCCCACCGGGCCAGTTCGCGCGGATGGCCCTCCAGCGTCAGCAGGTATTCGAGCTCTTCGGCGTTCTCCACGAAGCTCGTGTACATCAGCTCCAGAAAGTCGTCGACCCGGACCGAGATCGGGGCTGTCCGCCACTCGCGCGCCGCCGCCGCGGCATGGGTCAACGCGGCCGAAATGTTTTCCGCGTCCGCGACCGCGACGCGGCCGGGGACGATATCCGTGTCCAGATCGGGCAGCGACAATTCGCCACTGTCCAACCGGCGTTTCAAGGTGAGACTGGCAAAAGAATCGTCGAGCATCGGACGCGCGGCGAGCACGTGGACCCACTGGCCGCTCTCGATGTTTTTACCGGCGATGTAGCTGCCGTACGAGTACATTTTGGTCGATGGCGATTCGATGGCGTTTGCGAGCGCATCGGTTGTCATAAAACCCCCAAGAGCTGAAGTGCTTGCGGCACAGCGTGATCGGCCGACGCGGTGCCGGATTGCAGATGATCATGCTGCCGAGATCCAGTCTCGAACATGCGCGTGAAAGAGCCCTGAAACTGCGCCGCGCCTGTTTCGGCGCGATTTCACTCGTCTGTTGGCAGTGGTCTCGATCGCAGGTCAGCGGCGTGTCGTCCCCCATTCGTCACCGTGAAAGCTAGGCCGGTTCACCGGCTCGGGAACCGGCTCTCGCGGCCCACAGGTACACGGCAATCGCGCACCCACCGCAGGCGAGTAGCACGATCACCGGCAGCAGCAGCGTGCTGCTCGTACCCGCGGCACCGGCGGAGTCGAGCCCGGTCAGCACATAGCTGCCGGGGAGCAGGCGCAGCCCGGGCGCGGTGTCGCGGTGGCTGCCGATGTCCAGGGTTGTCGCCGCGGCGATGGTCGTGAGCAGGCCGGCGAGGCCGAGACGGCCGAACAGTCGAAGCACTGCCGCCGACATCGTGACCGCCGCGAAGACGGCGACCACAGCGCAGCCGTACAGCATCAGGGTGTGCCGGTGCTCGACGTAATGACTGGGGATAACGGCCAGTCCGAGCGAAAGCACGACCGCGAGCGCCCACGACGCGGTCCCGGCCCGGCGTGGCAACCAGCCACGGCTCGTCAGCCGATCCGCTGTCACCGCCTGGAGCAGTGCTATCACCAGGGCGCCGAGCAGCAGAGTTACCGTCGCCCGCAACAGATCCGCGCTCGGCTGCCTGCTGTCGACGGCCGAGGCGGCAATGTTGTTCTGGCTGAGCCGATTTGCCGTGGCGGCCGAGGTATCGGGCAGCCCGTTGACGCCGCTGTTGAGCGACACCACCAGCTGGGTGGTCGCGGCCTTGAGCTGTTCGAGCTGGCCACGGATCTGGCCCTCCATGGTCGGCATCAGCTGCTTGGCGTCGTTCAGCTGCGCCATGACCTGATTGATCGTCGAGTCGCCCTGGGCCAGGAAGGCGCGGATGTCGGTCAGGCGCCCGACGGCCAGGTCGAGCACGTCGACGAGTTGGGTCTGCGCGTCGACCGGCCTGCCGAGCAACCCGGACAGATCGCGTAATTGACTGTCCAGCAACTGAGTTCCGACCTGCAGGCTGTCGATGCGCGCCGAGGTCTGCGGATCGTCGAGGCCGCTGACCATCGTCAGCAGGCCGGTCAACTGATCACCGACGCGTTGACCGTCCGGCAGACCGCTGGCCCGAAGGACATCCGCGATCGGCCACAGCGCATTGTTCAGCTCCGCCCGCACCGCCGCCGTGTCCCGCAGCATGGTGTCGACCGAGGCCAACCCGGCGTGCATGGTGCCGACGCCGTGCTGCAGATCGCCGAGGGTGAGTGTCACGCCGCGCATGCTATCGGCGAAAGTGGTTAGCTTGCCGGACAATTCGTCGATAATGGCAGTGTATTGCCGAAGGGCGGTGATCAGGCTCTGTGCCTGATCGATGAGCGGATCAGTCTGTCCGAGAAGTTGTTTCACACTGTTGAGCACGTCGTTGACGGTGCCGTCGGCGTTCGCGGCGGCCGCCTTGAGCCCGGCTGCGGTGAGCGCGGCAACGTTGAGGTTGGTCCGCGATTGCGACACCGAGACCAGCAGTCCCTCGATGCCGACGCGGACCGCGGTGCCGGACACCGCACGCTCGAGCCGAGCGTAATCCGGATCCGTCGGATTCCCGCTCGGCACCACCTGCACCTGCCCGCCCGCCGGTGCACCGGCGGCCGGACGTCCGCTCGATCCGGCCGGCCGGGCGCTGTTGGTCGTGAACGTGTCCGGGATGGTGACGACCGCGAAGACCGAGCGATCCGACAGTCGCCGCGCGGCCTCGGTCGCGGTGACGACCTGCCAGTCGAAGCCCGGGGTAGCGGTCAGCGCGGTGGTCAAGGTGCCACTTGCCGCAGCCGGCGCCGCGGTGGACTGCCGGACGATCGCGACGCGGTGCCCGCCGTCGGGCGCGGTCGAATCGGGGACGAAGCTCGCCGCGATCGCGCCACCGAGCAGCGGCAGCAGCAGGACAGCCAGCAGCACCAGGCGTACTCGGAGTCGGACAGGTCGACGGGCGTCGGATGCGGGCATCGGTCGAGAACCTCTCGATTGGTCGCGGCGTCCGATCAGCAGATCGGCGAGGTCTGCTGGAGACTGGCGGCGAGCCCGCAGGCCCACACGCGTTCCAGCTTCCATTTGCCGTCCTCGGCGACGAGCGGGACCTGGCTGTCGTTGGGCTGACCGTAGAAGTTGAGCGTGGCGTCGGCGTTGGCCGTGCCATTGCAGTAGTCGGTGACACCTTTGATCGCGACCGCGAAGTTCGCCTTGTTCAGCGCCGGGATCATCCGATTGAACAGATCCGGATCGCCTGCCGCGCCTTGCATCAGGTCGAATTTGTCCGTCGCGGGGATGTTCGGATCGAGCCCGCGCTGCAACAGGGTGTTGAGCAGATCGACGGTGGGGGTCGGCGGATACTTTCCCTGCTGAGTGCAGTCGGCCGGCGCCGCCGCGGTGGTTTCTGCCGCGGACTGATGATCGTCGTGTTGGCTGGAGCAGCCTGCCAGCAGCGCCGCGACGAGAGCTGGGAAAAGGAATACCGTGATAGGTCGCCTCATGAGATGTCCTTTCGACATGTTCAATCCGGGATCATTGCTTTCTCGACGCGCGGAGATTCGATCGCGGCGCGATCATTTCCTTCGCGCAATCCGTAACGCTCATACCAGCGCCGCAGCCACTCGGGCGCCCACCAATTCGCGCGACCGAGCAGCGCCATCAAACCGGGGACCAGTAGTACCCGGATAACGAAGGCGTCGACGATCACGCTCACCATCAGCCCGATGCCCAAGGCGCGCATGAACGCAACCTCACTGGCCGAGATCCCGATGAAGACGATGACCATGACGGTCGCGGCCGCGGTGACGATCCGGCCGGTGCGGGCGAGCCCCAGCGCGACGGCACGAGCGTTGTCCGCTCGCGTTCGCGCGGACCCGGCCCACTCCTCCTGAATCCGGGAGAGCACGAAAACGGCGTAGTCCATGGACAACGCGTACGCGATGCAGGCGAGCAGCAGCGGCACGATGGCGCCGATATGCCCGGTGGTCAGCGTGCCGAGACCGCCGAGATGGCCGTCCTGGAAGATCCACACCATCACCCCGCAGGCGGCGGTCAGCGATATGGCGTTGGTGAACAGGACCTTCAGCGGGATGATCAGGCTACCGGTCATCATGAAGGTGAGAATCAGGGTGATCGCGATAATGATCGCGAGCACCAGCGGGATGCGATCGGTGATTCCGCGAATGTTGTCGATATTGCGCTGGGTCATGCCACCGTAAAGCGTCTTCGTCGGTGCCGGAACGGATTTGAGCGCGGCCAACTGCGTTTGCCCGGCATCCGAGAACGGATCCCGGTCGGACGAGACGGTCAGATAGGCGGCGTCGCCCTTCAACGCCGAGTCGAACGTCGCCGCGCTGATCACCCGGCCGTGCTCGTAGATTCCGTTGGGGCCGGCCACCCGCAGGACGCCGTCCACGTTCGACAACGCCATCGCATAGTTGGTCACGTCGGCCGGGGATTTCACGCCGGAAGGCAGGACGACCTGTGCGGTGCCCGCGTAGTCCTGCGCGAAATTCGAGCGCAGTATTTCGCCCGCCGCACGTGACGTTGTCGAATCCGGCAATTGGCGGTCGTCCGGGTACGCGAGTTTCACGCCGAGAAATGGCAGGCCGAGCAGTAGCAGGGCGATCAGGCAGGCACCGACGACCGGAACGGGCTTGCGGGTCGCGAACGCGGCGATCCGGTACCAGGCCGACTGCTCGTCGGGGACGGCGGTTCGTTCCGCGCGCCGTCGGACGAGTCGGCGGATATCGAGCGAATCGATGCGCTTGCCGAGCAACACGATCAGCGCCGGCGCCAGCACCAACGAGCCGACCAGTGACAACAGCACGGCGGCCACGCCGCCATAGGCCAGCGACCGCAGCAGATAGTGCGGGAATACGGCCATGGCCGACAGGGTCAGGGCCATGGTCAACGCCGAATAGGTGACCGTCCGTCCAGCGGTGTTCATGGTGACGATCAGGGCGCGCTGCATGGTCGCGCCCTGCGCTATCTCTTCGCGATAGCGGTTGACGATGAACAACGTGTAGTCGACCGCGAGCGCCACACCCAAGGCCGTGCCGATATTGGTCGCGAACACCGACACGTTGGTGAACGCGTACAGCTGCCACAGCAC
Organism: Nocardia sp. NPDC046473; assembly: GCF_040645995.1. NCBI lineage: Bacteria > Bacillati > Actinomycetota > Actinomycetes > Mycobacteriales > Nocardiaceae > Nocardia > Nocardia sp. NPDC046473. Next base: position 71,778 of record NZ_JBEYZJ010000001.1, read on the forward strand.
CGCCGTGGTGCCGGCGACCGCGAACAGTGCGACCGCGAGTGGCAGCAGCGCGGCCACCGCGCTGCCGAAGATCCAGACCAGCGCCAGAAAGGTGACCGGGGTGACGATGGCCTCGAATTTGACCAGATCCCAACGGGATTGCCGCTCGATGTCGCTGTAGGCCATGGCGGGTCCGCCCGCCGCGACGGTGACGCCGTTCGCGTCGTGCGGGACCGAGTCCGCCAGCTGCCTCGCCCGGCCGGGGGCGTACTTGTCGCCGCCGGTGATGCGCGCGACGACCAGGCCGGTGCGCCGATCGGAGCCGGCCAGCGGGGCGGCCAGCTGCTGCTGCGGAGTCGTCCAATAGGAGAGGATCTGCTTGGCGTAGGGCGATCCGCGCAAGGCCGAAACGATCGCTTCGCCGCGGTCCCTGGCCGCCGGGCTGTCGACGCCGGCTTCGGCGGTCACCGTGAAGACGATCGGCATGCCGCCCGCGTCGAAACGGTCGTTGAGCACCTGCTCCGCCCGCATCGACTCGGACACCGGCACATCGAACCCGCCGGCGGGCAGGCCGGTCAGGGCGGGTGCCGCCATGATCACCGCGCCGACGCCGAGGACCAGTCCGACCACAGCGATTGTCCGAGGAGCGCGTAGCGCGAGCCGAGCCAGAGCTGTTAGTAGCACCACCGGAGGCCCTCCCACCATTCACCGAGGCAACCGAGAGTCGACAGACTCTCGGTATCTACCATACTTCAAGTCGCTCACCTGTCAATGGTCGGCTACGGCCCGTGTGCGGTGGTGCCGCGCTCCCGTTTCGTGCTGAGCGCACAAGAAAACCGCAGGTCGAGACCATCCTCAACCTGCGGCGCTCTGATGAAATGTGGTGGCGGGGCTCCTGCTACGCGCTCGGATCAACGCGCAGACCGCGAAGCATGCTGAGCGCGACGAACTCGACATTCTGCGAGGCGGAATCGGGATCATCGGCGAGCGTGATCAGCATCGAGGCCTCCGCCAGCATGCGGAACACCATCTGCGCGGCCGTCTCGATGTCGACCGGTCGCAGCTCGCCGAGTCCGGCTACCGCCTCGAGCAGGGCCCGGATCATCGGCAGCGCGAGTTCGGAGTTCAGGGTGCGGGCGCGCTCCTGGCCGAGGACGCTGGTGGCCTGACGTAGTAGCGCGCGGGTGCTCTCGTCGGCGGCGTAGGCCTGCAGGGCTGTGCGCGCAGCCAGTTCGGCGACCTCCCACGGCCCGAGGCCGGGTTTGATGACGGCTTCGGCCACCACATCGAAGACGGCCTTCTCCGCCGCCGCGTAGACCTCGGCGAAGACCTGCTGCTTGTCCTGGAAGTGGTGGTAGACGGCACCCTTGCTGAGCTGGGATTCGCGCGCGATGTCATCGACCGACGTCGCGTCGAAGCCGCGCGCCACGAACAACTCTTTCGCTGCGTCGAGGATCGCCGTCCTCGTCAGCGCCGCATACATGTCGCGCCTGCTCGCCCTGACCTCGCTCACAATAGCCAGCATACGTAACCGACTCATGGTCGGTCTACGACCAACAGCCGGTATGTGAGTGATCGCATGGTTGCTCGGCTTGTTTCGGAACCGTCGTGAACGAGGATGCTTCGGCTTTGCCGAACACTGGTGTTCGTGGTTGCTGGCACCGTGGGATGTTATGGCGGGTTCTGCTATTCGGACCGGCGACGCCGCCATGAGGTCGCCGCCGTCCCGAGCGGTTCGAGCCGCTGGCGGGCGCCTCGGCAGCATCGGCTCGGCGCGACCTTCCCTTCGCACGCTGGGTGAATCGGCGCAGCGGCGAGTTCTGCATGTTGACGTCGTTCGATGTCCGTTTCGGGTAATGCGTAAGTTTCCGTAGCATTTCGTCCGGATATGTGAAAGCTAATCGTCAGTTAGCTCGCTTGTTTGCTGGAAAGAATGCTTTTCAAACGCCATCCCTGTAGTGCTTCGACTAACTCGGGATATCGAATTCAATATTGACATAACCATTCCGTAATGATAGAATCTCGGGTTGTTATGTGTGTCTCATACTGACTGGCTGGTTCGCCTTCTTCGGGGCAAGTGGACCGCCGATCGAGACGAAGGATGAGGGGGCGAATCTATGATGCCCAAGTGATGAATCCATGATGTCCGGGTGATTTAATGGCGAGTGTGTCCAATCCACCGCCGCCCCCGAAACTAGTGGCTCGGGATTTACCGGCGAATCGGCGGATACTCGGTGCGGACCGGCGTCCGCGTCGGTCGCACGAAGATGTCGTAACTCTATCTGGGAGCGTGGGCATTGCTGGTGACATGCGTTGTTTTCCAGCCACCTCGCCGAGGGGAAGACTGGAACCGATGTCAAGAATCGAATTTAGAATTCTCGGTCCAACGCAACTGATCATCGACGGTGTGCAGGTAGCGGTACCGGGTCGTAAGCTGCAGGCCATCTTCGCCGTCCTCGCGCTGCGCGCGGGCGCCGAGGTGCGTCGTGACGAGCTGATCGAGGAACTGAATCTGCTTCGTTCCACCGAGAATGCGGCGAATACCCTGCATGCGCACATGGCGCGGCTGCGCCGCTGGTTGCACCGCCATGTCGGCGACGCCACCGTGCTCGAATCGACCTCGGCGGGATACCAACTCGGGGTGCCGCGGTCGGCGGTGGACGCGCACCGGTTCGTGACGCACCTGGAACAGGCGATGAGCCTGGCCCCGTTGGTTCCCTCCGTCGTCGCGGCAATTCTGGAGGAGGGGCTCGGTCTGTGGCGTGGCGATGCGTTGTCGGATGTTGCGGACGGACCGCTCGCGGCCGCGGCAGCTGATGATCTGCATCAGCTGCGCAGAACGGCCCGCGAAATACTGCTCGACGCGTGGATCATGCTGGGTGAGGACCGACGGGTCATCATGAATGCGAAACGCTTTATCGGCGACAATCCGCTGAACGAGCGAATGCGGGTCCAGCTGATGACAGCGCTGCACCGGGCCGGCCGGCATGCGGAAGCTGTCGAGGCGTACAAATCGGCGGAACGAGTCCTGCGTGAGGAGCTGGGTGTCGGCCCGGGCGATGGGCTCCGCGAGGCGTTCGCAAGTACTATTCGGAATTCGTCGAAGCGGAATTCGCGGTTATACCATTCCGAGTATCTGACGAACTCTGCGGAATTGTGACTCGAACGGTTCGGCCCGCGCTCTCCAGCGCGGCCCGTCAGCACCTGACCTTCGCCGTCGGGTACATTTCGGGCCGCGTCGCGAATACGTAGTGCGGGCGGTCGTCAGCCGAGTTCGGCGAGCTGCGCAACCGCCGGCGCCATGCTGTCGATCCACCCGGCGGGCGATCCGGTGGTCGGGGTGATGATGACGGCGTGCACGCCGAGCTTCGCGTAATCGGCCATGCTGCGGACGAATTCGTCGCGGGTGTCCGGCGTCGGCCGTGGATTGTTGGCCATGATGGTGATCCGGAGTTCGTTGAAATCCCGGCCGACATCGTCGCAATGCCGACGCAGCACGTCCAGCTTGTGTTCGATATCCGCGGGCGCGCTGCCGAAGAGGTTGCACGCGTCGCCGTACTGCGCGACCAGCCGCAGCGTCTTGCGCTCGCCGCTGCCGCCGATGAGGATCTTGGGCCGGTTGATCGGCTGCGGCGAGCAGAGCGTCTCGGCCAGCTGATAGTGCTTGCCCTCGAACGGTCCGTTGTTCGCCGGATCCCACATCTGCAGGCAGATGCGCAGCGCCTCCTCCAGCCGCTCGAACCGTGCGGCGATCGGCGGGTACGGCACGCCGAGCCCGAGGTGCTCGCGCTCGAACCAGGCTGCACCGATGCCGAGCGCGGCGCGGCCGCCGGAGAGCACGTCGAGCGTGGTGACGATCTTGGCGAGCAGGCCGGGATGGCGATAGGTCACGCCGGTGACGAGCAGGCCGAGTTGGATGTTCGAGGTGTGCGCGGCCAGGAACCCGAGCGTGGTGTAGCCCTCGAGCATGTTCGACTCGGCGGGCCGCCCGGTCGGCTCGATCTGGAAGTAGTGGTCCATGAACGACAACCAGGTCGCGCCGGACGCCTCGGCCGCGGCACCCACCCTGGCCAGCTCGCCGGCGATCGCCGGCGTGCCACCGTCGATGTCGAATATCGGAATATGAAAACCGAGTTCCATTGAACGATCCCCTCGTGTGTGGGCGACTCAGAGTCCCCACGCTACGACCTGGAGTGCACTCCAAGTCAAGGGTGGCCGCGAGCCGCCGACGCCGCACATCTCCCACGGTTGCGCGAGCGACGAATGTACGTTCGTAGCAGTTCCTAATCTTTGGGAGCCGGTCGACGAGGAAGTAGGTGCGATGCACTGGGACCAGATGACCGCCACACCGGACGAACTACGCGAGCATGCGAACCGAGTGCGTCGCGCCGCCGGCCAGCTCGGCATGCTCGAGTCGATCATCAACGCGGCCGACGGCCCGTGGCTCGGCGCGATGGATGCCGACGGGCGTGGCGCGGCGGAGCTGAAGATGCATCTCGCCGGGCGTTACCGCCTGACCGCCGTCGTGACGACCGCCGGAAAGCTCAGCCATGTGCAGATGAACGCGCCGGCCGACGGCCTCGCCGGTGAGCGGGTGCTGTCCGCGAAGACGGCGGTCCGGCGCGGCTGGGACGCCACCGAGGAGATGCCCAAGCAGCCGGACTGGCTCGACTACGTGGTGGCGTGGGTGAGCAAGGCCAGCGGCGACGTCGACCGCCGCGGCGTCATCGAATGGCGCCTGTCCGGCGCGGACCAGAAGCTGGCCGCCATGAACGACACCATCGACAGCATGCGCGCCAGCCTCGTGGAACGCGAACAGCTGCGCGACGAACTCGCCGCCGAGGTCGTCGCGCTGCGGACCGAACTCGAATCCCTGGACCAGCCGGCGTGACTCGCCGCGCCCGGTGGGCGCGGCGGCCGCCTGAAAACTACGTGGACAGTTGTTTGACGAGGCGGTAGAGGAATTCGCGGCTGGCATCCAGGCCCGCGATCGGTGCCCGTTCGTTCACGCCGTGGATACGACCGGCGTCGGCGCTCACCATGAACAGCCCGCTGACGCCGTACATCGGAATCCCTTTGCTGCGTGCGTATTTGCTGTCGGTGGCGCCGGTGGACATGAACGAGCTCACGGCGGCGGTGGGGAACAGTTCCTTCGTCAGCGACGTGACGGCGGCCATGACGTCGCCATTGGTGGGTGAGATGCCGCCCGCCGGATCCACTTTGGGAGTGATGGTCAGCTTGCTGTCGGCGAGGGCCGCCGTCAATTGCTTGTCGATATCCTCGGGTTTGTCCTGGGGGAGGATTCGGCAATTGATCGTCGCGTTGGCCGTTTGCGGCAACGCGTTTTCGGCTTCCCCGGCCTTCAGCATGGTGGTCACGCAGGTGGTCCGAAGTTGGGCGTTGTATTCGGGATTGGCCGAGAGCCGATCCACCGCCTCCGGGCTCGGGTTGCCTGCGGCGACCGCGCGCATATCGTCGCCCTCCGGGCCGGTGCGGCCCGCAGCGAGCGCGGCGAAGTTGTCGCGGGTCGGGTCGCTGAGTGAGGACGGAAACCGGTACGCGGCAAGACGATTCAGCGCGGCGGTCAGGGTGTAGATGGCATTGTCGGGCGTCGGCACCGAGCTGTGCCCGCCCGCCGCCTTGGCTTCGACCTGATAGGTGACGTAGGTCTTCTCGGCCACCTGCACGCCCTGCAGGCTCGGCTTGCCGTCGACCAGCAGCGCCCTACCGCCTTCGTTCAGGCCGTACTCCGCGTTCATCAGGTCGAATTTGTTGTCCATCAACCATTTTGCGCCGTTGTCCGTCCCGGCTTCCTCGTCGGAGGTCAGCGCAAGCACGATGTCGCGGTTGGGCTTGAACCCTTCGCGCTTCAGTTGGATCAGGCCGGAAACGAGGGCGGCCACCATGGATTTGTCGTCGATCGAACCCCGGGCGGCATAGAAGCCGTCTGTCTCGGTGAGCTGGTACGGGTCGGTGTGCCAGCCGTCCTCGCGCTTGGCCTCGACGACATCGAGATGTCCCAAGAGCAGCAACGGTTTACGTTGTCCGGATCCGGTGAAGCGCAGGACGAGGTCGCCTTTGCGTTGCACCGGCTCGAATATCTGCATATCGGCTTCGGCGAAGCCTGCGTCGAGCAGGCGCTGCTTCATCGCGTTCGCGGCGACCGTCGTACTGCCGGTCGAGTGCGAGGTATCGGTTTCCACCAATTGCTTGTATATGTCGTGGAACAGCGTCGTATTGTCTTGTGCCGGAACGCTCGACGAGCTCGGCGTGGAGCTCGTCTCGTTCTTCGAGGCAGTGGAGTTGCAGGCTGTTGCGGTGAGCGCCGCGATAAGTCCCAAGGCGGCCACCGAAATGAGCGGATTGCGGCGACTGATATTAGACACGCTAATAATTTAACACGATGGGCGGCGGCTTGTCCGCGTGTTTGCTTGACTGGCCGCCGAATTTATCCCACAGTGATCTCGCTTCCGCGACCGTCGAGTCGCGTTCCCTTGTTTACATTCTTTGGAAACGAGAGGTGAGAGTTTGCGTACCGAACGATTCGGCGGGGGTTGGCCGACGAAAGTCGTCCGTGCACTTGGCGCTGTCTTTCTATCGGCAACTGTCCTGGCCGGTTCAGCGATCGGCACTGCTCCGGCTGCCATGGCCGAAGATGGTTTCGCACCAGGCGATGTGCCGTTGAGCCGGTATGCCGAACCCGGCCCGTACGAGACGGCACAAACCACAGCGACGCACAACTGCGATTCCTCGCCGTACGGCTCGACCATCAACAACACCTGGCGATTCTGGGGTAATCAGTCGGAACTGCAGTGCACGAATATATTTCCGTCGGGAACGGATTCACCGGTCGGTGTCACCTTCTACTACCCGAAGGACATCGCGAACATGGATCGGCTTCCGGTGCTCGTCTACTCGCCGGGCACCGGTCAGGAACCCGGGTATTACGACTGGAGCCTGCGCTTCTGGGCCAGCTACGGATATGTGATCGCGACACCGTACGACCTGCTCAATTCGACCCCGGAAATGGGTCTCGGTGGCGTACAGGCACTGTCGAATGCCGACAAGAATCCGGACAGCCCGATGTTCGGCAAGGTGGATCTGAGTCGTGTCATCTTCGCCGGCCACTCCGGCGGCGGCGGCGCGACCCAACTCAATGCGAGCCTGCCGCCTGACGTGTGGCACATGATCGATCCGGATGTGCGGATCATCGGCGCGGTGCCCACCGAGCCGTCGCCTTACGCGCTCGGCATTCTGCTCAACGTGCCTGCCCTCTATCTCACCGGCTGCAACGACGCCATCGTCTGGCACTGGTACTACCCCATGTGGACCCAATACCACACCGCCATAACAGTTCCGGCGTATCTGGCGTGTATTCGAGGCGGCACCCATATCACCCCGATGGATGATCCCGCGCACAACCCGTTCGCCCCCATCACCTTGGCGTGGATGCAGTATCTCGCCAAGGGAGACAAGGACGCGGCCAGGTACTTCGTCGGTGCCCACTGGACGCTGCCCGGTGATCCCGGCGTGGAATACGTGATGCGAAACGCGTTGGCCGACAGTCTCCCTGAATAACGCCTTACCGACGTCTGGAGCCGGTGGCCCGCAACCAGCGGGCCGTCGGCTTGGACAGCGTGAATATCAGCGTCAGCAACAGCAATACCAATCCCACGGCCATCGTCCAGCCGGTGGTGCCATTCGGGCTGTCGTACTTGAAACGGACCGGCACCAGGCTCGCCAGATAGCCGAGGCACCCCAAAACCACCAGCACCCGCCCGAACCGCTTACGCGCGAGCAGCAGCAGCGCGCCACCGAGCAGCAGTACTGCCGCAGCTGCTGCGGCGACCCCCACGGCGGCATAGGGCGCGATGTGTAGGTCCCGAAACTCGATGAGGGCGCGAACGACCCGTACCCGCGGGTTCGCCACCAGCGCCGCGACGACGCAGGCGAGCAGAAACGCGAGCATGACCGCACCCATCGCGCTGCCTCGACCACTCGCCGGTACCGGCCGGGCAGCTGATTCAGGGGCGGGTTGGGCAACAGGTGTCGGAGCACGCTTGGCAGCAGGCACCGGCGCAGGCTTGGCGGCAGGTGCCGGAGTCGGTGTGGCTTGCCGACCCTGGCCGTTCTGGTTCAACGCCGTCGGCGCTATCCGGTTGGGCGGTGCGGTTATTCGGGCCGGAGCCGCTCGGCCGTGCAGCGCATCCCACGCCACCGAGGTGAACTCGCGACAGCTGCCGAACCGTTCGTCGCGCCGCTTGGCCATCGCCTTGGCGATCACCTCGTCCAGTGCGGGCGGTGCATCGGGCCGCACGGAACTGAGTCGCGGCACCGGTTTACTGATATGTCCGGCGACGACCTGCCCGGGATTGGTCGCCGCGAACGGCGCGTGCCCCGCCAGCAGCGTGAACAAAGTGCACGCCAGCGAGTATTGATCCGAGCGGTGATCGACCGGCTCGCCGGAGAGCTGCTCCGGCGAGGCGTACGCGAGGGTGGCGTTGAACGTTCCACTCACGGTGAGCTGGGTGTTCGAGTCGAGCAGGCGGGCGATGCCGAAATCGGTCAGCACCGCCCGTTCCGCGCGACCGGTGTCCGGCGACGACAGCAGGATGTTCGCCGGTTTGATATCGCGGTGCAGCACGCCGCGGCTGTGCGCGTAATCGAGCGCCGCCCCGGTCTCGGAGACGATGCGCAGCGCCCGGTCGATCGGCACGTCCCGCGGATTCAACCGGGCGGCATCGGAGCCATGGATGTACTGCATGGCGATCCACAGGTGCCCGTCGTGTGTGCCACGATCGTGAATGCCGACGATGCCCGGATGATCCAGCCGCGCGACGACATTGGCCTCCTGCTCGAACCGCCGCCGCAATTCTGGTTCCGCCGAGACCTCGCGATTGAGCAGTTTGAGGGCGACCTGGCGCGGCAACCGCGGATGCTGTGCCAAATACACGGTGCCCATCCCGCCCCGGCCGAGCACGCCCTCGATGAGGTAGTCCGCGAATGACTCGTTCACTCCGAGTTGCACCACGCCTACCCCTAACTCCCTTCGAGCACGACAATCCGAGGAGGAGTTAACCACCCTCACTCCGAACACGCACCCTCCGCTAATCAGCGCAGTGTCACCGACTGACTGTTCGCCGCAGCGATCGGATCGGTTTTGACGTGCACGACGCCGCCGCGATCCTGCGGGTCGAACCACCATCCGTTGGGTGCGCGATCGAGGTCGGCGCGGCTGGCGCGTTGGGTCAGTGGACCGGCGGCGGTCTGTACCGCCTTCGGGGCCGAACCGGCGTGCACGGTGAGTTCGTAGCGCCGGGCGGCGGGCTTGCCCGGATACGAGCCCGTGCTGGCGCCGATGGTCACCTCGGTCGAACCGGAGGCCGAGCGCACGGCGAAGTTCTGCGAAGCTTGTTCGCCGTGCTGGTAGCCCCGGGTGACCCCGTCGTCCTCGACCAGCGTGAAGTTGCCCGCGGCCTGCGGGTAGACGTCCAGATCCAGCACGCTCTTGTCGCGGGTCTGCCATGACTGGGTGCCCTCGGCCCACATCGGCACCACCGCGCCCGCGCGCACGAACAGTGGCAGCGTGTCCAGCGGCGCGCGATAGTCGTTCACCGTGGTCGGCCCAGTCCAGCTGCGGCCGCTCCAATAGTCGATCCAAGTGCCCTCCGGCAGGTAGATGCCGTCACGCTTTTCGGCGTCGTTGTACACCGGCGCGACGAGAAAGTCCTTCCCGGAAAGGAATTCGTAGCGCGCCTGGTCGCCCCAGGTCGCGGGATCCTTCGGGTACTCCAGCGCGAGCGGCCGAACCTGGCCGACGCCGGTACGATTCGCCTCGACCGAGTACGAATACGTGTAGGGCAGCAGTCTTTCCTTGAGCTGCAAGTACTTTCGGTTGATCGAGGTGTAGGGCTCGCCGTAGCGCCACGGCTGCTTGTCGTTGGGCGCCCAGCCGTCCATCGACATGATGGTGGGCAGGAAGGCCTTCCACTGCAGGTCGCGGGTGTAGGTGCGCGGACTGCCGCCGAAGATGCCGTCGACATCGCCGCTGTTGTAGGCGATGCCGGACATCGTCGAACCCGCGTAGGTGGGAATCTGCCAGCGGACGTAGTCGTAGCTGCCGGACTGGTCGCCGCTCCACAACACCGCACAGCGTTGCGCGCCGGCCCAACTCACCGGCGTCCAGACGAAACCTCGGGCGTCGCTGTTGTCCTCGATGCCGCGGTGCGCGCTGTCGCAGCCGTCCAAGGCGAACTGATATCCGGGGCCGACCCAGGCCACGTCCAACTTACGAACGCGCACACCGGCTTTGACCTCATCTGCCTGATGCGGCAGCCCGTTCTCGGTCCACAACCCGAGCTGCATGTTGTCCTTGCGCAGCCCCTCGCCGACCTGCGGCAGATTCTCGTATCCGCAGCCATAGCCGTCATTGACCAGCATCCAGCCGTTCGGCATCTGGTTGCGCACATAACCGTCGGCGATGCCGACCGCGTCCAGGGTGTGCCGCTCACCGCGATTGGCGTTGTGCAGATAGCAGTCGGAGTCGCCCATCTCCAGCCCGTAGATCGGCGGCAGGAACGGCCTGCCGACCAGCGCGGTGTAGGCGGAGATCACCGACTTGGGGCCGTCGCCGACGACGTAGATCGCGTCGAAGCGGCGTTCCTCGTGCGTGGTGCGTGCCGGATCGGTGAAGGCGTAGTTGCCCGGCGCGAAGGTGTTGCGCAGCACGCCATATCCGTTGCTGGACAGGTAGAACGGCTGTGAGTTCGGCGCGCCGCCGTCGTTCCAGTTGTCGTCGGCGAAGATCTTGACGGTCTGGTCGCGGTGGCTGAACCGCCCGTTCTGTTCGCCGCCGCCGAAGAACTGCTCGTGCTGGCCCCGGCCGAGGCTCTGCGTTGTCGCGGTTTTGGTCCAGGACAGCGGCGCGGTCTCGGCCCATATCTGCTTGGTGTCGGCACCGTCGTAGAGCGCGAAGCGCAGCGGAGTCTTGTACGCGCGCAAGGTGACACCGGAGGTGGCGATGGCCCAGTAGTCGCCCTTGTCGGTTCGGTGCGCGGCGGCGGGTGGCAGCTTGGTCGGCAGGACGATCTTGTCGCGGGCCGGGTCGGTGAACTTGCCGTCGGGCGCCAGCTGCACGCGCACCGCGCCGGAGTTGGGGAAGCTCACCCGGACCGTGGCCGCGCCGGAGTGCATGGTGGTCGTCACGCCGTCGTCGGCGATGGCGCTGAGATTGCCGAGCCGACCGGCGTCCGCCTCGGCCAGGGCGGTGGGCGCGGCGACCACGCTGCCCGCCACGATCAGCAAACCCAGCGTGATGTGCGTGATCCTGCGTAGGTCGATCACTCCGCCGTAACTGCGATGGGTGTGATTCATGACCAAGTAGAACCACACCCGGCCGCCCATCTCGACTGGGCGCACAACTGGGGACCGATCGGCCAGGCGCGTCAGGCGAGGTGGAATCCGTTGTGCGCGAAGGTGACTCGCGGACCGACCGTTACTCGAACAGCACGCAGGTGGCCGCCGGTGCGTTCAGCGTGGCCGACGGCGCGGCGGGCAGGCCGGTGGTGGGATCGAGGTCGAGCCAGGCCACCGAGTTCGACTTCTGATTGGCCGCGTACAGCCGCCGGCCATCCGGGCTCAGCGTCAGATCGCGGGGGAACTTTCCGCCGCACGGTGTGGTGCCCATCGGTACCAGCAATCCGCCGACAATGGCGAAGGTCGCGACGTTGTCGTGACCGCGGTTGGCGAGGTAGAGGAACCGGCCGTCCTTGGCGACCACCGGCGCGGACGGGTAGTTCCGATCGCCGCCGCTGTTCAGGTCCGCGGGCAGCGATTGCCCGGCGCGGAGTTCGCCGCGGTCCGCCTGCCAATCGAGCACCGTCACTGTGGAATTCAGCTCGTTGGCCAGAAACGCGTTGCGGCCGTTGGGATGGAAGGTCAGGTGCCGTGGTCCGCTGCCGGGCGTCATCGCGACCTGCGCGTGCTGATTCAGCTTGCCTCGGGCCAGTTCGTAGACGTAGATCGAGTCGACGCCCAAATCCACCACCAGCACCCAGCGTCCGGAGGGATCGATCGACACCTGATGTGCATGCGGTGCGGACTGGCGGTCCGGGTCAGGTCCGGTGCCGGTGTGCTGGACGACATCGGTGACCGCGCCGAGTCGTCCGTCGTCGGCCACGGCGAGCACGCTGACGCTGCCCGACTCATAGTTCGCGGTCAGCACGTAACGACCATCCGGGGTGACGCACAGGTGCGTGGGCGCATTGCCTTGCACTGCAACCGTGTTCAATACAGTCGGCTGGGGCGCGCACGTCGATCGCGGTGGCTGTGCCCGCGCCCGAGCCTTCGTTCACCGCGTACAGGTAACGCCGGTCCGGCGAGAACGCCAGGAAGGACGGATCGGCAACGTCCACAGTGCTTTCCACGGTCAGCCGACCGGTGCCGGGATCGACGGTGGCGACACTGATACCGGAACCGCCTGCGCCACTGGAGGTATAGGAACCCAGGAACGCGCGAGTCCCATTCGCCGCGCCCGCGAGCACCGGACGTAGGACTCCGGTCGCCACCGCGACACCGACGCCCGCCGCGCCCCCCATTATCCCGAGCAGACGCCGTCGTCCGAGTTCACCATCGCGCACGGTTTTCTCCTTCCCTCCCGCGGCCGGTCCCGCGTTCGGGTCAGGATGTCGTACGTCACACCAGTCCGCAAGTGGCGCAATTGATATTGCATAGTCTGCAATACGGCTCGTTCGCCGTTGCAAGGGGCGGGCAATCTTCGGCCGGTCGCCACGAAAAAGCCTCATCAGCGTTCCCCAGTCCGCAGTGGGGAGATCAGAAAACCTGCCGGTCCGCCACCGGCATTCGCCCCGAATGGTGCACGGCGGTCCAACTTCCCCAGTTGACCGTCTGGACGCGGCGGGGATCCCAGGGGAATCTTGTGGCTGCCAACATCCCATAGTCACGGCACCTGAGCTCAGGTGCTGCTCGGTGTAATACTGTTACAAGACAGGCGGTTTGAGACATGTCGACTCTCCTCAGCGTTATGGACACCGTTAATTACATTGCCGCCGGTACCGGCTCCAGCGATGCGGGCGATTCGCTCAGTGGCGGTGGGTCATCGACCGGATCGCTCGGCACCGGGCTGGATATCGCCAAGGTGGCCCTGAAACTGCTCAGCTTGCTTGTCGGCAATCTGTCCTGACCGGTAATTCGCGATATTCAGCGCGGCGCCAACGGTCGCCGCGCTGAATATGCGTGAGCAGTGCCAAGGAAATTCCGCGCGATACCTCCTCGCCCGCTTCCCCCGTTGTTCTCCGGTCGAATCGGCCGACTCCGCCGTTCGGCGCTGAGCGGTCGACCGAGCTCGGTAGTGAGGTTCCGATGTCAGTCCTGCATTCGTCCAATCGCTACGTGGTGGCGACGATGATGGCCATCGGGGTGGCCGTCGCCTCCGCTACCGTCGCCGCTCCGGCCCTCGCGCACGCGGCGCCGGCCGACTGCGCCGAGACGTTCAATCTGTTCATCCCTGGCACCTGGGAGACCAACGAAAACGCCGATCCCGCACAGCCGATCGGCATGCTCCGGCCGATCGCCGAGGCGATCCAGCGGCAGCAGGGCCCCAAATCCGACATCTACTTCACGCCGTACATGGCCCGTGCCTTCGACAACGGTCACACCTACGCGGACAGCAAGAACACCGCGCTGGTCAATGCCCGCAAGGCGCTGCGCGACTACGACAGGCGTTGTCCCGCCGCCAAATTCACGATCACCGGCTACAGCCAGGGCGCGGACGCCGCGGGCGATGTCGCCGCCGAGATCGGCAACGACCGCGGACCCGTGCCACCGGAGCGGGTCTTGGCCGTCGGCCTCATCGCCGACCCCGCCGCAGGCACCAAGGGCGAAACGGTCGTCGGCCCGCACACCGCGGGCTCGGGGATCGCCGATCCCCGGCCGGCGGGCATGGGCAAGCTCACCGGCCGAGTCAGCTCGATCTGCGACCCGGGCGACCTGTATTGCTCGATCAAGAAGGGCGACAACCCGTTACTCGGGAAGCTCGGCTCGCTCCTGAGCAAGGTGCTCGGCAACTCCAGCATGGCCAAGACGCTGACGGCGAATGTCACCAAGGCCGACCTCCCTGGTCTGGCCGGTGCCGTCGACGAGCTGTCCACCAGCCTCACCGCGCCAGGCGGCATCAACCTGACCCGCGTCCGCGACACCGCGGCAAAGCTGGAGGTCACCCTCAAAGCGCTTGCCGGTCTGCAAGATTCCAGCGCTGCCGATCGATTGGCCGCTGCCCCGGCCGGATCCGCCGAGAACAATGCGGGCCAGGTGCTGTCCAAGGTCGAGGAGTCCGACCTGACCGGCGCCGCGACGGCGGTGAGCACGATCGCCGACACCGCGACCAGCCTGTTGAGCCGGGGAATTCGCACACTCCAGGTGAACTCGCCCGACGCGGCCACGCTGACGATCAAGATCAATGCACTGGTCGGGCAGGTCGCACCGCTGGCCGACCTGCCTGCGGCCCTGCTCGGCTCGGCGGCGAAGATCCTGGCGATGCTGAGACCGACTGTGCTGGTCGACCAGACGCTCGATGTCGTCGCCAACGTCACCGCGCTCGACTTCCGCGCGATCCTGGACAACCTCGCACTGCTGCCGCAGAAGGTGGCGGCGATGGACGCCCAGGGCGCCCATCAGGTCGCCGGTGCGCTGAACAATCAGTTCAAACCATTGGTCGACCTGGTCGCGAGCGCCGACCTGAAGTCGGTCGCACAGGTGCTGTCGACGGTGCCGAACTCGCAGGGCTACGTCCAGATCGCGACGTCGATGACCGCGATCCTGTCCAACGTCGATGTCATCCGGATGGCGACCCTCGTCGGCCAGATTCAGGAAATCGCGTGGTCCGTGCTGGAGAAACTGGCTCCGCCACCCGGGCATGCGGCCGACCCGGCCGGTGCGGCGGCCGTGCTGTCCGGGCTGCTGCCGGTCGGCCTCGAGCTGGCCTCGGTCGCGACCGGCCTGCTCACCAGCAACAACTCCCAGCACCTCGACCTCGACGACCTGAGCGGCGCACTCACCAAGGCCGCGCCGCCGACCCGAGGCCTCAACCTGCTCGCCCTCATTCGCGACGGCTTCAGCGCCGCAAGCTTTTTCGCCTCGAACGCACACATCAACTACGGTGCGCTCGTTGTCGACGACTCGGGTCGCAACGCCATCCAGTGGCTCGGTGACTGGATGAACGGGCAGATCGGCGAGGGCAATTGAAACCGGCAAAGCCCTTGTGCATTCGGCGATGTGGTTAGTGTCGGGTCATGCGAATTGCTGCGGCGCAGGCACGACCTGCCTGGCTCGATCCGACGGCCGGTACGAAGATTGTTGTCGACTACTTGACCCAGGCCGCGGCGGCGGGGGTGGATCTCGTCGCCTTTCCGGAGACCTTCCTGTCCGGCTACCCGATCTGGCTGGCGCGAACCGGCGGAGCCCGATTCGACAATCCGGCCCAAAAGGCCGCCTACGCTTACTATTTGGATGCGGCGGTCACTCTCGACGGCCCGCACCTCGCGACAGTACGCGAGGCGGTCGCCGACCTCGGCGTGTTCTGCTACCTCGGCATCACCGAGCGCGTTCGCGGCACCGTGTACTGCACCTTGGTCGCCATCGATCCGGCCCGCGGCGTGGTCAGCGCGCATCGCAAGCTGATGCCGACGCACGAGGAACGGATGGTCTGGGGGATCGGCGACGGGCACGGACTGCGCGCGCACGATGTCGGCGAGTTCCGGGTCGGCGGACTGTCCTGCTGGGAGAACTGGATGCCGCAGGCTCGGCACGCCCTGTATGCCGACGGCGCGACCCTGCACGTCTCCACCTGGCCGGGCTCGGTCCGAAACACCAGGGACATCACCCGGTTCGTCGCCATGGAAGGCCGGGTGTACTCGCTCGCGGTCGGCGCCGTGCTCGACTATGCCGACGTGCCAACCGATTTCCCATTCCGCGACGAACTTCTCGCGCTCGACAAGTCAGCGGGATACGACGGTGGGTCCGCCATCGCAGGCCCGAATGGCAGCTGGCTGATCGAACCGGTGATCGGCGAAGAGCGCCTTGTCATCGCCGATATAGATCCGGCCGAAGTGGCAAGGGAGCGGCAGAATTTCGACCCGACCGGTCATTACGCCCGCCCCGACGTATTCACGGTGACCGTGGATCGCCGGCGCCGGAATGCCGCGACCTTCGTGGAGGACTAGGGGCGTGTCTTCCGATAGCTCGAGCTATCCGTGGCAGTACCGTGAACCCGTCCAGCGGGTTTACCTCAACAGATGGGATTGCGATGCGTATTGGTCGTGTCCGAAATGCCACCCTCGTCGCAGGCAGCGCACTTCTTTTCAATGGCATATTGATAGGTGTTGCGCCCTTGGCACACGCGGTGACCACTCTCTCCATCGGTACCGAGGCCCGAGGCTTTGACGGTGGTGAGGGTGAAGAACCGCAAGTGATCACCGTAAGCGTCAAATACGCCTGTGACCCCGGTTCTGGGATCTCAAAAATCGGCATTACCGCAACCCAGGTCCCATTCCACGGAAGCGCGACTGGCAAGGGAAACCTGGGGAATCTGAACTGCGACGGCGCGATACACTCCGAGCTTGTTAAAGTCCGGTCCTCGGCCGAATGGGATACCGGCAAGGATGTTCGGATCAAGGCGTCACTCACCGACGCAGCCAATGAAACGGTCGGCTCCGCCACGTCCTCCGAGGATGCCACGATCTTCGCGTGTGGAAGCACCAATTGCTAGCCTGAACATCGGTGATACAGCGGGCGAACTGTAGCGAGAGTCGGTGTCGCGGCGGGTTTGTTCCAATAGAATTATTTCCGTGTGGAAATGTTTGATAGGTCTTTTCGTAATCCTGACCGTGATTGCCGCACCTGGTCCGGCGTACGCGGCGGACGCCTCGGTCGAGGCGCGGGGCACGGTATTCATCGACTTGAACGGCAACGGAATTCGTGACAGTGGCGAGCAAGGACTGGCAGGTGTCTCTGTCACCGATGGAGCGGTCTGGGCGACGACCGATATAGACGGCGGCTACCGGCTGCGGATCGATCCGGGTCGTCGGGAAACCGATCTGATCAACATCGTCTCCCCGGATGGGTACACCCCGGTACTGCGGGAAGACTCGGTGCCGCGCTACTTTCGCGCGCTCGACGAGGGCAAGCCCCGGCAGGACAACATCGACTTCGCCCTCGTCCCCGACAAGCGTGCGGCGGATCCGCGTGAACCGTGGCTGATGTTGTCCGACAGCGAAACCGACAATCGCAGCGACGCCTCCGCCGCAAGCACGCTGGCCCAGTGGACCGGCCAGGTCGAGGCAATGGCGCGGAACCGGGAAGCCACCGTCGCCATCGCGACCGGCGACATCACCGTCACCGATTACACCGCGCCCGAGCGTCGCCAAGGCAGCTACGACATCCTGCGCGCCGGCCTGACCAAGGGCCGCTTCGGTCGTCCGTTCTATCCGGTGATGGGCAACCACGACGCGGGCGGGACCGGAAAGACCACCGGATACGCCGCGAGCATGGAGATCTATCGGCGCAACATGGGACCGGAGTGGTACAGCTTCGACCGCAACGGCCGCCACCTCGTGGTGCTGGAGGACAACTACGACACCTCCGGTCTCGGCCCACAGCTGCAATGGCTGCGTGAGGATCTACGCCGCCATGCCACCGGCAAACAGGTTTTCGTTTTCGCGCATCGCTCGCTGTTCACCAAATGGGGCGCGGGACAAGCCATTCAGCCGATCGTCGACGAACTCGCCCGCTATGACGTGCGGATGTTCGCCGCGGGCCACAATCAGCAGACCGAGTTCCGCCGCGGCGCGTTCCGACGCTCGGTGGAGGTCAACAACATGGGTGCCACCTACGGCATCGACGGCGCGCGGCCCGGCTACCAGGTACTGGACTTCGCCGGCATCACCGACGATCCGGCGACGCCGGTGAACGAGGACACCGGTTACGTTTCCGGCACGCACCGGCAGTTCTTCGTGCGCGACCGCACGGCACTGGTCAGTCCCGCACCGGACAGCGCGCATCGGGCAGGCGTCGCCATCCCGGTCGACCTGTACGTCGAGGATGCCGGTCGGACTCCGGCTGGTGCTCAGGTCTTGGTGCGTGCTGAACGTGGCGGCGAGGTGTGGCGCGCGGATCTGCGCTTCGGCAGCACGCAAGCACCGCCCGGCTGGGTGAACTGCTACACCCCGCCGGGTGGGCGGGCCGAGTCGTGCCCGGCCGTCCGCGCCAATTGGGCGACCGCACACGGCAGCATTCCGTTTCTGCAGCCGGGGACCTACCGCGTCGAGGCGACCGCGACCGATACCGCGGGCGGGAAATGGCCCGCGATGCAGGGCGCGTTCCGCGTGCTGCCCGTCGGCTCGCCACCTGCGGCGGGTGCCGACTGGCTGCGCCAGGGCGGTACCGAATCAGGGGGATCCGCCGCGGCATCCGACCCGGGTGCGGTGCTGGACCAGCAGTGGTCGGCCAACACCGGCGAGCACTTCGGCCTCAACGGAGCCGCCGTGGCAGGCGACCTCGTGATCGTGACCGCCCAGGCCTTCGCCTCGCCCTACAACCAGGTGCTGGCCTACCACCGCGACACCGGCAGGGAGCTGTGGCGGACCTATCTGGACGGTGACGCCGAGTCCTTCCCGACCGTGCAGGGCGGCCGGGTATATCTCAGCACCGCGGTCGGCCGCGTCTACGCGCTCAACTCGCGCACCGGTGCCGTCGAATGGCAGACCATCGATGACGAGAACCGCACCGGAAAGACCGTGCGCCGGTATGGCCGGGCTGGCGGTCCGGTGAGCGTCTTCGACCTACCCGAGCAGCATCGCGCGGTCGCGGTCTACCAGGCGTACGACCAGATCGTCTGCCGGGACGCCGGGAGCGGGAAGCGGCTCGACGGTGGCTTCGCCGCACCCGCGGGCTGGGGCGAGTTGCACAGCACTGCCGTGCGCGGGTCGGACGCGAAAACCGCTTATCTGCAGTCGGGTTCGAGCCAGACGCTCATCGCGATGGACCTGACCACCTGCGGCCGCCGCTATTCCGTCGATACCGCGGGCGGACTGTTCAGCCACTCGTCTCCGGCGTTCACCGATGGAAACCGCCAAGTGATCACCATGACCGGTGGGGGTCTCAGCGGCCACGACCCGCGCGACGGGCGCGCACTGTGGCACGCGGACATCCCGGGCAGCGCTTGTGAACCGGGGCCGCCGCCGGTGACCAGTGCCGCCGTTCGCGGGCAGCTGGTCTATGTCGCGGCCATCGATGGCACCGTTCGTGCGTTCGACACCTCGGCGAGTAAACCGGCTGAACCCTTGTGGCAGACCGGAATCGGCTACCTGCCGGGCACCGGTCCGCTCGATGATCCCGCGCGGGTGGCGGCGGGGTGTACGGCCGCGCCCAACACGCCCGCGATGCACGCGCTGACCACCGAGACCGTGGTTTACGTCGGCACCTGGGACGGGCGGCTGGTTGTGCTCGACCGCAAGACCGGAAAAGTCCTGAGCCAGTACGACTTAGGTGGGTCGGTTGCCTCGGCGATGTCGGTGACGGGTGACTGGTTGTTCGTGCTCACCACGGACGGCACCGTGCACGCAATGGGTCGCCGCGCGGCCTGAACTCGGCGTCAGTGCTGAGTCCAGTCGGGTTGGGTGAAGTGGGCTACTCGGGCGTCGGCGTGATCGCGCCCGAGTAGCACGACCTCGCGGAACTGCCAGAGCAGCGCGCCGGTGGGGGCATGAATGGTCATGCCCTCGCCGAGCCGCATCTGCAGCAGGCCAACACTTTCCGGGACGGATGCCGCCGCGTCGCGCAGTTCGGGCTGCGGCACGGCCTCGTGCCGAGCGACCCAGTGCGGTACGTCGTCGGCGACCAGTCGGGCGAGCCGAACCAGGTGCACGGAGTGAACTTCGTCGGGGCTCGGCTTCAGATCAGCGGTATCAGCCAACGCGGCGACGAAAGGGGTGATCACGAAACCCGAAGCCGCGGGGAAGTCATCGAGCCTGCCGAGCAGGTCGGCCGGGGTGGCGGTCAGGCCGAGTTCCTCGTGCAGCTCGCGCAATACGGCCTGCTCCGCGGTCTCACCCGCGTCCAGCCGACCGCCCGGCAATCCCCACTGCCCAGCATTGCGCCCACGGTAGGCCCGCCTGATGACGACTACCGACGGTGCGCCGTCGCTTTCGCCGACGACACACAGCAGCACGGCCGCCCGCCGAATACCCGGGGCGTCGGGAACTTCGGTGTGCGGGAATTCGCGCAGCCGGGTGCGCGCGAGACCGCGGAACTCGTGCACGGTCTCAGGTACCGGCGGTCCGGTGGTAGGGCCCATACCTCGATCTTGCCCCACCGCCGATCACTACATCCTGGCGTAGCGCGCCATGACGAAGCTGTAGAGACCATAGGTGATGATGCCGAGACCGGCCACGACCAGCAGAATCACGCCATAAGGCTGCGCCCCAAGGGTTTTCAACGCCCCATCGAGCCCGGCGGCCTTACCCGGCTCCGCATGCCCCACGGCGAGGATCACCAACAACCCGATAGCGGCAACAGCGAGACCCTTCGCGAGGTATCCGGCCATACCGAGCCGCCGCACCAGGTCACCGGTGTTGCCATCGAGGTCTTTGAGGAACTTCCGGCTGATCCCCTTGTACACGTGGTATCCACCAATCCCGATGATGATCAGTCCGGCTACGACGAGCGCGACCTTGCCCGCCGTATTCTGCATCAACCGCCCGGTGATTCCGGCACTCTGCTGGCTGCTGGATTTGCCACTGCCGCGTGCGAATCCGAACGCGGACAGGGCGAACGAGAAGTAGATCACTGCCAGCGAAAACGCCTTGACCCGATGGAACGCCTCTTTCTTCTTATTATCGGCTTCGGGTTTCGACGCACTACCGAAGACCGCCTCCGCAATCCGCCACAGCCCCATCAGCAGGAACGCGAAAACACCGATCCACATGACGATCACGCCGCCAGGTTTGCTGACCAACTCTGCCATGGCCCCCGACTGGTCGGCGTTGCCCCCCGACCCGCCGAGCGCAATCCGGATCGCGATGTACCCGACGATCAAATGAACGATCCCCGTCATGACGAACCCGCCCCGCGCAAACCGCTCGAACACCCCGTTCTGCGCGATCCGCCCCGCCGCAGACGACGTCTTCCCACCCCCGGCCCGCTCCGTCCCAGCCGACAACCCACTCATCAGACGCCCTCATCTCCGTCGAACCGAACGTCCGGCAGATACCCGGCGACGCGGGATCGAAACACCGGACGAGCGGCCGTCCCGCGCAACATCGAGCCGCGCTGCGGGTGCCCCGCCCGGCGAACCAAAACTTACGGGTTATTTATGTGGTCGTAATCACCGGTGTTCGGGATCGGCGGTTACGGTAGATTAACGAATGAGTACTCGTATTCGGTGGGAGCGTTTTGCTTTCCAATCCGGCGGGGAGACAACCTGTGTCGGATGCGTGACTATTCGGTGCGAATAACCGGAATCCGCTGATTGGGCGTATTGCCCGAAATTCTCGATACCGACGAGCGGGTCGGTCTCGGCCGCGGACGAAGACGTGATCGATCGCGCGGCCTGAGGTACAGGAGCGTTCATGGCAACCATCACTCGCGGCTTCCGGGCCGATCGGGACAACATCAGTCGCCAGGGTGGGGCCTCGTCGGCTGCGCCGGTGTATGTCAATCTCACCGACAAGGCGTTCCTGCGGCTGCACCACGGTTACGGCATGCCCGTTGTCACGCAGACGCTGACCGTGCTGGGCTGTCGGCCGAGCGACGAGCAGCTGAATGCGATGTACGAGCTGCTGAAGTCCGGGCCGTTGACGCGGCGGGTGCACCGCCCGGCGGTACCGTTCGCGCGGGCGCGCTGGGTGCATGCCGACACCGCGCTGCCGCTGTATGTCGCGCCCGATCCGATCGATGCGGCCGACGCGTTGACGTGGGCGAACGAGCAGGGGCAGTATCGGCTCGATCCCGATGGGGGATACGGGTGGCGATTGTCGGCGGTGCCAACGCATTCCGGTGGCATGGTCGTCTGCCTGACCAAGTCGCACGCGGTCGCCGACGGCCATGCGGGATTGCTGGCCGAAGCCGGCTTGGTCGACCCACAACTCGCCACTAGCGGCGGTCTCGATGCTCGGGTCGGCCTGTGGGACGAACTCGCCGACGGTGCGCACCGCGGCATCACCGTTGCGCGACAGGCCGTTACGGAGATCAGGCGGGCCGCCCGCGATCCCCGGCACCGCGCGGCCGTGCGCGCGGCACTGCTCTCTCGCACGCCGGAACCCGAACCGGACCCACAGGGTTGGCGCGAGCAGTCAGCGGTCGTCACCTTCGATGCGGCGCAATGGAAATCGGCGGCCGCACGCGACGGCGGCACGACCAACACGCTGTATCTGGCGTTGACCGCCGACCTGCTGCGCCGCTGCCCGCTGATCGACAACATCCCGCCGGTCCTGACGCCCGCCGTGCGGATCCTGCGCGCACACGATCAGCAGGACGCGAATTCGTTCACCAGGGTGCCGGTGGTGGTGCAGCGCGACTGGCTGGACAGCCACGACCTGACCGCGCTGCGCGCGGTGAGCAAGGCGGCGTTCGAGGCGGTCGCGACGGTCGGTTCCGGCGTGCTCTCACAGCCGCGCCAGATGCCACCCGATCTGCTCGACGTGCTGCCCGACGGCGTCGTGCACCGACTGCTGGAGACGGTGCCGATCACCGTCGGAATGTGTTCCAACATGGGCGTGCTCGACTCGTACATCGCGCCGCAACTCGGCCACTTCGAGCCGTCGCTACACATGAAGCGCGCCGTGGTCCAGGGCCTCGACGCACCGCGCACCGCCAGGCAACCGGTCGCGCTGGCGACCTGGCTGTCGGAATCCGGCGGTCGGATCCACTGGTCGCTGGAAGCCTTCAAACCCGAGATGGCGCACACCGCAGCGGAATTAGCCGACCAAGCGAAGAAGGTGGCCAGGTCGTGGGGACTGCACCCGCTGCATGTCTACACCGGTGACACGACCACCTGACTTACTGGAACAGCTTGAGCAAGTTCACGATCAAGCGATCCAGCCCGTAGGCGAAGGGCGCGGCGACCCACAGCCAGGCGAAGATCAACAGCGGAATTCGCCGCGGCGCGGCCGTTTCGGCGTTGTCTAGTTCGGTCATGCGGGGCTTCCCTCCGTGCGATCGGCCGCCGTGGGGGCCTTCCGATGGTGTTTCGCCGCCACCGGGCGAATCAGTTCGTTGGCGACAAAGCCGACGCAGAGCAGGGCGATCATGATGGCGAAGGAGGGGCCGTACAGTGCCGGCCCCGTCTTTCCGTGCCGCGCACCGGAATCCGCGATGGCGTTGACGATCAGTGGCCCGGCGACACCGGCCACCGACCACGCGGTGAGCAGCCGACCGTGGATCGCACCCACCTGGTAGGTCCCGAACAGATCCTTGAGATACGCCGGCACCGTGGCGAATCCACCGCCGTAGAACGACAGGATCACCATCGCGCCGAGAATGAACAGCGGCTTGTTGGTCTGCCCGACCGACCACACCATCGCGTAGGCGATCGCGCCGACGCCGAGGTAGATCCGGTACATGTTCTTGCGGCCGATCACGTCCGACAGCGACGACCAGCCGATCCGCCCGGCCATATTGGCCGCGGACAGCACCGCGACGAAGCCCGCCGCGGCAGCCGCCGTCACCGGCGTCGAGGTCTGCTTGAAGAACTCGACCACCATCGGCGCCGCCTTCTCCAGGATGCCGATGCCCGCGGTCACGTTGAAACACAACACAATCCACAGCAGCCAGAACTGCGGCGTCCGGATCGCGTCGTTGGCCGTGACGTGATGGTCGCTGACCAGCTTCGCCGTTTTCGCCTGCGGCACCCAGCCAGTCGGTTGCCATCCCGGCGGCGGCACCCGCACGAGCAAGACGCCGACCGACATGAACACCGCGTAGACCAAGCCCATGACCAGGAAGGTCTCGGCGATGCCGACGTTGTCCTTGCCGAAGGTCGAGAGCAGCTGGGTCGTCCACGGCGACGCGATCAACGCACCACCACCGAAGCCCATGATCGCGAAACCCGTTGCCATGCCCGGCCGATCGGGAAACCAGCGGATCAGCGTGGAGACGGGGGAGATGTACCCGATACCGAGCCCGATCCCGCCGACGAACCCATACCCGAACACGATGAGCCAGTACGCATTCGCGTACGCGCCGACCGCCGAGATCAGCAACCCGGACGAGAAACACACCAGCGAAACGGTCATCGCCCACCGCGGCCCCCGCCGCTCGACCAGCGTCCCGCCGAAGGCCGCCGACAACCCGAGCATCACGATCGCGATCTGGAACGGCAGCGCACTCCCGGTCCCCGAGATGTCCATCGCCTTCTCCAACGGCGGCTTGAACACACTCCAGGCATACGCCTGCCCGATCGCAAGATGAATCGACAGCGCGGCGGGCGGCACCAGCCAGCGGCTCCACCCCGGCGGCGCGATTACCCGGGCATACCCGGTGGCACCGGCGTCGGCAACTGTGGTCATGAAACGTCTCCACTCTCGCTGTGTGGCGATCATAGGACGCGCGACCCGGTTCCGTGGCAACAACTTTCAGTCCCCACCACCGGCCCGAAACCAGTGCCCAGGATTTGTCCCTGATCAGCGGGAACCCCGTCCGCCCCGGATGACACCGGGGCGGACGGGGTCATGCAGCGGATCAGACGCCCGCGGTTACCGGGTAGTGGTCGGACAGGTTGGTGTAGGTGTAGTCCTTGCCCTGGCTGGTTACGGTCCAGGCGGGACAGGTCTCCTTGACGACGCGGTTCTGCCAGCTCGCGGGCTTGGCGTGGCCCTTGCGGTGCAGGACGTAGTCGAGGTCCTCGCGGGGGTCGCTGGGGTAGCGGTAGTTCGCGATCGAGTTCTCCTTGGTGTCGAAGGAGTACGGGTGGCCGGTGCGGGCGGTGGCGGGCTCGAGGCGGGCGTCGGCGAGCATCGAACCGTATTCGGCACTGTGCGAGTCGACGTTCAGATCGCCGGCCAGCAGCACCTGTTCGGTCGCGGGGATGTTCTTCGCGGCGAGGAACGCGTCGATCTCCTTGAACTGCAAGGACCTGTCGCGCGCGGCCTCACCGGCGGCACAGCCGGAGTCGGTGGACTGACTGTGCGTGCCGACCACGTGCACCTTGCTGCCGTTGACCGACAACACCACGTAGGCGATGCCCTTGTTGGCCCACCAGTCGGCGCCGCAGGCATCGGCGAAGATGAACTGCTCCTTGCGGATGATCGGCCACTTGCTGAGGATGGTGACGCCGCCGTCCTCCGGCGTCGCGGCACTGTACTTGCCGCCGGTGGCGTCCCAGCCGTCCTTCGAACGGCCGACGACCGGCGTCTGATTCGGGTATTCGGCCTTGGCTTTCGCCTTCAGCGCGTCGGAGGCCTCGTTGTCGAACATCTCCTGCAGCACGACAACGTCGTTGCCCTTGAAGAAGTCGGTCTTCGGGATCTCCGCGGCCCGATGGTCCTGGCCCCAGTTGGGGTACAGGTTCTTGCTCATCAGGAAGGTGTTGTACGTCAGCACCCTGAGTTCAGGGGTCGATGCGGGTGCTGCGGAGGCCTGCGGGGCACCCACCATGAGGGTGGTGGCGAGTGCGGCGATGATGCTGAGCCGGGTGGGCTTTGGTAGCGGCATGGCACTTCCTCGAATCTCATAGATTCCGGATCGGGCAGAGGTCGAGTCGACCAGGCGGCGATGACGCGTTCGTGACGTTTTCATGATCATCGGTCCGCTATCGGACGTCGGATCGATGGCAAACTGGACGAATCATCCGGGGCCGGGCCGAATCTCGGGATTGTGCGGGGTAGCACAAAGTGGCCCAACAAGTTTGACCTCACCTGCCGGGCTGCGAACTGGGGAAAATCAGCGTTGACGAACGTGGGTATAGGCCGGTCGCGCCGTTCCACTCGCGGGATCGACGGTGTAGGCGTCGAGGGTGACCGCACCGCGGCGAATCTTCGCGATCATGAAGCCGAGGCTCGAAAAGTCCTGCCAGAAAGACTGATTCGTGATCGCGGACGAGCCGTCGTTCTGCTTGGCGGAGGCGCCGCAGACGATCTGCTGGGTGCCACGGGCCGCGCCGGCGGTATCGAGGATCTGCAGCGTGTGGTCGTGGCCGGAGAGGATGTAATCCGCTCTGCCGCAGACGACCTCTTCGAAGAGCTCCTTCAGGTGCCTGCCACTCATGTAGTCGCCGACGGTGACGCCGTCGTAAGCGCCTGCGTTGCCGTGCTTTCCGTTGTTGCGATACGGATGGTGGGTCAGCACGATCTTCCATGTCGCGCGGGACGCGGTCAGCGCGCGATCCAGCCACTGGCGCTGCTGACGCATGTAGGGACCGTTCCACTGATAGTTCGGATCGGTCTGCAGCACCGTCGAAGAGACGGGAACGGTGTCCAGCGCGAAGAATTCGACCAGCGGCTCGCCCGAGGTCGGCAGCGCCACCTGGTAATACCGGGACGGCATGTACCAGCGGGCGGAGCGTCGATGGTAGGCGACCTCGTGATCGCCCTTGCTCGGATTTCCGCCGCTGCCGGGGAAGGTCCCGCTGCAGTCGTGATTGCCGAGCACCATCAACCACGGCACGTCGATGCCCGCGTTGGGTTGTTCGAACTTCGTCGAGAACTCGTCGTCGTCATCGGTTTCCGCGCCGTCCTCGTAGATGTTGTCGCCGAGCCCGACCGCCAGCGACACCCTCTCGGCCTGGCAGATCCGCTTCGCCGCGGTGGCCACCGCGCGCTGCCCGGCTTCACCGGTGCCCGCGTCGCCGGTGATCAGCACATTGATGTCCGGGCCGGTCGGCATCGGAAACTTGCTGTCCGCGTTGGCGATACCGGGTAGCGCCAGGCTCCCGGCGAGGACACTCGCGCCGACCAGCAGTCCGCGCCTGGAAATACACAACTGGGTATAACGATCGTTCACTTACAGTCTCCCCTGTCCGGTGGATTGAAGTGACAACGTTTAACTGGGCTGAACGAACTGCGCGCGGTGAACATGGGACGAATCCGCCTCTTTCGGGCAAACAGGAGGTTGCGGACACGCCCGTCTGATGCATCGGATCTGCGAGACGGGCGAGGTGATCACGGCCGCACACCTGGCGCGACCCGGCCGCGAGATGCTTCGATCAGGAGCATGACGGACAACATCGAGCCTTCGCGCACCGTGACCGCCAGCCGCGACATCGCGGCCACGCCGGAACAGGTCTTCGAGCTGATCGCCGACCCGGCGCAGCAGCCGCTGTGGGACGGCAACGAAAACCTGGCGAAAGCCGTGGCGGAGCAACGGATCCGCGCGGTGGGTGACGTGTTCACCATGACGCTCACCACCGGCGCCGACCGCGACAACCGCGTCGTCGAGTTCGAAGAGGGCCGTCGCATCGCCTGGCTGCCGTCGGTACCGGGCGAGCAGCCGCCGGGCCACCTGTGGCGCTGGGAGGTCGAGCCCATCGACGAGACGCATACCCGCGTCACCCACACTTACGACTGGTCGCAACTGACCGACGAGAAGCGCATGGTCCGCGCCCGTGCCACCACGCCCAGCAAGCTGCAGGCATCGCTGGACCGATTGGCCGAACTCGCCGAGCGTCGGTGAATTCGTTTGCGGGACATCTCGGGTCGACGGTAATTGTCGGTGGCCTGGTCTACCGTGATCCGCGTTGTCAGGCCAGCAGAGGAGACCAATCATGACCGTGCTGTCGGATCGACCCAACACCGCGTTGCTGGTGATCGACGTCCAGAACGGCGTCGTGGCCGAGGCGCACCAGCGGGACGCCGTCGTCGCCACCATCGCCGAGCTTGTCGACAGGGCGCGCGAGCAAGGTGCGCCGGTCGTCTGGATTCAGCACAACTCCGAGGAGTTGGTGCGGGGGAGCGAGAGCTGGGAGTACGTCCCGGAGCTGGTTCGACTGGAGTCGGAACCGTTGGTGCACAAGATGTTCGGTGACTCCTTCGAGGATACCGACCTGGCAGAGGTGCTGTCGAAGGCCGGTATCGGACGCCTGGTGGTGACCGGTGCCGAGACCGATGCCTGCGTCAGGTCCACCATCCACGGCGCGTTCGCCCGCGGCTACGACGTCACCCTCGTCGGTGACGCGCACACCACCTTCGACAAGAGTCAGTGGGGCGCCCCGCCGCCGGAGCAGGTCATCGCGCACACGAACCTCTACTGGCACTACCAGACGGCGCCGGGCCGCACTGCCGCGGTGACGAACGCCGCCGACGTCACATTCACCAGCTGAGCGATGCCGGCGCCGGCATCGGGCAACTGGGGATTCTACCCAGAGGGCCCGCATAGCGAAGTGACGAAACCGCAAGGCCCGCATACAAAGTTCTGTATGCGGGCCCCGCGGTCGGGTTCGATCGGAGTTACGGGCCGACGGTGATCGGCTGCGACGGATCGCTGGTGTTCTTCAATACCAAGGTGGCCGACACCGTGCCCGAGGTGGCAGTCGGGCAAAGGAGACCACCGGTGATGCTGACCGGCGCCGAACCATTGCTGGTCACCGTCGACGGGTTGCCGTTCGTGAAGGTGCCTGCCACCGTCGCGGGCCCGTTCGGCGCGACCACGGTGGTGCAGGTGGCCAATCCGCTGTTGTGGACCGTCATTCCGCCCTTGGGAATCGTCAGGCTACCGACGATCGGCGCTCCGTTCTGCACCGAGACCGACCAGGTGCCGCTGGTGGTGACCGTGGCGGTGAGGCCGGGCAGGTTGGTCGAGCAGTCGCTGATGCTCGGTGCGCCGATCTGCACGGTCACCGGGCCGCTCGGGTTCTGATTGTTCGGTGCCGTCGGCACCGAACCGGTCGCGGTGACGGTGTTGCAGGTGACGGTCACCGGGCCTGCCGTGGCGGTCACGGCGCCCTGGTTGGTGGCCGAGACGGCAGCGCCGGCCGGGCCGAGCGTGGTCGAGCCCGCGGCCTGTGCCGGACCGGCGCCGAGGGCCACCGCGGCCGCTGTACAACTCACCGCGGCGAGCGACACCCGTGCGAAGAATAGTTTGCTGAGCATTGCACACTCCTTTTGAGTAAAGACAGTGAATCGAATGAACAACATGGCAGCGAATTGAACGTGCTGTCGATTAAAAAGTTACCGGCCATTACTACGTGACATCAATAGCTGAGACGTCGGGTTACAGCGAAATCATCAACTCCGCCGGAATGCCGCATGCCGGATAATTGGGCGTAGAATGGCGCAAAAAGCCTGCTCGGTGAGACTTCCAGTCTTGCAAGGTAATCCGCGATCCGGACGGGATCCGGAAGCCTGCTGGGCGGTTTTCTTAGCAAGATCTATTATTGCTGAACGGAGGTCTTATTGCATGGAAGAAATCGCGCTATAGGCTCGAGTTCTGGGAGGCGCTACGCATACTGCGGAGCGCGGGTCAGATGCGGGAATTGTGGCGAGAAGGCGCAGGCGCATCCATTTGCGATGGAGTTGGATCGAAGACTGAGCGCTGGGTAGGCAGACCGCCGACGATCCGCTGTACATGATCGGCCGAACCGGGAGCACTCGGCACGGGGGTCGATCGAGCCACGCTCGAGATAGCTGACCAGACAACGGAATTCGTGGCGTCGACCAATGGGACAACCCAGCGGAACGACCGTGTTCCGGATATCCTCAGCACATGGGTACCTCGGTGGCAGACCCGCATCCGCCCGTGGCCGTATTCCGGGGACTGAGGGACGGAGGAACCGTCCCGCAGTTGAACTCTCATATCCGATCGGAAGCGCAACGAACCGCGCTGACACTGACCGAAGTGCCGACACATGCCGGTCCCAGTGAACGCACCGCGGCCCTACAACGAGCGGCGGCTGCGGCAGGTGAGCTGGTCAACGCGCTGGCGGCGCAGTCGGGGCCCATCGTCGGCGAGAAGCTGCCCGCCGAATCGGTGAGCCAGTCGTTCTTTCGGGTCCGTGAGGTGGACCTGACCGATCAGCAGGCCGCTCTGCACGGAGTCCTGGTTGTCCATCGCGGTCTGCGTGATCTCTGTCGAGCCCCGCTGTCGGGTGCCGACTTGGCGGGGGAGGTCGCGGGGCTGCGGCAGGCCACCCTCGACCTCACCGGTACCGCGGCATCCGACGGGCCGGCCGTCGAGTCCCTGCCCGGCGCACAGGCAACCGACGGCATCTCGCTGGAGCGCGAGTGGACCGCGCGCTGGCTCGTCGGGCACCAGGTCCACGTTCTGTTCAACATCTGCGCGGCGGTCGCGGTAACCGACGCCGCACAACATCTTCGCGACGGCGCGACCGATGCCGCCTTGGCCAGGCTCGACCACGCGACCACCTATGTGCGCGGCTTCCCCGCGGCGATGACCCACGCCAGCACCATCCCGGTGGAGTACTACATGGCCTCGGTGCGCCCGACCATGCAGCCGCCGGATGTCTCGATCCCGTTGAGCGGCCGCCAACATCGCGGCTACAAGACCTTCCGCGGCGCGATGAAAGACCTGCTCACCGTAGTCCCGGACACCTTCACCGAGCTGCACGCCCGCGACCCCGAACTCGCTGAAGCCAGGGACGCGCTGCTCGAAGCCGACCTGGTGGACAGCGAACGCCATGTCACGCTTGCCTATTCGATGGTGCGGTTGCGCCGCTCCATCGCGCAGTTGCCCACCGGACCCGACAATGCCGTCGGCGAACTCCGGCTGATGCGGCACCGCCGCGCCGCCCAATACGCGCCGCTGATCCGCTTCGGCGACCACTACCTCGCCGACGTCATCACGACCCGCAGGCAACGCTGATCAGTCGAGAGTGATTCGCCGCCTTCACCTTTCCGAGCCAGGAGCGAGCGTTGACGTACGAGATCACCGAAACTGCGGTCGTCGACGTGGATTTGGGCCATGCCGACACGGCCGAGATCGACCGGGTAGCGCGCACGCTCTGCGGTGCGCAGGACCGGGTGGACGATCCCGAATGGGTCGCTCGCGCAAGACATTCCTGGGATGCGTTGCCTCTTCCGCTGCGCCGCAGCGTCCGCGAATTCCGGCGGCATTCCGGTGCGCGTGGCACGCTGCAGATCAAGGGTCTGCCGGTCGACGAGGCGATGCTGCCCGCCACGCCGTCGACCCCGGATTCGGTGCAGCGGGCCGCGACCGTTTCCGCCGCGGTGCTCGCCATGCTGGCCTGCGGGCTCGGCGATCCCGCCGCGTATCTCGCCGAGAAGTCCGGCGCCCTCGTGCAGGATGTCGTGCCGGTGCGCGGCAAGGAAACCTTCTCGGGCAACGCCGGTTCGGTGCTGCTGACCTTCCACAACGAGAACGCCTTCCACCAGCACGAACCCGACTACGTGCTGCTGCTGTGCCTGCGCGCCGACCACGACCGGATCGCCGGACTGCGCACCGCCTGCCTCCGCGAAGCGCTGCCACTGCTGACACCCGCGAGCCGCGAAACACTGTTCGCCCCGGAATTCATCACCGCGCCGCCGCCGTCCTTCCCCTCGGACAGCGAAGCCCGCGCACCGAAACCCCTGCTGTCCGGCGCCGTCGAAGACCCGGATATCCGCATGGCCACCATCGCGACCACCCCGCTCACTCCCCGCGCCGAAGCGGCACTGACCGAATTCGGCCAGGCTTGCAACACGGTCGCGCATATCACCCGACTCGCCCCCGGCGACCTCGTCATCGTGGACAATCGAGTCACCGTGCATGGCCGCACTGCTTTCCACCCCCGCTATGACGGCGCGGACCGCTGGGTACAACGCACGTTCGCGATAGCCGACCTCCGCCGTTCCCGCGACCACCGCCCAGACGACGGCTACGTGATCGCCCGATGATCAGCAGCTAGTGGCCCGAGGTCAGTACATCCGAGGAGTTGCACGATGGCACATCCCAAGAGCCCGACCGAGGACCGCGCACCGGTGCCGGATCCGGCGAATCCCGCCGTGCTCGACCCGGCCCCTGGCGCACGCACCGGCGATCTGCGCCGCGAGCAATTGCTGATGCGGGCATTTCAGAGCCGGATCGGCGGCCCGCTGCTGCGACGCTTCGCCGATCCACAGCAGATCCTGGAGACCGGGATGGGGTTCTGGCCCTCCCGGGTCGTGCTCACCGCGGTCGAGTACGGCGTGTTCACCGAGCTGGCGGTGCGTCCGCTGTCGCAGCAGGAACTGATGGACCGGCTGGACTGGCAGCCGCGCGCGGCGGGCCCGTTCCTCAGTGCGCTGGTCGACATCGGTCTGCTGCGGCGCGACCGTGCTGGGATATATACGAATTCGCGGCAGGCCGCGCTGTTCCTGGACCGCGCCAAGCCGAGCTACATCGGCGGGCTGATGGAGCTGTCGAGCACGCGACTCTACGATCTGTGGTCCGGGCTGGGCGATCTGCTCCGGACCGGCAAGCCGGGAGCCGAAGAGGAACAAGGGGAGAGCGAGTTCTTTTCCTCGCTCTACGGCGATCAGGTAGCGCTGCGGAAATTCCTGGCGGGCATGACCGGAATCTCGACCGGCGAGGCGATGCTGATCGCCGCGCGCTTTCCGTGGCGGCGGTTCCAGACCTTCTTGGATGTCGGTGCGGCCCAAGGGGCGCTGCCGGTTCGGGTCGCGCTCACTCACTCCCACATCAGCGGGGTCAGCTACGACCTGCCCGCGGTGCAGCCGATCTTCGAGGCGTACGTCGCATCGTTCGGGCTCGGCGACCGGATCCGATTCGTGTCCGGTGACATGTTCGGCGGTCCGCTGCCCAGTGCGGACGTGATCAGCTTCGGCCACGTGCTGCACGGCTACAGCGAAACCGTGCGGCGCGAATTGATCGCCAAGGCCTTCGAGGCCGTCCCGCCCGGCGGCGCACTGCTCGTCTACGACGCGATGACCGACCCCGATCGCAAGAACAACCTGGTCAGCTCCCTGTCCAGCCTGAACATCATGTTGGAGATGCGCGAAGGCTTCGAGGCCACCACCACCCAGTGCGCGGGCTGGCTGCGGGACGCGGGCTTCGTGCACATCAAGAAGCAGCACCTGATCGGTCCCACGTCAATGGTGTTCGGGCGCAAGCCAGGACGCTTGGCGTAGTCGGTCGAACGACGGATACAGACCGACCGCTGCGGCCCCTAACGTTGGCCTCATATGGCTCACCTCAGGAACCGCATGACAGGTCTGATCGCTCCCGCGAAGGTCGGCATTGTGCTCACCGCCGCGGCGCCGATCAACACGGTGGCCGCCGCGGTGCACATGGCGGCCACGAGGAATCCCTCGTTCACCGAACGCAGGCTCAAGTACTACAAGACGCCCGGGATCGGCGAGTTCTGGACGGTGCGCGCGCTGAATCCCGGCGACGCCCGCAGGCTGCTGGCCGACCATGAGCCCGCGATGGCGATGGTGATCGGCGCGGGCGGCGGCCTGCAGATCCAGACAATGTTCTATGTCGCGGGCAACGGCACCCGGGTCTCGTTCCTGGCGATCAACCATGACGTGAACGGATTCCTGCAGATCGCCAGCGCGTTCTGGTGGGCCGACACGCTCGCGAAAAGAACCGCGGAATTTCTCGCGGAGTCGGATGTGTCCAGCGAGCTTGAGACAAAGAGAATGCGGAGCCGATAGTCCTACGGAACATCCTCATCGGGTGCGTTCCCGGCCGCCCAGATGCCGCGAACGTGCCCGATGTGCTTGCGCAGGAACTGCTCCAGCTCCTCGTCGTGGCGTTGCTCGACCAGGTCGATGATCGTGTGGTGCTCCTGCGCCGACTTGTCCAGCTCGCCGCGCTCGACGAGCGCGGCGAGGCCGAACAGCCGGGTCTGCGCGCGCAGGTCGCCGACGATCTGTGACAGCCGCGGATTGTGGCAGTAGTCCAGCAGCATCAGGTGGAACTGCCGGTCGGCGTCGACGTATTCGACCAGATCGCCGCGCTTGGCCGCGTCGACGATCTTGTCGGCCTGATTCCGCAGCCCCGGAATATCGGACTCGGGGATATCGCCGACGATCGAGCGCACACTCGGCGGCTCCAGCAGCATCCGGATCTTGGCGATCGAGTCGAGGTCGGCATCGGAGATCTCGGTGACCCGGAAACCCTTGTTCGGTACCGAGATCACCAGTCCCTGCTTGACCAGATCCAGCATCGCCTCGCGTACCGGCGTCGGCGAAACCCCGAAGCGCTCCGACAACCACGGCGCCGAGTAGAGCACTCCGGGCTCGAGCTCACCGGAGATGATCGCCGCTCGCAGCGCATCCGACACGTGATCGCGCAGCGTGGGCCGCTTGGGTATATCCAACCGTTCGATCATCAAGGGCGCTCCGGGTTTCTCCTGTGTGCGAGCACGACTTCTATCAGGTTAGTGAACTGTCGACGTCGTTCAGCTTTGAGTTCCGGTAGCTGAAGGCTACGTACACCCCGAGGCCGAGCAGCAGCCAGACGACGAACCGCAGCCAGGTGACCCAGGTGAGGTGGCTGATCAGCCAGATCGAGAAGACGATGCCGATCAGCGGCACCACCGGCACCCACGGCGTGCGGAACGCGCGTTCCACCTCCGGGCGGGTCCGGCGCAGCCGCATGACGCCGAGCGCCACCACGATGAACGCCATCAGGATGCCGACATTGGTGAGCTCGGCGGCCTCTCGGATCGGCAGGAATCCGGCGATCAGCGCCGACACGATGCCGACCGGCCAGATCACCCGCGTCGGCACCTTGCGCACCGGGCTGGACTTGGCGAAGTAGGACGGCAGCAGACCGTCGCGGCTCATCGCGAAGCCGACCCTGGTCACCGCGAGCATATTGGCGAACGCCGAGGTGGTGACGCCGACGACCGCGCCGACCGCGATGATCAATCCGAGGACGCCCATGCCGACCGAGTCGAACGCGCTGGAGAACGGCGAGGAGACATTGATGTCGGTGTAGTTGACCATCCCGACGATGACCAGACAGACCAGCAGATAGACCACCGACGCGATGCCGAGGCTGATCATGATCGCCTTGGGCATCAGCTTCTTGCCGTCCTTGGACTCCTCCGCCGCGGCGCTCATCGCGTCGTAGCCGTAGACCGCGAAGAAGGCCAGCGCGGCACCGGAGACCGCGCCGCCGACGCCGAACGGGAAGAACGGCTGATAGTTGCCCGACTTGATGTGAAATGCGCCCGCCACCACCACGATCGCGACGATCACCATCTTCAACGCGACGAGTCCCGTTTGCACGCGGGCGGATTCGCGGGTGCCCCGCGACAGCAGGAACGCCAAGAGCAGGCAGAGCAGCACGGCGAACAGGTCGACCTTGTGCCCGGATCCGGTGCCCGGCGCACCGAGCGCCCAAGTGGGCAAATCGAATCCGATGTAGTGGGTGATGTAGTTCAGGTACCCGGACACCGCGATCGCGACGACCGACACGATGGCGGTGTACTCCAGCAACAGATCCCAGCCGATCATGAAGCCGATGATCTCGCCGAGCGCCACATAGGAGTAGGTGTAGGCCGAACCGGCGCGCGGAACCATGCCCGCGAACTCGGCGTAGCAGAGCCCGGCCGCACCGGACGCGATGATCGCGATGGCGAACGAGACCAGCACCGCCGGACCCGCGACCTCGTTGGCCACCACACCGGCCAGCGAGAATACCCCCGCGCCGACCAGTCCGCCGAGGCTCAATGCGACCAGTTGCCACAGCCCCATACTCTTCTTGAAATCGCCTGTGTCGGCGACGATTACCGGCATTCGGCGCAGGACGCCGCTCTTGGTGAGCGGCGGGCGTGCGGGTCTGGTGACTGTCTTCATTGACGGGCCTCTCGAGGTGGAGCAGTGGAGCGGGTGGTGACGGTTAGAAGACGAAGCCCTCGGGGAAGGGATCGGTGGGGTCGAGGAGATAGTTCGCGGTGCCGGTGAGCCAGGCGCGGCCGGTGATGGTCGGCACGATCGCGGGGTGATCGCCGACGGTGGTGGTTTCCACGGCGCGGGCGTAGAAGGTGGTGCCGATGAACGAATCGTTCTGTAGCACTTGGTCTTCGGTGAGGAAGCCGCGGGCGTGCTGGCGGGCGAGCAGGGCGGAGGTGCCGGTGCCGCAGGGGGAGCGGTCGAACCAGCCGGGGTGGATGGCCATGGCATGGCGGGTGTGGGCAGGCTCGGACGCGGGATCGAGGAACAGTACGTGTTTGCATCCGGCGATGCGCTCGTCCTCGAGATGCACCGGCCGCCGGAACTCGTTGATGGCGGCCATGATTCGCAGGCCAGCGTCGAGGATGCGGTCCTTGTGCGCGCGGTCGAACGGCAGTCCGAGCTTGCCGAGGTCGACGATGGCGTAGAAGTTGCCGCCGTAGGCCATGTCGTAGCGCACCGCGCCGAGGCCGGGCACCTCGACCTCGTTGTCCAGGCTGTCGCAGTAGGCGGGCACGTTGCGCAGGGTGACCGAATCCGCGTGGCCGCCGGTCACCGCGACCGAGGCGACGACGCGTCCGGCGGGGGTGTCGAGGCGGATCTCGGTGACCGGCTCGGTCACCGGCACCATGCCGGCCTCGACCAAGGCGGTCGCGACGCCGATGGTGCCGTGCCCGCACATCGGCAGCAGGCCGCTGACCTCGATGAACAGCACGCCGTAGTGGCCGTCGTCGGTGGTCGCCTGCTGCAGGATCGCGCCGCTCATCGACGCGTGCCCGCGCGGCTCGTTGACCAGCAGCTTGCGCAATCCGTCGAGGTGCTCGATGAAGTGGATTCGCTTGGCCGCCATGGTGTCGCCGGGAATGGCGCCGATGCCGCCGGTGATCACCCGGGTCGGCATGCCCTCGGTGTGGGTGTCGATCGCCGAGATGATGGTGTTGCTACGCATCAGGACTGTCCTTCACTGTCGATTCGGGCGAGTTCAGGCAGGCTGCCGCCTTCGGGCCGGTCACGTACGCCGCGTCACTGTCGATGTCGGCGAGTTCACGCAACCGCACCGGAGCGGCCAGCGGACGCCAGGCGGGACTGGCTGCGGCGAGACCTGTTGTCGCGGTGGTCGCGTCGGCGGATGGACTGCCGCGCAACGCCTCGATGTTCGCCGCGCACATGCGACCTTGGCATGGGCCGAGTCCGGCGCGAGTGGCCAATTTGGCGCAGCGGTAGCCATCGCCCGCGGCGCTGGACCAGGCGGTGGTCAGCTCGCCGCAGGTGGTGCCCTCGCAGCGGCAGATGACGGTGTCCGGTCGAGACCAGCTGAGCACGCCGGGCCGGATCGGATGCGCGGCCGCGAGGCGGGCCACGAACTGTTCGGCCGTGCGATGGTGGACCCGCAGCGCCCGGTCCGGGGTGGCGCCCGCCGCGGCCAGTCCGGCGACGGTCCCCTCGACGGCGGCGACCTGGGCACCACCGATGCCGGTGATTTCGCCTGCCGCCCAAACACATTCGGCGCTGGTCTGCTGGTTGTCGTCGACCTGCACGAAGCCGTTCGTGGTGAGGTTCGCCCCGGCGGCGACGGCGAGTTCGTGCTGCGGGGTGAAGCCGTGCGAGACCGCGACCGCGTCCACCGGCACCGTGGTGTGGCTGCCGGGAATCGGCGTCCAGTTCTCGTCGAGCCGGGCGACGGTGGCTTCCTCCACCTGACCGTCACCGGCCACCGCGACCACCGCCTGCGCGGTGTGTAGCGGAATCCGATGCCGCACACCACAAGCCACGTACTCGATCAGTTCCAGGGCTTTACTCGCACTGTGCCGGAGTTCCCACGGTCGAGCGGCCCAGTGCCGCGCGATCTTGCGACCAGGGTTGGCCTCGAGCACCGCCCGCACCTGAGCGCCGTTCTCGGCCAACGATTGTGCGACCGGAAGGAGGAACGGACCGGTGCCGGAAAGCAATACGGACCGGCCGACCAACAGCCGCTGCGTCTTCGCGAGAGTTTGTGCGGCACCGGCGGTATAGACGCCGGGCAGATCCCAGCCGGGGAACGGGCACACTCGGTCGTAGGCGCCGGTGGCCAGAACCAGTGCGTCACCTTGCACGACGCGATGCTCCCGCCGATCACCCTCGACACCGATCAGCAAACGTACTGCGGGACAACCACCTTCGAGATGCCGCTCGATCTGGTATACGGCTGCCCACGGCAGGTACGCACAGCGCGGGTGCTCGATCAGCAGGCGAGCGCGGCGCGCGGCCGCGGCGTATCCGTGCCCGATGGCGAGCGGCTGACGGACGCCGTACGCGGCCGGGATGCGCCGGTGGTACTGTCCGCCGAGTGCCTCGTTCGAGTCGATCAGCGTCACCGTCGCACCCTGTCGCAGCGCGGAGTCAGCCGCCGCGGTGCCCGCCGGACCGCCACCGATCACCACTACATGTCGGCTCATTTCGTCTCTCCCGCTAGCCGGGTCTGCGTAGCGACGGTGTCGCCGTCGCGTGCCGGCCGGCGGCACAGCCGAACATCCGCAACGCCGTTGACGGTGGCGACGCAGTCGAAACACACACCGATGCCACAGAAGACGCCGCGCGGACTGCCGGTAGTCGCGGTGCGCCAGTGCGAACGTCCATCGCCGAGCAGCACCGTCGCGAGCGTCTGACCGTGCACACCAGCAACCGGCATGCCATCGACAGTCACAGTCAACGACCGATCACAGCGGCCAACCGGATCACCATCCGGACGAATCACATGCGGACTCACACCATCCCCCCATTCCGACCGAAGGCGACTTTCACCCTGTACAACCGACCAAAGGTCGCCCCCGGTCGAACATCCACCACCGACCGAAGGGCGCTTTCGGTCGGTCTGGACGACTGAAGGTGCCCTTCGGTCGAGTGGGGGGTGGTGGGTTCGGTCATTGGGATGCCTTCTGGGGGGTCGGTTCGGGACTGGTGAGGACGGCGGGGCGGTCGACGGCGAAGGGGGCGATGTCGACCTCGGCCGGGTGTCCGGTCAGGGCTGACGAAATCAGTTGGGCGGTACCGACGGACAGGCCGATGCCTGCACCCTCATGGCCGGTTGCGTGCCATAGGCCGGGGAGCCGCGGATCGGGGCCGATGACCGGGAGGTGGTCGTCTACGTAGGGGCGGAAGCCGCCATAGGCCCGCATTATCGCGACGTCGGCGAGGATCGGGTACAGCCGCAACGCCTTTCGGGCGATGGCGGCCAGGCTGTCCGGGCGTATCCGGTCATCGAAGCCGCACTGGCGCCGCGATGAGCCGAGCAGCAGCGGGCCGCCTCTGGTCGATTCGACCACCGCTGACGATTGCAAGGCTGCGTCCGAACTGCCAACGGCACCAACATAATCCGCGTCGTAGACTTTGTGGAACACGGTCGGTGGCATGGGTGCGGTGATCAGCACATCCCCACGTCGAGGCTTGATCGCGATCGGTGCGCCGAGT
The DNA here is from genome assembly GCF_040645995.1 of Nocardia sp. NPDC046473. Lineage (NCBI taxonomy): Bacteria > Bacillati > Actinomycetota > Actinomycetes > Mycobacteriales > Nocardiaceae > Nocardia > Nocardia sp. NPDC046473. The sequence continues at coordinate 111,068 of NZ_JBEYZJ010000001.1, forward strand.
AGGTCCGACACCGCGCCCGACCACGGGCCGGCCGCATTGATCACGACATCGGCATGCCGCTGTCCGCGGGTCGTCTGCACGCCGATCAGTCGGCCGCCGCGGATCAGCGGCCCGGTGACCGCACAGCTGGTCTCGACCACCGCGCCTGCCGCGATGGCCGATTCGAGCAGCGCGGTCGCGGCGCCGGCCGGTTGAACTTGGGCGTCCTCGGGGTAGTACACGGCCGCGCATACGTCGCGAGTGAGTGCGGGCTCGGCCGCGGCCAACTGATCCGCGTCGAGGTGCTCGCAGCGAACCCCGGCACCACGCTGGCCGTCGGCGAACGCGGTCAATGCGGTGGCGCCGGCGTCGGTGGTGGCAACGACTATGCCGCCCTTGGGTTCCCATTCGACGGTCGCGCCGGACGATAGCCGTTCGAGGACGGCGAGCCACAGCCGCCGGGACAACTGGGCGAGCGCCAACTCGGGCCCCGGCCCCTTGTCCGAGACCAGCACGTTGCCTTCACCATGTGCCGTGGTGCCGGAGGCGACCCCGCCCCGCTCGCAGACGCGGACCGAGGCACCGTCCAGGGCAAGCCGATCCGCGAGTGCGCAGCCGATCATGCCGCCACCGATGATCAGGACGTCTGTTCCCCGCAGGGAAGTGGCGCGGGGCGCGGCTCCGGTCATTGTGCGCGTGCCCCGTTCACCGAGCGTGGCACGGAAAGTGGGTTGTCCGTGCGTAATTCGAGCGGCAGCAGGTCCTCGGGCACCGACTGATACGTCACCGGGCGCAGGAAGCGCGAAATCGCCGCGGTGCCAACGGAGGTCGCCGTCGGGGCCGTTGTCGCCGGGTAGGGACCGCCGTGCTGTTGGGCGAAGGTCACCGAGAGTCCGGTGGGCCAGCTGTTCCACAGCACCCGCCCGGCCGCGCCCACCGCGGCGGCGGTCAGCGCGCGGACGGTGTCGTCGACCTGGTCGCCGAAGATGGAGACCGTCAGTTGCCCGCCGACCGAGCGGGCCAGCTCTAGCAGTTCGTCAGTACTGCGATAGCTGACCAGAAGTGTTGCTGGGCCGAACATCTCGTGCAAGAGCGGGTCGCGATCGGACAGCACCGTGCGCGCCGTCGTGGCGAGCAGCAGTGCCTCGTCCGGTCCGCCGCCCGCGAGCAGTTCCACGTTCGGGTGTGCGCGTACCTGCTCGACGGAGCGGGTGAATCCGGCGGCGATCTCCGCGTTGAGCATGTCCCCGGTCGGCACCGGTCGGCTCCGGATCAGCTCGGCCAGCTCGCTGAAAACCGCCGATTCCTCGGGTATCGCGACCAAGCCCGGCTTGGTACACAGCTGACCCGCACTCGCGCTGACCGCAGTCAGCAGCCCCGACGCGATCTCCGCCATTCGGGTGCGCGCGGCCTGGTCGGTGACGAATACCGGGTTGATGGAGCCGAGTTCACCGTAGAACGGAATCGGCACCGGACGACGGGATGCCAGGTCGTACAACGCTCGCCCGCCCGCGGTGGAGCCGGTGAACGCCGCGGCGGCGACGGCAGGATGGGTGAGCACCTGCACCCCGGCGTCGCGGCCGAAGACGAGCCCGAAAGTCCCACTCGGCGCACCACATTCGGCAAGCACCCGATCTATCAACTGTCCGACCGCCCGGGAGAGCGCGGGATGCCCGGGGCTCGCTTTGACGATCACCGGGCATCCCGCCGCGAGCGCGGCGGCGGTATCGCCGCCCGCGACCGAAAAGGCGAACGGGAAGTTGCTCGCCGCGAAGTTCACCACCGGGCCGAGCGCGATGTTCATCCGCCGCAGATCCGGCCGCGGCGCACCCATCGGCCACTCGGGGTCCGCGGTGTCGATGCGCACGTCGAGGAAATCACCGTCGAGCACCACCTGTGCGAACAGCCGCAACTGGAAACTGGTGCGCTTCAGCTCGCCGAGCAGCCGCGGTTCGGACAGGTGCGTCTCCCGCATCGCCAACGGAATCAGCTCGGTGTCCTGCGCATCGAGCTGATCGGCGATACCGCGCAACACCCCGGCGCGGTCCGTCAGTGCCATTGCCGCCCAAGGTCCCGCGGCCGCCGCGGCTGCCGCGGCCATGGCATCGACCTGCGCCGCGGTGGTGTCGCGAACGGATTCGACCGTGCTCTCGGTCATCGACTGCTCCTCATCTTTCGTGTGCACCGGCTACGAACTGCCTACCGGTAGCCCTTGGCGAGCACGTCGCGGGTGTCCTCGGTGATCTTCGCGACCAGCTCCGGCGCCAGCGGAACCCGCGGTGGGCGGCACTTGCCACCCGGTCGGCCGGCCAGATCCATGGACAGCTTGATGGCGTGCACGAACTGTGGCTTCGAGTCCCAGCGCAGCAGTTTGTGCAGCTCGCGGTACAGCGGCAGCGCCTTGTCCAGATCCCGGTTCACCGAGGCGTTGTACAGCTCGACCGTCGCACGCGGGATCGCGTTCGGGTACCCGGACACCCAGCCGACCGCGCCCGCGATGCCGAGCTCCAGGACCACGTCGTCGGAGCCGACCAGCACGTCGAGTTCGGGTGCCAGTTCCTTGATCTCGTAGAAGCGCCGCACGTCGCCGGTGAACTCCTTGACCCCGACGATCAAGCCCTCGCCGTACAGTTCGGCCAGGATGTCGGGAGTCAGGTCGATGCGGGTATCGAACGGGTTGTTGTAGGCCACGATCGGCAGGCCGACCTCGGCCACGGTCCGGTAGTGATCGAGGATCGAGTCGCGTCCGCCGCGATAGGTGTTCGGCGGCAACAACATCACGGCCTGCGCCCCTGCCTCGGCGGCCTGCGCGGCCCACTTGCGCGCCTGCAACGCCCCGTATGCCGCGATGCCCGGCATCACGGTGAAGCCGTCCGGTGCGGCCGCGATGGCCGTCGTCACCACCCTGGCCCGCTCCTCGTCGTCAAGGGTCTGGTATTCGCCGAGCGACCCGTTCGGGCTCACCCCGTGGCAGCCGTTCGCGGCCAGCCACTGCACGTGCTGAGCGTAGGCGTCGTAGTCGACCGAGTAATCCTCAGCGAACGGCAGCGTCGTCGCGACCAGGATCCCGTGCCAGGGCTTGGTCACGGCTGAGGTGATCGGTTCGGACATGTGAAGCCTCCATCTGCGCGATTGTCCAGACCAACAGCCAGTCTGGATGTCATGTGACGTGTGACATTGCACAAGATAGCGAAGTGATCGCAGTCACGCAAGATGGGGAAAGTGACTGGCGACACGCGAGTTTCGAGGCCGTGCACATGCGGAAGCGCCCAGCCCCGACAACAGCTGCTGCCTCCCGCTTTCACGGGAATGGCATTGCGGCTGTTCGACTTTCGATCAGCGCGCGCTGTCTCGGGGCTGGGCGTCGGGCAGGCTGGATCAGCGGGGGATCGGGGTGACCGCGATGGCCGGGATCGAATCCACGCAGCCGGTCGGCCCGGTGTTGCCGGTTCGGATGAAGCGGGCTACCAGGTCGGTGACGCAGCCGCTGGGCTCCAGGTCGGGGACGTGGCCGGTGTTCGGGACGGACAGGAAGGTCGCGTTCGGGAAGCCGGCGGCCACCCGCTTGCCGTTCGCGTCCGGGGTGATGGCGTCGAGGTCGCCGGACATGACCAGCACCGGGACATTCGGCAGCGCGGCGACCGGGCGGCCGGGGTATGCGCTGGTGACGGCCGGCCACTGGATGCAGGCGTCACCGCCGTCGCGCACGCCCGCGCTGAATCCCGCTGCGCTGAAGGCGCCGACGCCGTCGGGTCCGGCCGTGGCGAGCCCGTCCCGGTACTGCTGTACCCGCTCGGCGGGCGAGGACTGACGCTGCCAGAGGTTGGGGTAGTCGTTGCAGGCGACGGTGATGAAGAGGTCGATGTTCTCGGCGGTCGGCTCACTGCCTGCCTGCTCGGCCCACTGCCGCAGCCCGGTGTCGTCGCCGTTGGCGGCGCCGTGCAGCGCGGCAGGTAGCGCGCCCATCAGGGTCGGCGATGTCGGATCGGCGCCGACATTGGTGCTGGCCACCTCGAAGACGAGGGTCGCGAGCTTGCTCTCGCTGAGCTGCAACGGATTACGGCCGGCGATGGTCAGCGGCTGAACGGCCAATCGCTGCGCCACGGTGCGCAGGTCGGCGACGGCGGTCGCGCCGTCACAAGCCCGGCTGCGATCGCAGATCCGTTGCAGCGCAAGTGATACCGCTTCGGCATTGGGCCGCGACAGCAGGTCGAAGTCGGGCGGGTAGGCGCCGGAGAGCACGATGGACTGCACGGTGTCGGGGTGGCGTTCGGCGTAGATCGGCATCAGGTAGGTGCCGTACGAGATGCCGTAGAGGACCAGTTTGGGGATGCCGAGCCGCGCGCGGATCGCGTCGAAGTCGTCGGCGGTGGCCGCCGAGGTGTAGCCGGCGGCGCGGGGGCCGAGCTGTTCGGCGCAGCGGGCCACCGTCTGCTGCTGGTATTCGCGAGTGCCGACCTCGTAGCCCGCCTCGTCCGCGCCGCAGTCCAACGGGCTGGACAGCCCGGTGCCGCGCGGATCGATGAGCAGCAGGTCGTGATCGTTGAGCAAGTGCGCGGACAGCTGAGTGGCCTGCGCGGCATGGTCGATCAGCGGGACACCGGGCCCGCCCGGGTTCGGGGCGATCGTGCCCGCGGCAGGCACGTCCAGATTGCTGCGCTTGATGAGTGCGTAACTCACTGCGATGGTGCCCAATTCGGGCTTGTCCGCGACCAGCGGTCGTGACTGCACGCCGCAATCGACCTGATGTCCCGGCACCGTCGGGCACCAGTCGGGACCGGCTGGTTCTCTGTCACCACACGCCGTGACCAGAGTCGTAGCGGCCAGTGCGGCTACCAGGCATGCGACTGCCCGCATTCCGTTGCGCATCCTCGAAATCCCTTCCCTCGGTACGTCTCCCACATTCAGCGGAGCGTTGAGAGAAATCCTGGACGGCCGAAGTCAATGGTCGGCGAGGGCCACGGAAGAATCACGTAAGAATCCGCACGCCCGAGTCCGAGCTGGATTCTTACCCGCTTCTGGCACCAGCTTCGTGCTGCCTTGCCGCGGGTCGGCGAGGGTTGGGCGATGCGCGCGAGAACCAGCGTGGCCATCATTGGCGTCCGTCGCGGTGACGGCGGTCACGAAGTGAACAGGCCGATACCCACAAACTCGCTACTCACCAGCAACAATGACAGCGTGACCACACCCAGCTCGTCCGCACCCGCCGCATCGGTGCTCGTCGTCGAGGACGATCCGCACGTGCGCAGCACCCTCGACCAGCTGCTTCGCTTCGAGGGCTACACCGTGCACCTGGCCGTGGACGGGCAACAGGCGCTCGAAATGCTGACCGAGATCCAGCCGGACATGGCCGTGGTGGACGTGGTCATGCCGCGAATGGATGGACTGTCGCTGTGTCGGCTGCTGCGCCGACGCGGGGATCGGTTGCCGATTCTGGTGCTCACCGCTCGCCACCAGATCGGCGACCGCGTCGCCGGGCTGGATGCCGGGGCCGATGACTATCTGCCGAAACCGTTCGCGACGGACGAACTGCTCGCTCGGCTGCGGGCGTTGCTGCGGCGCAGCACCCTGGACGAGGACGACACCGTGCTGTCGGTCGCGGACCTGACCTTGAATCCGGCGACCCGCGAGGTGTATCGCGGTGATCGGGTTATCGAGCTCACCAAGACCGAGTTCGACGTGCTCGAGCTGCTGCTGCGCAACGCGCGAATCGTGTTGACGCGCAGCCGGATCTACGAACACATCTGGGGTTTCGACTTCGACACCGATTCCCGTTCGCTCGATGTGTACATCGGTTACCTGCGCCGCAAGACCGAGCAGGAGGGCGAATCCCGGTTGATTCACACCGTCCGCAACGTCGGTTACGCCGTTCGGCCCGCGTGATGCTGCGCGCCCGGATCACCCTCGTGGTTATCGTCGCCGTGGTGGCGGCGATCGTCGTCACGCTCGCGACGTCGTATCGCGGGGTCAGTGAGCTGGTCGGTAATCAGATCGACCGCAGCCTCAACGACCGGGTCGACGCCGTCATCGCCGTGCTGCCCGCAGTGTTGCCCGAGCGGTCCGACACCATCGAGCAGTTGCTGTCGGCCGACGGTACGGCGCATCCGTTGATGCCGGACCGGATGCCGTTGCCGGTGGCCGAGGCCGATCGGGTCGTGGCCCGAACCGGTAGCGGCACAGCCGAATACAATCTCGACCTGGACGGCGAGCCCTATGGGATCCGCACCAAACCGCGCCCCGGCGGCGGTGCGGTGATGGTGGCGCAGCGCTACCACGAGCCGGAACGGATCGACAACGAATTCCTGTGGCGCACCGGCGGTATCACCGCGATCGCGGTGGCGCTGTCGGCCTTGCTGAGCTGGCTGGCCATCGGCCGCATCCTGCGACCGGTCCGCCGCTTGCTCGCCGCCACCGAGCACATCAGCTCCACCCAGGACCTGTCGGTGCCGCTGCCGCCCACCGGCCGCGACGAAATCGGCAGGCTCACCGGCAGTTTCGACACCATGCTCACCGCCCTGCGCCGCTCCCGCGCGCAGCAACACCGGCTCGTCCAGGATGCCAGCCACGAACTGCGTACCCCGCTGACCTCCATCCGCGGCAGTGCCGAACTCTTGCAGCGCGCCCGCGGCCGGCTCGGGCCGGAAGACGAGACGCAGGTCCTCGACACCCTCGTGCAGGAGTCCGCCGCGCTCGACGACCTGGTCGCCGAGCTCGTCGAACTCGCCACCGACCAGCACACCGCCGAGGAACCCACCGAACTCGACCTGCCGACGCTGGCCGAGGAGTGCGCACAACGCTTCCGCCATCGCAGCGGCCGCACCATCACCGTCACCACAGACCATCCCGGACCCGTGCTGGCTCGGCCGCGGGCCCTCGCCCGGTGCATCGACAATCTGCTCAGCAACGCGATCAAGTTCAGCCCGCCGGACACCCCGGTCGACGTGCACATCCACCGCACCGAATTGACGGTGCGCGACCAGGGACCCGGCATCGCCGCCGACGACACCGCCGCGATCTTCGATCGGTTCTATCGTGCCGCGAACACCCAGGGCACACCGGGGTCCGGGCTCGGGCTCGCCATCGTCGAGGACATCATCACCGCACACCACGGCACGGTTTTCGCCGAGCACGGGCCTGGGGCGCGCATCGGTTTCCGGCTTCCGCCGCTGGAACAGTCGGACGGGCGCCGTCGCCGAAGCTGACAGGTCTAGCTCGACTTGCGGCCGATAGCGCCGTAGATCACCAGTCGGGTAGCGGGCAGGTCGTCGTCGAGCCATTCCTGCGCGGGCACCACACCGGGGTCGATGAGGTCGAAGCCGTCGAAGAGCGCCGCAGTGTCCTCCCGAGTTCGGTACACGACCTGGGAGGGGGAGCTGTTGGTGTCCTCTTGCGACTGACCGATGAAGTCCGGATGAGTGTCGCCGGAGGCGTGCGTAATCGCGAGGAAGCTGCCCGGCGCCATCACGTCGCGGAACTTGGCGACGATCCCGTACGGGTTTTCGTCGTCCATCACGTAATGCAGCACGCCGATGATCAGCAGGGCAACCGGTTCGTTGAAATCGATGAGCGAGCCGGTTTTCAGCCGGTCGATGATGTCGTCCGGCTGGCGAATATCGGCCTTCAAGGCGGTCACACCGGGCGAATGCGCCAGCAGCGCGTCGCAGTGCGCGTGCACGATCGGGTCGTTGTCGATGTAGACCACGTGCGCCGATGGTTCGATCTTGCGGGCCGTCTCGTGCACGTTCGGTGAGGTGGGGATGCCTGCGCCTAGATCGATGAACTGCCGGACACCCGCGTCGGCGGCCATCTCGACCGCCTTCACCAGGAACTGACGGATGAACCACGCCAAGGTCTTGGTGTCGGGTGCGATGGCCAGCATGCGGTGCGCGACTTCACGGTCGATGTCGTAGTTGTCTTTGCCGCCGAGCATGTAGTCATAAATCCGGGCCGAGCTCGGCACATTCGGATTGAGTCCTGGCGCTCGATCGATGTCCGACAAGGTGTCCTCCCGATCCTCGACCACAATCGTAGCGATCTTCCCGGCGGAATGTTGTGCTATGCCACAGTGGTGCAGACGCGCCGAAGCCCACTTACCGAATCACCCTTTGGCGGCAAGTGTATTCGCTCGCGCCATCAGCGCGTCGGCGACCGGACGTGGGCGGCGGCCGAGTCCACACGCGGTGGCGACGCCGTCGACCGGTCGGCCCAGCGCCTGCTCGATGACCTGCAACGTGTGCAGCTGCTCCGCCTCGGTGGGAGTGTCGTGCACCATGCCCGCATAGAAGTCGGTGCCCTCGCCCAGCGCCAGGTTCCCAAGGGGCGCATAGAATTCGGGCTTCTCGGACGGCGGGATCTCGCCGGCCGCGAACGGTGCGTGCACGAAGGTCAGGGTTTGCTCCGCGGGCCAATGCCGGACTATCGAATTGGCGAGATCCACGAACGGCTGAACGGTCCGTAACTTTGCCCGCGCCTTGTTGTTCATGCTGCCGAGGCAGAGGTGCACTCCGAACCGGGTACCCGGCGGGCATGCCGCGGCGAGTTCGGCGATGCCCTTACCCAATCCCAACACCCAGTTGATCAGATTGTGGAACGGCTGTGTGTGCGCCATCAGCACCAGCTCTGCGGTCGCCTCGAACTGGATGACGACGTCGTCCCCGGCCAATTCACGAATCGCGGCGATGTCGCGCACCGTCGCGTCGGTGAAGGCCTTTTTGTTTCGCAGCAGGCCGGCGGCGCCCATCGTAATGAACGCCATGGTGAAATCGGTCGGCATCCCGAGCTGGAGGGTGATACCGGACAAATCTCGCTCGGCGCGCAGTGCGTTGAACACCGGCAGTGCTTCCTCGGCCTCGCGGAAATATCCGAGATCCATCATGTCGCCGGTGAGCCTCTTGCCGCCCGCGGCTCGATAAATGGTCCGTTCCCGACTCGTGCGCCACTGGCCGGGGCGCTTCGATTCCAGCGCGCCCTGCTTCACCAGATCCTCGATGATGGGGCGGATGTAGAACTCGTAGCGGGCGGTCTCGCCCGTCGGCAGCGTCCGTAGCTGCGGCCCGGCGCTGTCCAGCATCGCTCTCATTGCTGCGTCAGTGCTCTCGGCCGGAAAACTTCCCACGAAGTGCACCGCTCGCGTACCCATGGGTCGGATACTAGACCGACGGTTTGCTGCGCGCGATCGTGCGGGCTGTGCGATACGACTCGTTGTCGTACTGTTACCAGCCTCGGCGGGGTGGCGGTGCGCGGGCTTCGCCGTTCCCGGCGACTGTCGCCAATTGCTTTGGGGAGTAACATCATTCGCCGAGCGACGGGTCAAGTACGACCAGCCCATGCCGGGGAGTCGGTTCGACCATGAAGAAGCAATACGACACCATCCCGCACGCCATGGCCGATCATGGTGCGCGGCAGCTCTTCTCCATGCGACCTACGACACGCAGGAAGGCCTCGACAACGCGATGCGGGAGTCCGGCAGCGAGTTTCGGTTCGCAAGCCTCGCCGAGCTGGGCTGCGCGGCGCGGGACGCGCGGGCGTTCGAGGTCGTCGCCGGGGCGGTGAACCCGGACGCCCCCGAGGTCGGCTTCGTGAAATTCATTCCGCCGATCAATAACTGAGCATTTGTCCAACTGGTTGGTGCGGTATTTGCAAGTGTCGCAACGTCTCTCCGTCGGCGGTTCCGACAGTCACGAATGTGTGTAGATATTTTCGATAGGTGTTGCGCATCAACCAGATTGCGAGCTAGCCTCCGGTTTATCACTGAAGTAGGGTGCCACAATGGTTATCCTCGTGTAACACCGAGGGGAGCGCGTCTCGTGCGGGCCTTCTTAAAAGCATTTGTCGTGTCAACAATTCTGTGTCTGGTGCCTGGGGTTGCCCACGCCGACAACAACCCCCCACCGAATACCTGTACGGCGGTTTCTTTTCCGGTGCCGCCGACGGGGACATTGGCCGCAACTCTCTGTATGCCGGCGACACCGACGAGTACCATCCTGGTGTTGATGCCGGGCTCCAATTACAACCACACCTACTGGGATTTCCCGTATGCGCCGGAGACGTATAACTTTCGGCGCGCGATGAACGCCGCGGGTTATGCGACGCTGGTGGTCGATCGATTCGGCAACGGTGCGAGCACCAGGCCGCCGAGCGCGGTGCTGACGGCGACCGGCTCGGTCATCGCCCTGCATCAGGTCGTCGGTGCGGTACGGCAGGGGCTGCCCGGCGTGCAGCCGTTCAGCAAGATCATTACCGGCGGCCATTCGCTCAGTTCCGGTGTCGCGGTCATCGAGGCGAGCACCAACCATGATGTCGATGGTGTTCTGCTGACCGGGTTTTCGCACAGTCTCGACCTGCTGGGGACGACCGGCGTGGTGGCCACCTACTATCCGGCGGCCGAAGATCCACATTTCGCCGGTCAGGGCTACGACCCCGGCTATCTGACCACGCGACCCGGAACCAGGGCGGCGGATTTCTACGGCGCCGGTGACTACGACCCCGCGGTGCTCGCGACCGACGAGGCCACCAAGGAAGTCTTCTCGCTGACGGAGTATCCCGACGGTCTGACATCCACCCTGCCGCCTGCGACCGACCTCATCAATGTCCCGGTAATGGTCGTCGACGGCAGCCTGGATCGGTTGTGCCTGAACGCGTGCGCGAGCACCGCGACTTTGGCGGCCGAAGAGGCACCGTTTTTCACTCCCGCCGCCAAGTTGCGCACCTTTGTATTGCCCGGCAGCGGGCATTCGGTGAATCTCGCGCTGAATACCGCTGCTTATCAAGCCGCAGTGCAGGATTGGCTGGCGGCGATGTTCCGATGACCACACCGCGCGAGTGAATGCGGAGGTGGACCACGCATAGCCCTGAGGGCGGGAGCCGGCCGAGCTCCCGCCCGCAGGCGGTCGCGACCCGGCTTGCCCGAAAAGCGAAGTCCGGCCGGCTGCCCGACGGATGGAGCCGGTTGTCAAGTGCGGCAACACATCTCCGTCGGCGGTGGCGGACGACCGGAGTAGCCACAACTTCGCGATAGGTATTGCGCATCAACCGGACGCGGGATAGCCTCCCGGTTGATGACTCAACAAGGATGCCACAGTGGTTATCCTCGTGTACCTCCGAGGGGAGCGCGTCGCGTGCGGGCCTCAATACGGGCTTTTGTCATGTCAACAATTCTTTGTCTGACGCCGGGTGTTGCGCTAGCCGATCAAGTTTCGCCGCCGGATCAATGCCGAGAGATCACTTTCCCGGTGCCGCAGGGAACTTTGGCCGGAACGCTGTGCCAGGCGACGGACAAACCGACGGACGCCGTCATGGTGTTGATGGCGGGTTCCAATTACAACGGCTCGTACTGGGATTTCCAGTACCAGCCGGACACGTACAACTTCCGGCGTGCGATGAATAGCGCGGGCTATGCGACGCTGGTGGTCGACCGGCTCGGCAACGGCGCGAGCACTCGGCCGCCGAGCGTGACGCTGACGGCGACCGCCACCGCGGAGGCGCTGCACCTCATCGTGCAGCAGCTGCGGCAGGGTCTCGGTGGCGCACGGCCGTTCGGCAAAGTCATCACCGGTGGGCACTCGCTGAGCTCGGGCACCTCCGTCATGGAGGCCACCAAGTATCACGACGTCGACGGCGTGCTGCTCACCGGATACTCACACACGCTGAACATTCCCGGAGTCCTCGGTGTGATCAGCACGTATTATCCGGCCGTCCAGGATCCGGCCTTCGCCCTTCGCGGATACGATCCCGGCTACCTGGTGTCCCGGCCGGGCGCTCGCCGAGCCGATTTCTACGGCCCCGACAACTTCGATCCACAGGTGGTCGCGGCCGACGAGGCGACGAAGGAAACCTTCTCGCTCACCGAATATCCCGACGGGCTGATGTCCACCCTGCCCGGCATGTCCAGCCTCATCACCGCACCCACCATGGTGGTCAACGGCAGCATGGACATCCTGTCCTGTGGGCCGGGTTTCGCGATCTGTGCGAACAGCGCGACGCTGCAGGCCGCGGAGGCACCGTATTTCGGCCCCGACGCGAAGTTGCGCACCTTTGTGTTGCCCGGCAGTGGGCATTCGGTGAATCTCGCACCGAACACCGCCGAGTATCGGGCCGCCGTCATCGAATGGGCGGACTCGATCGCCCGATAGCAGTTCGCGTCCCGGCGTCACCGATCGGTATCGCCGGGATGCTGCTTTTCCGGAACTGATTCTTACGTACGGGGTTTCGGATCGATCGATCCGTTGCCCGGTTCGATGCGGGGGTCGGCGAAGACTTCGACACCGGGTCCGGCGGTGGTCATGCGTGCGGCGGCCGCGTCGGTCACCCGCAGCGCGTACAGACCGTTCGCGGGATCCACGGCGACCAGGCCATAGGCGGTATCGACGTCGTCAGCGGTGAGCTTCAGCTCCCGCAGGGCGGCCTCCAGGGTCGCCTCCTGCGGGAGCCGAATGGTGAGCAGCGGCATGGCCACTACGTTACGCGCGGGCCGCCGTTCGATTCAGCTCCGCGAGGATCGCGGCGGCGTCAGCGACGCCGTATCCGTAGTCGTAGTTGTAACCACCGGCCTCTGCTATCGCGGTGCGCTGCAACAACGCTCGCAGCTGCGCGGGCGGCAGTTCAGTGGCCGACCATCGGGTACGGATGGCGGTGACCAGGCCCGCCGCGACCGGAGTGGCCGCCGAGGTGCCGGTGTCCGGATCGGTGGCGCCGAACACCGTCGACCCGAGGAAGTGGGTGTAGGAGCAGATATCCGGCTTGCGGTCGGTCAATCGGCCGGGGCCCTGTGAGGAATAGCCGACCCGCTGGCCCTTGGTGTCGACGCCCGCGATGGACAAGACACTCGGATGCGAGTTGGCCCCGCCGATCGGCTTGCTGGTGTACGCGCACCGGCCGTCCGGGCACTCGCGCCCGCAGTTGCCCGCGGCGAAGAGGATGTCGGCGCCCGCGGCCTCGAGCGAGCCGACGATCACGTTGAACGGATGAGACGGATTGTCGGAGTAGTTGCCGGGCTGCCCGACGGGGAAATCCCAACTGGGCGAGAACGATCCCCAGCTGTTGCTGATCACCAAGGCCCGCGACGCGGCAGGCTGATCGGTGAGCACCGTGCGCAGGTGGGCGTACCCGGCCAGTGCGTCCGACAGCAGGCCCTCCATCACGGTGCCGCCCTGCCGCTTGCTCTGCAGCACCGGAAGGTCGAGCAGCGTCGCCTTCGGTGCGGCGATGAGCGCGTCGAACGCGCACATCGAGCCGTGGTCCACCGGGAACTCGCCCGCCGTGCCGGTGACCCCGGCCGGATTCCAGCTGCGCGCCTTATCGATGGTCACCTGCCCGCCGCGCACCTGCTTGACCTTCGCGGCGTTGATACCGGTGTCGACGATGGCCAATGCCACCGACGTACCGTCCAAGCCCGCGGCCGCCAGATCGCCGTGGTGCAACAGGGTTTCGACATCGTGCCAGTTGCCGACCGCGGGGGTGTCGCCACACGTGAGGTTGGTCTGGATCACCGGATCGGCGAAAACGCCGGTGACACCGCGCGCTGCCGACAATTGCGACACGCTGTCGGCGATGTCGTCATCGTCGATCTCGCCGCGCACCAGCACCGAGGCGTCCGCCGGGTCTAGCGAATAGCTCAGCGGACCGGTATCGGACACCGGGGGAACGGATTTCGGCACCGCGACCGGCGTATAGGAGTGATCCAACGCGATCCCGGTCAGATGCCCGGCAACATCTGCGGAGGCCACCGGAACCGCACGGTCGGCCACTGCGGTAATCAGATCGACGGTCGGACGAAGCTGAATAAGTACGCGCATATCTGCCATGATGCCGCGCCGTTCGGCAAAATTCGCGCCTGACGTGCAAAGTGCCGCCACCTCGATGCGCAACGGCGACCGGGACAACTGCAAGCTGCCAGCAATTTCTCCGGAGATCGTGTCGTGGATCACACTCGTGCGGCTCGGCCGGGTTGCCGGATATCGATTCGGACCCGTCGGACAACGGTGATCGGTTCGCGAGCGGTTCGGTGCGCAGCGTGACCGTTCGTCGTGTCTTCGCAGGTCATCGCCAGAATTGCTGTGCCCCAGATATATTGACGTCTTGCTCGTCGAGATCCCTTTTGCTAGAGCATGTTTCGAATTCTCTGGCGTTGCCACGACGCCGTTGTGCTCGCTAGGCTTGTGTCGGTTGCCGACGTTGTCGGCCGTTATTCCACAGCGCGGCAACCATGTTCATCCAGTACATCTCGATGATTGATGGGACGGTTCGATGAAATCAGGAACCCGCACTGGCCTATTGCGGATCGCCGCGATCGCAGCCCTCGCCGTAACCGCCGCAGGCGCACCCGCAGCCTTCGCCGCCCCGAACGATCCCTCGGCGCCGATATGCACAATGAGCTACCCGGTCCCGGTGGAACCGTTCCAAACCCCGGCCGTCAGCGACGTCTTCGCCACCTCGAGCAACGGCGCCGTCGATCTGAAACTGCACACCAACGCCGGCACAGATTTCGCCTACGACCAGAAATTCACCGTCAACTGGGCAAACATCACCACCGGCAAGAGCGGCGTAGCCGACACCTCCGCCCAGGTAAAAGGCTCCGACAACACCCTCACCATCACCGGCCTCCCCACCAAACCGGGTCGAGTCCTGCTGAACCTAGGCGTCTTCAACCACGGCGAAGGCCCGAACTACACCAACGGCGAATGCAGCGCCGAGTACCAAGTCAACTGACCTCCGGCCCGCGTCGCGATCGCGTGAGCTGGTCGTCCGCCATCGGGGCGCCCTGTCCATGTTATGAATCTATAACATGTGCGCCATGTAATGGATCTGGAACATTGTGCACTGTTGAGCCATCATTGTCATGGACAATGTTGTAGTTCCACAACATGCGGTGCCGGTGATGGTACCGTAACGTCATGACGCAACCTCGGACACGACGCCAGCTGGTCCAGCTCGGCGCGGCGTTGCGTAAGGCGCGTGTTGACGCGGGGTTGACCCAGGAACAGCTGGGGGAGTTGGCGGGGGTCTCTCGCCAACTTGTCAGTCGGGTCGAGACCGGTAGCCCGAACGGGGAGATCGGTCGCATCATCCAAATCGCTAGTGCGCTAGGCCTGCAAGTGGTCACTGTGCCCATGTCGCACCGCACCACGACCTCACGTGATCAACAGGCGATTCAGGATGTCTTCGATCGGATCCGGCAGGGTGCGGAGCCGCCGAACCCGGAACCGCCGGAGCCTCATGAGTGATCTGGTGGTGATCCTCAACGGAGTGTTGGTCGGGGCCGTCACGCACGTCGGCGGGCGGCCCCGCTTCACCTACGTCGACGACTACGCCGTCGACCTCGATGCCACCCCGTTGTCGCTGTCGATGCCTCCGGCGGTGGGACGAACCTACGACCATCGCGTCACCGCACCGTGGCTGACGAACCTGCTGCCCGATGATGCCAATGTGCGGGAACGGCTGGCTCGCGAGTTCGATGTGTCGTCGCCCAGTGCGACCGCACTGCTCGAACACATCGGTCGCGACTGTGCCGGCGCTGTGCAATTGGCGGCACCCGAGGATGTCGAGGATGTGCTGACCCGGCCAGGCAGCGTGGAAGAAGTCACCGACGTGCAGATCGGTGCGCGGTTGCGCGGCCTGCGGAGTGCGCCGGCGCAGTGGACCCGCGCCGACGAGCGTTGGAGTTTGGCGGGAGCCCAGTCCAAGTTCGCAGCCGTCCGCACCGCGGGCGGGTGGGCATATGTGCATGGCAACGCGGCCAGCACGCACATCATCAAACCGGGAATCGGACGCTTTCCGGGGCAGGCGTTCAACGAGCATCTGTGCCTGCGTGCGCTGGAGGCGCTCGGGATCGTTGCAGCGGCATCGGAATTCATCGAGTTCGATGGCGTCGGGGCGATTGTTGTCGAACGGTACGACCGGTTACGCGGTGCTGATGGCCAGGTGCTCCGGCTGCATCAGGAGGACATGTGCCAAGCGCTGTCGGTGCCGCCCGAGCGCAAGTATGCCTCGGAAGGTGGGCCGTCGGCCACTGCGATCGCGGGCCTACTCGCCCGTGAGGCCAGTAGGCGCGACGTCGACCGATTCACCGATATTGTTGTCGCCCAATACTTGCTCGGCGCACCGGATGCCCATGCCAAGAACTACTCGGTCGTCCTCAACGGACTCGACATCGCTCTCGCGCCGATCTACGACGTAGCGAGTTCGCTGCCATACGATCCGGAACGCGGATCGGATCTGGGTCGAGTGGCGATGCCGATCGGGGGTCGGTCGAAGTTCGGTGAGGTCACCTTGCATCACGTCGAGAAGTTCGCGCAGCAGGCAGGGACGGATCCTGATCGACTCGTCGCACGGACTCGCGAAATCGCCGCCGGACTGCCCGGCGCATTGGCCGACGCCGATCGCAGCAGCACCGACCCGGTATTGGCGCGATTGCGTACGCGGCTCGTCGACACCGTGGCTGCGCATTGCGCCACCATCGACACCTAGTCGAGACTGACTGCCGCGCATGTCTTTTCGGGCCGCGCTCGAGATCGTTGGCGGTATCGAACGCGGCGGGTGACGTTGTGCGCGGCGTGGACGTGGGGAGAAATGGCGAGTGCCCGGCCGATGGGTGGCCGGGCACTTGGGTGGGTGGTCAGTCGGTTTGGATTTCGGTGCGGTCGCCGCTCCAGAGGGTGTGGTATTTGCCGGGGAGGTCGATGCGCTCGTAGGTGTGGGCGCCGAAGTAGTCGCGTTGGGCCTGGGTGAGGGCGGCGGGGAGGCGCTTGGCGCGCAGGCCGTCGTAGTAGGCGAGGGAGGACGCGAAGGCGGGGACGGGGATGCCGAGTTGGACGGCGGCGGCCACGACGCGGCGCCAGCTGTCGATGGCGTTCTCGATGGCCTCCTGGAAGAAGGGGTCGAGGATGAGGCTCGGCAGCTGGGCGTTGGTGTCGTAGGCGTCTTTGATGCGGTTGAGGAACTGGGCGCGGATGATGCAGCCGCCGCGCCAGATGGTGGCGAGGTCGCCGGGGTGCAGATCCCAGTCGTATTCGGTGCTGGCGGCGGCGATCTGGTCGAAGCCCTGGGCGTAGGCGACCACCTTGGACGCGTACAGCGCACGCTCGATGTCCTTGGTGAACTGCTCTGCGTCGGTGGGCTTGTCGGCAAGCTTGCCTGAGGCGAGGCCGACGGCGGCGCGACGCTGGTCGGTGGCGCCGGACAGCGCGCGGGCGAACACGGCCTCGGCGATGCCGGTCACCGGGACACCGAGATCGAGCGCCGCCTTGACGGTCCAGCGGCCGGTGCCCTTCTGCTCGGCCGCGTCCAGGATGACGTCGACGAGCGGCTTGCCGGTCTTGGCGTCGGTCTGGTTGAGCACCTCGGCGGTGATCTCGACCAGGTAGCTTTCCAGTTCGCCCTGGTTCCAGCCGGTGAACACGTCGGCGATCTGCTTGGCGTCGAAGCCGAGCGCGTCCCGGAACAGGTGGTAGGCCTCGCCGATGAGCTGCATGTCGGCGTACTCGATACCGTTGTGCACCATCTTCACGAAGTGACCCGAGCCGTCCGGCCCGATGTGCGTGCAGCACGGGGTGCCGTCGACCTGCGCGGCGATCGACTCGAGCAGCGGGCCGAGCACCTCGTAGGACTCCTTGGGCCCGCCCGGCATGATGGCCGGACCGTTGAGCGCGCCCTCTTCACCGCCGGAGATGCCGGCGCCGACGAAGTGCAGGCCGCGTTCGCGCAGCGACTTCTCCCGGCGGATGGTGTCGGTGAACAGCGCGTTGCCGCCGTCGATGATGATGTCGCCCTCGTCCATCGCGGCGGCGAGTTCCTCGATCACCGCGTCGGTCGGATCGCCGGCCTTGACCATGATCAGCACGCGGCGCGGTTTCTGCAGCGCGCCGACGAACTCCTCGATCGTCTCGGTGCGGACGAAGTCACCCTCGTCGCCGTGCGCCGCGAGCAGCGCGTCGGTCTTGGCGATGCTGCGGTTGTGCAGCGCGACAGTGTGTCCGTGCCGGGCGAAGTTGCGCGCGATATTGCTCCCCATCACTGCGAGGCCGGTGACCCCGATGTGGGCGCGTGCGTTCGATCCCGCCGATGACGTCATGCTGATGGGCCTTTCACTCGGCGCGGACCTCGCCGCGCTCCACCGACTGTTCGACAAACGAGCGTGCAAGTGACCGCCCGACCAAGCGAGCCCACCGAATCCGCAGGTAGCGGCGGTCTGGTGGTTCCGCTTGTGCCGCAAGAAAACCTGCCGTCCAACCTACATGGGTGCCCTTTCGGGCTTGTCGGGTCGGCCTCGGTCGGCGTGACCGGGCGTTCGTGCGGGTCGCGGTCCACCGGTTGGTGGCAAGGGGGCTTGTCATAGGATCATCTGATGCTTCTACGTCGCTGGATAGTCGCACTGACGGTGTTCACGACGGTCGCCATGGCGGCCGGTTGCGGCGGCGGGAGTGCGTCGAACGCGGCGCCGGTCAAGGTCGGTGTGCTGGTCATCACGATGTTCGACCCGGAGGTCGAGCCGTGGCTGCAGCGCGAGTCGCTGCCGATCACCGTGGACGTGCCCACGTCGTACAAGCCGGTGCACTGCAATGCCGATGGACTGTGCGTCGCCGAGACCGGACAGGGCAAGACCAATGCCGCGGCCACCATGATGGCCGTGCTGGACAGCCCGAAACTCGACTTCAGCAACGCCCACTTCCTCACCGTCGGCACCGCGGGCGCGCCGCCGGACCAGGCCACCCTCGGCTCCGCGACCTGGGCCCGCTGGATCGTCGACTTCGACCTCGGCAACCACCTCGTCCCGGCCGAGGCGCCGGGCCTGCCGCACGGCTACCGCCCGGTCGAGAACTACAACACCGCCGCCTACCACCTGAACGAGCAGCTGGTCGACACCGCGTTCGGCCTGACCGAGCACGCCACCCTGGCCGACAGCCCCGAGGCCGCCGCCGAACGCGCCCAGTTCGGGCAGGGCGACCGCAAGCCGTCGGTTGTCAAGTGCGACACCATGACCGGCGACGACTGGTACTCCGGCAAGGAGCTCTCCGACACCGCGCGCCACATCATGGGCGTGCGCACCAACGGCCAGGGCAACTACTGCACGACGCAGATGGAAGACAACGCCACCGCCGCCGTGCTGGACCGCCACGGCTACCTCGACCGGTATCTGTCGCTGCGCACGGTGAGCAACTTCGACCAGCCCTATCCCGGCCAGAGCGTGCTCGACCACCTCGAGCAGCAGTCCGCGGGTTTCCGGCTGTCCCTCGACAACGGCTACACCCTCGGCCGCACGGTCGTCGACTACTTCCTGAAGAACCGGTACCAACCGGCTCGCTGAGCACGTCTCCCTTGAACTGCGCTGTGCCCCAGCACTTTCAGTTCCGTGATGGCCACCATCGCCGCAACGGCGCGCGCCCGACGGCGGTGGCCAGGTTCGCGCGCAGGATCACCAGCACCAGGAAGGGACCGCCGATCGCCGCCGTCACCACGCCGACCGGGAGTGGATCGGCGAACAGGGTCCGGGAGCAGAGGTCCGCCGCGGTCAGCAGCAGCGCTCCCATGATTCCGGAGGCGAGTAGCGGCGGCGACGCGAGTCGGCTCAGTCGTACCGTCACCTGGGGTGCGATCAATGCCACCGCGAAGACCGGTCCGGCCGCCGCGACCGCGATACTCGTCAACAGCACTGCGGTGAGCAACAGCAACAGCCGCACCACGGTGATCCGGACGCCGAGCATGACGGCGACGTCCTCGCCCGGTGCGATCGCGCGCAACGGAAAGGCAAGGGCGATCGCGAGAATCGTCAGCCCGCCGATGCCCCACAACGTCAGCCACACCTGCGACCACTGCCGTGGCTCCAACGCCCCGACAAGCCACAGCTGCGCCTGGCCGACATCGCGAATATCGGCCTGCACCAACATCCATTGCGTCAACGCCGACATGATCGCGGTGACCGCGACGCCAACGAGCACCAGCCGCTGATTTCCCGCTTTGCTCAGGGCACTGACCACGAGAACGAATGTCCCGGTGAGCAATCCGCCGATCATCGCGGCCAGCGGCAGGCCGAGCGCGGACATCGTGTCGGTGGAGCCCTACCCGAGGGTGACCACTCACTTCGGCGCCTTGGGAATCGTCGCCGGTCCGAGCGCTGACTGGAGGGTGACCGGGAAGGCTCCGCCCACTGAGGCGCCGGCCGTGTCGGTGGACTGCTCGCCTGTGGTGCAGCCGGTCGCCAGCAGCACCGACACGGCTGCGGCACAACCGGCCACCGCCCGCAGTACCCGTCGGCGGGCGGACTGCTCCGGCCGGTCGCGAAAACGTTCGTTCATCAGGTGCTCAACCCCTCCTGTCGACCAACTCCCGAGGCCGACCGCGGTGTCGACGTTACTCATTCGTCTCGGTCGTAGTCGGCGACGCCGCGTTTCCAGTACCCGGCGATCAGATAGTCCTTCGGATCGATGCCGAGGTCGTTGCGCACCCAGCGGCGCAGCGGTTTCAGCACGCCCGACTCGCCGGCCAGCCACGCGTAAACCCGTTCTCCGGCAGGCACTTCGATACTGCGGACGGCCTTTTCGAAGGTGTCTCCGGTGCCGGGTTCGGCATCGCCGCGATGCACCCAGCGCACGTCGATGGCGGTCGGCGGATCGAGGGGAATCTCCTCCTCGGGCCCGCGCACCTCGATGATCGCCCACCCGGATGCGGTGCGCGGCAACCATTCCAGCCAGCGGGCGATGGCGGGCAGGGCGGTGATGTCACCGACGAGCAGATACTTGTCGTAGGTCTTCGGCACCACGACACCGCCGGGCGGGCCCGCGATGTGAATCCTGGTGCCCGGCTGCACGTTCAGCGCCCAGTCCGAGGCGAGGCCGCCGGGGTGGATGGCGAAATCGATATCGAGTTCGCGGTCCTCGGCGCTGAAGCGGCGCACCGTGTATTCGCGCGATATCGGTCGCGGCGAGCCCCATTCCAGGGAGAGCCCGTCCTTGCGGGGCAGCAGCAGCACACCGTGTTCGTCCGGAAAGATCAGGCGCACATGCTCATCCGGAACATAACTGTGGAACCCGGCCAGATCCGCGCCGCCGAAGGTGATGCGCAGCAGGCCGGTGCCGACCTTTTCGGTGCGGAGCACCGCCACCTCGCACAATCCGATCGGATAGCCGACTTTGGCTCCGTGTTCACCCGAGAGCACCTCCACGATCCGTTCGGTGTAGGCGGCACGATCCATCAAGGCGTTTCCTTTCCCAGCAGCGGCGCCGCGGCCGGTGACGTCGCTGCGACGAGGTATCGATGAGCAGGCCGCCGACGGCCGTCACTTGAAGCGCTCGGCCAGCAGGTCGAGGGTTGCCATGGCGTTGCGGTAGTCGGGACGCTGGCTGGTCGCGGGCAGTTCGTAGACCTGGCCTGCCTGGAACGCAGGCAGCTTGGCCAGCATCGGATCGTCCTTCAGCTGGGCGATGGTCCGGCCGCCTTCGAGTCGCACGACGAACAGCACCGGGGCGTCGACGACGGTGCTCAGCAGTTCGGGGCTGAAGGCCACCCAGTCGGCGGCCGCGGGGCGGCTCGGGTTGCCTGCCTTCGCCTCGACCTTGTCGTCGACAGTGATACCGACCGCGGTCAGCAGGGAAGCCAGCGGCGTGCCGGGGGCGATCACGGAAGGCTTGAGATCCCCGCGCGACTGGAACACCGCCGCCGCGCCCTTCGGCGCCTGCAGCCTGGCCTTGACCTTCGCGACCTTGTCGTTGTACGCGCCGATCAGGTCGTCCACCTTCGCGGACCGATTCACGATGTCGGCCACCGACTTCAGCTGGTCCTGCCAATTGCTGCTGTTGGACGGCACCAGTGCGGTCGGTGCGATGGCGGCGAGCTTGTCGTAGTCGTTGATCGACTGCTGGCCGGGGAAGCCCGGCCCGCCACCGATGATCAGGTCCGGCTGCTGGGCGGCGATGAACTCCAGGTTGATGCTGTCACCGGACGGCACCGTCACGGTGCCCTGCTGCTTGGCGTCCGCGGCCCAGGCGGTGGGAAACTCACCGGGCTTCAGCGTGACGCCGAGGATCCGCGGATCCGCGGCCTTGACCTTCGCACCCAGGTCGTAGAGGAATCCGGCGAGCCCGCCGTTCACGACCACGATCCGCTGCGGATCGGCGGGCACGGCGACCGTGCCCTTGGCGGTCTGCACCTGGCGGGTGTCGGACGTGCTCTCCACTTCGGAGGCCGAGCTTCCGCAGCCTGCCAGCACCGCGACTAGTGCGAGGATGAGCAGAGCGGCGGCGGCACGGGCGCGTGCCGTCATTCGGTGAGGCGACATGGCTGGGTGTTCTTTCTGTCTTGTGGGGAGACCCGTGGGTAACTGAGCGATGCCGGGGCGAGGCGCTGGGCGTGCCAGCAGCCCAGTTGCGTTCCGGTGCATGGCAAACCGGGCTGACCTGCGCGCGCGTCGACGACTTCCACCAGTCCCACCCCAACCCCTTCACCATCAACGTATTGCGACCCCGCCCTCGGTCCACCCGGTGCGCTGCCACCGAGGAAGTAGAGAAACATAGGCTAACCTAAATTCGCTTCCGATGGGAAATGAATCCCCTCGTCACCGCATCGACCGCCGCCCGATGCGGCGTCAGCTCACCCCCGCCGCGTTCTCGGCGAGCGGAATCACCAGTGGCGCACCGGTTTCCGGGTCGTCGATGATCCGGCAGCCGAGGGCGAAGACCTCCCGCACCAGCTCGGCGGTCACGATCTCGCGCGGCGCACCGGCCGCGATCACCCGGCCGTCCCGCATGGCGATGAGGTGATCGGCGTAGCGGAAGGCGTGGTTCAGGTCGTGCAGCACGGCGACCACGGTCCGGCCGGATTCCCGGTTCAGTGTGCGGCACAGATCCAGCAGCTGGATCTGATGCGCGATGTCCAGGTAGGTGGTCGGCTCGTCGAGCAGAATGATCGGCGTCTCCTGCGCCAGCACCATGGCGATCCAGACGCGCTGCCGCTGCCCACCGGACAACTCGTCCACCGAGCGGGCCGACAGGTCGGTGACGCCGGTGGCCGCCATGGCCGCGGCGACCGCGGCCTCGTCCGCCTGCGACCACTGGCGGAGCAGGGTCTGGTGCGGATATCGGCCGCGCGCAACCAGATCCGCGACCCGGATGCCGTCCGGGGCGATGGCCGACTGCGGGAGCAGGCCGATGCGGCGGGCCACCTCCTTGGCGGGATAGGTGGGGATGGTCTTGCCGTCGAGCAGCACGGCGCCGTCTTCCGGAGTGAGCAACCGCGCCAGCGCCCGGAGCAGGGTGGATTTCCCGCAGGCATTGGGACCGATGATGACCGTGAAGGCCTCGTCCGGAATATCCACCGAGAGTTGATCGCTGACGGTGCGGCCGCGATAGCCGAGGCGCACCCGGTCGGCCCGCAATCGGATCCGAGCCGCCGGTGTGCCGTGGTTGTCGTTCATCGTCGCTTCCCCTAGTTCCGTCGCGCCTCGGCGACCAGCACATACGCCAGATACAGCCCGCCCGCCGACACGGTGACGACGCCGACCGGCAGCGTGGTGGGCGCGAATATCCGCTGCGAGATCCAGTCGCAGGTCACCAGCAGCAGCGCACCCATCGCGGCGGCCGGAGCCAAGGCGGTGGAGGCCGTGCGAGCCAGGCGGCGGCCCAATTGCGGTGCGGCCAAGGCCAGGAAGGCGATGGGTCCGGCGACGGCGGTGGCGACGGAGCAGAACGCGACGCTGAGCCCGATCAAAAGCAGACGGTCACGGCCGACCCGGATGCCGAACGCCTGCGCCAGATCGTCGCCCAATTCCAGGATCCGCAGGCGGGGCGCGGCGGCGACCGCGGCCACGCCCAGTACCGCGAGCAGGATGAGCGCGGGCGCGACCTGTGCCGAGGTGACCTTGCTCAGCGACCCCGCGCCCCAGGCGGCCGCCGACATGGCGGTGGTGAGATCGGCGCGCAGAATGAGCCAGGTATTGACCGAGGCGAGCATGGCGCTGACGCCGATGCCGACGATGATGAGCCGGAAACCGGTGACATTGTGCCGGAATGCCAGCAGCTGAATGGCAAGGGCCGCAGCCGATCCGCCGACGAACGCACCCGCGGAGGTCTGGAATCCGCCGCCGCCCAGCACCAGCATGACGACGAGCGCACCGGTGTAAGCGCCGGTGGTGAAGCCGACCAGATCCGGGCTGCCGAGTGGATTGCGGGTCACCGATTGCAGGATCGCGCCGCTCACCCCCAGTGCCGCGCCCAGCGCCAGCGCCAGCACCACGCGCGGAAATCGCCAGTCCCACACCACGAGTCGATCGAAACGCTGATCCCCGACGAACAGCGCGCGCAGCACCCGACCCGGTGGAATCGGGTAATCGCCGGTGCCGAGCGACAATACGGCCACGGCGAGTGCCGCGATAACGAGGATCGCGCACACCACCACGGTGCGAACACCCACGCGAGCGGCGACGCGACGAGTCCGGACCACCAGCACCGAGCGGCCGAAATCGATGGCGGTCATTGCGTACTCACGCGGGGACGCCGCGCCAGCCAGATCAGGACGGGTGCACCGAGGAAGGCGGTCACCAATCCCGCCGCCACTTCATCGGGCCGAATGATTATCCGCCCTACTATGTCCGCACCGAGCACCAGAATCGGCGCGAGCAGCATGGAGTAGGCGATGATCCAGCGTTGGTCGGGTCCGACGATCCAGCGCGCGATATGCGGCACCGCCAAGCCGACGAAGGTGATCGGCCCCACCGCGGCAGTCGCGGTGCCGCACAACAGGGTCAGCGACACGATGGTGAGCAGCCGGGTTCGCCTGATGTGCACCCCGAGCGCGTGGGCGAGGTCGTCACCGAGGGCGACGGCATTGAGCGAGCGCGCGGCGATCACCGCCGCCATCAGGCCGACGAGAATGAACGGCGTGGCGCCGGCGATGACGTCGTGCCCGCGCCCGGTCAACGCGCCGGCCTCCCAGTTCCGCATCTGGTCGAAGGCCTTGGGGTGCAGCAGTATCAACCCCTTGGTGAGTCCGGACAGCACGGCCGTGATCGCGACGCCGGCCAGCGTCAACCGAACCGGATCGGCGCCCTGCCTGCCCGCGGTGCCCAGCCGATACACCACCACCGAGGCTGCTGCGGCCCCGATGAACCCGAACCACACGTACGACGTGATCTCGGTGACGCCCAGAAAAGCGACCGCCATCGCGATGACGAACGCCGCTCCGGCGTTGATGCCGAGCAGCCCGGGATCGGCCAGCGGATTGCGCGTCAGCCCCTGCATGAGGCAGCCTGCCACGCCCAGCGCCAGTCCGGCGAGCAGGCCGAGCAGCGTGCGCGGCACCCGATACTCGGTGATGACCAGCGCGTCCGCCGACCCGTCGGTGCCCAATAGCGCATCCCACACCTGCCCGACCGGAATGGCCTTGGTGCCGATCACGAGGCTGAGCAAACAGACGGCCATCAGTACGGCAGCCGCCAGCAGCCACCCCGGCCAGCGCTTGGTTCGTGCGCGCGTACCTTCCATCTGGTATTTCTCCACGACTTCCGAGCTGTAACAAGGCCTTCGGCGAAGGTACCGCCGGGCGGGAACACAATCCTCGAGCAAGGGTTTGAATTTAGGTTTGCCTAGCCTAGCGTACTAACTTGTTCGGCAGTAATCGCCCAGCAGGACGGTCCGTGAGCAATGCCGCAACAGGCAGCCTTACGCCGCACGCGAGACCACCTCTCACCTGCGGTGCGGTGGGGGTTCGAGTGTGCCGAGATGGGTTGTCGCGGTATCGGTTTCGGCGGCACCGAGGTGGCGGTACAGGTCGACGGCGTGGCGCAGATGGGTGACGGCAGCGGCGGTGTCGCCGAGTGTCGCGGGACAGCGGGCGATGCCTTCCGAGGCGCGGGCCTGCTGGATTCGGCTGTCGGTGGTGTGGCCGGTGGCATTGATCGGTTGGGAAGGTGGCGCCGAGTCGGCTCGGCCGACCGCCGATCGACGGCGAATCGCGTAACTCGTTGTCTGTCATGGCATCCGGGGCGGTGAAGCGCGTTAGGAACTGGTTGCTAGGGCAAAAACGTACCGCTTGACAGGATTAGGTGTGGCTACCCTAAGCTCGCCTCATCCCGACCACACCTAAGAAGGATCTGAATGTTGATGAGGAACTTTGCCGCGACGGCCACGCTGCTGATCGCCGCGCTCGGCATCGCGGCAGGCACGGTCAACGCGGCCCCCGCCGCCGACGTCGAGGCCCCGATCAATTTCACGGCCGAGTCCACCGACTCGCAGTCCATCATCTCCATCGACTCGGGCTCCATCGTCGCCGAGGACGGCGCGCTGAAGATCAAGGCCGCCAACGGAAATGTTGTCGCGGGCACCCCGCTGCAGTTCCGGCTCGACGACTTCACGTTCCCCATCGCCGCGGACATCGCCGGCCGTACCGCGACCCTGACTCCGCAGCTCGACATGAGCAAGGCCGTCTACACCCCGGTCGCCCTGCCCTTCGAGGACAAGGCGCCGTGGAAGTCGGAGTACGACCGTGAACAGGCCGCCTGGTCCCGGATGACCGGCACGATCGGCCTCGGCGCCAGCATCGCCACCCTGGTCGGCGGCATCGGCGGCGCGGCCGTCGGTTGCGTCCTCGGCGGCATCGTCGGCGTCGTCGCGGCGTCGGCCACCATCATCGGCCTGTTCGGCCCGTTCATCCCCGCCGCCGCCGTCGGCTGCCTCGGCGGCATCATCGCCGTCGGCGCCCTCGGCACCGTCGCAGGCCAGATCCTGATCACCGCCCCGGTCGCCATCGGTGCGGCAATTCAGTACTTCACCACGATCAACCAGCCGTTCAATCCGGCCCCCGCGCCGGCCAAGTAATACCGGTTCGGTATAGCAGGCAGGTCCCCGCTTCGGCGGGGCCTGACCTATTTGTGCGGTTTCACGCGGTCGCGGTGACCGACGAGTTCGCCTGGGGGAGGTCGTTTTCGGCCCAGTGGGCCATGCTGGCGAGGACTGAGTCGAGGCGTTGGCCGGCTGGAGTCAGTTGGTATTCCACCCGCGGCGGTACCTCGGCGTAGGCGGTGCGGGTGACCAGTCCGGTGAGTTCGAATCGCTGCAATCGTGCGGACAGCGTTTTGGGGCTGATGCCGGGGAGTGCGGTGCGCAGCGCGGTGAAGCGTTTGGGGCCGCCGAGTAGTTCGCGCACGATCAGGGTGGCCCACGGTCCGTCGAGAACGACGAGGAACCGCGCGATCGGGCATTCCGGCAGCGGGTGAGGCAGCTCACTCATCATTTCTCCATTAGTTCCCTTGAGGTAACTGATTCCTAAAAGGAACTATAGGCGTGTACCAGCTATGACGTCAACCAAGGGAGAAAGCCATGACCATGACCATCAGCCAGGCTCTCGCGGTCGCCACGCGCAACTACCTGCTGTATGACACCGGAGATGTCGCCGGCGTCGACGAGGTGTTCGCGCCCGACCTGATCGATCACAACCCGGTTCCCGGTACGACCTCGGGGATCGACGGCATGCGCCTACTGATCGGCGAGGTGCGTGATGGGTTCACCGATACGCAGCACGAGATCGTGTTTCAAAAGGAACTGCCGGGTGGCTGGGTGGTGAACCATTGGCGGATGACGGCCGTGCACACCGGCGATGCCTTCGGCTTGCCCGCGAGCGGGCGTCCGGTGTCGTTCACCGGAACCGACATCGTCCGTGTGGTCGACGGTCGGATCACCGAGATCTATCACGTCGAAGAACTGCTGCAGATGCAAATGCAGATGGCGGCGTAGCTGCCGGAGTCGCCGGTAAGCGCCGCTATCGCGCGGCGCTTACCTGGCGCTTCCTGAATTCACCTGCCGCAGTGGGGATCAACTGGGCAATGGTCCAACTGGCATCGGTGTGCGATGCGCCACTTCGGGTTCCGGTCGCCGGACCTCCAGCAGTCCTGCGGCCCCGAACTTTCGGACCAGCTCGGAGTCGCTGATGACCTCGAGGAATTTCTCCACATGCAGCGACTTGTCGCGCGCATGCACCGTCAATTCCCGGCGAATCGGACGGGACAGCCGAATAATGGACAGCAGCCTGGCCGATCCGTGCAGTGCCATCTTCGGCACCAGCGCGACGCCGACGCCGTGTTCCACCAGGCTCAGCGCGGTGGTCACGTCGGGGGCGCGGACGGCGAATCGGACATGCACGCCCGCTCGGCCCGCCTCGCGCGAAACGGTATCGGTGAGATCGGAATTCGCGCCGCAGCGGATCCACGGCGCCTCGACCAGTTGTTTCCATGACCCGTCGAAGCTGCTGCGCTGGCTGGGATGGCAGACGACGACGAGTTCTTCCTCGCCGAAGCAATGCACCACCCGCGAGCTGGACTGTTCCAGCGGTCCGACGGCGACGTCGAGGGCGCCCTCTTCCAGCGTCGCGTTGAGCTCGCGGATGTCGGTGAACGACCTGACCTCGATGCTGTCGATATTTCGTTCGTGCCGCATCCGATAGATGAGCGGCGGCAACAGCTTCTGCGCGATGGTCGGCGTGGTGCCGACCGTCATCACGCCGTCACCGAACGTCTGCCCCATGGCCATCGCCTGTCGAGCGGACTCGACGACATCCGAGGCCTGGGTGAAGAACTCGCGGCCGAACTTGGTGAGTCTCGACCTGCGCGAGCGCGGATCGAACACCTTCCGGCCGAGCGAGGTCTCCAACGCGTCGATCTGTTGCGACATCGCGGACGGCGTTATTCCGAACCGCCTGGCGGCGGCCGAGAGCGAGCCGAGTTGTACCGCGTTCACAAAGTAATCGAACTGGCGGAGCGTGATCGTATTGGAAGTTAGTACGGGATAATCAGACATCGGCAACCTTTGTATCGAGCCGTCGGCTCATCTGCAGCACCTTCGGTCCATCACTGAAAATTAAGTGAGCATTCCGTCACCGAGTCCTGGCACCTGCCGGTCGGCGTGGACCGGCAAACACATCACATTCTTTCGTTAACTGTGCGTTCATCCGCGAATTGTGGCGAGAGTCTGAAGGACTGCCTTCGAGGTGTTACGCCGACTTGTGTGCAAGCAGTATCTACTGCGTTGATCGTTACGTCAAACGTTACGCCAAGCTAAACCTTCCTGTTGCCTAGATCACCTTGTAACTTCAACTGCATAACTCGCCGAAGCCTCGACCTGGGGATCGTCATTGGAGAACGGTCACTCGCCAAGTGAGGGCGCATGACCTTCCTTCGCGGTCGCAGGATGCATGTCACGTACCTATTTTGACCACAAATGGCCTTGCCGAGGTGCTGATTCAAGGGAAATCTGACATGACTTTAGCTCCCCTAACAACAGTGCATCGATACCATTCGCGACCTGCGATCTCAGCGTTCCCATCGATTCGATGTGCGACGTCCGACTGGACTGTTCGTGTCTGTGCCGTGATGCTGTGGTGATCTGCTGGGGTACCGAGTGTGATCTGGTTGTGATTAGTTGTCCACACGACAGTTAATCGCATCTTGATTCGATGTAAGAATGTCCGTTCTGCTTGTTCGTCACATCGCCGAGTTCTACGCTTCCAGATGGAAGCCGACAGCCCGAATTGCCGCGTACTTGACCGCAGAGCGGCGGTCGAACGGCTCCCGACCGGCAAGTTCGAACCCAGGTCGTACCAAGCGGTGGGCTGTCGGCTTCGCCAGCGATCGGTCATTTCGAAGGAAGGCACTCATGGGCAAGCACAGCGCGCCGCGAAATAACGTCGTCCCCGCCCGATTGGCGATGCTCTCGACGGCGACGCTGATCGGCCTGGCGGTCTCGGCCAACGGCGCTGCGGGGCAAGCCATCGCCGAGGACACGAACTCCACCACCTCGGGTGACGGCGTGTGGATCGCGCCGCCGAAGCAGCCGGTGCTCACGGCTGTGCCCGCCACCTACCAGCAGCAGACTCGTCCGGAGCGCATCGCGCCCGTCGCAGCCAAGCGGCCTGCGCATCGCGCTGATCGGCCGGCCGGTCGGCCGGGCGGAAATGCGAAGCCGGGCATGGGCGCTCAGCCCGGCGGTGCGGCCAAGCCGGGCACCGGGGCGCCGCTGGCCGCCGTTGTCGACGCGCTCGCCACCGGCAGCGCGGCGTTGCCCGCACCGCTGCGCACCGTGCTGGAGGACCTGGTCAAGCAGGTCGGTCCGGTAGTGGCGAAAGGCTTGATCGAGCTGATCGCCAATGGCAACCCGCCGAGCCCGCAGGCTCGGCACGCGGCACCCGCGCCCGCCGCGAGTGTTGCCGACAACGAGGACGACGCCGACAGTGGCGCCGCTGACAACGCCGGCTTCGACGCCGCGGACGATGCGGCCGACTCCGGTGCGGCCGATGACGACACCGCCAACTTCGGTGCCGCTGGTGCTGATTCCGGTGCCGCCGACGATGACACGGCCGACTTCGGTGCCGAAGGTGACGACGACTCCGAAGCTGCCGACGATGACACCGCCAATTTCGGTGCCGCCGGCGATGTCGCCGACGACGGTGCCGCCGCCGACTCCGGCGTTCCCGGCGACGACGCTGTGTGGCTCCCGCTCTCGCTCGGCCCGAGCACCGCGGGCTGAGCTGTTTTTGGTTTCTATAAGATCGACAACTCGCGAAGGAAATAGTGCGTTTCTCTCCCGCTACAATGCTGTCCTTTTCCACCGCAGTAGGCATCTCGGCTTTTGCGCTCTGTACTGTCGCCGGGGCCCCAGCGGCCCTAGCGGCGCCGCAATCGCAGTCCGTCGCCGATGAGGTGGTCAGCCTCACCAACAATGAACGCGCCAAGGCGGGCTGCGCACCGCTGAAAGCGGAAAGCCATCTTACCCAAGCCGCGCAAGGCCATTCGGAGGATATGGCCGCCGGCGGCTTCATGGATCACAACTCGTCGAAGGGTGATCCGGGCGACCGGATCAGCGCCGCGGGCTATCACGCGCAGACCTGGGCGGAGAATATCGCCGCCGGTCAGCGCAGTGCGTCCGAGGTGCTCAACTCGTGGATGAACAGCGCGGGCCACCGCGCGAACATCCTGAACTGCGGGCTCAAGGACATCGGTGTCGGCTACGCCAAGGCGGGCAACGGCACGGCCTACTGGACGCAGGACTTCGGCACATCCAATAGGCAGGGCGACGAGAAGCCCGCCGAGCCCGGTAAGCCCGGCAAGCCGACGGATGGCGGCGATAAGCCGGGTAAGCCCGGCGACGGCGGGGATAAGCCCGGTAAACCCGGCGACGGCGGCGATAAGCCCGGCAAGCCCGGCGGCGGGGACAATAAGCCTTGGGATCCGTGGAACCCGTGGGGTGATGGTTCCGACGACAATGGCGGCGATCCATGGGGCGACGGTAATCCGGACAACGGCGACAATTCGCCGTGGGATCCGTGGGGCGACGGCGGCAATAATGGCGGCGACTCCGGGGATCCCTGGGGCGGCTGGAATCCGTGGGGCAATGGCGACGCCAAGCCGGGCAACGGCGACACGGCATGGGACCCGTGGAGCAATGGCTTCGACAAGCCTTCGAGCAACGGCGGCGATTCGCCGTGGGGCGCGTGGGGTCAAGAATTCGACGACCTCCTCGGGCAGCTCGCGGGCAAGGGGGGCTGGTAACTCGCCGCACTAGCGGTGCCGCCGGACTCGACGACGCGTCCGGCGGTGCCTTGTTGTCCGCCGACCGTGGCCAGCGGTCGGCGGACCTGTTGTGTCCGTGGCGCTTTCCGGCAGTCGTGCTGATCGAACGCGACTCTCGCATCGATAACAAAGCCCGCCGCACCATGGGATTTGGTGCGGCGGGCGACGAGTTATGTTGTCGTGGCGGGTAGCTCGCCGACGTCAGCTGTTCGGCGGGGTGCTCGTGCAGGTGGGATGCGCGGTGTTGCTCGGATCCAGCGCGTTGAGCACGAGCTGGGCCACCACCTTGTCGTAGGGCAGCAGCAGGTGGTCGGTGAGATCGCCGGGGCAGTAGTCCTGTACGACGTGGTTGGTCACGCTCGGACTCTGCACGATCCCACTGGTGTACGGCACCACGAACTCGTCATGACTGGTGACGATGTTGGTGTAGGTGACGCCGGGAACCGTTGGGCCACCGGCACTCAACTTGCGCAGGAACTCCGAGCCGGTCTGAATCTGCAAGCAGGCCGCGCAGATCGGGTCGACGACCGCCCCCAGTGCGGGCGTCAACTTCAATCTGGCGGCCAGCGCGGTGAACAGGGCCGCGAACCCGAGCGAGTTGGTGCCGTTCCAGCCCGGACCGATCGAGATGAAACGATCGATCTTGTTCGCACCACCGAGGATCTTGGCGTAGTAGTCGGTGACCAAGCTGCCTTCCGAATGCGCGACGATATCGACGCTGTGCGCACCGGTCGCCGCCCGCACCTTGATGATGAAGTCGCGCAACTGCTGCGCGCTCTGCTCGATCGGCAATAGCCCGCCGAGCGCGCCGAGCGGTGCGGGCATGCCCGGAAGCGAACCGTAGGTCAGGGCGTACACGCAGTACCCGTTGTTCGCCAGCAACGGCGCGAGCGCACCCCAGTCCAGCCGGACCGTCTCCGGCCCGCCGTGCACCAGCACGATCGGATTCGGGTGTGCCTCAGTGGGTTTGCACGTCCAGTCATTGGCGCCGATCGGCGGTGCGCCGGGATTGTCCGCCTCCGCGTCCACCGCATCGTTGAACAGGTAGGAGACGGGCAGCTGGGATCGTGCGTCGCCCGGCCCGCCCGCAGCAGCGGGCGCGGCCAGAGCTCCGGCGAAAATCGCGGCAACGGTCATCCAGACAACGGGCTGCAGGCGCATAAACTGGACCCCTTTCTGCGAATCAGTCCAGACCCACTATCTGTCCGTGAAGTGACCACGACGACACACCTCGGTTGACATCATGTTGTCTTTGTCACCGCCACACAACAAATATCACCGCAACTTAATTTGCTTAAGCAGCACAACATATTTGAGTACGTCGAGCGGCCAGTATGCCCGAGCGCGACGACCGGTTAACCCGGGGCCGTGGGCAATGCTGTCGACCGGACAGCATTGCCCACGTGGCCTGTGCTCAGGCGTTGAACAGCCCCGCTTCGCCGAAAGCCAAGTCGGCGAAGCGTTCTCCGATCCGGCGGTGGGTGGCGGGGTCGGGGTGGAGCTGGTCGGGCAGCGGCAATTCGATGAAATCCTTTTCGCCGTAGAGGGAACGGCCGTCGAGGTAGTGCAGGTTGGCATCGTCGGCGGCGCGCTGTTTGGTGATGCGGGCCAGTTCGTCGCGAATGACATTGAGGGTGAGTCGTCCGGCCGCGCGTTCGGCCGGATCGCCGGTGGCGCGGAAAGTCACTCTCGTGCCGTCGAATTCGAGGGCGCCGGGGCCGGGGGTGTCCTCGTGGATCGGGCAGAGAATGGGGGAGACGACGAGTAGTGGTGTGCTGGGGTGTCCTTCCCTGATGGTGTCGAGGAAGCCGTGCACGGCGGGACCGAAGGCGCGCAGCCGCATCACGTCGGTGTTGACGATGTTGATGCCGATCTTGAGGCTGATCAGATCCGCGGGGGTGTCGCGGATGGTGCGCGCGACGAACGGATCGAGCAGGCTGTTGCCGCGCAGACTCAGGTTGGTCAGCTGCACGTCGCTGCGGGCGGCGGCGACCGCGGGCCAGGTTGCCGTCGGAACGTCGGCGTTGGCGCCGTGGCTGATCGAACTGCCATGGTGCAGCCACGATTTGCGGCCGCGGTCCGGAGTCACCTCGACCGGCGCGTCGGTGCGCAGGACGACAAGTTCGGTGATTTCGGTGTGTGGCAGCCAGATCTCGATGTCCTTCGGCTCGGCCGACAGGTCGGTGAATCGGACGGTGCCGACCGTGCCCTGCTCGGTGACCTTGGACTGGGTGGCCATGTCGACGACGTGCCTGGTGCCGCCGGGCACGCTGGCCCGGCCCGCGGGCCTGCCGTCGACGAGCAGTTCGTACACGCCGTCCGGCTGCTGCGGTGCGCCCCGATAGACGGTCCGCGTCGGCAGCACGTCCAGCTCGATGGCGGTCGCACTGGTCCGGAAGGACAGTCGCACGCCGGTGGGCTGCGCCTCGACCATCGCCAGATAGTCGTCCGGGAACTGCTTGCGCGCCCATGCCGGAAGGCGGTGCGGCAGTATGCCGTTCGCGGTGCGCTCGAGGTCGAGTGCGCCACGCAGGATGGGGGATTCGATCGGGGTGGTGATCCAGTTGGTCATGGGGTGTTCCTTAGAGTTCACAAAATTCACAGGCGATATGTTCGGCGGGCAGTTTCCGAAAACATCGAGGCCAGTTCGGTTTTCGACGCACCGGCGGCGAGCCGCTTGAAGGTGTTCCACAGCGTCGCGTATCGAGTTCCCATTTTGTCCACCGGGAAGTTGCTCTCGAACATGCATCGCTGCGGTCCGAACGCCTCGATGCAGGTGTCGAACCATGGAAACCACAGGGCGGCAAGCTCTTCCGATGTCGGCGGAGTCGGTGCGGTCCGATAGTCGAAGGCGGCGGCGGTGGCGACAATGCCACCGAGTTTGCAGACGACGTTCGGCCGCTCGGCGACTTCACGGATGCCACGGGCCCAGGTCGCGAAGTGCTCGGCCCGGTCGGTGGCGTACGGCCCGAAGCCGAGTGGCGCACCGCAGTGGTTGAGCACCAGCCGCAACTCGGGAATCGCGTCGGCCAGCTCGGCGGCGTCGGCGAGCTGCGGGGCCAGGATCCACAGATCGAGCGTCAGGCCGCGATCGGCGACGACCCGCGCACACTCGCGAATGCCTGGTTCGGCGAGCATGCGCGGACGATTGCCGGGATGGCTGAGCTTGATCTCCTCGCTCGCATCCCAGCTCGCTCCGAACCTGAGGCCCCGAAAGCGACCCTGACCGGCGGCGATGTGGTGCTCGATGACGTTGTCGACGATGTCGGCGCCGAGCCCGAAGTCGGCCCGCCCGATAATTCCGGCGGCCACCTTCGTCGGGCCACCGGCCTCGTCGCCGGCCGCGGCCAGATTCGCGACGAACTCCGTCTCACCGACCGGCCGCAGTTCCGTCGGCCCGTCGGTGCGGTAGGCCGACATCGCCTCGGCATACACCGTCGCGATCACGTTGTGCCCGCTGCCGGTGTCCGCCGCGAATTCCTCTAGGAGATAACGGAATCCGGGGTGGTACCAGAGGTGGTGATGCGGATCGATGATCGGCAGCTCGGGCAGCAGGATCTGCTCCGGCGCCTGTCCGGCCAGCCAGCTCTCGTCCGGCGGAAAGATCCGGCCGAACTCGGTCGGGCGCGCGGCATGGGAAACCGATGCGTTCATGGTGGAGGTCTCCCCTCAATCGTACCTACTAGCTCATTTGACAAGTACGTACGCTAAACTACCTAGAGCTATTAGGCAAATTAGTTAGAGATGTAGGCAATGAGGAGGGCGACATGGCACGCGCGAGGATGACCGACGAGAGCTTGATCCAGGCGGCGGCAGAGCTGGCCGATGAGGTGGGCTTCGACAACGTGACCGTCTCGGCGCTGGCCCGCAAGCTCGGTGTCAAGGACGCGAGCCTGTACTCACGCCTGGAAAACGCGCGCGACCTGCGGGTAAAGGTGGCGGTTCTGGCGCTGGCCGAACTCGCCGACAAGGTCGCGGACGCGCTGGCCGGTCGCGCGGGCAAGGACGCACTGGTCGCCTTCGCCAACGCCTACCGCGACTACGCGAAGCAGCACCCGGGCCGTTACGCCGCAACGCAACTCGACCTCGACCCGGCGACGGCCGCCGCCAGCGCGGCAATGCGGCACGCGGAGATGACCCGCGCGATCCTGCGCGGCTATGACCTGTCCGAGCCCGACCAGACCGACGCGATCCGCCTGCTACACGGTACTTTCTACGGATACGTGACGCTGGAGACGACCGGCCGCTACGACAGCCACCCGCGCAAAGCGGAGGACTCCTGGTCCAGGGCGCTGGACGCCCTGGACGCTGTCCTCAAGAACTGGCCACCGGCCTGATCGAGGCGGATTCACCTGCGGCGCAGCAGAACTCCGCGGATGAAGGCGGCCTGGCCGGAGTGCTGGATGTCGTCGTCGACGACGCTGATCAGCCGGACGGCGAGGGTGACGGGAGGATCCCAGCGGGTGTCGACGACGCGGGGGAGGTCGGCGTCGGTGAGGCCGGAGACATATTTGATCGTCTGCGCGTGTACCGCGTCGTAGTAGCCGAGGAGTAGCTCCGCCGATACCGCGCCGAGTTGGGCTACCTCGTCCGGGTTGTCGCCGTAGCCGGTCGCGGAGTCGTCGAACGGCAGGCCGAAGCGCTCGGCCCAGCCCGCCGCCGTCCACACCTGTTCGACGTCCGCGACGTCGGCGACATGGTCGTCTTGCACTCGGGTCAGATGCCAGATCAGCCAGGCGATGGAGTTGGCGCCCGGATCCAGTTGGACGGCCAGTTCGTCGGCGGTCAGGTCGGCCACGGCGCCGTGCACGTTCTCCTGCACCCGGCCGAAGGCATCGATCAACAAGTCAGCGCTGGTCATGGTCGGTCCAATCGTCAGGTTGGCGTTCATTATTCCGCTTGCCGTGGTGTGCGGCCGGGGGTATGGGGTCGGCTATCACCCAGTGACCGGGTTCAGCGTGTGGGGGACTCACGCGCGGTGAATTTCGCCGGAGCTCCTCGTTAGAGCAACATGAATTCTTTGTACCGGTACTTACTCCGATAGACCGCTGCTGCCCCCGCCATTACGCTGACCGCACGACAGCAACGGGACAGCCAACTCGGGAGTACGCCACGTTCGGATAATTACCGATAATCCCAGGAAAATCTCTTAAGGAAAACTACATACGATTCAAGGCGGTCTACACAGCGCCGACGAATCTTTTCTCGCCGAGGTCGCGGGTGGTCGTTTCGATGACGAAAACCCCTGGCCAACAGGCTTGTTGCGTGTTCGGACAACCGGCTGGGCGCCGCGGTTGAAGCGCAACTTTAATTCGTATAAAGACCGGCATGTAATCTGCGACACTTTCGCACCGGCACGCCCACGACAAGTGGTGAGTCGATGACTATCGTCGTTTCGCGCACGTGAAATGCAGTTCACCGGATCACCTGAAATTCTCGCGATGCAGTGGAGGTATAGCCCAGTGGGTAGACGACTTTTTCGGTTGGCAACCGGTGGCACGAAACTGAGACCGATCCTCGCGGCGTTCGGCGCGCTGACGATCAGTGCGGTCATGGTCACCTCGGGCGCGGCCACCGCAAACGCCCAGCCGATCTGGCCGAACCCGGACCCGGACCCGTTCTACGCCGCGCCGGCCGACATCGGCAGCAAGGCCAACGGTGACGTGCTGGACAGCCGCCCGATGCCGCCGCTGTTCTACTTCCCCAATGCCTCGGTCACCCTGATCAAGTTCCGCTCGACCAACTCGCAGGGCAAGCCGATCGCGGCGACCACCACGGTGCTGACGCCGAACGGCCACCGTGCGGACGCGCCGCTGCTGTCGTTCCAGCACATCATCAACGGGCTCGGCACCCAGTGCGCGATCTCGCACGGCCTCTACGCCAACGACACGAACTTCATCGTCCCGTTCGCGCCGGCGCTGAACGTCGCGCTGCTGCGCGGCTGGTCCGTCGCCCTGCCCGACCACCTCGGCCCGAACAGTGCCTACGGCGCAGCGAAATTGGGTGGCCAGATCACCCTCGACGGTGTCCGCGCCGCACAGCGGCTGTCGCAGCTCAGCCTCGGGAAGAGCCCGGTGGCGTTGGCCGGTTACTCCGGCGGCGGCATGGCGACCGCCTGGGCCGCCGCGCTGGCGCCGAAGTACGCGCCGGAGCTGAACATCGTCGGCGCCGCCGAGGGCGGTGTCCCGATGAACCTGCAGACGATGGGCTGGGCCATCGGGCACAACCAGCATCCGGCGTTCGGCCTCGGCTTCGCCGCCGTGCTCGGCTTGGAGCGGGAATACCCGGACCGGCTGCCGATCACCGACGCCCTGAGCGAGCGTGGGCTCGCCGCGGCCAGGGAGATCGCCAACAGCTGCACCAACGACCTGATCGCGCGTGGCGTCGGGCACAGCTTCGACGACTACGCGAAAGACAATGTGATGGCCCATGATCCGAAGGCCTGGGCGGTGGCGGACGAGAACAGCGTCGAGCTCTACGGCGGTGTGCCCGATGCGCCGATCTTCGAATGGCATTCCCCGCAGGACAACCTGATCCCGTTGGACGCCATCGCGAACACGGTCAACCGTTACTGCCGTGCGGGCGTGCGGGTGGAATCCGAACTCTTCCCCTCGCCGGACCACCTGACCACCGCGGTCATCGGCTTCCCCTCGATGCTGAACTGGCTCGACGGTCGATACAGCGGCAGGCCTGCCCCGAGTAACTGCGCCTAGTCAGACAGGTGCCCCTGACCGGTAGCCGGCGCTATCGGTCAGGGGCATTTTGTTGCATTCGATGTGCTTGTCCAGCAGGTCAATCGCGGGCCGGCAGCTCGCAGCCGTCCGGACCGCACGCGTCCGCGCCGCCGATCGTCTGGATAACGGGAGCGCGATCGCCCCACGCCTGATCGAGGGCTTGCGCGAACACCGCGACCGGCTGCGCGCCGGACACACCATATTTGCGGTCGATCACGAAGAACGGAACGCCGGTCGCGCCGAACTGCGCCGCTTCCTTCTCATCGGCCCGAACCGCGTCGGCATAGGCTTCTGGATCGGCGAGCACCGCCCGCACACCCGGCTCGTCGAGTCCCGCGTCGACCGCGAGCCGAACCAGCCGCTCATGATCGCCGAACAGCGACTGCTCCTCGGCGAAGTTCCCGCGATAGAGCGCGTCCAGCAGTTCCTCCTGCTTACCCTGCGCCAACGCGAAGTGCAGCAGGCGATGCATATCGAAGGAGCTCCCGTAATCACGCCCTTCGGTCACATACGGCAGCCCGATCTCCGCCGCCTGCGCCCCGATACCCCGCTCGTTCGCCGCGGCCTGCGCCTCACTGATCCCGTACTTCCGCGCGATCTCCGTGATCACCGGCCCCGACTCATCGGCGGCCAGCGTCGGATCCAACTCGAACGACCGATGCACCACCTCGACCTCGCCCGCATGCGCGAACCCCGCCAAGGCCTGCCCGAACCGCTCCTTGCCCAGGTAGCAGAACGGACAGTTGATATCGGTCCAAATCTCGACCCGCACGTCTTTCCTCAAATCTCGTCTCGACCCCCGGGCATGGCAACGCCCGAGCTATCTGATCTGTTCCACGTCGAGGTCTGGATCTGAGTGAGACAGGCTGTTACTGTAAACGTGTGTCACATTAACCTCGACTGGATATGAGGTAGACGTCATGGCTACAAAGTCGGCAACGGCGCCGTCTCGGAGCGCGTATGCGGGGATCCTGACCACGCTGTCCGAAGGGTCGGTGAACAAGCACTTCGATCCGTATACCGAGATCGACTGGGATGCGCCGGAGTGGGCGGTGGTGCCGAACGATCCGCGCTGGATCCTGCCTGCGGACAGTGATCCGCTCGGCGCGCATCCCTGGTATCTGGCGCTGCCGGAGGCGCGCAAGATCGAGATCGGCATGTGGCGGCAGGCCAACATCGCGAAGGTGGGGCTGCAGTTCGAAGAGGTGCTGATCGGCGGCGTGATGAACTATCTGTTCGCCGTGGTGCCCAACGGATCCGGCGAATTCCGGTACCTCAATCACGAGGTTGCCGAGGAGATCAACCACACCCTGATGTTCCAGGAGATGGTGAACCGGATCGGCGCGGACGTGCCGGGCATGAGCCGGTTCATGAAGGTGGCCGGACCGCTGGTGCCGCTGCTCGGCCGGTTCTTCCCGACCACCTTCTTCGTCGCCGTTCTCGCGGGCGAGGAGCCGATCGACCACGTGCAGAAGTCGGTGTTGCGCGCGGGGGAGAACGTGCACCCGATCATGCGCGACGTGATGCGGATCCACATCGCCGAGGAGGCGCGCCACATCGCCTTCGCGCACGAATACCTGCGCCACCGGGTGCCGAAGCTGGGTCGCGTGCAGCGAGGCACGCTGTCGCTGGCCTACCCGATCATCATGTTCATCGCCTGCGACCTGATCGTGAAGCCGCCGCGTTCGCTGTTCCACGAGTTCGATATTCCGCTGCGCATTCGCCGGGAGTTGTTCTGGCGCAGCGCCGAAGCGCGCGCTCGTCGCCGCGACTTCTTCGGCGAGGCCCGGATGCTCGCGTCCGATATCGGACTGATGAACCCGGCCGCGAAGCTGACGTGGCGGTTGCTGCGGATCAACGGCGGCCGGTCCCGCTATCGCGGCGAACCGGTGCGCACCCGCTGCTGAATCAGCCAGGCCCGGCGCTCACATCCATGCGCGCCGGGTTCCCGGCATTCCGGTGTGCCCCTGCGGATCCGGTACGACGCCGAGCACCTGGTGCAGCCCGAGCCCGCCGTCCTCGAAGCCCAACGCCGAGGCGGCCATGTACAGCCGCCAGATCCGTGCCCGCCCTTCGCTGGCGAGCGAAACCGCTTGATCCCAAGCACTTTCCAGATTGGCGACCCACGCGCGCAGCGTCAGCGCGTAATGCTCGCGCAGCGCCTCGACGTCGCGCACCTCGAACCCGGCCCGCTGCATCGCCAACGCGACCTCGCCGACATCGACCAGCTCACCGTCCGGAAAGACGTAGCGGCCGACGAACGAGCGACTGCCCATCACGGACCCGCCCGCGGAGGAGATCGCGTGGTTGAGTAGTCGACCCTCGGGGCGGAGCAAGGCACGCAGGGTCTCGAAGTACGCCGCGGCCCGCTTGGTACCGACATGCTCGAACATGCCGATCGACGAGATGGCGTCGAACTGCTCGCCGCGCAGATCGCGATAGTCGGCCAGCCTGATCTCGACGTTCGCGGACAGCCCCGCGTCGGCGACCCGCTTGCGCGCCAGCTCGATCTGCGCACTGCTGATCGTCACGCCGACCACCTGCACGCCATAGGTCGCGGCGGCGTGGATCGCCATCGATCCCCACCCGCACCCGACATCGAGCAGCCGCATCCCCGGCTGCAGAGCGAGCTTGCGGCAGATCAGATCGTGCTTGGCGCGCTGCGCATCCACCAGGGACACACTTCCGTTCGCACCGACCTGCCCGTCGTCGCTGTCCGCGACGAACCGCGCACACGAGTACGTCATGCTCTCGCCGAGCACCAGCCGATAGAAGTCGTTCCCGACGTCGTAGTGATGACTGATCGCCGCCGCGTCCCGCCGTTTGGTGTGCAGCGGCCCGCGCTGGGGCCGCGCCTCTTCCGGCGGTAACTCCGGACGGCGCTTGAGCGCGCCGAGCTGCCTGGCCGCGTCGATGGCCTGCCACGCCGCGGGCAGGCCGAGCTTGGCATCACCGGGCGCCGTCGAGGCCAGCGATCGCAGGATCGAGAAGATATCCCCGTCCAGGTCGACCAGACCGGACACGAACGCCCGCCCGATGCCGAGTTCGCCTGGCGCCCAGACCATATGACTCAGCGCGTCCTTGGAGTTGATCCGGATCGTCCCCGCGCTCGCGCCCTCGGGTTCGATCGAGCTGCCGTCCCAGAACTCGAATCGCACCGACGGATGCGACCCGAGCGCGGCCCGTGCCAAAGGTTCGAACACCGCCGCGACCGTCGTCTTGTTACCCATGAGTCCACTATGGCCCGCATCGCCCGCCGGCCAGGTCAACGACTGGCGGAAATTCCGAGTCGGGCGGGTCGGCGGGCGCCGGGGAGCCCGCGCGGCCACCTCGGCGTCACTGCAGCAGTTCCCGCGCGTAGAGGGCGTAAACGGCTGCGGCCGAACACATCTCATGCTCGTCGACGTACTCGTGCGGCCCATGTGAGACGTCGAGTCGCCCGGCGCCATAGGCGAAGGCGGGGATGTCGAGTTGGGCGTACCAGCGGGTGTCGAGGATGCCCGCGCACATCTCGAACGATGGTTGCGCGCCCGTCACGTGCGAGATGCATTGGGCCAGAGCCTGTCCGGCTGGATGGTGCCGATCGGTGCTCGCCGAGGGCTGGAACTGGGTCAGCTCGACGGTGACCTCGGCGCCGATGGCGTCGGCGGCGTTCTCGATGATCGTGGTCAGGTGCTTCAGTTCGACCTCGAGGTCTTCCTCGGGATTGAACCGGCTGTCGATGGTGAACCAGGTGGTGCCGGGGACCACGTTGAAGTTCGACCCACCGCCGGACAGCCCGCCGACCACGACCATCGAGCCGCGCGCGTCCTTGCCGTCCATCGCGAACGCGGTGTGTTTGTCCAGCATCGTGCGGACGTACTTCTCCAGCGGCGCCGCGATCCGCACCATGTGCTGGAAGGAGTTGATGCCGAAGTTCGCCTGCCCGACGTGCGCCTCGCGCCCATGCACGGTGACCCGCAAACTGACCGCGCCGCGCGCGGCGTGCCAGATCTTGCCCGCGCTCGGCTCCGCGGTGACCATGGCGACCGCGGTCGGATCGATCAGACCGTGCTGCCGTAGGTATCCCGACCCCGCGACGCTGCCGGTCTCCTCGTCGCACACCAGGTGGATCACGATCTTGCCGTCGCCGAGCAGCCCGAGGTCCTTCGCCGCGGCGGCGCCGTACAGCATGCTGACGATCCCGCCCTTCATGTCGGCGGTGCCCCGCCCGATGATCTTGCCGTCGGCCCGCCGAGCGGTGAACTGCCCGCGATCCTGCACCGGCACGACATCGAAATGCCCATGGAAATATAGGGTTTTCGGGCCATCGCCGACGGTCGCGCGGACGATGCACGGATCCTCCTGCGCGTCCACCGCGGGCACTCCGATGATCTCGCCATCGAGCCCTAGACCGGCCATGGCGTCGCGCAGCGCACGGGCGCAATCACGCAGCCCGCGGCCGGGCGGATTCTCCGTCTCGTGCGCGACCAGCGCGGTCAGCAGGTCGGCCATCTCATCGGTACGTGGTTCGAGCCAGGAACGCACCTGGGTGGAGCAGTCGATCGTCACGAATTCGAGTGTCGCCGACCACGGATGATTCCGTGCGAGGTTGACGCCGAGAGCTTTCCCCTAGCTCGCCGCTTGCTCGGTGTTTCGGCCTGAACCGAATGATGGTGACCGCGCCCCCTCCTCGTTCATAGGCTCTGAGCAGTGACAACGAGGAGTTCGAAGATGATGAAAGACGTAGCGGTGCCAGCCGATGGCGGTGTCGCGATGGCGGTGGCCCGGCTGGCCGACAGTGCGGTGACGGAATGGAAACGGGGGCGGCGATGGTTGGCACCGATGTTGTCGCGTCGGGATGAACCGGTAGCGAAGGAGCCGCTGGCGCCACCGAGTGCCAATGGGCTTTTGCTGCAGGTTGATCCGCTGACCGCGGTACGGTGGCGAGGTTCTTGGTGATCAGAGGTGCCGTTCTGCGGTATCGAATTGGTGCGGGATCAGGCGCGGCCGGTCCGTCCGAGCGAAGGCGAGGTAGCCGCGGGTGAAGCGGATTTATTTCACGCCAGATGATTTGATGCGTATCCGCATCGGAGCTCCGCTGGGCGCCATCGCGGAAACGATGCTGGCCACCCGGGTGGTGCAGCGCTGCAATGTCGCCGGTTTCGCAGGCTGGCGCAGTCAGGTACGCGGCGCGATTCCGGCGAACTTCGGTGTGCTCACCGACATCCTGCCCGCCGACGATTCGTTCCTGGACCTGATCACCCCCACCCTCGGCGCACGCTCGATGCCCGCGGGTATCGAGGCGTTGCATCTGGCGTCCCGCGACGAGCTCCGGCTCGAGGTGGAGGGTGTCATTCGCCGCCGAGCGGAGAAGGGACAGCCACCCCTGCCCGCATGGACGATGGAGCTGGCCGATCGGGACGGCACCGCCCGCCGCAGCGTCGCGGAGGCCGTGGAGGCCTTCCACTCGGTGGCGTTCGCCGGGCGTTGGGCGCACATCCAGTCCTACCTCGAAATGGCCGCCGAACGGATGGCCCGAACGATCGCCACCGAAGGTGTCGAGCAGCTGTTCGCCGGGCTGACGCCCTACGTGACCTGGCGCGCGCCGGTGCTCGAGGTACACAGGCAGCTCGACTGCCACGACGAGCAGCTCGACGGCCGCGGCTTGACGATCATTCCGTCCCTGTTCGCGTGGCCCGAACCGCTCACCCTGCACTCCCTCATGGACAAGGACGGACCGCTGATGGTGATCGTTCCGGTCCTGCGCAACATCAGTGATTTCGCGGCAGCGTGGGGTCCGCGCGCGACCAACGAGGCGTTGACCGCCCTGCTCGGCCGCACCCGGGCCGCCGCACTGCAGGTGATCGCGGAAGGCTGCAGCACCACCGAACTCGCGCGCCGACTGGGGGTTTCGCCCGCGACGGCGAGCGAGCACGCGTCGATCCTGCGCGAGGCCGGGCTGGTCGATAGCTGGCGGCACCGCAATGCCATGCGCCACGAGGTGACGACGCTAGGCGCGGCACTGC
Organism: Nocardia sp. NPDC046473; assembly: GCF_040645995.1. NCBI lineage: Bacteria > Bacillati > Actinomycetota > Actinomycetes > Mycobacteriales > Nocardiaceae > Nocardia > Nocardia sp. NPDC046473. The sequence continues at coordinate 155,329 of NZ_JBEYZJ010000001.1, forward strand.
TCGACGGCGATCTCAGCAGCAGCATCCGCATCGCGTAATACGTTGCGCCTCAGTGGTTCAGCTCAGAACTCATCCGTGCAGCCGCAGGATCCGCGCGTCTTCAATTCCGCGCCGAGGCTGACCACTCCTGGCTCGGCCGTTCCGGTGTCGATCTGCTTCAGCAAGAGTTCGACCGCGAGTTCGCCCATCTTCCGGGTCGGCTGGACCATGGTGGTCAGCCCGGGTCGGGTGTAGCGGGCGTACTCGATACCGTCGAACCCGACGATCGCGAGATCGTCCGGGACGCGCAGGTTCGTGTCGTAGGCCGCGCGCAGCATGCCCATTGCTTGCAGGTCGCTGGTCACGAAGACCGCGGTTGGTGTGTTCGTACCGCTCATCAGCTCATCCAGCGCGTGATAGCCGGCGGCTCCGCCGAATTCGGCACGGACGATGACACTTTCGGGCAATCCGGCATCGTGCAGTGCCTGCCGATAACCCGCGACCCGCTCGTCGGCGGTCGACACGTGCGGTCCGCTGAGGCAGGCGATCTCGCGATGCCCATGAGAGATCAAGTGCTCCACGGCAATCCGTGCACCGGCAAGGGAATCACACATGACATGGGCGCAGCGGGCGGGATCGATGATCCGGTCCACCGCCACCAACGCCATGTCCGCCGCCGCGCAGGCGTCGGCGATGCCCGACTCCCAGGACGACGAAATCGCAAGCAGCCCTTCGACCCGACGATCGATGAACGCGCTCACATACGCGCGCTCCCTGGCCTCGTCGCCCGCGGCATTCCCGACGATCAGCGGGAAGCCGCGCGCGAACGCGGCCGCCTCGACGACCGCGGACAGCTCGGCGAAGAACGGATTCGCACCATCGGGAATGACCATCCCGAGCGCATGCCCGCGGTTCATCCGCAGGCTGCGCGCGGACATGTTGGGGCGGTAGCCGAGCTGCTCGATGGCGGCTTCGATGCGGGCCCTGGTCGCGGGCGCGACGCTGCGTGGGCCGTCGTTGAGGACGTAGCTCACCAGGGCGGGTGAGGTGCCGGCGAGCCGGGCCACGTCGGCTCGGGTGACTGCCATCGGGTCGCTCCTGTCGTGCTGGCAATTCGTGCGAGCTTGTCGAAGAACCCTTGACAGTCTCGTGATTCGGGTCACACACTACACATCAACTCGTGTTGTCAACACGAGTTGAACTCGTACAGGATAGGTCGAAAACCAGATGAGCACTCGATACCGGATCGGGCTTGTGGCCCTGGCCCTCGTCAGCGCGGCGGCCCTCACCGCCGGATGCGGCCGCGGCGGCGACGCCTCGTCCGACTTCAAGATTGCCGTAGTCACCCGCAACTTCACCAACCCGTACTGGGCGGCGCTGCGCGACGGCGCGCTGGCGGAGGGCAAGCGGCTCGGGGTCGACGTCGCAGTGCAGGCGGGGCAGTCCGAGACCGACGCGGATGGCGAGAACGCCCAGATCTCCACCCTGGCCGCGCAGGGCTACGACTGCTTCGGCGTGGTGCCGGTCAACGCGACCAACGTGATCACGCCGCTGGTTCCGGTGGCCCGCAAGAACATTCCCATCCTCAACCTGGACACCCAGATCGACGTGAACGCCTCGAAGCAGGCCGGGGTCGACTTCGCGAGCTTCATCGGCTCCGACAACCTTGCGGCGGGCAAGATCGCCGGCGAGAAGATGCTCGACGCGCTCGGCGGCACCGGCAAAGTGATTGTGCTGCAAGGCATCGCGGGTGAGCAGAACGGCATCAACCGAGACAAAGGCTTCACCGACACCGTCGCGGGCAAGCTGGAGATCGTGCAGCGGGCGCCCGCCGACTACGAGCAGGACAAGGGCCTCACCGTCACCGAGGCGATCCTGAAGGCGCACCCCGACATCACCGGAATCTTCGCCGCCAACGACACCATGGGGCTCGGCGCCGCGCAGGCGATCAAGAACGCGGGCCGGACCGGGCAGATCAAGGTGATCTCGGTCGACGGCATCCAGGCGGCGCTGGCCGCGGTCAAGGCGGGCGCCGTTTACGGCACCGTGACCCAATACCCTTACGCCGAAGGCCAACTCGCGGTCCAGGCCTGTCTCGCGAAGCATCAGGGCAAGAGCATTCCGGACCGGGTGGTCGCGCCGATCGCGTTCATCGGCCAGGACAACGTCGACCAGCAGATCAGCGCGTTTCCTCAGCCCATCGCCACGTTCGACAATCCGCTGGCCGGGCTGGTGAACAAATGATCAGCATCGCCGACGTCGCGCGCGCCGCACCCGGGCGGCTGGGTGAGCGGCGCATCCCGGCCAAGCTGGCGGATTACGCGGCCCCGATCGCGCTGGTGATCGTGTGGCTCGGGTTCTTCATCGCGACGCCGAACTTCTTGACCGCCAGCAACATCGACGATCTGCTCGTCGCGTCGACGATTCTGACCGTGCTCGCGCTGGGGCAGCAGTTCGCCGTGGTGGTCGGCGGCATCGACCTGTCGGTCGGCGCGACGCTGCCATGGTCGGCGGCGCTGCTCGGCTACTTCACCAGTCACGGGTATCCGGTGACGACCGGCATCGTGGTGGCGATTCTGGGCGGACTGCTGGTCGGGGTGATCAACGGTGTGCTGATCGGGCATTTCCAGATGACCGACTTCGTCGTCACGCTCGGCTCGCTGAGCGTGCTCAGCGGCTGCACCCTGCTGCTCACCAGCGGCAACAGCGTCGCGGTGAATTCGCCGTTCCTGCAGAGTCTCGCGCTCGACGGTGCCGGACCGCTGCGCTGGTTCTGGCTCCTGGCCCTGGTCGCGGCGCTCGGTGTGGCGGGCATTCTGTTCCGGACCAGGGTCGGCACGCATCTGCTCGCCACCGGCGGCAATATCGACTCGGCCAGGGAGACCGGCATTCCGGTGCGCCGGATCCGGTTGCTCGCCTACAGCGCGTGCGGGCTGCTGTGCGGCGTCGCCGGGGTGATGCTGGTCGCCCGCAACGGCGGTGCCGACCCGTCTCTGCAGACCACCTACCTGTTGAGTTCGATCGCGGCGGTGGTGCTCGGCGGTTCGTCGCTGAGCGGCGGCAAGGCGTCGGTGCTCGGCACCGTGTGTGGCGCGATCCTGTTCACCTCGCTGATCAACGGATTCACCATCCTCGGCATCTCGCAGTACTACCAGCCGATCGCGGTAGGCGCGGTATTGCTTCTCGCCGCGGCTATTTCGCGATTCCGGAAGTAGGTACGACACATGACCAAGCCGATGCTCGAGGCTCGCGGGTTGACGAAGTCGTTCGACTCCGTCCGTGCGCTCGACGATGTCTCGCTGACCATTCCGGAAGGGGAGGTCACCGCGCTCGTCGGTGACAACGGGGCGGGCAAGTCCACCCTGGTGCGCTGTTTGACCGGAGTGCACCCACCCGATTCCGGGGAGATTCTGTTCGGTGGCGCGCCGGTGCGCCTCGGCTCGCCGGAGGATGCCAGGAAGATGGGGATCGAGACCGTGTATCAGGATCTCGCGCTCATCGACGATTTGACCGTGTGGCAGAACCTCTTCCTGAACCGGGAACTCGTCTATCCGTCCTGGCCGATCAAGATCGTCAATCGGAAGGCGATGATCAGCCGGAGTGGGGAGATCCTGCGGGATCTCGACGTGGATGTGCCCTCGGTCCGCACTACGGTGCGGCGGATGAGCGGCGGTCAGCGGCAGAGTATCGCCATCGCCCGTGCGGTCGCCTGGGGCAAATCGATGGTGATCATGGATGAGCCGACCGCCGCGCTGGGTGTTCGGGAGACCGCCGCGGTGGAGAAACTGGTGCGTGGGCTGCGCGACCGCGGGGTGACCGTGCTGATCATCAGCCATGATCTGGCGCAGGTGATGCGCATCTGCGACAACGTGGTGGTGCTGCGGCGCGGTCGTTCGGTGGCCGCGCATCGAGTGGGCGAGATCGACGGCGACCGGCTGGTTGCGCTGATCACCGGGGCCGCGCCCGGCAACCTGGAGACGAAGCCTGCTGTGGAACAACAGGTCTCGTGACCGGGCGGATCACGGTCATCGGATCGATGAACCAAGATGTGGTTTGCGAGGTGGCGAGGTTGCCCGGGCCGGGGGAGACCGTGCTGGCCGTCGGGGCGCGGACGAATCCGGGTGGTAAGGGGGCCAACCAGGCGGTCGCTGCGGCGAAGGTGGGCGGGAGTGTGCAGTTCGTCGGCCGGGTCGGCGGCGATTCGGCCGCGGCGGCCCTGCTGGAATCGATGGCCGAGGCGGGCGTGAAAACGGCTGCGTTGCGGGAGGTTCCAGGGATGCGGACCGGTCGGGCCTACGTCACGGTCGCCGCCGGGGAGAACCAGATCGTCGTTGACCCCGGCGCCAACTTCGCCTGGGAATCCGACGCCGAACTGGCGGAGCTGGCCGAGGCCGAGCTGCTCGCGTCGGCGGATGTGGTTGTCGCACAGCTCGAAATACCGCTCGCAGTGGTCACCTGGGCCGCAGGACTGGCGCGGCGGTTCGTCCTCAATGCCGCTCCGGCGGCGGAGCTCGACGATGAACTGCTGCGGCGGTGTGATCCGCTCGTGGTGAACGAGTACGAGTTGGCCACGATCAGCGGGGCGCCGACCGCGACCAGGGAGCAGGCAGGTCGAGCCGCGCGGTCGCTGTGTTCGCGCGGAGCGCCGTCGGTCGTTGTCACGTTGGGTGCCGCCGGGTCGATCCTGGCCCAACGCTCGGCGGAGTCCGTCGGCGTCAGGTATCAGCCTGCGCCGCAGGTGGACTCGGTGGATTCGACCGGGGCGGGTGATGCGTACGTCGGTGCGTTGTCCACCGCGCTGGCCGATGGAGCCGACCTGAGTGCGGCGGTGGCCTTTGCGACGGCGGCCGCGTCGCTGTCTGTCCAGTCGGCGGGCACCCACGCCTCCTATCCCACTCGGGAGCAGGTTGTCGCGGCGCTGCCGCCCGCCGACTCGAGTTTCCGCACAACCAGATTGGAAGCACCTTGCGCACCGGTGGATTGATTCACGCCGAACTGATGTCGGCCCTCGTCGCCCTCCGCCACACCGACACCTTCGCCGTCAGCGACTCGGGCCTGCCCGTGCCGCCCGGTGTATCGGTGATCGATCTCGGAATCAGTTACGGCATGCCGCGATTCGCGCCCGTGCTCGAGCTGATCCTCGATGAGGTTGCCGTCGAAGCCGCCTGGGGGAGCGCCGATGTCGTCGCCGCGAATCCGGAGGCGGCCGATATCCTGACCCGGTTGAATGCCGAGTTGCTCGCGCACGAAGAGTTCAAACGGCGGATCGGGCAGTGCCGCTTCGTCGTTCGCACGGGTGAGGCGCGGCCCTATGCCAACGTGCTGCTTCGTGCGGGCGTGCCATGGTTGTGAATCGACCACCAGATGCGTGGTGATCGGACAGACTTTGTCTGACGGCCTTTCGCCCCGATCCAGACCACATCTCGGGGGTGCTGCCGTTGAGGAGGCAAAGGTGACCAGACGTCGACTGGTGGCGTTCGCGGCGCTGGCGATGCTCGTTGCCACCGGTTGCGCGGGCCCGCCGACGAGCGCGACCGAACCTGTCGCCAGCACGGACATATTCGCGTACGCGACAAGTACCGAACTGGTTGTCGCGGACGGCACCACGATCCTGTCCCGAACGCCAGGCTCTTTCGATACAACGCGCGACGTCGGCGTCACCAAGGACTCGAAATTCGCGTTCTGGAAGGAAGATGCACGCGGCGGTGACGGGTCCTTCGTCGCGGCGGTCTCCACCGGAGCACCCGCGGCACCCCTCCGGGTCGCCTGTGGCTGCCGTCAGGTCCTCCCGCTCAGCGCAAGCACCATCGTGTGGCTGCAAGCACCGGACACCGTCATGCGCATGGATCTCGTTGCGGCACAGCCGAAGCCGACGGTATGGCGCACGATCACGCCCGCACTACAGACGCAAGAACGGGTAGATCTCTTGGCCGTCCACGGGGATCAACTGCTGCTGAACCGCTATCAGATAGAGCAGCAGTACGACTCGATCAAATGCCAGCTCTTCACGATCGACGCCGACGGCACCACGCATACGCACGGACCGCTCTCCGACTTGAAGGCGTACTTCTACAGCGCAGTCTTCAGTCCCGACGGCAAGTCGGCCGCACTGTCCCAATACGCGGTGCCCAGCAGCTATCTGCGCGACATGGCGTGCAGCCTGGCGGTCGTCTACTTCCTCGACCTGTCGTCGGGCGATCTGCAGTCCACCGTCCCGTCGCCCGAGAACTGTTCCAGCGCACTGAAACTCCGCTGGGACATACCCGACGGACCGACTTTGGCCGTCGATCGCTGGCCTGCCTTCACCAAACCGACCGACGCACAGACAACACGCTGGCAGAGTAACCAGCGCAGCTGGACCCCGCTGGATCCGCCGATCGCCGACCGTGCCCAGACCTCGGCAGGTGCGACGATCGAGCTCGCCAAACCGGGCAGCGCCGGGTTCTACGACGTCTATTTCATCAAGCACGGTCAACGCACCGAGCTGGCCGAACAGGTCTATTCCATCGCGGTCCCGTAGGTGCGGAGCGGCACAGTCGCGGTGTCCGAAAACCGCGTGAGTTCGCGGCGCCGGTGCTCTAGCGTTCGATAAATGGAGCAAGTCGTTCGCTCGGGCGATCGGAAGGCCGTTGTCGCGGCCGCGGTCACCGTGGTGCTGTGGGCCTCGGCCTTTGTGTTCATTCGTGCTGCGGGGGAGGACTTTTCGCCGGGTGCGCTGGCGTTGGGGCGGTTGCTGACCGGGGCCATCACGCTGGTGCTGATCCTGATCATCCGGGGCGAGGGCATGCCTGCCCGTGCCGCGTGGCCCGGGATTCTGGTGTCCGGTGTGCTGTGGTTCGGGGTCTACATGGTGGCTCTGAACTGGGGCGAGCAGCACGTCGACGCGGGCACCGCGGCGATGGTGATCAACATCGGGCCGATCTTGATCGCGGTGCTGAGCGGACTGGTTCTGCGGGAAGGATTTCCGGGGCGGCTGATGGCAGGCATAGCGGTCGCGTTCGCCGGAGCGGTGGTGGTCGGCCTGTCGAATTCCAGCGGCGGTAGCGCAGCCGTGCTTGGTGTGGTCCTGTGTCTGACCGCCGCTGCGGCCTGGGCGGTGGCGGTCGTCGCGCAGAAGCCCGCGCTGGGGCACGCGTCAGCGCTGCAGGTGACCACCGGCGGGTGCGTCATCGGCGCCATTGCCTGCTTGCCGTTCGCCGGTCAGCTGTTCAGCGAGGCCACCGCCGCGCCGCTGTCCGCAACATTGAGCGTGGTGTACCTGGGCGTGTTTCCGACCGCTCTGGCGTTCACCACCTGGGCTTACGCGCTGTCCCGTACTACGGCCGGGAAGATGGGCGTGACCACATACGCCGTCCCCGCCTTGGTGATTGTGATGGCGTGGATCGCGCTCGACGAGGTCCCCGGGCCGCTCGCCGTGGTCGGCGGCTTGCTGTGCCTGTCCGGTGTGGCGATCACCAGGTCGCGGGCGGGTAAGCCGATTGAGCCCGAAGACGCTGTGACACAGGAAGTATCGAGCCCGACGTAACAGCCATGCGGGGACTGCTCGCGGAGGCGGCCCGGTTGGTCAACGACGTGGCGGTTGCTGCTGTGGCCGGCGTTGTCTACCCGGTCGCCTACGCTTGTCATTGATAACGACCGACGTCAGCCGTAGTCAGCATGTGCACGGCGGGACCGACTGGAAGAGGTTGTTTTGGCGGACGATCGGAAGCTACCGGGCGGTGCGGGGAAGCGCTGGGCGCGCAGGCTGCTCGGCGTGGCTGCGGTCGCGGCGACGGGACTGGTGCTGGTCGTGGTCGGCTCGAATGTCCGGCTGCGGATGGTGTCGTCGGGCCATCGGTTCAGCCCTGAGGCGGCGCCGGCGGTTCCGGTCGTGATCGTGCCCGGAGCTAAGGTCGGCCCTGACGGTGCGCCGATGGCATATCTGCGTGGACGGCTCGATGTCGCGATCGAGTTCCTGGCGGCCGGTAAGGCCCGTGAGATCCTGGTGTCCGGTGACGCCGCCGGTACCTCAGGAGATGAGATCGCCTCGATGACAAAGTATCTCGTCGACCACGGTGTCGATCCGGCGCTCGTGCGATCCGACGGCGAAGGTTTGTCGACCCGTGCCACCTGCGAACGCGCCAAGCGGCTGTTCGGCATCGATCGCGCGATCATCGTCTCCCAGTACCGGCATGTGCCGCGAGCCGTCGCCTTGTGCCGCGCCGAAGGCATCGATGCCGACGGGGTCACCGCCTATTGTGATTGCCGTCGGACAACGTTGATACGCAACAACATCCGCGAATGGCTGGCCGCACCCAAAGCCGTCGTGGCCTTGATCGGGCGGTGATTCACGATGCGCCCCGTGGTGGTTACCGTAAGCGCCGACATTTCGGCTGCGCCACAACGACTGTGGGACCTGCTCACCGACTGGGAGAACCAGGGCGAGTGGATGCGCGAAGCCTCCGACTTCGAAGTGACCTCACCACACCGTTCCGGCGTCGGCGTGACGGTAGCGACCACCGTGCGAATCGCCGGCATCGCCACCCGCGACCGGATCCGCGTCGACGTGTGGGACCCGCCGAACGGATCGAGCCCAGCCCACCTCGGAATCGAGCACCTCGGCTGGGTCAAGGGCCGCGGCGACATCCACCTGACAGAACTCCCCAACACCCGCACCCACCTCGCCTGGACCGAGCACCTACACCCCCCGCTCGGCCTGGTAGGCACACTAGGAATGCGCCTACTAACACCACTATTCACCCACACCTTCCACCAAGACCTAGCCCGACTACGCTCCGCCGCAGAACCCTCCTAACCCCCGCCCCCAGCGCCGAAAATCCGCACTCTCTCGGGATCTGCACTCGGAATAGGGCCCTATTCCGAGTGCAGATCCCGAGAGAGAGTGCGCCTGCCACCAACAGCGGGGTCCCGCCCTACAGCCCGATGACAGCGCTCACCGTTTCTGTGAGCCGTACACCGCGTATACGCCCGCTGCCAGGATGGTCGTGAGACACATGGTGGGGGTAGGGATGGGTTCTCGCGTGGCGATCTGGCTGTGGTTGCGGCCCGAGCGCTTTGGATAACGAGGGTGGCGGAACGATCCTGACCGCGGTGGAGCGGTCAGGATCGTGGTCGGGTCAGTTGTCGGGCGGGAACTGGCCGCGCGCCTCGACCGTGGTTCCGTTCAAGACGTAGGTCACGATGCTCGGTCCGCCGGTCGGGCAGCACAGCGCGTCTTCGGGCTTGGCCCATCGGTACTGCACCGCGAGGGTGCTCCTGGTTCGCTCCTGCACCTGGGTGTAGCTGTAGGGCTTGGCGGTGCCGGTGCCGAGCCAGGTTCCGTTGGCGAAGAACAGGATGTGGGTGGCGGGATGGATGCCCTGCCACTCCACCGTCAGGTAGGACAGGACGCCGGAGCAGCCGCTGGAGATGGGCTCGGTGCCGCTGCCGACGATCTCCCATTGCGCGTTGCTGCCCACGGGCGGCGTGCCCAGCCGCTGGATTGCGTTGTGGGCCAGCTCCGAGTTCACGTCGAAGCACAGGCCGTGTCCGCTGCCATTGGGTCCCTGGTCGGCGTTCTGCGGGGACGTCGCCGGTTCTTTCTGGTCGACGGGCACACTCGCCGGTGGCGGCGCGATGGTGGCCTGTGATGCATCGGCGGGCCGGCCCGGCGATGCGGCCGACGGGATCGGCGTCCTGGTCGGCTGTGGTGTCGAGTTGGTACCGCAGCCGGTCGCGCCGAGGACGACGCTGGCGGCCAGTGCGGCAAAAGCCCATGACTTGATGTTCATTCGAACCCCCGGAATCGGTGTTGTCGTAGATAGATCGCTACTGCTGCTCGTCTTCGCAACTGCTCCGGCCGTCCGGAGCACGAACGCGGTCCTCCATCCGCGAACCTGCGCTGACCAACCAGCGGTTTACTTGTCCGGATTCGGGGGGAACTGTCCCTGTGCCGTGACGGTGGTGCCGCTCAAGGTGAACGTCACATTGCTCGGTCCGCCGGACGGGCAGCACAGCGCGTCTTCCGGCTTGGCCCAGCGGTACTGCAGCGAAACGGTGTTCCTGGTCTTACCGAGCACCGTGGTGTAGGCGTAGTACTTGGACGTCGCCGTCCCCAGGTACTTGCCGTCGGTGAAGTACAAGACGTGGTACCCGGGATGGCTGCCGTCCCAGTTCACCACCAAGTAGGACAGCAAGCCGGAGCAGCCCGCCGAGATCGGATCGGTGCTCGCCTCCACGATGGTCCACGGGTAGCCCCCGGCGTTCGGCGCCAAGCGGCCGACCGCGTTGTGGGCGAGTTCCGAGTTCAGGTCGAAGCACAACCCGTGTCCACTGCCGTAGGGCCCTTGGTTCGAGGCCGGCGGCGGTGCGGGTGCGGGTTCCTGCTGATTGACCGGCACGCTCGCGGGCGGCGGTGCCTCGCTGGTCTCCGGCGCGTTCGGTTGCGCCCGCGGCGGATTGGTGGGCTGATCGGTGTTGCCCGGCTGCGCCGGACCCGATGCGTTACCCGGTGTGCTCGGCGCTGCGGGCGCGGCCGACGGGATCGGCGTCCTGGTCGCCTGTGGCTCTGGGCTGCTCGAACCGCAGCCGGTCGCGCCGAGGACGACGCTCGCGGCCAGTGCGGCAAAAGCCCATGACTTGATGTTCATTGAACCCCCGGAATCGGTGTGGTCGTCTGTAGTTTTCCGTAGTGCGGGGTCTGCGCAACTGCTCCGGTCGCCCGGGGCACGAACGTGGTCCTCCATCCACGAACCTGCGCTGACAACTAGTCATCGGGTCAATTGCGGTGCGTGTTACTAAGTTTCACGCAATCCGGGGCGCACTGAATATCGTGCCCCCGGCGTCGGGGGCAGCGCCGCCCCACCGCGATTTACCGCCTCCTCCGAGTGTCGGGTTGCTCCGGCGCGGTCTGCTGGGAAGGATGCAACTACCGGTGACCTGCGTTTTCTGTCTAGCGACACAGCGAGGGATGGACGTTCATGCGGAAGTCGAGGGTGCCCCTGGTGCTATCCGGTCTACTGGTCGCCGGGTCGCTGGTCGCGGCCGCGTTGATGTACGAGCCACGCGGCGCGGAGCACGCGGCGCCGGCGCCGACGGGTCCGGCGCGCGAGGAGATCGGATCACCGCGCGGTTTCGATCCCGCGTTCAAGTCGCGGATCACCCAGGCGGAGGCCTATGCGAAGAGCCGTCCCGGGTTCACCGGCATCGTGGTGCGCGACCGCCGCACGGGTGCGGTGTGGCGCAATGCGAATGCGGCGACCCCGATCTGGGCCTGTTCCACGCCGAAGCTGGCGATGGCGGTGGACCTGCTGCTGCGCGACGACCTCGGCTCGATCACGCTGGGCGCCGAGGACCGCGAGCTGATGCACCGGATGCTGCACGCCAGCGACAACGATGCCGCGACCACCCTGTGGGAACGCTACGGCGGCGAGAAGGCGTTCGCGCCGCGGTTCCGGTCGTTCGGCATGGCGGGCATCAAGTTCGCCGACGGCCACCCGGATTCCTGGGGCTGGATCCTGGCCACCGCCAACGACCTCGAGCAGCTCATCGATTTCGTCCTGGAGAAGGTGCCCGCGCGGCACCGCAACTACCTGGTCGGCGAGATGCGCGCGGTGGACGGCGGCGACTCGCTCGACACCAACCAACAGTGGGGTGTCTGGGGCGCGGGCGACAAGGCGGCGCCGGGGAACAAGAACGGCTGGTCCGACGACAACGACGACGGCTCATGGCTGATGAACTCGGTCGGATTCGTCGGGCCGCGTGAGCAGTTCACCGTCGCCATCATGAACAACACCCAGGTGGTCGACAACGGCTACCAGGTCGGCAAGGAGACCGTCACCAAGGTCAGCGAGATCCTGTTCAAGGACTACTTCAGCTGACTCAGGGCTGGTAGGGCGGCGCCTCGCCCCAACCCCAGTGCGGCATCGGCGCTTTCAAGGGCGGTGCGGCATCGGGCTGGGAGTTCGAATGGGCGAGGCGGGTGCCCCACTCGATGTAGGCGAAGAAGGCGGAGCGGAACTCCGGGTCGTCGGGCATGCCCACCTCGTCGGCGGCATCCATGAGCAGATTCACCCATCGACGGCGTTGCGGTTCGGTGATCGCCTTGCCGAGGTGCTGGCGGACCATATGGGCGTAGCCGCCACGCTCGGTGCTGTAGGTCTCGGGTCCGCGGAAGACTTCGGCCAGCCACATCGCGACATATTTCGGATGTCCCGGATCCATGCCGGCGAACAGCGGGCCGACCAGCTCGTCCTTCAGGACCTCGCGGTAGAAAACCTCGGTGAGCGCCTCGAAAGCCGCTGTGCCACCGGCCCATTCGTAGAGGGTGGGCGTTGCCTCCGTCATTGTTGAACTCCGATCCATAACGGCATGGCAGTATTCGAACAAGCGCCAGCATAATGACCGCAGTCGGAGATGGCCGAGCGATTTTCTTGCCGGAGGGCCCCGCTCGAGTGCGGCGAGTGGGGCTCAGGTCCGTCGAGGGTGGGTTGTCAGTTCCACTGGGATTGCGTGTGCGTCCGGCCGGACGAGCCGGTGTTCGCCATCGCCTGCAGGTCGTCCAGGAACCGTTCGACGGCGTCGGACTTGATCTGTGGCGACTGGACCTGCTCGCGCACGCTCTCGGTGGTGTGCGTCATGACCTGCTTGGTGAAATCGGCCTTGAGGTCGCGGATCAGCTGCCTGCGCATCAACTCGATCTGGTCGCGGCCTTGCTTGCCGACCCGTTCGACCTCGGCGGCGGCGGTCTCCCGCATCTTCACCACGATGGCGTCGGCGTCGGCGTGCGCGTCCTCGATCAGTTGGGCGAGTTCGGCTTTCGCCTCGGCCAGGCCCTCGTCGTACACCTGCTTGGCTCTGCTGAGGCGGGCCGCCGCCTGCTCGTTCTCCTCGATCTGTTTCCGAATGTCGCCCTGCGCCTTGGCCATCATCCTTTTGACAATCGGCAGAAGGTATTTGACGAAGACCCAGATAATGACCGCGAAGCCGAACAGCTGGCTGACGAACACCTGCCACTCGAAATGGATTTGGTAGATACCTTCGGCAAGGATGTCGCTGCTAGGAGTCATGACGACGCCCGTCCTGTCTGCTGGCCTCGGCTTGTTCGGGCCCGCCGCTCATCATCGACGCCGACCACGCGGTCGGCCAGTGACCGAGCGAGTGGCTCGACCGTCTCACGCAACTCCGCGGCGATTTGATCTGCCTGCGCCCGCAATTGCGCCTCGGCCTCCGCGACAACGCCGTTGGCCTCCTGCTGCGCCTGCCCGCGCATTTCCTCGAGAATTTCCCGGCCCTCGGCGCGCGCCTTGCTCCGGATCGCGGCCGCTTCCGACCGCGCCTTCTCCAGTGCCGCTTGATGCTTGGCTTCGGCCTCGGCGAACAACTGCCTCGCCTCTTTGGTCGTCGCCATGGTCTCTGCGGTCCGCTCTTCGCGTTCCTCCAGCACCTTGCGGATCGGTGGAACGACGAAGAACCAGATGACGCCGAGCACGATCAGGAAGATCAGCAACTCGACGAAGAAGGTGCCGTTGGGGATAAGGAAGTTCTCCGCGGCAACTACATCGGTTCTCGGAGACATGCCCGGTTACTTGCCGGGAGTCGCGAATACGAAAAGCGCCATGAAGGCTAGGTTGATGAAGTAGGCCGCCTCGACCAGACTGACGGTCAGGAAGAAGATGCCGCGCAACCGCCCCTCAGCCTCCGGTTGACGGGTGACACCATTGATCAGCGCAGCGCCGGCTAGGCCGTCGCCGATGCCTGCACCGATGGCGCCGCCGGCCATGATGATGCCGCCGCCGATGAGGGCGCCCTGGATGATGGACGCGGTGGTGGGGTCTGCCATTTTCTACTTCCTATTCTCGGATGTTGTCCAGATCGGCATGTGCCGATCAGTGGTTTTCGTTCTCCAGCGACATCGACTGACTGAAGTACACGACTGTCAGCAGCGAGAAGATGAACGCCTGAATAGCGCCGACGAACAGGTCGAACATTTTCCAGACGGCATTGGGGCCCCAGCTGATCCAGAAGGGGAACAACGTGATCACCGAGAGCATCACACCGCCGGCGAACATGTTTCCGAACAATCGCAGTGACAGCGAAAATGGCTTGGTGATTTCTTCGACGACATTGATGAACACCATCGGGCCCCAGCCCGTGTGCCCCTTCAGTGTTGCCTTCAGGTGGCCGAAGGGACCGCGCCGCGCGATGCCGGCGGACTGGTAGGCGATGAACACGAACAACGCGAGCGCGTAGACGAAGTTGACGTCCGAGGCGGGCGGTGCGAGCAACTCCCCGTCGCCGATCTGTACCGGAAGCACGGAGAGCCAATTCGACAGCAGAATGTAGACGAACAGGGTGACCGCGAGCGGAAGGGCGAACGGCGCGACCTTCATGCCGATGGCGCTTTCCACCTGGATGCGCATCTGGACCGTCACGGCCTCGAAGAACAGTTGCACGCCGTTCGGTACCCCGGAGGTGATCTTGAGCCGCAGGAAGAAGGCCAGCCCGAGCACGATCAGCGCGGCGACCGACGTGGACACGATGGTGTCGACATTGAAGGACATGCCGAAGGCATGTGCGACCGCGTGGTGACCGACCTTGATCTTCGGTTCCTCGGCGGGAGCCTCTTGTGCGAGCAGCGTGACGGTCGGGGCCAGCTGGGCAAATGAAATGGCTGGGATCGTCATGGCGTTTGGCGAAGCCCTTTCAATTCAGGCAGGACAGTGTTGAGGACCAGGGTGACTTGAAAGAGGGCCAAGCCGAAGAACATGCCGATGCCATTGGGGCGTGCAAGGAATGCAACCAGGATGGCGACGGCGGTTATGCCGAGCAGCCTCAGTGCCGAGGAACCTACCAAACGCTGCTTGCTCGGTACTTCCGAACTGGCAATTCGGGTGATGGCCCACAATGTGAGTTGGGCATTCAACCAACCGACCGCGAGTCCCGTGCAGATGAAGGTACCGAGCAACAGTCGGTCTATCAGGCCCGTTATCCCCAGAGCCAGCACACCCAGAGCGATCGCGGCAATAGCCGCGCGACGTATCTGGATCCTATTCACGTCCACACCGACACCGCCCTCGCCCATACCCCCACCTCATAGTGGGGGACGTGATGAATCGATAGCATACACATGCCAACCACCCTGCGTGGCAAGGTTTTTGATCTTTCTTGACTGGATCTTGATATTGGCGACAGACATCATCTGGTTACTGTCTCGGGTCGATCTCGGCGCGTGCACAGCGCCATTCCCGAAGTGCCGCAGAACCTATTAGGAACGGGCTGACGTGGGAAAAGTCTGTCGACCACGGAATCATCGTCGAAGCAGTCGGTGGAGCCGGGTTCTGCGTGCGAGGAGTATAGCCACTAGGCTGGTGAATCAGTGGCAACTCGGTGGTATCTGTCTGAGGACTTGTCTGTGATGTGTCAGTACAAATTTCTATTTGCCCAACTTATCCGTTTCATCCCTTTTGTCCGAATTTTGGATGCTGATTACTTGCTATCGGAGACGGCCTGTTCTGCCGGTCGCGGCAGGTCCCGCTCGGGCAAGTGCACAAGAATGAGCCCAACCGCGGCGATCAGGAAGTTCTGCAGCGCCGCAGAGGACGCATTGACCTCTTTGTTTGCCCACATCCGGAACCATTCCCCGGCCACCGTCAAGAATCCGCCGAGGAACAGCAGCACCACCATGGTCCAGCCGAGGCTGGACAGTTTCGCGGCCACGCCCGGACCGACTCGAAGGCGGCGCGGCCACCCGCTCAGTTCGCGCAGCCACGCCACCGCGGCGGCCAGCAGCACGAAGGCGATCAGGAACTCCCAGATCACGATGAGGATGTAGGCGACGAGGGCGACGTTACCGCTGGTGATCGCCCGCCAGTCGGTCCCCGAGTTGTGAATGGTGGACCGCATGGACAGCACGGCGGCCACCCCGCGCCGGTTGGTGACGGTGTCGGTGCAATTGGTGACCGCGACGAACAAGTAGTAGAAGCCGGTGATCGCCGCCAGCACCGCGACCACCATCCGGCGACTACCGACCACGTCGAGCATTCGGGAACCACTGAGTGTCATCTGTCCTGCCTCGGATCGACTATCGACGAGAAGTGCGGGAACGCCCCGGTTTTCGCGTGCCGGTCGCGACCGAGCGCGTGATCGAGATCAACAACCGGGAGCAGCCCCATCTTAGGTGCGACTGAGTCGCACACGGTCTAGCAGTGACACGCGATCGGTCGCATACCCCCAAATGTTCCGCAGCAGCCCGCAGCCAGCGCCCGCGCCATAGGTGGTCGCAGCAGTCCTTCCGATACCCACCCCACCATTGAGGCGAGTCATATGGTCGCTAAATGATCTTCAACAGCAACCATTTGACTCGCCTCAATGACGGGCAACGACCTTTTGACTCGCTTCGATGCCGGAAGGTCACTAGACCGGACCACAGCCAGTCCTCACGCTGGCACTGAGCGTTGCCGATCCCAAAGCTGCGGAAGAGAAGGTCGGGGACCCCACCCGACGTGCTCAGCACTATTCGGTCATTCCCTTGGATAGGTACACCTTTCCGGGCAAGTGCACCTAAGGATTTCCCAACGTGACCAGCTCAATGAGCTGAAGACCGATCCCTGTTTTCCTGTGAGTAGTGTGGGCGCGTCGTGTGCCGTACCCGGCTTTAGGTGTGCGTCAGGTGCGCGGTGTCGCGTTCCCGAGGTGGTCATCGGGTTGCGGTTACGTCACAAGCACTTTGGACAAGAGTGGGGTCAGGGGGGTTTCGGTGCTCGCTCAGACCCCGTCCGGTGTTCCCCGATCAGTACTGCCGAAGGTCTGCACTTTCTCTCGGGATCTGCACTCGGAATAGGGCCCTAGAGGCGGTGCAGATCCCGAGAGGGAGTGCAGATTCTGTCGTCAGCCTGCTGGGGTGTTCGTTTGGGATCAGCCGGGGGCGTAGGGTTCGCCGTCGGCCTTCGGTGGCCGTACCTGCCCGACCGCGCCTGCCACGGCGATCACCGTGAGCAGGTAGGGGGTCATCTGGAGGACTTCGGTGGGGATGGGGGTTGCCAGTACCTGGAGCTGGCCCTGCAGGGCCTTGGTGAAGCCGAAAAACAGTGCGGCACAGGTGGCGCCGAGTGGGTGCCAGCGGCCCATGATGACCGCGGCCAGCGCGATGAAGCCGTTGCCCGCCGTCATCTCCTTGGTGAAACCGCCGGTCGAGCCGATGGTGAAGTAGGCGCCGCCGAGGCCCGCTATCGCGCCCGCGAGGAGCACGGCTTGATAGCGGACGCGCAGCACCTTGATGCCGACGGTCGCCGCGGCGCGCGGATGCTCGCCGACCGCACGCACCCGCAGTCCCCAGCGCGTCCGATACAGCACGAAGCCGAGCACGGCGACCGCGACGACCATCGCGTACACCAGCGCGGTCTGATCGAAGACCGTCGGACCGATGATCGGGATCGAGGACAGCACCGGAATGGCCAGCGGCTGCATGGTTCCCGGGTTGTTGAACCGGGCCGGGCCGTCGGTCAGACCGGCGAGCTGATCGAAAAGGAAGCCGGTGATGCCGGTCGCGAACACCACGAGCACCACACCGAGCACGATCTGATTCACCAGATAGCGGATCGAGAACACCGCGAGCAGCCAGGCGATGAACACGCCGGCGACCACCGCGGCCAGCGCCCCGACGAGGAAGCTGCCGCTGACGGTGGCGATGATCGCGGCCGCGAACGCACCGGCCAGCAGCTGGCCCTCGATGGCGATGTTGATGACACCGGCCCGTTCGCACAGCACGCCCGCCAGCGCACCGAGAATCAGCGGCGTCGACAGGGCGAGGGTGCCTTGAATCTGGTTGGTGAGCGGGAAGATTTTGCCCGAGGCCGCCCAGCACACGAACGTCACCACGAATGCGACACCGAAGACGGTGAACAGCACCGCGGCCCACCGCCCGGTCAGTCCACGCCACAGGTGCGCGATCGCGATCGCGAGGGCGACCACCGACAGCAGCAGCGCCGCCGGTTTGGCGGGCACGTTGATATCGGACGGACCCGCGGCATCCGGTGTGGCCAAGCGGAAGTCGACGTCGCCCGATGTGGTGAACACCGCGAGGGCGACCGCGGTGACCGCGAGGATCAACAGCAAGATTCCCAGGCGCAGCCGCTGCTGATGCTTCTCCGGCGACTCGAGCCCGCGGGCGGCGCCGGTTGTGGTCGTCACCATCAGTTCCACCCTTTCGCGAGTACCGCGTCCGCGCGCTCGGCCCGGATCCGGAAGACGGTGCGCACCAACGCCGGTGCCGCGACCAGCACGACGATCACCGCCTGCAGCACGGTCACCAGGGTGAGCGGGGTGCCGGTCGCCGCCTGCATCTCGTTGCCGCCCGCGTTCAGTGCGCCGAAGAGCAGTGCCGCGTACACCGTGCCGATCGGACTGCCGCGGCCGAGCAGCGCCACCGTGATGCCGTCGAAGCCGAACGACCCGGCGATTCCGTTGGTCAGCGGCAGGTCGGTGCCGAGCACCTGCTGCGCGCCGCCGAGTCCGGCGAGGCCGCCCGCGATGAGCATCGCCAGCACATACGCGCGCCCGACATTCATGCCTGCCGTGCGCGCCGCGTCCGGGTTGGCGCCAACCGCGCGCAGCTGGAAACCGAGCGTCGATCGGGACAGCAGCCACCACACGAACACCGCCGCGCCGACCGCGACCAACAGCCCGAGATGCAGTCGGGTGTCACCGAATCGGGGCAGTTGCGCGGTGTCGTCGACCACCGGGCTGATCGGCTCGTTACGACCGGGCCGCTGCAACCAGGAGGTGGTGAGCAGCCAGGTGAGCGCGTACAGCGCGACGTAGTTGCCCATGATCGTGGAGATCACCTCGTGCGCGCCGGTGCGCGCCTTCAGCAGCCCGACGATCCCGCCCCACAGCGCGCCACCGGCGATACCCGCCAGCAGGGCGACCACCACGTGCAGCACCGGCGGCAGATGCACCGAGAAACCGACCCAGCCCGCGAACAGCGCACCGGCGATGAGCTGGCCCTGCGCGCCGATATTGAACAACCCGGCGCGGAACGCGAGCGTGACCGCCAGGCCCGTGCAGATCAACGGCGTTGCCGCCACCAATGTTTCGGCGATCTGATGCTTGCCGCCGAACGCGCCGAGGAACAGCGCCTGGTACGTGTCCGCCACCGCGTGGTACGCCGCCGACACCGTATCCATCGGCCGCGCAAAGAAATAGCCGAACGCGCCCGTCACCTTCGGGTCGCTGACGATGATGAGCAGCGCGCCGACGACGAGCGCGAGCAGTACCGCCAGCGCGCTGACGATCAGTTCGCGCACCCAGGGCCGGTCGAGCCAACCCGCCACCCGGCTGCCCGATGTCCCCGTCATCGATCACTCCCCGGTGCCGCGCCGGCCATCATCAGGCCGAGCTGATCACGCGGAGTGTCCGGGCCGACGATGCCGACGATCTGCCCGCGATACATCACGATGATCCGGTCCGACAGCGCGTAGATCTCGTCGAGCTCGGTCGAGACGATCAGCACCGCGGTGCCCTGATCCCGTTCGCGGACAATGCGTTTGTGCACGAACTCGATCGAGCCGACGTCCAGGCCGCGGGTGGGTTGACCGGCGATCAGCACCTCCAGCGGCCGGGACAGCTCCCGCGCGAGGACGACCTTCTGCTGATTGCCGCCGGACAGGGTGCTGACCGGATCGGCGGTGGACCGGACGCGAATGTCGAACTCCTCGACCCGTTGCGCGGCATTGCGTTTCACCGCGGTGGGGGACAGTACCCCGTGCCGGGAGAACTCCGGGCGGTCGATCAGATCGAGCACGAGGTTCTCGGCGACGCTGAACGTGCCGATGCAGCCGTCGTGTGAACGATCCTCGGGCACATAGCCGATGCCGGCGTCCAGGTGCTGGCGCGGCGACCGGCCGACCACCTCCCACCCGCCCACCGTGACGGTGCCCGCCACCGGCGTCCGCAGCCCGAGCAGCGCGCTGACCAGTTCTGACTGCCCGTTACCGACCACGCCCGCGATGCCGACGATCTCGCCGCCGTCGACGCGGAAGGACACCTCGTCGACCACCACGGTTCCGGCCGCGTCCAGCACGGTCAGATCGGTGACGACCAGGGTGGGGCCGGTGGGCGCGGCGGGCGTCTTGGCCACCACGAGCTCGACCGACCGGCCGACCATCAGCTCCGCGAGTTCGGCCTCGGGCGTGGTCGGTTCGACGGTGCCGACCACCGCGCCGCGGCGGATGACGGTGATCCGGTCGGCGATCCTGGTGACTTCCTTGAGCTTGTGCGTGATGAAGATGATCGAGGTGCCGTTCGCGGCGATGGCGCGCAGCACGCCGATCAGTTCGTCGATCTCCTGCGGGGTGAGCACGGCGGTCGGCTCGTCCAGGATCAGCACCTCGACGTTGTTGGCCAGCGCCTTCAGGATCTCCACCCGCTGCTGCTCGCCCACCGACAGGTTCGCCACCAGCGCGTCGGGGTCCACCGGAAACCCGTAGCGCTGCGACAGCTCGCGCACCTGCTTGCGCGCCGCGGCGCGATCGAGCACGGCGAAACCCTTGGTGGGTTCCCGGCCGAGGATGATGTTCTCCGCGACGGTGAACACCGGCACCAGCATGAAGTGCTGGTGCACCATGCCTATGCCGGCAGCGATCGCGTCGCTGGGCGACAGGCAGGTGACCGGCTTGTCATCCAGCAGGATCTCGCCGTCGTCGGGCTGCAACAGCCCGTAGAGCATGTTCATCAGCGTGCTCTTACCTGCGCCGTTTTCGCCGAGCAGGCAGTGGATTTCGCCCGGTTCGACCATCAGGTCGATGTGGTCGTTGGCCAGCAGAGTGCCGAATCTTTTGGTGAGACCGCGTAGTTCGAGCCGCATATCGCTCCCGGTGACGGCCGCGGCTCACTTGGCTGCGGGCTGGGCCTTCGACGTGAGGGTGATCTTTCCGCTCGCGAGATCGGCTGTCAGCGCGGTGATTTCGCTCTTCAGCTCGGCCGGGATGGTGGCGTCGAAGTCGTGGTACGGGGCCAGGCCGACGCCCTTGTTCGCGATGGTGCCGACGTAGGCCTGGTTGCTGAACTGCTTGTTGTAGGCGTCGGTGATCGTCTTCGTCACCGCGACATCCATCGCCTTCTCGACGCTGGACAGCAGCGACGAACAGTATTCGGCGGCGCTCACGCAACCGTCGGTGTCCACCCAGATCGCGGTGACCTTGCCGCCGGAGGAGTGTGCGGCCTCCAGCGCGCCGAGGCCCGCCGGACCCGCCACCGGGAGAATGATGTCGGCGCCCTGGCTGATCAGATCGTTGGCCTTGGTCTTGCCGATGTTCTTGTCCTGGAAGTCGTTGGTGATCACGCCCTGCTGGGTGGCCTCGTCCCAGCCGAGCAGCTGGACCTGCTTGCCCTTCGCCTTGTTGTAGTAGGCGACGCCCTCGGCGAAACCGTCCATGAAGATGGCGACGGTGGGGATGTTGATTCCGCCGAAGGTGCCGACCTTGCCGGTCTTCGTCTGCGCCGCGGCCAGATAGCCGGCCAGGAACGACGGCTGGGCGGAGTTGAAGGTCAGGCCCTGTAAGTTCGGCAGCGGCGGGTTCTGCTTGGTGTCGGTGTAGGCGTAGTCGACGATCGCGAAGTTGATATCCGGATTGGCCTTCGCCGCGGCGTAGGTGGCGTCGCCCTGCTTGAAACCGATCGTGACGATGATGTTGCACTTCTGCCGGACCATCGTGTTGATGTTGGTCGGATAGTCGTTGTCCGACTTCGACTCCAGCTGCGCCTTCGCGATGCCGAGGGCGGCGACCGCGTCGGTGACGCCCTTGAGCGAGGTCTGGTTGAACGACTTGTCGTCGAACTTTCCGGAGTCCGACACCATGCAGGCCTTGAAGTCCTTGGTGCCCGCCTCGCCGCTCTTGCTCTGCTCGGCCGGCGGACTACCGCACGCCCCGACGGTCAGCACGAGAACACCGGCAGCGGTGAGGGTGTGCAGCCACCTACCCATAATTGCCTCCTGAAACGCGATACCCCGCAACCCAACTCACCGAACCTGCTGGGCGAGTGCAGTGGTGGTGGGAGTTTAAGACGCGGAACCGATCTTGGCTCGGTTTCCGCGTCATCTCCGATATCGGGTTCCGGCGGGCTAGCTGCTGGCAGGGGCCGAGCGCAGGATCAGGACGGTGACCTCGCTCGGAGCGAAAACGCGCAGTTGGGGACCCCAGAAGCCGGTGCCGCGGCTGGTGTAGAGCTGGGTGTGGTCGCCGTGGCGGCTCAGGCCCGCGACGACGGGTTGGTCGAGGCGGACCAGGTAGTGGAACGGCCAGATCTGACCACCGTGGGTGTGGCCGGAGATCTGCAGCGCGACGCCCGCCTCGGCGGCGGCGGTGATCTGCTTGGGCTGGTGGGCCAGCAGCACCACCGGCAGGTGCGGGTCGGCGCCGGCGAGCGCGGTGGGCAGGTCTGGGCCGTGGCCGGGCAGGCCGACGCCGGTGGGGTCGTCGATGCCGGCGATCACCAGACTGTCGCCGTTGCGGGTCACCGTCTGGTGCTGATTGTGCAGTGGCTGCCAGCCGATCGAGGCCATGTGGTCGATCCAGCCCTGGGCGTCGCCGAAGTACTCGTGATTGCCGGTGATGTAGAAGCGGCCGAGTGCCGCGTCGACCTTGCCGAGCGGGTCGACCTGCGGGTGCCGCTTCGCGACCGAGCCGTCCGCGAGATCGCCTGCGTGACAGGCGATGTCGGGTCGCTGCTCGTTGACGACCGCGACCACCTTCGCCGACCAGCGCAGCCGGTCGAGTGCGGCGAAGTGGGTGTCGGTGACAACCACCAGGCGCAGTCCGTCGAGGCCGCGTCCGAGCCCGGGGATCGACACATCGACCGTGCGCACCCGGGGCACCCGTCGCGCCTCGATGATTCCCCAGACCACCAGGGCGACCGACACCGCTAGTACACCCACTGCCACGACCCGTGAGCGGGCCGGATCGTGCACACCGCCGACGGCCAGTCCCAGTCCGACGACGTTGCCGATCACCGACCAGCTGAACACCACCCACGCGATACCGAGCAACGTGTCGCCGACGATGGACGCGGCATCCGATTGCGCGGGTCCGTGCCCGAGGAACATCGATGCGGGCAGGCCGACGAAGGTCAGCGCGAACACCGCGGTACCGAGCCAGAACAACAATCCGGTGCCCTCGGTGGGCGCGCCGACCAAGGTCCACCAGGGGACCAGGAACAGGATGGCGGGGATCGCCAGGAAAAGGGCAACGCGGGGCACGTATTTCAAGAGACCATCCTCGTCGGCGGGGGTGTGCTTCGCGCGGTCCCTCCGCCCGGCGCGGGCAATACCGACGATAACAGCGTGGCCGGGTCGGCCCAGCGACGAACCACACCGCACGGTTTGTGCGATGTGGTTCGGGTCGATCCGGTCCGGATCAGCAGGAGCCGCTGCCGCTGCCGCCGGTGCCGCCCGCGCCGATATTCAGGCCCGCGCCGCCGCTGCCGCCGTTGCCGCAGGCACCGAGCGTGCCGGTGCCGGTCTTGGCCCCGCCGTTGCCGCCATCGCCACCGGCACCGCCGGTTCCGAGTGGGCTGGCGCCGCCGTCGCCGCCGCGTGCGGCCGCGCCGCCATTGTTGATCGCACCGGAGGCGTTGCCGCCGTTACCGGCCTTGCCGCCACGTCCGCCGGTATCAACAGCCTGGGAAACACCGCCGAGGCCGCCCGCGCCGCCTGCCGCGCCTGCGGTACCCGCGCCGCCGGTAGCGCCCGCGCCACCGTTGCCGCCCGCACCGCCTGCGCCACCGGAGCCACCGGTGGGTCCGCCGAGGCCGCCGATACCGCCTGCGCCACCCGTGCCGTGCAGGCCGAGACCGCCATTTCCGCCGATGCCGCCCGCGCCGCCGGCCGCGCCGCCGAAGCCGTTGCCGCCGTTGCCGCCTGTGCCACCGGGACAATCCAGGGTGCCGGTGCTGCCGTTGCCGCCCGCACCGCCTGCTGGCTGGGAGGCCGTGCCGGGGGCACCGTTGGCGCCGTCCATGGCATTGCAAGTGGCGAAAGCCGGTGGGGCAATGGCGATCATGGCGCCGGTGGTGAGGATGATGCCGCCGAACAGTGCGGCGATACGGGTACGTGCGGTGCGATTGTTGGTCATGATAATTCTCCTATATAGCTTATGTGCTGCGGTCGAAAGGAAATCGGCCATGGTGGCGTGCGTCTTCTATTTCGCTGCTTCCGTGCGAAGTGTGGTGAATATGCGGCGCGTCGCGGCGCATATTCACCGGCTCGCAATCGATCGCGAGCCGAATTACTCCGCCGGTTTCGTCGGCGCGTGGGAAGGCTGGAACTCTGCAGTGGACGTGATCGTCGCCGAGTTCGGGCTGTCATGTTGTAATCCGTTGCTACCGAGGCAGTTACGGATGGTCGCAGTGCGTGGCCATCATCGCGGTGGAACGTCTCGGTGCCGGTAATGAAGCTCTGAAACTTGCGAACATTCATCCATGCTTTGACTCATCTGCCAGCAGAGGACATCAATCTGATGTCGCCATGGGCTGGAGCAGCAAATTCATCCTACGCCCTTTGGGGGTCGATTGCTACAGAGCGTTTGCCCGATAAAGCGAATTATGTATTTTCACATGGCATATTCGAGAAATGGGTAGGATATTGCTTGCGGCGTCGGCAACTTTGCTGGATCGAATCGAGACCGCTGCGCTTGCACTGGTAGAGGCGTAATCGGATGTCTGGGCGGTTAATAGCGGATGGTCGGCAGGATGCCTGTTTGTGACAACTATTACCGTGCGAGCGACCCTTTCCTATGTTGACGTGTCTTGCAATATAGCCCTAGCGTGGCGTTCCAAATCTTTTCTCTCGGACGAGGTATCAGCACGATGGATGTTCGAACCGCTGCACTACCGCGTCTGCCCGGATTCGTTCTGGGCGTAGTTGTTTCCGTCATTTCGGTGTTGGCGGTGAACGTCGCGCACGCCGACCCTGATACGCAGGATCTGGACACGTTGTTCGGTGGGATGGGGCCGCACCAGGTGGTGCAGACCGCAGCGACGGTGCCCTGTCCAGGGCCAGGGGCTCTCAGCGGTGAAAATATGGTTGTTCCCCGCCGCTGCCAGGGCACCTTCCCGTTCGGGTCCGGATCGCCGGTCGGCCTCCAGTACTACTACCCCGCCGACATCGACCGGTTGGGCAAGGCGCCTGCGGTCGTCTTCACCCCCGGCATCCTCGCCGATCCCGGGTTCTACGACGCGATGCTGAAGCAGTGGGCCAGTTACGGATTCGTCGTCGCCGTGTCCTTCGACTACTTCAACACGCTGTCGGAAATGCAGTTCGTCGGCCTCGGTGGGCTGAAGGAACGCGACCTCGATCTGGCCTCGCCGCTGGCCGGGAAGGTCGACTTCAGTCGAATCCTGTTGGCGGGTCAGTCCGCAGGCGGCGGCAGCGCGCTGCTCGCCTCGAATATCGCGCCGCGCTTCCGCGCGCTCGACCCCGCTTTTCAGGTGGTCGGATCGCTGGCGCTCGAGCCGGGTCCGTTGGCGCCCACCAACTTCGTGCCAACGCCCACCTTGATCATCCAGAACGCCAGGGATTCAGTGGTACCCGCCGGATGGTGGGTGGACTGGTATCAGTACCCGGGGCTCAGCGAGGCCCCGGCTTATGTGGCGACCCGTAAAGCGGTGACGCACAACGATGTAGAGAACGCGCTGCTCGCGCTGAACGGCGAGCACAGCCTCGCACTGGCCTGGCTGCTCGCCGCGGGCCTGCGGGATCCGGTGGCGAGTCGGTTCTTCGCCGGCCCGGACTGGCGGCTGCCGGACGAACCGAACTACCTGAACGTCCGGCGCAACACCAAAGCCGACCAATGGCAGCTCTGAGAGGTATGGCAATGCGGGACACTGTGATTCGTGCACTGGTGGTGCTCACCATCGGTGGCGGCGCGATACTGGCCGCGCCCGCAGGTGCTGAAACGGCCGTCGGCAAGTTCACGGTCGCCGGGCAGATCGAGCAGACCTTCCTCGAAACGGGCGGACCGGCTGTGTGGGGCGTCCCGCTGGACGACGCGCGCGACACCGCCGACGGACAGTTCCAGCGGTTCCAACACGGCGTTTTCTACACCGAGCCGAACATCAACGGCGGCAAGGCCTATGCCGTGAACGGGCCGATTCTCGCGAAATGGGGCGAGCTCGGCTGGGAGCGCGGCGCCCTCGGATATCCGACCAGCAACGTGTACCAGCTGTCCACCGGCGGCTTCGCCGTGCCGTTGATCGGCTACTTCGGCGACACTCCCGGCCGCTGGAGCAAGTTCGAGCACGGGGTGATCTATTGGACCGAAGGCACTGGCGCACACCCGGTCTCGGGCACCATTTACGACATCTGGAGCAAGTCCGGATATGAGAGCGGCTCCTACGGTTACCCGATCGGCGACCAATACCCCGTCGCCGACGGCCGGGTGGCGCAGCAGTTCCAGCGCGGAACCATCACGGCCTGATGTGCCGGGTCATGGACGAGTGAGCCGTGCGCCCCACCTGGTCTGCACGGTGGCGCCCGGCGTCAGCCGGATCAGCCCGACTCCACTCTGAAAAGCATTGGGCGGGCAGGTCATCGGCTCGGCGGCCAGGCCGGTCCGACGATGTGACGGGGCGAGTGTATCGGCGGTGAACAACTGGATCACCGAATAGGAATCATCCGCCCAGAGCTCGGCTGTCGCTCCGTCGTTGCCCCGCAACCGAACCCAGGCCCGCCCGTCGTCATCGCGGGCAAGGTCGGTGAACGGATGATCGATCGTCAACGCGCCCAGCGGCTTCGGTGTGCTGAAGTCGAACGGGGTGCCATCGACGGCTTCGGTGCCGACCGGCAGCTGCCGGTCGGGGTCGGTGACGATCCGGGTCGCGGTGTCGAAATGCAGGACCGCGCTATCGATCCCGCCTTCCCCTGGCGAGAGATACGGGTGATGACCGCAACCGTATGGTGCCGCGGTATCGCCGAGATTGGTGGCGGTGGTGGTGACCGTCAGGCCGTCGTCGGACAGCGCATAGCAGATGGCGACGTCGAGATAGAACGGGTAACCCTTGCGCGGGTGCAGCGTGGTCCGCATGGTGACCTCGTTCTCCTGCGCGTCGGTCGCCCGCCACGGCCGCCAGCGCAGCAGCCCGTGGATGGCGGTGCGCTTCGCCGGTTCCGTCAGCGGCAGCTGCTGGTCGATGCCGTCGAAGCGATATTTGCCGTCCGCCAATCGATTCGGCCACGGGATCAGCGCGCCACCGCGTCCGCCGTCGGCCATCGCCTGCACGTCATAGGGTTCCAGCACGTCCCGGCCACCCACCCGGAACTCCCGGATGCCGCCGCCGACCTCGACTAGCACGGCCCGCTGGTCGCCGTGGCTGATCGAGAACTGCTGTCCGGACGGTGGCGGAGTCATAACCGAGGACGCTACCGCCGCCCGCTCGGCCGTTCTCGACCACCTCGGTGATCGGGCAGGCCGGGATGTGCCGAAAGTACGGCAGACTCTTCGGCCCGAGCGGCGTCATTCCGCCGCGGTCGCGGGTGCTCCGTTGGGTAGCGTTGTAGCCGAACGGGTTTGAGTTACCGCGTGGAGCGCGCCCGCCGCGGTGGTTTCGCGGGCGAAGAAGGTGCCGACGTCGCCGATCGCGCTCATCAGCTGCGCCGGGAACACGACGGTGGTGTTCTTGTCGACTCCGAGCTCGATCAGGGTCTGCAGGTTGCGCAGCTGCAGCGCCAACGGGTGCGCCATCATCGTGTCGGAGGCGTCGCCGAGTGCCGCCGCTGCCATCGATTCGCCCTCCGCGGCAATGATTTTCGCGCGCTTCTCGCGCTCGGCCTCGGCCTGCCTGGCCATCGCCCGCTTCATGCTTTCGGGCAGCTGGATGTCCTTCAACTCGACCAGGGTGACTTCGACACCCCATTCCAGGGTGGTCCGGTCGAGGATCTCCCGGATACCGGCGTTGATGACGTCGGTCTCGGAGAGCGCCTCGTCGAGGGTGTGCTGCCCGACGACCTTGCGGAGCGTGGTCTGCGCGATCTGATCGATCGCCGCGTAGACGTTTTCGATGGCGACGACCGACTTTTCGGCGTCGACGATGCGGAAGTAGGCGACGGCGGAGATATCGACGCTGACGTTGTCCCTGGTGATGATGCCCTGCGACTGGATCGGCATGGTGATGATCCGCATCGTCACCTTCCGCAGCTGATCGACCACCGGAATGATGAAGTTCAGCCCCGGCTCGCGGACCGCGATCACCCGCCCGAGGCGAAACAGCACGCCCTTTTCGTACTGGGTCACTATCCGAATCGATAGCGCCGCGCCGATCAACGCCAGCACGACTACCACCGCGACGATGACGAATACATTCATGACTTGCGCCTAACTCAGGGCTGCGGGTTCAGGGGTGATCGCGGCCATCAGTCCTGACCATGGCGATCCTCGGATCTGTGGGTTGCCTCCAGTAGACACCGCATGTGGCATAGTGTCAACGTCGTAGGCCTACACCTGAGACCTACCGAAAACGCTGAGGGAATGAGGCCTACGCAGATGACCGAGCCCCCCGCGAAACGCGGCAATTCTCGATCGGGAAACACGCGCACCGACGGCGCGACGCCGGGTCGGGGCGAGAGTCCGGTCACCAGGGCCGCGGTGTTGGACGCGGCGCTGGCGATCATCGACAGCGACGGTGTGGACGGGCTGTCCATGCGGCGGCTGGCCGATGCCGTCGGCCGGGATCCGATGGTGATCTACCGGCATCTGCCGAACAAGGCCGCCGTGCTCGACGGTGTCGCCGAGATCGTGTTCGCGCAGTTGACGGTCGATGCCACCGACTCGGACTGGGTCGCCCAATTGCGCACGGTCGCCCGTGATTTCCGCGCACTGGCGCTGGCGCATCCGAAGGTGGTGCCGCTGTTGGTGACTCGTCCGTTGGCGACGCCGCTCGGTTTGCGCCCGACATCGGTGGTCCGGCCGCTCGAGGACATGCTCGCCCTGCTCACCCGGGCCGGTTTCGCGGGAGCCGATGCGCTGCACATCTATCGCGCGTTGTTCGGGTTCCTCTACGGGCATGTGCTCAACGAGTTGCAGGAGATCGTCGAACGCCCCGAGGAAACCGACGAGGTGCTGCGGCTCGGGCTGCATCGGCTGCCGATCGCCGAATTCCCGCTGCTGCGTGAGCTCGCGCCGGTGCTGGCCGCCTATGACGGCTCCGTCGAGCTCGAACGCGGGCTCGACATCCTGCTCAACGGGCTCGCCGCCACCCTGCCAGGTCCCGGCTGACCGGCTCCGCCCTCGGAATCCCAACGCTGCAGAGCGGCAACCATTTCGGCGGCCCGGGCGTCGTTGTCGATTCCGCTCGATCGGTCGGAGACCGGGGTTATGGTCGTGTTGAGACCGTTGATCAGAATATCGAGGCCCAGTTCGAGTTCGGCGAGACCGTTGTAGGCGGCGAGGTCCGAGGCGAGGCTGCGCAGCAAGGGGAATTCGCCGATGGGCAGGCGGTTGAGACCCATGCGTAGTAGATCAGTGATTTCCTCCGGTCGCTCCACCACTTCCTGTAGCTCGGTGAGGATGTGGCCGTACAGGAATCCGAACAGCGCGCGATAGATGTGCAGTGCGTCGGTGCCGCTGAAATCGGCGTGCGCGAGCAACTCGAGCAGGTGTTCCAGCGGCCGCAGGGTGCCCGTCGGGCGCAACCCGATCGGTGTCGCCAGCGGCTGGGTGACCAGCAGCGGAACGACATTCGGATGGGCGACGGCCAGCCTGCGGAAATCGCGTGCGACGACCCGCAATTGGTGCTGCCAGTCGGGATCGGTGGCATCGACCGACAGTTGGGCGAACACGATCTCGGCGACACCGTCGAGCACCGCGGCCTTGTTCGCGGCATGCCGGTACAGCACCATCGGGTCGCGCCCGAGCGCCGCGCCGAGCCGGCGCATCGACAGTTGGTCGACGCTGTCCCTGTCGATGATCTCCAGGGCGGCCGCCAGCATCGCGGCGCGCGTCAGTGGGGTGTTCTTGCGGTTCTTCCGTGTGGGCGGGACGGCCGCGGCATCCGCGGGGTCGTCGGGTCCGGCCCTGGTCCGATTCATGGAATCGAGCACCTCGCCATCTAAAGGGTGCGTTGTCAACGATGTAAGCCTACGCTGTAGACATACGCTGTGACGGGAACTCGAGGACACCAAGAATGGCAATTACTGAAGTCACTGCCTACGCGCACCTGAGCGCGGCGGATGTCGAGGCCCTCGGGCTGGAGCTCGACGCGATTCGCCGCGACATCCAGGAGCAGCGCGGTGCTCGCGACGCGCGCTACATCCGTCGCACCATCGCCTTCCAGCGGGCTCTCGACGCCGCGGCCCGGCTGACCATCGGGCTCAGCCGCAGCCGCACCGGCTGGCTCGCCGGGACCGTCGGGCTGGCCCTGGCCAAGAGCATCGAGAACATGGAGATCGGCCACAACGTCTGCCACGGTCAGTGGGATTGGATGAACGACCCGGAGATCCACTCCAGCACCTGGGAGTGGGACATGGCCGGGGTGTCGGCGCAGTGGCGCTATTCGCACAACTATCGCCACCACATCTACACGAACGTGCTCGGCATGGACGAGGACATCGGGTTCGGCGTCATGCGGGTGACCCGCGATGAACGCTGGAAGCCGGGGCATCTGCTGCAGCCGCTGCGAAACCTGTTGCTGGCGGCCACCTTCGAGTGGGGCATCGCGCTGCACGGCCTGTATTCGGAACGCGACCGGGCGGAGGGTGCGGCGGAGAAGGCCGCGCAGACCAAGGTGTTCCTCGGCAAGATCGCCAGGCAGGCGGGCAAGGACTATCTGCTCTTCCCCGCGATGAGCGGGCGACGGTGGCGGCGCACGCTGGCCGCGGACGCGAGTGCGAATGTGCTGCGTAACCTGTGGGCCTATGTGGTGATCTTCTGCGGCCACTTCCCTGACGGCGCAGAGAAATTCGAGCCGACCGTGGTGGCGGACGAGACCAAGGGGGAGTGGTACCTGCGGCAGATGCTCGGCACCGCGAACTTCGACGCGGGCCCGATGCTGGCCTTCCTCAGCGGCAACCTCTGCTACCAGATCGAACACCACCTGTTCCCCGACCTGCCGAGCAACCGATACGCCGAGATCGCGCTACGGGTAAGGGCACTCTGCGAAAAGTACGACTTGCCTTACACCAGTGGGTCATTGCTGCACCAATACCTGCTGACCCTGCGCACCATCCACAAACTGGCGCTGCCGGACAGCTTCCTGACCGCGACGTCCGACGACGCACCGGAAACCGCCTCGGAACGAAAGTTCGACGGCGACAAAGCATTCGACGTACTCGAGGCCGGCAGGCCGCTAGGCCGCAACGGCCTGCGGACCGCGCTACGCCGCGCTGAGAAATCCCGCGTGGCCGTTCGCCGTTCGCCGCGTCGCCCGATTCGGATCAACCCGGCCGACACCCGGCCCAGGCAGGAGGATCGGCCATGACGAAGACTCGCGTCGCTGCACGCACACTGCGCCTGCAGCTCAAGCCCAAAGCGCCGAAGACCGGCTACGTCGACGGAGCTTGGTGGCCGCACAGCGACGAGCTGGCGGCCGAACTGCCCGCGCTGCTCACGGCCGTCGCCGGGCGGATCGGGCCCATCCATCACGTGGCCTATCCGCTCGGCGAATGGGCCAGAACGTCCGGGGAACTCGTCGTCGGCGGACAAACCGTGCAGGTCGAAGGCATTCGTCAGGGGACCGTGCACACCGTCGAGCTGCTCGGTCTGAAGAACCGCCGCGTGGTGCTGCTGGTCGTGCCGCCCGACACCGTCGAGGGTGACGCCGCCGCGACGATGACGTCTGCGTCCGCCGCGGACAACGAGTCGGCGGTCGATGAGCTGCTGACCATCGGCACCCGCGAGCGCGGGGATCGCGCCGACGGACTTACCGCGGTGCAGCGTTGGGTCTCCGAGGGCGGCGCCGACCGCAGGTGATCAGGGGATGCGGGCCACCGCGCCGAGCATGGAGACCGCCTCTGGCCTGGGATGCGGTCGCCATTCGCCCGGCCGCCACGTCATCACCGAGCCGATGCCCGGCGAGACGACGTCGAAGTCGGTGAAGAAGCGGGTGAATTCCTCGGTGGTACGTAATCGGAACGGCACCCCGCTACGTAAGTTGGCGGCGTTCGTCTCCGCGAGTTCCTCGGCGGACATATGGTCGCTGGTGGCATGGGTCATCACCAGGTAGCTGCCTGAGGGCAGCGCGTCGCACAGCTTGCGCACCAACTCGTAGGGGCCGTCGTCGTCGGTCATGAAGTGCATGATCGCCACCAGCATCAGCGCCACCGGCTGGTTCATGTCCAGCACCCGGGTCACGTCGGGGTGGTTGAGGATGCGGTCGGGATCGCGGATATCCGCGTCGAGATAGGCGGTCGCGCCCTCGGGTGAGCTGTCGAGCAGGGCGCGGGCGTGCACCAGCACGATCGGGTCGTTGTCCACGTAGACGACGCGCGACTCGGGGGCGATGCTCTGCGCGATCTCGTGCACGTTGCCCGCGGTGGGCAGGCCCGCCCCGATGTCGAGGAACTGCCGGACGCCCGCGTCGGCCAGGTAGGCCACCGCGCGGCGCAGGAAGCTGCGATTCTCCAGCGCGGCCAGCCGGATGGTGGGAAACGCCTCGGCGACCATGTCGGCGGACTCCCGATCGGCCGGGAAATTGTCCTTGCCGCCCAGCCAGTAGTCGTACCGGCGCGCCGGATGCGGTTTCGACACATCGATCTTCGCGGCTACCGGTTCCGAGTCCACAACGCCCTCAATTCATCTCGACTATTGTCATCATGTCAGCTCGAGTTGCGAACCGGTAGCGATGGTGATGTCGCACCTCCCGGAAGGCTCCGCCATGCCACTGCAGTACAGCCCATATGATTTTGACGTACACCGCGACCCATATCCGTACTACGCCAGGCTGCGTGTCGAGGCGCCGGTCTACCGTAACGATACCGACGACTTCTGGGCGCTCTCCCGCCATGCGGATGTGCTTGCCGCGCTGCGTGATTCGGACCGATTCTCGAACGCGAACGGTGCCATCCGGATGGAACCGGCGTTCTGGGGACCGCAGGCCGAGCAGATGTTCTCCTTCGTCGCGATGGACCCGCCGCGACACACCCGGCTGCGTGGGCTGGTCACCCGGGCCTTCACCCAGCACCGGGTGCAGGGGTTGGAACCTCGGTTGCGCGAGATCGCTCGCCGGCTGCTGGACCCCCTTGTCGCGCGCGGCAGCTTCGATTTCATGACCGATTTCGCCGGTCCGTACCCGACCGAGGTGATCGCCGAACTGGTCGGCGTGCCCGAGCGCGACCGCGACATGCTGCGCAAGCTCGGCATGGAAATCATGTACAACGACGAGGAGTCCACCGACCTGCGCCCCGAGGCGATCCAGGCGATCGGCGCTATCATCGGCTACTACACCGAGCTGACCATCGAACGCAGTCAGGATCGGCGCGACGACCTGCTCTCCGGGCTGCTCGACGCGGCCGACGGCGACGACCGCCTCACTCCGGAGGAGATCGTCAGCGTGCTGATCCTGCTGATCGGCGCGGGCATCGAGACCGCCATGCTGACCCTCGGCAACCTCTGGCACACCGCGTGGCTGCACCCCGACCAGCGCCGCAAGGCATTCGACGGGCAGATCGACGCCTGGATCGCCGAATCGATGCGCTACGAACCGTCGAGCCAGACCTCGCTGCGCACCGCCACCGAGGAGTTCGAGCTGCACGGGGTGACGGTTCCGGCGGGCGCGCGGATGCTGCTGCTGCTCGGCTCCGCCAACCGCGATCCCGAGGTGTTCACCGACCCCGACACCTTCGACCTGGACCGTGACACCAGCGCGTCCCTGGTCTTCGGCAGCGGTCGTCACCACTGCCTCGGCAGCAATCTTGCCCAGCTGGAATTGCGCGTCGCGCTGGAGGAGATCGTCGCCAAGGTCGCCGACTACGAGATCGATCCCGACGGCGTGCGCCGCATCCACGCGTCCAACAACCGCGGCTTCGCCGCCCTACCCACCACCATCACGGCCCGCTGAGTGGACCGAACCCGCACGGTCTGCGCTGCGTTGCCGTTGGTAAAACAGCCGGGTTGACCGCGTCGGCCGGGGCGGGCAAGGTGAGCCGATGGGCAGTGAAGAGGTCCGCGACGGAGTAACGCTGACCAATCTCGACAAGCCACTGTTCGACGGTGCCG
Organism: Nocardia sp. NPDC046473; assembly: GCF_040645995.1. Taxonomy (NCBI): domain Bacteria; kingdom Bacillati; phylum Actinomycetota; class Actinomycetes; order Mycobacteriales; family Nocardiaceae; genus Nocardia; species Nocardia sp. NPDC046473. The sequence continues at coordinate 189,486 of NZ_JBEYZJ010000001.1, forward strand.
AGGCGACCAAGCGCGATCTGGTCGATTACCTCGGGGCCGTCGGCGAGCGGCTCGTGCGGCAGCTGCGGGATCGCCCGCTGTCGGTGAAACGGGTGCGGCCGGGGCAGGAACCGTTCATGCAGAAGAACCTGCCCAAATACACGCCGGACTGGCTGCCCCGGGTGGCGGTGTGGGCCGAGAGTTCGCACCGCGAGGTGACTTACGCGCTGGGCAACGACGTTCGCACGCTGCTGTGGTTCGGCAATCAGCGGGCGGTCGAGTACCACCCGACGCTGCTGCTCGCCGATCGCAGCCAGGGCCCGACACACCTGATCATGGACCTCGACCCGCCGCCGGAGCAGCCGTTCCGTCAGGCCGTGCTCGCCGCGAAGCTGATCCGCGAGGCGCTCGCCAACGACGGGCTCGCCGGTGCGGTGAAAACCAGTGGCGCCAAGGGCGTGCACGTCTTCGTGCCGCTGGTACCCGGCCTCGCCATCGATGACGTCGCCGCGGCGACCCGCGCGGTCGCGGCGCGCGCCGAGCGCCTTGATCCGGACCTCGCCACCACCGCCTTCATCGTCGAGGACCGCGGTGGCCGCGTCTTCCTCGACTCGACCCGTGCGGGCGGCGCGACCGTCGTCGCGGCCTACAGTCCGCGGATTCGGCCGGGCACCACCGTGTCGTTCCCCGTCGGCTGGTCCGACCTGGACAACGTCAGCCCCCGCGATTTCACCGTCCGCAGCGCGGCGACTCAACTCGGCGACCGAGACCCGTGGGCCGACGAAATGCCCGAACCGCAAACGCTGCCCGCCGATCTCGTCGAGGAAGGGCACACCATTCCCGTCGCGCGTGTCCAGGCAATGCACGAGGGCAAACGCCGCGCCCGCGCCCGCCGCGAAAATCCGTCACCGGAGTCGTAAATCGGATTGCCGGGTCAATTCCTCCGCGTGCCCGCGCGGGTGCGTGCGAATTCTCTTGCAATACTGGCTGGTCGGTTATCTCGGCTACCGGAAATGGAAGGGACTCGAAAACGTGCTACCTGGAAATATCCTGAGGTCCGTCAAGGGCTTCGTACTGGTGTTGGCCGGAGTGTTCGGGGTGGGAATGCTGGTCGGGGTTGCGCCGGCCGCACATGCGGCTACCTGTGCGGCTGTGTCGGATCGCAACGCCTATGACGGGGGTTGGAAAGGGGGCGAGCACAATACGCTGGTGACCGGATTCAATGGCATGATCGGTTTCGGGGAGACGAAGTACACCAAAGCGGGGTCCGAGCCGGTGGTCTGGCTCGGCCAATTCACGGTGGACGCAAAAAACCTGCTGACAAAATGGAGCGGAACGCAGCTTATCGGTGACGGCAGCACGGTCGACGCCATCGTGTCGACGGTGCAGTGCGACGCGAACAACAAGCCGATCAGTTTCACCGCCGACGTGGTCAACACGACCACCGATCACAAGAAGACCGATCTGGGCACTTTCACCCTGAACCGGGTCGCGATGGGTTCGGTGTCGCAGTAGGAGATCCGGCGATCCGCCCCAGCCACGGTGTGGCTGGGGCCTTCGGGGTTGTGTCATGTCAGGACTTCGGTTGAGGCTGCCGAGCCGCCTCAGCCTTGACCGTGCGGTGGCCTGGCTCTGCTCATCTGAGCGTGCCGTTTTCCTCGGCTACGGTCAACTTCTGGAAGGCGTCGATCTTGTCTTTGAAGAATTTTTTCAGACCGGCCTCGTTGACGCAGCAACTCTTGATGCTGCCCTTCATGCTTACGACGAACTCTTTGACCTTCTCCGCATATTTGGCCAGGCCGATGCACATCGCTTGACGGGTATCGGCATTGAAATCTGGCTCGTCGTAGAGTGCCTTTCGAGCGGATGCCGATGGGTTGCCGTCGTTCTTCATTACATACGGGGACCGCTTCTCGATCTCCATCCAACCGGCATACCACGCCGCTGAGCGCTCATCTGAGCCCGATCCGTCTGGCCCGCACATGGAGTTGTGGACGGCCATGACGGCCTGCTGTTCGCGTTCGTCTTCGGTAATCGCGATAGCTCGAGGAGAGACCGCGACGCATGCCACATTGACGATCGCGAAGACAGCCGCAGCAAGCAAAGCTCCTCGTCCTCGGGGGATTCGTGTCCGCATATCCGTTCGTCTTCCTCTCGTGGGATTTCGAGCGATCTCTTACCGAGCAGCCAGGGCTCACCCGGTATTCGATACCGTCGGCAATCCGGATGGGGCGACTGCGAGGAAACCGACCCGAGCTGTAACCCGCAGTCAGGAGCGGATGTTCGCCAAACGTTCGGCCAACCGCTTGAACATGGTCGGCCGAACGCGCACGAGTAACGTGCGCAGGATTGTTCGGTATGGTGTGCGACACGTCGGCTGCTCCTCCCTCGGCCGCATCTGTGCCGACCGCTCCTGCGATAAGCGCTACTGCTTGCGGCAGGCACAATTGGGAGTGCAAAATGCGGGCTGCTGGCAGGGGCGCCGAACCGTTGCGACGGCGATCCGACGCTTCCAACGAAAAGTTTCCCGAACCGGCACCAATCCGTCCCGGTGTCCGGTCCGAATATTTGTCGGTGAAGGGTCCATCCAGCTTTGTTTTCGACAGCGGGGAAGGCCGGTCTGCGAATGTTCAGGTCTCGTCTCCGTGCCATCTGCACGGTAAGTGACTGCCGCAGACCGCTGCTCCACCAACGCTGGTATGGAGGATTCCTTGATAAGAAGGCGCAAATGGCAATAGACCTCGATGTGCTCGAAGCTCCCGAAGATGTCGAGAGGATTGTTGCGGAAATGGCCAGAAAGTCTGCTGCAAAATTCTTGCGCATCAGGGACGAAGACATGGACAGCCTGGATAGTGAGGACGCGGCGGAACTCGCCGAGCAAATGACGGCCGATGCCGGTACCAGTTCCCCCTGATCATCAGGCCAACGGCAGTCGGTATCGTGGGCGAACGGGAGCGACCGCGCGCACCATAGTCCGGTCGTTATGGAGACCGTCGGCGACGCGGCGCAGCGAAGACCAGCCTGCGCCCGCCTCGGCGCGGATACCCACGTCCGCAGTAACGGATGTTCGCGAGATCGACCGCCGCCCATCGGTCGCGGCGGGCCGGACGGACGGGGTGGCGGCAACTCCGGATGCGCGGCTACCGATAACGGGCAGCTCGAACACATTCATCGGTAAAGGAATGCCCGCGTACTCCCGGTGGTTTTACAGGTTCCGGTGCTGCGGCGCCGGGATCGGGCTATCAGGAGAAGGATCAGCGATGTCGGTTAATGATTTGCCTCGGGTCGAGCACAAGTTCGTCGAGGTCGATGGTGTTCGGGTGTTCTACCGGCAGGCCGGGCCCGACGACGCGCCGGTGTTGCTCCTGCTGCACGGTTTTCCGTCGGCCTCGCACCAGTTCCGTCGGCTGATCGACGCGCTCGGCGGCAGCTACCGGCTCATCGCCCCTGACTATCCGGGCTTCGGGCACACGGAAGCGCCCGAGTCGTTCACCTACTCCTTCGATCGGCTGGCCGACATCGTCGAAGGATTCCTGGAGCGCCTGGAACTTACCCGGTTCTTCCTGTACGCCTTCGATTTCGGCGCGCCGGTCGGCTTCCGCATCGCGACCAGGCACCCGGAATGGGTGGCCGGGCTGGTGGTGCAGAACGGAAACGCTTACGAAGAAGGCCTTTCCGACGGGGCCCGCGACTTCGTCGCATTGCGTCCGGACCAGCCCGCCGCCGAGCCCGCCATCCGCGACCTGCTCACCCTGCCCGGCACTCGCGGCCAGTACGAACACGGCGTCTTCGATCCCGACCTGCTCGCGCCGGACGGCTGGACTCTCGACCAGCACTTCCTCGACCTGCCCGGACGCAAGGAAGCCCAAGTGGCCCTTGCCTTCGACTACCACGCCAACGTCGCGCAGTATCCGCAGTGGCAGAACTGGCTGCGCACGGCGACCCCGCCGACCCTGATCATCTGGGGCCGCAACGATCCCTTCTTCATAGAGCCCGGCGCGCATGCCTACCGCTACGACGTGCCCGACGCCGAACTGCACCTCTTCGACACCGGCCACTTCGCGCTCGAGGAAAAGCTGCCCGACATCGCGCCGCTGATCGCCGACTTCCTCGACCGGCACTGGCCGAAGGACTGACCGGAGCGAGCTAGTCGGGCAGCACGAGGCCGGTGGTGGGCGGTGTGCCGTCGATGAGGTAGCGGGCAATGGTGTCCTGGGTTCGGCCCGGGTGGAGGAAGGACGTGTGTCCATCGCCATCCCGGGTCACCAGGATGGCTCCCTGAAGCTGCGTCAGCATCAGCTGTGCCCAGCCGTAGGACGTCGACGGGTCGTGGGTAGCGTTGACGAGCAGCGGGGTGATCGTCGGCTTGGCGCTGAATTCCCTTGGGGGATTGGAGAATTCGGCGGGCCAGCCCTGGCATTGCGCGACGTAGCCGTAGGACTGGCTGACGCCGCGAGTGTGCGGCGCGATGGTGCCGAGCAGCGTCTGCTGGGCTTGCAATGCCGGGTAAGTGTCGAACCCGGCCTTGAAGTCGGCGCAGCCGACGGCGAGGTCGGCATGGTTGCTCTCGGCGGTCTGCAGCTGCGGGGCCAACCCGCTCGCATCACCGTTGCGGGCCTGGTCGAGCGCGGTGGCCAGGCCGGGCCAGCCCGGGGTGCCGATATTCGGGATGGCGTCCTTGAAGATCAGCTGCGCCTGGATGTTGGTCAGCAGATCGAAGGCGCCGACGCCGTTGCGGCACGCGCCGGAGGTCTGGCAGCCCGGAGCGGGCAGCGGTTGTTGCCCGGCTCGGGTGACCAGATCATCGAGCACCTTGGACGGATCCTGGTCGCGCAGTACACATTCGGCGGCCGAACGACACCACTGCGCGAAGCGGTTCCAGCTGTCTTCGAACGCGATGGATTCGTAGTAGCTCATGGTGCCCGCCGGTTGCGAATGGACGAGGGCTCCGTCCAACGCCAGGGTGCGGCTCTTGTCCGGGAAGAGGCGGGCGTACTCCGCGCCGATCTCGGTGCCATAGGACAGGCCGAGGTAGTTCAGTGGCGCGCCGCCGAGGCGCTGGCGCAGCACCTCCAGATCACGGGCGACGTGCACGGTGTCGACGTGGTCGAGCAGATCACCGGTCAGGCGCTGGCAGGACTCGCCGAGCGCGCGATTCGCGGCCACCAGATTGTCGAATTCCTGCTGGCTGCTCGGAAATTGGTTCGGCGGCCGGTTGGCGAGGTCCGGGTCGCAATGAATGGACGGTCGACTGGTGCCGACCCCGCGCGGGTCGAACCCGATCAGGTCGAAGCGCTGCCGGACGCTGGTCGGGAAGAGGCCGGGCCGGGCGCCTTCGGCGGCCACGATCTCGGTGCCCGCGCCGCCGGGGCCGCCCGGGTTGAACACCAGATCCCCGATCTTCTGCGCCGGGTCGTTCGCCGGGAGCCGGTTGACGCCGACCTGAATCTTCTTGCCGCCCGGGTTGTTCCAGTCGAGCGGCACATCGACGGTCGCACACTGCACCGCGCTGCCATAGTCCGGTGGACAGGGGCCCCACCTGATGGGCTGGGTGTTGTCGGACTTCCCGTCGGAGCTACATCCGGCGCAGAACGCGACCGCGGCCAGTGCGGAAAGTGCCAGGCGCGCAGCGGTTTTGATACCCGTCACGGATACCCCCTCCATATCGGTGAGATCGGCTCAGCCCGATCGATTGTGTCGCGCTCAGACCGAGAGCGGGAGCATCGGGATGGACTCGTCGCCGAAATCGACCGGCGGCGCTTTCATGAGCTGTAATTCGCGTTCCTCGGTCCAGGCGTAGTGACGCAGGGTGTTGAACTGGGCGACGAAGTGGTCGCGCCAGGTCTGGGCGCCGAAGTTCATCGCGGTGTTGACCTGCAACCAGCCGCTGGTGCTGAAGTTGACCGAGCCCTCCCAGCACTGCGGGCCGCTCGGCGCGTCCACCACCAGCCCCTTGGTGTGGCAGATGTATTTGCGGCCGCTGGTGCTGGTGCCGATGGTGACCTCGATGCCCGCGTCGACGAGCCGCTGCACGATCGGCCGCTGGGTGTGGCCCGAGGATTGGGTGTAGTCGAGATACAGGTGCAGCGGTACGCCCTTCTGATGGGCGGCGATCAGGTTGTCGGCGGCGTCGGTCAGCGTGAAACCGTAGGCGATGAGCCAGGTTTCGCCGGGCCCGGCGACCAGCTCGAGGAACCGTCGCTCGGCGTCGGCGTGGTCGTCGGGCATCAGGTAGCACGTCATCGGACCATCGATCACGAAGGACATGACTGCACCGTACCGGCGGGTGCGCCACCGGAGCCGGAGGCGAGCTGGCGCGCCTACCCGTCGCTGCGGACGGCGGTCCGGACGAACCCACCGGACCCCGCGAGCAGCCGCCGGGCCGTCGCCACGTCGGCGCCGGCCAGCTGCATGACGATCGCGGTCTTCGGATGCCCGTCGGCCGCGTCGAGCAGCGCGGCCGCGGTGGCGAGGTCGACGCCGGTGGCATCGGCGATGATGCGGCGGGACCGGTCGACGAGCTTGGCGTTGGTCGGCTTCAGGTCGACCATGAGGTTGCCGTAGACCTTGCCGGACTGCACCATGGTCGCGGTCGACAGCATGTTGCACACCATCTTCTGTGCCGTGCCCGCCTTCAGCCGGGTGGACCCGGTCAAAACCTCGGGGCCCGTTTCGATTTCGATGCCGACGTCGGCGTATGCGGTCAGCTCGGCGCCGCGATTGCAGGAGACGCCCACGGTGGCGGCACCGATGGCACGACCGTGCCGCAGTGCGCCGATCGCGTACGGGGTGCGGCCGCTGGCCGCCAGTGCCACGATCACGTCGTCGGCGGTCAGGTCGATGTCGGACAGGTCGTCGACGGCCCGCGCCGGGTCGTCCTCGGCACCCTCGACCGCGTGCGCGAACGCGACCGAGCCGCCCGCGATGATCCCGATGACCTCGTCGGGCGCGGTGCCGAAGGTGGGCGGGCACTCGACCGCGTCGAGCACGCCGAGCCTGCCGCTGGTTCCCGCGCCGACATAGATCAACCGGCCGCCGTGCCCGCGCGCGGCGACGATCAGCTCGACCGCCCTGGTGATCTCCGGAATCGCCTGTGCGACAGCGGAAGCGATGCCCGCGTCCTCGGAGTTCATGGTGCGCAACAACTCTTCGACCGACATGGAATCGAGCGCGGTGGTCCGCGGATTCGCTTCCTCGGTTGTCAAAGTGCTGAGTTCGCTCATATCGCCTCCTGGGTCATACGGCAATGCCGGTCGAACGAGTGGAGCAGTCATGGCGCCTTTCTGGTGCCGCGCGAGATCCGGCGATCCGCCACGGCGTCGTAGGTTCGGCGCAGCGCGATCGCGGCCGAAGGTGTGCGTTGCAGGACTCCGATGTAGAGGGCATCGACGATGAGCAACTGGCTCATCCGGCTCGCCATCGCGGCGGAACGGAAGCCGTCCTCGCGCCCGGCCACCAGCACCGTGTGCGCCGCCGATCGGGCCAGCCTGGACTGCGCGCCGGCCGTGACAGCGACGGTCGTGGTCTGCCTGCCTGCGGCGCGGTCCACGGCGTCGATGACGGCGGCGGTCTCGCCCGAGTGGGAGAAGGCGATGATCACGTCGTCGGCTTCGAGCAGGCTGGCCTGGACCAGCGCGTCGTCCTCCGAGGTGCACGCGAAACACCACATGCCGATCCGGGTGAGCTTCTGCGCCATGTCCATCGCGACCAGACCGGATGCGCCGATCCCGATGAGCTGCACCCGCCGCGCGTGCACCAGGGCGTCGACGACCGCGCCCATGGTCGCCGGATCGGCGAGGTCGGCGGTGGCCACCATGCCCTCGGTCTCGAAGGCGGTGAGCTTGTGCAGCACCTTCGACAGCGGATCGTCGACGGCGATGTCGGTCGCGAACACCGGCGAGCCGTCGTCCTTGCTGGTGGCCGCCAGCGCCAGCCGCAGCTGCGGATAACCTTCGTAGCCAAGGGCTTTGGACAACCGGACGACCGCGGAGGTGCTGGTCGAGGCGCGCTCGGCGAGCTCGCTCACCGTCAATTGCGCTGCGGCGGCGGGATTGTCGCGGATGACCTGGGCGACCCGCAGCCCGGTCGGCGTGAGCCGCGGGATCGCCCCGAGCAAGCGCGTGCGAACGTCGTCACCCTCGGACATGGCTCACCAGCCTCAGCTGTCGCGGTGCCGCGCTGGGTGTTTCGGGCAGCATCAGCCTGCCCGCGCCCGGCGTGATCGAACCGAGCACCGTCGCATGCGTCGCGCCGGTGCACGCCGCATGACTACCGGGCAGCCCGTGCATAGTGAGGAAACCGAGCACGGCGAACGCCGCGGCCTCCTTGGCGGCCGATGGCAGCCCGAGCTCGTCGGAGGTACATAGCGTCGCGGTACCCAATCGCGCGCCGAGCATGCCCATCAACGTCGGATTTCGGGTCCCGCCGCCGGACACGATCACTTCGTCCGGCTCGAAGGGGGCCACTGCGTCGGCGATGGTATGTGCGGTCAGGGCGGTCATGGTGGCGACGATATCGTCCGCGGTCAGCGGGTAGTCCGGCAACACTCGTTCGACATAAGCGCGGTTGAACAGCTCCTTGCCGGTCGTCTTCGGCGGCGCCGCACGGTAGTAACCGTCGGCGAGAAGGGCTTTCAGCAGCTGTTCGTCGACCGTTCCCCGGGCGGCGCGTACGCCATCCCGGTCGAAGTGTTCCGCGCCGCCGGTCGCCAGTTCGACGGCCGCGTCGATCAGGGCGTTGCCCGGGCCGGTGTCGAAGGCGATGGGGGAGGCGCCGGTGACGGTCGCGTTCGCGATGCCGCCGATATTGAGTGCGGCCGAACGTCCGGGCCGACCCGCGAGCCACAGCACATCGAACAGCGCCACGAGTGGCGCGCCCTGCCCGCCCGCGGCGATATCGCGCGAGCGGAAATCGCTGACGACCGGTAGTCCGGTCAGCTCCGCGATCCACGACGGTTGGCCGATTTGCAGTGTGCCGTAAGCCTTTCCGTCGGCCACCCAGTGGTAGACTGTCTGCCCGTGCGACGCGACGAGATCGGCGGCGCCGCCGAAGAACTCGCGTACCGCCGCATCGGCGGCCGCCGCGAATTCCTGTCCGATCGCGGCATCGAGTCGGCATACCGTAGCCATATCGACCGTGCCCGGCGGCAGTGCGCCGATGAGTTCGGCGCGCAGTCGATCGGGGTAGGTGCGGCTGAGCTGCCCGACCACCTCGAGGTGAATGGTGTTGTCCCGCAGGTGAATATCCGCGCCGACCGCATCGATCGCATCGTGCGACGTGCCGGACATCAGACCGATGACGCGCACTAGGCCACCGCCTCGACCGGCTCGGCCGGCGTGGGTTCGGGCGCCGGATGGAACAGGCTCGACACACCGCCGACGACCAGCGTGACGAGCACGCCGATCGGCACCAGCCACTGCGCGGCGATGCCCTTCTCGGTCACCTTCCCCGCGACGGTCACATCGATCTTGATCACCCGCACCACGAACGTCATCACGATCACCGTGACCACGAACGCCAGCACCGCGTCGAACTGATTGGCGCGCTTGACAAGTCGGCCGAGCAGGAACGCGCCGAGCAGCGCGCCGTAGGTGTACCCGGCGATGGTCAGCGCGGTGAGGTACACGTTGCCGGTCGTCGCGCTGAAGCCCATCGCGAACAGTGCCATCAGCACCGCCCAGACGAGCGTCATGTAGCGGGCCAGCTTCAGCAGCGCGTCGTCGGAGATCTCGCGGCGGGAGAAGCTGCGGATGATGTCGGCGACGGTCGAATTCGCCATCGAGTTCAGCGCCGAGGACAGCGATCCCATCGCGGCGCCGAGGATGCCCGCGACCAGCAGCCCGGAGATCACCACCGGCAGCCCGTGCAGGATGAAGTTCGGGTATAGGTTGTCGGTGGTGGCGAGGCCGAGCTCCTTGGGCGTCTTACCGCCGTTGTACGACCACAGCAGCGCGCCGACCAGTGAGAACGCGGCGAACTGGATGGCGACGAAGATGCCGGAGCCGATCATCGCCTTCTGGCTGTCGCGCAACGTCCGCGTCGACAGGATGCGCTGCACGATCAGCTGATCGGAGCCGTGCGAGGCCATCGCGAAGATCGCGCCGCCGATGATCGCCGTCGGCAGGGCGAAGGTGCTGGTGAGCACATGCGCCAGGCCGAAGTCGGTATCGAAGATGTGGAACTTGCCGTTGTGCAACGCGTCCGACCAGCCCTTGGCCCCGACGTGACCGGTGAGCACGCCGATCGCGATGATCGCGCCGGACAGGTACAGCCCCATCTGCAGCGCGTCGGTCCAGATCACCGCCTTGATGCCGCCGAGGTAGGTGTACACGACGGTCAGCAGCGTCAGTACGATGATGATGATGTCGTAGCCGAGGTCCAGGCCGAACTCGGCGAGCAGCAGCTTGATCGGGATGGCGGAGGCGAACAGCCGCACGCCCTCGGCGAGCAGCCGGGTGAACACGAAGGTCACCGACGCGACACCCTGCAGGTAGCGGCCGAAGCGCAGCTCGAGATACTGGTAGGCGCTGACGAACCCGCCGCGCTTGTACAGCGGGATCAGTGCGGTGGCCACGATGGTGCGGCCGATGATGTATCCGATGGCCAGCTCGACGTTGCCGAAGGCCTGGTCGGTATACGCGCCGCCGGGCACCGAGATGACCGTGAGCACGCTGGTCTCGGTCGCCACGACGGAGAAGCACACCGTCCACCACGGCATCTTGCCCTCGCCGACGAAGTAGTCGTTGCTCGACTTCTGTTTGCCGGAAAGGCGCAGGCCGATCCACGCGACGACGACCAGGTAGACGACGATGACGGCGACGTTGAGTGCGTTCATCGCAGCTCCTCGGTAACGCGACTGGCGGAATGAAAGTAAGTGTCAGGGTCGATGCGAATTCTGTCAATGAGTGTCACGTGATTCGCACCACCATGGTTTCCAGCACTGTTGTCGTGTCAACTGCCAGCAGCGCGGCACCGTCGATCGGGCCGCCGCGTGCGGTCCGGCGATCGATCACCTGCGCAATTGCCGCGTCGAGCGGGTCGAGCAGCGCCCGGCCGAGGTTGGCCAGTCCGCCGGTGATGGCGTAGGGCACTGGTGTTGCGATGCCGGAGCGGTCGATCGCGGCCCGGACAGTACGCGCGAGTGCGCGTCCGGCCGCGGTCATGATGGCGGCCGCGGTGTCGTCGGTCGCGGCGGTCGCGGCGACGACCGGGGCGAAGCGGGCGGCGAGCAGGGCCGGATTTTCGTGCTGGCCGAGGTGTTTCGGCAGTTCGTCGAGCCGCACCCCGTAGTGCTCGGCGGCTTTCGCCGCGAGCTCGGTGTGCGCGCCGCGCCCGTCATAGCAGCGCAGCGCGGCGCGCAAGCCCTCGACTCCGATCCATGCGCCGCCACCTTCGTCGCCGAGCAGTGGGCCCCAGCCGTCGGTTCTGGTGAATCGTCCCGTCGCGTCGACCGCGGTGGCCACGGCTCCGGTACCGGCCGCCAAAACGACGCCGGGTGCGCCACCGAGCGCCCCGGCGTGCGCGGTCACGGCATCGGAGGTGACCGCGACTGCTTGCGCGCCCGGAATATCGGCCAGCTGTCGCGCGAGGTGTTCGGACGCATCGGGCGCGGCGGCGGCACCCGCGGCACCGACGAACAGCGTGAATGTCGTGTCGACCAGTGCCAGTTGATCGACCACAGCGCGGATAGCGCTCTCCGCCGCCGCGACACCTCCGGCGTACGCCAGCCCGGGTGCGCCGGGCCCATCGGCGGAGCGCGTCTCGCGTCCGTCGAGCCGAAGGGAGCCGCGGCACCCTGTTTTACCGAGGTCGATCGCGAGCACGTGGTCGGTCATGCCGACCATCCTCGCGCGGTTGCCCGCTTTCCGGTGTTCCTACGCGCACCCCGCCGCACGGCTCGGCTGACGCGGACAGTCTGCGGGTGTCCGCGTCAGCCGAGGATCAGGGAATCACGGTGTGGAGTAACCGATCAGGGCGCCGATGCCCGCGCCGATGGGGATGGTGACCAGTGCGCCGACGCCGCCGAGGAAGAAGCCGATCACCGCGCCGATGCCCGCGCCGATCAGGGCGCCGATGCCCGCGTTGTACTGCTTGCGGGCGACCGTGTCGTCTTGCTGATCGACGAGTTGTGCCAGGTGCGAGCTGATTTCCGGGGCGCTGACGGGTGTCATCGTCAGGGTGCGCCCGGTGTCGCTGATTTGTGGCCGGAGGCCGAAGGTTTGGCCGTTGGCGGTGAACGAGGTGGGCAGTGTCGCGATGACATTGCCGACGCCATCGGTCAGGGTGACCGCGGCGGCATCGCTGGTCAGTGCGAAGACGCCGGCGTCGACGGTGGTACTCACCCCGCTGCCGTCCGTTGCCGTGGTGTATCCGACTCCATGATCGACGCTGGACACGCTGACCTCGGCCGATGGTTGCATTACTGGCTGGGCGTTGACGATGCCCGCGGTGATTCCGGTGGCGCCTACTGCGAGCAGGGCGGTGGCAAATCCTTTGACTCTCATCGTGTTTCCCCACATGTTCTGTCGGCCACGACAGCCGATACGTCCCCGTGAAGCCGGATCAGGCCATCTCCATTCTCACTCCGCGGCCGACGTCGAGTGATCGATTCCGCGAATTCCGCGCAACGAAATCCGGCGAAATTATTTGTCGGAAACCACCAGGGCGCAGGGCATTCAGGCCGCGACGGTCAACGCGAACGGGACGAATCCCCGATTTCGAATCAGCGAAGGGACGAGCAGCATCAGGGCTTCCGTGCCGCGGGCGGTGGTGATGTCGCCCAGATCCTCGATCCACTCGGCCGGCCAGCCGAGGTCGGTGAGCAGCGTCGTGACCACTGCTTTCGCCGATGTGTCAGTGCCGGAGAGGAATACGGTGGGTGGCACGCGCAGGCTGTGCGGGTCGGTCATGACGGTGAAGAACATGGTGTTGAGTGTCTTCACGACTCGGGTCGCGGGCAGTGCTGCTTGGAGGCGTTCGGCGAGGCTGTGTTCGGATCCGCTGGGACTGTGGGAGTTCGAGACATCGACGAGGATCTTGTCGGTCAATGCGGCCGACAGTGCGCCGAGTCGTTCGACCGCGCCGTCGCCCGGGGTGGCGTTGATGATGATCTCTGCTCGTCGCGCCGCCGACTCGTAATCGGCGATGGTGACGGGGGAGCCGGTCCAGTTCACTGCGTCGACATTTCTGGTGCCGATGACGATGTCGTGTCCGGCGATGGCCAGCTTGTTCGCCAGCCCGGTCGCGACGCGGCCGGATCCCAGGATTCCGATGGTGCTCATGATGTGTTCCTCAGTGGTTGTGGGACAAAGGGTTTCGGTCAACGGATGGCGGCGAGGACGCGTTGCGCCGCCGCGTGCACTCCGGGAGCTGCCGCAAGGAAGTCGGGGCTGCTCAGCTGCCATGGGTTGCCACGGGTGTCGGTGACCGTGCCGCCCGCCTCCGCCACCAGCAGTGCGCCGGGCAGCAGTCCCGAGCGGACGTCGCTGTACTGCCAGAACACATCCGAGCGCCCGGCCGCGACCTGGATCAGCTGCAGTGTCGCCGGAACCGACACCTTGGTGACGAGGGCGGCGTCGAGCATGGCGGTGACCGATTCGCCGATGCGGCGGAAGGTATTTCGGTCCTCGCCCGGCTTCGCCTGCCCGGTGCCGACGAGGGCGGCGTCGAGTTGCGTCTTGGCCGACGCGTGCAACGCGACACCATTGCGGAAGGCGCCACCGCCCAGCACCGCGGTGTAGGTCTCGTCCACCAGCGGGAGGTGGATCGCGGTCAGCACCGGCCGGCCGTCGCGCACCAGGGTGGCGGTCACCGCCCAGTCGGTCATGCCGTGGATGTAGTTGATATTCCCCTCCACCGCATCGGCCACCCACCATTCGCCCGCGGGCAGCTCGCCCGCCGCCAGTTCGTCGTCGATCCAGCCGGAGCCCGGCCCGGCCGCCAGCAGCGGTTCGCGCAGGAACGGCAGCGATTCCGCATCGGTGGCGTGGATTGCGGCGACTACGGCCTCGAGATCGTCCAGCTCGGTGCTCGGCACAAAGCGTTCGCGTAGGTGCGCCCCTGCGGCGTGCACCGCGGTAACCACCGTGGCGAGCAGGTCTCGGTCCGTCTCGGTATTCAGCAAGGTCGACATGGTGATCCATTCGAAAGAGAAATCGGGATAAGTGTTTTCGTGAGTTGCTACCTCAACGCTAGAAACCACAACCGTTGTCGTCAAATGCATTCCAGTAAGTAATAGAATTACTCTCATGCAATTGGACTTGAACCTGCTGACCGCGTTGGACGCGCTGCTGGAGGAGGGCAGCGTGGCCGGTGCGGCGGACCGGCTGCATCTCACCGCGCCCGCCGTGAGCCGCGCGCTCGGGCGGATCCGCCGGGTGATGGGCGACGAGATCCTGGTCCGCACCGGCCGGACGATGACGCCGACGCCGCGCGCGCTGGCGGTTCGCGAACAGGTCCACGCGCTGGTGCAGCAGGCGCAGCTGGTGCTGTCCGCCGAACACGAGCTCGACCTGACCACGCTCGATCGCACGTTCACGCTGAAATGGCATGACGCCGTGGTCAATACGATCGGACCCGACCTGCTCGCGGCGGTCCGCGCGCAAGCACCCGGCGTCCGGCTGCGCCTGCTGGCCGAAACGGACGCCGATACCGACGAACTGCGCCACGGTCACGTCGATCTCGAGATCGGGTCGAATCCGCCTGTGTCGGCGGACATTCGGCACGAGGTCATGGCGAGCGACCTACTCGTGGTCGCCGTGCCCGACGATCATCCGGCGAGCCCCTTCACCATCAAGAATTACGTTGCCGCCGAACACATCACGGTGTCCCGGCGCGGACGCCTGCACGATCCGATCGACGATCTACTGCACGCGCGCGGACTGACCCGCCGCGTCGTCGCCACCGTACCGACGGTCGCCGCTGCGCTGCGGTTCGTCCAGCGCGGTGGGCTGGTCGCCACCGTGCCCGAGCGGATGACCGGTGCGGTGGTGGCCGAACTGGGACTGCGGCTGGTGCCGCTCCCACTGGATCCGATATCGATCCCGGTGATCGCGGCCTGGCACCAGCGCTACGACGGCGACCGGGCCCACAGTTGGCTGCGCGAACAGATCCGTACCGCTGTCTACCAGGCCGTGGACGGTCCGAACGCCGCCAAGAAGGGCCGGGAGCTGCCGATCTGATGACAGCGCTCGGTGGAATCGCTACTGTCCGAGGACATTCAAGGCAGATCGTGTCGGCAAGCGCTGGTGACCTCACGCGTGTCGCGGG
Source organism: Nocardia sp. NPDC046473 (assembly GCF_040645995.1). Taxonomy (NCBI): domain Bacteria; kingdom Bacillati; phylum Actinomycetota; class Actinomycetes; order Mycobacteriales; family Nocardiaceae; genus Nocardia; species Nocardia sp. NPDC046473. Next base: position 204,732 of record NZ_JBEYZJ010000001.1, read on the forward strand.
TTCTGCCCCTTCTCGACCTGGGGAGAACGCAGTGAGATTCACAAGAGCTGGTGCGTTGGCGGCGGCGGTATTACTGGCCACAAGCCTCGGATTGGCCGCGTGTTCGTCGGACGACGGCACCGACGCGGGCATCGTCACGACCAATATCACCGAGCCGCAGAACCCGTTGCTGCCGGCCAACAACAACGACAACAACGGCAGCCGCATCGTCGACCGGCTCTTCGCCGGGCTGAAGTACTACGACGCCAATGGCGTGGCCCATAACGACATGGCGCAGTCGATCGAGTCGACGGATCGGAAGAACTACAAGATCACCCTCAAGCCGGACTGGAAGTTCACCGACGGCACCACGGTGACGGCGAAGTCGTACGTCGACGCGTGGAACTACGCCGCGCTCGGCACCCACACGCAGCTGCAGGGCTACGTCTTCTCGAACATTGTCGGTTACGACGAGGTGGCGGCGGAAAAGCCGACGGCACAGACGATGTCGGGCCTGAAGGTGGTCGACGACCGCACCTTCACCATCGCGCTGAAGAGCCCGTCGATCGACTTCGAACTCGCGCTCGGCTTCACCCCGTTCTATCCGCTGCCGGAGGTGGCGTTCAAGGACATCAAGGCGTTCGGCGAGAACCCCATCGGCAACGGCCCGTACAAGATGGCGCGCACCGGCGCGTGGGAGCACAACGTCAAGGTCGATCTGGTGCCGAACCCGGACTACAAGGGGGCGCGCCCGGCCAAGAACAAGGGCCTGCGGTTCACCATGTACCAGTCGTTCGACACCGCCTACGCGGATCTGCTGGCGGGTAACCTCGACACGCTCGACACGATCCCGGACAGCGCGTTGTCGTCCTACAAGAAGGACCTCGGCGACCGAGCGATCACCAAGCCGACCGCGCAGAACCAGCACATCAGCAGCCAGACCAATATCCCGCACTTCGCGGGTGCGGAAGGCGTGCTGCGCCGCAAGGCCCTCTCGATGGCGATCAACCGAGAACAGATCTGCGAGAACATCTTCCACGGCACCAGGGTGCCGTCGCGCGACTTCACTGCGATCACGCTGCCCGGCTTCGACGGGAATCTGCCCGGCTCCGAGGTATTGAAGTACAACCCGGAGGAGGCCAAGAAGGTGTGGGCGCAGGCCGACGCGATCTCGCCGTGGTCGGGTCGCTACGAGATCGCCTACAACTCCGACGGCGGCCACCAGGCCTGGATCGAAGCCGTGGCCAACAGCATCAAGAACACCCTCGGTATCGAGGCCATCGGTGCCCCGTACCCGACGTTCAAGGACATCCGGACCGCGATCACCGCGCGGACGATCGGCAAGGCGTTCCGCTACGGCTGGCAGGGCGACTACCCGACGATGCTGCAATTCCTCACGGCGGAGTACTACACCGGCGCGGGGACCAACAATGTCGACTACGCCAACCCCGAGTTCGACAAGCTCATCGACGCCGCGCTGGCCGCGCCGTCTCCGGCGGAGTCCGACAAGCTGGTCGCACAGGCGCAGGGCTTGCTGTTCCGCGATATGGCCGACATTCCGGTGCTCGATTACATCGCCACCGCGGGTCGGGGGCAACAGGTGAAGAAGGCCGAACTCACCTGGAACGGTCAGTTCGATTTCGAGAATATCGAGAAGTAACAACCCGATGCGCCGCGCCGTCGGCAACGGCGGCGCGGCGGCACGGGTGTGCCCGCTGCCGGGTTCGGTTCGATCCGGGTAGGCTGACCCGTCGATCGGACACGCGCAGGTAAATGAGGTGGTGGCGGAATGAGTGAACGGGTATCCGAATCCGTGACGGGGACAACCACGGTCGCCGTCACAGTGCCCGCGTCACCGGAGCAGCTGACGATGCTGCGCGCGCTCGCCGAGACCGTGCTGCTGATCGCCGATTTCGGGCTCGACGAGGTGACCGATATCCGGCTCGCGCTCGACGAGATCGCGACCGTGCTGATGCAGGACGCGGCCGAGGGTTCGACGATCGATTGCGCGTTCTCCTATCGCGAAGGCGTGCTCGAGGCCACCGTCCGCGCGGTGAGCAAGTCCGAAACCGAGGTCGGGACAGGCAGTTTCGGCTGGCACATCGTGCAGACCCTGACCGAATCGGTCACCGCGACCAGGGCGCCGTTCGATGCCGCCGTCTCCGGCTACCCGACTGTCGTCGAGTTCGTCTGGGCCCGGGGCGACCTCGATGAACAATGAGGCAACGGCGTCCGGTGTCGGCCATGAGCCGCGCCGACGCGGTGGCGACAGCTACGACAATATCGAGCCGCTGTTCCATGAGCTGAGCGAGCTCGACGCCGACGATCCGCAGCGCGCGGTGGTGCGGGAAGAGCTGATCAGCCGCTGCCTGCCGCTGGCCGAGCACATCGCCCGCAAGTTCACCGGGCGCGGCGAGAACTTCGACGACCTGTTGCAGATCGCCCGCGTGGGCATGGTGGCCGCGGTGGATCGTTTCGACGCGTCGCACGGTTCGCCGTTCTTGGCGTTCGCGGTGCCGACCATCATGGGTGAGGTGCGCAGGCACTTCCGCGACTACACCTGGTCGGTGCGAGTTCCGCGGCGGCTCAAGGAGATTCAGCAGACCATCGCGCCGACCATCGAGACGCTGGCGCAGCGGCTCGGCCGGATGCCCAAGGCGCGCGAGATCGCCGAGGAGCTCGGCGCCGACCTCGTCGAGGTCACCCAGGCGCTGATCGCCCGCAACGCCTACCAGACCTCCTCGATCGATGTGGGTCTGGACAGCGACGACGACAACGCGCCGCGCTCGCCACTGGACACCCTCGGTGCCGAGGAGCCCGAATATCAGACCGTCGAGGACTATCTCGCGGTGAAACCGCTGATCGCGGCGCTGCCGGAACGCGAACGCCAGGTGCTGATCATGCGATTCTTCGAGTCGAAGACCCAGGACCAGATCGCCGAGCAACTGGGCGTCTCGCAGATGCAGGTCTCGCGCATCCTGTCCAAAACGCTGAGTACGTTGCGGGAGCAAGCCCTGCGCGACTGACGCGGCGGTCGACTCCGGCGGTGTCAGGGCGCCGGTGCGGGTGCGGCGGGCTACGGTTGTTCGTAGCCGACCGACGAATGGGGAATGCCTTGAGCAGCGACAACGCTACCCGGCTTGCGGTGCTGATCGACGCCGACAATGCTCAGCCGGGCATCGCCGACGGGTTGCTGGCCGAGGTGGCCAAGTACGGGACGGCGCACGTCAAGCGGGCCTACGGCGACTGGACGAGCACGAATCTGAAGGGGTGGAAGGATCAGCTGCTCGCGCAGTCGATTCAGCCGATCCAGCAGTTCGGCTACACCACCGGCAAGAACGCCACCGACTCGGCGATGATCATCGACGCGATGGATCTGCTGTACACCGGTAATCTCGACGGCTTCGTGATCGTGTCCAGCGACAGCGATTTCACCCGCCTGGCCAGTCGGATCCGCGAATCCGGCCGTACCGTCTACGGATTCGGTCAGCACAAGACGCCGAAGCCGTTCGTCGCCGCCTGCGACAAGTTCATCTATACCGAAAACCTCACCGGCACAACGGAGGAGTCGCCGACGCCGACGCGACGGCCCGCCGCCAATCAGCTCAAGGGCGACGCCAAGCTGATGAATCTGCTCCGCAATGCCGTCGATGCCGCCTCGGACGATTCGGGCTGGGCGACGCTGTCCAGCGTCGGCTCGATCATCAACAAGCAGCGGCCCGACTTCGACCCGCGCACCTACGGTTACAGCAAGCTCGGTGAACTCTTCGCCGCTACAACGCTTTTCGATCTGGATACGCGAAGCCCCGGGGAAGGTAAGCAGGCCGTCACTTACGTTCGTGACGTCCGTAACCGCTCCTGACCGTCACCGCGGGTCAGCCGTGATGACCCGGTTTGTTCCCGGTGGTCCCGGAACCCATGCCCGGCATGTCCATACCGGGCATGTCCATGCGCATCGGCGCGGCCTGTTGGCCGGGGGCGAGTACCAGGAATTGGCCCATCATGCCGTGGTCCTCGTGCAGCAATAGGTGGCAGTGGAACATGTAGGGATAGGTGGGATCGCTGTGCTGTGCGAAACGCATGGCCAGCCGGTAGGTGAATTGTGGCTCGGTGTAGAGCGTGTCCTTCCAGCCTGCCAGGGCGGGCGGTGGCGCTTGTCCATCGATGTCGACCACCTGGAACTGGACGTCGTGCACGTGGAAGTTGTGTGGCCAGTTGTCGTTGTTGCGCACCGACCACACCTGGGTGCTGTCGACGGGGATGGTCATGTCGATTCGGTTCATGTCCATCTGGCGGCCGTTGATCATGAACCACTTCAGTTCAAAGGTGTAGTCCGGTTTGGTTCCGGGGGCCGCGAGAGCAGGGATCGTGGTGAGCGAATCCGGCACGGGGGCAGACTGTTCGAGCTTTCCCGCACGGAGCTGCAGGATGTCGAAGGTGTCGTCGAACCCGAAGGCGGCGGCCCGGTCGATGTTCCTGCGCTGCTCGATCGGCAGGGAGCGCAACATGATTCGTTCGTCGCTGCGTAATTCGACCACGATCTCGACACGTTCGCCAGGGCTCACCTGAATGTTGCTCAGCGTGGTCGGCGCTGTGAGCAGGCCGCCGTCGGTGCCGATGAGCTGGAAGGCGCGGTGGTCGTCGAAGGCCAGGTTGTAGATCCGGCCCGATGAGCCGTTGAGTACGCGCAGGCGAACCCGGTCGGTGCGGACGTCCAGATGCGCGCCCGCGATGCCGTTGACGACGATGGTGTCGCCGAGCAGGCCGACGTCGGTGGGATCGGATTCGTCCAGTGCGCCGGACGCTGTGAAGCGCCGATCCTGGATGACCAGCGGAATGTCATCGACCCCATACTCTTTCGGTAGATCCAAGGTGTCGGTGGTCTCGTCGTCGACGAAGAAAAGACCCGAAAGTCCTCGGTAGACATGCTTTTCGGTGGCGCCGTGCGGATGCGGGTGGTACCAGAGCATCGCGGCCTGCTGATCGATGGTCCACGCCGGTTCCCAGGTGCCGCCGACGGCGATCGTCTGGTGCGGGCCGCCGTCGCACCGGGCGGGTACGTGCATGCCGTGCCAGTGCACCGTGGTCGGCTCCGGCAGGGAGTTCCGGATGGTGAACGCGACCGACTCGTGGCGCTCGGCTCGCAGCGTCGGGCCGAGGATCGCGCCGTTGTAGCCCCAGGTCGCGGTGCGCTTACCGGGCAGGATCTCCGACGTGCCCTGCTGGATGTCGAGGGTGAAGCGGCGGACGCCGTCGGCACCCACCGACGACGCGGCGAGCGGGGGGATCGGGAGCGGCCTGGTGGCCGAGGCGTTCGTCGCGGAACCAGGGGTCGGCGCGCCTGAGCGCGCCGCACATCCGGCGAGCGGCACTACGGCGAGTCCAGCGAGGAAGCCTCGTCTCGAGACCACGGTTTACTCCTTCGATCGGTGTCCCATCCAGCCTTGATTGCCGACGGGTTGCGGAGATCGGCCGAGGAGTCGCCTTTTGCGGTCGTTTGCTCCGCCCGCGGACTCTTGTGGCAGCGGGCATGACGTGCTATCGGCGTGTCGCCGACCGGTGGTGCACCCGATGCCATCGGCGGCGGCGAATCCGCAGTCCCCTACCGTTGACGTGTGATGGAGATCCGGTTGCGGCGCGATGTGCGGCTGGTCGTGCGCTGCCTGCCGCTGGTGCTCGTCCCGGTGCTGTTGGTGGCGAGCACCTTCCCCGGCCAGTACCAGGTGCCGTGGAGTTACTGGCTGCTTGCCATGTTCGCGAGCGGGCTGTTCCTGGTGGGGGATCGGTGGCCGCTGGCCGTCTCGATCGCGCTCTCCGCCCTCGCCGTGCCGATGTTCCGCATGCACCCGTGGGGGTTGTCGGGGCTGGTGCCATTTCTCGGTGGCGTCGCGCTGGTCGAAATGGCGATGCGCACCCGGCAGAACCGGCGGGTCGCGGTGGCCACGGCCTGCTGGGCGCTGGCCGTGCTGCTCGGCCAATGGGGCACCCACGAAGCGACCCTCTGGGGCGCGGCCACCGTCGTCGAGACCGGCACCTACGTCGGTGTGCCCTTGCTGCTTGGGCTGTACCTGCGCGGCCAGCGCGACCTCGCCGCGAGCCTGCGCCTGCGCGCTGCCGACGCCGAAACCCGTAGAGCCGAAGCCGAATTGCGCACCCGGGCGGCCGAGCGCAGCGCCATGGCACGGGAACTGCACGACCTGATCGCGCATCATATGGCCTCGATCGTGCTGCGCGTCGGCATCGCCCGCCACGTCGTCGCCGATCAGGACCCCCGGGTGAACGCGGTGCTCGACGACGTGCGCACGACCGCCGCCGACGCGCTCGCCGACATCCGCCGGTTGCTCGCCGCACTGCGCGATCCCGCGCTCGGCGAGGTCGCGCTGGTGGACGCCGCCGCCGTGCGGACCGAGCTCGCCGCGGCGGTGCGCAGAGTCGAGGTGGCCGGGTTCGCGGTCGAGTACGACATCGCACCGGAGCTGACCGGACTCGACGCCATCGGCAGGCTCACGCTGCTGCGGCTGGTGCAGGAATCGCTCACCAACGTGATGAAGCACGCCGAGCCCACCAGCCCGGTTCAGGTTCGAGTGGACCGCCGCGCCGAGGGGATCGCCGTCCATATCCGCAGCGGCATCGCCGACTCCGGCACGAATCCCGCCGGTCACGGCATCATCGGTATGCGGGAACGCGTCGAACTCGCGGGCGGCACGTTCACGGTCGGGGCGACCGCACAGGGCTGGGAAGTCGACGCTTGGCTTCCCGGCGTCGAGACATCGATCCGCGCGGAGGCTGCGCAATGATCACCGTGCTCCTGGTCGACGATCAACGTCTGGTCCGGGCCGGCCTGCGCATGCTCATCGAATCCACGCCCGATTTCGCGGTCGTCGGCGAGGCCGCCAACGGCATCGAAGCCATCCGCCTGAACGCGGAACTGTCCCCTGACCTGATCCTGATGGACCTGCGCATGCCCGGCCTGGACGGCGTCGCCGCCACCGAACAGATCGTCGCGGCTCGTCCCGGGGCAAAAGTCCTGGTACTCACCACCTTCGACGACGACGATCACCTCTTCCCCGCCTTGGCCGCAGGCGCCACCGGCTACCTCGTCAAGGACACCGCCCCCACCGACCTGCTCACCGCCATCCGCCGCACCGCCGACGGCGACATCCTCTTCTCCCCACCCCTTATGCGCCGCCTGGTCGACCGCGCCATCGAAACCCGTCCCACCCCCAAACCCCAACCCGCCCAACCACCCCTGACTCCCCGAGAGCAGGAAGTCCTCACCCTCATCGGCGAAGGCCTCAGCAACCAAGAAATAGCCACCCACCTCCACCTCGGCATAACCACCATCAAAACCCACGTAGCCAACCTGATGGACAAAACCGCCTGCGACAACCGCGTCCGCCTAGCCGTCTACGCCCACAAACTCACCTGACCCGCGCGTGGTCCGCTGCGGCCTAGCTCTTTGCACTTATAAGTGCAAGGAGCTGCGTTGGGCTGACCACGCATTGCGGAGAGGAGCACGAGCCGATGGGCGAGACGATCATCCGTGACGACAGGGCGGTCCTGTCGATTACCGCCAGTGAAGTCGAGCAGGCTCGTGTGTTCAAGGCCCGCGTCGACCAGGTCGAGCAGGCCGCCGCAGACTCGGATGCGGCTGGGGTCCTCATCGGGCTCCGCGGCGGCGACACCGTGGAGATGCCTGCCGAACTGTCCTCGCTCATCGGCCAGATTCTCGACCTGGTCAGCCGTGGCTGTACGGTCACCGTGGCCAGCGTGCCCAACGAACTGACCACGACGACCGCCTCGAAGATTCTCGGCATGTCCCGCCCCACCTTGATGAAGCTGGTCAAGGAGGGCGCAATCCCTGCGCATAAGGTCCGATCCCACACCAGGCTGCTCAGCAAAGACGTTTTCGCATTCAAGGAAAGGCAAAGCGCAGAGCAACGCCACGCATTCGACGAACTCCGTCGACTCGAAGACGACTTGGGCCTGGTCGACTGACCAAATTGCCTGCGTAGCAGCCTATTTCGGTAACGCACCTCCTATCGCTTGTACCATGCTCGGCATGGTCAGCGGGTGGGGTACAAACGTTCCAGTCGACGCCAACATCTTGTACTCGCGCACGCTCCGTGACTGGCTAGCCTTGCTGTATCTACACGGTGGCGGCGAGATGTTCGAGGTCATGTGGACCGACGATGTCATGGCCGAGTTCCACTATCACCTGCGTAAGAAGAACCCGTTCCTCGATGACGCTCAGGTGGGTGGCATCCGGCGCAGGCTGGAGAGCGTCTTCAAAGCCGGACGGATCAGCGGTTACTCGGTTGATGCCGCAGGGACGTATCCGGATCCGGGTGATGCACACGTCCATTGCGCCGCTGTCCATGGCAACGTAGACATCCTGCTGACCGAAAACGTCAAACATTTCCGCGAGATCGATGATCTCCCGTACGAGATCTACTCGGCCGACGAGTTTTTCGAGCTTGTCGACGATACCGCCCCGCGTGCCGTGCTTGCTGTGACGAAGGAACAACTCGTCTACCACGTTCGAAGGAGCGGCAACGGCAGCGTGTCCCTACCGGAGATGTTGAAGAAGGCCGGTGCACCGTTGTTTGCCGAGCGGGTTCGGCAACACCTGAACTCGCTCGACCTCACCGCGCTGTTGAGTGCGTCCACGTCCTCATAGGTCACTCGCGGCTAGGGGGCGCGCCGCCGTGTGGACGGGTGCGATGGGTGAAGGGGTGGAGTGGGTACTTTTCAAGGGGATTCGCGCTTGTCCGGGTGCGGAGTGAGATCGGAGGGGTTGGCATGTTTACCACCAGGCCGACATTGCGGGGGACGTTCGGGATGGTGTCGTCTACGCATTGGCTGGCGTCGCAGTCGGCGATGGCGGTGCTCGAGGGGGGTGGGAATGCGTTCGATGCGGCGGTTGCGGCTGGGTTCGTGTTGCATGTGGTGGAGCCGCATTTGAATGGGCCTGCCGGTGAGGTGCCGATGATGCTGGCTCCGGTGGGGGAAGCGGTGCGGGTGTTGTGTGGGCAGGGGCCGGCGCCGGCGGGTGCGAGCGCGGCGCATTATCGCGGGCTCGGGCTCGACTTCGTGCCCGGTACCGGGCCGTTGGCGGCCGCGGTGCCCGGCGCGTTCGATGCCTGGATGGTGTTGTTGCGTGATTACGGCACAAGGTCTTTGGCTGATCTGCTGCGTTATGCCATCGGGTATGCCGAGGCGGGGCATCCGCCCGTGCCGCAGTTTCAGCAGCAGGTGGAGAAGGTCCGTGCGCTGTTCACGACCGAGTGGACCTCCTCGGCGGAGGTCTATTTGCGGGACGGTGCGGCGCCGAAACTCGGTGAGCTGTTTCGCAATCCGGTGCTCGGTCGGACCTGGCGGCGGTTGATCGACCAGGCCGTTGCCGAGGGTGGTGGCGACCGAGTCGCCGAAATCGAAGCGGCGCGGCGGATTTGGCGCACCGGGTTCATCGCCGAGGCGATCGTGCGGCAGTCGGCCCGACCCACCCTGGATACCAGTGGCGAGCGGCATGTCGGCACACTTACTGCGGCGGATCTGGCCGACTGGTCGGCGACTTACGAATCGCCGACGACTTACGACTGGCAGGGGTGGACGCTCTGCAAGGTCGGCCCGTGGAGCCAGGGGCCTGCTTTCCTGCAGCAGCTCGCCCTGCTGCCTGCGGAGCTGCCCGCGTATGGCTCCGCCGAGTACGTCCATCTGCTCATCGAAGGCTGCAAGCTGGCGATGGCCGACCGGGAGGCGTGGTATGGCGATGTGCCCGATGTGCCGGTGCCCGTGCTGCTTTCGGCGTCGTACAACGCGCAGCGACGAGCGCTGATCGAAGCGAAGGCGTCCTATGAGCTGCGTCCAGGTAGCCCGGAGGGACGTGCACCGCTGCTCAGCTCGCATATCGATGGCTCGAGCCCGGCGTCCGACGCGGTCGGCGCGGGTGAACCGGCTCTCGCCGTCGCCGGTGAAACACGCGGCGATACTTGTCATTTCGACATCGTCGACCAGTGGGGCAACATGATCTCGGCGACCCCGAGCGGCGGCTGGCTGCAATCGAACCCCGTCATCCCGGAGCTCGGCTTCCCGCTCGGCACCCGCCTGCAGATGGCCTGGCTGGACGAGGGTTTGCCGAATACCCTTGTCCCGGGCCATCGTCCGCGCTCCACCTTGACTCCCGCGCTGGCGCTGCGCGACGGCGTGCCGGTGCTGGCCTTCGGCACCCCCGGCGGCGATCAGCAGGATCAGTGGCAGGTGCACTTCTTCCTGTCCGTCGCCTACGGCGGCCTCGACCTGCAGGCCGCGATCGACGCACCCAACTGGCACAATTCTTCGTTCCCCAGCTCGTTCTACCCGCGTGCCATGGAGCCGGGGCAGGTCGTCGTCGAGTCGAGGATGGACGAGTCGGTCATCGAAGACCTGCGCCGTCGCGGCCATGACGTCACGGTCGGCGGACCGTGGTCGGAAGGTCGCCTGTGCGCGGTCGCGCGTGACCCGGAGTCGGGGATGCTGTCCGCGGCGGCGAACCCGCGCGGCATGCAGGGTTACGCGGTCGGCCGCTGAACCCGGTCCGCGCGCTTGGCTCGAATCCGCCGGTCGCCACGAGTGCGGGTGGCGGCCGCGACAATACGGGTGAGCGCGTCGGCCTCGAGTTGTGTCGGGTCGACACTCGGTCCGCCATAACGGAACAGATCGCCCTCGACGAGCGCCGCTAGCCGTGGTTCACCGAGGCTGTTCGCGGCGAACATGTAGACCGGGACCCGTTTCGGCAGGATCAGACCGAAGTCGATGGCCCGTGCCGCGCGCCCCTCGTCCGCGAGCAGTTGGTGAATCGAGTAGTCGTGCAACGGGTATCGACGCGGGAAGACATTGCGCAGGTCCAGGAACAGCCCGACCGAACTGCTGCGCGGATCGGCGACGCGGGGGCCGAGCCGGGCGAACCGGCCGAGGGCCAGGCCGGGGCATTCGATCAGGGCGTGCGTGAACAGCACCCGAGCGAGCGTCACGTTGATCATGAGTTGCTCGACATCGAGTTCGGCCTCGGCCAGCCGCTGGTTCTCCAGGTAACCCGCGACGATGCTGAGGTTGTGCGCTCGATACCAGCTGACCGGTGACGGTGCGGCGAGAAACCGCTGCCACAGTCGCGCACCGGGCGTCGACGCGTGACCGCCCGCGCCGAGCAGTGCGGCTTCCAGTTGATCGTGCAGCAGACGATCGTTGATCGCACGCCACCACGGACTACCCGTAACCGGGTGCAGGACGCCTCGGGTCAGTTCCCAGCGCAGAAAGGTCAATTCGGCGCGCGCATAGGCGCTCAGCTGCGCCGGATAGCAGCTCGCCGCCAGCGTCAACCGCTGCTCGGGGTCCGCATGCGCGGCTGCGACCCGTTGCGCGGCAAGCTCGCCGGCACGATCGGGGTTCATCGTCGCTCACTGTACCGAGACTGCGCGGACTCGGCTCGGGACGTGCAGCGAGGCCTATTTCGGTGGGGCGGCGATCTCCAGCTCGCGCAGACCCGGATGGACGGTCGGGTCCGCGGCCGCGATGTCCAGCCGGATGTAGCGGGCGGAGATCGGGCTGGCGAGGGTCCCGGTTGCCGGATCGACGGTGACTGCCGTCCAGGTCTTGTTGTCGGGGGACACCGAGACGGAGGGCGCCGTCGGCGCCGGATCCGACCAGTGCGGAAGTATCCGTCCGACAGAGGTTTCCGCGCCCAGGTCGACGGTGAGCGTGCCGCGATCGGCGTCAGGCGCCCAGCCGGTAGCGATGCTGCCGTCGACCGCGGCCTCGGCGTACCGGCCCGGTTCGGCCGAACTCGCGGACACGGACTTGCAGCGGGCGAGGTTGTCGGTGGATGTCAGGTCAGGTCGGCGGGTCTTGACGCTCAGCGGATGGTCGAGGCTGACCAGCTGGGTGCCGGTCGCGGTCCGGACCTGCATCGCCGCACCGTCTTTCAGCGTGATCTTAGTGTCGTCGGGGCCGATCTCCGCGTCGAAAGTCCGTCCCTGCCAATGCATGCCGCGAATATGCAGTCCCGCACTGAGTTCCGGCGGCAGCGTCGGATCGATGCGAATCTCGTCGGCCCGCAAACGCAACCCGAGCAGACCATTGGTGAAGGTCTGCAGGAATCCGCCTGCGGCGGTGACAAAGGTGAAGGCAGGCGCACCCGCCAAGGCATCCTTGACGCCCGCCTTGTTGCCACGCGCCTCCGCGAATTGCCCGAACGGCGCGCGCTCGAACGGCCGAACCGCGCGTTCGAGGTAGGTGTCCGTTGCACAGCCCGGCGTGCCGATCGCCGCGGCGTCGATGGCGTGCACCGAGTCGGTCATCGCCGGACCGTCGGGATCGGTTCGCTCGGCATAGTATTCCAGTGTGTTGGCCGAAACATCTTGCGACATAGGCCATTCCAGCGGGTAGATCAGCAGGACGGTATCGGCTTGTTTGATGGGCGTCCCGGGATAGCCGTCGTATTGGGTGAATATCTGCCGCGCCGGATCGAAGGGCATGCGCAGGTGGTCGGCGATCGTGGTCCACTCGGGTGGGGCGGGCCGGCCGAGGATTTCGGCGGCTCGGGCCGCATTGCGCAGTGCCAGTGCGGCAACCGCGTTGGTGTAGACCCCGTCATTGACGCCGTTGCTGTATTCGTCAGGGCCCGCGATGTTTTCGATCGAGTAGCTGCCGTCGGGATTCGGCGTCACCCGCGAGGCCCAGAATTCGGCCAGGTTCCGCATGATCGGCCAGCCGCGGCCGCGCAGGTAATCGGTGTCGCCGGTGGCCAGGTAGTACTGCCAGGCCGCGAGCGAGATATCGCCCTGCAGATGGATCTGGGTCAGGCAGTGCGGCGGATCCCAGCTGTGGCATTCCGCGAGGGCGCCTCGGCTCTCACTGGTCCATGGATAGAAGGCGCCGCGATAACCGAGCTGTTGGGCATTCGCCTGTGCCGCGGGCAAGGTCTTGAACCGGTAGTCCACCACGGATCTGGCGAGATCCGGCGCCAGCTGGAGCAGGCCGGGGAACATCCAGATGTCCGCGTCCCAGAACACGGCCCCCGCATAGTTGTCGCTGCTGAGTCCGACGGGCGAAATGCTGTTGTCCTGTTGGGAATTCGTGCTCGAGTACAGCGAGTAGAGCGCGCCGCGAGCCCATGCCTGCAGGTCGGCACTACCGGGTATCTCGATGTCACCGCGCCACAGCGAACGCCACTGCGCCGCCGTTCCCGCCAGCAACTCCGGCCAGCCCTGTCGCGCCGCCCGCTGCGCCGCGTCCTGAGCCGCGGCGACGGGATCTCGCGCGGTGAGCGCGGTGTCGACGCCGACGAATTTGGTTACCTCGTAAGTCCTTCCGTCCCGCACGGTGAGACGGTTCTGCTGACTGACGGTGAGATCGCGCGCCGGGGCAGGCTGCCGCGCGGCCCCGGTGCTCAGCACGGACGCGACCGCCCCGACGACTCCGGTGCCCTCGGTACGGAAGCCGACCCGGATAGCGCCGTCACCCGCGCCGCCCTCGGTCTGCGTCATCCGGCGGGCGCCCGCGCCGTCGAGCAGATCGGTCACCGTGATCGCACCGGACCAGTGCGGGACGAGCGTGAGATGCACCGCGCCCACATGCGGATCGACCCGATCCGTGACGACGTCGTACACCAGATCGGTGGCCTTGCCGTCCCGGCTGGTCCAGGTGAGCGCGGTGCGCACCAATCCACAGCGCAGATATCCGATCTGCGAGAAGTTCGTGATCTGGGCGGCCGGTGTGCTCACGGAGTACGTGTCGTCGCCGACGCCCAGGTTGAGCGCGGACCAATTCGGCAGCGCCGCCGCGACCTCACGATCGTCGGCCAGCCCCGGCGTGTGCCCGTACAGACCGGCCACGAAAGCGCCGTCGTACCGGGGCGTGTACAGCGGCCAGCCGCTCATCTCACCGGTCGACACGTATCCCGTGCCGCGCGGCGGCACCCGCAGCCCGAGGTAGCCGTTGCCGACGAACGGATGCTGTTCGAACCCGGCAGCCACATCGGTATTCGTCGACGTCCATCCCGGTGCGGACGAGGCGTCGTCGCCCGGACATACCGGCGCGGCCCCGTCCCGTGCGGCGTCTCGAACGGCGAACAGGATCCCGCCGGCCACCAACGCGATCGCCACGACCAATGCGGTGCCGATCAGGATCTTGGTGCGAGAACGCAATCCGTACCTCCATGTGCCGCATGGACGATGTCGTACTCGGCTACCCGGCCCGACTTCCATGCGACCACGACCCGGAACAGCCCTGCACCGGCCATCCTATGATCGGCTGCGTGGCCTCCGAAATAGCGGTAGGTCTCGGCGTCAGGGGGTTGCGGTGCGGGCGTTCGGGTCGAAGCCGCCGGGGATTTCGTAGACCACGCCGGTGAAGGTGGCGCCGAAGAGACGGCCGGCCGAGAAACCGGTCGTGCCGCGGCCATAGGTGAGGACGCTGGTCATCGGGTTGCCGCCGCCGAGGACGCAGTACTGGTTCGGGGCATCGATCCGGATGACCTGGCCCGCCGTGTTGAGGGGGACCACCGGGCGGTCCAGGGAGTCCAGCGTCAGACCGTCGGGTGCGGCGAGCGCGTCACCGCCGCCGAGATCGAGCAGTGACTGGGGTGCGCCGGGGTTGGCGGTCGGGATCCGGCTCACCCCAGGGTTGACGAAGGTCCTACTGACGTACAGGTATTCGTCGTCCTTGCCGAGGACGGCGCCGTTCGCACTCGGGAACGACGTCCAATCGGCCTGCACCGCCCCGTTCGGGTAGACGCGGCCGACGAGATTGCCGAAATCGTTGGTGGCGTAGACGGTTCCGTCCTGCGCGACATCCATGCCGTTCGCGGCGCTGAGTCCCGCGGCGAAGGGGCGGACCGCGCCGGTGTCCGGATCGAGTTCGATGATCCCGGCATGGCGCAATGTGTCGCCGACAAAGGACCGTGCGTCCGCGCCGTAGCCGACCAGCAGCTTGTCGTCCGGTGTCCAGGCGAGCGCGCCGCCACCGCCGCTGGGCACGGTCGCGATGGGGACCGGGGCCGCGCCCGGTGCGTCGATCCGATACACCCGACCGGTCGCCAGGTCTGTTGTATAGGCCCGCCCGCGGGCATCGACGGTCAATCCTTCCAGCGCACCGGGCAATGCCGCGGCCACCACCGTCGGCTGGCCCGCCCCGCCGCACACCGGTGCGGCGCTCGCCGCGGGCGCGGCCACCGCCGATAACGCGGCGAACGTCAGCGCCGCTACGGCGACCGTTGCCTTGTCCATGCTGGTCATTGCACACCTCGGCTGTCTGGTGATGGGTGCGATTCGCCGCGACGGAGCACGAATCGCCGAATGGGCCTGGCGAATCCAGTGCAGTATGCGCCCGTGGCGTGCGACATTCACGCAACGCCGGTGATCCTGGCGTGGCATCCGCGAGACGGTCAGCGCCGCACCGGGTTTGCCATCGGGCGGGCTACGCTTCGGTGAGGCGGCCGAGACGAGGTGCTTGTCGCCTCCGGCGCGAAAGGATGATGCGGGATGAGTGACGAGGTAGCGACGCCGCCGTTCGCGGAGATCATCAACGGGGCATTGGAATTCACCATTCCGAGCGCGTACCGGATGGGGGTGGCGGCGGTCGAGGTGCGGCCGGGGTTCGCCGCGACGACGGCGCCGATCGAGGGGAATGGGAACCATTTCGGCACCATGTACGCGGGCGTGCTGTTCGCGGTGGCGGAGATCCTCGGCGGCGCGATCGCGGTCGCCACGTTCGACAACTCCGCGTTCTATCCGCTGGTCAAGGATCTGCACGTATTCTTCCGCAAGGCCGCGAAGACCGATGTGCGCGCGGAGGCGAGTTTGCCTGCGGAGGAGATCGCCAGGATCGCCGAAGAGGCTGCCGCGAACGGGAAGTCGGACTTCACGTTGCGGGCCGTTGTCACCGATGCCGACGGTGTGCTGGTCGCGGAAACCGAGGGGCTTTATCAACTGCGGGCGCACGGCAAGTAGGAGATTGCCGAAGCCTCGTTCATCGCGTAGTTCGCCGGGTATTACGAGGCGTGCACAGCGAAGTTTTCATCAGCGTCCCGGTGAGTGGGACGCTCGATGCCTGATGTGCGACCGACGACACAATTTCCCAGTGATCTCGGGCACATAACGTAACAATCACCGTTCACCTGTGCGATTCCTTTTGCCTGCTCGTGATGCATAAACGAGATAACTCTCGACTTACGGTCTAGAGAGTTTCGATGTGATCGAAGCGTGATTCGCAGCGACTTCTTCGCTACCGTCGCCGGAGCCCGATCTACGACGGGCCCGAACTCGAACCGCTGAATGCCGGTAACCCTGTCCCGCGGTTCGAGGATCCCCGACCTACCTGGGGACAGGGACACGGCGAGCACGTGCCGTGCCGGTGGGCGCAGGCAGGAACTCCTTCATGTCGCATAACCTCAAGACCCGCGTCCTCGGCGTCACCGCCGCACTGGGCGCCCTCGTGGCCGTCCCGTTCGGCCTGTCCACCGCCACCGCGTCGGCCCACGACTGGGATGCCGTCGCACAGTGCGAGAGCGGCGGCAACTGGGGCACCGAGACCGGCAACGGCTTCTCCGGCGGCCTGCAGTTCACCCAGAGCACCTGGTCCGCCAACGGCGGCGTCGGCAGCCCGAGCAACGCCAGCCGGGCCGAGCAGATCCGCGTCGCGGAGAACGTGCTCGCCACTCAGGGCCCCGGTGCGTGGCCCGTCTGCGGCGCCTACCTCTAAAGGCTTGACCGGCTCCTATCGCGAAACGCGGTAGGAGCCGGGCTATTTCAGGGCGACCGATTGTTCGGCGAAATTGACTGACTTCGGCGGGTTCTTCTTCGGGTTGAATTGCGATTCATAATTCCGAATCACGGCGCGTTGATTCAATGCTCGAGTATTTCATCCCACGAATTAGAACTAGAACACGTTTCGGTCTCGTGTCGCGAAATGCCTGCGGCCAGTGGTGCCAATCACTAGCCTGTTGCCACCCGGTTCCTTCGTGCCGGCTCGAGGTAGAGCCGGACGAGATGCCGTGGCTAGAAAGGCATCTCGACCATGAGTTCGACCCAGACCGCCGCACCGCCCACCATTCTCACCGGGCTGTGGCAGCGCAAGCTACCGCACTATCCCGATACGCCCGCCCGCTCCTGGTATCTGACCGTTGTCGTCATCGCGTCGATCGGGCTCTACTACCAGTTGTTCGTGACCGGCGCGGTGGGTAATGAGCTGATCGCCTATTTCCACCTGTCGTTCGCCTACTTCGTCTGGATCTTCATCATCGGCGCCGCGTTCGGCGCGGCCGCCTCGGTGCTGGCCGGCCTGCTCGACCGGTGGGGCCGGGCCAACATCGTCGCCTACGGCGTGGTGATCTGCTCGCTGCTGACGCTGTTCGCGGTGCCCGCGACCACCACGAAGGAGCAGTACCTCTTCGTCTACGTCGTCGTGAGCATCGTCGAGGGCGCGGTGCTGGTGGCCACGCCCGCGCTGATCCGCGACTTCTCGCCGCAGCTCGGCCGGGCCTCCGCGATGGGCTTCTGGACCCTCGGCCCGGTGATCGGCGCCCTGGTCACCACCCAGATCTCCACCCGGTCGCTGGACGCGCACCCGGACTGGCAGTACCACTACCGGCTGTGCGGCGTGATCTGCCTCGTCATCGCGGTGATCGCGCTGATCGGGCTGCGTGAGCTCAGCCCGCAGCTGCGCGACCAGATCATGGTGTCGCTGCGCGATCGGGCGCTGATCGAGGCGCGGGCTCGCGGACTCGACGTCGGGAAGTTGGAGCAGGGGCAGTGGCGCCAGATGCTGCGTCCCAACATCATCGGTTCGGCGTTGGCGATCAGCCTGTTCCTGGCCTTCTTCTATACGATCGTGTCCTTCCTGCCCGTCTATATGGCGACCAACTTCGGCTTCAGCCCGGCCAAGGCCAATGCGCTCGGCAACTGGTACTGGACCGCCAACGCGGTCGCGCTGGTGCTGGCCGGCATCGCCTCGGACTACCTCAAGGTGCGTAAGCCGTTCATGATCGTCGGGGCGGTGATCAGCGTGATCGGCATGTATCTGTTCATCGGGTACACCGACAAACCGGACACCGGCTACTACACCTTCGCCTGGGTGTTCGTGATCATCGCCGTCGGCACCGGCATCGCCTACTCGACCTGGATGGCGAGCTTCACCGAGACCGTCGAGGAGCGCAATCCGGCGGCGACCGCGGTGGGGCTCGCGGTGTGGGGTGGCACGCTGCGCAGCGTCGTCACGGTCGTGCTGTTCGGCCTGCTGGTGGTGGTGAACGCGGCCGGTCCGCTGGTCAACTACGGTCCGCGGCTGCAGGAGATCCAGGCGAAGTACGGCCCGCAGCTGGCGACCATTCAACAGGTCGGGCCGGAAACCCTTGCGGCACTTGGTAAGAACCCGAACGACCAGGTCGCCCAGGTGACGGCGCTGACCAAGCTGACCGGCGCGTCACCCGCCGAGATCCAGACGGCGTTCGGGCTCACCGCCCGATACTCGGAGGAACTCGCGACACTGCAGGCCATCGAACCGGCCACCCAGGCGGCGCTCGCCGCGAATCCGAGTGATGGGAACGCCGGGCTCGCGGCGGTGGGGCAGGTCGCCAAGAAGTTCGGCATCCCGGTCGATCAGGCGATCGCGCGGCTGACCGCCGTGCAGCAGATTCCGCCCGCCGACCTCGCGGTCCTCGGCACCGTCGGCCCGAAACTCGCGCAGGCGGGCGCGCAACTCCAGTCGGTCGGCACCATCCCCGCCGACGACCAGGCCTACCTCGCTGCGCACGCGACCGAGGTGCAGCAGGCCAAGGCCGATTCGCCGCATCAGTGGGCACGCTGGTGGTGGATCTGCCTGATCGCCCAGATCGTGTTCCTGCCGTTCGTCTTCCTGATGGCAGGGCATTGGAGCCCGAAGAAGGCGGCGGCCGAGGCGGCGGCGCACGACCGGCTGGTGCAGCAGGAACTGGCGGAGTTGACGCCGATACCCGCCGGGTAACCGTTGGACTACTCGACGCCGAGGGTCACCTCGGTGGACTTGATCAGCACCTTTACCCGGACGCCGTCGGTGAGTCGGAGGTCGTCGACGGCGTCGCGGGTGATCGAGGAGGTGATCTCGTCGCCGCCCGCGAGGCGGACCCGGACCACCGCCATGGCCTCGCCGCGGGTGACCGAGATGACGGTGCCGTCCATCTGATTGCGGGTGCTCAGTCGCATGTCGGCGAGCATACGCAGCCCGCCCCTGGCGGGACGGGATATGCGACCGGTGTCTACCGCGGAATGGCCGAGGGCAGCGGGTGGTCCGGCTCGAGCGCGGGCAGGCCGTCGAGGCTGACCGAATTGTCGCCCGCGATGCGGCGTGCGAAATCCTCGTCGGTACGGCGGTTGTGCAGCGCGTCGAGCACCGGGCGTTCGTCGACGAGGTCGAAGTAGGGGACCGAGTAGCCGCAGGAGTCGGCGATGCGCTCGACGCTGATCACGATGGCGGCGCGCAAGCCGGGGTGCTGCAGGCCGAAATGCGGTCGCAGGGTAGCGAATTCGGCGGAGTCGGGGCGCACCACCCGGCCGGTGCCGAAGAGACGCAGGATCTTCGAGGTGCGGTCGAACGAGCAGAACATGACGGTGATGCGGCCGTTTTCGCGCAGATGCGCGATGGTTTCCGAGCCGCTGCCGAACAGGTCGAGGTAGGCGACGGTGTGATCGTCGAGGACGGCGAAGGTGTCGCGATAACCCTTGGGGGACAGGTTGACCAGTCCGCCTTCGACCGGCGCGGTCGCTACGAAGAACATCGACTGCTCGCTGATGAACTTGCGTAGCGCGTCATCGAGATGCGAGAAGACCTTCGCCATCGGGGCCCCTTCCCTAGTCGTCCCATGAACAGGACTCGAGTTTCGAGCGTAACTCCGGGCCAGGTCCAGATGGGCGGCTGAGGCTCAAATCACGTGGTCGGGGGCTAGGCCCGCCAGAGTTGG
This sequence comes from Nocardia sp. NPDC046473, assembly GCF_040645995.1. NCBI lineage: Bacteria > Bacillati > Actinomycetota > Actinomycetes > Mycobacteriales > Nocardiaceae > Nocardia > Nocardia sp. NPDC046473. The sequence goes on from NZ_JBEYZJ010000001.1 coordinate 224,680, forward strand.
TCTCCCGCGCGGGAGAGGACGATGTTCGGCACCACCGCGTTGCGGGAGAGCCGGGTGATCGCGAGGACCATCTCGGCGATGTCGCCGGTGGTCAGCATGGCCGACTGATCGAGGACGTCGCGTTTCCACGCGGTCATATCGGTGTCGACGTAGCCGGGGGAGATGGCGGTCGCGCTGACGCCGTTGGCCGACTCCTCCAGCGAGAGGGTTTCGCAGAGCGAGATCAGTGCGGCCTTGGTCGCGCCGTACGCGGCCAGACCCGCTTCGCCCGCGACACCCGTGATGGAGGCCAGGGCAATGATTTTCGCGCCACGGTGCGGTTCGTCCTGTGCGCTCTTGCGTAGCAGCGGAAGTGCGGCCTGGATGAGGGTGATCGGTGCGCGGAAGTTGACGTCGAGCATGCGTTCGTAGGTTTTCACCGGCATGTCGGCGATGGTGCCCGCGGTGCCGGTGCCCGCGCTGAGAACCAGGGCGTGCAGGCCGTCGAAGCGGTCGGCGTGCGCTTGGACCAGCGCGCGCACCTGGTCGAGGTCGTTCATCTGGGCGACAACGGGATTCACCTCGACGCCGGTCTCGTCGTGCAGCCGGGTCGCGGTGTCGGTGAGCACGTCCTTGTTCCTGGCCGCGATGGTCAGCTGGTACCCCTCGCCGGCCAGGCGGCGGGCCACCTCGGCGCCGATGCCGCGGGAGCCGCCGGTCACCAGGGCGCTGCGCACGGTCATCCGAGCATCTCCAGTCCGGCGTCGAGCAGCAGCGGCACGGCCGCGCCGATGGTGGCGAAGCCGTCGCCTACCGTCTTGCCCGCGAGGAAGCGTTGGTGAATACCCTCCGCGATGACCGCCAGCTTGAAGTAGCCGAGGGCGCGGTAGAAGGGGAGGTGCTCGAGCGGGTAACCCGTTGCGGTGGCGTAGCGTTCGGCGATCTCGTCGGCGGACAGGAAGCCGGGGTTGGCGCTCGGGGCGTGCCGGACGCCGAGCACCGGCTCGCAGCGGGCGTCCCAATAGACCTGGAGCAGTCCGAGATCGGCGAGCGGGTCGCCGAGAGTGGCCATCTCCCAGTCGACCACGGCGGCGATCGCGCCGAAGTCGTTGCGGTCGACGATCGTATTGTCCAGGCGGTAGTCGCCGTGCACGATGGTTTCGGCCGCCTGTTCCGGCAGTGCGGTGCGCAGTGCGTCGGTGAGCCGGTCGAGGGCGTCGAGTTCGCGGGTGGCGACCCGGTCCCACTGGCCACGCCAGCGTTTGACCTGGCGGGCGAGATAGCCGGCGGGACGGCCGAATTCGGCGAGACCGACGGCGGTGTAGTCCACCGCGTGCAATGCGGCCAGGGTGTCGATCAGGGCTTCCGAGCAGGCGCGAGCCTGGTCGGTGCCGAGTGCGGCGGTCTGATCACCGTCCTGGAGGACGTGGCCGTCCACGAAGGAAACCACCGCGAACGGCACGCCGATCACCGCGATGTCTTCACACAACGCGATCGCCTGTGCGACAGGGACATTCGTGTCCTGCAGGGCCGCGACGATGCGGTATTCGCGGGCCATGTCGTGCGCGGTCGGGGTGAGCGGGCCGAGCGGTGGGCGGCGCAGCACCCAGTCGTTCGTTCCGTCGTTCAGGCGGTAGGTGAGGTTGGACTTGCCGCCTTTCAGTAGCGAAGCGGTGAGCGGTCCGGCGGTCTGCGGCACGTGGGCCTCGAAATACCGTTGCAGCGCGGGCAGATCGAGGCCGGCCAGGGCCGCCGTCATCGGTTCGCCTTGCCCAGGGGCCGTCGCCTGACAGCGGGCGTCATCCGAGGCGCTCGATAATGGTGGCGTTCGCCAATCCGCCTGCCTCACACATGGTTTGCAGGGCGTAGCGGCCGCCGGTCTGCTCGAGATGGTTGACCATGGTGGCCAGGATACGGGTGCCGGAGGCGCCGAGTGGGTGACCGAGGGCGATCGCACCGCCGCGCGGGTTCAGCTTGGCCGGATCCGCGCCGAGCTCGTGCTGCCACAGCAGTGGGACCGGCGCGAACGCCTCGTTCACCTCATAGGCGTCGATGTCGTCGATGCTCAGCCCGGCGCGTTCCAGGACCTTGCGCGTGGCCGGAATGACGGCCGTGAGCATGAGCAGCGGATCGTCGCCGACCACCGAGAACGAGTGGAACCGGGCGCGCGGACGCAGGCCCAGCTTGTTCGCCGACTCCTCGCTCATGATCAGCGCGGCCGACGCCCCGTCGGTGAGCGGTGAGGAGTTGCCTGGCGTGATCAACCATTCGATCTCCGGAAACCGTTCGGTGAACTGTTCATCCACGAACGCGGGCTTCAGCCCAGCCAGCCCCTCGGCGGTCGTGGCCGGGCGGATCGTCTCGTCCGCGGTCAAGGTGCCCGCGGCAACCAACTCGTTCGCGAACCCGCCCGCCGCGGCCGTCGCCGCCGCCCGCCGATGCGAGCGGGCGGCGAACTCGTCGAGCGCCGCCCGATCGAACTTCCACCGCGCACTGATCACCTCCGCCGCAATCCCTTGCTGCACAAGCCCTTCCGGATACCGATGGGTCAGCGGCCCCTGATTCGGATCCTTACCCTGCGCATTGGAGAACATCGGCGCCCGGCTCATCGACTCCACTCCGCAGGCGATCGCGACGTCATACGCGCCCGAGATCACCCCCTGCGCCGCGAAATGCGCCGCCTGCTGACTCGATCCACACTGCCGATCCACCGTCGTAGCAGGCACCGACTCCGGAAACCCCGCGGCCAGCGCCGCCGTCCGACTGATGTTGAATGCTTGCTCCCCACTCTGCGTCACACACCCGCCGACCACATCATCGACCAACGCCGGATCCAGCCCGTTGCGCGCCACCAACTCCGCCAACACCCCGGCCAGCAAGGTCGCCGGATGCACCCCCGACAACCCACCCCCAGCCTTCCCCTTGCCCGACGGGGTACGAACGACATCAACGATGACGGCGGACCTCATAGCCCTCTCCGATCAGCTAAGTTAGTTGCGATTCTCGTCTAAGTTAACACGGATTCGCCTCCTGACGGCACGGGAACCCGCCGTCCATCAGGAGGCGACCCGTCCGGCCTTTGAACACGGGTCCGGCACTGACCTATCTGGACGTCGAATCCGGCTCGGTTAGTGGTCGAAGATCGCGTCCAGCGAATCGGCGACGACAGCTTTGTCCATCCAGGCTTCGAGCTGTTTGGTATCCGAGGAAGACAGGATTTGTGCGCGGAGTTCGTCCGAGACTGCGAATCCGCGTGCGGCAAGGGCGCGTACCAGCATCTTCGCCTCGCCGCGAGCCTCGCCTTGCTCGAGCAACCCGTCGACGAAATCGTCTCGGTAAGTATTGCTGGCCATGAGCTCCTCCGGACTTGTCGATGCTCGCCTAGTTGTCGAAGATTGCATCCAGCGAATCGGCGACGACAGCCTTGTCCATCCAGGCTTCGAGCTGTGCGGTATCCGCAGACGACAGGATGTGCGTTCGGAGATGGTCCGGGACCGCGAATCCGCGTGCGGTAAGGACGCGCAAGAGCGACCTTGCCTCGCCTTCTGCTCGCCCTTGCTCGAGCAACCCGTCGACGAAATCGTCTCGGTAGGTAGGGCTGGCCATGAGCTCCTCCAGGGCTTTTCTGGCCGCGTTCGTGGCGGCGTGCTGGACAAATCGAGTGTAAGTGGTGCGGGTCTCGCGATCGAGGGTGGCGAGTTTGTCGAGGACCATGCGGCGGTTGGTGTCCTCGGTCAGGTCGAGGGCGTGGGTGAGGGCGGCGAGGACGGTGAGTTCGGGGGCGACGCTCGCGAATGCCGGGTTCGTCGGATCGGGGGTGTTGTGCGGGCCGATGACGATGGGCGCGAGGCTGAATCCGGGGTGGCCGGTGTGGATGGTGCGGCGGCAGGCGCGGGCGGTGGCTCGACTCGCGGCGATGACGACCAGGACGGCATCGCAGTTGTGCTGGGATTGGGCTACTGCCACATACGCGGGCCAGGCCCTGCGTTTGCGGGGTTTCGGTGCGGCCGACTGGGATTCGGTGATGACGGCGAGCCTGCTGCCGTCGATGCCACGTAGCAGCGTCACGGCGTCGGCACGGAATTCGGGTGGGTTGCAGGTGGTGAGGTTGCTGTCGCTGACTGCGGCGGTCGCTTCGACGGGTAGTTGGATGCCGGTACCCACTAGAAGTGCGGCAGCCAAAAGGGGGTTGTGGCGCAGCAATTCGAGAGGGGCTTCGTGGCGGATGCTCGGCATGGCGGGAAGATTGTCACGGGCTACCGACAGGTTTTTGTGGCGCAGGCCGTCGCGGCTGTGACACGCCGATTAGCTTCGCACACAGTTTATTTCGGCGGCCGACGGTAGGTGCCGGTCGTCGTGCGCCGGAGCGCGAATTACGCCGGATAGGTGTGTGTTTCAGTGGCTTTCACTGCGGCCCACAGTTTCAGGCCTGGGCGGAGGCGGAGGTCGGCGACCGTGGCGGGGGTGACGTCGGCGAGGACGGATGGGGTGCCGTCGAGGCGGAGGCGGATGGTGTGAGCGTGTTGTTCGATGCCGGCGATGGTGACCGGCCAGGCGTTGCGTTGGCTGCCGGTGGGGTGGTCGGGGTGCAGGCTGACGGCGGTGGGGGCGAAGGCGATGTGTACCGCGCCGGTGCCGGGTTCGGCGGTGGTGAGGGTGCCGCCGGTGTCGAGTTCGACGGTGGTGCCGTCGGCGGTGCCGCGATAGAGATTGAGGCCCACCAGGTTTGCGACGTAGTCGGAGCGGGGGCGGTGCGCTACATCGCTCGGGGAACCTTCCTGGACGACGACGCCGTTTTCGAGGATGACGAGGCGGTCGGCCAGCACCATGGCGTCGAGCGGATCGTGGGTGACCAGCACGGTGTGGCCGGAGTAGTCGGCGAGGTGGTGGGCGAGGTCGGAACGCACGCGCAGCCGGGTGCTCGCGTCGAGGGCGGCCAGGGGTTCGTCGAGCAGCAGCAGCGCGGGGTCGGTGGCGAGGGCGCGGGCCAGGGCGACGCGTTGGGCCTGACCACCGGACAGGGCCCGCGGTTTGGCGTGCTGGTGTTCGGCGAGGCCGACGCGGTCCAGCCACTCGGCGGCTTGCGCTCGAGCGGCGGTGCGGCGTTGACCGCGAGCGCGCAGGCCGAACGCGACGTTGTCGAGCGCGCTCAGGTGGCCGAACAGCAGGTAGTCCTGGAAGACGACGCCGACCTCGCGCCGCTCGGCGGGCACGAACACCTTCGGTGGTGCGTCCCAGGTCTTTTCGCCGACCCGCAGCGCACCGTCGGTCAGCGGCGTGAGCCCGGCCAGCGTCCGCAGCGCGGTGGTCTTGCCTGCCCCGTTGGGGCCGAGTAGCGCGACGACTTCACCCGGTGCCACGGACAATGGGAGGTCGAGCTCGAATTGTCCTCGGGTGACCCGCAATTCGGCGTCAACGGTCATACCGCGCCTCGAATCCACCGCTCGCGCAACGCGACGAGCACGGCGACCGACACCGTGAGCAGCACCAGGCTGAGCACGATCGCGTCCTCCGGATCCGCTTCCAGCGCCAGATAGACCGCAAGCGGCATGGTGGTCGTCTTCCCGGGAAAGTTGCCCGCGAACGTGATGGTGGCGCCGAATTCGCCGAGCGCCCGCGCCCAGCACAGCACCCCGCCCGCGACGACGCCGGGCAGCACCGAGGGCAGCGTCACCCGCCGGAAGGTCAGCCACCGCGACGCGCCCAGCGTCGCCGCCGCCTCCTCGAAACGCGGATCCGCCGCCCGCAGTGCGCCTTCCACCGAGATCACCAGAAACGGCATCGCCACAAACGCTTCCGCGACAACCACGCCCGCCGTTGTGAAAGGCAGTGAGACACCGAACCATTCGTACAGATAACGCCCGAACAGTCCGCGCCTGCCGAGCACGAGCAAGAGCGCGACACCGCCGACGACGGGCGGCAGCACCAGCGGCACGGTGACCAGCGCCCGCAGCACCCCGCGTCCGGGCACCTCGCCGCGCGCGAGCAGCCACGCCAACGGCACCCCGAACACCAGGCACAGCAGCGTCGCCAGGCTCGCGCATTCCAGCGAAAGCCGCAGGGCCTGACCGACTTCGGCGTTGAACAGCCGTCCCGGCAGGCCGCGCCACGGCGCCCGCCACAGCAGCCCTACCAGCGGAACGAGCAGAAACGCCAGTGCGCACAACGCGGGCAGCACCAGAACGAGCGGTCGCCGTCCCTGGGCGGCCCGTCGCCGCGGCACCCGCATCACGGGGCGTCGAATCCCGCCTTGGTGAACACCGTCTTCGCCTGATCGGACTTCACGAAGTCGACGAACGCCGCGGCCGCGGCCGAATTCGGCGCGTGCGCCAGCGGCGCGACCGGGTAGTCGTTGATCGCTTTGGACGCCTCGGGGAAGTCGATGCCCTCCACCTGTGCACCCGCGGACAGCACGTCGGTCCGGTACACGAGGGCGGCGTCGACCTCGCCGAGCTTGACCTTCGTCAGCACCGCCTTCACGTCGGCCTCGCGGGTATCTGGCTGCGGGTTGACGCCGGCGACGTCGAACACCGTCTTGGCGGCGGCGCCGCACGGGACCTGCTCGGCGCACAGCGCGATTTTCGGCTCGGTCTTGCCGAAGTCGGCCAGGCCGGTGATGTGGCCGGGGTTGCCCTTGGGCACCGCGATCTCCAGCCGGTTGCGCACGAAGGTGAACGGCGCGCCGGTCACCTCGCCCTTGTCCTGCACCTGCTGCATGTTCTTCGGCGCCGCCGAGGCGAAGACGTCGGCCGGGGCGCCCTGATTGATCTGCTCGGCCAGCGCCGAACTGGCGCCGAAGCTGTAGACCACCTTGACGCCGGGGTGCGCGGCCTCGAACTGCTTGCCGAGCTCGGTGAAGGTCTCGGTCAGCGAGGCCGCCGCGAACACGGTGACCGTGCCGCCGACCTGGTCGGTGGCCGCGGGCGCCGCCTTGTCGTCGGAGCCGCAGCCGACCAGGGTCAGCGCGGCCACGCCGGCCACGGCGGCGACGCTCAGCGAACGAATCATTTTCGACCTCATCAACTTTCCGGAATCTCGACTACGACATGTGTCGACTTGACCGATGCCACCGCGACGCTGCCGACCTCGAGCCCGAGCTCGTCGACCGACTCCCGGCTCAGCAGCGAGACCAGACGGAACGGTCCGGCCTGCATCTCGACCTGCGCCATCACCGTGTCCTTGACCACCCGCGTGACGATGCCGCGCATCCGATTGCGGGCGGACGCGGCCACGGTGACGCCCGGCTGCGGGGTCTCCGCGGTGGCCTGCAGGAATTCGGCCAGTTCCCGGCCGCGCACGCCCTTGCGTCCGTTGCCGAGCTGGATCGCGGTGAGCTTGCCCTGATCGATCCACCGTCGCACGGTGTCGTCGCTGACGCCCGCGAGCACCGCCACTTCACTGATCCGCAAATCCGACACGATCCGTAGTTTATTGCCGCATCTGCGGAATGCAAGGGGCAAACGCGGGCGGCGTGCCGGGCCCCTGCCTGGCGGAAGCCGTCCGCCCGGACTGCGCGGTCCGCTCGACGCCGGGCGGGTCGCGCCGGGGTACCGCGACCGATTCCTCCGGTATGTGCCTGCTGTGGTTGCTGTGGCGGAATTTCCGGTGAACTGTCTCACAACGGCCACGGACCGAACTATCGGCCGAGTTCTTCGGAGGAAACTGAAATCCCTGTCGGACATATCATTTCGCGACTTGTCTACGAATCATGTCGTGTCGATTCGGCTGATCGAACGGCCCGGACATCGCCCGCGATCATTACATTGGAGGGGATTTCGCAGTCCCATCTGATGGAGGAATTTCGGTGCCGATTATCGATCTGGGTTCGTCAGCGTTGAATCTCGCGAACGTCGTGACGTCCATTGCCGCCAACATCACCTACCTGTTGCAGGCCTGGCACGTCATCTGATCGACCCCGTGCCCCGGCGGCGCCGCGCCCTCCGCGTCGGCCGCCGGGCACTGGCCGCCACACCGCAGCCGGTGTGCACGCTCGCTACTTACGCGACCGCCTCGGCACTCACCGAAACCACTGCCCATCCCGGACTTCCGCGCTGAAGTTTGTGTGTCCGATCACAAATGTCCGGGTTTTGCTCTAGCGTGGGCACGATTGGTGCCGAGAGGGGCTGTGGATGCGTAGCGGGATGTTGAGTCTGGCGCGGTTGCGGGAACTGGTCGCGGTCGGGGAGATCGATACGGTGTTGGTCGCGATGACCGACATGCAGGGTCGGTTGCAGGGGAAGCGTTGCGCGGCACAGTATTTCCTGGATGAGGTGGTGCGGCACGCGACCGAGGCGTGCAACTATCTGCTCGCCGTCGACGTGGACATGGCGACGGTCGACGGGTATGCGATCTCGTCCTGGGACACCGGTTACGGGGACTTCGTGCTCCGGCCGGACCTGAACACACTGCGGCAAGTGCCGTGGTGGCCGGGCACCGCGCTGGTGCTGTGCGATGTGGAGAAAGCATCGCCGGAGGGCGAGCCGGTCGGGGTGTCGCCGCGGCAGGTGCTGCGCGCACAACTGGACCGGCTGGCCGAACGCGGGCTGCGCGCGTTCGTCGGGACGGAACTCGAATTCCTGGTGTTCGACGACAGTTACGAGGCGGCGTGGTCTTCGGGCTATCGCGATCTGCGCCCGGCCAATCAGTACAACGTCGACTACTCGCTGCTCGGCACCGGGCGCATCGAACCGCTGCTGCGCCGCATCCGCACCGAAATGGACGGCGCGGGAATGTATGTCGAGTCGGCCAAGGGGGAGTGCAACCCCGGTCAGCACGAGATCACCTTCCGCTTCGACGAGGCGCTGACCACCTGCGACAACCACAGCATCTACAAGACCGGCGCGAAGGAAATCGCCGCCCAGGAGGGGCGCAGTCTGTCCTTCATGGCGAAATATAATGAGCGCGAGGGCAACTCGTGCCACATTCATATCAGCCTGCGCGGCGAATCCGGCGAGGCCGTGCTTGCGGGCGAGGAGGCCAACGGGTTCTCGCCGCTGATGCGGCATTTCGTCGCGGGCCAGCTGGACTGCCTGCGCGAGTTCACCTATCTGCTCGCGCCGAACATCAACTCCTACAAGCGATTCGTGCCGGGCAGCTTCGCGCCGACCGCCGTCGCCTGGGGCCGGGACAACCGGACCTGCGCGCTGCGCGTGGTCGGGCACGGACAGTCGCTGCGGCTGGAGAACCGGGTGCCCGGCGGCGACGTGAACCCCTATCTCGCGGTGGCCGCCGCCATCGCGGCCGGGCTGCACGGCATCGAGCATCGGCTGCCGCTGGAGCCGGAGTTCAAGGGCAATGCCTATCGATCGGAGCGGCCGCGGGTGCCGCGCACGCTGCGCGAGGCCGCGCAGCTCTTCGGGGACAGCAAGGTGGCGCGGACCGCGTTCGGTGATGATGTAGTGGAGCACTACCGCAACGCGGCGAAGGTCGAACTGGACGCCTTCGACGCGGCCGTCACCGACTGGGAGCGAATTCGTGGATTCGAACGACTCTGAGGCTTTACCCGCTGGAGTTGTGCACACCGGGCCGCGTCCCGTGATCGGCCTGCCGACCTACCTGGAGCCCGCTCGTTTCGGCTCGTGGCACGTCGACAGCGCGGTGCTGCCCGCCAGCTACGTCCAGATGGTGGTGGAGGCGGGTGGCATTCCGGTGCTGTTGCCGCCGGTCGGGGTGGCCCGGCCGGAACTGGTGGCGCGGCTGGACGGGCTGGTGCTGACCGGCGGCGCGGACGTGTCGCCGTCGCGCTACGGCGCCCAGGAGCACGAGCACACCTACACCCGGCCCGATCGGGACGAGTCCGAGTTCGAGTTGTTCGCGCTGGCGCGGGCCGCGGAATTGCCGGTGCTCGCGGTGTGCCGCGGCTTGCAGGTGGTGAACGTCGCGCTGGGCGGGACGCTGCTGCAACATCTGCCGGATGCCGTCGGGCATGCCGAGCATTCGGGCACCGTCGGCGGGTTCACCGCGACCGAGGCGGTGACGGTCGCGGGCAGCAAGGTCGCCGCGATCGCGGGTCCACAGGTGAAGGCCAACTGCCACCATCATCAGGCGATCGACGTGCTCGCCGCGGAATTGGTGGCGACCGCGCACGCGGCGGACGGCACCATCGAGGCGGCGGAAACGGCGGACGGCCCGTTTCTCGTGGGCGTGCAATGGCATCCGGAGGTGGATGCGGTCGACCGCCGGTTGATCAGGGCACTGGTCGTGGCGGCCGAAGACTATCGAAGGGAGCGGAATTCGTGACGACAGCGCAGGTGGTCAACCCGGCGACCGAGCAGGTCGTGGCGCGGGTCGAACTGGTCGGCGCGGCCGAGACCGACGCCGCGATCGAGCGGGCCAAGCGGGCTGCGCTCGGATGGCGCGAGGTGGCGCCCGGTGATCGGGCCCGGCTGCTGCGCCGGTTCGCCGAAGCCGTCGACGCGGATCTGGAACGGCTGGCCCAGCTGGAGGTCACCAACTCCGGGCACACCATCGGCAATGCGCGCTGGGAGGCGGGCAACGTCCGGGATGTGCTGCATTACGCGGCCGGTATCCCAGAACGGTTGCTCGGCAACCAGATTCCGGTGGCGGGCGGTGTGGACATCACCTTCCACGAACCGCTCGGCGTGGTCGGGGTGATCGTGCCGTGGAACTTCCCGATGCCGATCGCGGCCTGGGGCTTCGGACCCGCGCTGGCGGCCGGGAACACGGTCGTGCTCAAGCCCGCGGAACTGACGCCGTTGACCGCGATCCGGCTCGGCGAGCTCGCGCTCGAAGCGGGCTTGCCGGAGCACGTCTTTCAGGTCCTGCCCGGCAAGGGTTCGGTGGTCGGGCAGCGGTTCGTGACCCATCCCGCGGTACGCAAGGTGGTGTTCACCGGGTCCACCGAGGTGGGCACCCAGATCATGGCCGGTTGCGCGCAGCAGGTGAAGCGGGTGACGCTGGAGCTCGGCGGCAAGAGCGCGAACATCGTGTTCGCCGATGCGGATCTGGAGCGGGCGGCGGCGACCGCGCCCTACGGCGTGTTCGACAATGCCGGCCAGGATTGCTGTGCGCGGTCGCGAATCCTGGTGCAGCGCAGTGTTTTCGACAAGTTCTTGGAGCTGCTGGAGCCTGCTGTTCGCGGGCTGAAGGTCGGTGATCCCGCGCAGGAGTCCACCGAGATGGGACCGCTCATTTCGGCAGCCCATCGCGAGCGAGTCGCCGCGTTCATCGAGCCGTCGACGAAGGTCGCGTTCACCGGTGAGCGGCCCGACGGGCCCGGATTCTGGTATCCGCCAACGGTTGTGCTGCCGGACTCGCCGACCGATCGGGTGTTGACCGAGGAGGTGTTCGGCCCGGTGGTCGCGGTGCTTCCGTTCGAGGACGAGGCCGACGCCATCCGGATCGCCAACGACACCGAGTACGGGCTGTCCGGCTCGATCTGGACCAACGATGTCGGCCGCGCGCTGCGGGTTTCCCGCGCCGTCGAGGCAGGCAACCTTTCGGTGAATTCGCACTCCTCCGTGCGGTATTGGACGCCGTTCGGCGGCTTCAAGCAGTCCGGGCTCGGCCGTGAACTCGGCCCCGACGCCGCGCTCGCGTTCACCGAAACCAAGAACGTCTTCATCGCCACCGAATGAACTGAACTCACCCACCCCGGCCGACTCCGTCGGCCTACCGTCCCTCGACAGGAGATACCTTGCAGCGCTTACAGGATCGAGTCGCCGTCGTTACCGGCGGCGGGAGCGGCATCGGCCTCGCCACAGTCCGCCGCTTCGCCGCCGAGGGGGCGAAGGTCGTCGTCGCCGACATCGATGCCACCACCGGCGCAGCGGCGGCCACCGAGGTCGGCGGCTTGTACGTCAAGGTCGACGTGACCGATGAGGCGCAGGTCGAAGCACTGTTCCAGACCGCGGTCGATACCTACGGTGGTCTCGACATCGCCTTCAACAACGCGGGAATCTCACCGCCGGAAGACGATTCGATCCTCACCACCGGCCTCGACGCCTGGAAACGGGTCCAGGAGGTCAACCTGACCTCGGTGTACCTGTGCAGCAAATACGCCATCGGGCACATGCTGGAACGCGGCAAGGGATCGGTCATCAACACCGCCTCGTTCGTCGCGGTCATGGGCGCGGCCACCTCGCAGATCTCCTACACCGCCTCCAAGGGTGGTGTGCTCGCGATGAGCCGCGAGCTCGGAGTTCAGTTCGCCCGCAACGGGATCCGCGTCAACGCGCTCTGCCCCGGACCGGTGAACACACCGCTGCTGCAGGAACTGTTCGCCAAGGACCCGGAGCGCGCCGCGCGCCGACTGGTGCACATCCCGACCGGCCGCTTCGCCGAACCCGAGGAAATCGCCGCCGCCGTAGCGTTTCTCGCCAGTGACGACGCCTCGTTCATCACGGCATCCCAGTTCCTGGTGGACGGCGGCATCTCCGGCGCCTACGTGACGCCGCTGTAGTACTGCCCAAAAGTGAACTCCCGCAACCTTTCCTGAGGAAAGTTGCGGGAGTTCGCTATGGCCGGGCCGCAGGATCCTTCGTCGCGGGTCGACCTAGATGCTGAAGCTCTAGGGCGCCGCTGGAGGAGCTGCGGGCGGAGCTGCGGGGGGCGGCGCGGAGGGAGTCTGGTTGTCCAGTAGGTCCCGAAGCCTGCCCATTTGATCCGTGAAGTCCCTTAGGTTATTCGTCAGGCCACCACCAGCGCCCGTGCCGCCTTGCGGTGTGCCTGTGCCCGCGCCGCCCTGTCGGGCCGTGCCGCCTTGGGGAGCTGCACCTTGTGGGGCCGCGCCAGCTTGCGGGGCTGCGCCTTGCGGGGCTGCGCCTTGCGGGGCCGCACCTTGCGGGGCCGCGCCCTGTGGCGCCGCAGGTGCCGGTGCGGCTGGCGCGGGTGCGGGTGCTGCGGGTGCCGGTGCGGCGGGTGCGGGTGCCGCCGGTGCCGGCCCCGGTTGGTTCGCCGCGGCGACGCCGGTGAGCAGCAGTGACGCGGTCAGCCCTGCGGCGGCCGCGGTTCCTAGCAAGATCTTCATGTGTAGCCCCTTCTCGTCTCGAAGTGGTACATGAGTGCCTGTTTATTCAAACGCTCAACAGCCAGCAGCTCAGCGCAATGCGGAAAACCGCCCGCCTTGCTGGGGCAATGCCGTCGACGGATTCGGGCACGGCCCCGGAGATGTCATCTGGTTCGCTGTCGGGTCGGCCCGGGGGGGGGGGGGGCGCGCGCCCCGCCGCGCCGATCGCCGCCATCGCCCGCACCACAGGCACCAAAA
>NZ_JBEYZJ010000001.1:237893-346479 GCF_040645995.1 Nocardia sp. NPDC046473
TTGTCAGCGGGTCCGCTTGCGGGTCGCCCCGTCGCCGCCCCGCCCGCGGACCGCCCACGACGTTGACCAGTTCGGCATCGCTTCGACGCGCAATCCTCGCCGCTCGAGTTGACCGCAGCCGCGGCGGCAACGTGGATTGTCGGTGAATACGTCCAGCGGGCCGAGCGCCAGTTCAGGAGTCGAATCGCACCAGGGCGCGTTCCGGCGAAAAGGCCCGGCTGACTGGCCCGGCTGGACGAGCAGCGTTACTTCACTGCGTTCAGCCGCCGAAACCGAACAGGTTGCCCAAGTTCGGCAGGGCGGGTGCGGTACCGGCCGGAGCGCTGGGCGCGGTGCCGGGAGCGCCTGGTGCTGCTCCCGGTGCGCCGGGGGTGGCGCCGGGAGCGCCTGGTGTGCCACCAGGAAGCAGGCCCTTCGGCACGAGGCCGCCGACTCCCGGCACTTGGCTCAAGTCCGGCATGGCCGGAGTTTTCGCACCGCCTTGCGCGCCGCCGCCCTGTGGGTTGACTTGGCCGGCGCCACCTGCGCCGCCGTTGGGGGTGTCGACCTTGCCCTGTCCGCTTCCGCCCTGTGGGTTGACTTGGCCGGCGCCACCTGCGCCGCCGTTGGGGGTGTCGACCTTGCCCTGTCCGCTTCCGCCCTGCGGGTTGACCTGGCCGGCGCCGCCTGCGCCACCGCCTGCGCCGCCCGACGGGGGTTGGCTGACCGAGGTGAATCCGCCGGCCTGCGGGGTTTCCGCCCCCGCGATACCGGTGAATATGAGTGACGCGGTCAGCCCTGCGGCGGCCGCGGTTCCTAGCATGATTTTCATGTGGAGCCCCTTCTCGTATCGAAGTGGTACATCCGTACATGCTGATCAAACGTTCAACACGATAGTGGCTCACATCACAATGAGCAAAACTGGTCGGTATGAAATGGGTGTGACGTGGGGGAATTGGTCCGTGTCGGCGAGGCGTTTCAGCGCCATTTCCGGCGGACGGTCGAGGAAGCGGGCGGCAGGAAGCCGGATTTGCGGATTTGCTCAACTCGACGCGTCGAGGCGGAGTTGAAGCCGGTGCGCGTCGTCGCCGGGCAGAAGCACGGCGACGACGCCGAACAGTTCTGATCGCGCTTCGACGCCTGACCCTTACCACCTGCGGAAGCTGGGGCGGCGAGGATCCTTGGTACACACGTCGGGCGGGCCGATCGTCTGTTCAGTCGGAGGACTGCACCAGGGCGAGTCTCAGTGAGTGGTGAGGCCGTTGCCCGGGGTGGGTGTGCCCGCGCCAGGTGTGCCTGCGCCGGTTCCGGGGGTGGTGCTGTTACCCGTTCCGGGTGTGCCGCCGGTGCTGGGGGTCTCCGCGCCGCCGCCGGTGCTGGGAGTGCCCGCGCCGCCACCGGTGCTGGGGGTGCCTGCGCCGGACTCATCCGTCGTGCCGGTGCTGTTATCGCCGGTGCTCGGGGTCTTGCATTCCTTCTTCTTCGGGTCGGTCTTGCCCTCTTCGGCGCCGGGGTCGCGGGTGGTCTTGCCGGTTGCGCTGCCGGTGCCCGGCAAGATACCGGCGGGCGCGGCCGGTGGGTTGATCGCGGGTTCCGCGCCCGACGGCTCGGGGTCGCTGCCTGCCGCGCCTGGTGCGGGAGCCGCACCGTTCGGGGCGGGGTCGCTCTGCTTCTTCTTGCCGTCCGTGCTGCCCTCTTTGCACTTCTCGGGGTCTTGCTTACTGACGACCGTGAATCCGCCGGCCGATTGATCGGTCTGGAATGTGTTCGCCCCGGCGGCACCGGTTAGCAATAGTGTCGCGGTCAGCCCTGCGGCGGCCGCGGCTCCGATCTTGCAAATCATATGTGTAGCCCCTTCTCGCTTCGAAGTGGTACATGCTGTGCAAACGTTCCACACGTTAGTGCCGCTACTTCGAAATGAGCAGGACGCCGGTAGGCCAGGCAAGTCACTGGCGATCACGCCCCGGCAACGCACCGGGCCGGAATTCGAATTAATCGAGTCCGGCCATTTACCGGTCGTGGCCTATTCCCGAATCGAACGAAATTAAACCCGTGAATCGCGAATAATTGGCAGTGCACGGAGATGGCTGAGGCGAAGATGCTCAGCAGTGTCCGTGCACTGCCCGGTTACGGGGCTACAGCGGCCTTGTTGGGCAGCAATGAGTCCAGCGAGAGGTCGTCGCCCGCGTCGGGGACCTCCGTGCCGCGCAGCGACGTGCCGGCCGTCTCGCGGAGGAAGCACCAGGCGACCAGGCCGATGAGGCTCGCGCCGACCATGTAGGCGGCGGGGAACAGCGACCAGCCGGTCCATTCGATCGCGGCCTCGTTGACCAGCGGGGCGGTGCCGCCGAACGCCGCGGTGGACACGTTGTAGGCCAGCGCGAAACCCGCGTAGCGGACCTGCGTCGGGAAGATCGCGGGGAAGGTCGAACTGATCGTCGACAGCTGGGGGACGTACAGCAGGCCGAGCACGATGAAGCCGGTGATGGCCCACCCGGTGCCCTGGCCCATCAGCCAATACATCGGAATGGCGAGCAGGCCGAGGCCGACCAGCGAGAACAGCCACATCGGGCGGCGGCCCACCCGGTCGGACAGCCGGCCGAAGAACGGCAGCACCAGCATCATCACCGTCTGGCCGATCAGCATCATCGTGGTGGCGGTCGATTCGCCCATGCCGATGGTTTTCTGCAGGTAAGTGGGTTGATAGGTGAGCAGCGTGTAGTTCACGACATTCAGGGCGACGACCAGCCCGGCCATGGTGAGCAGCTCACGCCGATAGGTGGTGACCAGCTCGCGCAGGCCGCGCAGCCCACCGGGCGGATGCTTCGTGTCCTCCTCGGCGACCTCGCTGAACACAGGGCTCTCATCGAGTTTCGAGCGTAGGTACCAGCCGACCAGACCCAGCGGAACGGCGAGCAGGAACGGGATACGCCAACCCCAGCTGTGCATCGCGTCGGAGCCGAACGCGAGCTGGCAGACGAGCACCGTCGCCGAGCCGCCGACAAAGCCTGCGAGCGTGCCGAATTCGAGGAAGCTGCCGAGGAAGCCGCGTTTCTTGTCGCTCGCGCATTCGGCCAGATAGGTTGCGGCGCCGCCGTATTCACCGCCGGTCGAGAAGCCCTGCACGACGCGCAGGGAGATCAGCAGGATCGGCGCGAGCACGCCGACCTGGGCGTGGGTCGGCAGGATACCGATGGCGCCGGTGGCGGCGGCCATCAGCAGGATTGTGGTGGCCAGCACGGCTTTTCGGCCGATCCGGTCGCCGAGCGGGCCCCATACCATGCCGCCGAGCGGGCGCAGCAGGAACGAGACCGCGAAGCCGAGCATGGTGCCGAGCGTGCCGAGATTTCCAGGGAAGAAGGCGTCGGTCAGATAGGTGGCCGTCGCGGCGTAGACGCCGTAATCGAACCATTCGGTGGCATTGCCCATCGCGGAAGCGGCGACCGATCGCCGTAGCGGAAAGCTCTCTGGGTCCCCGTCAGTCACGTACGTGTCCTCTCCAGCCCGTCGAGCGGACCTCGTTTCGTCCTACCTCCGGGTCCTGACACCAGAGACCGGGCACGAATTAGACCGATACCCACGTTGCCATCGGCGCAAACAGTGACGCCCTGGTGCGTACACGCCGGACGGACGTCACGACCTGCGGTGAAGTGCGTGTATGTCAGAATGGTAACGACTTGATAACGGACCCGCAACCGGGCAGCTCCGCCCCCCGCCGAGGTTGCTCGGTCGGCGGGGCCGAACTGCGTCGGTCAGACCGTGCGCCGTCGCCACACCGTCGCGCCGAGCGCGGCGCCGAACAGTGCGACGCAGGCCCAGCCGAACCAGTTGCCGAATCGCGCGTACAAGGTGTTGCCCGAGGTCAACGGGATTTCCGCGAGCACCACCCTGGTAACCGTGACATCCGTTGTCGCGGAGGCGAGTATCCGCCCGCGGGAATCGCTGGCCACGAGTTCACCGAGTTGCGGCGCCCGCGCCACACCCATCCCGGATTCGACGCCACGCAGCACCGCCATCCGGCTGTGCAGCCAGTAATCGTCGGTGAAGTCGAGCGCGGGGACCAGCAGCAATGTCGCGCCGCGGCGCTGATTGGCCAGGACGAGGTTCGGGTGGTCCAGGTCGTAGCAGATCGCCAAGGCCCATGGCTTGCCCGGCACGCTCTGCCACTGGGTGCCCGGCTGGTGCTCGTCCTCCAGTCCGGGAATCAGATAGTGCTTGTCGTAGCGCACGCCGGAGGGATAGTCGATCGCGGCGTTGTAGCTGATGCCACCCGTGGTGAGGATCAGTCCGGCGATCACGTCGATGTTGCGGCGGGTAGCGACCTCCGTCAGCGGTCCTGACAGCACTCCGATGGTGGAATCATCGGCGCGCCAGGACTTTTCCGGCAGTACCACCATCTGTGCGCCCTGGTCGGCCAGTCTTTCGATCTCGACGACGACCCGCGCCACCATGTCACGGCCGTCGGCCGAATCGACCGGAACGTAGTCGGGCGGCTGCGCCACCGCCACCAATCCGACCCGCACCGCTGCTCCCTGCTGCGGCGCGGCCAACCGCCAGAAGCCGAAGGTGCCGAGCACAATCAGTACCGCCGACGTCGCGCCGATCACTCGAAGGCGTTGCGCCCGTGTAACTTCCGGCGCAATCAGTGGTGCGATCGCCGACGGCACGAGCAGAATCAGAAAGGTGACACCCCACGCGCCGGTGAGCGAGGCCGTCTGGATCACCGGCAGCACGTCGGCCTGGGTGTAGGCGATGCTCCACCACGCGCCGAACGGACCCGCCACCGCGAGCAGGAATTCCACGCTCACCCAACCGGCGGGCAGCGCAAGCACCGCGAGACCGGGTCGCCCGCGTCGCAGCAGCGCACGCGTCACGGTGACGATCACGCCGAACAGCAGGGCGGTTCCGCCGAGCAGCACTACGGTCACCGGGACCGGCTGTTCGAGGGTTTCGGTGAAGTAGGACCACATCGGGAGCTCGCCACCCAGCCAGGACAGGACTCCGGCGAGAAACGCCGTCGCCGCGGACGCCCTGGGGATCAGTAGCAGCACCGGCAACGGGGCCAGGAAGGCCAGCCCGGGCAGCGGCCGCAGGCCGGTGCCGAAATGCCACAGCAGCGCGGAGATCAGGATCGCCGACACGGCGAGCAGAAAGCGTTTCACCCCTTCGATATTCGGTGCGCGACCGGTCGGGCACATCGCCGAGACGACCGAATTAGATCTCCCTCGTGCGGCGGGTCAACTCGGTTGCGCGGCTCCCGGTTGCACCAGACCCGCCTCATACGCGAACACCACCGCCTGCACCCGATCGCGCAGTCCGAGCTTCGCCAGCACCGAGCTGACGTGGGTCTTCACCGTGTGCTCACTGACCATCAGCGCCGCCGCGACCTCGGCGTTCGAGAGCCCACGCGCCAACTGGCGCAACGTATCTCGCTCCCGCTCGGTCAGCTCGTCGAGGCGGCGCGTGAGCTCGGGACGCGGGTGCCCGCGCTCGGTGAGCTCGGCGATCAGGCGCCGGGTCACCGTCGGCGCGAGCAGGGCCTCGCCCTTGGCGACGATGCGGACCGCCTCGACCAGTTCCTCGCGCCGAACATCTTTGAGCAGGAACCCGCTCGCCCCCGCGCGCAGGGCATCGAAAACATACTCGTCGAGGTCGAACATGGTGAGCACCAACACTTTCGCTGAGGTCTCGGCACAGATGCGGTGGGTAGCGGCCACGCCGTCCAGGCGCGGCATTCGGACGTCCATGACCACCACATCAGGTGCCAGGGCGTCGGCTTTCTCGATCGCCTCCAGCCCGTCGGCGGCCTCGCCGACCACAGTGATATCCGGTTGGGCGTCGAGGATCAGGCTGAAGGCGGCGCGGAACAGGTCCTGGTCGTCGACCACCAGTACGCGCACGGTCAACTCCTTTGTCCGAGCGGCAGTTCGGCGGCGACGTCGAAACCGCTGTCCGAGGGGCCGTGTCGCAGCGTTCCCCCGTTGCCGGTGACTCGTTCGCGCATTCCGAGCAGTCCATATCCACCGGGCTTCGGGTGCGCCGGCCCCGCGCCGTCATCGGAAACCCGCACCGTCAGTAGCTGATCCGACCAGCGCAGTGACACCCGCACGCCGGTGGCCCGCGCATGCTTCATGGTGTTCGCCAACGCCTCCTGCACCACGCGATACGCGGTGACGCCGACATCGTCGGACACCGCGCGCCGCGGTCCGTTCTCGTCCAGTGACGCGGCGAGCCCGCCGCGCCGCGACAGCTCGACCAGGTCGGCGATCGCCTCGATGCCCGGTTGGTGGCGGGGGTCGGCGGATTCGCCGCGCAGCGTATCGAGACTGCGCCGAAGTTGTTGCACCGCAACACGACCCGTTTCCGCGATGGTTGCGAAGGTGGCGTCCGCTCGCGCCGGGTCGGGGCCGGTGAACAGCGGGCCGGTCTCGGCTTGGACGATCATCGCGCCCACCGAGTGCGTGACGATATCGTGCATGTCCCTGGCGATCCGCAGGCGTTCCCGGTCCAAGGCGGCAAGACGTTCCTCGTCGAGTCGGCGGGCGCGTTCCTCGAGCATCTCGATCTGCGCCCGCCTGGCCCGGACGCCGGTGCCGAGCGCCCACGCGGTGAGGAAGGACATGGCCGCGTAGGCGTAGGAATCCGGGCTCTCGTCGGGGATCACCAGGGAGAGCAGGATGCCGACGGTGCCCGACACAAAGGCGGCGCGCCGCCGCACCGGCGGGCTGTACGCGGCGATCGTGTACGCACAAACCACGGTGCCGTAGGGCAGATCGGGCATGGCGTGCAGGCAGGCGAGCACGGTCATCGCTGGACCGACCACCAGGAATACGGTGATCGGCGCGTGCCGCCGCCACAGCACCGGCACGGACGCGACCGCCGACACGACGATCACCCACCACGACTGGCCCGTGAGCACGGCAGGTCCGACGGTGACGACGGTCACTACCGCGGTCAGCACGAGATCGACTGCACCGGGCGAGAATCGCTCGAACCGTTCGGTCACCCGCCGTGTCACGTCATCGACGGCACCCGCGGCCCGGGTAACCGCATTGATAGGTCTCACAGATATCAGTCTGAACTGCCCGCGCCCGCTATCGCCTCACTCTCCGGTCTGATCCCCGCTCAACCTCTTGGGCGAGGTCCATCGCGGGTCGTATCAGCCGAACTGCTCGGCCAGGAACTCTTCCCAGGTCCGTTGCCCCAACTGGGTGCCGTTGAAGGTCATGTTCGCCCCGGCCCGATACGCCTTGCCCGCCTTGCCCGGCAGCCGAACCGGCAGCAGCGGCCGCCGCTTTCCGCTCGCCCGCAGGTAGCCACGCACCAGCTCGGCCAGCCCATACACCGTCGGCCCGGTCAGATCCGGCACCTGCCCGGCCGGTTCGTCCAACGTCAACTCGACAAGCCGAGCCGCGACCTCACGCGAATCGACCGGCTGCAACCGCACCCCACCCGGAATCGGCACCACCGGCAGTTTCGCCAACCCGCGCACCCCCTTCAACACCAGATCATGGAACTGCGCGGCCCGCAGGGTCGTGAACGGCATCCCCGACTCGGCGACGATCCGCTCCGCCGCCGCCTTGGCCTTGAAGTAACCGAGCGGAATCGCCTCCGCCGCAACGACCGAGATGTACACGAGGTGCCGCACACCGGCCCGCGCCGCTGCGTCCACTAGGTGCGCGGTCGCGACCTCGTCTCCCTTCGGTCCACCCGCGAGATGCAGCACGACCTCGGCGCCCGCGACCGCGGTCGCCACCCCTTCACCCTTCAACAAGTCCCCGGTCACGTACTCGATGCCGGCCGCCGACTCATGCGCGTTGCGGCTCAACAGCCGCACCTTCGACCCGGCATCCACCAGCAGCGGAACAACATGCTGCCCCAATGTGCCGGTCCCACCGGTAACCAGAATCGTCCCAGTCATGATCGTTCCCTCTCGTACCGGCCGAGAGCCGAGCTCCCGGCCACCTCGGCAGCTCTTCACACAGATGACGATTCCGGGCGCGCGAGTGTGACAGGTGGATCTCGCGGCCGGCGGGCTCGGCCGACCCGGTCGCCGCGCCGCAACCGGGCGCGGTGGCGGCGGCTGGTCGATTCGATGATGCCGACCCCGGCCGTAATTCCTGACGGCCGTTTCGATTTCGTGGTCTGCTGGTCGTCCGGCTACCCGCGACCGCGACCGCCGCGCCGGCGTGCTCAGCTACTCGCGGGCCAGGTTTCCTCGATGATCAGCCGGTCCGTGCGCACCGCCGCCGCGTGGTGTTCGGCGACCAGGTCGGGCGGGTAGGTCGGCCAGAGGGTGATGGCGCCGCTGGCCTTGTCGATGGTGCTGACCGTGCCGCCGATGGGCAGCGGGCTTGGCGGAGTGCGGGTTTCGGTCGGCGGCGGCGGGGCGAAGATGGCGACCACCACGAAGCAGCTGTCGAATTCGGTGATCCGATTGGTGATTCCGCGTCCGGCGTCGTCGTCGAAGGCCAGGTAGCGCTCGGTGAGACGTTCCGCTTCGGCGAGCGTCACCGGAGTGGTGCACTCGGTCGGGTAAGCATGGATGTCCATGGTGTCGACGGCAGCCACCGGTGGTGGCGCCAACTCCTTTCCGCAATCCTGGTGCCCCACTGTGCCGTACGCGCGCGGCGGTTGCTCGCGTTGTCCGGGATTTGCTGTCGGACGGTGGAGTTTGCCGGTCAGTCGAAGCGCACGGTGGCGAGCATACGGCGGGCGAGCACCTCGGGGTCGGTGCCCGCGGCCAGGCTCGAATTATCCAGCGCCCCTTCGCGCCACAGCGCGGCGAACCCGTGCACCAGTGACCATGCGGCCAGCTGCGTGGCCTGCTGCCGTTCGGCATTGCCGGGGTGGATGCCGGACACGCCGGAGCGCAGCGCGCCCGCGGAGCGGAGTCTGGCCTCGTCCAGTCGCGGATCGTCGGCGTGTAACAGGCTGTGCCGGAACATCACATCGAAATGCCCGGGATGTTCGCGCGCGAACCGGATGTAGGCGGCGGCGACCTCGCGGAAGTCGGCGCCGGCCAGGGTGAGCTCCGCGGTGAGCAATTCGAAACCCTCGATGGCCAGCGCGGTCAGCACGCCGGCCCGGTCGCCGAAATGGTGCGCGGGCGCCGCGTGCGAGACGCCGGCCCGGCGGGCCAGCTCGCGCAGCGACACCGCGTCGACGCCGTCGCTCGCGATCTGGTCGGCCGCCGCGGCCAGGATGGTGGCCCGCAGATCCCCGTGGTGATAACCGCTTTTCGCCATGACTCGATGGTGCCCGAGAATCTAGCCATTGACAAGTTTCCGCGTCAGCTCTAATCTTTCCAGTGTCAAGATTGATCGTTAGAACGTAGGAGACCCTGATGGCCCCGCTGGTTGTACTCGCCGTCGTTACCGCACTGGCCCGGCTCATCGGCTGGCTGGCCGGACCCGAATGGCTGGATTCCTGGCCGCACGCCGTCGCACTCGGCCTGGCGGCCATGTTCGTGCTGACCGCCAGCGCGCACTTCCTGGCCCCGCGCCGCGAGGCGCTTATCGCGATGGTGCCGCCGAAGCTGCCGAACCCGGCCGCACTGGTCGCTCTCACCGGCGTCCTCGAACTGGCGGGCGGGGCCGGGCTACTCATCCCGGCCACCTCGAAGCTCGCCGCCGGCGCACTGATCGTGCTGCTGATCTGCCTGTTCCCGGCCAACATTCGCGCCGCGAAGGCCGATCTCGGCATCAAGACCATGCCGCTGCCGCTGCGCCTCGTCGTTCAGGTCGTCTTCATCGCGGCCCTGGGTGTGGTCCTGTTCGGCTGAACCTGGGAAGCCCGCTCCGGCAACGAGAACTGTTGCCAGAGCGGGCTTTGCCGTGTTGTCGTGGGTCCATGGCGAGTCGAGGTCGGCGGTATCCCGCTGGAGTGCAGGCAGTGTCGGGTTCCGGGGAGCGGCATTGACGGCGTGGCTGACCTCGGCACCGGTTGCCTGGTCGGTGATCGGCTACGTCGCGATCATTGTGGGCGGGCGGCTGCTTCTCGTCCGAGAAGCCCTGTTCGACCAGCTGATCAATCGGCTGTTCCTGTGGAGTCTCGCCGCCCTGCTGCTGTACCGGTGCACGCTGACCCCGACCATTACCTCGCTGGCGAATCAGCTCGCGCTGGGCTGCATCCTGATGACCACGACGTATATGGCCACGATCGGCAGGTCGGCGGACGCGGCGGCGGAGGCCGATCCGGGCATCGTGTGGCGATACCATCGGCTCCGCAGCTTGATCGCGCTGGGTGCGACGGTGACTATCGTCGTCGCAGGAACGTCGGCACGGAACGACGGACGCCTGGTCGCGATGAATCCCGACTGGGAAGGCATTGTCACCGGCCTCGCCTTCGGCGTGCCACTGCTGTGGCACACGGTGGTGTACGGCCGGCTCGGTATCCGCGAACTGAGGTCCGGCGACCCGCCCGTTTGGGAGCGGCTCGTGCTCGGCATCATGTTCGTCTCCACCGCGTACACCTGGCTCTGCGAAGGACTTTCGATAAGCCAGTCGTTCACCGGATGGCCTGCGCTCGGCCCGCAATTGCCGCGCATCGCGGCGTCCTTCACGCTCTGCGTCATCGTCAATGTCACCGTTGTCGCCGTCCCGCTGGTTCGGCTCCTTGGCATGCAGGCGGGCTTGGACAGTGCGGCGCGCTCGTGCCGCAGACTGTCGCCGCTCTGGCGAGATCTGACCGCTGCGGTGCCCGAGATCGTGCTGTCCCCGGCCGAGCCGCGCCGCGTCGATGCCACCGCACGGCTGCTCAGGATGACCGTCGAGATCCGGGACGCGCTGCTCCATCTCGGACCGTATCTGCCTGCCGCGCCGGACGTTCCGGGACCGGAACCGGTCCGGCGCGGCAAATCCGACTGGACGACAATCGCTTACGCGCAACAGCTGGCCCATGCCGCCCATGCCAGGAAATACGGCCTGCGGCCGATCGGTTCCGGTGGTGCGGGGCAGTTGCCGTGGCTCGCCGATGATTTCGACACCGAACTCCGGCAATTGCTCGATCTGGCTCGGGTGTGGTCGGCGACAACTCTTTCCGGGTCGCCTACAGTACAGCCTGGGTCTGCGTCACCTTCACGACCAGTTTTCCTGCGTCATCGCGGATTTCGGTTTCCACCACGATGAACGTGCGGCCCGCGTGCAGCGCGGTCGACGAGGCGGTGGCGTAGCCCGAGCGGACCGCCCTGACGAAGTTGGTCTTCGATTCGACGGTGGTGGTGCCCGCCTTGCCTTCCGGCAGATTCAGGTAGGCACACACGGCGCCGGTGGCGTCGGCCAGCGACATCAGTACGCCACCATGCAGCACACCGCCCAGCGTGCACAGCGATTCGTCCCAGGCGATGCGGCTGCGCACCAGTTCGGGCCCGTGCTCGAGCACCTCGATGCCGAGGCGCTCGGTGAACGGCATGGTCTGGTGGAACAGCTTGGTGCCCGTCTCATCGATCATGACGTGATCCTGCCCGATCCGGCGCCGCCGGTCGATTACCCGCGAGGTAAGGCCTACCGGTCCGGCCAGGTCCGGCGCTGCGCGGCGTGGGTTACCACCACCACGACGATCACCAGCGCTGCGGTGAGCCCGCCGAGCAGCATCACCGTGGCGGGCGAGCCCCGGTCCACTACCAGCCCGCCGGTCAGTGCGCCGAGCGCGAACGTCGCCTGGAACGAGGCGGTGAACAGCACCGAGGCCGCCTCCGGCGCGTTGGGCGCGGCCTTGGCGAACCAGGCCTGGGTGGACACCGGCACCGCGCCGTACCCGATACCCCAAATGATCAGCAGCACAAGCGCTCCTGCCTCCCATCGGCCGAGAAGGGGAAACCCCAGCGTGGCGATTGCGATCAGCGCCGCGGCGCAGCCGAGGGTGGCGCGTGGTCGCCGGGTGATCGCGGCGCCGCCGAGGAAATTGCCGAGAATGCCTGCGACACCGTAGATCAGGAGCAGCAACGTGATCATGCCCGGACCGACGTGAGTGACCTGTTCGAGGAACGGTGTCACATAGGTATAGGCGCCGAACTGTGCGAGCACGACGAGAAACGTTGCCAGCAAGGCGAATCGGACATTGATACCGCGAAGTAGTCCGCGCAGCACGGACGCCCGGGTGACGGTCCGAGTGGGCAGCGGCGGCAGAAACGTCAGCAACATGCCGAGCACCACCGCTGAGAGCACCCCGACCACCACGAATGCCGTTCGCCAGCCGGCGATCTCGCCGAGCAGCGTGCCTGCGGGTACACCGAGCACGGATCCGAGCGGCACCGAGGAGAAGATCACCGCATTGGCCCGGCTCGCCACGGCCACGGGTACCAAGCGTTCGGCCAAACCGGCCGCGATCGACCAGAACCCGCCGATGGTGATGCCGATCAGCACCCTGGACGCCAGCACCACCCAGTATTCGGGCGCGACCGCCATCAGCGCGTTGGCAAGGACCAGCAGAAACATGAACAGGCACAGCATGATTCGCCGATCGATCCGCCCGGTGGCGACGGTCGCCACCGGCGCGGCGACGGCGGCGACCAGTCCGGGCATGGTCATCATCAGCCCGGCCATGCCGTCGGAGATGGTGAAGTCGCCGCCGATCGAGGTGAGCAGACCGATCGGCAGGATCTCGGTGGTGACGATCGAGAAGATCGCGATCATCACCGAGACGACGGCGAGCCAGCCGGTCAGTGTGCTGCGGGCGGGCGCCGGGGCGGAGGTGGTGAGAAGTGTGGACACCTCGCCAAGTCCACCAGCGGCGCGCTCGCGGCTCTGGCGGGTTTACGCCACTACCCTTCCATGGCGAAAATCCGCTCAGCCGCGTCCGGCGCGCATCGGGGCGAGGAACTCGGCGTTCGTCTCGGACTTGCGCAGGCCTTCCAGCAGCAGGTCGAGGGCCTGCTGGTTGTCCAGTGTGGCAAGGGTTTTGCGCAGGGTCTGGGTCGCGGCCAGCTCGTCGGGTGCGAGCAGTAGTTCGTCCTTGCGGGTGCTGGACTGATTGATGTCGACGGCGGGGAAGACCCGGCGGTTCGCGGCGGCGCGGTCCAGTTTGAGCTCGGCGTTGCCGGTGCCCTTGTACTCCTCGAAGATCACCGTGTCGGCTAGCGAGCCGGTCTCCACCAGCGCGGTGGCGATGATGGTCAGCGATCCGCCGTTCTCGATATTGCGGGCCGCGCCGAGGAAACGCTTGGGCGGGGCCAGGGCGGAGGCCTCCACGCCGCCGGACAACACCCGGCCGGAGCCCGGGCTGGCCAGGTTGTAGGCCCGAGCCAGGCGAGTCAGTGAATCGAGCAGGACCACCACGTCGCGACCCATCTCGACGAGTCGTTTGGCGTGTTCGATGGCCAGTTCGGCGACCGCGATGTGTTCGCGGGCGGGCTGGTCGAAGGTGGCCGCGGCGACGTCGGCCGGCACCGCCCTGGTGAGGTCGGTGACCTCTTCCGGCCGCTCGCCGACCAGCACCAGCATGAGCTCGCATTCCGGGTGGTTCTTCGCGATGCCGTGCGAGATAGCTTGCAGCACAGAGGTTTTGCCAGCTTTCGGCGGCGCGACGATCAGTGCGCGCTGACCCTTACCGATCGGCATGACCAGGTCGGTGACCCGGGTGGTCATGGCGTGCTGTTCGGTTTCCAGGCGCAGGCGTTCGTTGGGGTAGATCGGCACCAGGTCGGCGAAGGCGGGCCGGTGCCGGATCTTGTCCGGCTGCTGTCCGTTGACCGTGCCGACGCTGTGCAGCGGCGCGGGTTTGCCGTTTGCGCCTGCGGATTGTGTTGTGCCGGTGAGGAAGTCGCCACGACGCAGGCGGTGTTCGCGGATCAGGCGTTGTGGCACCGTGATGTCGTGTGGTCCGGGCAGGTAGCCGTCGAGGCGCAGGGTGCCGCGGTTGTCGTGCAGGTCGAGGATGCCGGTGACGGTGCGAGTCGAATGCTGTTCGGCCGCTGGGACGTCGGTATTGGTTTCGTTGATTGTGTTGGTGTTCATGGGATTTCCTTCTGAGGAGTGAGTTGTGGGTACGGCGAACAGCCGTGAATGCGACGGCGTAGGGCACGTCGCGGGGCAGGATCCTGAGTGATATTCCGGAACGGCTCTGTTGACCGGGTCGGAAGGGGATCTCGGAATTCTTGTGGGAGAACTACCTACATCCACAAGTAGAAGACGTGGCCGAGAGTACAGGTTCGACCTTCGGCGCGCAACGGTCTCGTTCGGCTGAACGACCTTCGAGGCAGAAGTATTCCCCAGCGGCGAGCATTGGGCCCTGGCGCTGGGAGTGGCGGGTCAGACAACGACGACGAGGCCCGGCAGGCGACGAAGAGTCACCTGCCGGGCCTCGGCGGTATTCGGTGTTATTTACCCATACACCGAGCTGAAGAACTGGACCGCGCTGGCGATACCGACCGGAACGCCGAGCAGGATCATGCCCGCCGCGGCGCCGAGCGCGATGCCGACGCCGGCGCCCGCGATGCACAGGCCGATCGGACCGGCGAAGAACGTCGGCACGACCAGCGGTGCGCCGATGATCGCACCCGCGACACAGCCGAGCGCGCCGCCGACGATGGTGCCGACCAGGGTGCCGATGGCGGTGGCCAGGCCGAACTGGGTGGCCGCCGTGCTCAGCGCGGTGTTGAAGTCGACGCCCGCGACATCCTTCGCGTCAACCGGCTTCAGCATCGCGGCGGGGTGCGCGTCCGCCGCGTTGGTGCTCGGGGTGAAAGTGGCGGTGTTGCCGTCGATCTGGGCCGCAATGGGCCATTCCATGCCGTCTTTCAGGTAGGTCAGCGGCATGCCAGCAACCAGACGTCCCTGGTTATCCAGAACCTGGAATTGTGTGCCCTGTGTCGTCAACGACCCGGCCTCGGTCTTCAGTACGACCGAGTTATCCACCACATTCGCGGTGTAGTGGATACCGGGCAGAATGTCGGTCTGCACGGTCGACCCCGGAACGGGGGCCGGTGCGGCAGGCTCTGCGTAGGCGGTGCCGCTAGTGATCCCAACAGCCGCGATGACCAGCGTGGACGCGGCAGCGAACTTCTTGACCCTCATACTTTTCAAACACTTTCCTCAGCAGGAGCACCTTCGGCCCTTCGTTGGGACTCGAGCCGGCGCGGCCCATCGTTACGAACCTCCGCAAAGGCTCGTCGCAATTTATTACGAAGATGTAACAGCGGGCGCAAAGGAAGCGTCAAATAGAAGTGGAATGTGTTAAAGAAACATAAATTCGGACATTTGGCTAACTTTTAGCATCCGATAATGTGGCGCGCGACACGTTATTTCGTGTTTTTGCCGAACGCGCGGATTCAGCTGATGCGGGAAACCACCGCGCCCGGCAGCACCGGCAGCACCAGATCGAGCACGCGCCAGGGCCAGGCCGGAACACACGCCCGCCGCTGCTCCTTCTCGATCGCGCCGACCATCGCGGCAACACCCTTGTCCAGCGGTGCCACCAATCGGGTGTCGCCCGCCTTGGCCGCCATGTCGGTGGCGATGAACCCCGGCAGCAGCGTGGTGACCGCGATCGGCGACTTCGCCAATTCGGTGCTCAGCGCCTGCCCGAGCGCAGCCAGGCCCGCCTTGCTCGCCGAGTACGCCGCCTTCTTGCCCGGCAGCCCGCGCACCGCGCTCATCGAGGACACCAGCACCAGGTGGCCGGAGTTCTGCGCGCGGAAGATTTCCAATGCCGCCTCGGCCTGCGCGAGGGCGCTGACGAGATTCGTTGTCGCCGTAGCGATATTGGCGGCCGCCCGGCCGGTGCCGAGCACCGCGCCCTTACCGAGGCCCGCATTGACGATCACCCGGTCCAGTCCGCCGAGCTCGTCGCGCAGCTCGCCGAAGATGCCCGGTATCGCCGCATGCTGGTCGACGTCGAGCGCGCGGACCGCGACGGTGATGCCGGGATGGGCCGCGACGAGCTCATCGCGCAGCGCCTCGAGTGCGGTCAGCCGCCGGGAGCACAGCGCGAGATCGCGGCCCTTGCTCGCGAAGTCGCGTGCCATCGCGGCGCCGAGGCCCGCGCTGGCGCCGGTGATCAGAATCTTGGTCCTCGTCATGGGCTCGACCCTAGCGAGGCGTCGGCCTCAGCCGCCGAACGATCCGGTACGCGGCGGCGGGGGCAGCAGCCGCCACGGGCCGCAGTTGGTGGTCTTGAAGGCCACGTCGGTCGGCTTGATCTCCGCGCGGATCGGGCCGAGCCGGGTGAAGTTGTCGCCGATGATGTATTCCATCTTGGTGTTGTCGCCCTCCACCTTCCAGAGCCTGCGCCAATCGCAGCCGTAGGCCGGGTCGGGTGTGCCGGGCGCCTCCCAGATGCCGGGGAAGATGTCGACGCCCACCAGGTAGACGCCGTCCACGGGCATCGTGTTCGCGGGTTCGGCCGCCGCCGTCGCGGCTCCGAGCATGGTCATCGCGGACGTCATGGCGCCGGCGATGAGGAGTGTGCTTGCGCGCATGGCGATGTTCTCCTCGAATCGTGCTGCAACCGCCGCACAGCGGCTGACCTGGGAGATCCCCGAATCTCCGGGGCCAAGGTCTACCAGACCGCCCAGCTGAATGTGCCGCATTCCACATTTCTTGTGCGGATGCATTATCAAATCGCGCACGATGTTGTCATCGACCGGGCGTGCCGCGATATCCGAGGTATGACATGCGCTCGGCTCGAGTCCGTCCGGACGGTGCGGCAGCCCACCTCATGCGGCGCGCAGTGCGCGGGACTATGCACCGACGACGGGCTGGCCGCGGTGCTGGCAACCGACCGAGCGTTGCTGCATTGGCGGGCGATGCGTGCGCTAGGCGATAGCGGGCTGGCCGAGCAGGCGGTGCAGGAGTCGCTGCTCAGGGCGTGGCGCTCGTGCGCGTTCTTCGACAACACCAAGGGCAGCGTGCGGACCTGGCTGCTGGCGATCCTGCGCAACGTCATCATCGACACCGTGCGCGCGCGGGCGTCCCGGCCGGGGGACACCGGCTGGGACGAGGTCAGCGAACTCAGCGACATCCGCTACGCCCATCCCGATTTCTCGGACAGGCTGGTGGACGGGCTGCTGGTCGCGGAGCTGCTGGCCATGCTGCCCGACCCGCAGCGCGAGGCCGTGGTCGAGGTGATCCTGCGCGACCGCGCCTATCAGGAAGTGGCCGATGACATCGGTGTCCCCGTCGGCACCGTGAAGACCCGGGTGCACTATGCCCTGCGTTCGCTACGCAGCCTGCCCCGCGGCGCCTGATTGCTCCTGAACACGCCGCGCCAGCGGTAACGGTTAGGTAACTGGGGTTGCTATGCTGATGCTTGCGTTGCGAGAGTGAACCACTGGGTTTGGTGTTACTAATGGGAAGGGAGGGGTGCCCTGTCCCCGGGGCGCCGACCGAACATGAAGCAACCAAGCATCATCAGGGCCGGAATCTGTTCCGCCGTCACGGCCGCGGTCACGGTGACGCTGTCCGGGTTGGTTCCGGTAACCGCTACCGCCGATCCGGCCCAGCCGGATCTGACCACCAAGCTCGCGGGCAAGACCGTGTTCCTCGATCCGGGCCATCAGGGTCCCGGCCACAGCGAGAATGTCGCCAAGCAGGTCAGCGACGGTCGCGGTGGCACGAAGGACTGCCAGACCACCGGCATGGTCACCGTGAACGGGGTGCCCGAGCACACCATCAACTGGAATGTCGCGCAGTTGGTGAAGACCGCGCTGGAACAGTTCGGCGCGCAGGTGAAGTTGAGTCGCCTCGATGATCAGGGCTGGGGCGGTTGCATCGATGACCGCGCCAAGGCCGCCAACGAGTCCGGTGCTGCCGTCGCGGTGAGCATTCACGCCGACAGTGCGCCCGCCGACCAGCGTGGCTTCCACCTGATCGTGCCCGAACTGCCGATTCCCGACCCGACGATCAATGCGATCCAGTCCAATGCCGGGTTGGCCGCGTCGACCGCGATGCGCGACGCCTACCTCGGGGCCGGGTTCGCGCCGGCGAAGTACGCGAGCGCGGACGGTCTGATGCCGCGCAAGGACATTGCGGGACCCGCGCTCACCGCGGTGCCGGATGTGTTCATCGAGATGGGCAACGGCGCGAACGCCGAGGATGCCGCGGTGCTGGAGAGTAAGGAAGGTCAGCTCGAGCACGCCGTCGCCATTACCACCGGGCTGGTGGGTTATCTGCTCGGGCCGCAGTCGGTGACGCCGAATGTGACGGGCGAGCGGCCCGCCGCGGCACCGCTGCCGCAGCAGCATCCGGCATCGACCGAACCGCAGGCGGGCGCACCGGCGGCGATCGAACCGCCCGCGCAGTCGGCACCGCAGGCGCTGGCCGGGCCGCCGCCGCAGGCCGTACCGCAGATGCAGCCGCATCCGGCGTCGACCGAGCCCCCGGCGGGCGCGGCGGCTCCGCAGGCGCTGGACGCACCGCAGGTGCAGTCGAATTCGCCGCAGTTGCAGCCGTATCCGGCGTCCACTGAACCTCCGGCAGGCGCCCAGGCGCTGAACGCGCCGCAGGGCCAGGTCGCACCGCAGGGCCAGGTTGCGCCGCAGGGACAGACCGCACCCCAGGGCCAGGCGTCACCCTTCACACCACCGGCGCAGACCAGTCCGGGCACGTGGCCGGGCACCCAGCAATCGCCGACCGCCCCCGGTACCCAGCAGAGCCCGTCACTGCCGGGCTCCCACCCGACAGTGCCCGGCGAGTCGAGCGATATGCAGTCCGTCCGCGAGATCATGGACATGGTCCTGACCCTGCTGATGCCGCTGGCCAAGTCCCTCGGCGTGGACAACAACCTGGTCACCGCGGAGCTGATCAACCTCGCCTACGCCTTGGCGGCCAAGTTCATCGCCCCCGCCAAATAGCACCCGCCGTACGACCGAACGTCACCCTCGCCGAGGGTGACGTTCGGTCTTTCCTGGCCCGTTGCGTCGCCAAGTATGGTGGTCGGCGTGGCTGACCGGATTCCTGTTGTGATCGTCGCGGGGTTTCTCGGTTCCGGGAAAACAACGCTGCTCAACCACCTGTTGCGCAACAGCCGAGGTACTCGAATCGGCGTGGTCGTCAACGACTTCGGCGCGATCAACATCGACTCGATGCTGGTCGCCGGGCAGGTCGACGCGATGGTCTCGCTCGGCAACGGCTGCGTCTGCTGCGCGGTCGACGTCAGCGAGTTGGACGAGCTGTTCACCCGGCTCGCCCAGCCGCGCGCCAAGATCGACGTGATCGTGGTGGAGGCCAGCGGCCTCGCCGAGCCGCGCAACCTCATCCGGATGGTGGTGGGCAGCGACAACCCGCGCATCCGCTACGGCGGCCTGGTCGAGGTGGTCGACGCCGAGCAGTTCCCGGCGAGCAGCGCGCGTCATCCCGAGCTGACCACGCATCTGCGGCTGGCGGATCTGGTGGTGGTCAACAAGGCCGACCGGGTGCCCGCCACGCAGCTGAGCGCATTGCGGCAGGACATCGCGGAGCTGATCGGCCAGGTACCGGTGTATGCGACCACGCACGGTCGGCTCGAGCCCGGCTTGCTGTTCGATGAGCCGTTGCGTGAAACTCCTAGGGTCGCCGAGCAATTGAGCTTCGACGAACTGCTCGATGACCATGATCACGACCACACCGAGCACCGTCATTTGCACGACGACTACCTCAGCGTCTCCTTCACCAGCGGGCAGCCGCTGGACCCGCGCGGCCTGATCGGTTTCCTGGAGGACCCGCCGCCCGGCCTGTTCCGCGCCAAGGGCTTCGCCGCCTTCGCCGTCGCCGACGAGCGCCGCAAGTTCGTGCTGCACCTGGTCGGTCGCCATCTCGTGTTCGAGTCGGCGAACTGGGCGCGCGGCGAATCCCGTGCGACCCAGCTGGTGCTGATCGGTGCGGGCATGGACGCCGAGCTGGCTACGAAACGGTTGCAGGACACCGTGCACCTCGACGAAGCCCCGCTGGACGCACAATCCATGCTCGGCGTGTGGCGCTACACGCCGCATTGAGCGACGAGTTTGGCGCGTTCGGCAGAAATCTGGCGCGTTCGGTGCTACCGGCGGCGTCGGGCGGACACGAGACTGTCCTGGTGCCCGCCGCGTCGGCACTTACGCAATGGTGCGATATGCCGCGCGTGGTGTCGGGTCGGCGCACCGATCATGATCGAGACGATTCGTTTTGCGACCGATGGGAGTTTTCCATGTCAGATTCGCTGGAGAGCGCCACCGCGTACGTGATCGAAGCGCTGGAGGCCAAGGGGACCGCCACGCGTTACGACTTCGACGTTCCCGGCATTGTCGCCGAATCACATGCCATCGCCAACGGCTGGGATTTCCGCGCGATCGAGGACACCACGTTCTGGGGCACCGTGGCGCGTTTCCTCAAACCGTGAGATCTCAGTCGAAGCGGGCGGCTTGTTGTCCGCGGGGCGCCGCCGACCACCGCCGGGCCGCGCGGCGCATCGAGCCCGCGTCGGAGTAGCCGAGCAGTTCGGCCTGTCGGGATCTGGTGAGCGGACCGGCCGACGTCGCCTCGTTGAGCCGCGCGCTGCGCGCCCGATCCAGTTCGTGCCGCCACGTGGTGCCCGCCTCCATCAAGCGACGCTGCAGCGTGCGCGGGCTGGTGGCCAGCCGGTGCGCCACCTGATCGAGCGAGACATCGCCGGTTTCCAGCGCGTCGGCGAGCGCGGCCGCGACCCGCGCCGGCCAGGCGGTGGCCAGCGGCGGCGGTGGCGGCAAGGCCTCGGCGAGCGGCCGCAGCACCGCGGCGAGCACCGGATCGCTGGTGGTCAGCGGCAGGTCCATATCGTCGGCGCGAAAGACCATCGCGTCGAACGGTGCGTCGAATTCGATGGCGGCGGTGCCGAACACCTCGACGAACGTCTCCACCTTGACCGGCGCCGATTGGCGCAGCGAAACCCGCAGCGGGATCACCGGCTCACGGACCACCCGCCTGGCCCGGCTGAGTACGGCGGCCAGGCCCCACAGCTGGGTGAGGTCGCGGCCGCGGCCCTCGCCCTTGATCATGTCGAGGTAGAGCGTCACCTCCCCGTCGTGCTCGGCGACCAGGTCGAAGCGGTGGTTGGTGGTGACCGCGGTGACGTACGGCCCGCAGGTGGCCAGGCCCGCGCCGAGCGTGGGCGCAGTGGAGAACAGATAGTCGTACAGGCCGAGGGTGTGCAGTTGGTAGCGCTTGGCCACGTTCAGCGCGACGTCCGGATCGCCGAGCCCGTGTTCGCCGATCTCCCACAGCCGGGAGAAGGTGTGGCTGGGCAGGTGCACGTCGTCACCGGCCAGCGTCCACTCGGGCAGCCCGGTCTCGCGGATCAGTCGATCGCGATCGAGACCGGCCGCGCTGAGTTGAGAGATAACGAACCGGTGCAGCAAAACCTGATCGGTACCCATCGCGTCCTCCCGCGCCTCCGGCGAACTGCGTGCGCGGAAACGCTATCTCCGGCGTGTTGATTCGTCATGGGGTTCTTGTCACGGATCGGTTAACCGCAGGCGCCGACCCATTCGGACAACCCGTCGGCAAACAGCTGTCGCTTCCAGATCGGCACCTCGTGCTTGATCCGATCCACCAAGGCCGCGCAGGTGGTGAAGGCCTCGGCGCGGTGCGCGGCGGCGACCGCGACGACGATGGCGTCGTCACCGACGGTCAGCGCGCCGATCCGGTGCACGGCGGCGACCGGCAGGCCCGCGGACTCGGCTAGCTCGGCACAGACCTTGTGCAGGAAGCGCTCGGCCTCCGGATGCGCCGAGTACTCCAACGCGGAAACGGCCTGTCCACCGTCGTGGTCGCGGACCTTGCCCGTGAACACGACGACGGCGCCGTAGTGCGGCCCGGTCACCGCGGCCTCGACCGCGGCGGCGTCGAGCGGCTGGTCGCTGATCCGGGCCAGCCGGACGGTGGGTTCAGTTGTTGTCATGGCTTCCGCCTCCGGCTACTTGCGCGAGCAGATGATCGAGCAGCGGTTCGAGCACCGCGATGCCGTCCTTGACGCCGCCGGGGGAGCCCGGCAGGTTCACCAGCACCGACCGTCCGGCCAGCCCGGCCACGCCGCGGCTCAGCGCGGCCAGCGGGAACTTCGCGGTGCCGCGCTGGCGGATCGCCTCGGCGACGCCGGGCAGCTCGCGGGTCAGCACGGCGAGGGTGGCCTCCGGGGTGGCATCGGTGGGCGAGGCGCCGGTGCCGCCGGTGCTGATCACCAGCGACGGCTCGAAGCGCAGCGCGTCGGCCAGTCCGACGGCGATGTCGGCGTCGGCGTAGACGAGCGGTCCGCGGACCGAAAAGCCGAGACCGGCAAGCCATTCCGTGAGTACCGGCCCGGTGGTGTCTTCCCGGGTGCCCGCCGCGACACCGGTCGAGGCGACGAGGACAACCGCGGATCGAGCGCCCGAAATGGGTGCTGGCGACGCGGTGCTCGCTGCGTGTGGCTCGCCGGGGACGGGTTTCGTTGCGGCGCTACCCTGCTGATGGTCGGCGGACTCGGGACGCACCCAATGTCCATGCTTGCCACCCTCTTTGGTGAGCAGCCGCACTCCGTTGAGCGTCGCCGCCGGATCGACCGCCTTCACCATGTCGTGCAGCGTCAGCCCGGCGACCGCGACCGCGGTCAGCGCTTCCATCTCGACGCCGGTGGGCCCCTTGGTCTTTGCCGTGGCCTCGATGGTGATGCTGGACTCGGTGAAGCCGAATTCGACCTGCACCGAGGACAGGGCGAGCTGATGGCACAGCGGGATCAGCTCCGAGGTCTTCTTCGCCCCGGCGATGCCCGCGATCCGCGCGGTGGACAGCACGTCGGCCTTGGGCATGTCGTCGGCGCGCACCAGCGCGATCACCTCGGCGGTGGTCAGCAGCTCGCCGCCGGCCACCGCGATCCGGGTGGTGTCGGACTTGGCGCTGACATCGACCATGCGGGCGCGGCCCTCGCCGTCCACATGGGACAACTCACTCATCGAAAACTCCTGGGACAGGGCGGATCACAGCGACCACACGCGTACGACGGCACCAGCGGGCAGCGAGGTGACCTCGGCCGGAATATCGATCAGCACATCCGCCCACGCCATGCTCGCGACGAGATGGGACCCGGGACCGGAGACCACCTCCACCGCCTCCGGATGCCGGTGCAGCGCGGGCAGATCGCCGTGCTTCGCGCGAATCAGCTTGCCGCGCAAGAACTGCCGTTTGCCGTGCGGCGAGCGGGCCACCTCGTTGCGCAGCGGCAGCTCGTAGATGTCGACGTGCGGCAGCCCGGCGAGGCCGCGCAGGATCGGCCGGGCGAACACCTCGAACGACACCATGGTGCTGACCGGATTACCGGGAAAGCTGAGCACCGGCACGCCGTCGACCACGGTCAGGCCCTGCGGCCCACCCGGCTGCATGGCGACCGAGCCGAACGTGCCGCCGAGCGGTCCGAGCACGTCCTTGACCACCTCGAAGTCACCCTTGGACACCCCGCCGGAGGTGAAAACGACATCGGCGGATCCGGTCGCATCCGCCAGCAGCGCGCGGAACCGGTCGGGATCGTCGGTGCTGTGCGTGACCGAGACGACGGTGACCCCGTTCGCGGTGAGCGCGGCGGCCAGCGCGATGCCGTTAGAGTTGTAGATCTGCCCCGGCGTCAACGTGCTGCCCGCAGGCACGAGCTCGTCGCCGGTCGTGATGACCGCCGCCCGGACCGTGCGGAACACCGGCACGGTCGGCAACCCGACCGCGGCGAGCGCCGCGATGTGTCGTGGCTCGAGCGTGGTGCCCGCGTGCACGAGCAGGTCGCCGGCGCGCACGTCGGTACCCGCCTCGCGCACGAATTCGCCTGCGCTGCGGCCGCGTTCGATGGTGATGGTGCCGTTGCCGGCGCGCACGTCCTCCACCGGAACCACGCAGTCCGCGCCGGGCGGGATCGGCGCGCCGGTCATCACCTTGATCGCGGCGCCGGGCGGCAGCGGCGTCTGCCCGGCATTGCCCGCCGCGACGACACCGGCCACCCGCAGCGTGACCGGCGCGACCACCACGGACGCGGCGCGCACCGCATAGCCGTCCATCGCCGAATTGCGGAACACCGGCAGATCCACCGGGGAGCGGAGGTCGTCGGCCAGTTGCCTGCCGAGTGCCTCCGGCACCGAGACGTCTTCGATCGAGCGCGCGGCCAATGGCCGCAGCAGCTGTTCGATGCTGTCTCGGTAGTCGTCGACGGGCCGGGCCGAGACGCTGGCGGGCCGAGGGTTCATATGAGCCAGCCTAACGTCCGCCGATCGAGGTCAATCGGCCGTCTGGCTTGTGTGAACCTCACAATCTCGTGCGGCGCGCGGTGCGCGATTCCGTACCTTCTGCGACTGACCAACGGCGGGCAGAGGTCATAATGGACAGGTGACTCTGGTCGAGATGGGGATTCCTGCCGTGCGTTCCGGGCGTCCCTCGCTCGACGGGCGCCCCGATACGCCGTTCCTGCTCGACCGATTCGGGCGGGTGGCCCGCGATTTGCGCGTCTCCATCACCGAGAAGTGTTCGTTGCGCTGCACGTATTGCATGCCCGAGGAAGGGCTGCCCGCGATACCGCACCACGAACTGCTCACCGTCGAGGAGATCGTGCGCCTGGTGGCGCTGGCGGTGCGCGAGCTCGGCGTGCAGGAGGTCCGGTTCACCGGCGGTGAGCCGTTGATGCGCCGCGACCTCGAAAAGATCATCGCGGGCTGCCACGAACAGGTGCCCGACACACCCCTGGCCATGACGACCAACGGCGTCGGACTCGAGCACCGT
Organism: Nocardia sp. NPDC046473; assembly: GCF_040645995.1. Taxonomy (NCBI): domain Bacteria; kingdom Bacillati; phylum Actinomycetota; class Actinomycetes; order Mycobacteriales; family Nocardiaceae; genus Nocardia; species Nocardia sp. NPDC046473. The sequence goes on from NZ_JBEYZJ010000001.1 coordinate 262,532, forward strand.
GCGCCCGCGCTCGCGGCGGCCGGACTGAGCCGGGTGAACGTCTCGCTGGACACTGTCGACCGCGCCGGCTACGCCAAGCTGACCCGGCGCGACCGGCTCGACTCGGCGCTGGCCGGCATTCGCGCCGCCCGCGACGCCGGGCTGGCCCCGGTCAAGGTGAACGCCGTCCTGATGCGCGAAACCCTGTCCGGCGCAGCGGATCTGCTCCAATGGTGCCTGGACGAATCGTGCTCGCTGCGGTTCATCGAGGAGATGCCGCTCGACGCCGATCACGAATGGGCCCGCGCCAACATGGTCACCGCCGCCGAACTGCTCGGCGTGCTCGGCGCCCGTTTCGACCTCACCCCGGCGGGCCGCGACGATCCCTCGGCGCCCGCCGAGAAATGGCTGGTCGACGGCGGCCCCGCGACCGTCGGCATCATCGCCTCGGTCACCCGCAAGTTCTGCGACACCTGCGACCGCACCCGGCTCACCGCTGACGGCATGCTGCGCTCCTGCCTGTTCAGCGACCAGGAGTACGACCTGCGGCAGGTGCTGCGCTCCGGCGCCGACGACGCCGAACTGGCGACGCTGTGGCGCGGCGCGATGTGGAACAAGTGGGCAGGCCACGGCATCGACATCGAGGGCTTCGTGCCGCCGGAACGCACGATGGGAGCCATCGGTGGTTGAGATCCGCTACTTCGCCGCCATCGCCGACGCCGTCGGCAAGGACCGGGAGACCCTCGACCTGCCGAGCGGCGCCACCGTCGCCGACCTGCGCTCGACGCTGTCCGCCTCGTACGGGCCGAACCTCGACAAGATGCTGTCGGTGTGTGCCTACCTCGTCGGCGACGAACTCACCCGCGACCCGCACACCGCGTTGACGCCGCGAGTGGACGTGCTGCCGCCGTTCGCGGGCGGCTGAGCCAGCCCTAGGGCGCGCGGTTGCGTGCTCGGTCGGCGCCAGGGGGTTAGCATCGGCGCGCCAACGCCTTTCGCCGATCGAGGAGGCCGACCGGACATGTCACAGTCGCCGCAATTCCTACGCCATCCCGCGATCCTGCGGCAGGAGGAGATCCGGGCGTCCAGCCTGCAACTCCGGCTCGCCGACGCCATCACCAAGTTCGCCGGGTCCATGCAGTTCGTCTACATCCACGCCGTGTTGTTCGTCGTGTGGATGGTGTGGGGCGAGTCGAACCCCTGGCCGACGCTGACCCTGATCGTCTCGCTGGAGGCGATCTTCCTGTCCACGTTCGTGATGATCGGCCAGAACCGTCAAGCCCAGTTCCAGCAGATCAAGGCCGACCACGATTTCACCCAGCAGGAGCTCGAGCTCAAAACCAACACCGAGCTGACCAGGGCGATCCACGCGATGACCACCGAACTGCTGCGTCGGGATCACGCGAAACCGGAGTAGAAATAATTTGCGGCGATGTGTATATCGCCGTGCGTTGTTCGTCGTCTGGGTAGGGAAGGGTGACGGACTCTTCCATCAGCGGAAGGTTGGCGACCATGCACTACTTGGCGACGATTGTGGGAAACGAGCAGACGGCCCAGCCGGGATCGCCGGAGTTCGCTGCGGGGGTCGAGAAATATGCGGCATTCCAGGAGGCGGCCGGTGCGGCGATCGCGGGTGGCGCGGCGCTGTTCCCGGCGGCCACCGCGGTCAACGTCCGGGGCAGTGGCGAGCAGACGTTGGTGACCGACGGACCCTTTACCGAGCAGGCCGAGGTGGTCACCGGGTTCTACGTGTTCGACGTGCAGGATCTGGACGAGGCCATTCAGCTCGCCCGGCAGATTCCGGCCGCCCTGCACAACGCGATCGAGGTGCGCCCGATGGCGATGTGGGCGCCGCACGACACGCCGGGCGCGGACTGGTGGGCCGCGCTGCTGTGGGAGTCGCAGGCAGACATGATCGCCCCGGGCGGCCCGGAGTGGGAGAAGATGGCCGTCGAACACGGGCAGTTCGCGGCGAAGGTCGGCGCGGCGATTCGAGGTGGCGGGGCATTGCAGGCGCCGGATACCGCGACCATCGTCCGCGTGCGCGACGGGAAGTTGCTGCTCACCGATGGCCCGTTCACCGAGGGCGCCGAGGTGGTCGACGGACTGTACGTCTTCACGGCGGCAAGTCCGGCGGAGGCCACGGAGATCGCGGCCCAGATTCCGCGGCGACCGCACGGACGCTCGGAGATTCGCCGCATCGTCGACGTCGGTTTCTGATCGTGCCGGGCCCGGCCATCGACGGCGTCTACCGTGCCGAATTCGGCCGGGCCCTGGCCACCGTCGCCAGGCTGGTCGGCGACATCGGGCTGGCCGAGGACGCGGTGCAGGAGGCGTTCACCGACGCGTTGCGCAGCTGGCCGGACCGCGGTGTGCCTGCCAATCCGGGTGCCTGGATCACCACCGCGGCGCGTAATCGCGCACTGGATCGGTTACGGCGCGAGTCGGCCAGAGGCGGCAAGGAGCAGGACGCCGCCCTGCTGGCCGTGCCGAGCGAGGAGGCCGACATGTCGGCGGTATCGGACGACCAGCTGCGCATGATCTTCACCTGCTGTCATCCGGCGCTGTCGCCGGAGTCTCAGGTGGCGCTGACGCTGCGGCTGGTGTGCGGGTTGCGGACTGCGGAGATCGCCAGGGCCTTCCTGCAGCCCGAACATACTGTGGCGCAACGACTTACCCGTGCGAAGGCGAAGATCCGGCAGGCGGGCATTCCGCTGCGGGTGCCGCCAGCGCCGCTGTTGCCGGAGCGCATGCCCGCGGTGCTGGCGTGCGTCTATCTGGTCTTCACCGAAGGCTATTTCGCCACCGCTGGACCGACTGCGGTCCGAGATGAGCTGTGCGACGAGGCAATTCGGCTCGGCAAGTTGCTGTGCGGTCTGTTGCCGGACGATGCGGAGGCGCGGGCGCTGCTCGCGCTGATGCTGCTCAACGACAGCCGTCGCGCCCAACGGCGTAGTGCGGAAGGGGAATTGGTGCCGATCGAGGACCAGGATCGCACCGCGTGGAACCGGCCGCAGATCGAAGCCGGGCTGCGCTGTCTGATTTCCGCCGCCGCGGATGGTGCCGGTCCCTACCTCGCCCAGGCCCGCATCGCAGGCGCCCACGCCATCGCCGCCACCTGGGAGCAAACAGATTGGGCGGCAATAGTTTCCGCCTACGATGAGCTGATCACGTACTCCGACTCGCCCATGGTCGCGGTGAACCGCGCGATCGCCGTCGGCTTCCTGTGCGGCTTCGACGCCGGCCTCGCCGCCCTCGATGAGGTAGCCGACCACCCACGGCTGGCCGCCTCACACCTCGTACTCGTCACCCGGGCCGACCTGCTCCGCCGCGCGGGCCGCTACCCGGAGTCGGCAGCGAATTACCGTACCGCACTGGAACATACGCCTAACGAACAGGTCCACCGCTTCCTGTCCCGGCGCCTCGCCGAGGTAGCGCGAGCGGCATCCCCGCACCCCCTTTGATGCGGTAGACGGTGTGTCGTGCGGCAAGTCGCTGCGCGACGTGCACGGCGATCGCTACCACGCCTGTACCGCCGAGGTCGGGCGGTTCATCCCGGCCGTCGGCGGGCGACCGCGGGAGACAGAGTTGGCCGACCGCAACACGCCGGGCGATCGTGTGACCTGGCAAAGAATTGGTGTGCACGCCGGTACCGTCAGCGTCCATGTCAACCAGTTCGATGATGCTTCGACGCGCTATTCGAATGGCGTGCAGTCTGGCGTCGGTGGTTGTGTTGTGTCTATCAGCTTTTCAGACCGCCGGCGCTGAGCCGCCGGCCGGCGGGGAATGCAGTCCGACGGACCGCGATTACTCGCTGCAAAAGGGGCAGGACCAAATCGTTCAGCAACTCGGTCATCTCATCACCCTCACCGGTCCGCAAGACGTGGCCGATCTCGCCGGCTACGGGTACGTGTCCGTTGCACACGGAATGAAGTCGTTCGAGAATATGGGTGTCGTGGTCTCCGACGGCGCCCAAGCGCTGCAGCACATTTTCCTGCCTACCTCGACTTTCGTCGCCGGACGGCCGTCGGATCTGTTCTACGCTCCCCGATATTCCACCGAGGCGGCCGATACCGGAAGCACGTCGGTGCCCAGCTTTCCCTATCAACTCGTCGGCTGGGTATACGGAACCGCCTACAACCCCGGGGCGGTCCCGGTCGCGACGGGGATGTGCATACCGGCCCAGGAGTGGTTCGTCCACGAACGAGGCGTGCACGTGTTCCCCGGAATGGAAATGGTGATGGACCCACCGGCCGAGCAATGGCCCGGTCAAGTCCAAGGATGGTCGCAGCCTCCGCTGCTGTCACTGACGCCCCTCGGAATCGCCCACCCGCGGCTGTGGACAGTGCAAGTCTGGATCGACCCGAATGGTGGTCCACCGAAGATCGGATTCAGCTACCCCTTCGGGCACATACCGGGAGAACCGGACGACATCTCACATATCTTGGATTCAATGTTCTACCCTGCCGAAACCCCGGAAGCCATTGCGCACAGGTAGGTTTCATCGTCGCTAGTGCGACCTCGGACGGCCTGCGTTTCGCATGAGTTGATGGGTTATGGGGCAACACAACCCGAGCCGCACGCGGGGTGAGATCGGGGGGGTGTGCGGGTGGATTGCCCACTGGCCCAACCTGTTTCCCCACTACAACTGGGGTTTCATCAAGCTGACGCCCCGGCTTAATCTCCGATCCATCGGGATTCATCCGTCCCTTTGGAGGAGCTGACTATGCCCCGAATCTTCCGCAGTGCCACCGCCGGTCGCGTCATCGCCACCGCCGTCGCACTGCCGATAGCGCTATCCCTCGCCATCGCGGGGTCGGCCTATGCCGACCCCAGTCCGCCGCCCGGGCGACTGGCCGACTCGATCAAGGCGCCCGCCGTTAAGCAACACCTGGAGAAGTTCCAGTCGATCGCCAATGCCAACGGCCGTACCCGGGCCGCTGGCACCGCAGGCTACGATGCCTCCCGCGACTACGTGGCGGGCGAACTTCGCCGCGCGGGTTACCAGGTGACGTTGCAGCCGTTCACCTTTCAGTCCTTCCGGGAACGGACCACGCCGGTCCTGGAACGGGTTTCGTCCGCCCACACGGCATACAAGCCGAGCGCACCGGACCGCAGCCAGCTCGGCGACTTCGCCACCCTGACCTATTCGGGGTCGGGCGAAACGAAGGCGACCGTCCAAGGCGTCGATCTCGCCTTGTCGCCCGGTTCGACGACGAACGCCTCGACCTCCGGCTGCGACACCGCTGACTTCGCCGAGTTCACCCGCGGCAATATCGCGCTGCTGCAGCGCGGCACCTGCACGTCCGCCGATAAAGCCCGAAATGCCCAGGCCGCAGGGGCTTCCGGCGTCATCATCTGCAACGAGGGCCAGCCCGGCCGCACCGACACCTTCGCCGAGCCGCTCGACGAGACCGGCATCACCGTGCCGGTGGTCGCCACCAGCTTCGCCGTCGGCAAGGACCTGGCCAAGGCGAACACCGTCGTCCGGCTCAAGACGGACACCGAGTCCCTCCCGGCCACCACGCACAACATTCTGGCGGAGTCCCCGCAGGGCAACCCGGACAAGGTCGTCATGGCCGGGGCACACCTCGACTCGGTGCGCGCCGGCGCGGGCATCAACGACAACGGTTCCGGCAGTGCGGGCCTGCTCGAGGTCGCCCTCCACATGGCCACGACCACACCGAAGAACAAGGTCCGGTTCGCCTGGTGGGGCGCCGAGGAACTCGGCCTGGTCGGCTCCAAGTACTACGTGGCGAACCTGTCCGCAGCCAACCGCGCCAAGCTCGAGCTGTATCTCAACTTCGACATGATCGGCTCGCCGAACTACGCCTACAAGATCTACAACGGCAGCCAGGGCCCGGCCGGTTCCGCCCAGATCGAGCAGAACTTCGCCCGCTACTTCGATTCGAAAGGCCTGCGGCACAACGGTGCTGCGCTCGACGGCCGCTCGGACTACGGTGCCTTCATGCGCGCCGGCATCGCGGTCGGTGGCTTGTTCACCGGCGCGGAGGGCATCAAGACACAGCAGGAACAGCAGATGTTCGGCGGCCAAGCGGGCCGCGCCTACGACTCCTGCTACCACCGGTCCTGCGACACGACCACCAACATCAGCGACAAGGCGCTGACCGACAACACCGGCGCGATCGCCGACGCGATGCAGAACTACGCCGCCAGCGCCGACCCGCCCGGCACTGCGACAAGCTAGTCGCGCCACCAGGCGTGGAGCGGGGTGACCGGAACCGTGCGCTTGTGCCTGGTGTTCAGATAGATCGACTCGATTCGCTCGGCGACCTCGGGGGTGACGTCCTTGCCCTCGAGGTAGTCGTCGATTTCGCGGTAGGTCAGGCCGAGCGCTTCCTCGTCGGGCAGCGCCGGCCGATCGTCTTCCAGGTCGGCCGTGGGGACCTTCGACCAGATGCTGGCCGGTGCGCCCAACTCCTGCAGCAGCGAGGCGCCCTGCTGCTTGGTGAGACCGGTCAGCGGGGTCAGGTCGACGCCGCCGTCGCCGTGCTTGGTGAAGAAGCCGGTGACCGCCTCCGCCGCGTGGTCGGTGCCGACCACGAGCAGGTTCTCTTGACCGGCGATCGCGTACTGGATCACCATCCGCTCGCGCGCCTTGATATTGCCGCGCACGAAATCCCGGAGCTTATCGATCTTCAGCGCGGAGGCCACCTCGCCCGCGGTCGCGTTCGCGCTCGGGCGGACATTCACCGACACCGACCTGTCCGGCTGGATGAACCGCAGCGCGGTGCGCGCGTCGACCTCGTCGGCCTGCACGCCGTAGGGCAGTCGCACCGCGAGGAACGTCACGTCCGCACCGTCGGCTCGCAACTCTTCCGCGGCCAACTGGCACAGTCGACCGGCCAGCGCGCTGTCCTGTCCGCCGCTGATGCCGAGCACGAAACCCTTTGCGGGAGTGGCCTTCAGATAATCCTTGAGGAAATCGACCCGCCGCCGTACCTCGATCTTCGGTTCGATGGTCGGCTGGATGCCCAATTCCGTGATGATCTGTTCGCGCAGGTTCCGCATGGCAGCCCACTTTACTGACTGTTCACCGCGAAACAACGTGGCGAACCAAGGCTTCCCAGTTGTCACCGATCTGATCGCGGGTATATCCCTGCGCGCGCATCTGATGCATGATCAGCGCGGCGCTGAGCGCACCGAGCAGGCTGTCGGCGACCAACGGGATCTCCCCGGGCACTCCGGCCTGCCGCAGCAGCATCGACACGTGCGCCTTGAGCAACAGATAGGGCGCACCCGAGTAGCGGTCGCGCGCCTCGCCCACCTCCGCGGCGCGATACAACTCGCCTTCCACATCGATATCGAGCAGCCGCGCGCGCCCGAACGCGACGAGCCGCTCCACCGGCGCCGCGCCGGGACCCAGCGGCGGCGGCCCGAACATGAACGCCTCCTGCGCCTTGCGCTCGGAGTGATCGAGCAGCGCGAGCAGCAGCCCGGACCGGCTACCGAACCGCCGGAAGACGGTGCCCTTGCCGACCCCGGCCCGCTTGGCCAGCGCGTCCATGGTGAGGCCGTCGACGCCCTGCTCGCGCACCAGCTGCTGCGCGGCGTCCAGCAGCAGCTGCCGGTTGCGTGCCGCGTCGGCGCGTTCGGTCGGTCCGGCCGCGCCGGGTAGCGGCGCGCCGATCCCGAGCAGCGGACGTGTCCCGGGCATGGGGAGATCCGATGTGGGGTAGCTCACAGCAGCCACGCAATCTCCGCGGGAAGTAATCGGACCACGGTCCGGTTAGTCATCGATGAAAGTTCGGACACCACTTACTCAGTACACCAGGAGTTGTCATGGGCCAGACCCGCATCCTCGCTCTCGTCGGCAGCCTCCGCGCCGCGTCCATCAATCGGCAGCTGGCCGAGACCGCAGCACAGACGGCCCCCGCGGGCGTCGAGATCACCATCTACGAAGGCCTCGCCGACATTCCGTTCTACAACGAAGACCTCGATGTCGAGGGTGTCGTACCCGCCGCCGCACAGGCGCTGCGCGACGCGGTCGCCGCAGCGGACGGCCTGCTCGTGGTGACGCCCGAATACAACGGCACGCTGCCCGGTGTGTTGAAGAACGCGATCGATTGGGCCTCCCGTCCGTACGGCGCCGGTGCTATCAAGGCCAAGCCGACCGCTGTGGTCAGCGCGTCGATCAGCCCGAACGCCGCGCAGTGGGCGCACGGCGACACGGTCAAGTCGCTCGGCGTGGCGGGTGCCAGTGTGGTGGAGTCCGCGCACCTGCACTTCGCGACGATCGGCGAGCGGTTCGGCGCGACGCATCCGCGCGAGGATGCCGAGGCGCTCACCAAGCTGGCCGCCACCGTGCACGAACTGGTGCAGGCCACTCGGGGCGAATTCGCCGCCGTGTAAGCTTCGCGTCCGGTCTTCTCGAGGGTCATCTCCGCGCGGCGGAGGTGGCCCTCTTTGTCTGATCCGGGGGTTTGCTGGAAATCAGCTACGGTACGAAATTGTGATCTGCACCACGGTCGTGTCGGGTTGCGAATCGAGCGTCCAGGTACTTACCGCCTTCGAATTTCATCAATGTGACTCGCAACATGTCGTGTTGGATGATTCTGTCGGCCACTAGGTGTAGTGTCTTCGGTACTGGAAGACGGCATGACACCCCGCTCTGCGAGCATCGGCCCGAAGGGGTTGAGCAGGGGATTTACAGCCAGATCCAGGAGTTTGCGCAGCAAGGTCGGATAGTGCGTCGCTAGTGACTGCTTGCAGGTCACTAGCAATGGTCGGCATACGGATCACAGGCTGTGGATCAGGCACCAGGAGAAGAGGGAATCCAATGACCGTCACCGTGTACACCAAGCCCGCTTGCGTCCAGTGCAATGCCACCTACAAGGCCCTCGACAAGGCCGGGGTGGACTACGAGGTGATCGACATTTCCGAGAACGACGAGGCACGTGACTACGTCATGGCCCTCGGCTACCTGCAGGCTCCGGTCGTGGTGGCCGGCGAGGACCACTGGTCCGGCTTCCGCCCCGACCGCATCAAGTCGCTCGCCACCGTGGCGGCCTGACCGCTTCCGCTTTCGTTCCTCCGGGAGGAGAGGGTGACCGTGTCCGATCAGGCCGCGCTCGTCTACTTCTCCAGCGCCTCGGAGAACACGCACCGCTTCGTCGAGAAGCTGGGTCTCCCGGCAACTCGCATTCCACTGCACACCGCCGATTCGCTGCGCGTCGACGAACCCTTCGTGCTGATCGTCCCCACCTACGGGGGCGGTCGGCACGTTCTGGGTGGGAACAGATCCGACAAGGATTTCGTGCCGCGGCAAGTCGCCAAGTTCCTCAACGATCCGCACAACCGCGCTCTGCTGCGCGGGGTGGTCGCGGCGGGAAACACGAACTTCGGCGATACCTACTGCTATGCGGGAGACGTGATCTCGCGTAAATGCGGGGTGCCGTACCTGTATCGCTTCGAACTCATGGGAACCGCTGAGGACGTCGAGCGCGTCCGAGAGGGATTGGGATTGTTTTGGCAACAACAACGACAGCACCGGCCGGAAAAACGGCTCGCTTAGAGCAGTCATCGGGCCGCGGTGCGGAGGCCGGCGAGGTCATGGACTACCACGCCCTCAACGCGATGCTGAACCTGTACGGCCCGAACGGCGAGATCCAGTTCGACAAGGACCGCGAGGCCGCGCACCAGTACTTCCTGCAGCACGTCAACCAGAACACCGTCTTCTTCCACAACCTGGACGAGAAGCTGGACTACCTGGTCGACGAGAAGTACTACGAGCCGGAGGTACTCGAGCAGTACAGCCGCGGGTTCATCAAGCAGCTGTTCCAGCAGGCCTACGCCAAGAAGTTCCGGTTCCCCACCTTCCTCGGCGCGTTCAAGTACTACACCTCATACACGCTGAAGACCTTCGACGGCAAGCGCTACCTGGAGCGGTTCGAGGACCGGGTCTGCATGGTCGCGCTCACCCTCGCCGCCGGTGACGAGGTACTCGCGGGCAAGCTGGTCGACGAGATCATCGACGGCCGCTTCCAGCCGGCCACCCCGACCTTCCTCAACTCGGGCAAGAAGCAGCGCGGCGAGCCGGTGTCCTGCTTCCTGCTGCGCATCGAGGACAACATGGAGTCCATCGGGCGCTCCATCAACTCCGCGCTGCAGCTGTCCAAGCGCGGCGGCGGGGTCGCGCTGCTGCTCAGCAACATTCGCGAGCACGGCGCGCCGATCAAGCAGATCGAGAACCAGAGCTCGGGCGTCATCCCGATCATGAAGCTGCTGGAGGACTCGTTCTCCTACGCCAACCAGCTCGGTGCGCGTCAGGGCGCGGGCGCGGTGTATCTGCACGCGCACCACCCGGACATCTACCGGTTCCTGGACACCAAGCGGGAGAACGCGGACGAGAAGATCCGCATCAAGACCCTCTCGCTCGGCGTGGTGATCCCCGACATCACCTTCGAGCTGGCGAAGAAGAACGAGGACATGTACCTGTTCTCGCCGTACGACGTGGAACGCATCTACGGCAAGCCGTTCGCCGACATCGACGTCACCGAGAAGTACTACGAGATGGTCGACGACAAGCGGATCCGCAAGTCGAAGATCAAGGCGCGCGAGTTCTTCCAGACCATCGCCGAGCTGCAGTTCGAATCCGGTTACCCGTACATCATGTTCGAGGACACGGTGAACCGGGCCAACCCGATCGCGGGCAAGATCACCCACTCGAACCTGTGCTCGGAGATCCTGCAGGTCTCGACGCCGTCGATCTTCAACGACGACCTGTCCTACGCCAAGGTCGGCAAGGACATCTCCTGCAACCTCGGGTCGCTCAACATCGCGAAGGCGATGGACTCACCCGACTTCGCGCAGACCATCGAGACGTCCATCCGGGCGCTCACCGCGGTGTCCGATCAGACGCACATCTACTCGGTGCCGTCGATCGAGCAGGGCAACAACGAGTCGCACGCGATCGGCCTCGGCCAGATGAACCTGCACGGGTACCTGGCCCGCGAGCGGGTGCACTACGGCTCCGAAGAGGGCATCGACTTCACCAACATCTACTTCTACACCGTGGTCTACCACGCGATTCGAGCGTCGAACCTGATCGCGAAGGAGCGCGGCAGCTACTTCGGCGGCTTCCCCGAGTCCAAGTACGCCAGCGGCGAGTACTTCGACAAGTACACCGAGCAGGCGTGGGAGCCGAAAACCGAACGGGTGGCGCAGCTTTTCGCCGACGCCGAGGTGAAGATCCCGACGCAGGAGGACTGGCGCGAGCTCAAGGCCTCGGTCATGGAGCACGGCATCTACAACCAGAACCTGCAGGCCGTCCCGCCGACCGGTTCGATCTCCTACATCAACCACTCCACCAGCTCCATCCACCCGGTGGCGTCGAAGATCGAGATCCGCAAGGAAGGCAAGATCGGCCGCGTCTACTACCCGGCGCCGTACCTCGACAACGACAACCTCGAGTACTACGACGACGCCTACGAAATCGGCTACGAAAAGATCATCGACACCTACGCGGCCGCCACCCAGCACGTCGACCAGGGCCTGTCGCTGACCCTGTTCTTCAAGGACACCGCCTCCACCCGCGACCTCAACCGCGCCCAGATCTACGCCTGGCGCAAGGGCATCAAAACCCTCTACTACATCCGCCTGCGCCAAATGGCCCTGGAGGGAACCGAAGTCGAGGGCTGCGTCTCCTGCATGCTGTAGGGATCAACCCCTATCGCTAGTTCGCGAAAACCTCAGTGTCATTGCCGCACTGGGGTTTTCGTGTGTGAGGCGTCGCCACCGACAGGTCTCTGTTACCTTCTCGCGTCGGCACCCGTCATATGGGCGACGACCGAATTTCCGAGGTCGTTTGGCGACAATGGGAGTGGAGCAGACTGGTGCTGACGAACATCATGTACACGACGATTTATGTGACCGATCAAGACCGGGCGCTGGCGTTCTATACGGACAGGCTCGGCTTGGAGAAGCGTATCGACGTGACGGGGCCCACTGGACGGTTCCTCACTGTCGGTGTTCCCGGCAATCCGATCGGGATCGTTCTGTGGTCGCATGCGCCGTCGGCGGGGCAGCCGGTTGCGGCGGCCTCGGAGGAGGTTCCCGGGCCGGTGATCCTCGAATTCGATGACCTGAGGAAGGATTTCGAGGTGCTTCGGCAACGCGGCGTGACATTCACGCAGCCCGAGCCGACGGACTATCCGTTCGGAGTCCGGATCGACGCGGTGGATCCGGACGGTAACCGGATTGCGCTCCGGCAACAGCGGCGCACCGATGGCTGACCGTCCGGATCTGGTGGCCGAGGCATTCGAGGCTCAGCGCGATCGGCTGCGTGCGGTCGCCTATCGGGTGCTGGGCTCGCACGCCGACGCCGAGGACGTGGTGCAGGAAGCCTGGCTGCGGCTAGCCCGTCAGGACGCGGCGGCTATCGACAATCTGGCGGGTTGGCTGACCACGGTGGTCGGCCGGATCAGCCTGGATGTGTTGCGGTCGCGCCACACTCATCCCGAAGCGTCCTACGGCGACCGTTTGCCGGAGCTCGTGGTGACGGCCGATGACGCGCCCGAACCGGCCGAGCACGCGGCGCTCGCCGACTCGGTCGGCCTCGCGCTGCTCGTCGTCCTCGACTCGCTGACGCCGAGCGAGCGACTGGCCTTCGTCCTGCACGACATGTTCGCGGTGCCGTTCCAGGAGATCGGCCAGATCCTCGGCAAGTCCGCCGACGCCACCAAGATGATCGCCAGCCGCGCCCGTAGAAAGGTGCGGTCGACCTCGCCGCCGCCGGCCGCCGGACGCGAGCAGCGCGCGGTGGTCGAGGCCTTCCGTGCGGCGGCGTTCGGCGGTGACTTCGCGGCGCTGCTGCGGGTGCTCGACCCGGACGTGCGACTGACTGTCGCCAGCCCGGGCGGGGAGATCGTCGTCCTCGGCGCCACCGAGGTCGCCTCGGGTGCGCAAATGTTCGCGGGCACGGTCGCTCAGCAGCGGGCGGTGCTCGTCAACGGCCGGCCCGGGTATGTCTCCTGGCGAATGGACGGATCCGTGTTCTCCGTCATCTCGTTCACCGTCACCGACCACCGAATCACCGCCATCGCGATCGTGTCCGACCCCGCCCAACTCGCTGCGTTGGAGCTCCCGGACCCACCCGCACACTGAGGTTGGATCCGCTGCCATCGCCGGACGGTGCTCAGTCACCGCCCGGCGGTGGCGGCCGGGCCGCAGTGACGCCGGTCAGTCCATCCGCTCGATCTGCCGGATCTTGTTCATCGCGTCCAGCGCGGCCACCTTGTAGGACTCGGCCAGCGTCGGGTAGTTGAACACCGCGTCCACCAGATAGTCCACCGTGCCACCGCAACCCATCACCGCCTGGCCGATGTGCACGAGTTCGGTTGCGCCGGTGCCGAATACGTGTACGCCGAGCAGCGACCGGTTCTCGCACGAGACCAAAAGCTTGAGCACGCCGTAGGAGTCGCCGATGATCTGGCCCCTGGCCAGCTCGCGATACCGGGAAACGCCCACCTCGAACGGAATTCGCGCCGCGGTGAGCTCGTCCTCGGTCTGACCGATGAAGCTGATCTCCGGAATCGTGTAGATGCCGATCGGCTGCAACGCCGAAAGTGCCTGCACCGGTTCGCCACACGCGTGGTGCGCGGCGAGCCGTCCCTGTTCCATCGAGGTCGCGGCCAGCGCGGGGAACCCGATCACGTCGCCGACCGCGTAGATGTGCGGAACCTCGGTGCGGAAGAACTCGTCCACCGCGATCCGGCCGCGCTTGTCCGCGCTGAGCCCGGCCTTCTCCAGCCGCAGGCTCGCGGTCATGCCCTGCCTGCCCGCCGAATACATGACCACCTCGGCCGGAATCTTCTTGCCGCTCGCCATGATCGCGATGGCCCCGCGCGGATGCCGCTCGACCGCGGTGACCGTCTCCTGGAAGCGGAAGGTCACTGCGAGATCGCGCAGGTGGTACTTCAGCGCCTCGACCACCTCGATATCGCAGAAGTCCAGCATCCGCTCCCGCGATTCCACCACGGTCACCTTGCACCCGAGCGCCGCGAACATCGACGCGTACTCGATGCCGATCACCCCGGCGCCGATCACGATCATCGACTGCGGCACGCGTTCCAGCTCCAGAATGCCGTCGGAGTCGATGACGGTCTTGCCGTCGAAGTCCACCGTGTCCGGCCGGGCGGGCTGGGTGCCCGTGGCGATCACGATGTTCTCCGCGGTCACCTTTGTTTCCTGACCGGTGCCGTCGATCACCTCGACGGTGTGTTCGTCCACGAACGATCCGAGACCGGGCAACATGGCAACCCGGTTGCGGGACAACTGATTACGGACCACGTCGACCTCACGGCCGATCACATGCTGGGCCCGGGAGAGTAGGTCCGCGACGGTGATGTCGTCCTTGACCCGGTAACTCTGCCCGTACATCTCGCGCTGACTCAGCCCGGTCAGGTAGAGCACCGCCTCGCGCAGCGTCTTGGACGGAATAGTGCCGGTATTGATACACACCCCACCGACCATGTCCCGCCGCTCCACCACCGCAGCCCGTTTACCCAGTTTGGCGGTGGCGATCGCCGCCTTCTGGCCGCCGGGACCCGACCCGAGAACCAGCACGTCGAAGTCGTACATGCGCCAAGTCTGACAGCGGAATATGAAATCCACCGTCGCTTCGAGTAACCGATCGAGCGAACACGGGGACCGGTGGCGGCACCGGCTCCCCGTGTTCGTCGAACTCAGGCGAGGGCGGGGGCTACTTCCTTTTCGAAGAGCTCGATGCTGGAGGTGTCGTAGGCGGCCTCGGGGAAGTTGAAGATGGCGTAGCCGAGGCCGAGGTCGCGGATGGGGGTGAGGCGTTCGATGATCTGTTCCGGGGTGCCGACCGCGAAGGAGGGGCGGAACATGTTGTCGACGAAGGTTTTTGCCTGGTCGTCGCCGATCACCGAGGCCAGTTTGGCCTGGACTTCGGCCAGTCGTTCTTCGACTTCGGCTTCGGTGGACGCGATCACCGCGTTGAAGTTCGAGGAGCGCACGATGGCGTCGAAATCGGTGCCGACGTCGGCGCAGTGGGCGCGCAGGATCTCGGACTTGGCCGCGAACTCGTCCGGCGCGCCACTGAAGTTGGTGTACTGGGCGTACTTCGCCGCGATCTTCAGCGTCTTCTTCTCGCCGCCGCCGGCGATCCACAGCGGAATCCCGCCGTCCTGCAACGGAAGTGGCCGCACGATGGCCTCGTCGACCTGGTAGTGCTTGCCGTCCAGGGTGGCCTTACCGGTGGTCCAGGCCTGCCGGAAGATCTGCACGCCCTCGTCCAGCCGGCCGAGCCGCTCGCCCGCGCCAGGGAAGCCGTAACCGTAAGCGCGCCATTCGTGTTCGTACCAGCCGCCGCCGATGCCCATCTCGACCCGGCCGCCCGAGATCAGGTCGACGGTGGCCGCGACCTTCGCCAGGTAGGCCGGATTGCGGTAGCTCATCGCGGTGCACATCTGCCCGAGCCGGATCCGCGAGGTGGTCGCCGCGAACGCCGACATGAGGGTCCACGCCTCGTGCGTCGCCTCCTCGGTCGGCACCGGAACGGTGTGGAAGTGGTCGTATACCCACAGGGACTCCCAGGTGTCACTGGCATCCGCGCGTTGCGCGAGATCCCGCATCACCCGCCACTGGTCCGCCGGGTCGATGCCGACCAGGTCGAGCCGCCAGCCCTGCGGGATGAAGATGCCGAAGCGCACAGTTTTCTCCTTCGTGTGTTTGCCCCAAACCTAGTCAATCATCCCGTGATGGGGTCGATCGTGGCGTGGACCACCAGATACTCGGTCGCGCGAACAACCCTTCGACGCCGAATGCGTCTACCCCTGTCAGCCGATGGGCTTTTCCCGGATCGACACGTGCTTGCGGCTCTCGTTGGCGAAGGGCTCGCGCAGCCAGCCACCCCAGCGCTCGCGCAATCGCAGCCCGGCGAGCTGGGCAATCAGATCGAGCTCGGCGGGCCACGCATAGCGGAACGGGATCGATCGGTATTCGCCTCGGCCGCGGCGACCTTGGCGAAACACGCGACCTGCTCGGCTTGTGTCGTCAGGTTCATGATGGTGTTGAAGACCAGGTAGGCGACGGAAAACGGGCCGTCGACCCCAGTTGTCGCGAAGTCGCCGATGGTCACGCCGATCGCGGCGCTGTCGGGTTCGGCGCGCAGCCGAGTAACCATGGCTGCCGGCTGCCGGGTCAGTGATCGCGGCGCTGCCAGGTCGTCCAATAGCGGTCTTCGGTGGGCGGAGAGTCGTTGGGCGGGAGGACAATCGGGTCCGGCTCGCCCTGAGTGATCTCCGGCGCAACCTCATTGGTCGGATAGGGATGTGAACTATGGATCGGCATGGCACCGGTCTTGGCCGCGTGCCCGATCGGGTGCCCGGCGAAATGCCGTTCCAGCAGCTCGGCGCCGCGCAGCGTGCCACCGGCCGCCGCGAACCCGGCAGCCACTCTGGCCGCGCCTGGGCGACAGGCCATCGCCTTGTCGATACCGGCGCGCAGGGTGGCGACGGTGAGCCGCTTCGCGGACACCCAACTGCCCGCCTCGTTGGTGACCACCCGCCGCGCCACTTCGGACTGGCCACGGCCGAACGGCACCACGCACACCGGAACGCCTGCGGCCAAAGCCTTTTGGGTGATCCCCATGCCGCCGTGCGAGACGACGACGGCGGCTCGGTCGAGTAGCAGGTGGTGCGGCACGAACTGCTCGACCCGCGCGTTCGACGGGACGGTGAACGTGCCAGGGTCGATGGCGCCCGAAGTGACGACCGTGTACAGCCCGCTGTCGGTCAGCGCGTCCATCGCGGCCTGCGCGAGCTTGCCGTCGTCCTGGAACTCGGTCGAACAGGTCACCAGCGCCAGCGGCCGATCGATCTCGGTCAGCCACCCGGGCGGTTCGACGTCCGGCGCCCACAGGCCCGGCCCGATCTGATGCACCGTCAGCGGCCAGTCGCCGCGCGCGTCGTCGAACGGCGGCGCGGTGAAGTTGAGCATCAGCGGTGGCTGCCGCAAATAGTCGACGGTGTTGTCCAGCTGATCCAGTCCGTAGTACTGGCGCATGTGATTGAGCTGCGGCAGCACCTCGTTCCACCGGCGATTGAGGAACCAGGCCAGGCTGTTGTCGCGGGCACGGCCGAGCAGGCCGGTGCGCGGCCGCAGTCCGGGGCCGAAGGGCGGCGCGTCGCGCGAGGGGATCGGCAGCAGCGCCGGTGCCCACGACGCCCACGGCAGTCCGCTGGCCTCGGCGAGGATGTGGGCGCCGGGCGCGGTGACGTCGATCAGCAGCACATCTGGTCGTTCGGCGATGATCGCGCTGCGCAAGGCCTGGATCTCGTCCGGGATGCGGCCGATGAGGGCGCGCAGCGCCGCGCGCAGGGTCGCGATCCGCGAGGTGGTGGCCCAGTCGTCGAGGGTGTCGCGTGCCAGCGCCGGCGGTAGGTCGCGCACCGTGATGCCGAACGGTTCCAAGGCCGCTTCGCTGCCGGGCAGCGTCAGCACGGTCACGTCGTGACCGCGCGATACCAGCTCCGCCAGGACCGGCGCGACCGGATACAGGTGTCCTTTTGCCGGTGAGGTGAATGCCAGTATTTTGGTCATGCCACAGGCTAACTTGCAGCTAATAGTCGCGTCACCTGTTCGGAGATAACGTTATGGCCCATGGAAGAGGGTTGTGGTCCGTGATTCTCTGGACCGTAAAGCGTGATGTAAGCGGCTTTTGAAGCTAGGCCGTGATGCCCGGTCGGTCGGGTGGGTGGGAACAAAACTTGAGGTACGAGAAAGCCTCTAACCCGTTGCGAGTTTCCTGGCAAACGATTGGCGGACAGTCCGGGACACGCTGCCGTCCGCATCGACCGCTACGGTCTGAACGAGTGCTTCCGGCATGAGGAGAGTTATGACGCGCACCATCGGCCTGCTGCTGTTCCCCGGAGTCGAAGAGCTCGACGCGGTCGGCCCGTGGGAGGTGCTCGCCTTCTGGACCCAGTACTACCCCGACGACGGCTACGCGGCGTTCACGTTCTCGATGGACGGCGGACCGGTCAAGTGTGCGAAAGGCCTGACGATCGAGGCGGAGTACTCGTTCAAGACCGCACCGCGCCGGGACGTGCTGATCTTCCCCGGCGGCATGGGCACCCGGCCGATGATCGACGACGAGGCAATGCTCACCTGGACCCGGGCCCAACGCGAAACGACACCGCTGATCACCAGCGTGTGCACCGGTTCGCTGGTCCTCGCATCGGCCGGTCTGCTGGCCGGTCGACCGGCCACCACCCACTGGAGGTCACTCGATCGGCTCGCCGAACTGGATCCCACCATCGAGGTACGCGCCGAGGAGCGATACGTCGACGACGGCGACATCATCACCTCCTCAGGTGTCTCCGCCGGCATCGACATGGCACTGCACCTGGTGCGACGGTTGGCGAGCGCCGAGCGCGCCAAGGAGGTGCGCCGCCTCATCCAATACGACCCGATGCCGCCGGTCTGATCCGCTGCGCGGGAAGGAAATTCGCTCGCTTCGGCACTGTCATCCGGGTCATGCTTGGACGGAAATGAATAGAGATAGACAACCAAGACTCGGCGTAGATTTCGGCCGCGTCATCCAGGGGGCGGCCCTGCGGGCCGGTGCCGCGGACACGGTATTCCTCGCAGGCGGACTCGACGAGGCCTTGCGAACTCCGCCCAGCCCCAACGCTTTCGACGTCCTGCCCCGGCTGGTCCAGCTGTTCGAGGGCCGGGCGTGGGTGATCTCCAAGTGCGGGGAGCGGATCGAACAGCGCACCCGGCAATGGCTCGACCATCACGACTTCTACGACCGCACCGGGATCGCGCGGGACAACCTGCGCTTCTGCCGCGAGCGCGCGGACAAGGCGGGCCGCTGTGCCGACCTCGGCATCACACACATGATCGACGACCGGATCGACGTGCACCACGCGCTGCGCGACCTGGTGCCGCACCGCTACCTGTTCGGCGTCCAATCGGAGCCGGTGCCCGACTGGGTGCGGCACGTGCTCACGTGGCGCGATGTGGAGACCGCGATCACAGACACGCTGGTCGGCTGACCATCGCGCTCGTTCGTGGTGAGAACTTCAACCGTTTGGCTGTATCCTGCACAAGGATGCTTTCGCATCCGATCAACGTTTCACCGATGGTGCAGGCGAGTCAGGTCTGCGGCAGCGACGAGAAGGAGGTGGGGTTGCCATGCGCAGCGAACCTCCCAGTCGAAGGCCGCGCGGCGTCGCCCCTTCGCACTCCTGAGTAGTCAGCGACGGATGGGGCCGGCGCCCGCGGTGTGAATTTTCGCGCTCCCATTCACTCACGCGTATTTGCTGAGGACATCCCATGTCGCAGATCATCGAAGTACGTCCGACGCTGTCCGAATCCCTGCAGGACATCGACGACAGCCACCGCGTCGACGCCGCGCTCGCCTGGCTCGACAACCACCCGCCACATGTCATCGCCGACCAGCTCGCCCGGATGGACGCCGTCCAGGCCGGGATGGCGTTCCGGCTGCTCGACAAGGACCTGGCGCTGGCGGTCTTCGAAGAACTCGAACCGGTCGACCAGCAGCAGATCCTGCAGGGCCTGCGGGACCAGAGCTTCCGCGACCTGATCGAGGGCATGGCGCCCGACGACCGGGCCCGGATGTTGCGTGAGGCGCCCGCGAAGGTCGCCAAGAAGGTGCTGGCCGGGCTGAGCCCGCGCGAACGGCGGATGACCGCCGCGCTGCTCGGCTACCCGGAGGGTTCGGCGGGCCAGTACATGACCCCCGAGGTCGTCGCGCTGCCGCAGAACCTGACCGTCGCCGAGGCGCTGGCCATGGTGCGGGCCAAGGGCGCCAACGCCGAAACCGTCTACACGCTGCCCGTTGTCGACGCGGGCCGACGGCTGACCGGCATCGTCGAACTGCGCGAGCTGGTGCTCAGCAAGCCGGACACGATGATCGCCGAGCTGGTCGTCACCGAACCGGTCTGCGCCCGCGCCACCGACTCCGCCGAGAAGGCGGCCCGGCTGATGCGCGAGACCAACGACCTCAACATGCCCGTGGTGGACAGCGAGAACCGGCTCGTCGGCCTGCTCACCATCGACGACGCGGTCGAGGTCATCGAGGCCGCGGACAGCGAGGACGTGGCCAGGCAGGCGGGCTCGGCGCCCTGGGAGGGCCACTACATGGCCGCCGGCGTGTTCCAGCTGGCGCGCTATCGCGCGATGTGGTTGCTGCTGTTGCTGTTCGCCGCGACCCTCACGGTCAGCGTCACCGACATGTTCGAAGGCACGCTGCAGCAGGCCGCGCATCTCGCGCTGTTCATTCCGCTGCTCATCGGTGCGGGCGGCAATGCGGGAGCGCAGGCCGCGACCTCCTGTGTGCGGGCGCTCGCCGTCGGCGAGGTCCGGGTGTCCGACCTGTTCAAGGTGATCTGGCGCGAATGCCGGGTCGGCCTGGTGCTCGGATCCATGCTCGCCGCAGCCGGATTGGTGATCGGCGGGCTGTTCGTCGGCCCGCGCGTCGCGGTGGTCGTCGGCATCACCCTGGTGCTGATCTGCGGCTGGGCCGCGACCATCGGCGGCACCATGCCGTTGCTCGCCAAGAAGCTGCGGATCGACCCCGCGGTGGTGTCCGCGCCCATGGTCACCACCCTTGTCGACGCCACCGGCCTGATCATCTACTTCACCACCGCCAAGGTGGTCCTCGGTATCTGAGCCGACGCCTACCGTTGCCGCGACCGTCCTGGTGGACGGTCGCGGCAGCGGCTTTTAGCCCAGCTTCAGGAGTCCGCATACATCCGTTCGGCTTGCTAACGTCGGGGCGATTCGCGAGGGACGATGGCGGGTTCGGTGGACGGCAGCGGTATGAGCGTGCGTCGGGTATCGACCAGGCCGGGCAGTGAAAAGGTGCCCGTGCGTTGATGTTTCAATTACTCGACTTTCCGACGACGGCCGCATGAGGGGCGCATGAGACAGATTTTGTACTCGGCGATGATCGCGCTGGCGGTCTCGATCACCTTGACACCCTTGCTGATCAAGGTGATGACCAGGAGAAAGGTCGGGCAGGAGATCCGGGCCGAAGGACCGGCCAGCCATCAGGCCAAGCGTGGCACGCCGACGATGGGTGGCATCGCGATCCTGATCGGTATGTGGGCGGGGTATCTCGGCGCGCATCTGCTCGGCATCCGGCACGATCCGCAGGGGTTGTCCGTGTCGGGGCTGCTGGTGCTCGGCTTGGCCACCGCGCTGGGTGTGGTGGGCTTCCTCGACGACTTCATCAAGATCCACAAGCGGCGCAATCTCGGGTTGACCGCGACCGGCAAGTACATCGGCCAGCTCGGCGCCGCGATCATATTCGGCGTGCTCGCGCTGCGGTTTCCGGACAGCACCGGGCTGACGCCGGGCAGTCGGCACATGTCCTATGTGCGAGACGTGGAGACCGTGTCGTTCGGGCTGATCGGCTTCCTGCTCGTGGTCAGTTTCCTGGTGGTGGCCTGGTCCAACGCGGTGAACATCACCGACGGCCTCGACGGTCTGGCCGCCGGATCGATGAGCTTCGCGCTCGGCGCCTACGTGATCATCACCTTCTGGCAGTACACCAACTCCTGCGCGGCCACCCCGAACGCGGGTTGCTACAACGTGCGCGACCCACTCGACCTCGCCGTGGTCTGTGCCGCCGGTGCGGGCGCCTGCATGGGATTCCTGTGGTGGAACGCGGCCCCGGCCAAAATATTCATGGGCGACACCGGTTCTCTCGCACTCGGCGGCCTGCTCGCGGGCCTGTCCGTCACCACCCGCACCGAGCTGCTCACCGCGGTAGTCGGCGCCCTCTTCTTCGCCGAAATCCTCTCGGTCCTGCTGCAGATCGTCGTCTTCCGCACCACCGGCAACCGACTGTTCAAACTTGCGCCCTTCCATCATCACTTCGAACTCAGCGAGTGGGCCGAAACCACCGTCATCATCCGCTTCTGGCTACTGGCAGGCATCGCGTCCGCAGTCGGCCTGATGCTCTTCTACGGCGAATACCTCGCCGCCATCGGTTGACCGAATGAGAACGCTCAGCATCGGGGGCCACCCTCGGGGGTGATTTCCGCACCCCGCAGCGGCTCGGCAACCGCCCAAGGGTGCCTTATGGAGTGGTTGCGTTTGCTCGAACATTGGTTCAGACAAGCAACGCAACAACTTCCACCAGAAAGATCAGTCCTTGACACACTTCATCAGCCGCGCAGCAGCAGGACTGCTCTTCGGAACCCTCACCGCCGTCAGCATCGGCGCAGTTCCCGCCACCGCCAACGCCGCACAGCCGGATGACGTCGTCACCATCCAGCAGGTATCCAGCGGCCGCTATCTCGACGCATGGGCCGACGGCACGCACGATTACAACGTCGTCACCCGGCCGAAGCAGGGCGACACCAGCCAGCAGTGGCGCATCCACTGGGATCAGAGCGGCACCGGGACCGGGACCGTGCAGCAAGTGAGCAGCCACCGCTACCTCGACGCCCACGAGATCGAGTCCCTCGACTACCACCTGGTCACCCGCCCCGCCCAGGACAACCCCACCCAGGTCTGGCACATCAACTCCATCGGCGCAGGCAAGTACACCTTCCAGCAAGCCTCCAACAACCGCTACATGGACGCCCACGAATACGCCGAAAAGGACTACGGCGTCGTCAGCCGTCCGGCGCAGAACAACCCGACCCAGCAGTTCGTGCTGGTAGTAGTCGGCCACTGACCTGCTCGAACGATCATGGGGCACTGGTGCCTGCATCGCAGATGCCGTGCGGCAAACGCACACATTCTGAAATCCGCTCTCTCGCATAGCAATTAAGTGTCGGTGACCAGGGATACGATCCGTTCGTATTTTTCGATGCAGTAGCGGACGAGGGGAGAGCTCGACCCATGAGCAGCAAGGAGTCTTTGGAAGCACGTGTTTCTCAGCTAGAACGGTGGCGGGATCAGCAAATTACGCGCGATACTGTCACAGTGACCGGATTCGAGGAGAAGTTCGACGCCGTCTACGTCGGCCTGCACGGTATTCAGGCCAGCATCGGCGTCCTGGACAGCCGAATTGATAGTTTGGACAGCCGTATCGGCGATTTGGACGGGCGCTCGGTTGCGTCCCGGTTGATTTCGATGAATATCGACATCGGCAATCTGATGTCTCGGCAGGAGTCGATGGAGGCTCGGATCGAGTCGATGGATGGCCGGATCGGGTCGATGGACGCCCGGATCGAGTCGATGGATAGCCGGATCGGGTCGATGGACGCCCGGATCGAGTCGATGGACGGCCAGATCGGGTCGTTGGGCGCCCAGGTCGGGTCGTTGGGTGGCCAGGTCGGGTCGTTGGGTGGCCAGGTCGGTTCGATGAACGGCCGCCTGGCAACAGTGGAGTCCGATGTCGGTGAGATCAAGTCCGATGTCGCGCAGATTCTGCGCATTTTGCGGAAGCCCAACGGAGACAAGTAGTTCGACGCAGAGCACGAGACCCCCACGGGAAGTGGGGGTCTCGTGTGTCGAGTCGATCTATGGGCGGCTGAAATTGCCGTGGACGATGCCGGCGGTGAAGGTGTCCCAGGCGTCCGGGGTGAAGACCAGGGCGGGGTGGGAGGGGTTCTTGGAGTCGCGGATACCGACTTGGCCGCTATCGAGATGTGCTACTTCCACACCGTTTGTCGTAGTAGCACTGTGCGTGCTGCTGAACCATCGTGCGTGAGTCAGATCGATTTTCACGCGCCGAACTCCTTTGCGATATCGAGGATGAGAGCTTCGCTATCTGCCGCACTCAATGCCAGGCGCTCGAGGTCTGTGTGCGCCGATCGATACATCGCAACCTCCTCGGGGTTCTCCAAATACAGATCGTCGGTGAAGCCTTGGACGTAGACCACCGGCGGCTCCGTCAGCTGCGCGACGGGGTGTGGCGGGAACTCGAGCAGGACGAAGGTGCCGAACGTCAGGGCCTGATAGGTGCCTGCCGAAGTCGGCACAACACGCACGGAAACATTCGGCCGCTGTGCGGTTTCGGCGAGATGCGTCAACTGGCCGACCATGACTCCCGCGTCGCCGGTCGAGCGGCGTAGCGCCGATTCGTCGATGAACGCATCCATTGTCAGGGGATCGGCGGCACTGAACAGTCGAGCCCGTCGCAGTGCCACGATATTGATCGCCGTCTCGACATTCGATTCCGGCCTGTTCGGCTTCTCGATCCACAGCATTGCGCGGCGGTACTCGTTGGTTTGCAACATTCCGGGCAGGAACGTTGTCTGATATGAAATGACCCGGTCGGCCGCGTCTTCCAGTCCGAGGAACAGCTCGAAGCTCTTGGGGATCGCCTCATCGAACGCAAGCCACCACCCTTTGTCCTTGGTCTCTTCGACGAGCGTGAGCAGCACCTGGGTCAGGTCGGCCGGTATCCCGTAGATCTCGCATAACCGCTTGACGAACAACGGGTTCAACCGGGTCGGGATTCCGTTCTCCATGCGCCAGAACGTTTGTTTGCTGACACCGATCTGATTCCGCGCGGCTTCCGAGCTCATACGCGCCGCCGCACGGGCATTGCGAAGCTCGCGGGCCAGTAGCCTGCGCGGAAGGGTCGAACCAGTCGTCATGGTGGCATCTCCGAAGGTTGCTGAAGAGGGTCTGTTGTGGAATTCATATGCGGCAGCAACTGTGGAACATTCCCGAAATGCTGGCGAGCTCAGTCCTGGAATGTTCCAAATGTTTGGCCGCAAAGTTGCACCGCTGGTCTGTCAGAAAGCCGACCCCGATCGGCTTCCGTGCTCATACAATCAGCTGACTGTAATGGAGGTGCACCGAATTGCCGAATTGCTCAGTGCCGCACGACAACAGGAACAATCCAGAACGGCAATTCCTTATCGGAAAGGCTCAATTAAAAAGTGTGCGAAGACATGAAATGCCAGCTGGATGCCGTGGCGAATCGGGAGTCCCACGTGGAGTTCGGACTATCGGTGCTCGCGGACCGAACGGGGCGGATCGAGGAGCGACTGCGATCGCTGGAGGTGGCCGTCGGTGCCATCCGCTTCGATGTGGGCGGTCTCGCAGCGGACAGTGCAGATGTGTTGTGCATTCTCCGGTGCATCCGTGGCTACCGGTTGTTCGGCGGGCAACACGGGGCGGACAGTGCGTGGCCCCGGCACTCGGAGGGGAGTGCCGGGGCCGAGTAGGGCGGATCGGTCAGGTCAGCCGTTGAGACCGAATCGCTCAGCGAAGCGCGACATTTGGTCGAATTGATCCTCGGGATCGATACTGCCGACAACGATTCGGGTAACGCCCTCTGCCGCAAGACCTTCGACACGTTCGACGGGCATATCGATCGATCCCCAGCGCGTGTACTCGAGCGCCGCCGGATCACGTCCCGCGGCAACGGCTTCCGACCTGGCAAGGTCCAGTTGGATGCCCCGCTCGGTGGGGCCGAGCATGCCGCCGGGGAAGTACCCGTCGCCCCGTCGCCCGGCCCGCCGGGCGGCGGCGCGACTGGAGCCGCCGACGTGGATCGGCAACTCGGACACGCCAACGGGTTTCGGGAAACTGACCAGCGAGTCGAAGGCGAAGAACTCGCCGTCGAAGCTGACCCCCGCCGCGCCGCCGGACCACAGCAGCCGCAGTACATCGATCGCCTCATCGGCCCGTCGGCCACGGGTGGCGAAGTCGACACCCGTCGCGGTGGCCTCACCGGGCAATGTCCCGAGCCCGACGGTCAACAACCGCATGCGTCCGCGAGACAGCCCATCGATGGTCGCGAGCCGCTTGGCCAGCACGACCGGGTGCCGATACGGCAGCAGCAGCACCCCCGTGCCGAGCAGGATCCGCTGGGTGGCCGCGGCGACGAAGCTCAGGCAGTCGAGCGGATCGGGATAGGGCAGTGTGGCGGGCATCTCGAAATTGCCGACCTTCGCTCCCGGATACAGCGCGATGTGATCCGGGAGATACAGCCCCTCGAATCCGCAGGCCTCCGCATGCTGGGCGAAGGCGATGATCCGATCGGGATCTGTGCCGTAAAACGGTGTGCTGTAACTGATCGCAAACTTCATCGAGCGTTCCTCGGGTGACGTGGCAGCGACGATCGCACAACCGGCCTATCGAAACCGGCTGTCGGACAGGTGATTACCCGAATTCGCAGGCAGGCTTCGCGGCCCCGGCGAGCCGGACTCGCAGTTCGGCCTGCAACGCGGTCAGCCGGGTGAGCGCGTCGTCCACCTCGTCGAGCTTGCGTCGCAGCACCGCCACCGAATCCGGGCAGCCGTCGCCGGAACTGTTGCCTGCCCGTAGGCAGCTGACGAACGGGCGGATGTCGTCGAGATCGAAACCGTCGTCGAGCAGCCGCCGGATCTTCCGGACGACCGGCAGCTCCGTCTCGTCGTAGACTCGATACCCGTTGGTGGAGCGCCGCGCCCGCACCAGCCCGTGCTGCTCGTAGTACCGCAGGGTGCGGGTACTCGTGCCGGCCTGTTGCGCCAGCTCACCGATCAGCATCCGACCTCCTCCGAGCGACCGTCAGGGCCACGCTAAACGTTGTCGCCGGTGTCAACGCAAGCGTCGCCGCACCTCATCCCCGGGACGCGAAACGGCGGCGGAATAATCCGCCGCCGTCGCAACCGGGAGTGTCGCTCAGAACTCCCAGTCTTCGTCTTCGGTGT
The DNA here is from genome assembly GCF_040645995.1 of Nocardia sp. NPDC046473. Lineage (NCBI taxonomy): Bacteria > Bacillati > Actinomycetota > Actinomycetes > Mycobacteriales > Nocardiaceae > Nocardia > Nocardia sp. NPDC046473. The sequence continues at coordinate 289,138 of NZ_JBEYZJ010000001.1, forward strand.
TCACGGCCTTGCCGATCACATAGCTCGAACCCGATCCGGAGAAGAAGTCGTGGTTCTCGTCCGCGTTCGGCGAAAGCGCCGACAGGATGGCCGGATTCACCTCGGTCTCGTCCTTCGGGAACAGGCCCTCGTAGCCGAGGTTCATCAGCGCCTTGTTCGCGTTGTAGCGCAGGAACTTCTTGACGTCCTCGGTGAGGCCGACCTCGTCGTAGAGGTCCTGGGTGTACTCGACCTCGTTGTCGTACAGCTCGAACAGCAGCTCGAAGGTGTAGTTCTTCAGCTCGTCGCGCTCGGCCTGGCTGACCAGCTCCAGGCCCTTCTGGTACTTGTAGCCGATGTAGTAGCCGTGCACGGCCTCGTCGCGGATGATCAGCCGGATCAGGTCCGCGGTGTTGGTGAGCTTGGCCCGCGAGGACCAGTACATCGGCAGGTAGAAGCCGGAGTAGAAGAGGAAGCTCTCCAGCAGCGTCGAGGCCACCTTGCGCTTGAGCGGATCGTCGCCGTTGTAGTAGTCCAGCACGATCTCGGCTTTGCGCTGCAGGTTGCGGTTCTCCTCCGACCAGCGGAACGCGTCGTCGATCTCCCTGGTGGAGCACAGCGTGGAGAAGATCGAGCTGTAACTCTTGGCGTGCACCGACTCCATGAACGCGATGTTGGTGTACACCGCCTCCTCGTGCGGGGTGAGCGCGTCCGGGATCAGGCTCACCGCGCCGACGGTGCCCTGGATGGTGTCCAGCAGCGTGAGGCCGGTGAAGACCCGCATGGTGAGCTGCTTCTCGTCGGCGGTCAACGTGCCCCACGAGGGGATGTCGTTGGACACCGGAACCTTCTCGGGCAGCCAGAAGTTGCCGGTCAGCCGGTCCCAGACCTCGGCATCCTTTTCGTCGGGCACCCGATTCCAGTTGATGGCCGATACCCGATCGATCAGTTTCATCCTGCCTCCACACCTTTCCCGAGCCCGCTGCCGCGACGGATTATCTCCCACGGACACTACTCCTTGGGGGTGACAAGTCCGTGCAGCACAACACCTTGTGTCGCTGCGATGCGTGTCACCGAGGCGGGAAACGCCGGGAGCCATCGCGCGCGGCCCCCTATTCTGCGCCACGATCGCGCGAACAGCCACATCGGTGCTGGCGCGCCGCGTGAGATCGCCGATTGTTTGCCGACCTCCGCCGGTTTTGCCTGATCACCGGCTACGTTGGGCCGAAAGATGTCTCACGCGTTTCGGAAGGAGTGTGTGTTATGACCAGTCCCGGCCCCGTACGGACCGGCCCGGTGCTCAACGACATGACCATCTTCGCCGGCGTCCTTATCCTCATCACCGGCCTGCTGCACCTGCTGAGCGCCATCGCCGCCATCGCGGGTCGCGACATCTTCGTCGTCGCGAAGGATCAGGTCTTCCTGGTCGACGTCTCGGCCTGGGGCTGGATCCACCTGGCCATCGCCGCCCTGGTCCTGATCGCCGGCTTCGGCATCGTCACCGGAAAGACCTGGGGCTACCTGGCCGGCATCGTGATGGCTTCGATCAGCATCCTCGACAACTTCCTCTTCGCCCCCATCTACCCCTTCTGGGCCCTCGTCATCATCGCCATCGACATCCTGGTGATCTGGGCCCTGGCCCGCCAATTCTCCGTCCAGTAACCCGCCGAATCCCTCGGCCCCGGTGGGCGTTTGGGCCACCGGGGTCGAGCTGCCACTCACCGGTTGGGGAGCAGGCCGAACCACCCGGGCCCAGCGCGAAGCGTCGCGGCGCGCTGGCGAATCAGCGAAATCTGTCCCACCCACTGCAAAAAGCGACTACTGAGTAGCTGATCGCCCACCCCTGTCCGGTGAGCGTCACGACTAACGATCGCCTGGCCAGGCGGAGTGGCCCGTTATCTCCTGCTTGCGCGTCGGTAGCCGATAGTCGCGGGGATGGCGAAGAGGATGATCGCGCCGAGGCACCAGGTGAGGGTGAGGGTTAAGGGGCGGGCGAGCGGGCCCTCCAAGGCAAGGGCTTTCATGGCGTCTACGGCGACGGACATGGGTTGGTTACGGACTACCGGTTGGATCCAGTGGGGGTAGGCGGCCAGGGGGACGAAACCGGTGCTGAAGAACATCATCAGGGAAGTAAGGATGGTGATGCCTTCCACCAGGGCGGCTTTGGCGGTGAAGACGGCTACCGAGGTGACCACGGTGGCGAAGGCCAGGCCGAAAAGTACTGGGATGGTGAGGAATACGAGGGTGGGGAGGAAGCCCTGGTGGAAGCGGAAGCCGAGTAGGTAGCCGACGAGGATGATGGCCAGGGTGCCTACGAAGATGCGGCAGCCTTCGGCGATGATGCGGGAGGCGAGGCCGGAGGCGCGGTGTACAGGCAGCACCCAGAAGCGGGCGAGTAGGCCTGCTTCACGTTCGCGGCCGAGCAGGACACCGCAGGCGACGGCGCCGGAGACGGCACCGGTGATGGTGACCATCGGGACGGAACCGTAGAGGGCGCTGTCGCCGGTGAACTTCCGAATCTGGCCGCCGACAACCGTTTCCAGCATGATCAGCAGCAGGCAGGGGATGATCAGGGCTTCCAGCAGGGTGATCGGGTTACGCACCCAGCGCAGCAGCAGGCGTTGCGTCTGAATCATGGTGTGCCGCACCAGAGATGCGGACGATACCTCGGATTGGCTGCGGACATCTTCGGTGCGATCGGCGAGTAGTGCCATCATGCCCTCCCCGAGCTCAGCCGGATGGTCAGCGGAATGCACAGGATGAGAATCGCGGCCGTCCAGGCCAGTGACGGCCCCATCAGCGACCACGTCACCTGGCCCGCGTTGCCCAACGTGTCGCCGGCCAATGCGCGCAGGGCGAGCACGAACTGCGACACCGGCTGATTGCGCACGAACGGCTGCACCCACGCCGGAAACTGGTGTGCCGGAGCCAGGCCCGCCGACAGCATGCCGAAGATCAAGGGCGGCAGCACAAGTGCCTGGGTAACCGCTTCTGGGCTGCGTGACACCGTGCCGATCACATCGGCGCCGAGCGTCAGTGCGGTGCCGATGAGCATCGACAACAGCAGGAAGCCGATGGTGTGCGCGGTATCCAGATAGAACCGGAACCCGATGACGTAACCACAGGCAATGGCAGCACACAGCGATAGCGCCAGCCGGAAGACATTGCCGGACATCCGTGCCGCGGCGGGCACGAGCCGCCCGACCGGCATCGACCCGAATCGCCGATTGAGACCGGCCACCGAGTCGGTGGCCGACCGGAAGGCCGCCGAGATGGCGGTGAACGCGGCGGCCTGCAGCACCACGAGGGGCATCATGAACTGGGCATAGCTGCTGAATCCGGTGCCCGCGAACGTCATCACCGTCTTCAACGGAATGTAGAACCCGGCGGTGAAGGTCGCGGGGGCCAAGATCGAGGTCAGTACCTCACCGGTCTTGACCGAGGGCACGATCAGCCGAGTCGTGAGCACCCACCACTGCCGCGCTCGATCCGGCGTCGCTCTGACATCGGCCAGCCAGGTACCCGCGGTCACGAGACCGCCTCCACATCAACAGCTTTCGCGTCGATATGGCCGTCGGTGGAAGCAAGGTGCCCGGTCAACTGGAGGAACACATCATCGAGCGAAGGCCTGCGCAGCGCGATGTCGACCAGCTCCACCTCCGCCCCGTCCAAGCGGCGCAACGCCTCCGCGAGTGTCTTCGCGCCGTCCGGAGCGGGGATGGTGATGCGGTCCGAGTCGGGTGTCATCGCGGCTCGATTGTCCTCCGGCAACAGCGTTCCGAGCGCATCGGCGATGACGGACAGATCCTTCAGATCCAGCGGCACCACTTCGCAGTAACTGCCACCGGTCCGCGACTTCAGTTCGTCCGCGGTGCCCTGCGCGATCACCACGCCGTGATCGATCACGATGATCCGGTCACTCAGTGCGTCGGCCTCTTCCAGATATTGAGTGGTGAGCAACGTGGTGATGCCCGCCTTCTTGAAACTGCGCACCAGATCCCAAACCCCTTGCCTGCTGCGCGGATCCAGCCCGGTCGTCGGTTCGTCGAGGAACACCACATCCGGCCGGACGACAAGACCGCAGGCAATGTCGATACGCCGCCGCATACCTCCCGAATAGGTGCCGACCCGGCGGCCTGCCGCGCTGACCAGATCGAACTCGGTGATCAGCTCGTCCGCGCGAGCACGGGCGGCCCGCTTGCGCAGTCCCATCAACCTGCCGAACATCACGAGATTCTCGTAGCCGCTGAGCATGTCGTCGAGCGCGGCATACTGTCCGGTCAGCATGATGGATCGGCGCACCGCCGCCGGATCGGCGACGACATCGTGCCCGGCGACCAGCGCCCGGCCCCGGTCCGGCGCGATGAGCGTCGAGAGGATGTTCACCATGGTGGTCTTGCCCGCGCCGTTCGGGCCGAGGATGCCGAGGATCTCACCCGGCGCCGCCGCGAAATCGACTCCGCGCAACGCCTTGACGGCGCCGAACGATTTCTCGACTCCCTCGACGACTACGCCCTGATCGGAATTCATGCCTGTCCCTTCCAATGTTCGTCGAGTACGCGCGCGATGACCGGCAGTACGTGCGGCGCGGTCAGCTCGTTATGGGTGACGTCGATGTCGTAGTTGAGGACGTCCCCGGTCGCGTACGGCCGCCAGCCGTGCGGGCCGACGACGTCGGAGCTGTCCACGGTCGCGCTGAAATACAGCACGTCACCGTCGAATACCGGCCGCTGATAGCCCGCTCGGGCACGCGCCGCCGCGTTGTACGACTCGGCCAGCCGCTCGATCATGTCCGCGTCGACGATCGTCAGTCCGCCGAGCCGGTCGCGGATGAGGTCAGCGGCCTCGCCCGCGGTGGCCTCGGCGGGCACGTCGTGGATCCCGAAGATCGCGCCGAAACTGTTGACGAAGGCTCCCGCCGTGAGCTGCTCGACGGCGTCGCCGTCGACGTCGGCGGTATCGGAATCCAGCAGCGCGAGCAGCCCGACCCGGTCACCGGTTTCCTGCAGCAGGGCCGCGATCGCATGCGCGATCAGCCCGCCGAACGACCAGCCGAGCAGGTGATACGGGCCGGACGGCTGGATGGCGCGGATCTCGCGCACGTACCGGGCGGCGAACTCTTCGATCGAGCGCAGGGACGGTTCGTTGCCGCTGAGATCAGGCGCCTGCAAGGCGTAGATCGGGCGGCCCGGACGCAGCGCCTGCGCGAATCCCAGGTAGCTCCAAGAGATTCCGGAGGACGGATGGATACAGAACAGCGCGGGCTCGGTGCCTTCTGTCCGGATCGGCAACACCACGTCCAGCCCGAGGGTGGCTGCCAGCGCCGGTTGACCGGCCGCGACCGCCGCTGCCTCCTCGGCCGCGGCGGCCGCCGCGGCCGGAGTTCCGGTGAACGTGGCCGCAGCACGGAGCGCATCGACCCACAGACCGGCCAGCTCGGCGACCTCACCACGGTCCAGCAGCGTCTTCGGGAAGGTGAAGTCCGTTCGCAGTCGATCACCGACCACAGCCGCGTTCACCTCGAGCACCGACGGTGCCGGGGCCCGGGGATCTTCGCCGGTGGCCAGATCACCGAACTCGTCGGTCGGTGTCCAGCCGAGGCCGTCCAGCCCGGCCGGGACATCGCCGACGGTGCTACGGCCGTGATAGCTGAAGCTGATCTGCCCCGAGTTGGCCCCGCCCAGTTGCGGTGCCGTGTCGGGATTGAGATAGCGCAGCAGCCCGAACCCGATGCCGTTGTCCGGCACCGACTTCAGTTGATGCTTCACCGCGCGGATCGCCGCACCCAGCGCCGGCCCGCCCGCGAACGCATCGTCGACGTCGACGCTGTCCAGCTCGAACCGCACCGGGTAGCTGGTAGTGAACAAGCCGATCGTGCGAGCTGGCGCCGCACCGCGGAGCACCCTGCCGTCACCCTCGAGCCGGATCATGATGTCCGTCTCGGTCTCCCCGGATCGTCGTGCCCGCCAGCGCATCAGCGACAGCGTGAGCGCGGTGAGCAGGATATCGCCTGCGGTGCCCGCGAATTGGGTGGGCAAAGTGGTCACCACCGCGGTGGTGACTTCTGCCGACACCTCGCATCGCACGGTGCGCAGCGTGTGCGCCTGATCAACAGTCGAGTCCAGCGCGCGGGCGCCGAGCAGCGGGTCCGCGCCCGCCAGCACGCCTTGCCAATGCCCGAGCTCGAAAACCCGCTCGGCCGAGCGCGCTTCGTCCACGAGGGCATGCGCCCACCGCCGCATCGACGTGCCGGTCTCGGCGAGCACCGGGGCATTGCCGACCGACACCTGTGCCCAGGCGGCCATCAGGTCCGGCAGCAGAACGCCCCACGAGGCGTCATCGATCAGCAGGCGGTGCACCAGCACGATGAGCCGACCGGCCCTGGTCCGTGCCCCGGCATCGCCGACCGGATCGAGCCAGAGGAACCGCAGCACAATGCCGTTCGCCGGATCCAGTCGGTATGACCCGGAATTCAGTTCCGCGGCAACGTATTCGCGCAGATCGATCGGATCGGCGGCCCCGTCGAACTCGACGCGGTGCACCAAGGCGTCGACATCGACCGAGCCGGGCGCACGCACCGCCAGATGCCAGCCGTCCACCTCGTTCGCCAGCCGCGCACGCAGGATGTCGTGCCGGTCGACGGCCGCCGCGAGCGTGGCGACCAGCTGTGCCCGCTCGATGCCGACCGGCAGCTCGAGCACCGCCGTCCGAGCCGAACGGAGCTGCCCGCCTCGCTCGATCAGGTACCGCATCATCGGCGTGAGCGGCACCTCGCCGATGCCGCCGTCGGGCAGCTCGGCCAGGGTCACCATGGCATCGCCGGCGCCCACCGCCGCGGCCAGCGCCGCTACCGTGCGGTGCTCGAACACCTGCAAGGGCGTGCAGACGATGCCGCGCTGTTTCGCCCGCGACACCAGCTGGATCGCGAGAATGCTGTCGCCGCCGAGCTCGAAGAACGAATCGTCGACACCCACCTTGTCGCGACCGAGCAGCTCGGCGACGATCTGCGCCAGCGCTTCCTCCGTCGGCGTCCGTGGCGCCAGGTATTCGGTCTCCTCGGCACTGAATTGCGGCGCAGGCAAGGCTTTCCGGTCGAGCTTGCCGACCGCGGTGAGCGGGATCTCGTCCAGGACGACGAAGGCGGACGGGACCATATAGCCGGGCAGGGTATCTGCCGCGATGGCGCGTACGCGGGCGATGTCGAGCTGTACGTTCGGTTTACGCACCAGGTAGGCCGCCAATGCGGTCGAGCCTGCGGGGCCCTTGACACCGAGTGTGAGAGCGAAATCGATGCCGTCGATCCGACCGAGCACGGCATCGATCTCACCCAGCTCGATCCGCTGCCCGCGCACCTTGACCTGGAAATCGGTGCGGCCCAGGTACTCCAGCGTCAACGCGCGCTCTGGCGAATCGTGCGTCCAGCGCACCAGGTCGCCCGTGCGATACATCCGTTCGCCCGGCGCCCCATAGGGATTCGCGACGAAACGGCCTGCCGTGAGTCCATGCCGCGCGTGGTAACCACGCGCCAACGCGGGCCCCGCGAGATAGAGCTCGCCTGCGACACCGATCGGAACCGGATGCAGCCGATCGTCGAGCACCATAGCGGACGCACCGCGGATGGGCGGGCCGAGCGAGACCGTCGCACCAGGAACCAGTTCGGAACCCGTTGCCACAACGGTGAACTCGGTCGGCCCGTACAGATTCACCATCCGCCGGTTCCGCGCGCCGCGCCGTCGATCGCCGCGACCGCGCTGATCCGCCGTGTCGGAGCCGATCCACCGCTCGATGAGCTCGGCCCCCACCGCCTCGCCACCCACCGCGAGCACCCGCACTCCGGAAACCTCGGCGGGATCGATGGTGGCGAGCGCGGACGGGGTGATCATCACGTGCGTGACCTGCTCCGAGTCGATCAGCTCGGCGAGCGCGCTACCACCGAAGACCTCCGCGGGCGTGACGACCGAGGCACCGCCCCGCCCGAATGCCATCAGCGCCTCCAGAATCGAGGCGTCGAAACTCGGTGAGGCAACATGCAAGACCCGGGAGCTCGAATCCAGGTCGAGCAGGTCACGTTGCGCCGCAACGAAGTCCGCGACACCGCGATGTGAGACGGAGACGCCCTTCGGCGTACCCGTCGACCCGGAGGTGTAGATCAGCCAGGCGGGGTTGTCCAGCCGGACCGGTCGTGGCAACTCGCTGTCCCGCAGTGGGCGCGGGCTGGCGGCAGACCAGCGTTCCACCAGAGCCAGATCGTCGAGCACCAGCCACTGCGTGCTGTCCGGCAGCATCGATCGGTAGGCGACCATCGTGAGGCCCACGCGCGCACCGGAATCGGTGAGCATGTGATCGATCCGCTCGATCGGGTGCTTCGGATCGACCGGCAGGAAGGCCGCGCCGATCTTCGCCGCCGCCCACATCCCGGTGAGCAGGTCGGGCGAGCGCGGCAGGCCGAGGGCGACCACGGTTTCCGGGCCCGCTCCCGCCGCCAGCAGGAGCCGAGCCAGCCGATTGGCGTGCGCGTCGAGTTCCCGGTAGGTGGTCGTGTCACCGGCGGCGACTACGGCGGGACGATTCGGGTATCGGGCCACGGTCGCGGCGAGCAGCTCGGGAAGTGTTGTCGCTCCGATGCTTTCGAGGCCACGCACCGGCACCAGCGTCGTGCGCTCGCTGTCGTCGAGGATGTCGATATCGGCGACACGAACGTCCGGCTCGGCCATGACGGTCGCGAGCACGCGCCGCCAGCGCGTGGCGAACGATGTCACCGTCGCCTCGTCGAACAGGTCGGTCGCGTAGGTCAGCACACCGGCCAGCCCGGCCGGACCCGTCGCGTCGAAGCGCTCACGCAGGTCCAGGGTCAGATCGAATTGCGAAGCGCGCCGGTCGAAGTCCTCCACCTCGAAGCGCAGGCCGGGCAGCTCGAGCACCGGCTCGATGAAGTTCTGCAGCGACAGCGACACTTGGAACAGTGGATGATGCGCGGTCGACCGTGCTGGATTCAACGCCTGGACAAGTCGTTCGAAGGCCACGTCGGCGTTCGCGAACGCGTCGAGATCGGCCGAGCGGACCGCGGTCAGGAAGTCGAGGAACCCGGCACCGGGATCGACGGCGGTGCGCAAGGCGAGTGTGTTGACGAACATGCCGACGAGCTCGTCCAGGACTTCCTCGCCGCGCCCGGCCACCGGTGTCCCGACCACCACGTCGTCGGTGCCGCCGAGCCGGGCCAGCAGGACGGCGAGCGTCGCGTGCACGACCATGAACACGCTGACGTTGTGCCTTCCGGCGAATTCGACCAAGGCGCTGTGCTGTTCGGCATCGACGGCGAACTCGACGTCGGCGCTGCGCATCGTCTGCACGGCGGGTCTCGGCCGGTCCGCGGGCAGCTCCAGCACATCCGGGGCCCCGGCCAGGGTGTCGGTCCAGAACCGAACCTGGCGCGCCGCCAACGATTCCGGATCGGACTCGCTGCCGAGCACCTCGCGATGCCACAGCGCGAAATCGGCGTACTGCACGGCAAGCGGCACCCGGGTGGTCTTCGCACCCGACGAGCGCTCCGAGTACGCGGCGACCAAGTCGGCTGCCAGCGGTGCCATCGACGCACCGTCCGCGCTGATGTGATGCACCACCAGCACGACAACGTGCACCGCATCGGTTTCGGCGGCTACCGGAGTACCGCCCACCGGATCGTCGGGATTCGACTCCATGGAATGGCCGGATGACACGGCAGCCACACCGGCCGATGGGCTGGCGGATACGGCTGGAGCGCCGACGAACGGCCCTGACGAGACCGGCCCGGACCCGGCGATGCGCGCGGATGGAACCGGCGCACGCCCGGCAGCGGTGGACGCGACGGACACCGGCCCGTTGGCAGCACGGTCCATTGCCGCGGAACGCCCGGCGATGCGGAACAGTCCGACGCGCAGCGGCGGTTCCTTGGCGATGTCGAATCCCTTGCCCGCCAGGGCATTGATCCGATCCCGCAGGGGCGCACCATCTTCGGTCTCGATCACCACCAGTGCGGGCGCCGCCGACTCGGCGCCCATGATCACCTGACGCGGGCCTTCGGAGTCGGCAGGGTAGATCGTGCGCAGGCTTTCGTGCCGATCGATGACGTCGGTCAAGGCCTGACGCATCGCGTCGACGTCGAGTTCGCCGGTCAACCGCAGGGCGACCGCGATGTTGTACGCGGGCGAGGCGGGATCGAGCCGGTTGAGCACCCACATGCGCTGCTGCGCGGGCGACAGCGGCACGCGATCCGGCCGGATCCGCGGCGCGAGCGCGAGGCGGCCGGGCCGCTCGCCGTTCGCCGGGACCACCCGCGCCGACAGCTGCGCGACGGTGGGTGCGTCGAACAGGTCGCGCAGCGCGATGGTCGAGCCGAGGGCCGAATTGACCCGCGCGACAACCTTGGTCGCGCTGAGCGAGTTGCCGCCCAGTTCGAAGAACGACTGGTCGACGCTCACCCGCTCGTTACCGAGTACTTCGCCGAACACCTCGGCAACGGCCTGCTCGACCGGCGTGCGCGGCGCGAGGTAGGGCCGGTTGGTGTCCGAGAAGTCCGGCACCGGAAGGGCTTTGCGGTCCAGCTTGCCGACCGGCGTCAACGGAATCGAGTCCAGCACAACGAGATAGCCGGGCACCATGTACCCGGGCAGCTCTCCGGCGATCCGCACGCGCAGCCGCTCGGTATCCAGCTCGACGCCCTCGGCGGGCAGCACATACGACACCAGCACGGTCGCACCGGCGGGCCCGGACCGGCCGATGGTCACCGCGTACTCGACCTCCTCGTCGCGCGACAGCACCGCGTCGATCTCGCCGAGTTCGATGCGCAGACCACGAATCTTGACCTGGAAGTCGCTGCGCCCCAGGTACTCCAGCTCATAGTCGTCGCGACCGTCGACCCAGCGCACCATGTCGCCGGTCCGGTACATCCGCTCACCCGGCGCGCCGAACGGGTCGGCGACGAACCGGCTCGCCGTCATCTCGAAACGGTTGAAGTAGCCGCGCGCGAGTGCGGGGCCCGCCAGATACAACTCACCCGCGACACCGACGGGCACCGGCCGCAACCAGGTGTCGAGCACCATGTTCGCCGCGCCACGGATCGGCCCGCCGATCGTGATCGGTTCGCCCGCAACAAGTTCCGCCGGTCCGGTGGCCCAGATGCTGAACTCCGTCGGGCCGTAGAGGTTCACCATCCGCCGGCCGGTCGACCAGCGTTCGATCAGCTCCGGCGTCGCCGCCTCACCGGCCACCGACAGCACCCGCAGGTGCTCGAGATCGGTCGGCTCCATGGTGGCCAGCGCGGACGGCGTGATCACCGCGTGGGTCACCCGCTCGGTGCGCAACAGTCGTTCGAGTTCCGCGCCGCCGTAGACATCCGGCGGCGAGACCACCAGCCTGCCGCCTGCCCCGTGGGCGGTCAACAATTCGAATACCGAGGCGTCGAAGCTCGGCGACGCCACCTGCAGCGCGCTTGCCGTCGGATCGAGATCGAGCGAATCACGTTGGGTAGAAACCAGATTCGCGATGCCGCGATGACTGAGCAGCACGGCCTTCGGCTTACCGGTGGAACCCGAGGTGTAGATCAGATACGCCGTCTGGTCGATATCGATCGGACCGCCGCGCTCCTCGTCGGTGATGGGGTCGGCGGAGACGGTCATCACGCGGCGGATGGTGTTCAGGTCGTCGAGCAGCAGCCAGTCGATGCTGCCGGGCAGCGTCTCGCCGGTCGCGGTGACGGTCACACCGATGGGCGCCTTCGAGTCGGTGAGCATGTGCTCGATCCGCTCGACCGGATAGTTGGGGTCCAGCGGCGCGAACGCCGCGCCCGATTTGGCGAGTGCCCACACCGCGACCACCGATTCCAGAGAGCGGGTGAGGGCGAGCACGACGAACACCTCCCGCCCGACACCGCGGCGCAGCAGCAGCCGCGCGAAGCGGTTCGACCAGGCGTCGAGTTCGCCGTAGGACATGGTGAGTTCGCCCGCGCTGACCGCGATGGCGTCGCTGTCGATGGCGGCGCCGGCGGCCAGGATTTCCGGTAGCGTGCGCGCCGGCAGCGACGCGGCGCCCCGAACCGGCAGCAGCGCGGCGCGTTCGGCGTCGCCGCAGTACTGCAGGTGCGAGACGAGGGCGCGCGGATTGTCGGCGAGCTGGGTGAGCAGCCCGACGAAACGATCCAGCAGTGGCTGTGCCGCAGCGGGATCGAGCTGATCGGCCATGAATTTCAGGCTGACCCGCAGTGTGTCGTGGCCGTCGGCGCCGCGCAGCGGAATGACCATGAGGTTCAACGGGTATGGCGTCGCGTCGGTGCCTTCGACGTCGAGCACCCGCATGCCCGCGATGTCCAGGGCCTGTGAGAGGGCTTCGCGGTCGATCGGATACGACTCGAAAACGGTGAGGGTGTCGAGCAATTCGGCGAGCCCGACGGCCTGGTGGATGGCGGCCAGCCCGACGTGCTGGTGATCCATCAGCCGAGCCTGCTCGGCCTGCAGGCGGGCGAGCAGATCGACCACCTTCTCGGCCGGGTCGAGCCGCACCCGCACCGGCAGCGTGTTGATGAACAGGCCGACCATCTCCTCGACACCGGCCAGCTCCGGTGGCCGGCCGGAGACCGTGCCGCCGAATACCACATCGGTGCGGCCGGTGAGCATGGCGAGCAGCATCGCCCAGCTCGCCTGCACGAGTGTGTTGACCGTGGCGCCGGATTCGCGAGCGGTCGATTCCAGCCGGGCGACGGTGTCGGCGGACAGGTCGGTGGACACCATCCCGGTCTCGGTCGACTCGATGCCGGCCAGGGTGGGTACCGCGCGGGTCGGGGTGTCGATCCCGGCCAGCGATTCCGCCCAGGCAGCAACGGATTCGGCGTCGTCCCGGTCGGCCAACCACGACAGGAACTCGCGGTAGGAGTGCGCGGGCGGCAGCGCGGACGCGTCGCCCGCGGTGACGTAGAGCGCGAGCAGCTCGCGCACCAGCAGCGGCGTCGACCAACCGTCCAGCACCAAATGGTGATTGGTGAGGACGAACTGGTAGGCGTCGGCGGCGGTCTTGATCAGGGTGAACCGCACCAGCGGCGGCCGGGTGAGTTCGAACCGGGTGCGGGCGTCCACCGCGATCACCCGCTCCAGTTCCCGCTGCCGTGCGTCGCCCTCGGTGATGTCGGTGAGATCGACGTCTTGCCACTGGATTTCGGCGTCGGCCAGCACGAGCTGGCGGGGACCGTCGTCGGTTTCCACGTAGGCGACCCGCAGGTTCTCATGCCGAGCCACCAAAGCCTGTGCGGCGGTACGCAATCGGGCGGCGTCGACGGTGCCGGCCAGGGTGAGCAGCGACTGCACGGTGTATCCGTCGGCGGTGTCGGAGTCGTACAGCGCGTGGAAGAGCAGGCCGTACTGCAGCGGCGAGAGCGGCCAGACGTCGGCGAGGTCGGGGTAATCGCGTTCCCACGTGTCGATCTGCCGCTGCGTCACCGACACCAGGTCGAAGTCGGACGGTGTGCGCCCGCCCGAGCCCGCGGACTCCGCGTGCGCGGCGAGTGCCCGCAGCGCCTCGGTCCAGAGTTCGGCGAGCTGGGCGACGTCGTTCGCGTCGAGCAGTCGAGAGGCGTAGGCCCAGGTCACTTCCATGCCTGCGTCGGTGAGCACCGCGTTGATGTCGACGACGGCGGCCAGCGGAGCACGATCGTCCTGGGTGGCCGCAAAGCGTTGGGGCAGCCAAGGTCCCGTTTCCGAGCCGGTGTTCGCTCGGCCCAGATAATTGAAGCTGATCTGCGGGATGGGGCTATCGGCCAGTGCCGCAGCGGATTCGGCAGTGAGGTAGCGCAGCATGCCGAAGCCGATGCCCTTGTCCGGCACCGTCCGCAGCTGTTCCTTCGTTGCCTTGATCGCGGTCCCCGCCGCCGAACCACCGGCGAACGCGTCAGTGAGATCGATACCCGCCAGATCGACCGCCACCGGGTACACGCTGGTGAACCAACCCACCGTGCGCGCGACATCCGCGCCGGGCAGTATCTCCTCCGCGCGTCCGTGGCCCTCCAGGGTGAACAGCGTCGCGGTCCGTCCGCGCCACCGGCCGACTGCCATCGCGAGCGCGGCAAGCAGCACATCATCTGCGCCGCAATGGAATCGGTCGGGCGCGGTGCTGAGCACGGTCTGCGCGATCGCCGGATCGATGACGGTCTGGTGGTGGGCCATCGTCGCGACGACGTCGACGGCCGGATCGGGGAGGTCGGCCCCGAGCGCCGGGTCGGGTGTCGCCAGGATGCCCTGCCAGAGCGGCAGTTCGGCGGCACGCACACTGGCCTGCTCGGCCTGGCCGTGTGCCCAGCGTCGGAACGAGGTCCCCACGGGAGCGAGCGCTCCACCCATCGCGGCGGTGGCCAGATCCGGCAGCAGAATACGCCAGGAAACACCGTCGGTCACCAGGTGATGCAGCACGAGCCACAGCACGGGCTCGGCCTCCTCGAGGAGCACGAACCGCGCGACGACACCGGCCGCCGGGTCGAGCAGGTCCGCGGCGCGCTGCAATTCGCGTTCGCGCGTCGCCGCGCTGTCCGCACCGGCCGCGACGGCCTCCACCAGCGATTCGGCGTCGATCGTGCCACGTTCGGCAACGGTCCATTCCCAGCCGTCGTCGCCGCGCCGTAGCGCGGAACGCAGCAGATCATGGTGGTCGAGCAACGCCTGCACCGCCGCGACGACCTGCCCCCGTTGAAAGCCGACGGGCAGCCCGACGAGCACCGCCTGGCTGAACCGCGGCCAACTGTCACCCTGATCCAACATGGCATGCACGATCGGCGTGAGCTCGACCGCGCCGACGCCACCACCGGGCAGTTCGTGCACCACCTGCGCCCGCACCTCGGTGGCAACCGCGGCCAGCGCGGCAACGGTCTTGCGCTCGAACACATCCCGCGCGCTGAGCCCGATGCCCGCCGCCTTGGCCCGCGACACCAGCTGAATGGACACGATGCTGTCACCGCCGAGCGCGAAGAAGCTCTCGTCGACCCCGACCGTCGCCAGCCCGAGCACCTCGGCGAACAACGCCGCCAGCGCCTCCTCGCGCGGGGTGGACGGCGCGCGGCTGACGATCGTGCGCGCCCCGAAATCCGGCGCGGGCAACGCCTTCCGGTCCACCTTGCCGAGCGGCGTGAGCGGGATACGGTCGAGCACCATCACCACGGCGGGCACCATGTACGCCGGAAGTGTCTCCCCGGCAGCGGCTTTCAGCGCCTCGGGATGCACCTCGGCACCGGGCTTCGGCAGCACATACGACACCAGCGCGGTGGCGCCGGCGCCGGTCTCGGCGCCGAGGGTGATCGCGAAGTCGATATCCGGCTGCCGTTGCAGCGCGGCGTCGATCTCACCGAGCTCGATACGGAAGCCACGGACCTTCACCTGGAAGTCGCTGCGGCCCTGATACTCCAGCTCTAGCCGGCCGCCGCGGGTGCTCCAGCGCACCAGGTCACCGGTGCGATACATCCGCGCGCCGGCCTCGTAGGGATTGGCGACGAATCGGCCCGCGGTGAGCCCATTGCGCCGGTGGTATCCGCGCGCGAGCCCGGCGCCCGCGAGATACAACTCACCGATGGTGCCGGGCGGCACCGGCCGCAGCCACGGGTCGAGCACCACGGCGCAGACGCCGCGCACAAGGCTGCCGATAGTGACCGGCGCGGCGGGCGCCATCGCCTGGCTCAACGTCACGGTCACGGTGGTTTCGGTGGGGCCGTACCCGTTCAGCAACGTGCGCCCGGCCCACTTGGCCACCAAATCGGGTGGGCAGGCGTCGCCGCCGACGATCACGGTGCGCAGATCGGGCAGCGTCGCCGGATCGAGCGATCCCACCACGGTCGGCGTGACATTGAGGTGGGTGACGCGGTGGGCGCGCAGCACCTGCGCCATCTCCTCGCCCGCGTACGCGGCGGGCGGCACCACGGCGAGTGTGGCACCGGCGGCTAGGGTCACCAGGATCTCCTCGACCGAAATGTCGAAGCTCGGCGATACCGCATGTGCCACCACGGAATCGGCGGTCACCCCGAAACCGGCGGCCGAGCCGGTCGCCAGGTTCGCCAGTCCGCGATGCGAAACCAGCACGCCCTTGGGCAATCCGGTCGATCCCGAGGTGTAGATGATGTACGCGACCTGCTCGAGGTACATCGCGGTGGGCCGCTCGATAGGCCCGGCATCCTGCTCGCGCACCCGCCGCGCGGTCGCCTCGTCGTCGAGAATCAGCCAGTTCACCTTGTCCGGCAACGACTTCCGCGTAGCCGCGACGGTCACACCCGCGACCACGCCGCTGTCGCCGACCATGTGCTCGATCCGGTCGGCCGGATAGGTCGGATCGATCGGCACGAACGCCGCGCCGGTCTTGGCCACCGCGATCATCGCCAGCACCGACTCCACCGACCGGGGAATCGAAATAGCCACGGTGCGTTCAGGTCCGGCGCCCGCGGCGATGAGCACCCTGGCCAGTCGATTGGTGTGCTCGTCTACTTGCCGATAGGTGAACGAGGCTGCCCCGGCCCGAATCGCCACCGCGTCGGGGTCGAGAGCCGCACCGGCCGCGAGGATTTCGGGCAGCGTGCGGGGTGTGACACCGACGGGCCCACGAGCAGGCACCAGCTCGGCCTGCTCGTCATCGGACACCACCGGCACTGTCGAGAGCGCGGCCTCGGTTCCCGCGGCGAGGAAAGCGTGCAGGAACAACAGGAACCGGCGATGCTGCGCCGCCAATTCGGCGTCGCTGTACAGGTTTCCATTGCCCTGGAAGTCGATATGGGTGCTCTCGCCGCCGACGCCCGGATATACGTTGACGAACAGATCATCGATCAACCCGGAGGTCAGCACATGCAGCCGCCCGGTGACCGCGCCGAGCTGAATCCTGGTGTCCACCATCATCAGGTTCACCGAGGGCCCGAATGAGGCGGCCTCGTCCATCGGCCAGCCGAGATCGCGGAAGATGTCCTCCTGGCGGTAGCGCTGCCGCCGCAGCGCCCCGGTCAGCTCGCCCTGCGCCGCCCGGATCACGTCGCCGACCGTCGTGGTCGGCGTCAGCGTCAGCCGCAGCGGAACGACATTGGCGATCATCCCGCCGGATCGGCGCAGTATCGCCGTGGTGCGCGCCGAAACAGGAAGGCTCAGCACAACTTCCGGCGCTCCGGTCATCGCGGCCAGATACGCTCCGAACGCCGCGACAACGGTCGGCGCGACCCCGGACCCGGCGGCCTTCGCGACGGTGTCGAGCAGCGCCGTGGTCTCCTGCGGCAACGCACCCGCGACCCGACTCGGGTGCGCGTCGACCTCGGCGGTGCGCCCGGCCAGACTCACCGGATCGGCCATCCCGTCGAGATGTTCGAGCCAGTGCTCCCGATCGGCGCCGAAACGATCCGAATTGCGGTACGCCAGATCGGCTTCGACGATCTTGCGCAGATCCTCGGCCTTCGCGGCGGGCGGCTGTTTGCCTTCGACCGCCGCGTTGTAGAGCTCACCGGTGCGCTGCACCACGGTCAGCGCGCCCATCCCGTCCAGCACGATGTGATGGATCCGCGAGTACCAGTACCAGCGGTCATCGGCGAGCCGCAGCATCGCGACGCGCACCAGCCGGTCCCTGGTCAACTCCAGCGGCGCCTCGTATTCCGCGCGCATCCACGTGTGCGCGGCCGCCTCCGGGTCGCGTTCGCCGCGCAGATCCATGATGAGCAGGCTGTCGTCCAGGCTGGTGTCCACGAACTGGTACGGATGGCCGTCGACGTCGAGCAGCCGCAGATAGCCGGTGCCGAACTCGCGCCCGGCCTGTCGTGCCGCGTCGGCGAGCGCGTCGAGGTCGATCGGTCCGCTCAACTCGACGTACTGGGCGATCGAAATAGGGGTGTCGCCCGCGATGTGCTGGGCGAACCAGATGCCGCGCTGAGCGGCCGACAGCGGGAAGGCTCCTTCGGGCAGAGCTCCGCCGGTCTCGAGGGGCGAGGGGAGAGGCTGTTGCATGAATAGTCCTACGTTCTTACCGCCCGCAGCTGCCGCGGAGTGACCGCCGCCGGCCAGTGCGGTAGTGGTAGTACCCTGCCGCACAGCTCGCGACAAGATTCATTCTGAACCGATGACGTGTGCACCGATGCCGATTGCCGACAAGTCCGGCAAACATGCCGCTGGGCGCGCCCGAACCAGGTGCGCCCAGTGCGTCAGGCCGCCGTGGGCAGCTGGTCGGCCTCGGTGAGCGGCGCGTCCGAGCCCGCGAGGTAGCGCTGCAGCGTGGAGCGGTCGTCGAGCACCAGCCAAGAGATCGCGTCGGTGAGCTCGCCGCGCTGCGCCTTGGTGGTCACGCCGACGGTGGTGCCGAGCATGAACGTCCGGTCCGCGGCGACGGGTACCGGTGTGGCGCCGATCTTGACGATGGCCCGCTCGGCGACCACGGACTCGATCTCGTCGTCGATGGCGATGGCGACCCGGGTGTTGGCGCCCGCGCCGATCCTGAGCAGCAGCCGGGCCAGTCGGTTCGACCAGCGGTCGAGCTCGGCGTAGGTGAGGGCGCAGTCGTCGGTGGACACCACGACCGCGTTCGGATCGACCTCGGCGACGGGCCGCGTGAGCGGCAGGTGGCGGATGTTGTCGGCGAGCGTATCGGTCAGCGTGTGCATTGTGGTTGTCCCTCGAAGTCGCGGTGCAGAGGTTGTCTTGCGTACCTCTAAATCTCGGCTACGAGGGCGAACTTCGACAGCAACCCAAGCGCTGGTGCTGCTCCCTCCCAGGGTGGGGAATCCTCACCCTTGGGGGGTACTGCGGAATTAGATCAGTCCGTGACGAATCCGTTGAGGGTGCCGTTCAGATCGGTGAGCAACGCGCGGGCGGCCACGAGGCCGTTGCCGTGCCAGACGGTGTCCTCGACGGCGAAGACGCGTTTGTCGGTCGCGGCGCCGAGGTCCTTGAAGGCGTCGGTGCGCATCACCGTCTCGCCGTGCTTCTTGCCCTGTTCACCGGCGAGGATCACGTAGATCAGGTCGCCTTCCACCTTGGTGGCGAACTGGTCGGGGTCGACGTCGAAGGAGGGGCCGCGCTGGGCGGTGGGGCGCTGCACGCCCACGTCGCCGACGACCTGGCCCGCGAAGCTGTTGTTGCCCTGAACCTCGTTGGTATCGGCGGTGAATCGGAGCAGCGAGGCCTGGGTCTGGGTGGCCGAGATCGCGTTACCGATGTCGGTCGCCTCGGTGCGGTAATTGTCCAGCGCGGTGTCGGCGGCGGCGCGGCGGCCCAATCCCGCTGCGAGCGCGGTGAATTCGGCCTGCCAGCTGTTGTTCGCGCCGACCAGCACGGTGGGCGCGATCTGCCGCAGCGCGTCGAAACTCGCAGTGGCGGTGGGGATGTCGCCGAGGATGAGATCGGGGTGCAGGTCGGCGATGAGCGCCGGATTCGGCTGCGCGGCCGTGCCGACGCCCGGAATCTTCAGCACGCCGGTGCCGAGGTAGGCGGGCTGCGGGTCCGGGCCGTCGAGGGTGACCGCGCCGACGACGCGTTCCCACAGGCCGACCGCGCATACCGCATCCAGCGCCGAGGTGGTGAGCACCACGATGCGCTGCGGATCGGCGGGCACCTCCGAGACACCGGCGGCGTGCGTGACACTGCGCGTGCTGCCGCCGGCCGGATCGGGTGCGCTCGGCAGCGCGCAGGCCTTGCTGGTGTCGCGTTCGAGCCCGACGACGCCCGCACCGGCGATGTTCGTGGTGGTGCGGACGATGCTGCTCGCGTCGTCGGGCTTGCTGCTGCAGCCCGCCGCGACGACGGTCGCGGACAACGCCGCGACGGCGACGATCCGGCGGGCCACGCGGGCGGTGCCGGATCGGGGTGAAGCTGTGCGGTTTCGGGTGCGAACGAAGGCGCTCAGCGGCATGCGGGTGAGGGTACATGCGTGGGCGCGGCCGGAGGGGGACAGGTCAGCGCCACCGCGTGCCGTATTCGGTGGCGCGCATGTGTCGGCAGGTCGTACCCCCGCCTCGGCCGCGCGGAATCCCACTGTCGGACAGGGAATCCCGCGCGGACCGGCGTCCTCAGGCCTTGTCCCCGCCGATGCGGAACTCCGCGCCGGTGACATCGGTGACCGTCGCCAGCCTGCCGAATTCGCTGTCCTCCGCCGGCCGGACGACCGCACCGCCCAGCTCGACGACCTTGGCGACCGTCTTGTCCACATCGTTCGCGCCGAAGTAGACGGTCCAGGCGCCCGGCACGCCCTCGGGCAGGAACGCCGACGCATCGATGACACCACCCAGCATCGGGCTGTCCGAGTGAATCGTGGTGTAGCGGAACTCGTCTGCGTCCGAGATGGTGAACGGGTCCTGCCAGCCGAACACGTCGCGATAGAAATCGAGCGCGGTGTCGTAGGCGCGGGTGTGCAGCTCGAACCAGGACGGCACGCCCTCGTTGTTGCCCCATTTTCCGCCGGTGACCAGGGCGGCGGTCTCGATGCCGCGGAAGGTGCCCGCCTGCCAGACGCCGACGCCTACCCCGCCCGCGTCGCCGAGTACGGCCATGCTGCCGAGATCGCCGACCTGCATCGGCGGCACCACCACGGCGCCACCCTGCGCGACAGCCTTGTCGGCGGTCGCCTGGATATCGGTGCTGGCGAGGTAGATGGTCCACTGCTCGGGTGCGTCGGCGTCACCCTCGGTGTGCCCCATCGCGCCCGCGACCGCGAGACCGTTCTGCCGGAAGGTGACATACCCGCCGAACTCCGCGGCGGCGCGCTCGGCGGTCCACCCGAACAGCTCGCCATAGAACGCGATGCTGCGGTCGACGTCGGAGGTGTAGAGATCGATCCAACAGGGATCGCCGGGCTTGGGCTGGTTCTGGTCGCTCATCGCTGGTCTCCTGGGCAGGGGTGGAACACTGGTCAGTGATGTAGACCCCTGCCGCGGGCGAAAGTCATCGCTGCCGTCGGTCCACCCCGACCAACAGTGTCCGACCAACGAAATACGACACAGAGTAGGACCCGTGCGGATTGCTGCGGCAGCACGGTTTACGATTCCAGAAGCGCAAGCGAACTGTCGTCTGTTCCGACATGGGGATGGATGCAAGCAGCGGAGCCTGCGGAGCGAACCTAAAGGCACCTTCAGGAGGATCAGTGACTGCGGTAGAGCCCCAGCCAGTCCAGCAGTTGGAAGCGACTCGGCCGTATCCGGCACGGACCGGGCCGAAGGGTTCGTATCTCTACAAGATGGTCACCACCACCGACCCCAAGGTGCTCGGGGTCATGTACTTGGTGACCGCGATGAGCTTCTTCCTCGTCGGCGGTCTGATGGCGCTGATGATGCGCGCCGAGCTCGCGCGCCCCGGCCTGCAGTTCCTCTCGCCCGAGCAGTTCAACCAACTGTTCACCATGCACGGCACGATCATGCTGCTGTTCTACGCGACCGCGATCGTGTTCGGCTTCGCGAACATCGTGCTTCCGTTGCAGATCGGCGCTCCTGACGTCGCCTTCCCGCGCCTCAACGCGTTCAGCTACTGGCTGTACCTGTTCGGCGGCACGATGGCGACCGCGGGCTTCATCACCCCGGGTGGCGCGGCCGACTTCGGCTGGACCGCCTACACCCCGCTGACCGACATCCTGCACTCGCCGGGCGTCGGCGCCGACCTCTGGATCCTCGGCCTCGCCGTGTCCGGCCTGGGCACCATCCTCGGTGGCGTCAACATGCTGACCACCGTCGTCTGCCTGCGTGCCCCCGGCATGACCATGTTCCGGCTGCCGATCTTCACCTGGAACATCGCCGTCACCAGCGTGCTTGTCCTGCTTGCCTTCCCGCTGCTGACCGCCGCGCTGTTCGGCCTGGCCTACGACCGCCACCTCGGCGGCCACATCTACGACCCGGCGACCGGTGGTGTGCTGCTCTACCAGCACTTGTTCTGGTTCTTCGGGCATCCCGAGGTGTACATCATCGCGCTGCCGTTCTTCGGCATCGTGTCCGAAATCTTCCCGGTGTTCTCGCGCAAGCCGATCTTCGGTTACACCACGCTGGTCTACGCGACGCTCGGCATCGCCGCGCTGTCGATCGCGGTGTGGGCGCACCACATGTACGCCACCGGCGCCGTGCTGCTGCCGTACTTCTCGTTCATGACGTTCCTCATCGCGGTGCCGACGGGCGTGAAGTTCTTCAACTGGATCGGCACCATGTGGCGCGGGCAGTTGACGTTCGAGACGCCGATGCTCTGGTCGATCGGCTTCCTGGTGACCTTCCTCTTCGGTGGTCTCTCGGGTGTCATCCTGGCCAGCCCGCCGCTGGACTTCCACGTCACCGACTCGTACTTCGTTGTCGCGCACTTCCATTACGTGCTCTTCGGCACCATCGTGTTCGCCACCTTCGCCGGCATCTACTTCTGGTTCCCGAAGATCACCGGCCGGATGATGGACGAGCGCCTGGGCAAGTGGCACTTCTGGACCACGTTCGTCGGCTTCCACACCACGTTCCTGGTGCAGCACTGGCTGGGCGCCGAGGGCATGCCGCGCCGGTACGCCGACTACCTGCCCAGCGACGGCTTCACCACGCTGAACACCATCTCCACCATCGGCGCGTTCATCCTCGGTGCCTCGATGCTGCCGTTCATCTGGAACGTCTTCAAGAGCTTCCGGTACGGCGAGGTCGTCACCGTGGACGACCCGTGGGGCTACGGCAACTCGCTCGAATGGGCCACCAGCTGCCCGCCGCCACGGCACAACTTCTACGAGCTGCCGCGGATCCGGTCCGAGCGTCCCGCGTTCGAGCTGCACTACCCGCACATGGTCGAGCGGATGCGCGCCGAAGCGCACGTGGGCTGGGGTTCGGGTAAGCACTCGACCGAGGTCCACGAAAGCGCAGTGGCGACCAAGTAGGAATTTCAGATACAACGACGAGTGTGCACCTGCTGGTCACAGCAGGTGCATGCGCGTTTGCTCTGCAAATGTTTACGCAATACGGCCCCTCGCATGTGTCATTGCTAACCGCAGGGTGCTTCCGTTAGGTGGCGCTGGTGCCCAGGTGTAGGTCGCTGCTGTGCTCAGCTTTTTACACTGAGCGCAGAGCGTCTCCATCGAACACAGGACTTGGAGCTACACCATCGTGGCCGACACCACCGTTCTCGTCACCGTCACCGGACCCGACCGTCCCGGTGTGACGTCCGTGCTGCTCGCGGCGATGTCCCGGCACCATGTGAGCCTGCTCGACGTCGAGCAGGTCGTCATCCGCGGGCGACTGACCCTCGGCGTGCTGGTCACTTGCCCGGGTGACCCCGAGTCGCTGCAGGACGAGCTCGAAGAAGCGATGAACACCGTTGGCGTGCACGTCGACGTGGAGGTCGACGCGGCGATCGGCCGGGAGCCGATGTCCACCCACGCGGTGGTCATCCTGGGCTCTCCCGTCACCGCACACGCGTTCAGCTCGGTGTCGCGACAGCTGGCCGCCCTCGGCGCCAATATCGACACCATCCGCGGCATCGCGGACTATCCGGTGACCGGGATGGAGCTGCTGGTCACCGCGACCGATACCGGGGCCGACACCGACTCCCGGTTGCGTACGGCGCTGGCCGAGGTCGCGGTGACCGAGCAGGTCGACGTCGCGGTGGAACGGGCCGGACTGGCCCGCCGGGCCAAGCGCCTCATCGTGTTCGACGTCGACTCCACCCTCATCCAGGGCGAGGTGATCGAGATGCTCGCCGCGCACGCGGGCGTGGAGGAGCAGGTCCGCAAGGTGACCGAAGCCGCCATGCGCGGCGAGATCGACTTCGGCGAGTCGCTGCGGCAGCGGGTCGCGACCCTGGAAGGCCTGGACGAGTCGGTGATCGAGGCGGTGGCCGACCGGATCGAGCTGACCCCCGGCGCGCGCACCACCATCCGCACCCTGCGTCGGCTCGGCTTCCGCTGCGGTGTGGTGTCGGGCGGGTTCCGTCAGGTGATCGAGCCGCTGGCGCACGAGCTGGAGCTGGACTTCGTGCAGGCCAACACCTTGGAGATCAAGGGCGGCAAGCTGACCGGGCGGGTCGTCGGCGAGATCGTCGACCGCGCGGCCAAGGCCACCGCACTGCGCAAGTTCGCGGCCGAGGCCGGGGTGCCGATGGAGCAGACGGTCGCGGTCGGCGACGGCGCCAACGACATCGACATGCTCAACGCGGCCGGGCTCGGCGTCGCGTTCAACGCCAAGCCCGCGCTCCGCGAGATCGCCGACGCGGCACTGTCGCATCCCTACCTGGATGCGGTGCTGTACGTCCTCGGCGTCACCCGGCACGAGGTGGAGGCGGCCGACGCCCGCGACGGCGGCGTGCGGCGGGTACCGCTCGATCAGTGAACAGCCAGGTGGCGTGGGTCGTTCGAGACAAAAACAAGATGCGGTTGTCGTTGTCGCACCGTAGTTTTCGCTGTTGTTAATCTAATTCGACAGTAGTGCAGTGGTTTTCGTCGCTAGCGTCGCTGCATGACGAACAACGAAGTGGCAGAACTCGTCCTGGCGCCCGCGGCGGAGCTCGCGCGGCGGATCCGCAGTCGCGCGGTGTCGCCGGTCGAGGTGGTCGACGCGTACCTGAGCCGGATCGAGGACAAGAACACCCAGGTCAACGCCTACGTGAGCGTGCTCGCCGACGAGGCGCGGGCCGTGGCGAAGACGGCCGAGGCCGAGGTGGCCGCCGGGCGGGTGCGCGGACCGCTGCACGGGGTGCCGATCGCGATCAAGGATCTCTTCGACTTCAAGGCGGGCGTGCCGAATACGTTCGGCGTCAAGGAGTTTGCCGCGTATGTGCCGGAGGAGACCGCTCCGCACGTACGCAGGCTCGAACAGCTCGGCGCCATCGTGCTCGGCAAGACGAACACTCCCGAGTTCGGGCACAAGGCGACCACCGACAACCGGTTGTTCGGTCCGACCAGCACTCCGTTCGCCCTGGACCACAACGCGGGTGGTTCGTCGGGCGGCAGCGCGGCGGCCGTCGCGGCGGGCCTGTGCGCGTTGTCGCAAGGCTCCGATGGTGGTGGCTCCGTACGCATTCCGGCCGCCATGTGCGGCGTGGTCGGCCTCAAACCGAGCTACGGGCTGCTCGCCGGGGTGGTGCGGCCGGACGCCTTCTTCACCATGGATCCGTTCATGGGCAACGGCCCGCTGGCCCGTTCGGTCGAGGACTGCGCGCTGATGCTGGACGCGATGGCGGGCTTCGACGAAAACGATCCGGGCAGTGTGCCATTGGCCACCCAGCGGTACAGCGACGCGATCTTCGCGCCGGTGGCCGGCCTGCGGGTGGCGTATCTGCCGACGCTCGGCGGCTTCCCGGTCGAGACGGAGGTGCGCACGGTCGTCGACGCGGCGGTGCGCGCGTTCGAGATCGCGGGCGTCGAGGTCGAGACACCCGAATTCGCGCTGCCCGCACCGCATCAGGAGGTCACCGATCTGTGGCTGCGGCTCACCGGCTCGGCCATGGTGTCGTTGCTCGAGATGTTCGGCGATCTCGGGCTCGACCTGCGCGCGGTGTCGTGGGACAACCTGCCGCCGCAGCTGCGCGCCGCCGCCGACCGCGGCGCCGCGATGACCATGGCGCAGACGCGCCGGGATCAGTTCCTGCGCACCGCGATCTTCGATGCGATCCTCGCGGTCCTCGACGGCTACGACGCGATCATCAGCCCGACGCTCGCGGTGGCCGGGGTGCCCAATGCGGACGACGGCTGGACGGTCGGGCCGGACTCGGTCGCGGGGGAGACCGTCGATCCGGTGCTCGGCTGGTGTCTGACCCATCCGTTCAACTACAGCGGCCACCCGGCGATCTCGGTGCCCGGCGGCATGACGGCGCAGGGGCTGCCGGTCGGGATGCAGATCGTCGGGCGGCGCTTCCGTGACGACACCGTGCTGAGTCTGGCCGCGGCTTTCGAGCGGATTCGGCCATGGCATCAGACCTACCGGGGGTTGCTCGACTGACCCGGCGCACCTGAGACCAATGGACGGATTCGTCGGGCGCCGTCGGTAAGCTGGCGCCGACCAGGATCGTCAGGCGAAATCGGAGGGTGCGTTGCGGAAATCTCTGCTTGTGCTGCTGCTCGGATTGGCTGTTGTCGGGTGCGGCAAGAACGATTCGTCCTCGGACGCGACCTCCTCGGCCGTGCCGACCTCCACCCAGGGGCCTGCGCCGGTGACGGCCGGCGAGGGTGACAACGGGCAGGAACGCCGGGTCGCCGTCGGCCAGTCCCTGGTGGTGACGTTGCCCGCGAATCCGTCCACCGGATACATGTGGCAGATCACCGAGCTGGACGCGAATTTGCTTCAGGCGCAGGGCGATCCGGGTTTCAAGCCGGATCCGAACGTGCCCGTCGCGCCCGGCTCCGGTGGCGGCTCGGTATGGACCTTCGTCGGTAAGGCCGCGGGGATCACCAAGCTCTCGATGGATTATCTGCGGCCGTGGGAGCAGGGTGTCGAACCCGCGCAAACGTATTCATTGACGATCAAGGTGGAGTGATGTCGAGCATCCCGGAATGTGGTGCCGGAGTCCGGGACGCGCTGGAAAACCCGGTGCCGCCGGTGGAATTCGATGCGGAGGGTTTCCGCGTCCGGCACGCGGAACTCGCGCAGGGCTACGGCGGCGCGGGTGACCCTGACGATCCGGCCATGGTGCAAGCCATGCAGATCGTGCTGCACCTGCCCAAGCTGGATCCGCCGCCGCGCAGTGCGCTGCTCGCCGCCGCGGCGACCGCATCGGTGGCGCTGTGCCTGGACGAACGGGTCGGGCCGGGCGGCGAGTGGGCGGATCGCTACCTGGCCTGGAAGCGTTCACGCATCCGCAAGGTGGCGCGGCGCGCCCGTGGTGCCCAGTGGCTCGCGGCGAACGAGGTCGACGGTGTCACGGTCGAGGTCGACGGCGCGCAGGCACGCGCGTTCGTGCCGGGGCCGGTTGGTGCGATCGACCCGCGGATCAAACGTTTGCAGATCGGTGGCACCGACCTCGAGCACGACGATCCAGGGCCGCCCGATCCCGAACTGCCGGTGCTGTGGATCGATGCGGAACTGGGCATGACCCTCGGCAAGGCCGCCGCGCAGGTGGGTCACGCCAGCATGTTGCTGGCGGGCGCGTTGACCGCGGCACAGGCCTTGTGCTGGGCCGAGCAGCAATTCCGTTGCTCCATAAGGGAAGCCGATGCGCGACAATGGAAGGCGTTGGCCGATGAGGTCGCGCGTGGCACGGCGGTTGCTGTGCGCGACGCCGGGTTCACCGAGGTGGCGCCCGGCTCGATGACGGTGATCGCGGTGCCCGCGCGATCCTCGTAACCGTCACAGAGTGCCCGCGTATGAATGTGCGTTGCGCGGGTCGAATTGGGGTATCACTCTGAGCAACTTCACCCGAGGACGTTGTGCCCTACCCCGACCGAGCTCCTAGGCGGACGCTCGATGCATCGGCGCAGGCATCGCGGCCTTGCCGACCGAAGGAAGGACCAGCTATGACGACGCTGCTGGTGATTCTCGCACTGTGGGTGCTCCTGTCGGTTCCCTTGGCTCTCATCGTGGCCCGGCTGCTACACAAGTCGGACGATGGGGACCATCACCATTCGAACCAGCCCGACGACCAGCGCCTTCGTGATCTCTTTGTGTTGAGCCGCCGCCGCTGACTCGAGCGACACGCTTTTCAGACCCGCCCGCGTTGGCGAGTAGCCGGGCGGGTGCGCCAAGATGGACCGCGTGCCGCAACCGGATCCCGATCTGCTCATCGATTTCACCGACGTCACTGTTCGCCGCTCGGGCCACACGCTCGTCGGTCCGGTGACCTGGCAGGTCGAGCTCGACGAACGCTGGGTCGTGCTCGGCCCCAACGGCGCGGGCAAGACCTCCCTGCTCCGCATGGCCGCCGCCGAGATGCACCCGACCTCGGGCATCGCCCATCTGCTCGGCGAGGTGCTCGGCAAGGTCGACGTCAGCGAGCTGCGGCCGCGGATCGGCTTGTCCTCCGCCGCGGTGGCCGGTCGGGTGCCGAAAGACGAGAAGGTCAGCGATCTGGTGGTGTCGGCGGGGTACGCGGTGCTCGGCCGCTGGCGTGAACGGTACGACGATGTCGACACCGACCGTGCCGTCGACATGCTGGAAAGCCTGGGCGCGGAACATCTTTCGGACCGCACCTACGGCACGCTGTCGGAGGGTGAGCGCAAACGGGTGATGATCGCCCGCGCGCTGATGACCGATCCGGAGCTGTTGCTGCTCGACGAACCGGCCGCGGGGCTGGACCTCGGCGGCCGTGAGGAACTGGTGGAGCGGCTCGGTGATCTTGCCGCGGACCCGGATTCGCCCGCCATCGTCCTGGTCACCCATCATGTCGAGGAGATTCCGCCCGGCTTCACGCATGGACTGTTACTCAACGAAGGCGAAGTCATCTCCCAGGGTCTACTCACCGACGTCCTGACCTCCGAAAACCTGAGCGACGCCTTCCGTCAATCCATCGCGCTGGACCGCGTGGACGGCCGCTACTTCGCCCGCCGCTCCCGCCGCGCCGGCAAGCACCGCACTCGCTGACCCGCTGCCCGTGACGGCGCTCACCGAGCGCGCGTTAGTGTGCAGGAGTGAGTGAGATAAACGCGCAGGCTGACTCTCAGCCGGTCCCGTCGCCCAAAGACGCGTCGACGGTGATGCTGGTGCGCGACGGCGCTGCGGGACCCGAGATCTTCCTGCAGCGCAGGGTCGGCGCGATGGCCTTCGCGGCCGGGATGACGGTGTTCCCCGGCGGCGGTGTCGATCCCTCCGACGGCACCGCCGAGATCGACTGGACCGGGCCCGAACCCGCTTGGTGGGCTGAACGTTTCGCTACCACCGAACCGCGCGCCAAGGCGCTCGTCTGTGCCGCCGTGCGCGAGACGTTCGAGGAATGTGGTGTGCTGCTTGCCGGTCCGACCGCGGACAGCGTGGTCTCCGATACCACCGGCTATCGCGAGGCGCGCGGCAAACTGGAACGTCGCGAGCTATCGCTGGCCGGTTTCCTTGCCGCGGAGAAGCTGGTGCTGCGCGCGGATCTGCTTCGGCCGTGGGCGAATTGGATCACCCCGGTGGTCGAGCCGCGCCGCTATGACACCAGGTTCTTCGTCGCAGTGCTCCCGGCGGGGCAGCTGGCCGATGGCGCCACCTCCGAGGCGGCCGAGGTGCAGTGGCGGACACCGGCCGAGGCGCTGGACCGCTGGCGGGCAGGCACCGACATCCTGCTGCCGCCCACCTGGTCGCAACTGGACGCGCTCGGTGAATTCGGTTCCACCGCCGAGATTTTCGCCGCCGAGCCGACGATCGAGCCGATCATGCCGATATTGGACGCTGCCACCGGGCAGCGGGTGCTGACGTTCCCGGACAGCCGGCGCTACTTCGCCGGTCTCCCGGATGCGAGCAGGCTCAAGGGATCCGTCCGCAAGTGAGCCACCGGACGGCCGGTAGCGTGGCGTCCCATGGCCGAATTCGTGACCCTGGATCTGCTCGAGGGTGATACCGCGCGCCGCGTCGCCGTCCTCCGGATCGCCCGCCCGCCGATGAACCTGGTGAACGCGCAGCTGGCGCGGGAGCTGGCCGAAGCGGCCGACACGGTCGCCGCGGACCCGTCGGTAGCCGCGGTCATGCTCTACGGTGACGAGCGCGTCTTCTCGGCGGGCGACGATCTGACCGAGCTGGCCGGACTCGGCGAAGACCAGGCGCGCGCGCTGGCCGCCGATCTGCAGCGCGACCTCGGCTGCCTCGCTCGGCTGCCGCAGCCGACCGTCGCGGCGATCAGCGGCTACTGCCTCGGCGCCGGCCTCGAGCTCGCGCTCGGCGCGGATCGGCGCATCATCGGCGACAACGTCAAACTCGGCCTGCCGCAGATCAAGGCCGGGCTCATCCCGCTCGCCGGGATCCGGCGGCTGTCCCTGCTGATCGGACCGGGACCCGCCAAGGACCTCGTCTACACCGGCCGCTTCGTCGAGGCCGAGGAAGCTCGCACCCTGGGTTTGGTCGACGAGGTCGTGCCACCCGACGACGTGTACACCGCCGCGCTCAACTGGGCCGGACAGTTCACCAACGGCCCGGCTCGCGCCCTCGCCGCCGCGAAGGCAGTCTTCGAGGCGGGCCCACACGGCCTCGACCGCGCACAGACCGAATGGTCTGATTTGTTCGCCACCGAAGACCGCCGAATCGGCGCCGAGTCCTACCTTTCCGACGGCCCGGGATCGGCCGCTTTCGTCGGTCGGTGAGGTGTCCCGAACGCGATCTTCGAAGTCCGATTTGTGACGGTCTGAGCAGCGGTTTGTCGAAGATCACCTGATCGGAACAGGTTCCTATCTGGCCAATGGTCCAGATGTGACCGGAAATCATGGGCCGACAGCAGGCCGGATCTGCGTGTTTGGGTAGGCTTGGCCTCCATGACGGTACGTCCCGACGACCCCGCGCCTCACCCGCATGCAACTGAGGCAGAGGTCGAAGCAGCGCGCAAGGATACGAAGCTCGCCCAGGTGCTCTATCACGACTGGGAAGCGGAGACCTACGACGACAAATGGTCGATTTCCTATGACGAACGCTGCATCGAATATGCCCGCGGCCGGTTCGACGCGGCCGTCGGTCCGGCGCCGCTGCCGTACGACCGGGCCCTCGAACTCGGCTGTGGTACCGGCTTTTTCCTGCTGAACCTGATGCAGGGTGGCGTGGCCAAGTCCGGCTCCGTCACCGACCTGTCGCCGGGCATGGTGAAGGTCGCGCTGCGCAACGCGCAGAACCTCGGCCTCGACGTGGACGGCCGGGTCGCCGACGCCGAGACCATCCCATACGAGGACGACACCTTCGATCTCGTGTGCGGGCACGCGGTGCTGCACCACATCCCGGATGTCGAACTCGCGCTGAAGGAATGCCTGCGCGTGCTCAAGCCGGGCGGGCGCTTCGTCTTCGCGGGCGAGCCGACCACCGCGGGCAATTTCTACGCGCGCTGGCTCGGCCGGGCCACCTGGAAGGCCACCACCACCGTCACCAAGCTGCCGCAGCTGGCCGGGTGGCGTCGTCCGCAGACCGAGCTCGACGAGTCCTCGCGGGCCGCGGCGCTCGAAGCGGTCGTCGACCTGCACACGTTCGACCCGCGCGACCTGGAGCGGATGGCGAGCTCGGCCGGTGCCGTCGACGTCAAGGCGACCACCGAGGAATTCGCGGCCGCGCTGTGGGGCTGGCCGGTGCGCACCTTCGAGGCGGCTGTGCCGGACGAGAAGCTCACCATGGGCTACCGGCTGGCCATGTACAAGGCGTGGCTGCGGCTGAGCTGGCTGGACGAGAACGTCATGCGCCGCGTGGTGCCGCGTCAGTTCTTCTACAACGCGATGATCACCGGCGTGAAGCCGGATTCGTCCGCCAAGTAGTGGGCTACGGCTTCAGTCGAGACGATGTCGCCTTCCTCGGCAGCCCGGCGGGCACTGCCGCGCTGACCGAGGTGGACCGGCTGGAGCTGTCCCAAGCCTCGCACCTGCGCGATCTGGCGCGGGTGCGGCGCGAGCACGGCGGCTGGGCGGCGGCACTCGTCGAAACGGTGCGGCTGCGGCGGAAGGCGGGCGCCAAGCTCGTCGATGCGGGGGACTGGTTGTTCACCGACGACGCCTTGCAACAGGCGACCCCGACGTTGGTCGCCCGGCAGCGGGCCGCCCGGTTGGCCGGGCGGGCCGTGCACGACGTGACCTGCTCGATCGGCGCGGAGCTGGCCGAGCTGGCGCGGGTGTGCACTTCCGTGATCGGCAGTGACCTGGACGCTGTACGGCTGTCGATGGCCGCGCACAATCTCGCCGAAGCGCGGGTGCTTCTTACGGGCGGGCCGAGTCGGATGGTGGGCGCACGCAGCTTGTCATCGCCGCCCGCGGCCGAGCTGGCCGGACTGTCTCGCCCGGCTGCCGCGCAATCCGTGGATCGCCCGCGAAACGTGTTGCTGGCCAAGGCGGATGCCCTCATGCCGGTGAGCAGGGACACGGTGGTCATCGCCGATCCTGCGCGGCGGGCGGACGGGCGGCGTACCCACGATCCAGCGAAACTGCAGCCACCCCTGCCCGACCTGCTCGCTGCTTACCCCGGCCGCGATCTCGCCGTAAAGTGCGCTCCCGGACTGGATTTCGATCGACTCGACTGGTCCGGCGAGATCGAAGTGGTCTCCCTCGACGGCGCTGTCCGCGAGGCGTGCCTGTGGTCGGCGGGCCTGACCGAACCCGGGATCACCCGCCGCGCGACCGTATCGTCCTCGGCCGGAACATCTTTCACCCTCACCGACGCGGACCCCGACGAAATCCCCGAGCGGGAACCCGGCGACTGGATCGTCGATCCCGACGGCGCTGTCGTGCGCGCCGGCCTGGTCCGCCACTACGCCGCGAAACACGGCCTCTGGCAACTGGACCCACGCATCGCCTACCTCACCGGCACCACCGTCCCACCGGGCACCCGAGGCTTCCGCATCATCGACCGCCTCGACTACCGCGAGAAAACCCTCCGCGCCGAACTCCGCCGCCACGACTGCGGCCCCCTGGAAATCCTGATCCGCGGCGTCGACGTAGACCCCGACAAACTCCGCCGCACCCTCAAACCCCAGGGCACCCACCCCTACACCTTGGTGATCACCCGAATAGGCCGCACACCCACCGTTTTCCTGTGCACCGCCGTCGCCCCCGTACCGCCGTCGCGCACCGTTTAACCTCCCGCGCACGAAATAGCCGGCAACTTCATACGCGCCGCAACGAATCGTGCGCGGCAGTCGTCGGAATCCCTACTGGTTCATTTTCTTGACGACGCGCTGGACCGTGAGCCAGGTGCGGGTGGTGATGTTCTTGCCGTGGGTCTTTTCGAGCCAGGCCATGAAGTCCGGCGTCTTGCCCGGTTCGCTGTTGTCGATCACCGCGAGGTAGGCGCTGCACGGCTTGTCGTAGCCGACGACGCGGGCCAGCGGATCGGGCTGGTCGGGCAGCTTGCGGGCCACCTTTTTGCGGTCCTTGAGGAACGTGGCGATGAGATAGGTGCCGCGGCCGTGGGTGAGGCCGGGGAACGGATCGGACGCCAGCAGTGCCTGCAGCTCTTCGTCACTGCGAATGATGGTGCCGCCGGCGATGCCGAGTTCGGCGTTGAGCGCCTGCTGAATTCGATCCTCGAGATCGCTGACATCGGTGTCGGCGCTCTGGAACACGATATTGCCACTCGCCAGCACCGAGGCGACCTTCTCGAACCCGAGCTGCTCGAACACGCCGCGCAACTTCTCGTTGCTCATGTTCGGGTTGCTGGGTGCGATCCCCCGCAACAGTGCGGCATAGCGATTCATATCGGGGAACCTACCGAAGTCCCCCGACAGATACCGTGATCTGGCATCGACGAATCAGGCCCGAGCCGCGCGCCGGGTCAGGCGGTTTTGGCACCGTTCTTCTTGCGCTCGATATCTTCCAGCGCCGCAAGGTATTTCGCGCGCTCCTCGGCGCTCGCCTCCCAGGCGGCCTTGCGGTTCTTGACGACCTTGGCGGGTGCGCCGACCGCGATGCTGTAATCCGGGATCTCGCCCTTGACGACGGCGTGCGCGCCGAGCACACAGCCGCGGCCGACGCGAGTCTCGCGCAGCACCGTGACCTTGGCGGCGATCCAGGTGTCGGGGCCGATCCGGACGGGGCTCTTCACGATGCCCTGATCCTTGATCGGCAGCGTGATGTCGTCCATCTTGTGGTCGAAGTCGCAGATGTAGCACCAGTCGGCGACCAGGGTGGACTCGCCGATCTCGATGTCGAGGTAGGTGTTGACGACGTTGTCCTTGCCGAACACCACCTTGTCGCCGATGCGCAGCGAACCCTCGTGGCAGCGGATGGCATTGCCGTCGCCGATGTGCACCCAGCGGCCGATCTCCATCCGGCCCAGCTCGGGGGTCGCGTGGACCTCCACCCGCTTGCCGAGGAAGACCATGCCGCGCAACACGATGTGCGGGTTGGCCAGCCGGAACTTGAGCAGCCGGTAGTAACGCACCAGGTACCAGGGGGTGTAGGCCCGGTTCGCGAGCACCCAGCGCAGCGACGCCACGGTCAGAAAGCGCGCCTGCTGCGGATCCCGGCGGCGCGATCCCCGCCAGCGCGAGCGCAACGGTGCGCCCCACATGCTCGTCACGAACGGCTCTCCTGTCGTGGTCCAACGGCCCGCCGCCACCTCGATGGCGACGGGTAGAGCATAACGGGCGCGCTCGGACCCGATCCGGGCACGGACCGCGCACGCGCGCGGACCGCAACGGCAGGACTCGTACACTCGCGCGGGCCCCTACCGTACAGTGACTGCTGCGCCGCGGGCGGCGCCCCCGAATCCACACGCGTACACCCGAACCGGGTCGCTCCAGAGCGGTGGGTCGGCACGCTTTAGTCTCGTGCGAGCGGAAACGACGACAGGAGTGCAGCAGGTGCGAAGTGGCGTACTGGCTAGTTCCATGTGGCGACCGTCCCGGCTGCGGGTAGTTGCGTCGCTGGCCGCGGTCGGTGCGCTGGCGTTGGCCGGATGCGGCACCGATGTCGACGACATCGCGGTCGGCCCCGGTAAGGGCTGGCCTGCGGCCTATCACGACGGGCGCAACGGTGGCAGCAGCCCGGTGGTCGGCGCCAAGAAGATCGCGTTGAGCTGGTCGCGTCCGATCGGCGGGCCGATCGCCGAGCCGGTCACCATCGGCCCGGACGGGCAGATGTTCCTGACCACGAACACGCCGACCTGCACCCTCTACTCCTTCCAGATGCTGACCGGGCGCAAGCGCTTCTGCAGTGGGCTCGGCCCGACCGCGATCGCGACGCCGTCGGTGGTGGACGGCATGACGAATGTCTATGTCGGCGACGACAAGGACAACGTCGGCGCGGTGATCTCCTTCAACTACCTCGGACAGCCGAGGTGGCGCACCACGGTGGCGGGCGCGCCGATCTCGGCGCAGTTCACCGGTGACGGAAACCTGTTGACGGTCACCCAATCCGGGCAGGTCGACGTGCTCTCCCGGCAGACCGGCCAGCGCGTCGTCTCCACAGTGCAGCTGCTCGGCCAGCCGGACTTCCTGGACAACCCGAACCTCACCTGGCCGGACGCTGGTCAGGGCCTGGACCAATGCCACGTCGGCGAACCGCAGTGCCCGGTCGCGAACATCTCGGCCCTCGACACCGCGACCGGACGCTTCTTCGTCACGGTATGGCAGCCGGGCAAGCCGACCGCCGCGCTCGTCGCACTCCGCTACGCGGACAACAAGATCCAGCAGGTGTGGAGCGCCGACCTGCTGTTCGGCGGCAGCGCCACCAGCCCGACCCTGTCGCCCGACGGCAAGACCGTCTACGTGGGCGACAACACCAAACGTTTGATCGCCGTCGATGCCGCAGACGGACACACCAAATGGGTGCAGCCGCTGGAATGGACGCCGCGCGGCGGCATTTCGGTGTCCAGCGACGGCCTGATCATCCCGTCCGGCGACGAGGGCTACCTGCTCGC
Organism: Nocardia sp. NPDC046473; assembly: GCF_040645995.1. Lineage (NCBI taxonomy): Bacteria > Bacillati > Actinomycetota > Actinomycetes > Mycobacteriales > Nocardiaceae > Nocardia > Nocardia sp. NPDC046473. The sequence goes on from NZ_JBEYZJ010000001.1 coordinate 324,515, forward strand.
GCTGCGCGACAAGGGTGACGCGCCGGAAATCGCCTGGGCGCGTAAGGACCTCGACCTGCGCGGCACCCCGGTGCAGACCGCGGGCGGCACCGGCTACACCGCCGCGGCGATCGGCGAGGGCCTGAACCTCATCACTTTCGACACCAAGACCGGCTCCACCATCGACTCCGACGTGCTGCCGGGCGCGCAAGGCAGCACCACCGGCACCTCGATCGGCGCGCAGGGCGAAGTCATCGTCGCCACCCGCATCGGCGAACTGTTCGTCTTCAAGCCTGAGCGCTGACCGCCGACAGCTGACTCCCGACTCGCCCCCCGCGCACGTTCTGTTGCGCCGCGCACGAGACGGCCAGCGGTTTGTGCGCAGGACGCGAACTAGTGCGCAGCGGCAGGGGACTACACCTGAGCCAAGGGACGCTGCGCACAACTTCGCATGGCGCGTACGACCCAGTCAGCTGTTTCGCACGCAGCCAGCCAAAGAGTGCGCAGCAGCGGGGGACGTACACCTGAGCCAAGGGACGCTGCGCACAACTTCGCATGGCGCGTACGACCCAGTCAGCTACATCGTGTGCAGCCCGCTAACGAGTGCGCGGAACGGACGTTTGTCGGCACCAGCGGCGGACGCTTCGCCGCGCCGCCGCGCACGATTTCGTGTGACGCGCACAAATCAGCTGGCTGTTTTGTGCGCGGCCCGCCAAAGTGCGCGCGGTGAGTGCGAGACCCTGTACCTGGACTGCGCGGGACGCTATCGGTGCGCAGGGTTGCTACGGCCGCACGGAGGCTTGCTCGCGTTGCGCGTTGCGCGTTGCGAGTTGCGGCTTGCCGTTGGCGGTGTCGCGCAGGAAATAGGAAGGCGCGCAAGAAATTGCCGACGATTTCGTGCGCGCCGGGCTAATTGGTGCGCGGCATATGGATGGTTGAGCCGACAGGGCGTGGGCGGTGGGAGGTGCGGGCGATAGCGCGACGGAATCGGGTGTCCAGGATGGTGGGGGTGTCCAGGTCTGGCCAGGTCCAGCGGACGACCTCCCAGCCGAGATCGCGAAGGTGATCTTCGCGCAGTTTTTCGCGGTAGAGCGTTCTTGTGGGGCTTTCGTCTGGGTTCAGTTCCTCGCTGTACTTCACCTTGCCGTCGAATTCGCCGATGATGCCCAGCCTTTCGAAGCAGAAGTCGACACGCGCGACGAACCTACCTGCGTCGTCGAGGATTGTCGTTTGAAGTTCGGGTTCGGGCAGGTCAAGGTCACTGAGGACGACCCGGCTGCGGGACTCGCCGATACCTTCACTGCGTCCGTCGAGCAGTCCGATGGCGCGCAGCGCGGCGCGGTAGCCAGGACGGCCCGCAGCGTAAGTCAGTGCTTGGCAAAAGGATTCGTGACCTAGTCCGAACTGCCGCCCGGCCGCGTCGCCGATCGCAACTGCTTCCTGCAATCCGACCGTCCGTGCGATGTCGGCAATTGTGCGCGCCGGCGAAAGGACGAGTAGCGATCCGACTTGGGTGACGTCCTCATCTTGGACCGGAGCACAGTGAACGTGCAGGTGCTTGCCGCGGTGCCCACCGCTACTGCGATGCCGGGTCACGTGCACTCGATCGAGCGGCAACCCCCACAGTGGCAAACCGTGAACCGCCGCCGAAGACTGGTGGCTGATCACCGCCGGCGCCGACAGATGTCCTGCGGTCGCCCGGACGAGCACCTGGTAGCGCGCTTCCCGATCCATTGCCTCGTACGCCTCGGGTAGCACATACGAGCCTGGCCGGAGCCGGCGCAAACTGCGCCGAGCAGTCAATCGCCGCAACTCGGCGTCACTGAATCCTTTCGCCAACGCCTCGCGTCGCTGTACCGGTAAGGCCTCCATCCGCACATAGTGCACCCCCGCCCTCGCCCCCAACCTCCGAAAAGCGCCCCCTGTGCACAACCACCCGCCTGTGGATAACGTTGCCCCGCGCACATTTTGGCGTCGCGCGCGGACAATAGCCAGCAATTCCGCGCGCACTAAGGGAAAACGTGCGCGTCGGCCGCTAGACGGGACGGATCCGCTCCGGAACGATTCGTGAACGTTGGCTGCCGTGAGGGCGCGATCGCGCGCCGCTGTTCGTTCGCCGCGCACAGATTGTTCGCCGCGCACAGATTGTTCGCCGCGCACAGATTGTTCTGCTGCGCACAGATTGTTCTGCTGCGCATAGAAACTGCCGACAATTTGTACGCCGCGTATTGAAACGTGCGCGTCACCTGCGCTGACGGTCGAGGCCGGCCGGATGGGGACTGGCTCAGCGCGGTGCGATTGCCTGCTGCGTATAGATTGTTCTGCTGCGCACGGGGTGGCTCGCTATTTTGTGCGCTGCGGGATGGGAGGTGCGCTGCCCACCGAAGAGTGCGCGGTAGCGATCGCGCGGCGCTAATTTGCCTGCTGCGCATGGATTGTTGTGCAGCGCACAGAATTGTCGGCAATTTCGTGCGTGGCAGGCTGAGAGGTGCGCGTCAGGGCGAGAGGTGCGTGGCAGGGCGAGAGGTGCGTGGCAGGGCGAGAGGTGCGTGGCAGGGCGAGAGGTGCGTGGCAGGGCGAGAGGTGCGTGGCAGGGCGAGACGTGCGTGGCAGGCTGAGAGGTGCGCGGCAGGATGGGACGTGCGCGGCGTCAGGGCTGACTGTTGGCGCCGGGGCGGGGACTGGCTTGGCGCGGCGATGTTTGTCTGCTGCGCGTGAATTGTTCTGGCGCGTACGTAATTGTCAGCGAAACTGTGCGCGGGGGACCGATTCGTGCGCGGCGGTGGCTCGGCTGAGGTGGGTCGGCTGTGGGGGCCTACTTCGGGTCGCGCTCGGGGAGGGGGCGCTCGATGATGGTGGGGCGGCCGAGGGGGTTGCGGACGCGGCGTTTGGCGGAGTGGTAGACCTGGGCGGTTTCGGCGGCCACTACGTCCCAGGCGAAATCGGCGGTGAGGCGTTCGCGGGCGGCGTAGGCGCGGTCTTGCGCGGCGACGGGGTCGTCGAGGGTGGCGCGGGCGGCGTCGACGAGGCCGTCGACGTCGGCGGGGGCGAACGAGGCTCCGGTGACACCGTCGATGACGGCCTCGCCGAGTCCGCCCGCGGTGGAGGTGATCAGCGGGGTGCCCGCGGCGGCCGCCTCGAGTGCGACGATGCCGAAGGGTTCGTAGCGGCTGGGCAGCACGATGGCGTCGGCGCCGTGCAGCCAGCCGAGCAGCTCGGCGTGGTCGAGTTGGCCGGCGAAGTTCACCGCCCGAGCCACCCGGTGCCCGCGGGCGCGCTCACGCAACCACTCGAACTGGGTGCCGATGCCGGCAACGGTGAGCGTGGTGCCGGGGTGCGCGCGGCGGATGCGCGGCAGCGCGGCGATCGCGTCCTGCACGCCCTTCTCGTATTCCAGCCTGCCGACATACAGCAGCCGCGGCGGGCCGGTGCGCGGCGAGCGCGGCTGAAATGTCCAGGCGCCCACGTCGATTCCGTTGCGGATCACCGTCATCGGCACTCGCTCGGGGCCGTAGAGCCGTTCCACCTCGTCCTGCATCGAGGCCGAGCAGGTGATCAGCGCGTCGGATTCGTTGGCGAGCCACCATTCGACGGAATGCACCTGCCGGTTGACCTTGCCCGCGACCCAGCCGCTGTGCCGTCCGGCTTCGGTGGCGTGAATGGTCGAGACCAGCGGCACGTCGTAGTACTCGGCCAGCGCGATACCGGGGTGCGCGACCAGCCAATCGTGCGCGTGCACCACGTCGGGCGCCCAGCCGTCACCGATACCCGGCTTACCGAGCGCGATACCGGCGCGCACCATCGCGTGGCCCATGGCCAGCGTCCAGGCCAGCATGTCCTCGCCGAAGTCGAAGCACGGCGGGTCCTCCGCGACCGCGACCACCAGCACACCCTCGGCGATGAAGGAGTGGGTGGGATGGGTCGAGGAGTCGGTGCCGGAGGGGCGGCGTGCCAGCACGACCACCTCGTGGCCCGCAACGGCCAGCTCGGTCGCCAGGTGATGCACATGCCTGCCCAACCCGCCGACCACGACCGGCGGGTATTCCCACGACACCATCAAGATCTTCATGCATGTCCTTCTGCGCTGGACGCGGCGTGCTCGGCAGCCGCGGCGAAGCTTCCTCCGGACCCGGCGCTCCCGAGTCGTCGCGCGTCCACACCGGGGAAGAGTCCGTCAGCCGACCCCCATCCTGCCGCCAACTGCTGTGCTTTCGCGAGTTGACCCGCTCCGACGGCGGCCGCGATCTCCCGCACGGCGTGCGCGTGCCGGTGCGCGCGGTCGCGCGCGTAGCCCGCGGCGGAGTCCTTGCTGACCATGAACGCCCAGTCGCTGGACACGGTGAGAATGGCCTCGCGCAGCAACTGGTCGGCGACGTTGTCGCGCAGCGCGGTCGCTCCGTCGACGGCGCGCATCTTGTCGATCGTGTCGAGCGTGAGCCGCACGATGTCGTCGTTGAGTTCGACCAGGTCCTGTACCTGATCCCCGGCCCAGACCCGCCAGTCCTTGCCGGAGCCCCAGGACGAATCGGCCAAAGGCACCGGCTCCCCGACGAATCCGCGTTCCCGCGCGTCGGCCAGCGTGCCGAGGGTGACGCCCGCTTCGGGCAGCGCCCGCAACACCTGGGCCAACCACTGCGGTCCTTCGTGCCACCAGTGACCGAACAATTCGGTGTCGAACGCGGCCACCACCAGGGCGGGTCGGCCGATCCGCTCGGATTCGCTGATCAGTCGCTCGCGGACTGTTTGCACGAAGTCGTCGACGTCGCGACCGATCGCCGCGGCGGCGAGTTCCGGGTCGTAGGGCGCCTTGTCCGGACCGGCCACCGTCTTGCCGGTGACCCGGGACGGTTTGAGACCCGTCGCGTGGTCGTAGTGATGAAAGTCACGGTAGGCACTCTGGCCCGGGTAGCCCGATTTCGGCGACCAGACCCGATAGCTCACCTGCAGATCACGCCCGAACGCGACCACATCGGACTCGCGAACCGGCCGGCCGAGGGTGGTGTCGCCGCGCAGCGCGGGCCCGTCGACCATGAAATGGGTCACGCCCGCGGCGGCGTAGCCGACCTCCATGCCCGGCGTGTAGCCACATTCCGGCGCCCAGATGCCGGTGGGCGTGTGACCCCAGCGATGTTGCGCGTCGCTCAACCCCTCGGCGAGCTGGAACTGACGCAACCGCGGATCGAGCAGCGGCTGGAACGGATGGGCGAGCGGGCCGCCGAGCAGTTCGATCGTGTCGGCGTCGATGAGCTCGCGCCAGACCGGCGCGGCACCGTGCCGCCAGCGCTCCTCGAAATCCGCCAAAGCCGCTGTGGCCAAACGATGTTCGTGCTGGCCGAGGGCGACGTTGCCCGCCATCGCCGCCTCGTCGGCGCGCAGCTGCCAGTTGCCGAGCCAATGGTGCATGCCGGACAGGCAGTGCGGGTCGTCGAGCTGGGCCGCGAGCACCGGCGTGATGCCGAGGCTGAGCAGATGCGAACGCCCTTCGGCGGCAAGTGTTCTCAATACCTCGGCGACCGGAAGGTAAGAGGCCGCCCAGGATTGGTAGAGCCATTCCTCGCCGACCGGCCAACGTCCGTGGTGTGCCAGCCAGGGCAGATGGGAGTGCAAGACCAGGGTGAACTGGCCGGGAACAGCCTCGTTGCTCAAGGCTTCACCGCGATGGCGACCAGATCGAGGCTCGCATCGATGTCCTCGGCGATCAGGGTGAAGTCGTCGATGGTGACGGCCGCGACGTCGGCGGTGAGCTCGGCGGGCCACGGCTCGCCGGCCAGCGCCCGCTCGATCTGCGCGTCGATGAACGACCCACCGTGCTTGGCGTCCAACGCTTTCAGGCTCGCGCCGTGGTGCACGCCGGTCATCTGTGCGACCTCGAAGCCCGCCTCGACCAGTAGCTCGGTGAGCTCGGCGGCGCTCAGTTCGCGCGTGTGGAATGGGTTGAGGGGGGTATCGCGACCAGGCGAGAAAGTGATCCGGTTCGGCGTGCTGATCAGCAGCTCACCACCGGGGCGCAGCACCCGCAGGCACTCCCGGAGGAACTGACCTTGATCCCAGAGATGTTCGATCACTTGGAAGTTCACCACAACGTCGACCGAGGCGTCATCGAGCGGCAGTGCCGCGAGGTTGCCCTGGATCATTTCCACCCGCGGGTACCTGGCGCGTACGTGCTCGACCGCGCCGGTGTCGTAGTCGACGCCGGTGACCTTGGTGGCCACCGAGGCGATCATGTCCGCGCCGTAGCCCTCGCCGGATCCGGCCTCCAGCACCGTTTTTCCGGCGCACCGATCGAGCAGGCGGGCGTAGGCGATCTCGTGCCTGCGGAACCAGTAGTTCTCCTCGGCGATGCCGGGGACGGTCCGTTCGCCGGTCAACGGCAGCGGTTCGACGGCGCCGACGGTCGTCTCCGGGGCGCCGGTCATGCCCGTCGGGTCGTCCACTGCGGCAGGGATCACAGCCTCGCTCATGACTCCACCTCGCTGGCGCTCGGTTCCGTCACGAGCGAGTGCTCGGCTGTGCTTATTGCTCGCTCGCTTCGCTCGCTCATGCGCTCCGACGTTACTGGCACTGACTGTTTGCGGGATACCCGCACCCGGTCACCGGGATGCCGCTACCAGTCGAGATGGACCGTTCGGCGGGGGTGCTCCAGCCCGGCACGATATCGCTGGGTCTGGCGTTATGAGAGAGAAGCGGCTAAGTTACCCACGGGTAACTTAACGTAGGGTAGTGTCACGCCCTGAGCTACTCACACGGACGTACGGCGCCGCCTGTGCGACCACTCCATACGTGTAACCAGAACAGGAGGTCGACGAAGACCGATGCCGAACATCGTCGTACTCATCAAGCAGGTTCCCGACACCTGGTCCGAGCGCAAGCTGACCGATGGTGACTACACCCTCGATCGCGAAGCCGCCGACGCCGTCCTCGACGAGATCAACGAGCGCGCCGTCGAAGAAGCGCTGCTGATCAAGGAGGCGCAGGGCGGCGAGGTCACCGTGCTGGCCGCCGGTCCGGACCGGGCCACCGAGGCCATCCGCAAGGCGCTGTCCATGGGCGCCGACAAGGCCATCCACATCAACGACCCGGCGATCCACGGCTCCGACGCCGTGCAGACCGCCTGGGTGCTGGCGAGCGCGCTCGGCCAGGTCGAAGGCGTCGAGCTGGTCATCGCGGGCAACGAGGCGACCGACGGTCGCGCCGGTGCGGTCCCCGCGATCATCGCCGAGTACCTCGGCCTGCCGCAGCTGACTCACCTGCGCAAGCTCACCATCGACGGCGACAAGGTCACCGGCGAGCGCGAGACCGATGATGGCGTCTTCAAGCTGGAGGCCACCCTCCCGGCCATCGTCAGCGTGACCGAGAAGATCAACGAGCCGCGCTTCCCGTCCTTCAAGGGCATCATGGCCGCGAAGAAGAAGGAAGTGCAGACCTTCACGCTGGCCGATCTGGGCGTCGACCCGTCGACCGTCGGTGTCGCGAACGCGGGCACCACCGTCACCGGAGCCACCCCGAAGCCGCCGCGCACCGCGGGCGAGAAGATCGCGGACGAGGGCGACGGCGGCACCAAGATCGCCCAGTACCTCGTCGGTCAGAAGATCATCTGATCCCGCCGATCTGCTTAGGAGAGAACACAAATGGCTGAAGTACTTGTGCTCATCGAGCACGCAGACGGTGCGATCAAGAAGGTCAGCACCGAGCTCCTGACCGCCGCCCGCAACCTGGGTGAGCCGGCCGCCGTCGTGCTCGGCACCGCGGGCACCGGCGAGAAGCTGGCCGACGCGCTGGCCGCCGCGGGTGCGGAGAAGATCTACATCGCCGAGTCCGACGACGTGGAGAACTACCTGCTCACCCCGAAGATCGACGTGCTCGCCGCGCTGACCGAGCAGGTCTCCCCGGCCGCCGTCATCGTCGCCGCCTCGGCCGAAGGCAAGGAGGTGTCGGGCCGCCTCGCCGCCCGCATCGGCTCCGGCCTGCTGATCGACGTGATCGACGTGAAGTCCGACGGCACCGCCGTGCATTCCATCTTCGGTGGCGCGTTCACCGTCGACGCGAAGGCCACCGGCGACGTGCCGGTGATCTCGGTGCGCCCGGGCGCCATCGAGGCGTCCGCGCAGGCCGGCGCCGGCGAGAAGGTCACCGTCGAGGTGCCCGCGCAGGAAGACGGCGTCGTCAAGGTGACCGCGCGCGAGCCGATCGTCGGTGGCGACCGTCCCGAGCTCACCGAGGCGAACATCGTCGTCTCCGGTGGTCGCGGTGTCGGTTCCGCCGAGAAGTTCTCGGTCGTCGAGGAGCTGGCCGACTCGCTCGGTGCCGCCGTCGGCGCCTCGCGCGCCGCGGTCGACTCGGGCTACTACCCGGGCCAGTTCCAGGTCGGCCAGACCGGTAAGACGGTCTCGCCGCAGCTCTACATCGCCCTCGGCATCTCCGGCGCCATCCAGCACCGGGCCGGCATGCAGACCTCGAAGACCATCGTCGCGGTCAACAAGGACGAAGAGGCCCCGATCTTCGAGATCGCGGACTACGGCATCGTCGGCGACCTGTTCAACGTCGCCCCGCAGCTGACCGAAGCGGTCAAGTCCCACAAGGGCTGATCGCTCGCTTCGCGCGATAATTGGTGGCCTCGGCTGGAAAGTTCAGTCGAGGCCACCTTTTTCGTTGCTGGGTGACGGGCTGACCAAGGCAGCTATTGTCTGCGTGGGGCGCCACACGGTGCATATTCTGGGGAATCGGGGGAGGGTTTGCATGGTGGACGTTGACGGCGGCAGCGGGAGTATGCCCCTGGGCGCGGTGTCATCGGCACAGGACGGTGGTCTGTCGATGACCGCCCGACAGGAGCAGTTCAGCCTCGCCTTCATACATATGGTTGCTGCCGCCGCAGGCTGTTCCATCAAGAGTCATCTGACCGACTATGACGGAGTCGACATCACGGTTGCGTCGTCTGCCGAGTACGTGCGGTACTACTGCCCTGAGTTCGAGATGCAGCTCAAGTGCACGACGCAGCAACGGCTGCTCGGAGCCGAGCACCTGGCATGGTCGTTGGAGCGCGATCGGTTTCTCAAGTTGGTGAACCCGAAACGGTTCGCCCCGGCACTGCTCGGCGTCCTGCTCGTCCCTGAGGATCCTGAACAACTACTGGACCTGTCTGAAGCAGGGTTGACCAGTTCGAGCCGAATGTACTGGCAGCATGCGAGAGAACTCGGCGCGATCGAGGATGGTAAGGCCAGCAAGACGGTCCATCTGCCCAGGAACAACCTGTTCGATGTGAGCAGCCTTAAAGGCATCATGCAGGCAATCGGCGAAGGAGGTCAGTGGTGAAAGAGGTTCCGCTCGACGGTCTCCAGGAGATCGCGTCCACTTTGTCGCCGCCCGCTGTGTCCCAGTACCTTGCCAGCCACGATTGGCAGCTCGAGGCCCGGGACCAAGACGTCAGAGAGATCTGGCGGCTGCCGGGCGCGGACGGTCCGCTTGGCCGTGTCATGCTGCCGTTGGCTACTGACTACGCCGACTTCTCCGTGCGTTTTCGTGACACGCTGCAAGCTCTTGCCACCATTTATGATTGGAATCCCGGGCAGCTGGCAGAGCGTATCGTCGCAGCACGTGCCGACCTTTTCTTCGTTCGACTCGACCAGGAAATGACGGATGGGACAATCCCTTTTCGGCAAGCCGAAAAGACTCTGGAAGCATTGTTTACGATGATGCGGGCCGCCGCTACAACCGCAGATGATCCAACTCATTCGCACCGCGGCAGGAGGTCGGCCATTGTCACCGAATTTCTCGAAGATGACATCCGGCTGGGGCACACGAAACGGGGCAGTTTCGTATTCACTGTCGTAACTCGTCTCGGTGAAGTTCTGCCGTCACACGACGACGGGTCGCCGGCTGTGCCTTTTCCGCGCAAGGTGATGACAACGCTGGCCACGGGTTTGCAGTCGACTCGTCAGCTTGCCCTCGATTGGGACGAAGGTGCACTCGACCGGGCCGGACAACTGGGCTTGAGCGCAAGTTTGGTGGAGTCAGTGCAGGAGCTCACCCAGCCGGAAATGCTACGCGCATTGGAGCTGTCGTTCGATTGGGCGGCCGCTGAGCCGCGCCCTGACGTCGGCACGTCGCGAATCATCGTCGATCGCAATGCAATGGCGGGTCTGCCCCGCGTGCGGGAACGGTTGGTTCGGCGCGAGGAGCCGCCGCGTTATGTGACGCTGCTCGGCACAGTTCGTACGCTTAATCGAGACGATTCCGGTGACGAGGATCAAGAGGCCAGCAGTATCGTTTTGTCTACTCATGTAGATGGTCGCCTGCGAAAGGTCCATGTCCCGCTGGCCGGCGAAGAATATGCGTGGGCAATTCGTGCGCATCAGAGCAAGCAACCAATTGTCGTTTCAGGCGATCTGATATTCGAACGTGGTGTTTGGCGGCTGACCGGCGCAATTAATGTAGATCCTAACTTTGTGGACCGCCGGGACTGATCGCAGCTGGTGATCAATGGCTGGTGTCCGCTCCGGTACTTGGATTCGAGTCTCTGGTCAGCTGGAACCGGTTGTGTGGGAACGTGTTCCAAGGAGGCGCCGCGGGTGCGCTAGCCTGCGAGTATGGCTGTTCCTACGACGCGGATGCTGGTGCTCGCCATCGTTCGGCTGCTGCAACCGGTGCACGGGTACGACGTTCGGCGTGAGCTGTTGTCCTGGCACGCCGACGATTGGGCGAATGTGAAGCCGGGGTCGATCTATGGTGCGCTGAATACCTTGCAGCGCGACGGGCTGATCGCGATCGAGGGGGTCGCGCAGGACGGGGCTCGGCCGGAGCGGACCACGTATCGGCTCACCAGCGAGGGGGAGAAGGAGTTCGGCGAGATGCTGCGTGAGTCGTTGTTCTCCGCCGAGCAGCCGAAGAATCCGTACTTCGCCGCGGTCGCGCTGTTTCCGGCGGCACCGCGCGATGAAGTCATTGCCGCGTTGAACAGCCGGATTCTCAAGTTCGAGGCCGAGCTGGTCTTCACCGAGCGGGAGGTGGCCCGGATCCTGGCCGGCAGTGGCAATCCCGCCGAGGCCGAGCCGCACCACGTCGCCGATGCGATGCGGCTGTCCGCCGATCACATCAGGGCGGATCTGAACTGGTCACGAAAGACGTTGGAGCGCATCGAAACCGGTGAACTCGATGCGTGGGGTGGCGTGAATGCCGCGATGAACACCGGGGAACCGCCGATGTCATGATCAAGCCTGAATAGTAAAGCTTGACTATTTGGTCGATCGTTCCTACCGTAAGCGGTGTGGAAACGATCGACACCGTTCGTGGCCGCACACGTACCGCGGTCATCGAGGTGCGTGGGCTTGCCCGAACCTTCAGAACCAGAACCGGTCCCGTCGAGGCGGTCAAGGGGGTCGATTTCGCCGTGCACGACGGCGAAATCCTCGGTCTCCTAGGCCCGAACGGCGCGGGCAAAACCACTACGCTGCGGATGATCAGCACGCTGCTCGAGCCGACCGCGGGCGAGGCGACCATCACCGGCGCTGATCTGCGCACCGAGGCACGGACCGTGCGGTCGCGCATCGGGTATGTCGCGCAGGGCGGCATGAGCAACGACCTCGAACTCGTCATCGACGAATTGGTGCTGCAGGCAAGGCTTTTCGGTCTGACCAAGACGCAGGCGCTGCGCAACGCCGAAGAGCTGCTTGCGGCGCTGGATCTGGCCGGACTGGGTGGGCGCAAATGCGGCCAGCTCTCCGGCGGCCAGCGGCGAAGGGTCGACATCGCGCTCGGCCTCATGCACGGCCCGAAACTGATCTACCTCGACGAGCCGACCAGCGGCCTGGATCCGCAGAGCCGGGCCAACCTGTGGGAACACATTCGCGGACTGCGAGATCGGGGCACCACCGTCGTGCTCACCACGCACTATCTGGAAGAAGCTGACGCGCTGTGTGATCGGCTGCTCGTGATGGATCACGGTGTCGTCGTCGCCGAGGGGGCACCCGACGAGCTCAAGCGACGGATCTCCGGTGACGTGGTCAGCCTCGAAATCGCCGACGAGCAAGCCGATCTCGCGCTACAGGTGGCCGAGGCGGTACTCGACGTGCGGTCGGGGGTTCGCGCGGCCGACGCGGGTGCAACGGTGGTGCACCTGACGGTCGAGCGAGGCGATGCCGCCGTCGTTCCCTTGCTGCGCGCGCTGGACGAGCGGGGGATCACGCCGGGCGCGATCACCGTCAAACGGCCGAGCCTCGACGATGTCTTCCTCACTATCACCGGACGTTCACTGCGCGAAGGGAATCGGTCATGAGGTTCACGCACGACACCGGGCTGATCTTCTGGTCCCAACTGCGGTCCAACCTGCGCAACCCGATGTGGGTGATCATCGGCCTGTCTCAGCCGATCCTGTATCTGGTGCTGTTCGGTCCGTTGATCAAGGGGATCGCGCCCTCGCTCGGCACCGATGTCGACCCCTGGAAGATCCTCACACCGGCCTTGGTCATTCAGACCGGTTTGATGGGTTCGTTGTATGCCGGATTCGCCATCGTCTCGGAGCTGCGTGCGGGAGTCATAGAGCGGCAACGGGTTACGCCCGCGGACCGGGGTGCACTATTGCTCGGCCGGGTACTCAAGGACATGGTCGTGCTGATCGTCCAGGCTTTGGTTCTGGTCGGCGTCGCGGTCCTGGCGTTCGGATTGCGGCCGGACCCACTGGGTTTGGTGCTTTCGGTGCTACTGATCGCGGTGATGTCGGCCGGCCTCGCGGCCGCGTCCTACGCGCTGGGACTCTGGGCCAGGGATGAGGGCACGCTCGCCTCCGTGCTCAACACCCTGACCCTGCCGGTCATGTTGCTGTCCGGCATCCTGCTGCCGATGACCGTCGGCCCGAACTGGTTGCAGTACATCGCGAAGGTGAATCCGTTCTCGCACACCGTCGATGCCGCCCGGGCGCTGTTCCGCGGCGACTTCGGCAGCACCGACGTCTACTTCGGCACCGGCATCACCGTCGCGGTTGCCTTGGTACTCATGGTGATCGGTGCCCGCAGCTTCGCTCGGGAGAACGCCTGAGTGAAACCCGTTTGTGCACTGCGGTATTCATAGCGAACGCCCCCGGGCTCAGGCCCGGGGGCGTTCCGTCGATCAGGGGCGGTGGAGACCGGCGAGCAGGGTGGTGAGGATGGGGGAGCGGCGGACGTCGCTGCGTAGGACCGCGGACACCGGGATGCGGAGCTTCTGGTCGGCCAGTTTCAGGACGACCAGGCCCTCGGTGGAGCTTTCGGCGTAGAGGACGGTCCAGGCGTCCGGCCGGTTGATCAGTTCGAGGGTCGCGGTGTGATCGGGTGGAATCGGCGGACCGAAGGTCGGCCCGGTGGGCAGCTCGGCGAACGCGGACCGAATCACCGTGTGCAGCAACACCTGTTCCTGCTCGGGCGGCAGCAGCAACGGATACCTGCTCAGATCGGACAGGGTCACCGTCTCCCTGGTGGCCAGCGGATGCGCGCTGGAGGTCGCGATCACCAGATCCTCGACCCACAGCTGCTCCACTTCCAGCCCCGGCTGATCGACGCTGCCGCGGATGAGCGCGAGATCGCAGTCGCCGTCGGCCACCGCGGTGATCCGCTGCCGGAACGGTTTGATCACGAACTCGATCTCCGCCTCCGGGTGCGTCGCGCGGGCACCCGCGATCGCCGACAGTGATCGCGTCGCGAAGGACATGTTGGCGGCGAGCCGGATGCGCGGGCCGACGGTGCGCACCGCTGCCCGGATCGCCGACTCGAGGCTCAGCATCTGTTTCGCAAGGGGAAGTAGCCGTGCGGTGGCGTCGGTGGCCACCACTGATCTTGTCGAACGCTCGAACAATTGCACGCCTAGGTCGCGCTCGAGCCGGGAGATCTGGTGGCTGATCGCGGACTGTGAGATAAAGCACCTCGCGGCCGCACCGCTGAAGCTGAGCTCCTCGCAGACGGCAACGAAGTAGGTGAGCTGCCGAAGTTCCACAGCGCCTCCGATTAATGACGGATCGAGATAAGAGTCATCTGAATTATGCGCCCTAACTCCTGAAATATCCTCGTTCCCGATGACGGTTGGTAATGAGAGAAGGAGGCTGTCATGCAGTACGTGGATGCGGGAATCGAAACCGCGGGTGTCGTCATCGTCGGATCGGGGTTCGGCGGACTCTCCGCCGCCAAGCAACTTGCCAAGTCGGGTATCGATTACGTGCTGATCTCCAGCACGCCGGAGCACCTGTTCCAACCGTTGTTGTACCAGGTAGCGACCGGTGTGCTGGCATCGGAGGAGATTGCGCCGCCGATCGCCGCCATTCTGCGCCGTCACCGCGAGGCCGACGTGCGCCTGGGCAAGGTGGTCGCCATCGATCCCGACAAGGCGATCGTCACCTATGAGCAGAACGGCGAGCAGCGTCGGATCCGGTACGGCTCGCTGATCGCCGCCACCGGCGCCAGCCAGTCCTACTTCGGCCGTGACGATTTCGCCGAGAAGACCTTCTCGCTCAAGACCATCGACGACGCGAAACTGCTTCGCGCGCAGATCCAACGGGTCTTCGCCGAGGCGGCGGGCGCCGACGAGGAGACCAAGCGCAGGCTGCTGAGCTTCGTGGTGGTCGGGGCGGGCGCGACCGGCGTCGAGGTGGCCGGCCAGCTGAAGGAACTCGCGAAAAGGTACTACCACCAAGAAGTTTCGGTCACCCTGGTCGAAGGCGCCGGCGAGGTGCTGCCCCCGTTCGGCGGCGGCCTGTCCGAGTACGCGAAGAAGTCGTTGACCCGCACCGGCGTCGACGTGCTGCTCGGCACCTTCGTCACCGACATCGAGCCGGGCAAGGTCACTGTCAAGGACAAGAGCGGCGTCGAGCGCGGCATCGCGGCGGAGACGATCGTCTGGTCGGCCGGCGTGCAGGTCGGCGGGTTCGCGAAGGTGCTCGCCGAGGCCACCGGCGTCGAAACCGACCGGGCCGGAAGGCTGTTGATCAATCCCGACCTGACCGTCGGTGGTTACGCCGACATCTACGCGATCGGCGACATGACCTCCTTGAACGGCTACCCGGGCCAGTCGCCGGTGGCCATGCAGGAGGGCAGGCACGCCGCCGACATCATTCGCCGAAAGAAGCAGGCGGGCACCGCGTTCAAGTACTGGGACAAGGGCAGCATGGCGGTGATCAGCCGGTTCAGCGCGGTGACCAAGCTGAACGACAAGATCACCTTCCGCGGCCTGATCGCCTGGTTCATGTGGCTCGCGGTGCACCTGTTCTACCTGGTCGGTTTCCGCAACCGCTTCGCCGCGGTCGCGTCCTGGTTGATCGCCTTCATCGGCACCGGACGCCCCGGCTTCGCCGAGGTGAACAAGGTCGCCAAGCCGGCCCGCGAAGCGGAGAGAACCGCCGCATAAGGCAGCTCTAACGTCGATAGCCGCATCGCGAGCACCTCGCGATGCGGCTCCTTCGCGATGCGGCCGCATCGCGAAATGTGTTCGCCGAGAAGCGTTAATCAGGCAAAAGACGCGGTTGCGGCGCGAGGGCGCGAACGGGGCGCGACGGTCCGGTGAACGCTCGGTGTGATCATCGTCTCGTTCACTAAACCGGCATCGGCGGGACACTTCGGGGTTGCTCCAGCGCAGTGTCCGGCTGGGTTCATTGACGATATGACTATTACGTCCGTGTTGACAGCCCCGGCGCGCTCGACGGACTCCGGGGTGGAACGGTCACGGTACTCGCTGGTCGTCTCATCCGACGCAGAGCATCGCGCGGCGGCGCAGCGACTGCGCTACGGAGTGTTCGCGAGCGAGCCAGGATTCCACATCCCCGACAACGGCACCGGCCTCGACGCCGACCGGTTCGACGAGCACTGCGATCACCTGCTGGTCCGTGACGACCTCACCGAAGACTTCGTCGGCTGCTACCGGATGCTGCCGCCGGACAAGGTCGCCGCCGCGGGCGGTTACTACACGGCCACGGAATTCGATCTCTCCCAACTGGATCCGGCCGGTCGCCGGATCGTCGAGATGGGCCGCGCCTGCGTCGTGCCCGACCACCGCAACGGCTCGGTGCTCACGCTCATGTGGGCGGGCATCCTGCACTACATCCAGCTCACCGGTTACGACTGGGTGATGGGCTGCGTCTCGGTGCCGATGCAGGACAGCCCCGCCGACGAACCCGGCGTGAACGTGCGCGGCGTGCGCGACCTGCTGCTCGGCCGGCACGCTTCGGATCCGGAACAGCGGGTGCACCCGATTCGCCCGGTGGTCGTCGACGGCAAGACCCTCGACGACATGACACCGCCCGCCCGCCCCAAGCTGCCGCCGCTGCTGCGCGGCTACCTGCGCCTCGGCGCGGAGATCTGCGGCGAGCCCGCGCACGACCCGGACTTCGGGGTCGCCGACTTCGTCGCCATCCTCGGGCTCGACACCATCAACACCCGCTACCTGAACCGATTACAAGACGCCGCCGCGACCTTCGACGGGGGGCGGTGAGGACCGTGGTCTTCGACGCGCCGCCCGCACAGGCCACCGCACACGCGTGGATGCCGTCGAGCCCGTGTGGGCCCGGCTGCATCGAGTCGATCGACCAGGTCGGCACCGGCCGGGTGCTCGGCAGGCTGCTCGGCGTCGCCGGGCTGCTTGTGAGCTTCCCGATGGTGAATCTGGTTACGCCGCAAGGTAAGCGGGAACGTCTGCAGCGCGGCTACGCGCGCACGTTGCTGAATTGTCTCGGCATGGAATTGCGGGTCGTCGATCGCCGGATCGACCCGAACGAGCGCGGTGCTGTCGATGAGGGCAGCACCGCGCCCGCCGTTTACGGGCCGTCCGGCACCGGCGTCATGGTCGTCGTCGGGCACATCGGCTGGACCGATATCGTCGCGCTCGCCGCGGTGCAGCCGCTCGGCTTCGTCGCGCGGGCCGACATGGTCGACTGGCCGGTGCTCGGCAAGCTCGCGACGCTGATGCGGGTCATCCCGATCGAACGGGAGAAGCTGCGCGCGCTGCCCGGGGTGATCGCGCAGATCAGTGCCAGGCTCACCGCGGGCGAGCGGATCGCGGTGTTCCCCGAGGGCACCACCTGGTGCGGTCGCGCCTACGGCAGCATGCGGCCCGCGCTGTTCCAGGCGGCGGTCGACACCGCGACTCCGGTCCAGCCGGTGCGGTTGCGCTACCTGGATCGGCACGGCGTCCAGTGCACGGTTCCCGGCTTCGTCGGCGAGGACACGTTCGCCTCGTCCGCCCGCCGGGTGCTGCGCTCACGCGGCATGATCGCCGAGGTCGTACTCGAAACGGTCCAGCGGCCGGGCATCGATCGCCGCGATCTGGCCCGCCGCTGCGAGGCCGCCATCCGCGGCGCGGAACAGTCCCGGCACGGCGCCCTCGACGCCACGGTATGGATCGAGGCAGGCAAGACCCGAGTCCAGGACCCGTCGGTCGCCTCGGACGCACCAGAGGTCCGCAGGCCACCCCGCCGTATCCGCCCCATCCTGCGCGGGCGAGGCCGCCGCGTCGAAGAGATCAGCAGCTGACAGGCACGAACGGCAAAGCACCCGCAGGCGATCGCCTGCGGGTGCTTTGCCGTATGTCAGGTCGTGGCTACCGAGCGAGTTGGAGCGCCTGGGTGGCGGCGGGCGGGACCAGGTACAGCCCCGGGAAGATCGTTCGTTGGTGAATCCGTTGTTCTTTCAGCAGCTCGACTGACAGCACACTCGACTCGGTCGCCGGGAGCTAGCTGGTTCGAGCTCATCGGACGTCGGCGCCGACTATTCACGACACTAGTCGTGGCCGGACAAATGGCGATTCAAGTCCGATGGTCGCACTTTCCACTCCGGGCAGGACTCGGTATAGTAATTCATTGCCGCGACAATTCTGACGTTGCTCGGATCGGTGAGACGCCGGACGTAATGGCTGTGGTATCGGGCGTCGAAGAACACCAGGTAGCCGGCCCTCGGCTCGATTATTGCGCAATCTTCGTCGACTTCTTCGATAGAGCCGACGTCGCCCCGGTTCGATACCACGAGTTCACCGCCATCGCCCGGGTAATGGCTTGTGCAATAAAGTAAGCCTTCGATGGGGTTCGTATCCACATGGCATTCGTATCGTTCGGTCTCGCGCTGAATGTTGAGCACCATGCTGAATCGATCGTCCAGCATTGTGGTGACGGTTTCATTCGACATCGACTGCGCCAGTTCGAGGAAACGGCCCTCATAGAGTTTATTCAGCCAGGGCAAGCGGGTGCGCAGCGCGTTTCCGCCGACCCCGCCACACCGAAGCTCGTATGCTGCGGCTTCGCGTGATGTCGAGTGGCTGCTGACCAGCGTACGGCCGACATACTCTTCTTGGGCGACCTGCATGACCTGCTCTTGCCAACCCCGTGGCAGCAAGGAGTTCACGTTGTAGGTCGTCCAGCGGAAAAGGCTCACCTATGAGGCCCTTCATGGTAGTTGAGGTGGTAGTTGGGCGTGAATGTGGTGCTGCGTGGGTCAGAAAGCGGGCCCAGTTGTCGAAACATAGCGGTCCAGCGCGCGCGACGCCAGTACCTGATGTTCCGGATCTACCAGGAAGAAGGCTCGAATGGGCGAAGACGGCGGCTCTATGTAGCCGATCCGGTCGTCGCTGCCGATGTAGGGCTTGACGTACTGATACAGAACAGGACTCTGCTGCCGCAGGCTTTCGACGTCCAATTTGAAGAAGTTGAAACCGACATACAAAGTGTCCGAAGCGACACTGAACTTGCAGCGTTCCAGATCTTTTTCGTCGAGATCCTGGCGCAGGAGCAGGGCGCGGTATTGTTGAACACGTACCTCGCGATCCGGCATATCCGGTGACAGGACAAAGTGATAGGTGCGCCCTCTGGAGATATTCTCGGCAACGACTGCGAGGAAGTTGCCGGCCGTCACGCCTTGTTCGATGGCGCCACTGACCTCGACGGCGTCGTCGAGGGCCAGGGTGACGACAATGCTGGCCTCGCTGAAGCGTTCGAGCTCGAGGGCTTGTTCTTGGTCGAGCATCCCGTAGAAGGTCGCCGGACGTTTTGCGGCGGTCCGGGCCGCCGCAGCGATCTGGTCGGTCATGATTGTCCCGATCTTCGCAACAAAGGCCGACTGGGCAGCGATATCGTCTCGTACGGAGGAGAGACCTGCCTCGAGATAGCGAGCAAGCGGCCCGTACTCTAGCACGCCACTCGGTCCCGTGACGGTGTCTTCGCCGAACATCAAGAAGTCAAGCGATACTTTAAACAAATCGGCGATTGCTACCAATTTCTCCAGGCTGGGCTGCGTTTGGCCGTTAATATATTGGGACAGGGCGGCCGAGGTGATACCGAGCTCGGTACAAACCAGCCTTCTGTTGCCTCGATACTCACCCTCGTCGACGAGATGCTTCAGCGTTGCTGCCAGCTTCACCTCGCGCATAGCCGTCCTTCGCTTGGGCCCGCCCGGATCGTTGGAGGGGGCGGACGATCGCTATCGCGAGCCGGCGGGCTACCGGTTGCGATCAAGCAGTGCTTATCGGTTCGGAAATACTCGCTAAGCTCTGCTTGACATCGTGCCATAGTCGCGTCACTCTCGAGAGTGTCGGGGCCTGACGCACACAAGGGGTCCTCGAGCTCGTGGAAGAGGTGCCTCTTATGTATGACCTTCCCTCCACACATAGCGAGGCGATCAAGCCGGAGACTTTCGTCGAGACCGCTTTGCGTACCGGGCGAGCGGTCGTTGTCGGCCACGGGATTGTCGGCCATCAGATCGTGTTCGAACTGTATTCGGCCGGCCGACGTGCATTCAGCCCGATTCAGATCCTGTGGATCGCCGACGCGCACGACTCCAGCATTGCCAGCTTCGGTGCCAGCGGATGGCATATGCCTTTTCTCAATGGTGACCCGAGAATAGCTGCATGGGCACAGCGATCATTCGAGCGTTGGCAGATGCTGTCGGAACTGGGGCTCGCCGACTTCGTCGAGCGCACCGGAAGCGTATTCCTCAGTAGGGACCATCATGTGCAACTGCCCCGCGGGTATCCGGGCAAGGCGGCGATCGCGAACCCGATCGACTTCTCGGCACCCTTGTACAACCGAGCCGTGCTCCTCGACGCCGGATCTGTGATCTCCGCATGTACTCTCATGCCTCGGTTGTATCGCATGATCAGTCGGTTCCCCGGTGTCACGCCACTGGTCCGCCACATACGCGATCTCGCGGACCTGCTGGATATCGCAGCGGAATTCAGCGCGGAAGTAGCTTGTGTCGCGGCAGGCGACCGGGCGCAATTCCTGCTCGATGACAAACGAATCGAAGGAAACTTCGGCCTGGTGCTACTCGTCGATCTGGCGAAAGTGCCTGCGCCTTTCGATCGAATCGTGTTGATGGACAAGGATCGAGACCACGAGTTGACTTACAGCATTCCGCACAGGGCATGTGGGCACGTCTGTTTGGGTGGCACCGCAGGCAGGCTTATCACCGAATCCGATGAATACGCCGATCTCGAGCACGGACTCGAGGATCTGACCCGTGCGCCGCGATATGTCATCGAAGCAATTCACGAAATCCGGGACAGGCTGCTCGAACGTCTGCCGGTGTTCGGCCCGGCCCTTGCCGATGGCGAGAATCGGTATTGGTATGGGTTGCGGCCCGCCGCGGAGCGGGCAGTCGGGGAGTGGCTGCCGCGGAGTAGCACCGGCGATATCGGTGTGCTGCACCTCGGTGGGTTGGGCGGTTCCGGGTTCACCGTCACTCCGGCCTTTGTGGAGGACGGTTTGAGTGTCCGCAGGCCGACGCAAAATATCGAGGCGCATCTGGGGCGGCCTACGCCGGCGCACTCCGCGTAGCAACCCTGCCGGTGGTACCGCGGCCGATCGCGGCACCGGCAGCTCGACGCCGTGCACCGCCGGTCGGCTCTCACCAGTGGAAACCGCCGCCGATCGGGAAAAGCGTTACGTCACCGAGTCGTATCCGGAATCGAGCATGGTGTTTCAACTGTCTCGGCGTCGGGGGATGTGCATGTTATTATGTTTGGCGACGCACTGTCACGTTCTTGGTTAGTTTTGCTTACAGCTTCATTTGCCCGTGGTGGGAAGGCAGGGTGCGCAGTTCATGAAGCGCCATATCGTCGAAACGCGGCTCACCGTGGGGTTCACACCAGTCGTCACGTCACTGATCGGCATCCTTGCGCGGGAGTGGGCCGCATCGAGCGAAGTATTGATTCGGGCGGCCGTGGTCGCAATGCTCGATTCCTTCGACAGGCAAGCGCGTGCCGGAAATGCCGATACTTACCGAATTCTCGGCATAGCTGGAATACCGTCCGATGATTTCGACCCGCTGACGAGCAGCGGCACGCGGCGGAGCGTCAAGTTGCGTTTCGCGGTGCCGACAGATATCTACCTCGATGCATCGACCACGGAGCGGTTGGCAAATTTCTGCATTGCGTCGAATTTGAGCAGGGCAAGGGCAATCAGAGTTGCCGTCGATCGATATCTCTTCGACGAGGTCACCAAGACTGAATTGAGTCCGATGCAGATCGTGGACACAACCATGATCGACCGCACCCAGCAGCCCGCCGACACAGCGCAGCGGTCCGAAACCCAGACATAGCGTCAGCCGAGCTAAAGGCCGGCCAGATAGGCGGCCACCGCGGTAGCTTCCGGTGCTCCGATGTACTGGTAGATCTGCAGCGCTGTCCGCAACTCGACGACACCGCCTAGATCGCCCATGCCGACTCGGCACCGGCCGATGCCCTCCAGCGCGTACCCCTGCTCGAGTTGGCTGCCGATCTCGCGAGCGCAGTCGAGGGCCTCGGTGAACATGCCCACCGCCCCGCCGGGCTCGCCCGTTTCGAGCAGCAGCTTCCCGATATCGATGAGTACCTCGGCTTCGCCACGCCGGTAGCCGAGCTGGTGGAAGAGCGCCAGGGCTTGGCGGTGTAGGTCGACGGCTTCGGCATGCAGGCCGGTGCGGGTTCGGACGATGCCGAGGTTGTTGAGTGCGCTGGCTTCGCCGAGGCGGTTGCCGAGTTGGTGGTAGAGGGCGAGGGCTTGGCGGTGTAGGTCG
>NZ_JBEYZJ010000001.1:346574-1142678 GCF_040645995.1 Nocardia sp. NPDC046473
GGTCGACGGCTTCGGCATGCAGGCCGGTGCGGGTTCGGACGATGCCGAGGTTGTTGAGTGCGTTCGCTTCGCCGAGGCGGTTGCCGAGTTGGTGGTAGAGGGCGAGGGCTTGGCGGTGTAGGTCGACGGCTTCGGCGTGCAGGCCGGTGCGGGTTCGGACGATGCCGAGGTTGTTGAGTGCGTTCGCTTCGCCGAGGCGGTTGCCGAGTTGGTGGTACAGATCCAGCGCCTGCTGATATAGGTCGACGGCTTCGAGGTATTCGCCGGTTTCCTCGTGGACGTTGCCGAGGTTGTTGAGTGCGTTCGCTTCGCCGAGGCGGTTGCCGAGCTGCTGGTACAGGGTCAGTGCTTGCTGATGTAGGTCGACGGCTTCGAGGTATTCGCCGGTTTCGTCGTGGACGTTGCCGAGGTTGTTGAGTGCGTTCGCTTCGCCGAGGCGGTTGCCGAGCTGGCGGTAAATGCCCAGCGCCACCTCGAATCGGTCGATGGCCGTGGCATAGTCACCGGCTCGCCAATGCACGGCGCCGAGGTGGTTGAGGGAACCGGCCTCGTCGAGGCGGCTACCGAGATGTCGGGCGGCGACGACCGCGCGTTGATGCAGTTGACACGCCATCGGCCACGGTCCGTCCCGGTCCAGCAGTCCGGCCAGCACGCCGGCCAGGGTGACCGTCCGAGCCGGGTAGCGGTCTGCGGCATGGTCATCGAGACAGGCCAGCAGGTTCTCCCGTTCGAGGCGCATCCATTCCAAAGCCTGGATCTCGTTGCCGAATTCGCGCACGGTCACACTGCCGTTCGCGGAGTCGTTCGCGTGGTGTGTGGGCCGAGTCCAGCGCGCCAGCCAGCGATCCGCCGCGGTGGCGGTGTGCTGGAAATAGTCCAGCAATCGATCCTGTGCGCGGGCGCGGTCGTGATGATCTTCAGCATCGACGAGGGCCCGGGCGTACTCGCGCAGCAGGTCGTGCAGCCGGTAGCGGCCGCGGGCGGGCTCGTCCAGCAGGTGGTCGGTGTACAGGGATTCCAGCTCCCACCGGGCGGTCGCGACGTCGATGCCGGCCAGGGCCGCCGCGGCGTAGGCGTCGAGATCGGCGCCCGGGTGCAAGCCCAACCGGCGAAACAGCAGTTCGCGCTCCGGCGGCAGGTCCCGGTAGGACAGGTCGAACGCGGCGCGCACGACTCTGGCTCCGGCATCGAGTTCGCCGAGTCGATCGGTCGCAGCGCAGAATTCGTCGGCGAGTTCGGCGATCGTCCAGGTCGGGTGATGTGCCAGCCGACCGGCCAGCAGCGTGATCGCCAACGGCAGATAGCCGCACAACTGCACGATGCGCGCCACTGCCGCCTGATCCGCGGCACTGGCGGCGGCTCGGTCGGCCAGGGTGGTGAAAAGCTCAGCGGCAGGGCCGGGATCGAGGATGTCCAGCGCCAACGGCACCGCGTTCGCGAGCGAGATCAGCCTGCGCCGGCTGGTGACCAGGGTCAGGCATTCGGCGGTGGCGGGCAGCAGCGGTTCCAGCTGGTCTTCGTCGCGCGCGTCGTCGAGGATCAACAGCACCCGCTTATCGGTCAGCCGGTCGCGCCACAGGTCGCGCCGCTGTTCGAGAGTGTCGGGGATGTAGCGGAGGTCGACTCCGAGGGCAATCAGCAAGCCCGCCAGCACATCCGCCGGGTCGGCCACCGGGCGTCCCGGGGTATGTGCGTGTAACTCGATGAAGTAGCGGCCATCGGGATAGCGGTCGGCCAGCAGGTGCGCGGCGCGCGTCGCCAACGCGGTCTTGCCGACGCCGGGCATGCCGTCGATGGTGTAGATCGGAGCGCCGCGGCCGGGGGCGGCCGCGGCCAGGATGCGTCGCAGTTCGGCATCGCGGCCGATGAACATGCGCACGTCGCGGCGTAGTGCGGTCTTCACCGCCGGGCGCAACTCAGCGGGGCTGTCGGGCACCGGTTCCCGCTCTGCGGGCGGCTGCGGCGACTCCCGCAGCACTCGATGGCGGGTTTCCAACCACGCAGGCAGATCGTCCCGGGGAACGCCGCAGCACCACAGGTAGATCTCGAGCCGGTTGTCGCTCGCCGAGCCGACCCGGCTGCCCTCGAGTCGCTTGCCCTTCTCCATGTCCTCGATGAGGTTTTTCGTCAGATCGACGTATCTGGGTGGGCCGCCGTTGTTTCTGTTGGTTGCCGTTTGCTCCAGTCGGCGAAGAGAAAGATTTGCTGCCACCCGGACTCTGCGCAAGGCGCCGCCGAATTCGGTAGGGTTTGTCACTGTCGCGAGAGATTCGCGGTTCACCGCCCGGTTCGGAATCACGGTCATTGCGTGCATCCCCCACTCGTTGTCGATGCTGTCATCGCCTGTCGGCAATTGTCCGGAAATGTCAGGTCAGTGTCCGCCGGACACTTGCTGAACGCGGTGCAAATCGGCTGGTTTGTCCGGTCTGATGTCGGACTTCGAACCTTTCCGATGAGCTGTCTACAGCGGCCGAAGTGCCGCGGTCGAACACGAAGGACAGCCATCATGAATCCGAACACCTCCCCGAAGAGCCTGGTCATCGGATACGTCGCTACGGTTGTGGAATTCATCCCAGGTAGCTACCGAATGACCGGCGAACAGACAGTGGATAGTTGTCCGCGCAGCACCTCGCGCGGCATTCACCGGCCATTCATTGCCGGCGTGGCGAGATGTGCCGGTCCTGGATTGTGGACGCGGCCGAGCGCACCTTGTCGCAGCCATTGCGACGAAAGTGTTTACCGCGTCCGCACGATCGGTCGATCAGCGGCAGGATCACCGAGGCATTCCGGAGTCGGCACACTCGCGCCGAGCTGCCCGGTGGTGCCCGACCGTCGCGGGGGTGATCGCTGATGTTGAATCGGCTTGCTCCCAGTGAAGTTGTCCGGCTGACGAGGTCGGAGGCCGCTCGGGTGTGGACCGCCGCGTTGCGGGCGGTCGGCGAGCAGCGTGCGGGGGAGGACCCGGTCGAGGCCGCCGCAGGTCTGATCACCAGCCTGCCGCCGCGTGCGATCGTTGCCCTGCACCGGTTCCGCACCGCCGGTGCGGTGCACAATGCGCTGCTGTTGCGGGGTGTGTGCGCGGATCTGACGGATCTGCCTGCCACCCCGGCCACCGTGACGCCGGACGGGTCGATGCCGATGGTCGAGGCGGCCGCACTGTTGCTGCTGGCCGTGTCGTTGCCGTTGGGCGAACCGTTCACGTTCCGGACATTGCACGACGGTCGGCTGGTGCAGCACGTGATCCCGGTGCCGGGTCACGAGAGCACGCAAACCAGCGCGGGCAGCCTGACGACGTTGCAGTGGCACGTCGAGGACGGCTTCACCGAAAATCGTTGCGACTACTTCGGATTGCTGTGCCTGCGTGGCCATCCCGGGGCCGTCACGGTGCTCGCGCCGGCCCGGCATCTCGACCTGGCCGACGAGATCGTCGCCGTCTTGCGGGAGCCGCGGTTCGTGATCGAACCCGACACCGCGCACGACCTGCCCGGCCGGCCGGAGCTGCCCGCAGTTGCGGTATTGACCGGACCTGCTACGGATCCGGAGATCTGCTTCGGCGAGGCCGACGCGCGACCGGCCGACCCGAACGATCATGCGGCAGCCGCGGCGCTGCAGGCACTGACGGCCGCGCTGGATCGGGCTGCGATCGGTCACGAATTGCGTCCCGGTGACGTGCTGCTGGCCGACAACCGGCGAACTGTCCACGGCCGCACGGTATTTCATCCGCGCTATGACGGCACCGACCGTTGGTTGCTGCGCGCGATGACCTGTGGCTCCGTTCGGGCGCACCGTCGTCGCGGCGCCTCCCGCGCGCTCGGCTGAACGCGCGCCACTGAATCTCCGACCATCTCTGTTCGAAAGGACCGTGCCATGTCGCACTCGGTCATCCCGCAAACTGCCTCCGCCCCAGCACATCCCACACCTGGGCCGGTGGGCTCGGACGATGAATTCAGCCCGCTGCTCGAAGTGGTGGTCGGCACGGCGGACGGTGCGCGGATACCGCCGCTGGATCGTTCGGCACTGCTGAACCTCTACCCGGATCTCGGCCCCGCCGAATCGGCCCGTGTCGCGGTGGGCGCGTTTCCGTCCCGGGTGCTCGCGGAGGCCGCCGAGGACCTCGACGGTCTGGCAAAACTGCTGGCGGACTTGGGTGTTCGGGTATACCGCCCGGCACCGATCGTGCACGACCTCGAGTTCGGCACACCGCACTGGCGCACCAGCGGCTTCTATTCCTATTGCCCGCGCGATCTCGCGCTGGTCGTGGGTTCGGTCATCATCGCCACGCCGAGTCCCATGCGGGCGCGAATGTTCGAGCTCGCTGGCCTGCGGGAGTTGTTCCAGCAGCGCATGCTCGCCGGCTCGGCGTGGATCGCCGCGCCACCACCGCAATTGCGCGAGGAGATGTTCCCCGACGACGGCCAGGGACGGGTCACGCTCGGGGAGACCGAACCGGTCTTCGACGCCGCGAACATCCTGCGCTGCGGACCCGACCTGTTCTACCTGGTCTCCAGCAGCGGCAACGAGCTCGGACATCGCTGGTTGCAAACCACGCTGTCCGCGCTGGGCGACTATCGGGTGCACCCGATCCGCGGCGTTTACCCGCACACCCACATCGACTCCACGATCAGTCTGCTGCGCGAGGGGCTGGTGCTCCTCAATCCCGAGCGGATCCGTGACCCGTGGCAACTGCCCGCACCCCTGCGATCATGGGAACACCTCTGGTGCCCGCCGATGGCTGTCGCACCGTGCTCTTCCCCGTATCCGTTGTCCTCGGCATGGATCGGGATGAATCTTTTGATGGTGCGACCGGACCTCGCCGTCGTCGACGCCGCGCAACACGACCTCATCGCCGCGCTGCGCCGCCGCGGCATCGACGTCATCCCGCACACGCTACGACACGCCCGCGCTATGGGCGGCGGATTACATTGCGTCACACTCGATCTGCGGCGTGCGCGCGGCGAAGCGGGTCGACCCGAGGGCAGCGCCGGATGCGGTCCTGCTGCCGGGCCACTCATGTGACCGATTCCCGCCTGGCCGCGGAGGATTCGAGAAGTTGGCGAACCTCGGCCGCCTGGCGGGTGGCACCGTGACCGGAATCGAGGGACTGCAGGATCTGTACTACCCGATTCGGAACCTGCCCGACGCGAACGTCATTGGCCAACTGTTGCCACGTCGTGCTGATGGTGTGACAGCCCGACTCCAGCTCGCCCGCAGCGATATCCGCGGCGGCCTTGTCGAGGTGTAGCAGCGCCCGCCCGACCTGATCATGTTGGGCCAGTGGCAATTCCAGCACTCGGTCGCGCAGCGGTGCAGCCTGGGCATGCGCGCCGACCAGGGCGAGTGAGTTGGCCTGGTGCCAGCGAAGCAGATACTCACTGACCCGGAATCCGTCGGCGACCGTCTCCTCGTCGGAAAGCGCGGCGAACATCCGGTCCGCATTGCGTGTCGCCTCGAGCGTCTCGTGCCGGCGACCCAGCCGGGCCTGCACGCCCGCCTCGACGAGATATCCCAGCACCGCCGACGAGTTGGCGCGGCGGGCACCCAGCGATTGCGCGGTGTGTGCGGCGGCCAGACCGGACTTGAACTGCTGATGGCAGGCGCACGCGTCGCAGGTCCGCCCGGCGATCCAGGCCTGTACCGTCGCGTCCTCGGCCAGCCGGGCGGCGCGACGGGCGATGCCGAACCACTCGAAGGTGTCGCCTGCTTCGGCGACGTCGTTGATCCGGATGGCGATGAACCCGGCATTCTTGGCGTACACCCGGTGCAGCCTGCGCCGAATGTCTTCGGACGTCGCGCTCAGCAGGCACGCCTGGGCCCGAGCCAGATCGACCATGCGCGCGGGAATGAACTCCGCAGGCGGACTGTAGAGCTGGTACCCGTTCTGCTCGGTAATGTCTTCGAGCAGACCGACATACGCTGCCGTCGCCCGTCGCCCACCCGGCGGATCGAAACTCTCGCCGAACAACCCGACACCCGGCGGCGCGGGCATGAACATCGCTCCGGCCGCGGCCAGACTAACGAAATGTCGTCGATCCATGGCGTCCTGGATTCCGTTCTGCGGGAGCGCATCCGCGTCCGAGTAGTCGTGTCCGAAACCGAGCCGGTCCGGTCTGCTGCGGTAGAGAAAACACAGTGCGTCCAGATAGTGCGAGGACGGCACATCCTGGCCGTGCTCCCATTGCGACAGCCGTTGATGGCGCAGGCCCTGGCTGGGAGTTCCGCGCGACGCGAGGATCTCCTTCAGTGCCTCGACCGCTTCCATCAGCGTGTAGTTGCGGGCAATGCGGTGTGCCCGTAGCAGTGACAACCCGCAGTGCTGGTGCACTGCCAGTGCGGTCTCGTAGTCTGAGCCGCCCGCATCCTTGGCTTCGCGTGCCACGCGCCGTGCGCACTTATTTGCGTGTGGGCCGTTCGTCATGCGAACCACTTGTTCCCCTGGGGTCGGACCCCCGTCTGTTTGCACTAAGAGCCCAGCGTATCTCCATATTCTATGGGTGTCGACGCCTATGCTCCGTTTTGCCCGCAACGCGGGCAAAGCCGAGCTACCGGCCGTGAATCGAATCGGCCACCATCCCCCTTGACATGTTTTCGGAGTCATTCTGCAATTCCGATCGCACGTCCAGTGCGTGATGCACGAACGAGAGTATTCGCTATGAGTACAGAGGTCTTCGGTAACCGATTCCCGAATGCATTGCAGCAATCCGATTCTATTCACGACGAGGAAGTCGGCATCGGTACCGGTCTGTACGTTGTCGTGCCGGTGCAACTGCCTGCACCGGCAATATCGCACATGATGGCACGGGTGATTGTCGCCTTCGCGGCAGCCATGGCATTCGCCGTGCTGGTCATGATCGCTGTCGTCTTCATGTACCCGGGGGCGGGCGACAACACACCGACCACGACCCGCGTGAGCACGACACAGCCGCAGGATCCGGCCCGGATGTGCTACCCGTTCGGCGGTTGCACCCCTGCGTCCGCCAACGCCGCGCGGTAATTCCGCACATTGCGACGCATCAGCGACTATCACCTTTGAAGGAACAGGCTTTTTCGATGACTTTGTATGCTACCCAATGGATTATTACTAGTGACATCACTCCGGAGTGGGCGATCCGAGTGCCGCAAGGCGGCGCGAATGAATGGCTACTGAGCTGGGTTCACGACCGTCTGCTGACCCGCGCTCAGGCCGTTGTCGGAATGGAACTCGACGAACTGCTCAGTGACCCTGACGGAGTATACGACTGCTGTTTCCTGTCCAAGGTGTACGACTGCGCGGACCGCCTCGGCATACCACCCGAAAAAGTAGTAGTCCTGCTGGCTGCACGAATTGTCGGACGACTACAAGAATTGGACTCGGTGGAAAGTCGCGTTCAGCATCTTTCGGATAACGCATGATATGTCGCGCACTCTCGACCGGCGCCGACTCCGGCGCGCGGTCACCCGTCAATGGTGGCTGTCGGATGGCTGATCTATTGATTTGCGGCTGGCCCACCCGCCCCGCCCATCGCCCGGTCCAGCGTGAGCGCGGCGTCGATCAGGGCCAGGTGGGTGAAGGCTTGCGGGAAGTTGCCGAGTTGTTCGCCGGTGAGGGCGATTTCCTCGGCATAGAGACCTACGTGGTTGGCGTAGGTGAGCATCTTCTCGAATACCAGCCGAGCCTGGGTGAGATCGCCTGCCTGGGCGAGGGCGTTGACGTAGTCGAAGGTGCAGAGCGAGAACGTGCCTTCGGAACCGCGCAGTCCGTCCGGCGCCGCGGCGGGGTCGTAGCGATACACCAGGCTGTCGGTCACCAGATCGTCGGTTATTGCCGCCAAGGTGGACAGCCAGCGTGGGTCACGGGGTGCGACGAATCCGACTTTCACCATGCGCAGTAGCGACGAGTCGAGGACGTCCGAGTCGTACCGCTGCACGAAGGCCTGGCGGCGCGGACTCCAGCCGCGGTCCCAGAGCTGGGCATAGATCTGATCGCGCTCGGCCCGCCACTGCTCGATCGGGCCCGGCAGACTGTGGGTCGTCGCGATCCGGATAGCGCGGTCGAAAGCCACCCAGCTCATCAGCCTGCCGTAGCTGTAATCGGCCTGTCCGCCACGGGTTTCCCAGATGCCCTCCTCTGGTTGGTCCCAATGGAATGCCAGCCAGTCGAGGATGGCGATCACGTCCTGCCAGCCCTCGTGGCCGATGCGCAGGCCGCGTTGGTCGGCGCGATAGATGGCGTCGAGCATCTCGCCGTAGATGTCGAGTTGAAGTTGATCGGACGCGTCGTTGCCGATGCGCACCGGGCGGGAACCGCGGTAGCCCGTCCAGTGGTGGAGCACTTCCTCGCGCAGTTCCGGCGAGCCGTCCACTCGGTACATGATCCCCAGCTGCCCGTCGGTTTCCCGATAGCGGTTGCGCAGCCAGCGGGCGAAATCCGCTGCCTCTTCGGTGAATCCGAGGGCGAGCAGCGAATGCACGGAGAAGGAGGCATCCCTGATCCAGGTGTAGCGGTAGTCCCAGTTCCGCTCGCCGCCGATCTGTTCGGGTAGTCCGGCGGTCGGTGCCGCGACGATGGCACCGGTCGGCGCGTAGGTCAGCAGCTTGAGCGTTATCGCTGAGCGGTGCACGACCTCGCGCCAGCGACCCCGATAGGTCGACCGGGCCAGCCAGGAGTGCCAGTAGCGAACGGTGCTCTGGAACAGCTGCTCTATCTCGGCAGGCCGTATCGTGCGCGGCGGTCCGGGTGCGGCCGATTCCAGGACGATCCCGCGAGTCTGGCCTGCCTCGAGGGTGATCGAGCCGTAGACGTGCCCGTCCTCGGTGGTTTGTATCTGGGCGAGCCTGGCGTCATCGGTTTCCCGCACCACGTGCACCGTCAGGTTGTGTTCTCCGCCGTCGAAGACGACGCCGTCTTCGGTCAGTTTTGTGGCATGGGTTTGACGGCCGTAGTCGAAGCGGGGCATCAGGTCGATGTCGAAGGTGAGGCGTCCACGTACGCACCGCACCGTGCGCACCAGTCGATGGTTGTCCGTCGGCGCACGCCCGAGGATGGGCGGCATGAAGTCGCACACCTCGCCGGTGCCGTCCTCGGTCATGAATCGGGTGATCAGAATTGCCGTTTCGGGAAAGTACATCTGTGTAGACCGGTAGGGGTGCACCGAAGGCTGGATGCGGCACTGCCCGCCGCGCTCCTGGTCGAGCAGCGCCCCGAAGACGCTCGGCGAGTCGAAGCGCGGACAGCAGAACCAGT
This sequence comes from Nocardia sp. NPDC046473, assembly GCF_040645995.1. Classification (NCBI taxonomy): domain Bacteria; kingdom Bacillati; phylum Actinomycetota; class Actinomycetes; order Mycobacteriales; family Nocardiaceae; genus Nocardia; species Nocardia sp. NPDC046473. The sequence goes on from NZ_JBEYZJ010000001.1 coordinate 355,795, forward strand.
CGATGGTGCCGTCGGTGGCGACGAGTGCGGCCGTCTGCAGGTCGCCGATCAGTCCGTGGTCGGCGATTGCCGGAGCGTTGTTCATGTGAATTCTCCTTGTCGTTGCGAGGTTTCGGATTTCGGCGAGGGCCGGGCCAGCAGTTCCACCGCCAGCAGCAGCACCCCGGTGATCACTGCGATGCCGAGTACGACCAGACCGGTGGGAAAGCGCCAGAACGCCACCGTCAGTGCGGCGACAGCGACGATGCCCCAACGCAGTGGCACCCGGTATCGCGCCGCGAAGGTCTCTACCGCGTGTGGTTCGCCACGGCGCGGGCTGCGCACTGCCGCCAGCGCCCGCGCGCCGCCAGAGCGCACCGCGCGAGCCGAGAGCGATTGCCCCGCAAGATAACTCGCCACCGCGACGATCAGTCCGAGCGCAAGCACCGCGCGCAGGCCGGCCCGCAGCGGCGCGTACACGGCATCGATCAACGCGGCCGCGGCGTCGGCGGAAAGGACCTCCGGAGGCATCGCGTCGAGGTAGACCCGGCGCCCGATCACCAGCGCGATGGCCAGCACGACCATCGCCAGTGCGGCACTCGAGCCGGCCAACGCGAGCGCCCTGGTCCGGTGCTTGCGTGGCGTCAGCCATACCGCGCCGGTCGCGGCGGCCAGCGCGATCCATGGCAGTACATTCGCCAGTCGATCGAGCATGCGGACCGCCCGCTGCGCCTTGATCAGGTCCGCGGAGCGGAAGAGTACGAATTGTGCGTCGACATCAGGCAGCCTGTCGCCGAACGTGATTCCGTGCTCGTCGAGTTTCTGGCGCACGATCGTCAGGACGCCTTGTAGCGAAATGCTCACGGTGCCTTGGTCATCGACCTCGATGGCCGGTCCCTGCCGGCCGGTGAGCGCCGCGACGAGCGTCTGGTGTGCGCGACGATTCGCGGCGACCCAGAGCTGTTCGAATTGATCGCTGGACACCAATGACAGCGCGGTCTGGTGGATCAAGGCTGCGGCCTGGGCGGCTACCAGCGGCGGCAGGCTGCGCAACGCGTCGGTCACGCGTGGCCGGTCGGCGGCCTGCGGCAGGTTATCGGTCAGTGCCGTCAGTGCTTTCGCGGTCACCTCCTCGATGTCGACCCGCGTGAGGATCGCGGTGGTGATCCGGTCCGCGAGTTCGGCGTGCACCGCCGGATCAGATCCCAGCGGTGCCATGGTGGCGACATATCGGTCCGTGTCGAGGATTTCGGACCGGCAGAAGCGCGCGACGACCGAGCCGAACACGGCAACTCCCATGAGCGTCAACAGGATTCCCACGGTCGTCCAGCGGAGTGCGTGTCGGAACCGGTGGGTGCGCACCGTGCTTGCGGCCCGCAGGCGCTCGAGTTCGGCACGTTCGTCCGCGGTGAGCGGACCCGTATCGCGCGGGTCCGGTCGTTCGGGCGCCGAGTTATCCGTCGTCACGGTCGCCTCGATTCCGTTGCGCCGATCCGATATTCGCCGGTATTGCGAACGGAATGGCCGCACGGGCGACTGCGGCGTAAAGTCGATCCGGATAGTTCGCGTGAGCGCCGCTCGACGTGATCCGGCGATCGGCCGGCCGAAGGGGAATTGTTTTCATGCCCACCGGAGAGAATTCGTCGACAGGAAATCGCCGCCGCCCGGCCCGCCGTGGTGTGCTGTTTGCCGTCGCCGCGGTGATCGCTTTGTCGGTGGCCTATTTCCTGTTGCCGTTCACTCGAATCGGCGATATCAGGACGGTGCTGCTGCTGATTGCCGGAGCTGTCGCCATATGCGCCATTTTTGCTTGGCAGATTCGCGGAGTGCTGCGCGCCGAGCATCCGCTGGCACGCGCGGTGGAGGCGGCGGTCGCCATTTTCGGCTGCTACATCATCGGCTGTGCCACGGTGTATTACACGCTTTCCGCGGGTGAGCCGACCAGCTTCAGCGAGTCCCTGACGAAGCTCGACGCGCTGTACTTCGGCGTCACGGTGTTCGCGACGGTCGGCTTCGGCGACATCGTGGCGACGTCTCAGCCGGCCAGGGCGGTCGTGCTCGCCCAGATGATCGGCAACCTGATCCTGATCGGGTTGGCGCTGCGGCTGCTGACCGCGTCGGTCGAATTGCGTCGCACCCAACTGCGTGCACCGGAACAAGCTCGGCCCGCCGACCAGGAATGAGCCGCTGAGAGCGCGAAAGTCATGCCACGACATCATGTTCTGTCTCCTGAATTGGTGGGGGATGGGTCCGAACCCGGTGCCGCGCCGACGGCATGTCGCGGCAGCAAGCCGGTGCCGAACAGCGCCACGATTGCGAGCGCCGCGGCGAGGGCCAGTGCCGCCCGCAGCGCGGTGAGCCGAGCGTCGGCGTTGACCGCGACGATCGCGTCCGCGGTGGCCTGCGGCACGCCTGCCGCGTCGAGCGCCGCGCGCAGTTGCGTGGTGGACACGAACGACGCTCCGTCCGCCAGTTGGGTGGTCACCTGCTGCTGCACGGACACGGGAACCGCGGGGTTGTCATCGATTCCGGTGCGCGCGGCGCCGATCAGCGCGGCGATCAGCACCGACCCGATCAGCGCGGTGCCGAGGGAGGCGCCGAGGCTGGTCGCCGTGTTCTGCAGCCCGCCGACCTCGGCACTGCGCGTTTCCGGCGCCGCGGCGACGGTTACCGCGCCGAGCTGCGAGGACAGCGCGCCGAGTCCGAGACCGAGGAACACCATCGGGATCAGCACCACGCCGGCGCTCGCGCCGGGATCCAGGCCCGCGACCAGGATCATGATGCCGACGATCATGGATGCCAGCCCGAGCCGAACCGTGCGGCGCGGGCTGGCTCGCGGCCAGAGCCTGGGGATACCGGCGGCGGCCAGCACCAGCGCGACCGACAACGGCAGCACGCGAAGTCCGGTCTCGACCGCACTGAGTTCCAGTGCCACCGAGAGGAACAGCGGAACCGCGAAGAAGACACCCGCCTGGACGAGGAACTGCGCGAAGAACATCCCGAGCCCGCCGACGAGTTGCCGGCTGCGCAGCAACGCGATATCGATCAGCGGTTCCCGGTCGGCCCGAACGAGCCAGGCCTCCCACCGCAGCAACCCGTAGAGCGCCACCAGACCGGAGAGCAGCAGCCAGATCACGGGGGACAGGCCGAGTAGTTGCGGCCCACCGGATCTGGGGCGCACCCAGCCCCAATCGCTGGAACGCAGCACGCCGTACACGGTCATGCCGAGACCGAGGACCGATAACGCCGAACCGACCAGGTCGAGCCGGACCGCCGTTGGCGCGACGTCGGCGACCCGACGCAGCACGAGCAGGATGACCAGCACGATGACGACCTCGCCGAGAAATACATATCGCCAGGACGCGAAGGTGGTGACCGCTCCGCCGATCATCGGCCCGACCGCAACGGCGCACGCACCCGCCGCGGCGACCAGTCCATACGCGCCCGCGCGGCGTCCGGCGGGGAAGTTCGCCGCGACCAGCGCCACGATCGCGGGCATGATCAGCACCGCGCCCAGCCCTTCCAGCAATGACCAACCGAGCAGCAGCACAGCGAGATTCGGCGCGAAAGCGGTGGTGAACGAGCCCGCGCCATAGACGACGAGACCGACGGCGAACGCTCGTTTGCGGCCGAGCATGGTGCCGACCTTGCCGCCGGTGATCATCAATGTCGCCATGACCAGCGTGTACAGCGTGATGGCCGTCTGGATGCCGGTCACCGGGGTGCCGAGATCGGCGGCCACGCTCGCCATCGACACATTCATCACCGAGCTGTCCAAGGTCATCAGGAATTGGCCTGCGGCGAGAACCGTGAGCACCAGGGCCGAACCGCGGTCGGTCTCGGTCGGAATCTTTTCCGCGTGGTTCATCGGCTAGGGCAGGATCGTTTCCTTGATCCGTTTGAATTCCTCGTCGGTGATCGTGCCGTTGTCGAGCAGTTTCTTCGCAGTGGCGATCTGTGACGAGGAGTCGATTCCTGCGACAGTTCTGATGTATTCGTTCTCGGCTTCGTAGTAGCGCAGGCGATCGGCGCCACGCCGTTCCGCCATGGAATTGCCGCGGGTAATCAGATAGACCAGTGCGGTCACAAAGGGGAGGACGAGTAGACAGACCACCCATAGCGCCTTTGCCCATCCGGATGTATCGCGGTCACGGAACAGGTCGGAGATGATGGAGAAGAGAATCATCAGGTACGCAACGAACAAGAATGTCATGATGCTGAACCACAGGAAATCCCAAAAAGACATGGTGCTAACCCTTCGTTGGGCGCCGGGCCGATGTCGCGAGTGCGCATCGGCTATGGGGTGACGATCGGAAAATCGGGGTCGGCCGCATCGGTCGATGCGAGCAGCCGCGACCACGCCGCGATATCGCCCGAGGTGTGCAGGTGGTCGAGCGAACCGGTGTCGAGCAGTTCGAGCAGGCCGGGTTTGGTCAATGTCACCTCCAGATCCACCGGCCATGGCTGCCGCGCCGGGTGATGGATGAGGGCGCCGTTGCTCAGCTCCATGTGGTAGATCTCGGCGGAGTCGGTGAACACCCAGCGGATGCTCAGCCGCTGGGACCACGCCCGCGGTCCGTCGATGGTCGAGGCGATGGTGTCGAACAGTTGCGTGATACTCAGGGCCGGTGCCATGCCGTTGCTGCGGTGCCGAGCCGGATGCCCACGGCCGTAACGCAATTCGGCAGCGCCGCTGAGATAGCAATTACGCCACGTCACGCATTCGGCACCGTAGCCGAGCCGCTCGAAGACAGCGGCCAGCGCGGTGCGGGCATCGGTGTTGTCCGGGGCGGCGAAAACCGCGTGGCTGCCGAGTTCCGCGGCGAATCTGAGGTCACCGGCCGCGGCGAACTCACGGGTCTTGCGCACCGCGGCCTCGACGCCACCGAGTAGTTCGACATAGCGCGCCGCCTGTGCTCGTGGCGGATGCTGCCAGAGATGTGCGGGATTGCCGTCGTACCAGCCGAGGTAGTGCTGGTAGATCGCCTTGACATTCTGGTTGGTCGAGCCCGACCAGCCCGCGGTATGTGACTGCGCCGTCAACTGTGGTGACAGGCGCAGCTCCTCGGCGATCTCGATTCCGGTGTAGCCCTGATTGATTCGCCGCACCGTCTGGTCGTGCAGGTAGGCATACATGTCGCGGTGGTCGCGCAAGAACGCGAGCGCTTCGGCCCGGCCGGTGGTCGGCCAGTGGTGCGCCGCGAAGACAACGTCGACATCGCTCGAGAACAATGCGATCGCCTCGGCGATACCGCGCGACCGCGCCCGCGCGTCGCGCGAGTGCGCGCCGCGCAGCGGCACCACATCGTGCATGCTCTGCCCGACCTGTTCGCCCATGAACAGTGCTCGGGCACAAGGAAAGAAGACATTCATCTCGGAGGGGCCGTCGGTGCCCGGCACGACCTGGAAGATCATCCGGACGCCGTCGATCTCTTCGTCCATTCCGGTGTCGGCAATCTCGAGCGTCGGTGCGAGTAGGTACGGAGCCGGGACGACAGGGTCGGCAGTCTCTTCGATGTCGATCCTGCCGCGCGGCCCGTGCGGCAGCGCGGCGCCCGAGCAGTAGGCGCCGCGTCGCAGCACCGCCGGCGCTGCGGACACGGTCTGCGCCACCGCCTTCCGGAAGTTCGCCGGCGCGATGACAGAGATGGTCGTGTCTGCGTCGACGACACCGAGCACGCCGCCGCCGTGGCTGCCATGCGGATGCGTATGGACCACGGCGACGACTGCCCGCTCACCGCGATGCCTGCGGTACAACCGCAGTGCGGCGGCGGCTTTTTCGGCGCTCGTCAACGGGTCGATGACGATCACGCCGTGATCGGATTCGACCAGCGTCATGTTCGACACGTCGAAACCGCGCACCTGATAGATGCCCTCGCACACCTGGTAGAGGCCGTGGCGTGCGGCGCGACGGCTCAACCGCCACAAGCCGGGATGGACGGTGGCGGGGCGGGCGCCTGCCAGAAAACCGAAGGACTCCATCTCCCAGACCACGGCATCGTCCGCATTGGTGATCACACAGGGTTCGAGCGTGCCGAGCAGGTCACGGTAGGCCAGCATGTGCCGCTCCACTTCTGTCGATTCGGACGATGCGCTATCGACAGTGCCGCCGCGGGCTACCGATTTCCTCGCCCGTTACGGATGAATTCGTGCCGACCTCGGCGCAGACGCAGGCCTACCGGCAGAGTCATCCGTGACGGGCGAGGTGCCGACGACGCGGAGGGAGCAGATTCGGAGAGGTCCACCGAACCGTTCAGGAAGGGACGATCCATGACACACGAGTCGGACATCGACCACCCGGTGCGCCACGCGGCCGCCGCGGGCACCTCCATCGCGGCGGCCGTACTGCTGCTCACCGTGGGCGTGATCTCTATTCTGCAGGGCATTTCGGCGATCGTCGCCGATCAGCTCTACGTCGTCGGCTTCGACTACATCTACCGATTCGACACGACGTCGTGGGGGTGGACCCACACCGTGCTCGGCGTCCTGCTTTCTATCTGCGCGATCGGATTGATGCTCGGTGCGGGCTGGGCCAGGGTCTCGGCCATCGTCGTCGCCGCACTGTCGATCATCGGGAACTTCCTGTCGCTGCCCTACTACCCGGCGTGGTCGATTCTGATCATCGTGCTCGACGTCGTCGTGATCTGGGCCGTCGCCACCTGGCGGCCGGATCGGGCCTGACCGATCGGCCTGCCGCCCGATCAGAGCAGGCCGGTGCGGCGGGCCAGGATCAGGGTTTCGGCACGGGAGCTGGTGCCGAGCTTGCTGTAGATCCCGCGCAGATGCGTTTTGACGGTATTGATCGATACGCCGAGACCTTCCGCGATCTGCTGGGCTGTCCGTCCGGACGGCAGCTGCGCAAGCACCAGGCGTTCTGTCGCGGTGAGGCGCGATTGCGTATCGTCGCGCCGGACGGCCGGATGCCGGCGGATCTCGTCGGCGAATCTGTTGTGCCTGCCGAAGGTTCCGGTGTGCGCGTCGAGCAACTCGATGATTCCGGGGATGTCGAGGAACGGCCGGACGAGGTGTTCTGGGCAGGCTGCGCGCAAGGCCGATTCGACCGCGGCCTTGGCAGACAATGGATTCGCCAGTGTGGCCTGCGCGGCGGCCGTGAGCAGCAGGGCGGTGATCATGTGCACCTGGTGCGTGGAGTCGGCGTCCGTGAGGACTGGTTCGACAAGGCCGAGAACGGTTTTCGGATGATTCGTGTGCGCGGCCACAGTGGCCCCGGCGAGGATGACCCCGACGCTGTGGCCGAGCACCGCGCCGGCCTGATCGACCAGCGTTCGCACGGTGCGCGCATCGTCTACCTCGAGCAGCGCACGGACCACCTGAGGCAGGAGCAGATCGGCGACCGCGGGCAGTGCGCGGGCCTGCTGGAGCAGCCGCATCATGTTCGCGCGCAACGATTCCGCGGCGGCGCGCTTGTCCGCGGCGGCATCGAATGCGTGCAGTCCGGCGATGAGTCCGGCGCACCGCAGCTGCTTCGCGGGTTCGGCAGGATCGGTGACGTGCTCGCCACGCAGAAAGCTGACGTAGGACGAAATCGATGCCGCCGCAACGGCATCGGCAGATGCGCCGTGGTGATGGGCGTTCGCGGTGTCGGCTGCCCTTTTGGCGGTGTCGCGCGCCACCGTGATACCGCCGCGGATAGCGGCGACGACCGCAAGACGAACAGTGGACCGCACGACCAGCCGGTGATTGCCGACACATTTCGCCAGCGCCAGGCCGCGCCGTAGCAGCTGTCTGGCGCCGGTGAGATCGCCGCGCGCCACCAGGACCGCGGCGGCCTCGATGGCCACGTAGGCGTCGATATCGGGTTGCCCGGTGATCGGAAGTGGTTCGGGCAGCAGTATTTCGGCGAGACCGGCGCCGCTGGCGACGGCGGCGGCCGCGGTGGCGGCGAGTGTCAACGGCACGATCCAGCCTCGGGGCGCGATGGTCTCGCTGTCCGGGGTGCGTTGGCAGACGAGATCCAGATGGGTGACAGCCGCAGTGACATCGTGCCGTTCGAGCGCGTCGATCGCCCGCAGCGCCCACAGATACGGGTCGTCCGCCGGGAGCACCGCCGCGTGCTCGAGCTGCTGGAACAAGCCGGCGCCTGCGCCGGCGAGCACGACGCGCAGCGCCGTCTCGCGCAGAAAGCGCAACAGGTCGGCCGGTGTGCCCGCCAGCACGTGCGGCAGGGCCGACATCGGCATGTTCATCGCCGAATACCAGTCGGCCGTGCGGCGGTGTACCTCGGTATAGGCGGCGCTGTAGCGGGCCTCGGCGAGCAGGTGGGTGCGCAACATCGGGTGATAGCTGAACCAAAGCTCGCCGTCGTGCGCGGTGTGCATGATCGGGAAATTGATCCGGAGCAATCCGTCCAGAATCTGATGGGCGTCGAGCCCGGTGAGCTGTTCGGCAAGGGCTGCGGTGAAGGTCGTCGGGATGCTGGTGTCGACGACGAACCGCCGAACCTGTTCGGGCAGTTCGTCGATGAACTCGCCGAGCAGGAAATCGGCGACCGCGCGCGGTGTCCCGGCGAGCGCGGCCAGCGCGGTCTGGCGATCATGATGGGCGCCGACCTGCCCCGCCGCGATCCGCACGAGCGCGGGCCAGCCGTGGGTCAGGTCCATGACGGTGCCGAGCTCGGCATCGGTGAGCAGGCAATTGTGTTCATCGCACAGCTGCTTCGCACGGTCCCCGGTGAACGCGAGATCCGTTGTGCCCAAGAAGGATACGAGTCCGGGAAGTTCCACGGCATGCCAGCGCAACGGCGGTGCGTAGCGCGCCGAGATCACCGCGGTGGTGGTCGAAGGCAGGTGCGCGAGCACGTATTCCAGGTAGGCGAGCGCGGGTGGTTCGGTGATCAGATGCGCGTTGTCGATGACGAGCACCACCGGGTGCTCGACGGCTGGGCGTCGCAGCACCGCCCGCAGCGTGGCCGCCCCGGCATTGCGCCTGGTCACCGTCAGCCATCGCACGTCCGTTTCCGGCTGCGCCGGGCGCAGGTGGTTGTCGAGCCAATCGGCGATCAGCACGGTTTTCCCGCTGCCGGCCGGCGCCGAGATCAGTAGGGCGTGCCCCTGCGACGTGGCCAAAGCCGCGTCGAGTCGGTCATACAGCTCGGGCCGGGCGATAGGTGTGAATGCGAAAGTCGGAATGGCAGTCTGTAACAATTTCGGTCCCATTGTCATCGGCTTCCCTCGAATCGTGCGATCGGCCAGCGCCCGATCGGCCCGCATAGTTTCCGGCACGGCACTTCCGGGGCACTTTCGAATAGATCAAGATCGACTTTCCGGATGATCGCACGGTGTTCCGGCCGGGGCCGGAACGGCATGACCGGAACACCGTGTCGATTACTCCGCTGTCAGCGGAACGAATGGCCCGTAGTCCCGCACGTGGCCGCCCATCCATTCCCAGAGCGATGCGTCGTCGACGGCGACGCCGTGCTGCCTGCGCAGTCGCCAGCCGTCGTCGGTCTTCTGCCAGATATCGCCGTCGCGATCACGGTACAGTCCGAGCAGGTCGGGTTCCGGCGTGTCGGTCGCTGGCGCCGAATCGTCGGATGACGTGCAGTTCGTGCGGTATTCGGCGAACACCGCGGACGGCGACTCCGAGCCGACCAGCAGCACAAGGATCGATGCGCGACAGGCGTTCGTCCTCGACTGTGTTGCGGGGATCGTGTGTGCGGTTTCGATGGTCGAAGGTGTAGGCATCGGGTGCGCTCCTGCGAGTCGAAGAAATATGTTGCGACAATTATCCGCCGCCGCACTTCCGAATTCCTTTCGAATTTCTTCCCGCCGACTTCCGATTCAATTCGATACCTTTTCGTAATTCGCGGCTATTGCGTAACCGGTGGCTTCCGCGAATACAGTAGCGGCATTCCGGATGGGCGAATCCGGGAAATTTCGCTCCGGGACAGCCGCTGTCGGGGACACCGGGGAATCGAATAGGAGGTGGTCGAATGAGCTGGCGACAACGGGCCGCATGTCAGGGGGCCGCGCCGGGGATCTTTCATCCCGCGGCGCCGCCGAAAGGCGACCCGCGACAGGCGCTGGCCTACTGCCGTCGCTGTCCGGTTGTCGCCGACTGTGCCGCCCACGCGCTGCAGATAGCCCAGCGGCGTGGGATAGCCGCCGGGGTATGGATTGATGGCGACCGGGAAGGGGGCGCGGTATTGCGGAACATCGCGGACGAACGATCCCATCCGCGGCGCTGCGTGCGGTGCTGGCGGATCATCCAATCGGTGCGGTCCGGCCGCACCTGCGTGCTGTGCGGATTTGCCGAGATCCCGGTCTGAATCTGCGGATGGCGTTGTCCGCCAACTAGTTTGCTGAACGCTGCCCGATCGATCCGGTTTGTAGATTCGGATACTTGACGGTAATTTACCGAATGTTCTTCGAATTAATTGATGGTGTGGATATCCCGACGGTTGGAGGGACGTCGTGTCATGACGGAGCCACAGGTTCAAGTGTTCGGCCCGCTGCAGGTTTCTCTCGGTGGTCGGACCGCCCGAATCGGTGCCGGTCGGCAGCGATCGGTGCTCGGGCGATTGGTGCTGGCCGGAGGTCGGGTCATCGGCAGTGACCGCCTGGTCGAGGATGTGTGGGAGGGTGATCCGCCATCGCATGCACCCGCTGTGCTGCAGGTGCAGATCCATAACTTGCGACGCGTACTCGAACCTTCTCGAAGACCGAGGACGGCGGCGCGAATTCTGGTGTCGGAAGGCGGCGGTTATGCCCTCCGGCTGGAAGTCGGAAGTGTGGATGCGTGGCGGTTCGAGGCACAGATGCGCCAGTACGAACAGCGGGTACACGATCCAGTCGACCGGCCTGGGCCGCTGGAGCGTTATCGGCTGCTCGACGAGGCGCTCAATTGCTGGCATGGCGCCGCATTCGAATCCTTTTCCGGCGCATCATGGGCGACAGCCGAGGTATCACGACTAACCGATTTACGGATCACGGCAACCGAGATGCGTGCCGAAGCGGCACTGGAACTCGGCAGGCTCGGCGAGGTCATTGCCGTGCTACGCCAACAGGTCGAAGAACATCCCGGACGCGAAGAAAGCGTTCGATTGCTGGCCTCGGCGCAATATCGACTCGGACAACAGGTGGAGGCATTGGCTACCGTTCGCCGGGCCAGGGAGTTCCTGCGTTCGGAATTCGGCATCGATCCTGGACCGAGGCTGAATGACCTCGAATCGGCGATCCTGAAGCAAAGCGTGCAGCCCGATCACCTGGGTGATCGCACGACCACGCCACTACTTTTGCCGACATCCGGCCGCCGTGCCGAGCCGTCCCCGCGCAACCTGCCGTCGGGTACGGCCGAATCAGGTTCCGAGCCGACGTTCTATCCGCAGCAGCGATCCGCCCTCTACGCCACCGCGGCGGAGGCTCGGCATTCCGGACTGCGATTGACCTGGCTGGTCGGGGCGGCGGGCGCGGGCAAGACCACCCTCACGACCTCGGTCGCCGCGAATCTCCGCACCGACGGGTGGACCACTGCCATCGGCCGCTGCCCCGATGTCGACGGCGCACCGCCGGCTTGGGCGTGGACCGAGATTCTGGCCGGGCTCGGCGGTGCGCCCGCCCTCGCGGCGGCATCGCGTGACCACGTCGATCCGTTCACGATTGTGCAGGCGGTAACCGGGCGATGCCGGGAACTCGTGGTGAACAGCCCGGTCGCCATCGTTGTGGAGGACGCTCAGCGGGCGGACGAGGCGACGCTGCAGGTGCTGCGGCAGTTGGCCAACTGGCTGCAGCGCGAACCCGTCCTGGTCATCGTCACGGTGCGCGACCTCGACCTGTCACCCGCCCTGCGTGCCACGGAAGCGGCGCTGGCCGATCGGATGACCGAGCGGGTGGAATTGGCGGGGCTCGACCTGGCGGGTACTCGCCAGGTCGCTCAGGACGCCGGTCTCGCGACGATCGACCGTGAAGCACTACAGACTTTGCATGAACGGACCGGCGGCAACCCCTTCTTCATCCGCGAACTGTCGAAACGGATAGCGGCGCGCGGGGATTCACGGGGACTGCCGGAGAACATTCGCGCGGTGCTGATCGATCGGATCGAGCAGATGCCGGAGGGGATGTTGACCGTGCTGCAGTACATTGCGGTGTGGGGCAGGGAGATCGACTTCGACACGCTCGTCGGACTCTGCGGCGTCGCCGAGGAGGCGCTCGTCGATCTCATCGATGCCGCCGCCGCGGCCGGGTTGACCGGATTCGACCACCGGGAACGGATCGCCCTCGATCAGGCCTTGGTGCAGGACACGGTGTACAACAGCATTTCGCCACTGCGGCGCGGTCGAATGCACTGGAGCACACTGGAATTCCTGGAAGCGCGGATCGACGAGCGATCCGCCGATCTCGCCGAGGCGCAGTTACTGGCGTACCACGCCGCCCGGGGTGCGACCAGGGCTACGGCCGCGCATGCGCTGCACCACGTTGTCGCGGTGGCTCGCAGATATGACCGCAAGGAATCCTGGGCCGACGCCGCCGGTTATTGGCAAACTGCCGTCGAACTGCACGAACTCGCCGGCCATTCGACGCGAGTCGTTCCCAGAGACGATCGGCTGGCGCTGTTCGAGACCCTGTGCGGGTTCGCCGCCGCGTTGGCGCACGACGGCCAGGCCGCGCAGGTGCGCGTCGTTCGCAGGAGAGCGCTCGACCTCGCCGAAGAACTGGGTGACGAACGTCTCGTGGTGCGCGCGCTGACCTGCCGGATGCCACCGGTTATCTGGGGTGCCCGGGACTGGTGCACGGTCGATAGTCATCTGTTGCATGCGCTGGAATCAGCACTGGCACACGCCGATTCGGTGCAGGAGCAGGTTTCCCTGCTGATCACCTTGGTCATCGAATCGGCCGATGAGAGTCCGCTGATGCGCGAGCGCGCCGAGCAGGCGCTGCGCCTCGCGCGCAGCACCGGTGATCCCGAGTTGGTCTGCGCCGCACTGAATGCCATCGCGTATACGATCACCGATTCGGCCACCGCGTCGGGTTGGCGCCCCGTCGCGAATGAACTGCTCGGTGTCGCGCGTGCCGCGGGGCTGCTCGACTATCAGGCGTTGGCGCACTACCTGTATTTTCTGGCGGCCTGCCAGGACACCGATCTGCCCGCGGCGAGCAGGCATGCGGCCAGTGCGCTCGACTGTGCCTGCGACGATCGCCCGCGCCCGTTGCCCGACGTCTTGCTGTCCTTCGCCGCGGTGGTCGAGGTGCTGCGCGGGGACCTGCCCGAAGCCGAGCGCAAGTATCGGCGGTTCGTCGCCCGGATGGCCGAGGCCGGCGTCGTGCACGCGGAAGCGGTTCGGCTCGTCGGCGCGCTCACCGTCGGCTGGGCTCGCAGCGACATCTCCGGCCTGCTGGACCGGCTGACGCCGCTGTACGCCGCTGATCCCGATCGCGTGGCGCAACTGTATGTCGTCGCCCTGCTGCACGCCGGTGACGAGGCGCGGGCCAGGGCGCTGTTCCGCGAACATGCTGTGGTGCGGCGCGACTTTCATTGGCAACTGATGTGTGCCTTCCGCGCCACTGCCGCGGTCGCCCTCGGTGAGGTCGAAGCGTCGCGTGAACTGTTCGAAACCCTGCTGCCGTACTCCGGTACCCTCATCGGATTCGATACCGGTGCAGCGTTTTTCGGCCATTTCGACAATCTGCTCGCCGACCTGGCCGACCTCGTTGGCAACACCGACACCGCCGACACACTGCGTGCCCGCGCCGCCACCGGGCTGCGCCGCATCCACACCGCGCTCGACTCGCTCGCTCCGCGCCCCAACCCCGTTCCCCGTAATGCCGGCGACGAACCTCGCGCCCAACTCGCAATCCGCTGACGTTTGCGTGGGGCCCCGGGTGAGTTCTCGCATTTCGCGGCGCCCACAAAGCAGCCGCAGGCCGATGGCCTGCGGCTGCTTTGCTGGTCGTTGTCCGCACTACCGAGCGAGTTGCAGCGCAAGAGTGATGGCGGCCGGGACCAGATACAGCACCGGGAAGATCGCGGTCTGGTACGAGTGTGCCCGAATGGCGGTGGCCGAGGCGCCGAGGAAGTACGTGATCAAGCACACCGCTGCCGCGATCCCGAGTGCGGGCACGAAGAAGCCGACGATCAATCCGAGCGCTCCCGCCGACTTGGCAAGGGCCAGCCAGTTCCACCACGAGCGCGGCACCCCGTACTGCTCGAGCGGTTCGACCACGAACTGCTTCTGCGCGGCCAGCGAGTAGCCCGAGAAGCCGATCCACAGGGCAGCGAGTACACCGACGATGTAGTAGGCGACGTCCATTGGTGCATCCTTTGTTCTGCGGCAGCTTGTCTGCCTGGTTGCCTGGTAGACGACGCTGCCCCCGCAGGTGTGACATCGACACCGCACGGCCGATCCGAACGAGACACGCGGGCCCTGGACACGCGGGTTCCGGGAATACCGGAAGGCGGTCACCGGGTTGCGCATCGTGGGTGAGTCGAAGATAAACGTAGGCAGCGAGGGGGCACCCCCAAGATGCGCAGGTCAAGGCTGGGATAGGCTTTATTGGTCATGAAGGCGGCTTTTTCGGGTCCGGTCCACACAGCGGCGGCCCATACGGTCTACCTCGATCATGCGGCCACCACTCCGATGTTTCCTGCCGCCATCGAGGCGATGACGGCTGCGCTCGGGATGGCGGGTAACGCGTCGTCGCTGCACGGGTCGGGTCGCGTCGCCCGGCGGACGCTGGAAGAGGCGCGTGAGTCGATCGCGGCGGATCTGGGCGCCCGGCCCTCGGAGGTCATCTTCACCTCCGGTGGGACCGAGAGCGACAATCTGGCGGTCAAGGGCATCTACTGGGCGCGCCGGGATGCCGACCCGCGCCGGACCAGGATCATCGTCAGCTCGGTCGAACATCACGCGGTGATCGACGCGGTCGAGTGGTTGGAGAAGCACGAAGGGGCCAGGGTCACCTGGCTGCCGGTGGACGCCGAGGGCATCGTCTCGCCACGGACGCTGCGGGCCGCGCTGTCGGCCGATCCCGATGATGTCGCGCTGGTAACCGTCATGTGGGCGAACAACGAGGTCGGCAGCATCCAGCCGATCGGCGAGTTGGCCGCCGTGGCACAGGAATTCGGCGTACCCATGCACAGCGACGCGGTGCAGGCGGCGGCGCAGTTGCCGATCGACTTCGCCGCGAGCGGGTTGTCGGCGGCCAGTTTCGCCGGACACAAGGTCGGCGGGCCGCACGGCGTCGGCCTGCTGCTGCTCGGCAGGCAGGTGCCCTGTGTGCCGCTGCTGCACGGCGGCGGGCACGAACGCGACCTGCGTTCCGGCACCTCGGATACCGCGGCCGCGGTCGGCCTGGCCACCGCGCTGCACCAGACGGCGGTGGAATTGCCCACCCGCACTGCGGAATTGACCGCGTTGCGGGACGCGCTGATCGACGGCGTGCTCGCCATCGAGCCGGACGCGGTGCTCAACGGCGCCCCCGGCGAGCGGCGATTGCCGGGCAACGTGCACTTCACTTTCCCCGGCTGCGAAGGCGATTCGCTGCTGATGCTGCTGGACGCGGCGGGGATCGAATGTTCGACCGGATCGGCGTGTACCGCGGGCGTCGCGTCGCCGAGCCACGTGTTGATCGCGATGGGTGTCGAACAGTGGCAGGCCCGCGGGTCGCTGCGCTTTTCATTGGGGCACACCTCGACTCGCGCCGACGTGGACGCGCTGTTGGGTGTCCTGCCCCAGGTTGTCGATCGGGCCAGGGCCGCGGGCCTGGCCGGTGCGAAGGGAGGTGTTTGATGCGAGTACTTGCCGCGATGAGTGGTGGTGTTGATTCCGCGGTGGCGGCGGCACGTGCGGTCGACGCTGGTCACGAGGTGGTCGGCGTGCATCTCGCGCTGTCCGCGTCGCCGGGCACGTTGCGGACCGGGTCGCGTGGCTGCTGCTCCAAGGAGGACGCGGGCGACGCCCGGCGGGCCGCCGATGTGCTCGGCATCCCGTTCTACGTCTGGGATTTCGCCGATCGCTTCAAGGAAGACGTGATCGACGATTTCGTCGCCGCCTACGCGGCCGGTGAGACGCCGAACCCGTGCCTGCGTTGCAACGAGAAGATCAAGTTCTCCGCTCTGGCCGATCGCGCGCTCGCGCTCGGCTTCGACGCCGTGGTCACCGGTCATTACGCACGGCTCGACGACGGCGTGCTGCGCCGGGCCGTCGACGCCGACAAGGACCAGTCCTACGTGCTCGCGGTGCTGAACGCACAGCAGCTGTCGCGCGCCATGTTCCCGGTCGGCGACACCCCGAAGCCACGGATCCGCGAAGAGGCCGCCGAGCGTGGGCTGGCCGTCGCGAACAAGCCGGACAGCCACGACATCTGCTTCATTCCGTCCGGCGATACCCAGGCGTTTCTCGGCGCGAAGATCGGCATCCGGCCGGGTGCGGTGATCGATGCCAACGGTCAGAAGCTCGCGGATCACGAAGGCGTGCACGGGTTCACCATCGGTCAGCGCAAGGGACTCGGGCTGCCGGGCCCGGCAGCCGACGGTAAGCCGCGCTACGTGACCGGCATCGATCCCGACTCCGGCACCGTCCGAGTCGGCTCGGTCGAGGACCTGCAGGTGTGGGGCATCGATGCGGAACGCGCGATCTGGACCTCCGGTGCCGCACCGGACGGGCCGATCGAGTGCGTCGTGCAGGTGCGCGCGCACGGCGGCACGGCGCCCGCGATTGCCGAGGCCGTCGGCGCGGGACTGTCGGTACGGCTGCGCGAGCCGCTGACCGGCGTCGCGCGCGGCCAGGCGGTCGTGCTGTATCGCCCGGATGAGCTGGGGGACTTGGTGATCGGCAGCGGAACCATCTCCGGTACCGACGGCGTCGACGGCGCGCTCGGCAGCGACGTGGAGTCCGCCGCCACGCGGTGAACCCCGCGCCGGCGTGCCGAGAATGCAGGGCGGCGTGGTCGTCCGCCTGGCGGGTGGTCGGCGAATCCGCCTGCCGCGCACACTGATCTGACCGCGACCGGGCATCCGGTGGCGCACCACGATCGACTGAGGAAGCGGACAACGGTGTACCAGAACGCGAAAGGCACAGAAATCGACCGAGCGAGCGACGCCGAGGACAAGTCCGGATTGCGCGGCGGGATCGCGACCGGGGTAGGTTCCTGGCCGGGCGCCGATTCCCGCGAGGCCGCCACCACCGTGCTCGGCGAATTGCCGGATCTGCCACATCTGGCGGAACTGCCGAGCCGCGGCGCGGGCGCGGACATGATCGGCCGGATGTCGGCGCTGCTGGTCGACATGCGATTCGACACCACCACCCGGGGATACCGGCTCGCGCCGCGGCCGGGGGGAGTATCGCGGCGGGCCCGCGATCTGCTCCGCGGCGACCTCGACGCGCTCGAAGAAGCCTGGGAGACAGCGGGATCGGCGGGATCCGGTCGACCGATCAAGCTGCAGGTGGCCGGTCCGCTCACGCTCGCGGCGCAGGTCGAGCTGCCGAGCGGACACCTCGCCGTCACCGATCCCGGTGCGCTGCGCGACCTTTCGGAATCCCTCGCCGAGGGCCTGGCCAACCACGTCGCCGAGGTCCGCAAACGACTCGGCGCGGAAGTCGTTCTGCAACTGGATGAACCGTCACTGACCGCAGTCCTCGAAGGCTCGCTGAGCGGCGTCAGCATGCTCGACAGCGTTCGCTCGATGCCGGAACCCGAAGCCCTCACCATCCTGGACACCGTCATCGGCACGCAGTCCGCGCCGGTGCTCATTCACAGCTGCGCCCAACCGCCCGCCCTCGCCTTCCTCCGTCGAAGTACCGCCGCCGCAATCGGATTCGACATCGCCACCATCGCCACCCGCGATCTCGACAGCATCGGCGAAATCCTCGACGCCGGCAAACATCTGGTTCTCGGCCTGGTCCCCACCACCGCGCCCGCCACCCCGCCGACCTGGCGCGACATCGCCGAACCCGGCGTCCGCCTCATCGATCGCCTCGGCTTCGCCCGCACCACCCTGGCCACCCAGGTCCTGGTCAGCCCCGCCTGCGGCCTCGGCAACGCGCCGCTGACCTGGGCCCGCAAGGCCGTCAGCCTGGCCACCGAGGTCGCCCGCGCCTACGCCGAAGACCCCGAATCGCTCACCTTCGAGGAGCCGTCGGGCATCGCCTGACCCGCTCGCCGTGCCTCGCGCGGTCATCGCGGCCATCCAGTGCTGCGACGTGCGCGAACACTGCCGGGAGATGTCGGTGGGCTCCGCTAATGTGCGTTGGGTGAGTGACAGCGGTGCGGTGAACAGTGACGCGAGCGCGGCGGCCCCGGCGACGGCGGAGCAGCGCGTCGAGTGGCAGCGACTGGCGGACGAGGTGCGCGAGCATCAGTTCCGCTACTACGTGCGGGACGCACCGATCATCACCGACGGTGAGTTCGACACGCTGCTGCGGCAGCTGCAGGCGATGGAGGAGGCGCATCCCGATCTGCGCACCCCCGATTCGCCGACCCAGCTCGTCGGCGGCGGGTTCGCGACCGACTTCACCGCGGTCGATCACCTCGAGCGGATGTTGTCGCTGGACAACGTGTTCGACTTCGACGAGCTGCGCGCCTGGGCGAGCCGCGTAGAGGTCGAGACAGGGACCGATCTGCACTATCTGTGCGAGGTGAAGATCGACGGTGTCGCGCTCAACCTGGTCTACGAGAACGGGCGGCTGGTGCGCGGCGCCACCCGCGGCGACGGGCGCACCGGCGAGGACGTCACGCTCAACGCCCGCACCATTGAGGACATCCCCGGCGAGCTGACGCCGACCGACGAGTTTCCGCTCCCCACGCTGCTCGAGGTGCGCGGCGAGGCGTACATGCGGCTCGCGGATTTCGAGACGCTCAACGCGGCGATCGTGGCCGAAGGCAAACCGCCGTACGCCAATCCGCGCAATACCGCGGCGGGCTCGCTGCGGCAGAAGGACCCGTCGGTCACCGCGCGCCGCAGGCTGCGGATGATCTGCCACGGTTTCGGCCGCATCGAGGGCTACACCCCGGCCTCGCAGCACGAGGCCTACCGCGCGCTCGCCGCATGGGGTCTGCCGGTGTCCGAGCACACCAAGCTGGTGCGGGGCATCGACGCCGTCATCGAACGCGTCGAGTACTGGGGCGTGCACCGCCACGATATCGAGCACGAGATCGACGGCCAGGTGATCAAGGTCGACGAGATGGCGCTGCAGCGTCGCCTCGGCGCCACCTCGCGGGCCCCGCGCTGGGCGATCGCCTACAAGTACCCGCCGGAAGAGGCGACCACCAAACTGCTGAACATCGAGGTGAACGTCGGCCGCACCGGCCGGGTCACCCCGTTCGCGGTGATGGAGCCGGTCTCCATCGCGGGCTCGACGGTCGCGATGGCCACCCTGCACAACGCCTCGGAGGTCAAGCGCAAGGGCGTGCTGATCGGCGACACGGTCACCATCCGCAAGGCGGGCGACGTGATCCCGGAGGTGCTCGGCCCGGTGGTCGACGCGCGCACCGGCGCCGAGCGCGAATTCGTGATGCCGACGCACTGCCCGGCGTGCGGCACCGAATTGGCGGCGCAAAAGGAGGGCGACGTCGACATCCGTTGCCCCAACCAGCAGTTCTGCCCGGCGCAGCTGCGGGAGCGGGTGTTCCATGTCGCCGGTCGCGGCGCGTTCGATATCGAGTCGCTCGGCTATGAGGCCGCCAATGATCTGCTGAAGTCGGGCGCGATCACCGACGAGGGCGACCTGTTCGACCTCGATGAAGAAAGACTGCTCACCACCACGTTGTTCGCCAACAAGGACGGCGAACTGTCGGCCAATGGCAAGCGGCTGCTGGAAAACCTGAGCACGGCCAAGAGCCGGCCGCTGTGGCGGGTGCTCGTCGCGCTGTCCATTCGGCACGTCGGTCCCACCGCGGCCCGGGTGCTCGCGCGCGAATTCGGCAGCCTCGATCGGATCCAGGAGGCCTCGGCCGAGGAACTGGCCGCCGCCGACGGCGTCGGACCCACCATCGCCGCCGCGGTCGCGGAATGGTTCACCGTCAACTGGCATCACGAGATCGTGGACAAGTGGCGCGACGCGGGCGTGCGGATGGCCGACGAACGCGACGAGTCCATCGAGCGCACCCTGGCAGGCCTGTCGATCGTGGTAACCGGCTCGCTGGAAGGGTTTTCCCGCGACGGCGCCAAGGAGGCGATCCTGATTCGCGGCGGCAAGGCCGCGGGATCGGTATCGAAGAAGACCGCCTTCGTGGTGATCGGTGACTCGCCGGGCACGAAGGCCGCGAAGGCGGAGGAGCTCGGCGTGCCGATCCTCGACGAGGACGGGTTCCGGTTGCTGCTGGCGTCCGGCCCGGAGGCGGTGACGCCCGCCGCGGCGAGCGAGGATGCCGAAGCGGAAGAGTAAGCGAGCAGGTGGGATTCGCCCGTCGGCGAACAGTGCTTGACCTGAACTTCGCTTCAGGTATGAGGATGGAGCGGTAGGCAACTACCAGGAGGTTCTCATGGCTCGTCCCACCGCACTGATCACCGGCGCGTCCGCCGGCTTCGGGCTGGCGCTCAGTCGCGCACTCGTGCAACGCGGGTGGCGAGTGATCGGCACCGCCCGCCGGGGCGAACGATTGGCGAGCGCGTCCGAGGAACTCGGCACCGCGTTCATTGCGATACCCGGTGACGTGACCGATCCGGCGCATCGCGCACTGCTGGCCGAAGCAGCAAGGAACGCAGGGCAACTCGCGCTGATCGTGAACAACGCCAGCAGGCTCGGACCGAGCCCGCTGGTCCGGCTTGCCGACTATCCGCTAGACGAACTGGAGCTGGTCTACCGGACGAATGTCCTCGGTCCGCTCGCGATAGTGCAGTTCGCGCTCCCGCTGCTGGCGCCGGGCGGCAGCGTGGTGAACATCAGCTCCGACGCCGCGATCGAGCCGTATCCCGAATGGGGCGGCTATGGTTCGTCGAAGGCCGCGCTCGATCAGCTCACCGCCATCCTGGGCGCCGAGCATCCTGAGCTGTCCATCTACGCGTTCGATCCGGGCGACATGCGGACCGAGATGCACCAGGCGGCCTTCCCCGGCGACGACATCTCCGACCGGCCGGAACCCGACATGGTAGTGCCCGCGCTGCTGCGACTGCTGGCCGAGAAACCCAAGAACGCGCGTTACGCCGCAACCGATTTCGCGGTGGGCCGCGTCTCATGACGGTCACGCTGGCGCAGCGCTCGTTCGTCCTGCCACCCGAACGCAATGCCGTCGCCCCGCCGGAGGCGCGCGGACTGGCCCGCGACGAGGTCCGCCTGCTCGTCGCCGGCGACCGCCTCACCCACGCGCAATTCCGGGAACTGCCGCGGCACCTGAGGCCGGGTGACCTTGTGGTGGTGAACAATTCGGCAACGCTCGCCGCGGCCGTCGATGGCCGGATGACGGGCAAGCCGATCGCCCTGCACTTCGCGACGTGGCTGGACGACGGCGGCTGGGTGGTGGAGGTTCGCACCACCGCACGTACTCCCTATCCCGCGCACGAGCTTTCGGCAGGCATGATCATCCAGCTGCCGGAAGGTGCGCGAGCCACCCTCCGCGAACCTTGGCTGGCCGGTGCGCGCCGCCTGTGGGTCATCGACGTCACCACCGATCCGCGTTGCCTGCTGGAGGTTTACGGCTACCCGATCACCTATTCCTATGTGCCGCAACGATGGTCCGCGTCTTACTACTCGACCGTCTTCGGCCGTATCCCGGGCAGTGCGGAAATGCCCAGCGCGGCAAGGCCGTTCACTGAGCGTCTAGTTCTCGATCTGATTGCCGCCGGTGTCGGGATCGCACCGATCACCTTGCACACCGGCGTGTCCTCGCCGGAGGCGGGCGAACCGCCGAGCCCGGAACGCTTCGTTGTCTCGGAGTCGACCGCCCGCACGGTGAACGACGCGAAGGCCGCGGGCGGGCGCATCATCGCGGTCGGCACCACGGTGACCCGTGCCCTGGAGACTGTTGCCGACGCAACGGGCCGTGTTCATCCGGCGCACGGCTGGACCGAACTGGTCCTCGGCGACGCTCGCCCGGCCCAGGTGGTCGACGGGCTGATCACCGGCTGGCACGCACCCGGCGCTTCGCACCTGGACCTGCTGGTCGCGGTGGCAGGTGAGAACACCGTCCACACGGCCTATTCAGCGGCGTTGGACACCGGGTATCTCTGGCACGAGTTCGGCGACAGCGCCTTGCTCCTGCGCGCACGGTGAACCAGATCAACCACGTCGTCGGTCCACGGCGCGCGCGTTGTCACCTCGCGCGCACGAAATTGCTGGCAATTCCGTGCGCGGCACGCTGAATCGCGCGCGACAGCGGGCGATGATCCGAGGTGGTGTGCGAAAGAGTGCGCCGCAGTCGTCAGTTCGGGGTGACGGAGACGGTGGCGCTCTGCTGGCCCGCGATGACGAATCGCCCGCAGGTGCCATTGCTCAGGTCGAGCCGGGTGGTGACCGGCTTCTTCTTGGCATTGAGGTAGGTGGCCTCGGCGACGACATCCGCCCCGGTCATCGAGCACACCTTCGCGATCGTCTCCGTGCTGTAGCTCGCGCTCCCCGTTTGACAGCTGGGTGCGGCATTGGCGAAGAAGATGCGAGCCGAGCCGTCCGGACAGGTCTCGGCGACGGCCTGCGGCGCGACGACCACTATCGACCCCAAGCCGATAGCGGCGGCGACGGAGCTTCGGACTACAAGACGACGAACCGTCATACCTATCGTTACCCATCAGTTTCGAACGTTTCCAGCAATAACGGCACACGAACAAGTCGTGGCGTCCAGCATGCTAACCCGTAACCAGCGTCTTTGTCGGGGGATCAGTCCGCGCCAACCGGCAATGCCTGCCCTATGCGCATTGGCTATGAATCCTTTTCGGGCTTGCCCGCAGTACCTACGGGTAAGCCCTGCTGTCGCGGCGCGCCGACGGGGACGAAAGGATGTCGGGATGCTGCGCAGTTTTCAGGTGACGAATCACAGATCGCTGGCCGAGGGGCAGGAATTGCGGTTGACCAAGGGCGGTGGACCGGTCGCGGTGCCGGTGACCGCCATCCACGGTGCCGCCGCGGCGGGCAAGACGAACCTGATCGACGCGCTCGGGCAGATGCGTGACGCGGTGCTGCACTCGGTGACCGGCTGGGATCCCTACGCCGGACCGGCACGGTCGCCGCATCTCGGATTCCCGGACCGCCCTTCGGAATTCGTGGCGGGCTTCGTCGCCGAGGGGGTGCCCTACACCTACGGTTTCCGGCTCGACAACGCCGACGTGACGGCCGAGTGGCTCTACACCCAGCCGCGCTCGCGCAAGCGAATCGTGTTCGAGCGCAACGGCGAACAGATCAAGATCGGGCCGATGTTCGAGGCGGCACGCTACGGGATCGCCGCGCTGGTGCCGCTGGTGCGCCCGAATGCGTTGCTGCTCAGCCTCGCCGGGCAGATGTACGCCGACGCGCTGGTGCCCGCCTACCGCTGGTTCGAGTCGATGCTGGAGGTGCAGCTCGGTCCGGCCGACCCGGCCGCCATCGCGCACCGGCTCGGCGGGCACATCTCCCGGTCGCCGGAGAACGCGGCACGGCTGCTCATGCTGTTGCGCACCGCCGAACTCGGCATCACCGATCTGCTCATCGCGGAGAACGATCCGATGTACGCGGACTACCTGCGCGACCTGGACGCCGACATCGCCGCGCTCGGCAAGCAGATCGAACTGTGCGCCACCTCGCCCGATTTCGCCGACCGGCTGCTGCGGGAGAACGGTTTCACGCCCGTGCTGCTCGAGCGCGAGCTGACCAACCTGAAGGCCGCCAGGGACGCGCTGTACGCGCGGATGGTGGCCCGGCGCGGTGTCGGTCTGGGCCTGGTGCACGACGGCATCGCCAACCCGTTCGACATCACCGACGAATCCGCCGCCACCCAGTCGCTGCTGCGCGTGCTGCCCACCATGCTGGACGCCCTCGACTCCGGCCGCGTCCTCGCCATCGATGACATCGGCGCGCAGCTGCCCGCCGAGGAGACCGACCGGCTGATTCAGCTGTTCCAGAACCCGGAAACCAATTCCCATGGCGCCCAACTGATCTACACCACGAACAATCGCGCCCTGATCGATCGCGGCAACGGGCGGTCCTCGCGCACTCGCAGCGTGGTCTGGCAGGTTCGCCGCACCGAACACGGCACCAGCGAGCTCGCCACGGTGTAGCGACCGGTGGATGTGCGAGGTTGCCTGCCGGGCGCAATAGCATAGGGAAATGCTGGAGTTCGGAATGCTGCTGGTCATGATCGTCGCCCTCGTCGGGGTGGTCGCGGTCTATCTGCGCGGCCGCGGCGGCTTTCGGCCCGCGCAGGGCGAAACCGGCACGCTCTACGTCACCGGCGTGAGCCCGCGGCCGGACGACCTGGTCGGCGAGCAGTTCGTGACCATCACCGGCACGGTGACCGGCCCGACGGTGCAGGGGACCGTCGTCTACGGGCGCTTCGCCTGGGACGTCAACGCGTGGCCGTCGATCGGCGATCTCATCACCGTCGCCTACCCGGCGGGCAAGCCGGAACGCTGGCAGATCGTGCATCCCGGCGCCCGCCCGAGTCTCGGATCCTGACCAAGGCATGTGTGACGTAGACCGTTCTACGTCGGATGGCACGATGCCAGGTATGGATGCGAAGGCAGGTATCGGTGCCGCGAACAAGGATTTGGTGATCCGGGCGGCCCGCCCGGACGAGTACGCGGCGATCGGCGAGCTCACCGTCGAGGTCTATGTCGGCGAAGGTTTTGTTCGCCCGGACACCCCGTACGCGGCCGAGCTGGCGGATACCGCGCAGCGCGGTGCGTCCGCACAACTCCTGGTGGCCACGCACGCCGATCGGATCGCCGGATCGCTCACCGTCGCTCGTCCCGGCACTCCGTACGCGGAGATCGCACGGCCCGGCGAACTCGAGTTCCGCATGCTCGCCGTATCGAAGTCGGCGCGCGGGCTCGGCGCGGGAACCGCGTTGGTAGGCACCGTGATCGACATCGCCAAGGCGGAAGGCTTCCAAGCCGTAGCCCTCACCACGATGCCCGCCATGACCGACGCCCGCCGCATCTACGACCGCTTCGGCTTCATCCCCACCCCCGACCGCGACTGGCACACCCCCGCAGGCGAACTCCTCACCGTCCTCCGCCTGGACCTGGCGAACTGACGCCCAACGGGACATGACGGCGCGGCGGGCCGTTCGTTTCTGTTCGGCGCGTGCGCTTTTGGCGAACGGTCAGCCGAGGACGGTGGCGACGATGCCGGCGAGGTAGCCGAGGCGGGCCACTTCCGAGGGGCGGAAGTCGGGGCCGCCGGGGCGACCGAGCAGCAGCACCTTGCCGGTGTTGCCGAGGGGCGCGGCGGCGAGTTTGGTATCCATGTCGCGCCAGATCTCGGGGACCCACTCGGACTCGGGGTCGAGGATGGCGGGCTTCTCCAGCGGCATCCACGGGGCCGAACCCGCTTGCGTCTCCGGCGCACTCGGGCTGCCGACCACGCGGTAGGCGCCCTGCGGGCCCATGTCGATGATGGTGCTCCAGCCGACGCGCAGCACGCGGGGCACGCCGTCGACGAGCACCTGCAGCCGGTCGTCCTTGGCGCTGGCTACCTGGTCGATGAGTTCGAGTTCGCGGTGGGTGTCCAGCACGCCGGAGTACGGGCGGATGGAGTC
This sequence comes from Nocardia sp. NPDC046473, assembly GCF_040645995.1. Taxonomy (NCBI): domain Bacteria; kingdom Bacillati; phylum Actinomycetota; class Actinomycetes; order Mycobacteriales; family Nocardiaceae; genus Nocardia; species Nocardia sp. NPDC046473. Next base: position 381,393 of record NZ_JBEYZJ010000001.1, read on the forward strand.
GACGCGCACATCGCCGATCGATTCGGCGGCGGTGATCAGGGTGTCGGGCAGTGCGCCCTGCGGCACCTCGACGACGAGGTCGTCGACGGCGAAACCGGCGCCGCGTTCCACCACGTCCAACGAGAGAATGTCGGCGCCGACGGAGCCGAGTGCGAGCGCGAGGGCACCGAGGCTTCCCGGTCGATCCGGAAGTTGCACGCGGAGCAGATACGACACGTGCGTTCCTTTCCTAGGGCGGCCGAGGCTCTCAACGGATACCCGGGTCACGCAATACTTACACCCCCGCGCCCCAGTAATCGACTCGAAGTACGGCCAGTGATGTACGCCACGCGGCGATTTCGTGACAATACGGCGTGTCGAGCTAGTTGGGAAACCGTGTCGTCGAACCGGATCGACGAATCAGTGCCGTGCGCGGCAGCATCAGCCTACCGCCGGGCTCGGACAGGATTGTCGGGTGTCGCGCTGTTGTGGCTAGGCTGCGCCCGATATGCGATGTTCCGCCGATTAGTCCGTATCCCTGGGTGTCTCAGCGTCACGATCGTGCTCAGTCGAGATGTGGCGGCATCCCCTGCGCGGCGATCTCGCTGGGAGACATGGGCGGCCGGTGTGGTGTCGGCGGCGGTGGCTAGGCTGTACCGGTTGGATATGCCTTATCCCGTTGGAGAGGTCGTATCCTATTGCGTCCCTGCGACGCGATCCCAACTGTTGAAACCGAAGCCGAAAGGGGTCCCGCGGTGCCCGCCATCTCCCGTGACGAGGTAGCACACCTCGCCCGGCTGTCCCGGCTCGCGCTGTCCGAAGCCGAACTGGATCAGTTCGCCGGTCAGCTGGATTCGATCCTGAGCCACGTGCGGACCATTTCCGAGGTCGCCGCCGCCGATGTCCCGGCCACCGCGTCGCCGAATCCGACGACGAACGTGACCCGACCCGACGTGGTCGTACCTTGCCTCACCCCGGCGGAGGCGCTGTCCGGCGCTCCGGCCGCCGAAGAGCAGAAGTTCGTGGTTCCGCAGATCCTGGGAGAGTCCCAATGACCGACCTGACCACGCTGTCCGCTGCCGAGCTTGCCGACAAGATCCACGGTGGCGAGGTGTCCTCGGTGGAGGTCACCCGGGCGCATCTGGATCGGATCGGCCAGGTCGACGGCGAGTACCACGCGTTCCTGCACGTGGCAGGGGAGCAGGCGCTCGAGTCCGCGGCCGCGGTGGATGCCGCGATCGGCTCCGGTGCCGCGCCCGCGTCGCCGCTGGCCGGAGTTCCGTTGGCGCTCAAGGACGTATTCACCACCACCGACATGCCGACCACCTGTGGCTCGAAGATCCTCGAGGGGTGGGTGTCGCCCTACGACGCGACGCTGACCACCCGGTTGCGCGCTGCGGGCATCCCGATCCTCGGCAAGACCAACATGGACGAGTTCGCGATGGGTTCGTCCACCGAGAACTCGGCCTACGGCCCGACCCGCAACCCGTGGGACACCACCCGCATCCCCGGCGGCTCCGGCGGTGGTTCGGCGGCCGCGCTGGCCTCGAACCAGGCGCCGCTGGCCATCGGCACCGACACCGGCGGATCGATCCGGCAGCCCGCCGCGGTCACCGCGACCGTCGGCACCAAGCCGACCTACGGCACCGTCTCCCGCTACGGCCTGGTGGCCTGCGCGTCCTCGCTGGACCAGGGCGGTCCCTGCGGTCGGACGGTGCTCGACACCGCGCTGCTGCACGAGGTGATCGCCGGTTACGACCCGCGCGACTCCACCTCGCGCAACGTGCCGGTGCCGCCGGTCGTCGCCGCGGCCCGCGAGGGCGCCAAGGGTGACCTGAGTGGCGTGAAAGTCGGTGTGGTGAAGGAACTTCACTCCGACAGCTACCAGCCGGGCGTGCTCGAATCCTTCGACGCCGCCGTCTCGGTGCTGAAGGAACTCGGCGCCGAGGTGATCGAAGTGTCTTGTCCGCACTTCGAATACGCGTTGTCCGCCTACTACCTGGTGATGCCGTCCGAGGTGTCGTCGAACCTGGCGCGCTTCGACGCGATGCGCTACGGCCTGCGCGTCGGCGACGACGGGTCGCACAGTGCCGAGCAGGTCATGGCGGCCACCCGCGCCGCCGGGTTCGGCCCGGAGGTCAAGCGCCGCATCATGATCGGCACCTACGCGCTGTCGGCCGGTTACTACGACGCCTATTACGGCCAGGCGTTGAAGGTCCGCACGTTGATCGCGCGCGACTTCGACAAGGCCTACGAGCAGGTCGACGTGCTCGTCTCGCCGACCAGCCCGTTCACCCCGTGGAAGCTGGGCGAGAAGGTCGACGACCCGCTGGCCATGTACCTGTCCGACCTGTGCACCCTGCCCACCAACCTGGCCGGGCATCCCGCCATGTCGGTTCCGTCGGGGCTGAGCAAGGACGACGGCCTGCCGGTCGGCTTCCAGATCATGGCCCCGGCCTTGGCCGACGACCGGTTGTACCGCGTCGGCGCGGCATACGAGGCGGCCCGCGGTCCCATCGCCTGACGAGTTAGCGAACTTCGTACACCCGCTCGAGACTTCGCACACCGGCCAGCTAGCTGACGCGTGTGCGAAGTCTCGACGCGCAGCCCTCCACCTATTGCTGGCTACGCGACGTGCTGTGTAGGTCTGCGGAGCCAGGCTCTGGAGTTCTCGGCATTCGCGTGCCATGGACCCCAATTATCAGGCGGGCCACGTGAATTCAGGGTCCTTCAGGTAATCCAGTCGGCGCTGGTCCAACGCCATCGCGACCATCTGGTGTGCGCCGGGGCCGATGATTTTGCGGACCGGCGGGTCGGTCTCATTCACCAGGGCGATGAGTCCTGCCGCGCCGACCTCCGGTGCGGCCTCCTTCCATTCGGATTCGTAGTCGGTCGCGGGCGGCGGCGCGCTCGGGTCCGGGTAGTCCGGCATGCCGAGGATCCCGGTGCGTACCTCTTCGTAGGCGGGTAGCCCGGTGCCGAACTTCATGCTCGTCTTCGCCCAGTCGGTGTCGAAGCCACCCAGCTGGGCCAGGGTGACGGCGATGCCGAACGGCCGCAGCTCGTCGGCGAGCGAGGCGCTGAATCCTTCCAGTGCCCATTTGCTCGCGTTGTACAGGCCGAACAGCGGGAGGCTGCCGACCGCTCCGACGGTCGAGATCTGCACGATGTGGCCGGAGCCCTGGGTGCGCAGGTGTGGCCCGGCCGCCTGGGAAACCCACAGGGCGCCATAGAAATTGGTGTCCATCTGGTCGCGGATCTGCGCCTCGGTGAGTTCCTCGATCGCGCCGACCAGGCCGTAGCCCGCGTTGTTCACGATCACGTCGATCGTGCCCATCAGCGCGAAAGCCTTGTCCACGGTGGCGATTACGCCGTCGCGGTCGCGAACGTCCAACGGCAGCACGGTGAGTCGGTCATCGGTGAGGTCTGCCATGGATCGCGGGTCGCGAGCGGTCGCGACGACGCGGTCGCCCTCGGCGAGCGCGGCCAGCGTGCAGGCCCGGCCGAGTCCGCGGTTGGCGCCGGTGATGAACCATGTTCTGGTCATTGGGGAGATCCTTTCGTCGCGAGACGCTCCGTCTCGTTTCAACGAGAATGTCAAGCGGACCGACTTCTGTCAATACGAGACGTATCGTCTCGTGGGTGTTACGCTGACCACGTGCCCGCCACTCCCAGCGTCGCCCGCCGCAGCGAACGCGCCCGCGCCGCGATCCTCACCGCCGCTACCGAGCTCATCCGCGAACTGCCCTACGCGAAACTGAGCGTCGAGGCCATCGCCGCCCGCGCCGGCGTCGGCAAACAGACCATCTATCGCTGGTGGCCGTCCAAGGGTGCGGTCGTCTTCGACGCGATGCTCGAACTCGACTCCGGCCCGGACGGTCTCGCGCTTCCCGACACCGGTGACATCGCTACCGACCTGCGCGCCTTACTCCGCGGCTCGGTCGCCGCCCTCACCGATCCGGCCTTCGAAGCGTTCCTGCGCGCCATGTACATCGAGATCCAGCAGGACCCCGAAATCGGCGCGGCCTACCGCGAACGCCTCCTGCTTCCGCAACGCGCCGCCCTCGCCGACCGCCTCGCCGCGGGCATCGAATCCGGCGAACTCCGCCGCGATCTGGATCTAGAACTCGCCACTGATCTGCTTCTCGGCCCGATCCAAAGCCGTTGGTCTCTCGGCCTCGGCGGCCTCACCGAGGCTTACGCCGATGCCGCCCTCGACGCCGCCCTGGCCCATCTGCGCCCATGACCGCTCGTTCGCTGGAATGCTCAGGCATGCGAAATCGGTTGTCACTCCAGGGTTTGCCCTAGGGAAGCCCGGATTCTGGAGGAGCTATCGGTGGGAGATATGAATGACAATTCTTGTCAGCACCCCGAACGGGAACGTCGGACGGCACATCGTCGCGGCGTTGCGTGATCGCCCCGACGTGCGCTATCTGGTCCGCTCAGCCGGATCCGCCGCCGCCCTCGGGCCCGTACGAGGTGAAGTGGCAATCGGTGACGCCGCCGATGGCGCGGATGCTCGGCGCGTGGCCGTCGGCGTGACCAGGCTGTACCTGGCGCACCCGTTCGCCGAGGACCAGGTGCGCGCGGAATGGACACTCGCGAGCGCGGCACTGGCGGCCGGGGCGAGCCGGATCGTCAAACTCGGTGCGCGTGCCTTCACCGGGCCTGGGATCGTTCCGGACGCCGTCACCGGCGCACACGATATCGTCGCGGCCCGGTTACGTGAGGCGGGCGTGCCCGAGTTGACGGTGCTGCGGCCGGACCGGTTTCTGCAGAACTTCCTGACCTCGCGGCACACCATCGCGGGCGGCAGCCTGCCCGATCCGGCCGGATCGGGGGTGCGTGGCTTTGTCGATGTCCGCGATATCGCCGAGGTTGCGGTCGCCGAGCTGACCGCCGAACGCCCCGTCGGCGGCGAGATCGAGGTAAGCGGTCCGCGAGAACTGCATCTGCGCGAGGTGGCCGCAGCCTTCGCCGCCGCGGTTGGCCGACCGGTTCGCTACCTCGACGTTCCGCTCGACGAGCGATGGCGGACACGACTCGTCGCGTCGGGCGCGTCCGAGTTCATCATCGATGGCTTGTCCGGCCTCTACCGGAACTACCGGGCGGAGCGAGCATCCGGACTCGGCGACGGCGTGCGTCGGGTGCTCGGCCGCGAACCGCGATCGGTCGACGTGTTCGCCACCGAGGTACTGGCGCCCGCCCGCTGACTCGCGCCGAGAAGCGTGATCGGAAACAGCGGCACCAGCGATGCCGGCAGAGTGCGAAGGGGGTGCACAGCGAAATCCATTCTGCGGTCGAGCATGTCCGGCCGCCGCCTAACCTGTTCGCACAACCTCGGTGACTAGACGATCCATTCCCGGTTCGCATTGTGTCAGGGAGATATGTTGTGCACCTGGTCGATTCGTCTGACACCGAAGACCAACGCTCGCGCGATGCCGCTGCAGGGGACCGGTGGGTCAGCTGACGCGGAGGGACTCGGCTCGCTCCTTGATGCCTGCGGTCATTCCCGCGAAGCCGCGTTGGAGGTGCTTGCCGAGCAGGGCTACCACCACGGGGTGCAGCCAGCCCGCGAGTTCGAAATGGGACTCGTAGCGGGTGCGGTCGCCGTCGAGTGGGGTGAGGGTGTGCGAGCGCAGGCTGTGCAGGGTGCCGAGGGGGACCGGCTTCATGGAATAGCTCAGTTCCCGGCCCGGAGTGTGCGAGCGGATGAATTCGCGTTGGCGGCGGGGTCGGGGACCGAGGCGCACGAGCATGTCGATCGGCTCGCCGGGGACCAACGAGCTACTGCATTCGCTGACGAAGGAGTTCCACTCGCCGTAGCGGGGGAAGTCGGTGATCACCTGCCAGACGAGGTCGGCGGGCGCGTCGATATCCACGGTGGCGTCGATGACAAAGGCCATGTCGGCAATTAGAACACGTTCTATGCGGTCGCGGTCCGCCTGCCCCGGCAACTTACGCCGCGTCGCTCGGCCTCGACGGCGGCGAGTGTTGATCTCACAGAGCGCGCCCGCGGCCAATGTGCTGCGGTCGGCCGGGAGGCGTGTGCTGTTCAGCAGGCGCCCATCGCGGTGCCCTGGTCGGTGCCGTAGCGGTGTCCATGGCCTGCGGGCGCGTCGAGGGCGGCGAGTAGGTCGGCGGTCGTCTGGACGAAGCTGAGCACCGGAAGCCATTGGGGCAGTGGCGCATCCAAGCGGGTGCCGGTCAGGTCGGGTGCGCGCCACAGGAGGGCGGGGGACCAGTGGACCACCGGGTCCGAGCTGTTGGTCAGCACGGTTGCGCCGGCGTGATGCACCTGCCCGGCGGGCGGTCCGGCCCAGAGGGCGGCGCAGGTGCGGCGATCCTGGTCCGCGTCGTCGGCGAAGACCGAGCTGCCGCCGAGGGCGCCGAGGCTCTGACCGTAGAGGTAGAGGTTGGGCTTGTGGGCGAGCGTCCGGATCCGATGCTCGACGGCGGTGAACAGTTCTCGCGCGGCGGTGACCGCCTGATCGCGGCCGAACACGAAGGTCACCCAGCTCGGCGCGTACGAGTACTGCAGGCCGACGAGGGCGACATCGCCGCCGAAGCGCTCGTCGAAGCCGCGCACGGCATTGCTGTCGATCCAGCCCGAACCGGTCGGCACCATCACCACCAGGTTGGACCGGGTGAAGGCGCCGGAGCGGTCCAGCTCCCGAACGGCCAGCGAGACACGGGATTTCAGATCCGGCGCCGATTCCACCCCGACGTACACCCGGTCCGGTCCCGCACCGCTGACGAACTTCCGTCCCTCGGCCCCGAGCGACGACCAGCTCACCGCCGACTCCGCACTACCCGAGGATTCCGAGATCGGCTGCACCAGAGCCGGATCCAGCGCCGCGTTGGCACCGGCATACGCCGCCTGCTGCCACCCGACCAGCATGGGTGTCGCGACGAGGTACAGAAACGCCGCCACCGCCGCGACCAGCGAAACCCCACGCGCCCATCGCAACTTGCGCAGCACCCAACCCGCGCCACGCGAAATCCCCACGAACACACCGACGATCAGCACCGCCTCGATCAGCCACCGCAGCCAGTAGTCGGCCCCGATCGGAGCCGTGCTCATCGCCGCCCGCAACATGTTCTGCCAATGCCAAGCAAGCGCGGCCGCGCCGGCAACCAACGCCGACGTCACGATCGGCAACGGCAGCCGAACCCGCGGCAGCCTGCGATTGACATCGAAACCGCAGCGCCGCAGCACGAATCGAACGATCCCCGCAATCCCCAACGCCAGCGCAACCAGCAATCCGGTCAGCATCGCCTGTGTAGCTGGCGTTCGCGGCAGCAGCCCCGGCGCCAGCGACGCCAGCGTGCCCACCCCGATCGCCACCGTCGTCCCGATCCGCGGCCGCGAGAGACGCTGCACCGCAGTCGATGCCGCGGTGATCGCTTCCTGCCAGCGAGCTTCAGCCGGCCGCAGCGGAGTTCGCGCCCGTAGGTCATCGAAACCGAACGTCGGCACACGTGTGCCGACCGGTCTGAACTGTGTGCTCGTCATCGCGGAACCCCCAGCACCGCAGTGCCACTCATCGCCGAAGCGGCGGTCGACGGAACCCGCTTCTTGTGCCGCACCGTGAGCACCGCCCCGAGCCCGACCACGCCCGCCCCGAGCACCCCGAGCACCGTCCAGTTGGTGGTCGGATCGGCCTCGACCACAGCGAGACCCGACTCGACGACCGGCGCACCGTAGCCCTGGCGCTGCGAATTCAGATCGACGAAGGTGCTCGCGATCGAGGCCATGGTGTTGCACCGAGCCCGCGAAAACGAATCGACCCGGTTGTCGCACGACTCGTGCATATGCCGATCGAGGGTGCTGTCCAGCGCCTGCCGCGCCCACGGTCCGAGTGGTTCGCCGTGCTGGTCGGCGTAGCGCAGCAGGTCGTATCCCAGGTCGTGCGCCTTGCACGCGGTCTCGAACTCGGCGGGCAGCGTCACCGGCGACGAGCAGTCACCCTGCGGATTCACCACCAGCCCGTCGACGGTGCTCGGCCGATAGCCGAATTGCGCGGTGAAGTCGTCCGAGATGGCGGCGATCGAACCGGGACCGCCCGAGGTCAGTGCGGCGACCGCCGTGCTGGCCATGGCGCTCTCCATCGGGGCGGGCGCGCTGGCGGCCGCCGCGTGCGGCGCGGGCGCCAGGAAGATGCCGGCCGCCATGGTGGTCAGCGCCACGGCGGTGAGTGCGGCGGCCCGCCGGGTCGCGGAACTGGTTGCGCCGGAAGAAGAAAGGGAGGCGCCTGCGGCCTGTGCGGACCGCGCCGCTGCGGGCCCTGCGTTGGTCGGTGTGCTCATGATCTACAAGTTAGGGATCCGCCCCGCTCACCGGCCTCACGCCGGGGAGCGGTATCGGTGGCCATGCCGCCGGGTGAGCCCGGTTGTGCCCTCGCACCTGGGTACGGGGTACGAAATCACCCGGGGGTATGACGTGGCAGCACGCTGGACTTTCTAGGGTCGAAGGTATGAAGCAGCAGATCCGTGCCCAGAACAAGCGAATGAACGGGCGGATGCGGTTCGACGCCTTGACGGTGTGCGTCGCCCTCATCTTCTTCGCGGTGGCGTGGCCGACGCTGCATGTCACCCATGCGGTGCCGATCGCGGTGCAGCCGTTCATCGCGGCGCTGGCCGCGTTCCCGGTGCTGCTGGTCCGGATCAACCCGGCGCTCGGCTGGGCGATCTCGGCGGGCTCCGGATTGCTCATCTCCCTAGCCATCCCGCATCAGCCGAACAACGATATGCCGATCCAGGTCGTGCACATCCTGACGTTGTTCGTGCTGCTGCTCGCGGTGTCGGTGCGGGCGACCGTGCCGATCATCGGCGTGGCCTGGGTCGCGACCTCGCTGCTGCTGGGCACCACGATGGCCGGCGAGGCCGGCGGGAATTCGGTGTGGGGGTGGCCGATCGCGCTGGGCGCGGTGGTGCTGTTCGGTCTGCTGGTGCGGTGGCTGGTGCAGTCGCGCAAGCAGCTGATGCAGCAGGAAGAGGTGACCGAGGTCGAGCGGGCCCGCCGGGCGATCCTCGAGGAGAAGGCCCGCATCGCCCGGGACCTGCACGACGTGGTGGCGCACCACATGTCGCTGGTGGTGGTGCAGGCGCAGACCGCGCCGTACCGGGTGGAGGGCGTAACCCCCGCTGCCCGTGCGGAATTCGAGTCCATCGGCGCTACCGCCCGCGAGGCGCTCAACGAGATCCGCGGCATGCTCGGCGTGCTGCGCAGCGACGGCCAGGCCCCCGAGCACGCGCCGCAACCCAAGGCCGTCGATGTGCCGAGCCTGTGCGAGGGCGCGCTGCGCGCCGGTGTGCGGATCGCGTGGACGGTCGACGGCCCGCTGGAGACCGTGCCCGACGCCGCGGGTCTGGCGCTGTACCGGATCACCCAGGAGTCGCTGTCGAACGCGTCACGGCACGCACCGGAGGCGCCGGTCCAGGTGCATCTGCGCGTCGGCCCGATCGTGGAGCTCACCGTCCGCAACGGCGCCACCGCCACGGTGGCCCGCCCGGTCGGCAACGGTGGTCACGGCATCGCGGGCATGCAGGCCAGGGCGCTCGCCGTCGGCGGCGAGCTGACCGCGGGCCCGAGCGCCGACGGCGGGTTCGAGGTGCACGCGCGCATTCCGCTGAGCCAGTCGGTGACACTCGATCCCGCGCTGCTCGGTCAAGCCGGTAACTGAGCCGTCTCGCTGACCGCGGCCGCGGCCGCCTAGGGTAGGTCCGTGGCAATAACCGTGTTGATCGCTGATGACCAGGCGATGGTGCGGCAGGGCTTCGGCGCCCTGCTCGCCGCGCAGACTGACATCAGCGTGGTGGGGGACGCGCCGGACGGGAAGATCGCGGTGGCCGAGGCCAAGCGGCTGCGGCCGGACGTGGTCCTGATGGACGTGCGGATGCCGGAAATGAACGGCCTCGACGCGGCCCGGCTCATCCTGGCCGCCGGGTTCGATCCGCCGGTGCGGGTGCTGATGCTCACCACGTTCGACATCGACGATTACGTCTACGAGGCGCTGAGCATCGGCGCGAGCGGCTTCCTGCTCAAGGACGCGCCCGCCGAAGAGCTGGTGCGTGCCGTTCGGGTGGTCGCCGATGGTCAGGCGCTACTGGCGCCGACGGTCACCCGGCGGCTCATCGCCGACGTCACCCGCCGCCGCTCCGCCACCCGCGCGAAGCCCGCGCCCGCGCTCGGCTCGTTGACGCCGCGCGAGCGCGAGGTGCTGGAGCTGATCGCGAAGGGCATGTCCAACACCGAGATCGCCGAATCGCTGTTCGTCGCCGAGCAGACCGTGAAAACGCATGTCTCCAAGGTCTTTTCGAAGCTGAACCTGCGCGATCGGGCGCAGGCGGTGGTGCTGGCCTACGAATCCGGTCTGGTCACGCCGGGCTGAAGTTCTGGCGGGTCAGCCCGCGCAGGTCCCGCCGCGCAACTCGGCCAGGTGCCTGCCGAGCAGCACGGACATCCGGGTGAGGATGGCGGTGGCGTCGTCGTAGGTGCCCGAATCGGCCTGTGCCGCAAGGGCGACGGCGACCATCCCGGATTGCGTCGGCACCACACCGAACTGGCGGACCGTGTAGATGCCGGTGTCGTCGTCCGGGCCCCAGCCGCCCTTGAACGCGGCGCCCGCCAAAGTGCCCAGGCCCCAGGACTGATCGGGCGTGATCTCCGACATCAGCTCGGTCACCTTGAACGTCTGCGGCAGGCACGGCAGCCGGGACGCGAACCGCACCTGGTTCGCCAGCGTCCACTCGGTCTGCCCGAATGCCGTGTAGTCCAACTTGGTTCGTGGTCCGGCCACGCCCGTGGTGGAGTCGCCGCCCTCGTCGATCACGTCCTGCACCGCCTGGGCGGCGGCCAGTCCGTCGCCGAGCGATTGCCAGAGTTCCTCTGCCGCATCGTTATCGGAGACGGTGATCGCGGCCTCGGCGTCCTCGAAGATGGTCGTGTCCGAGTCGTGCCGCAGCGCCGCGATGGCCAGCGGCACCTTGATGGTCGACCAGGCGATGCCGCTGGTCCAGTCGCCGAAGATGGTCATCCGGCCGCCGCCGACCGGCATCACCGCCAGGCCGACCTGGCCGCCGAGGGTGGGTTGCAGCTGGGTGAAGTCCGCGGCCAGCGAATCGGGGATGGACACCGAGAGGCCGGGGCGGAACGATCCGGCGGTGTCGACGACGACCGCGGGCCGGTCGGACTGATGCCGATCGCCGGGGAGCAGCGCGCACGAGGACAGGGCGAGCACTGCGAGCAGGGCCGAGCCGCGCAGCACGCCGCGCAACGCAGAACCGGTACCCGTCGACTTCACCACGCGTCCTCCCCACCACCCATCACTGCGTGTCATCGCTGTCAGTCGGCGGTGCAAAATTTAGCTCATCGGTCCCACCCGGTCGGTAACCGGGCGTAAGGCCATTATGAACGCGCCGTACTTCGTTGACGTGACCATGATGTCTCCTCCATAGTTTCACCGATCTTCCTCGAGAATTCGAAACCGCGTGGCCACGGGGTTACCGGCTATGCTCCAAGCTCTGTGTGACGCGCTCGGACGTGACATCCGGGGGCCGCGGTTCGAATGAAGGGATTGTGTTGCTGACCAGCGGTGCGGTTTTCGCCGGTTTCACCATCGAGAAGCTGCTCGGTCAGGGTGGCATGGGATCGGTGTACCTGGCCCGCCATCCCAGGTTGCCCCGGCAAACCGCCCTCAAGCTGCTCAAGCGTGAGCTGTTCACCGATACCGAGGTGCGGGCGCGGTTCGAGCGGGAGGCCGATCTGGCCGCGCAACTCGATCATCCGAACATCGTCGCGGTGTACGACCGTGGCACCGAGGATGACCAGCTGTGGATCTCCATGCAGTACGTGGATGGCGTCGACGCGGCGACGGTGAACCCGCACAACCTGCCGCCGGAGCGGGCCGTGCAGATCATCGAAGGCGTTGCCGGGGCACTGGATTACGCGCACGGCATGGGCGTGCTGCACCGCGATGTGAAGCCCGCGAACATCATGCTGGCCAGGTCCAGTGGCGGGCACAAGGAGCGGGTGTTCCTCACCGACTTCGGAATCGCCAGGCTGCGTGAGGATTCCACGCACCTGACGCAGACCGGCATGTTCACCGCGACGCTGGCCTACGCCTCGCCGGAGCAGATGACCGGTGCGCATCTCGATCATCGTTCCGACCAGTACTCGCTGGCGTGCGCGCTGTTCTGGCTGCTGACCGGGATCGCCCCGTTCGACTCGCCCGCCCCGGCCGACATCATCCGGGGTCACTTACAGTTACCGCCGCCGTCCGCGGCCGCGCGCCGGGCGGGCCTGCCGGCCGGGCTGGACACGGTGATCGCGGTGGCGATGGCGAAACGACCCGACCACCGGTTCGCGTCCTGCCTCGAATTCGCCGCTGCCGCACGGCAGGCGCTCGCCGGGCAGGTGCCCGCCGTGCCGTACACGCCGCGGCCTGCCCCGACGGTGGTCGCGCAGCCGCCGACGCCGAACCAGGGGCAGTACCCGCCCTCGTATGCCACGTCGGCCCCCACCTTCGCCGCACCGTCGCAGTTCGCCTCGAACCCGGTTGCCGGGCAGCAGTTCCCGTCTGCGGGCTATTCGGCCCCGCCGCAGAACTCCGCTGTCGGACAGTCGTTTTCCCCGGCCAACCAGGCTGGTGGCGGCTACGCGCTGCCCAATTCCGGTGCTGGGCAATCTTTCTCGCCGCCACCGATGGGTTACGGCCCGTCGAACCCAGGTCCGACCTACCCGCCTCCCGCGCGCCGCTCGAACACCGGCTTGATCGTGGCACTGGTATTGGTCGTCGTGATCGTGCTGGTGGTCGCCGGAATCGTGATAGCGAAACTAGGGAAGACGGATCCGTCGTCGCCGCTGGATTTCGGCAAGACGCCCGGGTCGGGCACGCCCGCGGATCCGACGACCGTCGCCAAGGCCTTCCCACAGATCCTCCCGCAGGGCGTCGACACCCAGTTCGGCATCGGCAGCGGCAAGGGCTATCACGACAAAACCTGCTTCCTGGACACCGCCAAGGCGGGCGACAAGATATCCAGCGATGACGACGCGCCCGCCTTCGCGAAGTGGCAGTCCGGCTGGAACTGCTGGGGTGTACCGATCAACGAGCCCGACTTCATCGCGGTCGCCTTCACAACGCCCGACGACGCCAAGGCGGCGGTCCGCGACCTGCCGTCGAACACCAAGGCGACCGAACGCAACGGCGGCAAGTCCTACACCACTTACCGGTGGCAGAAGTCGGAAAGTGGTTTCCCGGACGGGTTTCTGGTCGTGAGCTTCGAATCCGATCCGGCGCGGTCGAGCTATCTGTTCTTCGCCAAGGTGACGCTCACCGACAGCCAACCGGACTCCGGATTCGGGATGACCCAGCAGAAGTTCAAGGCGTGGTTCGCCAACTTGCCGTTGTAGCCGACACAATTCAGTCGACGGCGAGCGCCTCCACGATCGGCATCCGGCCCGCGCGCACAGCGGGCGGGATCGAACCGAGCAGCGCCAGCGCGAGTGCGGCCGAACCATAGACCAGCAGCATCGGACTCGGCCGATAGACGACATCGATGGTGAGCGCGTGCGCGATGGCGACCGTGGCCAGGTACTGCACGGCGATACCGACGACGAGACCCAGTGCCGCGCCCACCAATCCGATGCCCGCCGCTTCGGCGAGCACCGAGCGCATCAGGAACTTGCGGTTGGTGCCCATGGCTCGCAGCACGCCGAGTTCCCTGCGGCGTTCGAGCACCGACAGCATCAACGTATTCAACAGGGCCACCGTGGCGACCAGCACCACGATCCAGAGGATGGCGTTGCTCATCGCCGAGCCCTGCCGAATGCTGGCCGCGACCGCGGCGACCGCGTCCGCACCGGTGTCCACATGGATCTCCGGCGCAACCACCTGCCGCACTGCCGCCTGCACCGCCGCTCGGTCGGCGCCGGGCGCGATGTCGGCCGTCACGACCGTCTCGCCCGGCCGCTCGTACCACTGGCGCAGCAGGTCGAGGTCCATGATGACCACGCCGGAGACCGCCGAGAAATACGGAATCACCTGCAGCACAGTCACGGTGCGTTCGCCGGTCGGCGTCGGCAATGTCAGCTCGGCGCCGACTCCGACACCGAGTGATTTCGCGACATCACGCGATATCGCCACGCCTCGACCGGCGGAAAGTTGGGCGAAGACCGCGTCGGTCAGCATGCCCATCTGGGTTTCGCGGGCGTTGGGTGGAAAGCCCTCGAGCATCACCCGTCCGGTGCCGAGCGTGGCGAAGGCCATCTGCGCCGGGCTCACCTGTGCGATGCCGGGAACCGCGGCGATGCGGTCGGCCAGTCCGGCGGGCAGCAACGGACCGGTCGGGAACTCCGCCATCGAGGCGGGGCTGATATAGAGATCGCTCTTGGCCAGGTCTTCGAAAGTGGCGGTGGCGGAGTCGATCATGTTGCTCGACGCCCCACCCATGCCGACCGTGGCCGCCACGCCGATCAGTACCGTCATCGCGGTCGCCCACACCCGGCGCGGTGCGCGTTCCAGCGTGGTCGCGCCCAGGGCGCCGGGCGCACCGAACATGCGCGCGGTCGCCGCGGCGGCCCGGACCAGCGGCCCGGTTGCCGCGAAACAGAGCGTGATGGCCGCCATGAACGCGGTCGAGATGGACCCGAGCGAATAGCGGCCGAGGTCCAGCTCGGCGATCACGACCGCGAGGACGGCCAGCCCGAGGCCCGCCAGCACCGCCGCCCAGCGCAGCAGCGGGCTCGTCGTGTCGGAACGGCCGACGCCGACCGGGACCAACGCCTCGATCGGTTCCACCTTGTACACCTGACGCGCCGCCAGCCCGGCCGCGGTCACGCTGGCGACCACACAGGCGCCGATCGCGACCGGTACCGCGTAGCCGGGTACCAGGTACTCGGTCCGCGCCTCCACCGATGACACGATGGCAGCCGGCAACTGGCCGATCGCCATGCGCCCCAAGAAGATTCCGAGCACCGCGCCGACGCCGCCGCCCAGCACGCCGAGCAATGCGGCCTCGGCGAGCAGATCGCGCACCATCGGCCCGCGCTTGCCGCCGATCGCACGCAACAGCGACAGCACGGGACGGCGCTGCGCGATCGCCATGCTCATGGCGTTGTAGATGAGGAAGGCCGAAACGATCAGTGCCGCAGCCGAAGCCATCATGGTGGAATACCGCACCAGCTGCACCGCCCCGCCCGCCTGCGCGGTGCGCAGGCTCGGCTCGGCGACCACCGCACGACCGTCGACGACCTTGGTGAGTTCGGCACGCAACGCGTCGACCTGCGTGCCCGGTGCCGGGATGATCTGAATGGAATCCAGCCGCCCGACCCGCCCGGTCACCTTCTGCGCGAGCCCGAGCGGCGCGGCGACCAGATGACCGCCGTTGAGCTGCTTCGACGTCTCCTTGTCGAGAATGCCTGCGACGGTGACGTTTCCGGAGCCGAGAGTGAACTGCTCGCCCTCCGCGTGCCCCATCGCGGCACCGACCAGAACGCCGTTGGGCACCGTGAGCAGCTTGCCGAGCTGCGCGGTCATCGGCCCGGTCAGCTCGCTGCCGAGTGCGCCGATGTTCTGGTCGGCCCCGATCAGCAGTGCCCGATCGGCACCGCTGCCGATCTGCGCGCGCACCATCGGCACCGCCTTGCCGACGCCCGGCGTGGTCGTGATCCGTGGCAGCAGTTGCTGATCGAAGCCCGCGTCGGTGACACCGGTGACCTCGAGCGCGGCCCGCCCGCCGAGGCTGTGCGTGAGCCGGTCCACCGATCCGGTGACCGAACCGGAGATGCTGAGCACCGCGACGAGCAGCCCCGCCGACACTCCCATCACCATCAGCGACATGGCGGTACGCCCGCGGTGCACGCGGAGCTCGCCGATGTTGAACAGCCGCAGTCGATCCCACGCGGCCGCGATCACGCGATGGCCGATCGCTCGGCGATCTCGTTCGAACCGATCCGCCCGTCGTGCAAGGTGACCACCCGGTCGCAGTAGGCCACCGCGCCCGCGTCGTGGGTCACCATCACCACCGAATTGCCGGATCCGGCAATCGCACCGAGCAATTCGAGGATGGTCGCGCCGGTCTTGGAATCCAGGTTCCCGGTGGGCTCGTCGGCCAGGATGAGCGGCGGATCCATGATCATCGCGCGGGCCACCGCGACCCGCTGCATCTGCCCGCCGGACAGCTCGGCGGGCCGATGGCTCGCCCGGTCACTCAGCCCGACGAGCTCGAGCAGTTCCAGCGCGCGCGGCTTGGCCTTGCGTAACCCGGTGCCGTCCAGCAACTTCGGGATCGCGACGTTCTCCCAGGCGGACAGGGTGGGCAGCAGGTTGAAGAACTGGAAGATGAAACCGACGCGGTGGCGGCGGAACTCGGACTGGCGCTCGTCGTTCAGCGACCCGATCTCCTTGCCCTGGAACCGGATCGAGCCCGCGTCCGGGGTGTCCAGCGCACCGAGCAGATGCAGCAGCGTGCTCTTGCCCGAACCGGACGGCCCGATGATCGAGGTGAATTCGCCGGGTTCGATGCGCAGGCTGATGCCGTCGAGTGCGCGAACGGCCTGCCCACCGACCCGATACTCCTTGGTCACCCCGGATAATTCGAGCATTGCCGGATCCGACATCGTTGTCCCCACCCTGTTCGGTTGGTCATCTGTGCTGTATCGCGCACTACCGCGCCATGACTTCCGGCGCATGGATGCCGCGACGATACTGGGCCGCGCGCAGCACCGGAGCCTTTCCGGGTGACGCTGCGCTTCACGGTACGGACGGGCGGTCGGGCTGTCTTCGTGCCAGAGACCCGGATCGATCTCCGCCCACGGTAGGAGAAACGACCCACTCCAGGAACGATGTACGGGCCACGACCGGGCGGTTAGCCTTACCGGATGGGTGTGATCGACGTGCCCAACCCGGTGCGCGCACCGCGGCTGGTGGCCCGCGCGTTGCGGCGCGCGGTCGTTGGTTCGCGCCGCGCCGGTGACCGCGTCGCGGAGTTCGCCAGACAGCCGGTTGCCGTGTTCCAGCGCCGGGTCGAGGAACTTCCATTCGACTATCCGCCGTCGGTCATTCTCGTGGTCGATCTGGCGGTGTGCCTGGTCGCCATCGCGGCCGCGGTCCAGCGGCACAGCTACTTCCCGACCGCCCTCCCGATCCTGGCCGTGCTGTTGACCACGGCCTTCGGCCCGATGTACGCCTTCCTCGGGGTGATGCCGCGGCCGGTGACCCTCGGACTGCTCGCGATGGCGGCCGAGGCGATATTCCTCGTGCAACCGGTCTCGCCGGACCTCGCGCCGTTCGTGCTCGTCGCGGCGGCAGGCGAGGTGGCAGCACTGACGGGGCTGCGGGTCAGCGTGCCGACCACCGCGGCGATGATGCTCGAGCTGGTCTTGTTCGACATGTATGGGCACCTGTCCGAAGGCCTGCCGACCTACCTGATCACCGTTCTGGTCACGGTCGCGTTCGGGTGGATGGCTGGTTTGCTGCTGCAATACCAACGCCGATTCCTCTATCAGGAACGCGGCTACCAGGACATCCGCGCGGCCCAGGCCGCCGACGAGGAGCGCCGCCGGATCGCCCGCGAGGTGCACGACGTGATCGCACACTCGCTGAGCATTACGTTGCTGCACCTCACAGCAGCGCGGCATGCGCTGCAGACCGATCGCGAGATCGACGAGGCGGTGGAATCGCTCACCGAGGCCGAACAGCTCGGCCGCCAGGCCATGGCCGACATCCGCCGCACCGTCGGGCTGCTCGACGCGCGGCCGTCGAAGCAGGTACCGGAACCGGGCGTCGAGGACATCGCGAGCCTGGTCGGCGATTTCGCCAGGGCCGGGCTCGAGGTGCGGTTCGTGTGCGCCGAGGACCTGCGCGCGGTCTCGCCCGCGGTCGGGCTCGCGCTGTATCGGATCGGGCAGGAGTCGCTGGCCAACGTCGCCAAGCACGCACCGGGCGCCACCGCGTGCGTTCAGCTCGCGGTCGATGCCACGTCGGCGATATTGACGGTGGACAACACGGTGCCCGCGGGTCTGCCCGCGCAGCGAGGTACCGGGATGGGGGTGTCGGGCATGGTGCAGCGTGCCGAACTGCTCGGCGGTCGGATGATCGCGGGACCGTGCGCCGACGGCTGGTCGGTCCGGGTGTCCATACCGCTCGCTCCGGCCCGCTCCGGGTTCGCGTGCACGTCATGGACCGGGATGTCGCAAGGTGGCCCGTCGGCGATACGGGAGGCGTGAATGAGACAGCACGGCGAGTTACAGGAGATCAGGTGACAGTGCCATCGCCCGCGGGGGCCGAGGACGCGGTCACCGTGCTGGTGGTCGACGACCAGGAGTTGGTCCGCGGCGGGTTGCGCCGCATCCTGCGGCGCCGCGACGGTTTCGTGGTCAGCGAATGCGCGGACGGCGACGAGGTGGTCGCCGCGGTGGCGGCAGCGCGACCCGACGTGGTGCTGATGGACCTGCGGATGAAACGTGTCGGCGGCATCGACGCCACCCGCATCCTGCGCGCCCGCGACGGAGCGCCGCCGGTGTTGGTGCTGACCACCTTCGACGACGATCAGCTGCTCTCCGGCGCGCTGCGGGCGGGTGCGGCCGGGTTCATTCTCAAGGACTCACCCGCCGAGGACCTGATTCGCGCGGTGCGGATGGTCGCGGGCGGCGGCGCCTGGCTCGACCCGTCGGTCACCGAACGCGTGCTCTCGGCCTATCGGACGGTGCGGCCGACACGCACGAGCGCCCGGCTGTCGGAGCTGACCGCGCGCGAGTACGAGGTGCTCGAACTGATCGGACGCGGCCGGGTGAACACGGAGATCGCCCGCGAACTCGGTATCTCCGAAGTCACGGTGAAAAGCCATGTCGGACACATATTCGGCAAGCTCGACCTGCGAGATCGGGCCGCCGCGATCGTCTTTGCGTTTGACCACGGGGTGGTGACACCCGGAGAATCCACTCTTTGACGGGCAGGCGTCGCGAGAGTTATGCGTGCACTCCTGGCCCGGGATGTGGAGGATTGACGGGGTGGAGGCACCTGGGCCGAGAACCGGCACACGGTTTGGGCCGTACGAATTGCGATCACTACTGGGCAAGGGGGGGATGGGCGAGGTATACGAGGCCTACGACACGGTGAAGGACCGGGTGGTGGCGGTCAAGCTGCTGCACGAGGAACTCGCCGGCGACCCCGCCTATCAGGTCCGGTTCCGGCGCGAATCACAAGCGGCGGCGCGAGTTGCCGAACCGCACATCGTCCCCATTCACGACTGGGGCGTCATCGACGGCGTGTTGTTCATCGACATGCAACTGGTGCCCGGCGTCGACCTGCGCACGCTGCTGCGCAAGGAAGGTCCGCTGAGTCCGGTTCGCGCGGTGGGCATCATCGAGCAGATCGCGAGCGCGCTGGACGCCGCGCACGCGGGCGGCCTGGTGCATCGCGACGTGAAACCGGCGAACATCCTGGTCACCGCGGCGGATTACGCCTACCTCGCCGACTTCGGCATCGCGCACACCGAGGGCGACAGCGCCGTCACGGTGGTCGGCATGGCCGTCGGCTCCTACATCTACATGGCGCCGGAACGCTTCGACGTCGCCCAGGTCACCGGCCGGGCGGACATCTACTCGCTGTCCTGTGTGCTGCACGAGTGTCTGACGGGCGCATCGCCTTTCCCCGCGGCCAGCATGAATGTGCTGATCAAGTCGCATATGTCCGATCCGCCGCCGCGGCCGAGCGCCCAGCAGGCGGGCATCCCGGCCGGACTCGACGCGGTGATCAGCCGCGGCATGGCCAAGAATCCGGCCGATCGGTGGCCGACCGCCGCCGCGCTCGCGTTGGCCGCGCGGGACGCCCTGTCCAGCGCGCCCTCGACAGGTACGCCACCGGCAGTGGTGCCCTCGAATGGTCAGGTCCCGGCGGACCCGCCTGCGCCGAACGTGCCACCACCGACCGGACCGATGCTGGTGGTCCGCGCGCCGGGCGCGGTGCCGCCGGAGTCGACGGGCGAGATCTCCGCCGTGATCCTGCCCGGCGCGCCGACCGTGGTGCGGCCGACCGAAATCCAGTACACGACACTGTCGTCGCCGCAGGAGCCCGCGCCCCCGTTCGGGCCGCCCGCGCGCTGGACACCCGAACAAGGGCTGCCGCCGGTGCGGCCGTTCCCCGACGCGCACCTGTACTCGGAACAGTCCGGGGGACAGGCGTATTCGGAGCATCCCGGCGGCGGGCCGTATCCGGATCCGCCCGTGGGACCGCTATACCCGGATCGGCCCGGGGGCCAGCCGTACTCAGGGCGTCCCGGTAGCCAGCCGTATTCGGATCAGCCGGGCGAGCAGTCGTATTCGGATCAGCCTGGAGGACCACCTTTCTCGGGACGGCCCGGTGGCCAGCCGTATTCGGATCAGCCTGGGGGACCGCCTTTCTCGGGACGGCCCGGCAGTCAGCCGTACCCGGATCCGTCCAGGGACAAGGGCTTCCCGGAGCGTCCCGGCGGTCAGCCGTATCCGGATCGGTCCGGCGGGCAACCATATTCGGATCAGCCCGAGGAGCAGCCGTACTCGGATCCGTTCGGCGGCCGACCGTACTCGGATCAGCCAGGTGGCGAGCCCTACTCGAATCAGCGCGGGGGGCAGCCGTATTCGGATCAGCCCGACCAGCCGTATCCGGCAGGCCGTGGGGCACAACCGCACGTCGACGTGCCGTTCACCGAACATCCTGGGGCGCAGGCATATTCGCAGAGTGAGCCCTACGTAGGCGGCCAAGCGTATTCGGACGCCCAGCAGTACGAGACGACGCGATTCCCGGACGCGCCCGGCAGCCAGCCATCGCCGGCCGCCGACTATCCGCCGGATTACTCAGCCACCCAGGCATATTCGGCCCCGGCCGGGTATTCCGCGCCGGAGGCGTATTCCGAGCCCGACGAGTATTACGGTGCCGGCGGCTATTCCGCGCACGGCAGCCACGCCCGACCTGACCAGCCGCCGCAGAGCAACTACGCGAGCCAGAGCAACTACGCCGGTCAAGGTGACTACGCGAACCAAGGCGAGTACCCGGATCAGGGCTACGCGGACGACTACGACGACTATGGGCCAGAAGAGGATCCGTACGCCGAGCCCGGCAAACGCCGATCCGTCTTACTGCCCATCCTGGTCGGCGTCGTGGTGATCGTCGTGATCGCCGTCGTCGGTGCGATCGGCTGGCAGGTATTCAACTCCCGCAACGTCGCCCACCCGACCGAACAGCAAGCCGGTGCCCCGGTGCCGACGGCGAGTCCATCGGCCCCAGCGTCGGGCGGTTCCTCGGCGCCGCCGGTCGCGTCCACCCCGGCCAAGCCGACGACCGTGACCCTGCCCGCCGGCGCCAAGCCGTGCACCCAGGGCAACTCGGCGTCGGGCACATTCACCAAGTCCGCCACCGGATCTGCCGCGACGACCTGTGCGTTCGCCGAGGAAGTCCGGCGCGCGTACGCCGAAACGAACACCGCGAACACGGTTTCGCGGGAGGCGCCGCGCACAGTGACGGCGACCAGTCCGGTCACCGGCCGGACTTACACGATGAATTGCCTCAGCGAAGGCCAGCTCGTCACATGCAGTGGCGGCGAAAATGCGGTGGTGTATGTATATTGATCGACCCCGTGCGGCTCGTGTGCGAAAAGCATTGAGCTGTGCGGCATTAGCTGTATTCCTGGTGGCCGGATGCGGAACCCGCAGCGACGGTTCCGAATCGGACGAGACCAGCATTACCGCGGCCGCGTCGCACGCGGACCAGAAGGGCCTGTCCATCACGGTTCCGGGCACGCTGGCCGCGGGCGTCGCCGAACTGCAGGCGGGAGTGCGTGGCAAGGTCGGCATGGCGATCATGCCGGTCGGCGGCGACCAGGTGGTCAGCTTCGGCGACTGGACCACCGGTCCCGCCTGGTCGACGATGAAGGTGCCGTTGGCCATTGCCGCGCTGCGCCTCAGCGGCGGCAACCCGAGCTACGCCGCGACGGCCGCGATCACCGCCTCCGACAACGCCGCCGCCGACACGCTGTGGCAGTCGCTGGGCAGCAATCAGGAAGCGGCACAGGCGGTGCAGTCGGTCCTGCGGGAGGGCGGTGACGCCAAGACCACCGTGCCCGCCACCAGGACCAGACCCGAGAACTCGGCCTTCGGTCAGGCGGACTGGTCGCTCACCGACCAGGTCCGGTTCGCCTCGCGGCTGCCCTGCCTGCCGGAGACCGCACCCGTGATCAACCTGATGGAACAGATCCAGGCGGCCCAGCGCTGGGGCTTGGGCGCCTTCACCGGCGCCGAGTTCAAGGGCGGCTGGGGTCCGGACACCTCGGGCGCCTATCTGGTCCGGCAGTTCGGCCTGATCTCCACCCCGTCGGGGCAGATTGCGATCGCGTTTGCCGCGCAGCCGGATTCCGGTGCCTTCTCCGACGGGATGACCATGCTGGACAAGCTGTCCACCGTTATTTCCCAGCACCTGAACGAGCTGACCGGCGGTCGTTGTCCCAGCTGATCCACCGGACTTGACCGGGTAACGGGTACCCCTGAGAATCCCGACGTATCGGATGTAGGCCGCCGGGCCTACGGTGCGCCGGGTCGCGCACGTGAGTGGAGGTGACGGGGTGGACGGACCGCGGACGAGGATCGGGACTCGATTCGGTCCTTACGAGCTGCGCTCGCTGCTGGGTCGCGGCGGCATGGGCGAGGTCTACGAGGCCTACGACACGGTGAAGGACCGGGTCGTCGCGGTCAAACTGTTGTCGCCCGCGCTCGCGAAAGACCCGATGTTCCAGGAGCGGTTCCGCCGCGAATCGCAGGCGGCCGCGCGGGTGGCCGAACCGCACGTCATCCCGATCCACGACTGGGGCGAGATCGACGGCGTGCTCTACATCGACATGCGGCTGGTGCGCGGCCATGATCTGCGTTCGGTGCTGCGGGGTGAGGGGCCGTTGACCCCGGCTCGCGCGATCGGCATCATCGAGCAGATCGGCTCGGCCCTGGACGCCGCGCACGCGGAGGGCCTGGTGCACCGCGACGTCAAGCCCGCCAACATCCTCGTCACCGCATCGGACTTCGCCTACCTGGCCGATTTCGGCATTGCCAGGTCCGCCAAGGATTCCGATATGACCGCCACCGGTGCCGCCGCGGTCGGCTCCTACAGCTACATCGCGCCGGAACGCTTCGAGAACGGTCCGATCACCGGCACCGCCGACGTCTACTCGCTCGCCTGCGTCCTCTACGAATGCCTCACCGGCGCACAGCCTTTCCAGGCCGACGCGATGAGTGTGCTTATCCGCTCGCATCTTTCGATGCCGCCGCCGCGCCCGAGTGCCGTACGACGTGGCGTGCCTGCCGCATTGGACGAGGTGATCGCGCGCGGGATGGCCAAGCGGCCGACGGACCGCTATTCGACCGCGGGTGGGCTGGCGTCGGCGGCGAAGTCGGCGCTCACCGGACGAGCGGTCGTCGCGGTGACGGAGTTGCCGACCGACCGGATGGGGACGGTGCGGCCGAAAGCGCCACCGACCGTGGTGTTCCCGACCGTCGGGCCGGTCCAGCCGGTCGGGAATGCCCTTCCGACGGACGCGATTCCGCGCCAGCCCGGCAACATCGGTTCCAGCCGGATCACCCGGCCGCCGGAGCCGAGCCGCGAGGTGGCTCACCGCGGCGAAGTTGTTCGGCGAGAACCTCTTCGAGTCCCAGAACCGAATCGCGGTCGCGTGGATACCGGCCCGCGCCCGGCCACCGTGGCGCCGACCGGAGCGGACGAACCTGCCTCGCCGAAGCCTCGGTCTCGAGCCAAGTGGCCCAGGGTGGTCGGCGCGCTCATCATCGTGCTCGCCCTCGCGGGTGTCGTCGGCTGGCTGAAGCGCGACGCGTTCATCTCCCGTCCCACCGCCCCGACGCTCGCGCCGGTGCCCGCCACCGCCAGGGGATGCGCGACCAAATACCCGCCCGCAGGCCGCTTCACCTACTCGGCGATCGGCAACGGCGTCACCTCGTGCGACTTCGCCGAGGAAGTCCGCAAGGCCTACAGCGAGGGGTCCGACGCCGACGGCTCCCGCCAGGTGACCGCGTTCAGCCCGGCCACGCAGAAGAACTACACCATGGAGTGCGTCACCCGCGACGGTCTGGTCACCTGCACCGGCGGCGAGAACGCGTTCGTCTATATCTACTGACGTTCGCGAAAGATATTGGGTAGTTGATGGGGGTCGTCCTGCCGATCGCGGCCCGGCGGGGCAAGATAGCGGCCATGCGCATCGGAGTCTTGACCGGCGGCGGAGACTGCCCTGGACTGAACGCGGTCATCCGTGCCGTCGTTCGCACCGCGAACGGCCGCTACGGCGACGCGATCGTCGGGTTCGAGGACGGTTGGCGCGGTTTATTGGAGGATCGCAAGATCCAGATCCACAACGACGACCGCACCGACCGGCTGCTCACCAAGGGCGGCACCATCCTCGGCACCGCCCGCACCAACCCCGACGTGCTGCGCGCCGGGCTCGGCCGGATCAAACGGACCCTGGACGACAACGGCATCGACGCGTTGATCCCGATCGGCGGCGAGGGCACGCTCACCGCGGCCAGCTGGCTGTCCGACGAGGGCGTCCCGGTCGTCGGCGTGCCGAAGACCATCGACAACGACATCGACTGCACCGACGTCACTTTCGGCCACGACACCGCGTTGAGCATCGCCAGCGAGGCGATCGACCGGCTGCACACCACCGCGGAATCGCACCAGCGCGTGATGCTGGTCGAGGTGATGGGGCGGCACGCCGGCTGGATCGCGGTGAACGCCGGCATGGCGGCGGGCGCGCACCTGACCCTGGTGCCCGAGGTGCCGTTCGACGTGGACGAGGTGTGCGCGATGATCAAGCGCCGCTTCCAGCGCGGCGACAAGCACTTCATCTGCGTCGTCGCCGAAGGTTCGCATCCCGCGGAGGATTCCGGTTTCGCGTTGCGCGAGGGCGGGATCGACGAATTCGGGCACGAGCGGTTCACCGGTGTCGCCCAGCAGCTCGGCGCGGAGATCGAACGCCGCATCGGCAAGGAGGTCCGCACCACGGTGCTCGGCCACGTCCAGCGCGGCGGCAGCCCCACCCCGTACGACCGGGTGCTGGCCACCCGGTTCGGCCTGCACGCCGCCGAGGCCGTGCACGCCGGTCAGTTCGGCCAGATGGTCGCGTTGCACGGCAGCAACATCGACCTCGTCCCGCTGGCCGAGGCCACCAAACAGCTCAAGCGGGTGCCCGACGAGCGTTACCGCGAGGCCGAGGCGTTCTTCGGCTGATCACCCGAATTCACCAGGGCCACAGCCGATCAGCGGATCCCCGGCGGTGCCGTCCGCCCCGCCGGGTTACGCTGGCGGCATGGCCGACTTACACGTGAACGACCTGCCGGACGCCGACGTCGCCGTGCTGCGCCGTCGGGCCCGCGCCGCCGGACTCCCGCTGCTCGGCTACCTGCGCGAGGAGTTGATCGCTATGGCCAACAGGCGCAACGCCGACGACACCGTCGTGGATTTCCTGGAGTCCGAAGGCCACGAACTGATCCCGGAGATCGACACGGCCGCCATCGCCCTCATCGACATCTACGACCTCCCCGCCGACACCCTCGCCACCTTCGGCCGCCGCGCCTACGCCACCGGCCAACCCCTCAGCGACTACGTCCGCCACACCTTGATCATCTCGGCCCGCCGCAGCACCTTCGACGACGTCATGCTCGAATTCCACGAGGCGCAAGACCGCGACCCGAGCCTGAACATCGACATGGAATCCGTCGCCGCCTCGGTCCGCTACGCGCGCGGGGAGTGACGAGTTCTCTTCTGCGCGAAGGTGATCTGCTCCGGTAGGGCGATGGGTACGCTTCGGCCGGGGCGGATTGGTTCGGCCGGGAGGGGGATCGTTGGAATCGCCGGTATCCGGGGCCGTCGGGTGGACGGTGATCGGGTATGTCGTGATCGTCGGGGTCGGCAGGGTGCTGCTTACCAGGGATACGGTCATCGACCAGTTGGTCAATCGGGCAGTGCTGTGGTTTTTGATCGGCCTGGTGTTGTATCGGTGCACGCCGACGGCGAGCGTCAGCAGTGTGCTGAACCAGCTTGCGCTGGGGTGCGTCGTGATGCTGTGCATGCATCTCTACGGTCTCGCTCGGTTGGGGGAGTCAGGTGCCGATCCTGAGGTGACTTGGCGGCGGCAGCGGGTCTACTGCGGGGTCGCCGTGCTCTCGACGATGGTGACAATGCTCGCCGGTCCATTCGCCGGACGGGCCGGGCGGCTGGTCGAGCACAACCTCAACTGGGGCGGGCTCGTCTTCTGGACTGCGAACAGTGCGCCCCTGATAGCGACAATGCTGGTGTTCACCCGGTTGTGTATCCGAGAACTTCGCGTGGAGAACCCGAGGCCGCTGGCGAAGGCGCTGTATTTGCTGATGATTCTGGACTTTGTGCCCATCTATGTGGATGCGGTGCTCTGCGCGGGCGAAGTGAACTTCGGGTGGCAGCTGCGTTATCCGCATATCGTTCGGGTGGAAATCGCCTTCACCATCATCGGCACCGTAGCCACCACGCTTGTCGCAGGCCCGATGGTCGGCCACCTGCTCGCGCAGTTCGGTTGGGATGGTGACGGGCGAATCTGTCGCCGTTTGCAACCGCTGTGGCGTGATGTCACTGCCGCGGTGCCGGAGATCGTGTTGGCGCCGCCGCCCGGTCGGCTGAACCGGCGGGACTCCACCGCTCGACTGCTTCGGGTCACCGTCGAGATCCGGGACGCGTTGCTGCATCTCGGCCCGTACCTGCCGACGAATACCGCGCACTCGGATGGTGCCGGATGCGGGATAGAGGTGTACGCCGGTGGGCTAGCGAGTGCGATCCACGCGCGGAAGGCCGGACTGCCGCCGACGGACTCGGAGCCCAGGCCGCAAACCTTCTTGAACGCACAGGATTTCGATACCGAACTGCGGCAGTTACTGGCGTTGGCGCGGGTCTGGCCAGCCGCACGCCCCGGAGTTGTCACCGACGGTCGGTAGTGTTGGTTCATGCGCTCTGGACGAATGATCGCGTTGGTGCTGTTCGTAGTTGGCGTGTTGGTTGCGGGTTGCTCGTCGGACTCGAACCCGCCGGAGCCGACCACCGGTGACTGGCACGGGGTGATCGAGATCCCTGGCCAGCCGCTTCCGGTCGGGGTGACGTTCACCGGCAAGGACACGGCGACCATCGACATTCCGTTGCAGGGTCTGGCGGGAGCGCAGCTGAAGGACGTGCAGTCCACGCGCGACGCGGTGTCGTTCGCGATCGCCGATGCGCCGGGCGATCCCAAGTTCCACGGCAGCTACGACAAGGGCACCGACAAGATCTCGGGCGACTTCATCCAGAACGGGAAGACCTTCAAGCTGTCGTTCGAGCGCGGCAAGGTGCCGCCGTTGAACCGCCCGCAGACGCCGAAGGAGCCGTTCCCGTACAAGTCCGAGGACGTCACCTACCGCAGTGGCGACATCACCATCGCGGGCACGCTGACCAAACCGGAGGGCAGCGGCCCGTTCCCCGCCGTGCTGCTGATCACCGGTAGCGGCGCGCAGGACCGCAACGAAGAACTGCTCGGCCACAAGCCTTTCCTGATCGTCGCGGACACGTTGACCCGAGCGGGCTACGCCGTTTTGCGTACCGACGACCGAGGCGTCGGCGGCACCGGCGGCAAGCTGGACGCCGCGAACTACACCGACCTGTCCAACGACGCGGCGGCCGGCGTCGGGTTCCTGCGCGGCCGCCCGGATATCGACCCGGCGCGGGTCGGACTGTTCGGCCACAGTGAAGGCGGTTACCTTGCGCCACTGGTCGCCTCGCGCCCGGACAGTGGCGTCGCGTTCGCCATTCTGATGGCGGGCCCCGGTGTACCGGGTGCCGATGTGCTCATCGAGCAGACCCGGTTGATCGCCGCCGCCAGCGGTGCCCCCGCCGATGTGGTGGACAACCAGGTACGGCAATCCACCGAGCTGGCAGCCCTTTTGAAGGTGGGCGACCTGGCGGGCGCCAAGGACTTGGCGCGCAAGCAGAACGAGGCCCTGCCGCCCGACAAGCGTGCCGACGAAGCCGAGGTGGTCGCCGGAATCAACCCGTACCTGGCCGCCCTGATCGCCTACGATCCGGCACCGGCGCTGAAGGCCCTGCGCATTCCCGTCCTCGCGTTCTTCGGCGGGAATGACCTGCAGGTGCCGCCCGGCCAGAGCGAGCAGCCGATGCGCGACAACCTCTCAGCCGACCCGGACGCGACCGTCCATGTCTTCCCCGGCCTCAACCACCTGATGCAACCCACCAAGACCGGCCTGCCCAGCGAGTACAGCAGTATCGAGACGACCATCTCGCCGGACGTGCTCACCTTCGTCACGGGCTGGTTGACCCAGCGCATCCAGCCGAAGTAGGGGCCGAGGGCGGGGCGTTCCTGTTCGAGGCTCTTACATAGAATGTTCCGCATGAGCACACCCACACTCGACTTGATGGACTACTCGGATGTCATCGCCCGCTTCGAGCCGGTGCTTGGCCTGGAGGTCCACGTCGAGCTGAACACCGAGACCAAGATGTTCTGTGGCTGCCCGACCGAATTCGGTGCCGAGCCGAACACCCAGGTGTGCCCGGTGTGCCTCGGTCTGCCGGGCGCATTGCCGGTGGTAAACGAGAAGGGTGTGGAGTCGGCGATCCGGATCGGCCTGGCGCTGAACTGTTCGATCACCCCGTGGGGACGGTTCGCCCGCAAGAACTACTTCTACCCGGATCAGCCGAAGAACTACCAGATCAGCCAGTACGACGAGCCGATCGCCACCGAGGGCCACCTCGACGTGCTGCTCGACGACGGCAGCACCTTCCGGGTGGAGATCGAGCGCGCGCACATGGAAGAGGACACCGGCAAGTCCACCCACGTCGGCGGTGCCACCGGCCGCATCCACGGCGCCAGCCACTCGCTGCTCGACTACAACCGGGCCGGCGTGCCGCTGGTCGAGATCGTCACCAAGCCGATCACCGGCGCGGGCGAGCGCGCGCCCGAGGTGGCTCGCGCGTACGTGACCGCGTTGCGCGAGGTGCTCGAGTCGCTCGGCGTGTCCGACGTGAAGATGGAGCAGGGCTCGCTGCGCTGCGACGCCAACGTGTCGCTGATGGAGATCGGCGCCAAGGAATTCGGCACCCGCACCGAGACCAAGAACGTGAACTCGCTCAAGAGCGTCGAGGTCGCGGTTCGTTACGAGATGCGCCGCCAGGGCGCCGTGCTCGCCGACGGCGGCACCATCGTGCAGGAGACCAGGCACTTCCACGAGACCGACGGCAGCACCTCGTCGGGCCGGATCAAGGAAACCTCCGAGGACTACCGCTACTTCCCCGAGCCCGACCTGGAACCCGTTGCGCCCGAAGCGGACTGGGTCGAACAACTGCGCGGCACTATTCCGGAGTACCCGTGGCTGCGCCGGTCCCGCATCCAGACCGACTGGAACCTGTCCGACGAGGTGATGCGCGACCTGGTCAACGCGGGCGCGCTCGACCTGATCATCGCCACCGTCGATGCGGGCGCCCCGGTCAACGAGGCCCGCTCCTGGTGGGTCGCCTACCTCACCGAAAAGGCCAAGGAGCGCGAGGTTTCGCTCGAGGACCTGCCGATCACCCCGGCCCAGGTCGCCGCGGTGATCAACCTGGTCGAGGCGAAGACCGTCAACAACAAGGTCGCCAAGCAGGTCGTCGACTTCGTGCTGGCCGGCGAGGGCGAGCCCGCGCAGATCGTCGAGTCCAAGGGCCTCGGCATGGTCAGCGACGACAGCGCCCTGCAGTCCGAGGTCGAGAAGGCCCTCGCCGCCAACCCCGATATCGCCGAGAAGATCCGCTCCGGCAAGGTGCAGGCCGCAGGCAAGATCGTCGGCGACGTCATGAAGGCCACCCGTGGCCAGGCCGACGCGGCCCGCGTGCGCGAGCTCGTGATCGCCGCCTGCAGCTGAGTTCAGTTCGCCCGCAACGGGTTCGGACACGCCACTGACCGAACCCGTTCGCGCGCAACGTAAAAGGGCCAACTCCGTGGAGTTGGCCCTTTGTCGTCCGGCGACTAGTCCGGGCCGTTCCCGCCGGCCTGCGGCGGCGGAATGCGTACTACCCGATCGTCATTCGGCGTCGGCTGGCCGTCGGTCTTGTTCACGGTGCCCACCCAGATGGCGCCGTCCGCGCCCACTGCGGCGCCGCCGAGTTGGCCGTACTTGTCCTGCGCGACGAGGGTCGGGGCGGAGGTGACGGCGTGGGTGGTCGCATCGGCCGCCGCGATGGCGAGGGCCTTGGACTTGGTGAGCGCGATCGCGACGCCGTCGGTCGCGGCGGCGCAGCCCGCGACGCCGGGGCGGTCCGGCCAGGTCCAGGCCGTGGTGACCGAGCCGTCGGCGCCGAGCCGCTGCAGCCGATCCTCGACGGCGGTGCGGTCGGTGATCCAGATGCTGTCCTTGCTGTCCCGGCAGACGTCACCCGCGACGCCGATGCCCGATACCGCGACCTCCGCGGTGGCGCCCGGCGCGGGGGAGTTCACCCGCAGCAGCTTGCCCGCCAGCGAGGACGGGGAGTTCGCGGCGCCGGGATTGCCGGCGTCGCCGGTGAGCACCAGCATCTGAGTCGGCGTGGCGAAGTCGATGGCGCCGTGGTTTCCGGTGGGGCCCTTCGGGATTCCGGTCAGGATGTCCTTGGGCGCGCCGCCGCCGGGGGCGATGCGAACGACTCGATTGTCGCTGGGGGTGGTGATGTAGGCATACATCAGCCCGTCCTCCGCGAAGGTCGGGGAGAGGGTGATGTCGCTGAGCCCGCCGTCGCTGGAGCCGTCCACGTCCACCCGCGCGTACTCGCTCGGCGGCGTATCCGGCGCCACCTTGAGGATGCGTCCGGTGCGCCGCTCGGCGACCAGCGCGCCGTCGCCGAGCGCGACCAGTCCACCCGTGGTGTCCAGACAGGTTGCCACCACCGCCGGATCCGGATCGATGCACGGCCCGCTGGGACGATTCGTCGACGTCGGCGGCGCCGACGGTTTCTGCGGGTCGATGTTCGCCCCGTGCAGCGTCGGCTCCGGGGTGAACGGGCTCGACGCCGAATCATCGAACCTCGCACATCCGGTCACCAGGACGGACCCGAGCGCCAAGCTCACCGCAACGCGACCCACGACAACCAACCTCATAGCTCAGACGTTACGGAAAACCGTCCGGCCCCGCCCCCTCGGCCCACCGATGAGACGCGCACGTTTTGTCCTGCACACCCACACCGAGCCGACACACCAGTGCCCCGGTCCAGATTCCATGCCGCCATAACAGCCGCACGCCTTCCGATTTCCCGCACCCCGACTCGCCGCGCTGACACGCGTGCGTCTGTCAAAAGGCGTGCGGCTGTGCGTCGGCATCGTCTCTGGGCCGGGCGGCGTCGGTTCGCGTCGTCAAAATCTGAACCACCACGCCGTGGTTTAGGGGCCCGCGGCCGGGCGGCGCAGCATAGGGTATTGGCCGTGACCGAGAAGCCGAAAGACACATCCGACCCCGCGGCGGCCCGAAGTTCGGTGCCGTCCACGGCTGAGCAGTCGGCGGTGTCGACCACCGGTCGAGGCGTTAGCAGTCCCTTTGACTCGCCGACCGAGCAGTTTCCCAAGTTGACCAAGGACGTCCCGCGCACCGATGACGAACTCGGCCTGGATCCGCAAGTCCCGTCGGTCGGCGCGAGCGGCACCTCGCCGGACGCACCGCCCGCCTATGCCTACGCCAGCATCCCGCCCGCCGCGAACGCGCCGACCGACACCGGCAGGCTGCGCCGCCGCAACGGCGACAACCGCCGCGGCACACTGGATTTCGGCCTGTTCCTGCTGCGCCTGGTCGTCGGCGGCGTCTTCATCTATCACGGCTTGCAGAAGCTGACCGGCTGGTTCAACGGCCCCGGCCTCGACGGCACCCGAGACATGATGGCGAGCGGCGGCTGGGAGCACCAGACGCTGGCCGCCATCCTGGTCACCATCGGCGAACTCGGCGGCGGCGCACTGCTCGTCCTCGGCCTGGCCACCCCGTTCGCCGCGGGCGCGGTCCTCGCGGTCATCCTCGACGCCTGGGCGTGGAAGCAAGGCATGATCCCCGGCTTCCAATTCAATGCCGCGGTCCCCACCGGCGTCGAAATCGAAAGCATCCTGGCGGGCACTGCCGCCGTCATCATCCTCACCGGACCAGGCCGCTGGGCCTTCGACCGCAACCGAGGCTGGGCCACCCGCCCCTTCGCCGGTTCCTTCGTAATCCTGGTCCTGGCCATCGCCGCCGCAGTGGGCACCTACTGGTACCTCCACGGCGGCAACCCGTTCACCGGCATCGGCCCCTTCGACTAACCCCGCTACACCCCGAATCCCCGGCGCCCCTCGCACTTCCGAGGGGCGCCGTTCGTCTGTCCGCCGCCCAGTGGCACCCGGTCGCGG
The DNA here is from genome assembly GCF_040645995.1 of Nocardia sp. NPDC046473. Classification (NCBI taxonomy): domain Bacteria; kingdom Bacillati; phylum Actinomycetota; class Actinomycetes; order Mycobacteriales; family Nocardiaceae; genus Nocardia; species Nocardia sp. NPDC046473. The sequence continues at coordinate 413,790 of NZ_JBEYZJ010000001.1, forward strand.
GGAACGGTGACCCGGCTACCACCAAGCGGCAGCCATGCCATAGCTCATCGAGCGGGACATAGCGGCGGCGAACATCGAGTACTCGCGCCCTCATGTCCCGTTCGGAATCGTCCGGTGCGTCGAGCGGGACGTGGCGGCGGCGTTTGTCGAGTGGGAGCTCCGTCATGTCCCGTTCGGTAACTCGCTGGCGGGCGAATGTCGAATAGCCACGCCCTCATGTACTTTCGGCTGCCGTCTACTTCGCACGCCGACCCTGGGCCGCATGCCGATAGTTGGGCAACATCGGGCGGCACATGGCTGCCGCGAATGTCGAATAGAGCTCTCTGCCCTGTGCACGTGCGGCGAGGCGCACGTTGAGTGGCGGTGTTGGGCTGGGGGAGAACGAGATCCGGCGCCCCTCGAGGTGAGGGGCGCCGGATGGGTTGGGGTGGTGGTGTTTACGGCACGTGGCGAACTGCGCCCTTGTCTGCCGATGTCGCCAGGGCGGCGTATGCGCGCAGGGCGGTGGTGACCGTGCGGTCGCGGTTGACCGGCTGCCAGGGCCGTTCGGAGGCTTCCATTTTGGCGCGGCGTTCGGCGAGGACGGCGTCGTCGACGAGAACCTCGAGCGCGCGAGTGCTGACGTCGATGCGGATCTGGTCGCCGGTTTCGATCAGGCCGATGGTGCCGCCGCTGGCCGCCTCGGGAGAGATGTGGCCGATGGACAGGCCCGAGGTGCCGCCGGAGAAGCGGCCGTCGGTGATCAGCGCGCACTGCTTGCCGAGACCGGCGCCCTTCAGGAAGGCGGTGGGGTGCAACATTTCCTGCATGCCCGGACCGCCCGCGGGGCCCTCGTAGCGCACGACGAGCACGTCGCCCGCCTTGATCTTCTTGCCGAGGATGGCCGACACGGCTTCCTCCTGGGACTCCACGACGAGCGCGGGCCCCTGGAAGGTGAACAGTTCCTCGTCGATGCCCGCGGTCTTGAGCACCGCACCATCGGGAGCGATGTTGCCGCGCAACACAACCAGTCCGCCCTCGCGGGTGTACGCGTGCTCGAAGTCGCGGATGCACCCACCGGCGGCATCGGTGTCGAGCGAGGACCACCGGTTCTCGGTGGAGAACGGCTCGACCGTGCGCACGCCACCGGGCGCGGCATGGAACAGCTCGATCGCTTCGTCAGAAGCCTTGCCGGAGCGGATATCCCAGGTGTCGAGCCACTCGTCGAAGCTGCGCGTGTGCACGGTGCTCACGTCGGTCTCCAGCAGACCGGCGCGCCGCAGCTCACCGAGGATGGCGGGGATGCCACCGGCCCGGTGCACGTCTTCCATGTGGTAGTCGGAGTTGGGCGACACCTTCGACAGGGTCGGCACCCGGCGGCTGGTCTCCTCGATGGTGTGCAGATCGAAGTCGACCTCACCCTCCTGCGCGGCCGCGAGGGTGTGCAGCACGGTGTTGGTGGAGCCGCCCATCGCCACGTCCAGGGCCATGGCGTTGCGGAAAGCCTTGGCGTTGGCGACATTCCGCGGCAGCACCGAGGCGTCGTCCTCGCGGTACCAGCGGTTGGCGATGTCGACGACGACAGTGCCCGCCCGCTCGAACAGCGACCGGCGCGCGGCATGGGTGGCCAGCGTGGAACCGTTGCCGGGCAAGGCGAGTCCGAGCGCCTCGGTGAGGCAGTTCATCGAGTTCGCGGTGAACATGCCCGAGCACGAGCCGCAGGTCGGACAGGCGGACCGCTCGACTTCGCTCAAACCCTCTTCGGACACCGCCTGATTCGCGCTCGCCGAGATCGCGGTGATCAGGTCGGTCGGCGCCTGCGCGACACCGCCGACGACAACTGCCTTGCCGGCCTCCATCGGCCCGCCGGAGACGAACACCGTCGGAATGTTCAGTCGCATAGCGGCATTCAGCATGCCCGGGGTGATCTTGTCGCAGTTGGAGATGCACACCAGCGCGTCGGCGGTATGCGCGTTCACCATGTATTCCACCGAGTCGGCGATGATTTCGCGCGACGGCAGCGAGTACAGCATGCCGCCGTGACCCATCGCGATGCCGTCGTCGACGGCGATGGTGTGGAACTCTCGTGGCACGCCACCCGCGGCGCGCACCGCCTCGGCCACGATCTCGCCGACGTTCTTCAAGTGCACGTGGCCGGGCACGAACTGGGTGTAGGAGTTCGAGATGGCGACGATCGGCTTGCCGAAGTCGGAGTCGGTCATGCCGGTGGCGCGCCAGAGTGCGCGGGCGCCTGCGGCATTGCGGCCGACGGTGGTGGTACGGGAACGAAGCGGTGGCATTGATGGTCCTCGATCTGGGTCGCGGGGGCTGGTGTGCGACTGCGCAGAGTTAGCTCGGCGGCCGCTCCACGGTACTCCCGCGTGGGTGTCGGCCTACCTGCCGGTCGGGGCGGCTCGTGGCCGTCGTCCCGAACCGTTCTCGGTGTCAGTCCGTGCTGGTGTCGCCGCGAATGGTGATCGTCGGCGCTGACGGTGTCGCCGGAGTTGCCGGACCGTCGGGCTGCGGTGGGCGCGTCGGAGATCGGTCCTCCCGACACGCTGACCACAACGCCGACAACATCGTACCGTCGGCAAATGTTCCTGATCATGGGCGCCAGCGCGGCGGTGTCATCGCTGGGCAGCGCTGGACCTGCGTCCGCGGTTTGTGGCAGGTGACCGAAGCGACCCTGCTGCCGAACTGGTCCGGGGTCGGCGTGTGCCAGCTACTCCGCGCGGTCCTTGCCCACGGTGTCAGCACTGTCGGCCTTGCCATCGCCGGCTTCGGACTTGCCGCTCTCGGTAGGGACTTCGTCGCCGGTCGTGGCCTGGCTGTCGGCGTCGACGGTCTTGACATCGGCGGTCTCCGCCGCCGTACCCGACTTCGCGACAGGCGGCACCGCATACGGATCCGGGATCCGCCCGTGCGACGCGACCGCGAGATCCCGCACCCGGTCATAACTCACCGCAGGCAGTTTCACCTCGGACCCGTCGATCAGATCGGCCCGCACGTATCCACGTTTCGGGATACGTACCCCCTTCAGCTGAGACCAGTCCAGATGCCGCGACCCGAACACGGTCCGCAAATCCAGCCCGTCCGCGGAGACCGTGGTCTGCGTCCGCAGCACCCACACAGTCACCGCAACGGGGATCAGCAGCAACCACCACAGCCCGATCGGCCAGCCGACGAACATGAAGAACACGCACATGAACAGGATGAACACGCCTAGGAAGGCCAGGCGTGGGATGCGGATCACAGTGGCGGCCGAGCCGCCACCCGTGTCCGATCCCTCGGACACGGTGTGGGACGATTTAGCCGGTGGCACGGACTGATGCGGTGATGACACACCACCATCCTCGCATCCTGGTGAAGGACCCAAGCAGCCGCACTATCCCACATAATGGGACCTGTTTGACTCTTCGGCTCACGCACACATACCGTCATGCGCGTGAATCGAAACGAGCTTCTCGTAATCGGCCGGCGCGTCCAGCGTTGAGCCTGACTATCTGAGTCGAATACGTCAGCTCGCGTTGCGACGCGCCACCCTCGAACAGCCATGCGCTGTCGGGGGCTTTTTTGTGTTCGGGTGAATATCCGCACGTGGCAAGTCGCAAGACACCGCATGTCAGATACAAATCCGGGGTCAGAACGACAAGCAGTTAGGAACGAAGACGGTGAGTGCACCAACCGCACGGCCCGGGCCATCGGCCCGCAGGCCAGCGCCCTCGGCCAACCAGCCGACAGCGCCCGCTGGCAGTTCGACGACGTCGGCCAACCGCCGCCAGCTCCCGCCCGAGCGGGTCACCGGCGCGCAGTCGGTCGTCCGCACGCTCGAGGAGCTCGGCGTCGACACCGTATTCGGCATTCCCGGTGGCGCGATTCTCCCGGTCTACGACCCGCTGTTCGACTCGACCAAGGTGCGCCACGTGCTGGTCCGGCACGAGCAGGGCGCGGGTCACGCCGCGACCGGCTATGCCCAGGCCACCGGCAAGGTCGGCGTCTGCATGGCCACCTCGGGTCCCGGCGCGACCAACCTGGTCACCCCGATTGCCGACGCGCAGATGGACTCGGTGCCGATCGTCGCGATCACCGGCCAGGTCGGCCGCGGCCTGATCGGCACGGACGCCTTCCAAGAGGCTGACATCTCCGGCATCACCATGCCGATCACCAAGCACAACTTCCTCATCACCGAGGGCATCGACATCCCGCGCATCATCGCCGAGGCGTTCTACCTGGCCTCCAGTGGTCGCCCGGGCGCCGTGCTGGTGGACATCCCGAAGGACGTGCTGCAGATGCAGACGACCTTCAGCTGGCCGCCGGAGATGCGGCTGCCCGGCTACCGCCCGGTGACCAAGCCGCACGGCAAGCAGGTGCGCGAGGCCGCGCGGATGATCTTGGAAGCCAAGTCGCCGGTGCTCTACGTCGGCGGCGGCGTGATCAAGGCCGACGCCTCGCCCGAGCTGCTCGAGCTGGCCGAGATGACCGGCATCCCGGTGGTCACCACGCTGATGGCGCGCGGCGCGTTCCCGGACAGCCACCAGCTCAACATGGGCATGCCCGGCATGCACGGCACCGTGGGAGCCGTTGCGGCGCTGCAGCGCTCGGATCTGCTGATCACCCTCGGCGCCCGTTTCGACGACCGGGTCACCGGCCAGCTCGACTCGTTCGCGCCGGACGCCAGGGTGATCCACGCCGACATCGACCCGGCCGAGATCGGCAAGAACCGGCACGCGGATGTGCCGATCGTCGGCGACTGCCGCGAGGTGATCGTCGAGCTGATCGAAACGCTCAAAGCCGACCCTGCCGCGAAGTCCCCGCTGCTCGACCTCACCGAATGGTGGAAGTACCTCGACGGCGTCCGCAAGAGCTACCCGCTCGGCTGGACCAAGCCCAGCGACGGCTCGCTCTCGCCCGAGTTCGTCATCGACGCGCTCGGCCGCCTGGCCGGACCCGACGCCATCTACTGTGCCGGCGTCGGCCAGCACCAGATGTGGGCCGCGCAGTTCATCAAGTACGAAAAGCCGCGCACCTGGCTGAATTCCGGCGGTCTCGGCACCATGGGCTACGCCGTCCCGGCCGCCATGGGCGCCAAGATGGGCGCGCCGGACAAAGAGGTGTGGGCGGTCGACGGTGACGGCTGCTTCCAGATGACCAACCAGGAGTTGGCCACCTGTGCCGTCGAGGGCGTGCCGATCAAGGTCGCACTGATCAACAACGGCAACCTCGGCATGGTCCGTCAGTGGCAGACGCTGTTCTACCAGGAGCGTTACTCCAACACCGATCTCGGCACGCACACCCTGCGCATCCCCGACTTCGTGAAGCTCGCCGAAGCCCTCGGCTGCGTCGGCATCCGGGTCGAGCGCGAGGAGGACGTGGAGGACGCGATCCGGCAGGCGCAGTCCATCAACGATCGTCCCGTGGTGATCGACTTCATCGTCGGCAAGGACGCCCAGGTGTGGCCGATGGTCGCCGCGGGCACCAGCAACGACGAGATCATGGCCGCCCACGGCATCCGCCCGCTGTTCGATGACGACGAGCAGGCTTCCGAGCCCGCCGTCATCCACGAGGCGATGTCGCACGAGAAGAACAAGGTGACGGAATGAGTACTACGCACACGCTCAGCGTGCTTGTCGAGGACAAGCCTGGCGTGCTGGCGCGGGTCGCGGCGCTGTTCTCCCGGCGCGGCTTCAATATCGAGTCACTCGCCGTCGGCGGCACCGAGCTGCCCGAGATCTCCCGGATGACCATCGTCGTCACCGTCGAGGACCTGCCGCTCGAGCAGGTCACCAAGCAGCTCAACAAGCTGATCAACGTCATCAAGATCGTGGAGCAGGATTCCGATACCTCGGTGGCCCGCGAACTGATCCTGGTGAAGGTCCGCGCCGATGCCAGCGTGCGGACCCAGGTGATCGAGGCGGTTACGCTCTTCCGGGCGAAAGTGATCGACGTCTCCCCGGACGCGCTCACTGTCGAGGCGACCGGAACCCGGTCCAAGCTCGACGCGCTGCTGCGCATGCTGGAACCGTACGGAATCCGGGAGATCGTGCAGTCCGGTGTGGTCGCGGTCGGACGTGGTCCGAAGTCGATCACCGCGACTCGATAAAACGCTTCTAACTAAACAACTTTCAGACCTAAGCAAAGTATCCAGAAGGGAACCAACCAAGTGGCAGTCGAGATGTTCTACGACGACGACGCCGACCTGTCGATCATCCAGGGCCGCAAGGTCGCTGTCATCGGCTACGGCAGCCAGGGCCACGCGCACTCGCTGAGCCTGCGCGACTCCGGCGTCGAGGTCCGGGTCGGCCTCGCGGAGGGTTCGAAGTCGCGGCCGAAGGCCGAAGAGGCGGGCCTGACCGTCGGCACCCCCGCCGAGGTTTCGGCGTGGGCCGACGTGATCATGGTGCTGGCCCCCGACACCGCGCAGGCGTCGATCTTCACCAACGACATCGAGCCCAACCTGAAAGACGGCGACGCGCTGTTCTTCGGCCACGGCCTCAACATCCACTTCGGCCTGATCAAGGCGCCGGAGTTCATCACCGTTGCGATGGTCGCCCCGAAGGGCCCCGGCCACCTGGTGCGTCGTCAGTTCGTCGACGGCAAGGGTGTGCCCGCGCTGATCGCCGTCGATCAGGACCCGAAGGGTGAGGGCCAGGCGCTCGCGCTGTCCTACGCGAAGGCGATCGGTGGCGCCCGCGCCGGCGTCATCAAGACCACCTTCAAGGAAGAGACCGAGACCGACCTGTTCGGCGAGCAGGCCGTGCTCTGCGGCGGCACCGAAGAGCTGGTCAAGACCGGTTTCGAGGTCATGGTCGAGGCCGGCTACGCGCCCGAGATGGCGTACTTCGAGGTGCTGCACGAGCTCAAGCTCATCGTCGACCTGATGTACGAGGGTGGCATCGCCCGGATGAACTACTCGGTCTCCGACACCGCCGAGTTCGGTGGCTACCTGTCCGGCCCGCGGGTCATCGACTCCGACACCAAGAAGCGCATGCAGGACATCCTGAAGGACATCCAGGACGGCACCTTCGTCAAGCGCCTCGTCGCCAACGTCGAGGGCGGCAACAAGGAGCTCGAGGGTCTGCGCAAGGCCAACGCCGAGCACCCGATCGAGGTCACCGGCGCCAAGCTGCGCGGCCTGATGAGCTGGGTCGACCGGCCGATCACCGAAACCGCCTGAGTTTCAGCACAATAGCGGCCCGGCACCGAGTGGTGCCGGGCCGTTTGCTGTTCGCGGGGGCACGGTCTGCGCGGACACTTTCGCCGCTGCCGCAGCGAATTCCGCCCGTGTCGCGCTGAAAGTGTCCGTTCAGGACCGGTGTCGTCGGTAGCCTTCGCCCCATGTCTTCACTCGCTGCCGCCGAAGTCATCGCGTTCGCGCCGTCGACCGACCTGGAGCGGTCGCGGCGGTTCTTCGGCGAGGTACTCGGGCTGGAGATCGTCGAGGTGACACCGTTCGCGTGTGTGGTTCGCAACGGGGGCACGATGATTCGGGTCACTGCGGTGGAGAACCTTGTACCGCAGGCGTTCACGGTGCTCGGGTGGACCGTCGCCGACATTGCGGGTACGGTCGCCGAACTTGCCTCGCGCGGTGTGGAATTCGTGCGGTACGACGGGATGAAGCAGGCCGACAACGGTGTATGGACCACGCCCGGCGGTGACAAGGTCGCATGGTTCACCGATCCGGACGGAAACGTGTTGTCCCTGACCGAATTCAGTGGCTGATGCGCCCGAACGACTCATCGAGCTGAACGGCCCGGCCCCACTACGGTGCCGGGCCGAAACGCGCTAGCTGCTGCCGAACAGCCCATGCGGACGGTTCTGGCGGAACTGCCAGAACGGATCCTGGCCGCGATCGGCGAACGGGCCGTTGTTGCAGCGCCAGTCCTTGAACGGGCCGAAGTCGCAATTGGGATCGTGGCGCGGATGGTGATGCCGGACTTCCGTGACGCCTGGTACACCGAGCTGTGCGTCGGCCGACGCGGGAATGGCCAACGCGGTCAACGGAACCGCGACGATCGCGCCGGCAATGGCCACTCGGGCCAGCATGCGGCGCGAAGTCGTGGACTTGGTTGTGGAGAACAACATGGATCCTTTCACTCTGCGGTGAACTGCGCGTTCACCATCCCCCGCTGCGGTCTGCCCACGTGATCGCGCACCATGGCGCGCCTCGCCGACAGGTCGGGACAACTGTGTCGCCGCTGCCTTGCGAGCGCCCCCGGCATACCCGGCACAGCACCGACTGCACGGTCTCACTCTCGCGCACTTCGCCCGAAAGGTCACGGGTGTTGGCCCGTCTACGGAAATTTTCAACCTGAGGTATTAGGGGTTAACCCTCAGTGCCGCAACGGGCCCCGAATATCGATGGCACCGGTGTCAGGGGCACGCTATCGGGGTTACGGTGGTATCCCGGCTGGGACCGCATCGGGGCCGTCGCCCTCGACATACCTCAGCTCCGCAGGATGCTACGTCGAGTGGTGCACGATGGGGGCCGACGTTTGCAGCCACTCGTTATAGGACGGCCGCCACCGCGTCGTGCGCCGTGAATTCACGGGCAGCGGTCCCGTCCGCCGCTGTACTTGCGACGCTCCTTCGGTAGCCCGATGGGTGGCGCCAGTGTGCCTAGGCGCTTCGGCTCGGATCATCCGCGGACTGACACGGATGAACAGAAACGTGCTAGGAATGCCACCAGCAAGACACTGTCAGTCGTGCACTGCGCCGATCGCATTGTCGCGCCGCCGCTTTCCCAGATGCTCGGCGACCAGCGGGGCGCCGATTCCATGCAAGACGACGCTGCCCACGACCACCACCAATGTCACGCCGATCACGAGGAACGCGTCCTCGTCGTTGTGCAGTCCATTGAAGGCGAGTAGCGCGAACACGATCGAGGCGACACCGCGCGGACCAAGCAGTCCGATCATCAGCCGCTCGCGCTGCGTGAACGGCGACCCGAGCAACGACAGCCCGACCGGAACCAGGCGAACGACCGTCAACGCGAGCAGTCCGTACACGACGACCTGCCAGCTCAGCCAGCCGAACGTCGCCGCGGCGACGTTCCCGACCGCGAACCACATTGCCAGCCCGGCGAACTCGGCGACATCCTCGGTCGATTGCAGTGGCTCGCCCGGCAATTCGCGGCGCAGCGTGCTGTACGCGAGGCCCGCGAGGAAGGCCGCCACAAAGCCGTTGCCGTCCAACCACACCGCGACGCTGTAGGTCAGCACGGGAATCGCGATCGTCCCGATGCGCACGGCCCGCGCGTCCGTCCACCGTTTGCGGGCCGCCACCGACATGCAATATCCGGCCAGTGCGCCGATCGGCAGGCCGATGAGCACCGACTTCACCACCGCGGGCACCGCCTGGCCGAGCGCGTGCAACGCCTGATCCGACTCCGCGCTCGCTTCCGCGGCGGCCAGGGCGAACAGGAAGATCGGCGCGACGAGTCCGTCGTTGAATCCGCTCTCCACGTTGAGTGCGTGCCGAACCCGTTCCGGCACCCGCAGATCCCGCACGATCGCCTGCGCGGGCACCAGGTCGATCGGGACGACGATGCAGGCGATCAGCAGGATCACCGTCCACGAAATGCCCGGCAGCAGCGCGAATCCCAGCAGATAGGCGGCGGCGAGACTCAGCGGAAAGGCAATGAACAGCAGCCGGAAGATTCCGGTGTGCCGACGGCCGGACAGTCCTTCGCGCACTTCGGTCGCGTCGGTGAAAAGGAACAGCGCCAAGATGAATTCGACGACTCGCTGCGCCGAATCGGTGTTGACCGCGGTCGTCAGCCAGTGATCGCTGCTCCAGCTCACCACCGCGCCGACCACCACCATGGCCAGCGGCGCGGTCACCTTCCAGCGGGCCATCGAGCGGGACAGGCAGGACCAGATGAGGATGACCGTCATCGTGGCCGCGATCGCGATGAACATGGGACTCCCGATCCGTCAGGGACGCAGGATGAGTCGGATCGGATCGCCCTCTTTACGGACGAGCCGGTCGACGACAGCGGGCGCGTCGGCCAGCGGGAACACCCCACTGATCGAACGCGAAAGGTCAAGGCGCCCACCGGCGGTCAGCCGAATCAGCTGCGGTACGTGGGTGGGGCCGGAACCGTAGTGTCCGCGAATCTGTTGCTGGGCGACCACGAATGGCGCGCTGTAATTGATGGTGAGGGGCTCGTTGACGATGCCGACCAGCACAAGCCGCCCCTGGAGCGCCAGCACGCGGATCGCCTGCTCGCGCACGGCGGGCACGCCCGCGAAGTCGAACGCGACATCGATTCCCGTGCCGCCGGTGGCCTGCTTGATCTTCTTTGCCAGCTCCGGGTCGCCAGCATCGAGCGCCAGGTCGGCCCCGAACTCGACGGCCCGTTCCCGGGCGGCGGCATTCGGGTCGACCGCGATGATCGGATAGGCGCCGACGATGCGCAGCAACTGCACCGCATGCGCGCCCAGCCCGCCGATACCCCACACCGCGACGGCCTGCGCGGGGCGGACGTCGCCGGTCGCGGTGATCGCGGCCCACGGCGTCGAGACCGCATCCGGGATGATCGCCGCCTGCTCGAACGGCAGGCTGTCCGGTATCCGGATCACGGACTCGGCTGTGGCGAGCGCGTATTCGGCCCACCCGCCGTCGTAGTCGACGCCGCGCGTGTAGACCACGCCCTTGCGCAGCTCGCCCGCTTGCAACGCCACCCGATCGGCCACGGCGAGTTCCGTGACGTCGGGCCCTACCTCCGCGATCGTCCCGGCGACCTCGTGTCCGAGGGTGACCGTGTCGCCCGCGAGCAGCTGCGGTTGCAGGCCACCGTCGATGAGGTGCACGTCCGAGAGGCATACCCCGGCGGCTTCGACCTTGACCAGGACCTCACCCGCGCCGGGCACCGGCTTCGGGACCTGCTCCATGGACAAGGTGTGTGAGGGGAGATGCAGCCGGGCCGCCAGCATCGTTTCCATGCGAGATCCTCCGCGGATAGTGAAAGGCGAGGCTGACGACGCTATCAAACAAGATCAACGGGACATGGTGGTCGTTGTGCGGGCTCCATTATGTCCCGTTGATCATGGGAGTAGTGGGGTCGGCGCCTCCGGCCGCGTCGTTTTCGACGATCGTGATCGCTGGTGATGTGTTCGCCGGGTTCGGGGGATCTCACATGATCGGTCGCGCGGGGCGAATCCTCGACTGGCGCCATTGAGGGCGCGAAGGGAGAGACTTGCCGTTTGCGCAGAGCGGCCTATTCGACGTTGCGTGCACCGCCGTCAGGGTTGGCCGGGTCGAGATGCCAGCTGCGGATGCGGCGGGGATGGATTCGGATGATGTCGTTGGAGAACCATTCGGGCGCGACCGGCGGGACGTCCACCGTCAGCGTCTCCACCACGCCGCGGATCTCGACTCCACGTCCCCAGCCGGGCTTGACCGCTCCCGGTTCGTCGGGCGTCATATCGTCGATCAGGAGGCTGACCAGCGGGTTGGCCAGAATGTTTCGATACCGCTGTGACGCAGCATGATTCGGCCCGCCGATATCGATGGTGTCGTCGGAGTTGAGGCGGAAGCCGAGCGGGATGATCTGCGGGCCCCCCTTCGCGGAGACGGTAGCGAGCCGGGCCAACTTCTGGCCGGCGAGGTAGGCACGTTCGACGTCGGTGAAACTCATATCGCGACCCTAGAACCTCAATCCCAGTTCAGATCAATACCTGCCGCGCCGCGAATCCAAGCCACCCGACCCAGGCGATCTAGACTCTTACTGATGAGTAAGTTCTTCGGCTCCGTCGACGAGGTGACCGGGCGGCTCACCGATGCCGGGTACCTCCCGTCCATCGACATCGCCACCGCCGTCTTCCTCGCCGACCACCTCGGCAAGCCCCTCCTCATCGAGGGGCCCGCGGGCGTGGGCAAAACAGAGCTGGCCAAGGCCGTCACCACCGCGTCCACCGCCGGCCTCATCCGCCTGCAATGCTACGAAGGCATCGACGAGGCCCGCGCCCTCTACGAGTGGAACCACGCCAAACAGCTGCTCCGCATCACCTCCGAGCGCGAGGCCTGGGACAGCACCCGCGACCACGTCTTCACCGAAGAATTCCTGCTCGCCCGCCCCCTGCTCGCCGCCATCCGCAACCCGAGCCCCACCGTTCTGCTCATCGATGAACTCGACAAGGCCGACGTGGAACTCGAAGGACTGTTGCTCGAGGTGCTCGGCGATTACCAGGTGAGCATCCCCGAACTCGGCACCATCACCGCCGTCCGCAAACCCTTCGTCATAGTCACCTCCAACGCCAACCGCGACCTCTCCGAAGCGTTGAAGCGCCGCTGCCTCTACCTCCACATCGACTACCCCACAGCCGAATTGGAACGAGCCATCGTCCGCATGAAGGTCCCCGAACTGGACGAAGCATTAGGCGAACCGGTCGTCCGTGTCGTCGGCGCCCTCCGCGAACTCTCCCTCCGCAAACCGCCCTCCATCGCCGAAACCATCGACTGGGCAAGAACTCTCGTCGCTCTCGGCACCCGTTCGCTGACCGGGGGAGTGGTCCGCTCCACCCTCGGCGTGCTGCTGAAATACCAAGCAGACCACCGCATTGCGTCCGAACGCCTGTCCCTGGACTCCGATGAGGGGACGGAGCGGTGAGCGGACGCTCAGTAGTCGCAGAGTTTGACCCATTCGAAATTGCCGTTGCGATCGTCGAGATTGCTGGAATAGCCCCGACTTTCGAGCAAGAACAATCCGGCACCTTCGACGTACGGCACGGCGAGATCGAAGTCGCTAGCGCGGTAGATGACCCACTTGCTGTCCCGAGCACCCAACATGCGCGCGTTCTCGGCGGCATCGAGGAAGCCCATGAAAGAGAAGTCGTGGGTCTCCCAAGAACCGACGGTGCCGTCGAAGTCAGGGAACGCGGACTGGTACGTATGCGCGTAAAAGTAGCCTCGAGACCCCGCCGACCCGGAGCAGCTTCCAGAGGTGGAATCCGCATGGGCGGGCCCGATGCCCGTCAGCAGGGTGGCTGTGACGGCCAAGAACGTGAACAGAACTCGCTTCATAGATCCCACGCTAAAGCGCCAGCTTGCCGTGCCGATCATCACAACATCATCAGCGCCTCACCCGGCTGGCTCCCGACCTCGCACCCAGCCAACACCGAGTTTTCGGCGTTCCTGCCGGAATCCAGGGCGTTGGGCAATGCGACCGCCGCTCGCAACGCAGCCAAACCCGTGTTGTCCGCGCTGAACGCCATGACGCGGGCAGGAGGCCGTGGCAGTGCGGAGACCGTCGATCACCGCGTGGCCGAGCGATTCATGTCGTCCCCGACCACCATGGTCCGAATGGAGGCAGCGGTATGACGTCTACCCACCGCGGGCCAACTGCTCCGCAACAGCCCTCCGACACGATCACCGACCGCCTCGTCGAGTTCGTCGGATTACTCCGCGACCACGGAATCACTGCGGGCCCCAGCGAAACCATCGACGCCGCAGAGGCAATGCTCGCCCTCGGACTGTCCGACCGAAACCGACTGCGCTCGGGGATGGCCGCCTGCCTACTCCGTCGCAACGGTCAGCGCGCCGTCTTCGACCAACTCTTCGATCTCTACTTCCTGACCACTGAACAGCCGCAGCCGACGGTGCCCGCGACGCCGGAATCCATTGATTCACTGCGAGATCGACTGGCCGCCGCGCTCATCGAGGACGACCCGTCCGCCGCCACCGACCTCGCCCGCCAAGCCCTGACCGAACTCGGCGCGTACGGGGGAGCGGGCACCGGCCAGTCCGACACCCCCGTCACCACCGCCTCCGGCGCAGGCTGGTCCTCCTACCTGACCATGCGAGCCTTGAACCCAGACGACCTCCTCGCCCGCATAGTCGCAAACACAAGCGGCGCAACCGAACTCGATGCCGCCGTCCGCACCATCGAAGCCAACCGCCGCCTCACTCAATTCCGCACCGCCGTCCAAACTGAGGCCCGCCTACGCTCCGCCCAACTGCGCGGCACCGAATACATCGCCCGCCGCGGCGTCGACTCCAGCCCCGACCAAATCGATTTCCTAGGTGCCCGCGAACAAGACCTAGCCGAAATGCGCCGCCTAGTAACCCCTTTGGCCCGCAAACTGGCCACCCGCCTAGCCGCCCGCCGCCGCAAATCCGTCCGCGGCCAAATAGACATGCGCCGCACCCTCCGCCACTCCATGTCCACCGGCGGCGTCCCCATCACCCCCGTCCTCCGCTCCCGCAAACACGGCCGCCCCGACCTGGTAGTCCTAGCCGACCTCTCCGGCTCAGTGACCGGCTTCGCCGAATTCACCCTCCAACTAATCCAAGCCCTCCAAGACCAATTCACCAAGGTCCGCAGCTTCGGCTTCGTCGACACCTGCGACGAAATCACCGACTACTTCACCCCCGGCGAACCACCCACCTCCGGCCTCGCCGCCCGAATAGTCCGAGCCTCCAACGTCGCCCGCTACGGCAGCAGCAACTACGGTGAAGCCCTCCAGGGCTTCACCGACAACTACATCGACGCACTTGGCCCGCGAACCTCACTGCTTATCCTCGGCGACGCCCGCACCAACCGCACCGACCCCAACCTCCCCGCCCTCCAAACAATGTGCGACAGAGCCAAACACGCCTACTGGCTAAACCCAGAACCCTCCCGCTCCTGGTCCACCGGCGACTCCGCCGCCCACACCTACGCCGACCACATCACCATGCACGAATGCCGCAACGTCAAACAGCTGGCCGAAGTCGTCGGCCGACTCTTGCCGGCGTGATGAGAATTCGGATATTGCCGCCTCATCACATCCCACGATCCACCTAAGCGGCTTGTCGAGACCGCGTTCCTCGATAGGTGCGAGGTCCGCAACTGCCTGCCATCAGATAAGAGTCAATCCATAGGATTAGCGTTGTGCTGTCGCATCCTCTATAGGCCATAGGTCGAACTGGCCTTGGGGGGAGTTTTCAGAAATAGGCGCGCTCTTCACCTGACGCTTTGGTCGCGCGGGTCCTGAAGACTTTCGATTACGGCGGCGCTCCTGGATGTCGACCGGTTCGCTAATGCTCTGTTCACGTTCTCGCGCTGCTTTCAGAACGTTGATTATTGACTCTCCCACCGCCTTAGCCACAGGTGGCGGGAACGCATTCCCTACCTGGCGGTATTGCGCCGTCTTTCCGCCTGAGAAGTCCCATTCGAGCGGAAAACCTTGAATGATGGCGGCCTGCCGCACCGTGAGCATCGGGCCATCAGGGCCGAAAAGATCTCGGTTCTCAGTCTGTTTCTCTGCGCAGGTCTTGATGTCGTTGGCGACACCCATGCCTGAGATGCCCAACTGCTTCCATGCGCTTTTCGCTCGACTCGGTCCGAGGTCTGCACCACCGTGCTTCTTCGACCCGCCAACGAGCGTGGGGGCGACAGCTCCCCCCTTGCCTTTGAGCTCAGTCTCGCGAGCCTTTGCCTTGTCGTACCACCGTTCGAAAGCAGTGTGAGCTGCCTCCGAGCGATCACCATCGAAGTAAGCTTCGAAACGTTCACGCATCGATGGCTCAAGACTTTTCAGGACACTGACTGGTTCTCTATGTGTTCCTGTGGGCAATTCATACTTGAGACCACTCAGGATCTCTTTGCGAAACGCGACCAGGATGGCGCGAGGTCGAAGTTGTGGTACGCCAAAGTTGGCGGCTTCTAGTACGCCCCATGCAGGCTCACTATAGCCGAGACTTTTCAGCCTGCGCTTGATTCGGCCTCGATATTCTTCGAATTTGGGATCCATTAGACCGCGGACATTCTCGATCATTACTGCTCGTGGTTTGAGGATCTCGACCAATTCTAGCATTCGAGGAAAGAGGTCTCGCTCGTCGTTTTCGCCCAATTGTTTTCCTGCGTGGGAGAACGGCGGGCAAGGTACCCCGCCGGCCAGAAGATCTAGCCCGCGCTGCTGGAGCAGCTCGAGACTCTTTTTCATTATTTTGGGATCATGGGGATTGAACTCATTAACGTCGGTTCCGAGTATGTCGCAGTTCTCTCGCTCCCAAGCCCACAACCGGTGGTCCTCGATGTTGAGTTCGAGGGTCTTGGCTGCATACTGATCGATCTCGACCAACGCTAAATGGCCGAAGCCTGCCTGATGCAGGCCGACGGCCTGCCCGCCCGCGCCGGCGCAGATCTCGATCGAGGTGAACTCGGGAACCGTTGATGGTGCGGTGGTGCGCTTCGATACACCTCGGGTCATGTCCTGGCCCCATTGCCGCAAGTCGGCGCGCTCGCCATGTGGACCACGGTCACTCCGCCCCCGAAGCTCTGTTTGCTGGCGCAACTGTCTGCAACGCGAAGAGCGGTCACGCTGATGCCTTTCGGTGTGGGGGCCAGGGGCGGGTAGTGGTCTGTGCGGGAGTATCTTTCCGTACTACATTCGGACGGCTCGAACTGGGACAGAAGTGGCTGAAGGACGATCGGAAAGTGCCAGGAGGAAGGCCCACGAACGTGGCCGTTACCCGGCTCCGCTCAACGAGGGCCGTTCCCGCAACATGCGGGCCAACCGCCGAACCGGCACCAAACCGGAGATCGCGCTGCGCAGTGCACTGCATCGGCTGGGGTATCGCTACCGCAAGGACTTCAGGCTCGACCTCGGATCGATGAAGGTCCGACCTGACATCGTCTTCACAGCTCGTAAGGTCGCGGTCTTCGTTGACGGCTGCTTCTGGCATGTGTGTCCTGTGCATGGTCGGCAGCCGACGACCAACGAATGGTATTGGGCGCCAAAGCTTCGCCGGAACATCGAACGCGACCGTGCCGCGGATGTCGCCCTGGCGGAGGCGGGTTGGCAGGTGGTTCGACTGTGGGAACACGAGACTCTGGAGAACAGTGTGACTGCAGTCACCAGCCTCTTGGAGGACGGAGCCGAACATGTGAGCGATCATATGGGATCAGCGAGAAGTTGATCGACGGACGCTCCGGACAAGCTAGATTTGCCAGCTGTGAGCGCCTCGTTCAGGACAGAGTTGCTGGGTTGGAAGTCGAGCCAGAAGAACAAGCTCGACTGGGAGTGGGTTCCCAACTCTGCGGACGTCGACAACCCGACGAGCTTGCGGCTCGCAGCACATGTCCTCGAGCAGCTGGGCAATCCGAACCCGAACTTGGTTGAGACGGCACCGGATGTGCCGCCGACGAATCCGGGCAGGCTACTAGAGGTGCAAGTGCTCACGAACTTGGCCAACGAGCTGCCGTTGTTAGATCCGCGTCGGAAGTGGGACTTTGCCCGCGGCAAGAGCATCGTCGGGTACGCGCAATATCAACATCTAGCCGGCATTAAGGCTGCGATCGCCCAAGATCCGAATCTCCGGGTGACGCTGGGGACCGACTATTTGATCAAACCTGACGTGCTCGTTGGGCTGCTCGGAACACCGACCAGCACAAAGCACCCATGGCTGCACGCCGCGATCGCGTGCAAGTGGACGATTCGGTCTGACCGAGTTCAGAACATCCGCCACGAGAACAGCAACATGATCAGGCACAGACGCGGGCGCTTGCCACACCTGGTGACTGTGACGGCCGAACCGTTGCCGACACGGCTTGCCTCGATCGCACAGGGAACAGGCGAGGTCGATGCGACGTACCACATCGCCTACGACGAGCTGGCCGATGCTGTTGCTGCATACGGTAGTTCGGAACAGCAGGCAGCGTGGGATGAGGTAACCAAGCAGGGGCGATTGCTCGACTACCGGCACCTGGCCAAGTCATTGGTGGACTGGTAATCGCTCATTGTTGTCACGCCGCCGAGGGCGGTTAGCAAAGCCGTTAGCTGGCGCGGGGAAATGTGTCATTCGCTCTAGTGCGGGCGAGCACTCGGTCAAGCAAAGCGTCGGCATCAGCATGCCTGCCCTGTTGCTTGAGCGAGTGCAAGATGTGTAGTACATCGAGGTCAGGTCGGGTTTCTGCATAGCTGGAGATGCCTTCAGCCGCGTCGTGCAGCCCCAAAATCCGGCAGGAGGCGATCGCACTCGCCGCCTCTACAGGGGCGGCTTCAGTGCCCACATGGCGGATGAGACTGTTGGCGCGCTCGAGTTTGCCGGTAGAGATGTAGACACCCAGGTCTTTGGCAGGCGGCCATGCCACATCGACGGTCAGGTTGTTGCGCCGGTCCCCTTCCAGACTGGGGACCGGCGCAACACCCGCAGCGACGGCGGGAGTGGTTTCAGCCGGCTTAGCCCCCGCATTCTTCCGGAGCCGTTCGAGTTCTTCCCACATAATGACCTGCTCGTCCGGGGCAGCGTTGGCCAACGCGAGGCAGTGCAGCTCTCTGAGCGGTGCCTTCTTCGGTGAGCGCTTTCGATTGCCGTTGGCCAGGTCGGCTAGAACGGACTTGGACAGGTACCCCTTCTTGAGCTCGGCCCAGTCCTGCCGTCCTTCATCCCGCAGATCGGCCAGCTTCTTCTTGATGGCCTCTTCGATTGCTTTGCACGAGAGGCCGGTCTGACGAATCAGGACACGTATCGCCTCGGCGAGCTCCGGCCACCCACGGGACAGCTTGTCTCTGTTGAGGTCATCAAACTTCCAAAGCTGTGGCAACGATTCTCCTCCATCGCAGTTGTCTGGACGAACCTTGACATTGTCCTTCCTGGAAGGTTCCCGGCAAATAGGTATCGCATGCTTTCTCTGTCCTGATTTCTGGACAGCAGAACGTGGGACACGGTCGGTACGGCCATCGGTCGTTACTTGCATCCGGTTGTCCTGCTTTCGTACTGGGACACCGTCACACTCCCGATTCGGGAGCTGATGCTGTTCAGTAGTTGGGGGACGCCGACATCGGTGAGCAGGGCCCAGTTGGCGGCGCTTGCACGGGGTCCGGCTCGTCATCGACTTGAAAGGTGGTTTCACATGTCTGTGCCGTCGTGGGAAGATTCCCAGCTCGGCGCCATGAAGCGAGTGGCGCTGTGGCTGGTGCAGAACATCGGGGTCGGCGAGATGTTCACGAAGTCACAGCTTCGCGAGGCATTCCCCGGGACATCGCAGATCGATCGTCGTATGCGTGACCTGCGTGACTTCGGCTGGCGCATCGACACCAACCGCGAAGACCCAGCCCTGGGCTCACACGAGCAACGGTTCGTCAAACAAGGGGATCCCGTGTGGGAGCCGGGCAAGGCGACAAGGAAGGTCGGTGTCACGGTCACCGCTGCCGAACGCCACGCCCTGATGATGCGCGACGGCCACAAGTGTCGTTCCTGTGGAATCGGCCCTGGCGAGCAGTATGCCGGCACGTATGTCGCGTCGCAGCTCGATGTTGCTCGCCGTCGGGTCCGGATGGCCACCGGCGAGGTCAGTGTGCAGCTGGTGATCGAGTGCAACCGCTGCCGAGTCGGGGGGCGGGACTTGACTGCGGACCTAGGCGACGTGCTAGCACGCGTCGACCAATTGCCCGTCTACGAGCAGAAGATGCTGGCGGGTTGGGTTGAGCAAGATGCCCGGAGCTTCAGCGATGCGGAAGCCCTATGGGCGGCATACCGGACGTTGCCGGCGGACTCCAGGGACAAGGTTCGAGAGGTGTTAGGGCGCACAAGGAGTAGTTCTGTGTAAGGGAACGATCATCGCATCGCCGCCGCGTCAGACTGCTGCGGGTTCCCGGCACCTCCAGCCTTGTTTCTACACTTGAGGAGAATCCAGATATGTTCACGGACTTCGGAGTCCCTCCGAGCGCCGCCACTACCCGTTCGCTGGTCGAGCAGCGACTGAAGGAACAACGTGAGAACATCGGAGTCGCTGAGACTCTGACGGTTGAGTGGCGTGGTCGGCCTCGACACATAGCGGTCATCGACATTCCGCTGGATTCTCTGTTCTATAACCCCAGCACGCATCGTATCCGCGCACAGCGCAGTCTTGATCCAGATCGCGATGCTGTCCTGGCAACGGATCCTTGGCGCCCGGAGAGTCAGGACTATTTGCAGCATCTGCTGACGGTCCGGCCGTCGGAGCCCGATCACCGCGATCCAGCCTTCAATGATCTGAAGAAAAGCCTCGAGGAACATAAACAGAACGAACCCGGGTTGATCACGCGTGACGGGATTCTTGTCAATGGCAATACTCGCTGCGCGGCGCTTCGGGAACTCAAGACCACCACCAGCATGCGTGTGGGCGTTCTGCCGGAGTCCTGCACATGGGAGGACATCAATGATGTCGAGCTGTCGTTGCAGTTGCGCCCCGACAAGCGACGCGAATACTCCTACATCAACCGGCTGCTTGCCATCGATGAGCAGAGAGTCCAGCTCCATCGCGACCTGTCGCTGATCGCCAAAGCGTTCCACACCACCACGAAGTCCTGCGAGCGCGATCTCTGGGTCCTCGCACTACTGCAGGATGTAATCCAGCGCAGCATCACCACGGGTGGGGCATCCCTGCGGCTCATGGATCTCGAAGGGGGACAGGGAAAACTCGAAGAGCTCCACCGTGCGTACATCGAGGAACACAAAAGGAGCAAGGAAAGGGCCGACCTGCTGAAGGAAGCGCGGTTGGCGGCGATCGTACTCGAACTCGCCAAGACCGACGTCCGATATATCGAGGCAGATTTTCATAGCCGCTACCTGGAGAAAACACTGCCCGACGAGTTCAAGGTAGCTGAGTCTGCTGCGCCCGCAGCCGTGACAATTCCCGGGCTGAACCGGACAGTCAAGGCGGGGGGAGCGAATGTTGCCGCCGCGCGGGCGGTCACCGACACCCTGCTCCAGGCGAAGGCAGTCGAGGCGGCCGGCGACGCAGCAACCCCCGCCGATCGGTCTGCTGCTGTGGCGATCATTGATTCATACAAGGATGCGTTTAACGATGCCATCGACACTGCGGGTCGGGATGCCCGGCTGCGGAAGAAGCGTCTGGCCGCCCCGGACAGGATCAACGATGCTTGCAGGGACCTGGAACAGTCCATCACGGACCTGGTGCTGTCCCGGGGCAATGCCAGCCTCGACGAGGGAGCGTTCGATGACGCGCTCGATCAGCTTCGCATTGTCATGAGCAAGCTTGGGATCGAGGCGCAGCGAAGCATAGATCTGCCAGGGAATGGTTTGGCGTGGCTGATTGAGGCGGTTGCCGTGAGGCAGCCGCAGCCGTGAGTAGTCGGGAAGGAACGCCCTCCTTGCGGTTGGGCTTCGACGTAACCCGCACGCGTGTAGAACTGCGTAGCCTGCCCGCTTTCCAGGCAGACTTCGCCCGGCTGACCGCGCGGATTACAACAAGCGGCCACCGCGGGCTTTTGTCTGCAGAGGTCGACCTCGATGATTTCCTGGTCAACCTCAGCGAGCTGTCCACCTGGTCCCATCCCGGCGTCGACTGGGATACGGACCTCATGGCGCTCATCAATGGTGTGCTCGATGATTCTGAAACTGTGGAGCGCAGCCTTGATGGTGGGCTTGCGCAAAGCGCTATCGACGCCGTACAGCCGGATGATGTCGCCGGGTTGCTGGGCACGGAATGGACCGCCAATCTCACGGCGTTCCAGCAACGTGACATTGCCCGGCTGCTGTCGTTGCGCCACGGCGCCAACTTCAGTGTTCCTGGCGCGGGTAAGACGCGGGTGGCACTCGCGATCTACGCCGCGATGCGCGAGCGTGGAGAAGCGCAGCGGCTATTGGTCGTTGGACCGAAGTCGGCTTATGAGTCGTGGGAGTTCGAGAGCTCGGCCTGCTTCAAAGATGCACTGCGAATCGCGGTGACGGGGCATTCGGATGACCCACTCGCCGAGCTACGCATCGTGAACTACGAGCGGCTGGATCGCTCGTTGAGCGGCCTCGCGGCGTGGCTGCGCGCAGGGCCCTCGATGGTCGTGCTGGACGAGGCTCATCGAATGAAGCTCGGGGCCAGCGGCACTTACGGTGCCTCGTGCCTGGCACTCGGCCCGCTGGCGGCCAGGCGATTGATACTCACCGGCACGCCGGCCCCCAACGGAGCGAAGGACCTGGAGAACCTTCTGTCATTTGTATGGCCGGGCCACGGTAAACGTGTGGTGACCGAGGCGGTAGGTGGCGGCGACCTCGCGTATGCGAGCTCGGTGCTTCGTCCGTTGTTCACTCGTACGACCAAGGATGAGCTCGGTCTGCCACCGTTCGAACCGAAGGTCCGTTACCTGGACATGCCAACGGTCCATGCCGAGGTCTATGAGGCTCTCAAGGGCAACTTCTCTGCTCGCGCAGAAGGTTCGCGCGGCAGCATCGAGGCACTGGGCCGGGCGATGCTGCGGCTGCTGATGGCGGCGATCAGTCCTGCATTGCTTTTGGAAGGAGCGAGCCAGTACGAACCGCTCGAGTACCAGCTCCCTCCATTGGATCCACATCCTGGCGATTCGCTCTTCGAGCTTCTGCAGAAGCTCCCACGCCTCGAGTTCTCACCTAAGTATCAAGAGACTCTGAAGATCGTCGCCGATAACACTGCCGCCGGTCGTAAGACCCTGGTCTGGACGACGTTCGTACGTAGTCTCACAACTTTGGAGAAGCTGCTCGAAGGCTATAACCCAGCACTGGTCTACGGGGGCACCGTCGACCGCGATGACCAACTACGTCGCTTCCGTCAGGATCCCGACTGCCATGTCCTGATCTCAAATCCAGCCACCCTCGGCGAGGGCATCAGCTTGCATCAGGTCTGTCACGATGCCGTCTATGTAGACCGTGACTTTATGGCCGGGCGGTTCCTGCAGAGCCTGGACCGCATTCACCGCCTCGGCCTTGCCCCCGGCACCGAGACCAGGGTGACCATCCTTGTGACCCGCGGCACGGTGGACGAGGTTGTGAAGCTAAGGCTGGACGAGAAGCTGGAGTTCATGGGCCGCATCCTCGATGACCCAGGTGTACAGCAGCTTGCCGATCTACAGGAGGAGCCGGCAGCT
Organism: Nocardia sp. NPDC046473; assembly: GCF_040645995.1. Lineage (NCBI taxonomy): Bacteria > Bacillati > Actinomycetota > Actinomycetes > Mycobacteriales > Nocardiaceae > Nocardia > Nocardia sp. NPDC046473. The sequence goes on from NZ_JBEYZJ010000001.1 coordinate 436,592, forward strand.
GGTGTCGGGATGGATGCAGCAGATGTGCGCGCACTCTTACGGCATCTCGATGCGCCTGCCGACCGGGCGGCGTCCAAGTCGGCGAGCCCCTGACGGTTCTCGCTGCAATCGCACGCGATGCGATCTGTACAGCGCGGCACTACTCGCTGCCAACAACATTCGAGCATCACGGTTGTTGCGTGGCCCGCAGAGGCCACAACGAAATGGTGCTGCCCCCACCCGGCTAGGGGTGGGGGCAGCTGTGAAAACCCGGCCTACCTCCATAGATGAACTAGAACGGAGCTCACATGAACAGCGTAACCATCTCGGTTGGCGAGGCGCGCGCTGCGCAGCCGTCGAGTACAACCGAAGCCAAAGTAGCGGACAACGGACCGGTTCTAGTGCTGTCCCTTTGCCTCGTTTTCACTGTGGCTATCGTCGTCGGCTTGGTGACGGGGATTCTGAGCCGGATTGACGCCGCCACGCTTGCCAAGGCTGTGATGTGCGGTGGCGCCGCCTTCGGTACGACGCTATTGATCGGAATTGCGCTGATCGCGGTGCTCTAGCACCGCCGTCTTTGGTAGCGACGATGCTCTCCTGGGTTTCTGCCGCGCGGGCTATGCTTCGACTACACATCCGGATGTCTGGGGAGTCATACGATGTCAAGCAGTCAGCTACCACTCGGATTCACAGGTGAAGAGCATGATGAGGAGCTCGACGCAGTCCAGCTCGAGCTGTATCGACTTGATCCGACCGGTGCGCGGGTAGCGAGGGTTCTTCGTGACACGTTGGATCAGCTGTACGACGGGCAGCGAACGGGGAGATGGAACTTCTCGCAGCTGTTCAAGACCGAGAAGACCCACATGGGAACCTTGGTCGAGATCAACCTGCAGCGCGAATTCGAATTCGAAGACGGAGAAGCGACGGACTATCGAATTGCGGGGATTGAAGTAGACTGCAAATACTCCATGCGGTACGGCGGTTGGACCTTGCCGCCAGAAGTGGTTGATCACATAGCGTTACTTATAACCGCGGATGACGATCATGCTACATGGAATGCGGGGTTGGTTAGAGTGAAAGAATCGTATCTCAACCTGGGGCGTAATCGAGATGCGAAGACGACGCTTTCGTTGAAAGGTCGAGCGAAAGTGCGTGAGTTGTGGCCGGATGTCAGGTTCTTGGCGCCTAATATCTATATCCAACTGGATGGGGTCACTCGGGATCGCATTTTCTCCGCAAAATCTCGAGTGGGTAACCGGCACGGTCAAGCGCGGACTAATGAGCTGTTTCGATCGGTTCATGGGAGAATAATCAGGCGCGCAGAGATCGCCACAGTGGCGCAGCAGGATGATTTCATGAAGCGTGTCCGAACGAATGGTGGATCACGCACGGTTTTGCAACACGATGGCATAATTATACTCGGGCATCAGGAACGAGAGGTGGCCGCCAAGCTCGGCTTGCCGGTTCCGAGTAAGGGCGAATTCGTTGCCGCCCGCGTGACACCGGCCCGTATCGACAGGGACGACCCCGTTGCTGAGATTGGTGGTGTGAAGTGGTCGGTCGCACGGCCTGGCGATCCGAAGGTTCCTGCGCCCGTTATTTAAGGGTCTGGTGATGGCCGGTTAGCGCCACGGACAGGGCTTGAACTCGGCCGCTGCCTGTCGAACGTTGTTCGACCGCAGAGTAGTTGAGGGCTACCTGTCGGTGCCCTGTCGTAGCTTGGGCAGTACAGGCGATGCATGCGGATGAGTAGCGCGGGCCCCGAGCTCGAGGTGGTTGACATGACAGTGCAAGTTAGCGGCGAAGATGTCGCACAGCTCTTTGGTTCCGCTGGGAAGGCTCAGGGCAAGCTCCAGCGGTGGAAGTCACGGCCGGGCTGCGAGTACGTCGCAGATGAGGTCCTCGCTCACGTCAGCTCCGCGATCTTCGACATCGAACCTGAAGCGATCCAACAGCTCGAAACCGAGCATCCTCTCGGTGTCCTGCGCGAAGAATTCGACAGCACAGTCCGTCTCATCAGAGACTGGCGGCCAGACTTCGCATTCGCACACCTCTTTCACTTCTGCCTGGAGGACCTGGGCAGAATCTATAGTTGGCAAGAGTTTCGGGACGACTGGTGCAAAGTGCCTTCCAGGCGCCCCTGGCTGTGGAATCCTGCGAGGGATATACAGCATCAGGCTGCGAACTACCTCGTTCACCGCAAAGGTTTGGCCGAAGATAGGGCGCTGGTCGTCGCGCATGACGCGTTGCAGTGGCGCATCGGAGCCTTCTACTACTCATTCCTGCGTGAGGTCTATGCATTGAGCTGGCTCCGCAGGCAGAGTCTGCCGGCTCTCTCCCATCCGCTCGCCGATGCGCTCTTCCGTGCCGACATTTGGTGCGGCAATTCCGTTGTTGGCATCTACATCGAAAACCCCCACTACCGCAGCGGTCCGCAAGGTCGCAAACATCCGGCACAGTACTACCTCGAAGATCAACGCCGCTTCAGCTTTGTTGACTTGCGAATGGCCAAACCCGGAGAATTCGGCACCGTCGCTTTGCCGACTGACGATGAGATGCAGATCTGCGCAGACACTCTGCGGGCGCAGCTCCGCACTTAGTGGCAGGCATCGCCGATGATTTCAGCGTTCACCGCGACCACGTTTCTCGATTCTAGCGGTACTGACTGCCAGGTCTGCTAGCGATGCGTGACTAGCGGCGGACTTCGGCGATCTGGACAGCGCGCTCTTCCCTGCGTGACAGTTCGCAAGCTTCGGCGACGTAGAAGGCTTCAAGGGCATCCGCTGGGCTGCAAGGGTTTTCGAGGTTGCCGTTGACGACGGAGACGAAGGCGATGAGTTCGTCGGTGTAGGCGTTGCGGAAGCGGTCCATGAACCCGGGGTAGGCGGGGTAGGGGGAGGCTGGGTAGTCGGGTTCTACTGAGGTGAGGGGGGAGCGGTCGTCGAGTCCGACGATGGCGTTTCCCTTGGAGCCGAGGGCTTCTAGGCGGACGTCGTAGCCTGCGCCGTTGTAGCGGGTGAGGGAGACGGTGGTGAGGGTGTCGTTGTCGAGGCGCAACAGCACCGCGGCGGTGTCTACGTCGCCGGATTCGGTGAAGATGGGGTCGCCCTGGTTGGTGCCGGTGGCGTAGACCTCGACTATTTCTTGGCCGGTTACCCAGCGGATTATGTCGAAGTCGTGGACGCCGCAGTCGCGGAAGATGCCGCCGGAGTGGGGGATGTAGGCGGGGGGTGGGGGTGTGGGGTCGAGGGTGGTGGCGCGGAGGGTGTGCAGCCAGCCGAGGGAGCCGGAGTGGATGGCTTCGCGGGCGGCGCGGTAGCCGGCGTCGAAGCGGCGTTGGAAGCCGATTTGTACTGGGACTGTGGTGTTTTGGAGGTGGTCGAGGACGGCCAGGGTGCCTTCGATGTTGGCGGCTACCGGCTTTTCGCAGAAGACGGGGATGCCTGCGTCTACCGCTCTGGTGATCAACTCGGGGTGGGAGTCGGTGGCGGTGGTGATGATGAGGCCGTCGAGGTCGGCGGCGAAGAGGGTGTCGAGGTCGGGGGCGAATTCGAGGCCGAGTTTGGTGGCGGTGGTGCGGGCTCGGTCGGGGTCGGCGTCGGCGACGATGACGTTGGCTACGTTGGGGAGATTTTTGAGGGTTTCGGCGTGGGAGGTGCCGATGCGGCCGGTGCCTGCGAGGCCGAGGGTGACGGCTTTGTGGGATGTCATCGACTTTCCTCCTGGTGAAATCTCGACGTGTGGTGGGGAAACTGCCTGGGGCAGGGGAAGTTTCAGTTGATGGGGGTGCTGGTCGTCGCGCGGACGACGAGGGAGGGCTGCAGGCGGCGACGGACCGGGTCGGTGCGGTCGGCGCGTAGCCGTTCGACGAGTGCTTCGACGGCGAGGCGGCCCATTTGGACGCGCGGCTGGTCGATGGTGGTCAGGGAGACGTGGCGCAGGGCGGCCAGGGAGGTGTTGTCGTAGCCGACGATGGAGACGTCGTCGGGTACGCGCAAACCGGCCTCTGCCAGCGCGGACATGGCGCCGACGGCGTTGAAGTCGTTGCCGCAGACCAAGGCGGTGGGGAAGTTGTCGCGGGAGAAGAGGTTCAGCAGCTTCTGAACGGCGGCTATGCCTGCGGAGTCGGTGTGTTCGCTCGGGATGACCATCGGCTCTAGGCCGTGGCGTTCCATCGCGGCGGTGTAGCCCTTGCGGCGGGGGGCCGCGGTGAACGCGGTGCCGCCGTCGAGGTGCACGATGCGCCGATGGCCAAGGGAGGCAAGGTGATCCACGGCCAAGCCGGCGCCGACCTCGCCGTCGTCGTTGACGGTGTCGACGTCGGCGATGGTGGAGCTGCGGGACACCAGGACCAGCGGAGCCTGTTGTGCCGCATCGCGAATGGCGGCGGCGGGCAGGATGGGGGAGAGCAGGATGATGCCACCGGGCCGGAAGGCGAGCAGGCTCTCCAGGGCGGTGCGCTCGCGGGCGGCGCTGCGGCGGCCGGTGTTGAGGATGAGCTCCAGGCCGGATTCCTGTGCGGCGCTGTCCATTCCCTCGACGACGTCGGCGAAGAAGGCGTTGTGCAGGTCGGAGACCATGACGCCGACGATGTTCGAGGTTCGGCTGGCCAGCGAGCGGGCCATGATGTGTGGCTGGTAGCCGAGGTCTTTGGCGGCCTCGAGCACGGCGCGGCGGCGATGGTCGCTCACCTTCGGTGAGTTGCGCATGACGAGCGAGACGAGGGCGCGGGAGACGCCGGCGCGTTCGGCGACGTCTTCCATGGTCGGTCGCGCCATGTCGCCTCCGTTCCGCGTTCGATGATCCGTGCAGTGTCGGACGTTACAAGGTTGTCGCGCGCTAATCAATAGAGCGCTCTAATCCGACTTTCTTCTCATCCGAGTTCTCGGCGTTTCCGCTGGAAGCTCGGATATTACCTGGTAGTAGCGATATTCCGGCCAACGGTGCGCCTCTTGACACACTATGACCCACGTTACATAGTTGGAGCGCTCCAACCGTGTGGAGCGCTCCAACTCGACATCGAAGGTCGGAGAAGTCCTGATGACCGAACCGCTCTACCCGCTGCGCATCGCGGCCGCCCCCATCTCCTGGGGAGTGTGTGAAGTGCCCGGCTGGGGTCACGTGCTCGACGCGCACACCGTGCTCTCGGAAATGGCCGCGCTCGGCCTGTCCGCGACCGAACTCGGCCCGCCCGGCTATCTTCCGCGCGACCCGGACGAATTGCGCTCGCTGCTCGCGACATTCGGCATCTCCGCGGTCGGCGGATTCCTGGCGCTGGTACTGCACGAGGAGCCGGAAAGCGCGCTCGCGCAGGCGAAGGAGAACGCCGCGCTGTTCGCTGCGACCGGCGCCGACGTCCTCGTGCTTGCCGCCGCGACCGGCCTCGGCGGATACGACGCCCGCCCGCAGCTCAGCGCGGACGAATGGCGCACGCTCATCGACACTTCCGCCGCGATCCGCGACATCGCCGCCGAGCACGGCCTGCGCACGGTGCTGCACCCGCATGTCGGCACGCACGTGGAGACCGAACCCGAAGTCGAACGCTTCCTGGCCGATTCGGACCTCGACATCTGCCTCGACACCGGTCACCTGCTGATCGGCGGCACCGATCCGGTGCTGCTGGCACAGCGACACGCCAACCGCATCGGGCACATTCACTTGAAGGACGTCCGCAGCGCGATCGCCGACGAAGTACGTGCCGGCGCACTGGAATACAGCGAGGCCGTGCGCCGCGGGCTGTACGCCCCGCTGGGCGAGGGGGATGTCGACATCACCGCTCTGGTACACAGCATGCAGGCCGCCGGATACGACGGCTGGTATGTGATGGAGCAGGACACGGCCCTGCGGCCCACCGACTCGGCGGAGCTGCCGAGCCGGGACACCGAACGCAGCCTGCGCCACCTGGCGGCGCTCGCGACGTCCGCCGCACGAATCTAGTGGGGAAGTGATGACAACGATGTCTCTTCGAGTACGCCGCGGGTGGCAGCGATCGCGCCGCTTGGCGCCGTGGCTGGCCGCCGCCGCGGTGCTCGCCGCCTGTAGCGGGCCGGGCGCCGACGTGCCCGCGCCGACCAATTCCCCTGTCGCTGCGGGCAAATTGCACTCCGTCGCGGTGGTCACGCACGGCAGTCCCGGTGACGCGTTCTGGAACGTCGTCAAGAACGGCGCGGAGGCGGCGGGCAAAGACCTCGGCGTCCGGGTCGAATACAACTCGGCGGGCGATCCGGGCCAGCAGGCGAAGCTTATCGACAACGCGGTCGCGCAGGGTGTCGACGGGCTGGTCGTCTCGATGGCCAACCCCGACGCCCTGCGACCCTCGATCGAAAAGGCCAGGGCCGCAGGCATTCCGGTGGTGACGATCAACTCCGGCGAGAGCGAGAGTGCCAAGTTCGGCGCCATCGGCCATGTGGGACAAAGCGAGTCGCTGGCGGGGCAGGCGGCGGGCAAGCGCCTCGCCGACGCGAAGAAGACCAAGCTGCTCTGCGTGATCCACGAGGCGGGCAATATCGGCGCCAACCAGCGTTGCGAGGGCGCGACCAAGGCCTTCGGCAACGGGACGACGCTGCAGGTGGACATCAACAACCCGACCGATGCGCAGTCCCGCATCAAGGGCGCGCTGGAGGCGGACAAGTCCATCGACGCTGTGCTGACGCTCAATTCACAGGTCGCCGCCCGTGCGGTGGACGGGGTGAAGGAGGCGCAGTCCGGCGCGACGGTCGCGACGTTCGACCTCAATTCCGATGTGGTCGAGGCCATCCGCGCGGGCAAGCTGCTGTTCGCCGTCGACCAGCAGCAGTACGAGCAGGGCTATCTGCCCGTGGTGTTGCTGCAGGCCTACCGGACGAACCTGAACACTGTCGGTGGTGGCACACCGGTGCAGACGGGTCCGGCCTTCGTCGACAAGGACAACGTCGATGCCGTCGCCGCGCTCGTGGCCCAGGGCACCCGCTGAGGAGTATGAAATGACTGTTGCCACAAAGACATCCGAGGCCGGCCCGGCCGCCGAACCGAAGGGGCCGACGCTGATGCAGCGGATGGTCGTCCGGCCGGAGATCGGTGCCGCGCTCGGCGCGCTACTCGTGTTCGTGTTCTTCTCGATCATCACCGATCGCTTCCTGAGTCCGCTCGGCGTCGCGACCTGGCTGGACGATTCGTCCACGCTCGGCATCATGGCGGTTGCGGTGGCGCTGTTGATGATCGGTGGCGAGTTCGATCTGTCGGCCGGTGTGATGACGGCGTCGACCGCGCTGGTCACCGCGCTGCTCGCGGTGCACGCGGGCTGGAACGTCTGGTTCGCGCTGCTGGCCTCGCTGGTGCTCGCGCTGCTCGTCGGCGCGTTCAACGGATGGCTGGTGATGCGTACGGGATTGCCGAGCTTCATCGTCACGTTGGGCACTTTCCTTGCGCTGCAGGGCCTGAACCTCGGCGTGACCCGAATGGTCACCGGAACCGTTCAGGTGTCGGGGATTCGGAGCGCGGACGGCTACAACTCGGCGGGCTGGGTGTTCGCCTCGACGCTCGACATCGGTGACGCTCGCATCCAAGCCTCGGTCATCTGGTGGGTCGTGCTGACGGTGATCGCCTCGATCGTGTTGGTGCGCACCAGGTTCGGCAACTGGATCTTCGCGGTCGGTGGCGCGCTGCAGAATGCGCGGGCCGTCGGGGTGCCGGCGAATCGGACGAAGATCGTGCTCTTCATGACCACGGCGTTCGCCGGTTGGGTGGTCGGCTCCTGCAGCATTCTGCGTTTCGCCAGTGTGCAGGCGAATCAGGGTGTGGGGCTGGAACTGCATTACATCATCGCCGCGGTGGTCGGCGGCTGCCTGCTGACCGGCGGTTTCGGTTCGGCGATCGGCGCCGCGATCGGCGCCCTGATCTTCGGCATGGCTCGTCAGGGAATTGTGTTCGCGCGCTGGGACAGTGACTGGTTCATGCTGTTCCTCGGCGTGCTGCTGCTGGCGGCGGTGTTGGTCAACAACAGATTCCAGAAGCGAGCCGAAAGGATACGCCGATGAGCACAGCATCGTCAGGCGATGGCCGGGAGACGAGTGGGCCGACCCCGCTGATCGAGGCCGTCGGTATCGGCAAGAGCTACGGCGGCGTGGTCGCGCTCGAGAACGTGTCCACCGTGGTGAACGCGGGCCAGGTCACCTGCATCCTCGGCGACAACGGCGCGGGCAAGTCGACGCTGATCAAGATCCTGGCGGGCGTGCACCAGCACGACCGCGGCGAATTGCGGATCGACGGACAGTCGGTCCGATTGTCCTCGCCGCGTGCGGCTTTGGACCACGGCATCGCGACCGTCTATCAAGATCTGGCGGTGGTGCCGCTGATGAGTGTCTGGCGCAACTTCGTGCTCGGCTCGGAGCCGACCACCGGCCCGTTCCGACTCCTCGACCGTCGCAAGGGCCGCGAGATCGCCCGACAAGGGTTGGCGGACATGGGCATCGAGATCCGCGATATGGAGCAGCCGGTCGGCACGCTGTCCGGCGGTCAGCGGCAATGCGTCGCCATCGCGCGGGCCGTGCACTACGGCGCCAAGGTGCTGATCCTGGACGAGCCGACCGCCGCGCTCGGCGTGAAGCAGGCCGGGGTGGTGCTGAAATACGTTGTCCAGGCGCGTGATCGCGGGCTCGGGGTCATCCTCATCACGCACAATCCGCACCATGCGTTCCCGGTCGGCGATCGGTTCCTGTTGCTGAAACGTGGCACGGTGCTCGGCTCGTATGAGAAGGACGAGATCGACCTGTCCGAGCTCACACGGCAGATGGCAGGCGGCGCTGAGCTGGACGCGTTGCAGCACGAACTGCAGCGGGTCGTTTCGTGAGTCGATCCGCTGCGGAAGGTGCTGTCGTGACCGGTCTGGAAGCGTTGACGATCGGCCGCGTCGGCGTCGATCTCTATCCGCAGCAGAGCGGTGTCGGCCTGGCCGAGGTCGAGTCCTTCGCGAAGTTCTTGGGCGGCACCGCGACCAACGTTGCGGTCGCCGCCGCGCGACTGGGTCGCCGCAGTGCGGTGCTCACGAAGGTGGGTCCGGATGGCTTCGGTGACTATGTGCGAACTGCGTTGGCGGACTTCGGTGTATCGGCCGACTATGTCGGTACCGCGCCGGATCTCCTGACGCCGGTGGTCTTTTGCGAACTCAAGCCGCCCGCCGATCCGCCGCTGCTGTTCTACCGCGCGCCCATCGCGCCGGATCTCACCATCGCCGAGGACGAGGTGCCGTGGGACGTGGTGGATTCGATTCCGCTGCTGTGGGTTACCGGAACCGGGGTCAGCGCCGAGCCCGGCCGCACCACCCAGCGCCGGATCCTCGAACGGCGGGACCGGCGCGGGCACACCGTGCTCGACCTCGACTACCGGCCGATGTTCTGGCCGGACGTCGACACCGCCCGGTCCGAGATCGGCTGGATGGTCGACCATGTCAATGTCGTTGTCGGCAACCGCACCGAGGTCCAAGTCGCCGTGGGGACAGCCGATCCCGACGAGGCCGCCGACCGACTGCTGGCGCGCGGCGTCCGCCTCGCGGTGATCAAGCGCGGAGCAGAGGGCGTGCTCGTCGCCACCGAATACGAACGCTGGACCGTGCCACCGTGCCGCGTCGAGGTGGTCTGCGGGCTCGGTGCGGGCGACGGCTTCGGCGGTGCGCTGATCCACGGCCTGCTCTCGGACTGGGACCCACACCGCATCGCCACCTACGCGAATGCCGCTGGGGCCCTGGTCGCGTCGCGATTGGCGTGCGCGGATGCCATGCCGACGAACTCGGAGATCGAGGAACTGCTGTGCCGCTGACGTGGCCGGCCATCACGAAACTGGAGGAACTACAGTGCATTTGACCGACGAACGCTGGCGTGAGCTGCTGCGCGTCCGCGCGACGGACCCGGCGGCGGTCGAGCGGGCATATGCGAAGCGGGTCCGGCGGCCGAACCTGTTGGCGGACAAGGACACCCTGTTCCTGATCGCCGCCGACCACCCGGCCCGCGGCGCCCTCGGCGTCGGCTCGGACCTGACCGCCATGGCGGACCGGCGCACGCTGCTGGAGCGGCTGCTGGTCGCGCTGGCCCACCCGGACGTCGACGGCGTGCTCGGCTCCCCGGACGTGGTCGAGGAACTGCTGCTGTTGGACGCCCTGGACGACAAGGTCGTCATCGGCTCCATGAACCGCGGCGGACTGGCCGGCGCGGAATGGGAGATCGACGACCGCTTCACCGGATACGACGCCGACTCGCTCGCCAGATTCCGCCTCGACGGCGGCAAAATGCTACTGCGCCTTGTCGATTCGGACGCGGGCACAGTGCCGACGCTGCAGGCCTGCGCGCAAGCCGTCTCCGAACTCGCCGCCAACGGACTCATGGCGATGGTCGAGCCACTGCCGTACCACCGCAACGAATCCGGCGCCCTGGTCATGAGCAAAGACGCGGCATCATTGGCCCGCGCCATCACGGTAGCCTCCGGCCTCGGCGTCACCTCTGCCTACACCTGGCTGAAGATCCCTGCCCCCGAAGATATCTCGGTTCTCGATGCCACGACACTGCCGGTAGTCGTCCTCGGCGGCGCCCCCTCCGGCGACCAGGTCGCCGACATCGCGTACTGGGACGGCGCGCTCGGCCACGACGTGGTCCGCGGCCTCGTGGTCGGCCGAACGCTGCTCTACCCGCCCGACGGCGACGTCGGCACCGCGGTCGACGCGGCCGCCAAGATGCTGAAGGAGGCCCGATGAATCCCGGCCACCGCCCGCCCCCTCTCCGCAGGCGCGACTGCGCGTTGCTCCAAGTGACCGCCGCGCACAGATCGTCGTCCCGCGCACGAAGTCGCCAGCGAATTCATGAGCGGCGCACGATGATCTACGCGCCGAGCACGCCCGGCGGCGTGCAGCACGTCGAGCGCCGTAACCGACCAACTGCCGCCGCGCGGCGTGGTGGGCGACTGCCGCGCACGAATCATCCTGGCGCGCACGGAATTGCTGGCAGTTATGTGCGCACGGTGCGATTTGGTGCGCTGCGGCCAGCGGCCGCGGGCACGGTGGCCGCCAAGAGGTTGAAGGAGACCCGATGAGTCACGTCCGCCCCCGAATAGTCGACTGTGCGCTGTTCCTCGCGATCGACGCGCACGGATTGTCGTCGCGCACCCGTCGTCGTCAGCGGACTCGCGCGCGGCGCACCATCATGCGCGCGCCACGTACCCGCGGCGAAGGGCTACGCGCACCGCGGGTAAGCCGATCGGCTAGCACCGAGCGGCGTGATGGGCGACTGCTGCGCGCGAATCATCTTGGCGCGCACGGAATTGCTGGTGTTTGTGTGCGCACGGCACGGATTCGTCCGCTGCGGCCAGCGAGCGCGGCCACGGTGGCCGCCAAGAGGTTGAAGGAGACCCGATGAGTCACGGCCACCTCCCGAACCCCGCCCGCGGGCGCGACTGCGGTTTGTTCCTCGCGACCGCAGCGCACAGTTCGTCGTCGCGCGCACGAAGTCGTCAGCGGATTCGTGCGCGGCGCACTGTCATGCGCGCGTCGCGTGCCCGCGGCGAAGGGCTACGCGCACCGCGGGTAAGCCGATCGGCTAGCACCGAGCGGCGTGATGGGCGACTGCTGCGCGCGAATCATCTTGGCGCGCACGGAATTGCTGGTGTTTGTGTGCGCACGGCACGGATTCGTCCGCTGCGGCCAGCGAGCGCGGCCACGGTGGCCGCCAAGAGGTTGAAGGAGACCCGATGAGTCACGGCCACCTCCCGAACCCCGCCCGCGGGCGCGACTGCGGTTTGCTCCTCGCGACCGCAGCGCACAGTTCGTCGTCGCGCGCACGAAGTCGTCAGCGGATTCGTGCGCGGCGCACCGTCATGCGCGCGTCGCGTGCCCGCGGCGAAGGGCTATGCGTACCGCGGCTAAGCCGACTGGCTGGCACCGCGCGGCGTGGTGGGCGACTGCTGCGCGCGAATCATCTTGGCGCGCACGGAATTGCTAGCAATTGTGTACGCGCGGTGCGATTTCGCGCGCCGCGGCGGGCCGGTGTGCGGTCGGTGCTGAGCATGGGGGCGGTTATCACCGCTGGAGACAGGGGATTGCGATGAAGCTACATCGACCGGCTGGCTCGCTGAGCGAGGGCCGCGATTCGATCCACCTGACCCCGGAGGATGCCGGGTGGACCTACACCGGGCTGCGAGTGTTGAACCTGCGCGCAGGTGAAACCCGGAATCTCGAGACTGGGGCGTTCGAGGCGTTCGTCTTGCCGCTCGCCGGAGCTTGCACCGTGCGTGTCGATGGGATGACGTTCGAATTGTCGGGCCGGGACTCGGTTTTCACCCGTGTGACGGACTTTGCCTACGTCCCGCGTGACGCGCAGGTCGAGCTGATAGCCGACGGTGCCGTGGAACTCGCACTACCCATGGCGCGTTGCACGAACCGCCTGGAACCGAAATATGGCCCCGCCGAACAGGTCCCGGTCGACATCCGCGGCGCGGGACAGGCCACCCGTCAGGTCACCAACTTCGGCGTTCCCGGCATCTGGGACCACGCCGACAAACTCAACGCCTGTGAACTGATCACCCCCGACGGTAACTGGTCCTCCTACCCACCGCACAAGCACGACGAAGCGAGTGACTGCGAGGTCGTCAACGAGGAGATCTACTACTTCCGCATCGCAGGTCGGGACGGGATTATGCCGTCACGTGACGGATTCGGAATGCATCGGACCTACACCGCGGACGGTGCGCTCGACGAAAACGTCGCCGTGCGCGACGGCGATGTTTTCCTGGTCCCGCACGGTTACCACGGACCATGCATCGCCGCGCCGGGCTACCCGATGTACTACCTCAACGTGCTCGCGGGCCCGGCTCCGCAGCGCTCGATGGCCTTCTGCGACGACCCGGCACACACCTGGGTGCGCGGCAGCTGGGATGACGAACCCCTCGATCCGCGCTGCCCGGTCACCAACCACGAAGGACGGCTCGGATGAAACTGACTGCGGCGCAGGCGCTGGTGGCCTGGCTGGTCGCCCAACGCTCGGAGACCCTCGACGGCCGCGAAGTGCCCTTGTTCCCCGCCGTTTTCGGCATCTTCGGACACGGCAATGTGCTCGGACTCGGTACCGCCCTGCAGGAGCGACGTGACGAGATCCCGGTCTGGCGCGGGCACACCGAGCAAGGCATGGCCCTGGCCGCCGTCGGCTATGCCAAGGCGACCCATCGGCGGCAGATCGGCGTGGCCACCTCATCGATCGGCCCCGGCGCGCTGAACATGGTGACCGCCGCAGGCGTCGCACACGCGAATCGCCTTCCGCTGCTGCTGCTTCCGGGCGACACCTTCACCACCCGCGCACCCGATCCGGTACTGCAACAGGTCGAGCATTTCGGCGACGCGACCGCCACCGTCAACGACGCCTTCCGTGCGGTGAGCCGCTACTTCGATCGAATCACCCGCCCCGAGCAGCTGATTTCCACGCTGCCCCAGGCGGTCCGGGTGCTCACGGACCCGGCCGAGGCCGGCCCGGTCACCCTCGCCCTGCCGCAAGACGTCCAGGCCGAAACCTACGACTTCCCCGACGCCCTGTTCGAACCGGTCGTCCACCGCATCCTGCGCCCACGCGCCGACGAGCGCTCGCTGGCCGACGCCGTCGCGGCACTGCGTAACTCGGCGCGCGCGCTGCTGGTGCTCGGCGGCGGTGTCCGCTATTCGGGCGCGGCCGCCACCGCCCTCGAATTCGCTGAGCGCCATGGCATTCCGATCGTCGAGACGACAGCGGGCCGCACCCTCGTGCCCCACGACCACCCGCTCTACGCCGGTCCACTCGGCGTCACCGGCTCGACCTCGGCCAACGTCCTGGCCGCTGAAGCCGACCTGGTCGTCGCCGTCGGCACCCGCCTACAGGACTTCACCACCGCCTCGTGGACCGTCTTCGCGCCAGAAGTCCGCCTCGTCACCATCAACACCGCACGGTTCGACGCCGTCAAACACGGTGCTCTCGCAATAGTCGGTGACGCCGACGCAACGGTCCGTGACCTGGCCGAACACACTCAGGAATGGCACGTCGACCCCGAATGGAGCGCCCGCGCGGCAGCTCAACGCAGCACCTGGGACGCCCACATCGACAAGCTGCGCGCCCACACTCCGGGCACCCCCAGCTACGCCCAAGTGGTCGGCATCGTCAACGAACTCAGCGAACCGAACGACTACGTCATGACCGCCTCGGGTGGCATGCCCGGCGAACTCGTCGGCGGTTGGCGCGCGTCCGGCGGCGCACCGACCATGGATGTCGAATACGGATTCTCTTGCATGGGTTACGAACTCGCCGGAGCCTGGGGCGCGGCCATGGCACACGCCGACGGTTTGGTCACCACCATGCTCGGCGACGGCTCCTACCTGATGCTGAACTCCGAACTGTTCTCCGCCGCCTTCGCGGGCCACCCGTTCGTCGCGGTCGTCTGCGACAACGACGGCTACGCGGTGATCGCCCGCCTACAAGAGGGCCAAGGCGGCGCACCGTTCAACAACTTCTACGCCGACTGTCGCAGCACCCACGACGAGCCGCCGCGAGTGGACTTCGCCGCACATGCCCGCGCGCTGGGCTGCGCCGTCTTCACCGCCACCGACCTCGATGAATTCCGCTCCGCCTACACCGAAGCGCGGGAAACCGCAGTCCGCGAGTCCCGCCCGGCCGTGCTGGTGATCCGCACCCAACCGTCATCCTGGACCGAGGCAGGCGCCTGGTGGGAGGTCGGTGTCCCTGAGCATCTGTCCGGCCGCGCCGCCCACAACGCCGCGAAGCCACGCCAGGTGCGTTACCTACGGCCGTGACCAGAAGACTCGATGTGGGGGCTGCACGACGCGGCAGAAAGTCGTAGGATGACTTAGCGGCGCCTTAGTGCGCTGGTAGCGATGGCCTTTGCGGCACAAGATAACTGGACGTGGCCGAGCATGGGTGGCGACTTGCGTCGAGAAGGGGAAGGCCTGTGCGGACCGAGGCGAGCAGAGCGGGCCGGTGACGCTCAACCGGGTCGACCACACGGCGCTCGCGCTGTGGGCGGCGGCGTGTGCCGAGCACGTGCTGCCGCTTTTCGAGCGCGCGCACCCCGATGACCCGCGCCCGGCGGCGGCGATCGAGGCCGCCCGGGCGTGGGTGCGCGGCGACCTGACGATGCCCGAGGCGCGCAAGGCTGCGTTCGCCGCACACGATGCCGCGCGTGAGTCCGACGGCGCGGCCGGTTTCGTCGCGCGGTCGGCCGGGCACGCGGCGGCGACCGCTCATGTCGCGGGCCACGCGGTGCACGCGGCGAACTATGCGGTGCAGGCGATACAGGCGGATTCGTCGGAGGGGGACGACGAGCGAGCCTGGCAACAAGCTCAGGTACCTGAACGACTGTTTCGGGTGGTTTTCCCGGATCGGGGCCTGTCAGAGCATGGGAGGTGACGGCAACAATCCCTCGTCAGCGTTGTTTTGCTCACAGTTGACCGAGGAAGATGTGGAGAAATTCGTCGGATCATGGCATCGTTGATCACGAGACCAGGCCATTCCATTTGGCAGAATCTGGCTCGTCTACAGAAAGTATGAAATGGCTCAGGGCATTGTGAAGTGGTTCAACAGCGAGAAGGGCTTCGGCTTCATCGCGCAAGACGGCGGAGGCCCCGACGTCTTCGTGCATTACTCGGCCGTTAGCGGCGCGGGTTTCCGGTCCCTCGATGAGGGGCAGCGCGTGGAGTTCGAGATCGGCCAGGGCCAGAAGGGCCCGCAGGCGCAGGACGTTCGCGTCCTCTGATCTGATCGCTCCTAAGCTTTCGAAAGGCCCCACACCGGCATGGTGCGGGGCCTTTCCCCATTTCCGGGGAGTGCTTACGCCCTGGTGAACGTCACATGGGTGACCGCGGGAGAGCGGACCACCGAGCTGACCGCGTAACCGGGCAGTGTGCCGAGCTCGTCGTAGAGGCGCTCGCCGGCGCCCAGCAGGATCGGGACGACTGCCAAGTGCATCTCGTCGACCAACCCCGCCCGCAGGAACTGGCGCACCACCGATGAGCCGCCGCCCAAACGCACATCCTTGCCGTCCGCGGCCTTGAACGCCCGCCGCAGCACCTCGTCCGGGGTGTCGTCGACGAAGTGGAATGTGGTCCCGCCCGCCATCGGCAGCGACGGCCGCGGGTGATGGGTCAGCACGAACGTGTCGTGGTGGTACGGCGGGTTGTCGCCCCACCAGCCCTTCCACTCCTCGTCCTGCCACTCGCCGCGAATCGGCCCGAACATGTTGCGGCCCATGATGGTTGCGCCGACACCGACATCGCCTGCCTTGATGAAATCGTCGTCTGTGCCGGTCTCGCCGCCCTCGGCGCCGGACCAGTCGTGGCCGATTCGGGTGGCGAAGACCCAGTCGTGCAGGCGCATGCCGCCCTCGCCGATCGGGTTGTCGGCGGCCTGGTTCGGTCCGGCGACGTAGCCGTCCAGCGAGATGGCCAGGTTGTGTACGCGGAGCTTCGGCATGATGCTGTCCTTCTCTATACTGCTTGCAGTTTGCAATCGCTTATGTACAGGCTAAGGGCAACTGGTTGTATATTGCAAGCAGAAGTTCGAATCGGTTTCGCGGCGAAGGAGCGGTAGATGCGCGAAGAGGGACGCTCGGGGTGCCCGATCAACGCGACGATCGAGGTGATCGGCGATCGCTGGACCCTGCTGGTGCTGCGCGACGTGATGTTCGGCAACCGGCGCTATTTCCGGGAACTGCTCGCCGGATCGGAGGAGGGCATCGCCTCGAACATCCTGTCCGACCGGCTGAAACGGCTGGTCGCGGCGGGCCTGCTCAGTCGCGAGGACAGCAGGCCCGGTCAGAAGGCGGAGTACCGGCTGACCGAGCCTGCCATCGAGTTGGTGCCGGTAATGGCGCAGCTCGGCGCGTGGGGGTTGCGGCACCGGCCGACCACCAAGCAGTTACGGGTGCGGGCCGAGCTGCTGGAGGAGGGCGGACCCGAACTGTGGGCGGATTTCATGGACGAACTGCGCGAGTCCCACCTCGGCATTCCCCGCCCGGACCCGGACCGGCCGACCGCCACGCACCGGCTGGCGCAGGCGTACGCGGCAGCCGTCGCCGAATCGTAAGTGCGCGCGGACATCTGCGCGCACTTACGACTGTGCGGTGGCCTCGGCCCGGAAGAACTCCGCGGTGAGACTCCTGGCACGGTCGAGGTCCGGGTCCGCGGACTTTGGGAAAGCCGCTGCGGCCAAGTCGAATTCGGACGCGATGAACGCGGCGATCGGCACTGGCACTGTCCCGCTGCCCATTTCGCGGGTCCGCGACTTGAGCTCGGTCAACTCCGCCACTGCCGCAACAAGATCGGCGGGCAGGTCGCACTCGTCCAGCAGCGTCGGCAGGTGCATCGGCGCGACCGCTGCTCCGGGATGCTCGCGTAGCCAGCGCAACGCCATTGCCGGGCGCAGCGAATAGAACACCTTCTTGAGTGATCGGTTGCGGTCGAACAACTCCCACTGCTTGGCGCCGAGATGCAGGTAGTGCCTGGCCACCCGGTTGCGGTCGGCGACCTCGGCGGCCAAGGCGCGCAGGTCGTCGCGGAACCGGCTGTCGCCGCGGTACACGATCGGCGACATGAGCCATTCGATGAGCACGGCATTGCCCGCGACCAGCAGGCGCAGCGTCTTGGCCAGGTCCCAGCCGTTCACGTCGAGCAGGCCGGACAGCGGCGTCTCGAGCACGTCGCGGGTGCGCCAGGGCGACAGGTAGGTATCCAGGTTCGCGACATAGACGAACCGGCAGTCGTAGTCGGAATCCGGCGACGGGAAACCCCAGGCGCGGCTGCCGCTTTCGATGGCAAGCCGGATCGAGACGCGATGCTCGCGCTCGACTCGTGCCAGCTCGAAGTCGATGGACCCGACCACCGTCGGGTCCATCGAAGCGGGGATCACGCGTAGGGCCATGCCGTTGATGCTAGGTGCCCGATGATCACCACCGCATCTCGTTTTTCGCTATCTCCGCAGCTCGGGGGCTTCCGGTGCGCGGCTCGCCGCGGCGATCGTCAGTGCGACGAGCGCGAGCGCACCGCCGAGCCACATCGCCGAACTGATGCCGAACGCGTCCGCCGCGCGCCCGCCGACCAGGGCGCCGAGGGCGATAGCGGCGTTGAAGACGCCCGCGTTCAATGAGGACGCGGCCTCGCGCGCGTCGGGTGCCGCGGCGAAGGCCCAGTTCTGGGTGGTGACCGACACACCGCCGTAGGACAGACCCCAGGCCACCATCAGCACGACGGCGAGCCACAGCGAACCACCGAGCGCCGGTATCAACAGCACAGTGACGGCCAGCGGGATGCTGATGGTGATCAGCGTGCGGCGCGGGCCGCGGACGCCTACGGTGCCCATGCTGAAATTGCCGATGACACCGGCGATTCCGTACACCAGCAGCACGGTGCCGATGGTGCTCGCGCCGATGCCGGTGACCTTCTCCAGCAGCGGACGGATATAGGTGTAGGCGGCGAAGTGGCCGGTCACCAGGAACGCGACAACCAGTAGCGCGGTACGCAATTGGGGCCTGCGGGTCATCCGCAGCACCTCGCGGAGCGGAACTACCTGCGCGACAGTCAGTCTCGGCAGCAGCGCGGCGACGGCGACGAGGACGATCAATGCGAGACCGGCGCAGACGAGGAAGGCCGTGCGCCACCCGGTGAGCGCGCCGATGTAGGTCCCCGCCGGGACGCCGATCACCGAGGCCACCGCGACACCGCTGTAGACCAGTGAGGTGGCCGGACCGATCGACTTCTCCGGTACCAGCCGCGCCGCCATGCTCGCCGCGATGGCCCACACACCGCCGATGCCGAGGCCGATCAGCACCCTGGCCCCGATCATGACGGCGAAGTTCGGCGACCAGGCCGCACCGAGATTGCCGAGCATCAGCACCGCGAGCAGCGCGCAGAGCACGAGCCTGCGGTCGGTGCGACCGAGCGCGGCGGTGATCAGCGGTGCGGACAGGGCGGCGACCACGCCGGTGGCGGTCAGCGAGAGCCCCGCCGCGCCCTCGGTGACCCGCAAGGTGTCGCTGATGGGGGTGAGCAAGCCGACCGGCAGCATCTCCGAGGTGACGGCCGTGAAGGTGGCGCCGGTCACGGCGCCGACGCCGAGCCAGCCGCGCAGCGCCGAACCGCGCGCTGCCGGAGCCGGATTCGCGATTCCGCGAGTCTGTGTCATGCCTCCAGCCAACTGATCTTCCCGGGTGGAAACAACGGCGAAGGTCTCATCGTTCTATGAGCTGAACTCATCGACGCTGGAGAGGACGCCAATGACCGGCGTGGAGGTACGTGAGCTGGAGGCCTTTCTCGTGCTCGCCGAGGAACTGCACTTCGGCCGCGCGGGGGAGCGGCTGTACGTCTCGCAGAGCCGGGTGAGTCAATTGCTGCGCGCATTGGAACAGCGGGTCGGGGCGCGACTGATCGAGCGCACCAGCCGCAAGGTCACGCTCACGCCGCTCGGCGCGGACTTCCTGGCCGACCTGGAGCCCGCCTACGCGGCGCTGCGGGCGACGGTGGACAGCGTCCGTGCGACGGCTCGCGGGACCGAAGGTGTACTGCGCATAGGGATTCAGGGCTCGGGCAGTGCGAACCTCACGGAGGCAATCGAACTGTTCCAGCACCGGTTTCCCGCCTGCGTCACCGAGGTGGTCGAGATTCCGCTCGCCGATCCGTTCGGTCCGGTGCAGCGCAGCGAGGTCGATATCGCGGTCGTGCTGCTGCCGATGGGGGAGAGCGATCTTGTTCTCGGGCAGGTCTTTTCGGAGAATCCGCAGATGTTGGCCGTGCACAAGGGCCACCCGCTCGCGGCCCGGGCCAGCCTGTCGCCGGAAGATCTGGCCGAGTTCTCGTTGATCGGCGTGCGTGGGCCGGCACCGCACTACTGGCGACGGGCCCAGTCGGTGGATGTGACTCCGGGTGGCCGGCCCGTCCCGGCCGGGCCCGGCGTCGGCACGTTGCGGGAGGGGATCGAGTTGGTAGCGGCAGGTGCGGGCGCGATGTTGCTGTGCCATCCGACCGCGGTGTTCCATGACCGGCCGGAGGTCAGCTTTGTGCCGGTGACCGGGTTGGCGCACTCGCGGCTGGGGCTGGTCTGGCATCGCAATCGCGAAACCACGCGGGTGCGGGCCTTTTCCCGGGCTGTCGCCACGGTGAGCTGAACGCCGATTGCGGTCGGTGAAAGATAGTGCGCGGCACGTTTATCCGGTGCGGATATGGGTGGTCCGAACGTACGCCGAATGTGCCGTCTGTCGATGCGTACACGACTGCTTCTACGAGGTGCAATCGGCGAATTCGTGCGCTTGTTACAGAGTTTCGCTGAGCTGTCGGAAATGTCCGGGTCTGTCGAGCGTGTATAGCCCTCTTATTGGGGTGCTATCGATTTCTTAGAAGATCTTTATGTTTACCGTTCCGGCGGGTCGGGGGCGAGAGCCGCTAGGCATACATCGTGGTCAAGCCCCTGGTTCTCCGGGCATCCACCCCTGTTGGTCGCTTGACTAGGGGTTCTTCGTGATGTGCCTGTAACCTACGTCACTAAATAGCAGAATTTCGTAACCGTCTTTGTCTGGACGCCGATGAGCCTTGTGTCAGCCAGTACGACTGGATTGTCTTTCAATGAAGAGGTATTTAAATGATCCCCGTTATCATCGACACCGGTAGCGCTGCCCTCGGCGGTTTCCTGGACACCTTCGGTGCCGCTTTCCACGGAATCCTCAACACCCTGTGGACGGGCTCCTTCGGCGGCCGCTGATTCAACGTGATGGTCGATTGATCGACCGGGTCTCGCGCCACTGAGCGCGATTCCGGAGAGGGCCCCGCACCCGGGTGGTGCGGGGCCCTCCGCGTTTCGCTAGCCGGCGTGCACCGGCTGGGCGCCGACCCGGGCGATCTCGACCGCGACCTGTGCGGGATGGGTCAGCTGCGGGTAATGGCCGGCGCCCTCGATGACGGACAGTTCCTGCGGCACGGTCATCGTGAGCGGGTCCTGGGTGCCTGCCACGATCCGCACCGGCACGGTTACCTGCGCGAGCAGGCCGGTCAGCTCTTTCCGGCGTTCGGGTGCGCTCGCGTGGCGCAGCGCGGCGATCGTGCGCGTTGCCGCCCCTGGCCTGCGCAAGTTGTCCGCCGCACTGTCCACCGCGGGGCCGGCGGGTATGCCGAGCTGTGTTGCCAAGGCATCGGCCGACATTCGCCGCAACACCACCGCCGCCAGCGGCGAACGCAGGAGCCAGCCGGTCCGCGGTTGCAGGAAGGCGGGCGACACCAGAACGACACCCGAGACCCGGTCCGGGTGTGCGGCGGCATATCTCAGCACCGGCCCGCAGCCCAGCGAATGACCCACCAGTACTGGACGACTGCGTACGGCGCTCATCAATCGCGGTAGTACGTCATCGATTTCGCCGGGTGCGGACCGCCCGAGTCCGGGCAGGTCGGCGACCAGGCTCGGTGTCGCGAGGGCAGCCCGTACCTCGGTCCAGGATTCGCTGTCGAGCGGCAGGCCGTGCAGCAGCACATAGGCCGGATGCTCCCGGTCGCCGGAAACCCAAGTGCCGTCGACGAATCCGGCGCTCGGATCCGCCTCGACGGCACCGAACCGGCTCGATACCAGGTGATCGGCCCAGGTGCGCAGGACGGTCTCGGCGGGCGGCATCGCCAGACCGGCCGTGCGCGCGACCGCATCCGCGGCGGCGGTGTCGTACCGATCGTCGGCGATGAACGGAAGCGTCTCGGGATCGGCGCCGGTCAGCGCCCTCGGCAGTTTCTCGATGACACCGACCGGAACCGAGAAGCGCGGCGCGCGCACGCCCAGATGCCCGGCGAGCATTCGAATCAGGTCCGGCAGCACCGGAGTTCGGGAATCGAGAACGGTGAAGGATCGCCCCGCTGTGTCGGCCTGATCCGGCAGGTTGATCAGGAAGGTCGCGAAGTAGTCCAGATCGACTATCGGGACGAAGGTTTCGCGACCGCCGGGGATCGCCGCGAGCCTGCCGTGCCACAGATCGTCGACCATGCCGGCAAGCCCGACGTATTGGCCCGCGCCGAGCACGCTGCTCGGGTTGGCGATCGTGAGGGGAATGCCGCGCTCGGCCGCGTGCCGGCGCAGCATCGGATCGGACTCGAACTTGGACGCGCCGTAAGCCCCTCTCTCATAGTCCTGTTCGTTCGAGTCCTCGACGGTGATGCGATAGCCGGTGATGTGGACGACGCGCCGCAGCTCATGCAGTGTCGCTGCCCAGTCGAGCACGTGGAGTGCGCCGGTCACGTTCACCGCGTAGGCCTCGTCCTTGCCGAGACCGAAAGCGAAGCGCGCCGCGCAGTTGTAGACGTCACGGATGTCGGTGGTGTCGAGGTCGGCAGGTAGGCCAAGGTCTTTCGCCGTCACATCGCAGGACACGACCCTTAGCCCGGTCTGATCGATGGCGCGTGCCCGCAACCATGCGGTGAGCCGGTCCTCGCTGCCGGGACGGACGCCGGCGACGACGGAACCGCCCTGCTCGAGCAACTGAGCCACCACTGCGCGGCCGATGAACCCGGCGGCGCCGAGCACGATGCTGTGGGACATGATTCTCCTTAATAGACCGGTCTACATATTCTGTAGATCTGCGAAAACTATTGGCATAGCTGCTGATCCGTTCAGATCATGGTGCGAATGGTCCGCGCTACCCGCTCGAGCGGCGCTCGGCTGCGCTGAGCACGCGCCAAGAGCAAGCCGCCTTCGATCATCGCGAGAATCGCCCCGGCCAAGTCCTCGGCATCAGAGTGCCCGTCGGCCCGCAGCCGAATGCGCAGGGCCTCTTCCCATCCCGCGTAGGCGGCGGCGCATTCGGCCTGGATGGTGTCGTTGGCCGCCGAAACGTCGAGGGTTACGGTGGCGACCGGGCAGCCCTGCTGCCACTCGGAGGCTTCCAGTCGATCGCCGAACGCGGTGAGCAGGCTGGTCGCCGCCGCGGCGGTGTCGCCGGGTGCGACCGCATCGATCAACGCCGTGATCTCGTTGCCCGCCTGGGCGACCGCCTCGGCGACGAGCTGGTCCTTGCCGCCGGGGAAGTGGAAGTACAGCGAGCCGCGCGGTGCGCCGCTGGTCTCGATGATCTGGTTGAGGCCGGTGCCGAAGTACCCGTGCTTCTCCACCAGTCCGCGCGTGGCGCTGATCAGTTGGCCGCGCGTCTCGGTTCCCTTGGCACCCATGCGGTAACTGTAGACCGGTCTTCATATTTTGACCAATGCGGCATACTGACGACGGCCGCCTTACCAGGGGGCAGAACATGCCGAAACGACGCCCACTAAGCTGATCGGCGGTAATTGCCGAACCCTTTCCCCAGGAGTACTCCACAGTGAGCCAAGCAGGCCGTCCTGTTGTCCTGATCGCCGACAAGCTTGCCCAGTCGACCGTCGACGCGCTCGGTGACGGAGTCGAGGTTCGGTGGGTCGACGGCCCCGACCGCCCGGCTCTGCTCGCCGCTGTCCCCGAGGCCGACGCGCTACTCGTGCGCTCCGCGACCACGGTGGACGCCGAGGTGCTCGCGGCAGGCAAGAACCTCAAGATCGTCGCCCGGGCCGGCGTCGGCCTCGACAATGTCGACGTGCCCGCGGCCACCGAACACGGCGTCATGGTGGTCAACGCGCCGACCTCGAACATCCACACCGCCGCCGAGCACGCGGTCACGCTGCTGCTCGCCGCCGCCCGCCAGATCCCGGCCGCCGATGCCACGCTGCGCGAGCACACCTGGCAGCGCAGCAAATTCAACGGTGTCGAGATCTTCGACAAGACCGTCGGCGTGGTCGGCCTCGGCCGCATCGGCCAGCTGTTCGCCGCCCGGCTCGCCGCCTTCGAGACCAAGATCGTCGCGTACGACCCCTACGTCTCGCCGGCCCGCGCCGCCCAGCTCGGCATCGAGCTGCTCAGCCTGGACGAGCTGCTCGAGCGCGCCGACCTGATCTCGGTGCACCTGCCGAAAACCCCGGAGACCAAGGGCATCATCGGCAAGGAAGCCATCGCCAAGACCAAGCCGGGCGTCATCATCGTCAACGCCGCGCGCGGTGGCCTGGTCGACGAGCAGGCGCTGGCCGATGCCATCAAGTCCGGTCACGTGCGGGCCGCCGGCCTGGACGTGTTCGAGACCGAGCCGTGCACCGACAGCCCGCTGTTCGAGCTGCCGCAGGTCGTGGTGACCCCGCACCTCGGCGCTTCCACCTCGGAGGCGCAGGACCGGGCGGGCACCGATGTCGCCAAGTCCGTATTGCTCGCGCTCGCCGGTGAATTCGTGCCCGGCGCGGTGAACGTCACCGGCGGCAGCGTCGACGAAGACGTCGCGCCGTGGCTGGACATCGTGCGCAAGCAGGGTGCACTGCTCGGTGCGCTGTCGAGCGAGCTGCCGGTCAGCGTCGAGGTGCAGGTGCGCGGCGAGCTCGCCGCGCATGACGTTGCGGTGCTGGAACTTTCGGCGCTGCGCGGTATCTTCTCCGCGCTGGTAGAAGACCACGTCACCTTCGTCAACGCGCCGACCCTGGCCAAGGAGCGCGGCATCACCGCGCAGGTGAACACCGTGCCGGACAGCCCGAGCCACCGCAGCGTCGTCGACCTGCGCGCCGTGTTCGGCGACGGCCGCACCCTGAACGTGGCGGGCACGCTGACCGAGCCGCAGCAGGTGCAGAAGATCGTCAACATCAACGGCCGGAACTACGACATGCGCGCCGAGGGCATCAACATGGCCGTGCTGAACTACGAGGACAAGCCGGGCGCGCTCGGCAAGATCGGCACCAAGCTCGGCGAGGCGGGCATCGACATCCTGGCCGCGCAGCTGAGCCAGGACGTCGACAAGGAAGGCGCGACGGTGATCCTGCGGGTCAACCGCGAGGTGCCCGACACAATCGAGGCCGCCATCGCCGAATCCGTCGGCGCCGCAAAGGTCGTCGTCGTCGACCTGTTCTGATCGTGTGCAGGGGCGCGCCCACGGCTGGGCGCGCCCCCGATTAACAACGGAGCGTTGCAATGAAGCTTGCTGTCATCCCCGGCGACGGCATCGGGCCCGAGGTCATCGCCGAGGCGCTCAAGGTGCTCGACGTGGTCCAGCCCGGCGTCGCGAAGACCGAGTACGACCTCGGCGCCAAGCGGTACCACGCGACCGGTGAGATCCTGCCGGATTCCGTGCTGCCGGAGTTGAAGCAGCACGACGCGATCCTGCTCGGCGCGATCGGCGACCCGTCGGTGCCGAGCGGCGTGCTCGAGCGCGGGCTGCTGCTGCGCACCCGGTTCGCGCTGGATCATCACGTGAATCTGCGGCCGTCCAAGCTGTTTCCCGGCGTGACCAGCCCGCTGGCCGGCACTCCCGACATCGACTTCGTGGTGGTGCGCGAGGGCACCGAGGGGCCGTACACCGGCACCGGCGGTGCGATTCGGGTCGAGACGCCGCACGAGGTGGCGACCGAGGTGAGCACCAACACCCGCTTCGGCATCGAGCGCGTGGTGCGCTACGCCTTCGCGAAGGCGCAGGCCCGCCGCAAGCACCTCACGCTGGTGCACAAGACCAACGTGCTCACCTTCGCCGGTTCGCTGTGGCAGCGCACCGTGGACCAGGTCGCGACCGAATTCCCTGATGTGGCAACGGCTTACCAGCACATCGACGCCGCGACCATCCACCTGGTGAACGATCCGGGCCGGTTCGACGTGATCGTCACCGACAACCTGTTCGGCGACATCATCACCGATCTCGCGGCCGCTGTCAGCGGTGGCATCGGGCTGGCCGCCAGCGGCAACATCGATGCCTCGGGCACCAACCCGAGCATGTTCGAGCCGGTGCACGGCAGCGCCCCCGACATTGCGGGGCAGTCCAAGGCGGATCCGACCGCGGCGATCCTTTCGGTGTCGTTGCTGCTCAACCATCTCGGCAATACCGAGGCTGCCGCCCGCATCGAATCCGCCGTCGCCAAGGACCTCGCGTCGCGCGCGGGTGCGGCGTCGACGGTCGAGGTCGGCGATCGCATCGCCGCCATCGTCTGAGCGAAACCCAGCGAGGTCCCGTACCGGAGCAATTCCGGTGCGGGGCCTTCGGCCATGTGTGAAACGCACGTGTGGTGGTAAGTCATGGACTGAGTCCATGACGTGTGCCACAGTCGGCCGCTCATCGACGGGCTTACCTGGTGAGACGGAGGTTCGGTGAGCACACAGCGCGGGAATCGGCGAGCGCAGGTCGGTCCGTATGCCGGGCTCGACCTTCGTGACACCCCGGGTGGCGGCAAGGGGTTCGAGCTGGAGGACGGCTGGCTGGTCGAGGTGGCCTGCGGCGCTCGGCACAATCACGTGACGCAGCGGCTCGGGCGATTCATCGATGCCGGTGCCGTGGGAGCCGCCGTTCATCTCTGTGTCGGGAGCGGCTGGGAGGTCAGCACGCGCAGCGGAGTGCGCAAGCCCGACATCATCGTGATTCCGCGTGAGGTCGCCAGGGCGGCCGTGGTCGCGGAGGTGCCCAAGCGGGTTCCCGGATCCGAGGTGCGGTTGGCGGTCGAGGTCGTCGCGCCGGGCAGTGGGACCGAACGCACCGATCGGGTGCGGAAGGTGCGCGAGTACGCGGCGGTCGGCATTCCGCAGTATTGGATCGTCGAGCATCAACCCGATGTCGTGATGCATCGGATGGTGTTGGGCGAGGGCGGCTATGGCGCCGATCCCGTTGTCTGTTCGGGCAGTGTTTTCGACGCGGTCGTCGACGCCGACATCCCGTTCCGCGTCACGTTCGATCCCGCTGCGCTGCTTGCGGTTTGACCGAGCGGGCGTCAGCCCATGCCGTGGTGGCGGATCGGACGATGGTTGAGGCCGACCGCGCGGCGGACGAACGCGATTGTCTCCCTGGCGATCTCGTCGTGCGGGCGGCCCGCATCGATGCGTTCGATGGCGCGGCCGAGTGCGCCGTCGATGAGATCGGCGGTCAGGTCGGGGTTCGGGTTGTCGAGGGCGGTGAGCGCCGCACGCAGTGGCGCGGCCGAATCGTGGTGTGCGTCGGCGAGATCGCGCCGGGCCGCCTCGTCGCGGGGAAGGGTGCTGCCGAGGACGGCGATGCGGTGCGTGCCAGATGCCGCCAATGCCAGGGTGGTTCGCACATAGGCGTCGACCTGGCCCGCGGGAGTCTCGGCGCGTTCGACCGTGTCGCGCACGCGCGCGCCCCATTCCAGCAGCGCGTCCGACACGATGCGGTACAGGATTTCGTCGCCGGAGCTGAAGTACTTGTAGACGCTGCTGCGGGCGAGCCCGGCGGCCGCGCCGACCGTGGCGGGCGTCACCGCCTGTGGCCCGTTCTGTAGCAACACCATGCGGGCGGCGTCGAGCAGCGCGCGTTCTTGATTCGCCCGGTGTTCGGCGACGGTTGGTGCGTCGATCCTCGGCATCGCACTCCTGGTGATAGCGACAGAATGTTTCCATCGTACCTGTTGGCGACAGGATGTCGCTAAGAGTGACATCTGGGCCTGTGTAGGTGACCTAATCGTGCTTCAGTCTGATTACAGTCGGTGCGTAGTTCGGGATCGAAAGTTGTTCAGTGGACTGAATGGCGCTTGCGTACCAAAAGTGTTGTGGCCTAATCGTTCCCGAATCGTCAGAGTGATCGATATCGCATCGATCCGGGCGCGACTGGATGAGTCGCGTCGGACACATCGGACGATCGACGCCCGCTCTGGCATGCGGAGCGGACGTCAATCCATCAGGGCTGGGCGGTTATTGGGCTCGGCGGTCGGTCGGCACCAGCGGGACGGCGGCTACCGCGAGCGCGGCCGCCAGCAGGTAGGCGGCGGCGAAACCGCTTGCGCTGATGAGTGCGCCGAACACCGGCGGCACCGCGGCCATTGCCAGATTCTGGCCGGTGTTCTGGATGCCGAGTCCGCGACCACTCCAATAGGGTCCTGCGATTTCGGCGACGGCGGTGAAGGCGAGTCCGTTGTCGGACACCGTGATCACCGAGGCGACGACCAGCAACGGGATTGCGGCCCACCACATGTGGGTCCAGGCCGCCAACGCCAGTGCGGCCATCGACAACACGGCGGCGATGGCGACGGTGCGCAACGGACCCAACCGGCTGCCGACCCGGTCGGACCAGGCACCGGCCCCGATTCGGCCTGCGGCGCCCAGGATTTGGGTGGCGGTAACCAGAATTCCGGCCGCGGCCAACGACCAGCCGACGTCGCGGTGCAGCCACAGCAGTGCGAAAGTCCACACTGTGCCCTGCGGTATGACGAGCAGCACAGAGACGGCATGGATGCGCCACAAAGTCGTATCGCCGCGATAAGGATTGGCGCGCAACGCCGCATCGCTCGCGGTGGCGCCCGCCGGGCGCGGTGGATCGACGATGCCGATCAGCGCGCCCACCGCGGCGATGCCCGCCATCGCCGCGGGCACCAGAATCGCCGCGGGCACACCGTATGTCGCGGCGACGGCGGGCACGGCCAGCGCGCCGATGCCGACGCCGAGGGGCTGCGCGGTCTGCCGGATCCCCATCGCCAGCCCGCGTCGCTGCGGCGGAAACCAGCCGACGATGAGGCGGCCGCTGGCCCCGTTGGTGCTCGCCGCACCGACGCCACCCAGGAACAACAGTGCGCCCAAAGCGATGTCGTTCGTCGCGGCGGCCGCCGCACCGCCGGCGATCAGCATCAGTAGCGGCCCGCCGATCAGTACTTTGCGCTCACCGATCCGATCGACCACGTACCCCCACGCGATCAGCGTGCCGACCAATCCGAATGTGGGCATCGCCACCAGCAGTCCCGCAGTGGCCAACGGCATACCGCGATCGGTCAGCGCGGGCAGCAGGAACGCGACGCCGTTCACGAAGACCGCGCTCGCGGCTTGCGCGAAGACGCCGAGACCGAGCATGGACCACCGTCGAGTCTCCTTGATCTGTGTCGCGGTAGCCATCGGTCTCACCTCTGAATCTCATTATTTGGGATGATGTTCCCATTGGATGAACACTGCGGCTTACGTTACACCGCGCGGGCACGTTGATTTCGGCGCTCGGTTGTCGGACTGCTCACAGTCGGCGGAAATCGGCGGGGCGCGGCAACGCGTACCGCTCGGTTGGGCGCGTTCGAGCAGGTGGAAGCCGGTCGATAGACTGCCCGGCATGCGTCTAGGTCGAGTAGCCAGTCCCGATGGGGTCGCGTTCGTCAGCATCGAGGGGGACGGAAGCGACACCATCGCGAAGGAAATCGCGGAACACCCGTTCGGTACGCCGACGTTCACCGGGCGGAGCTGGCCGCTGGCCGATGTCCGCCTGCTCGCGCCGATCCTGGCGAGCAAGGTGGTCTGTATCGGCAAGAACTACGCGGCACACGCGGCCGAAATGGGCGGGCCCGCACCGGAAGACCCGGTGATCTTCCTCAAGCCGAACACCGCGATCACCGGGCCGAACGCCCCGATCATCCTGCCGCCCAGCTCCTCTCAGGTCGACTACGAGGGCGAGCTCGCCGTCGTCATCGGCCGCCCCTGCAAGGACGTGCCCGCCGCCCGCGCGCTGGACGTGGTGCTCGGCTACACCGTCGCCAACGATGTGACCGCGCGCGACCAGCAGCGCCACGACGGGCAGTGGACCAGGGGCAAGGGCTACGACACCTTCTGCCCGCTCGGCCCGTGGATCGAAACCTCCTTGGATCCTTCGGATCTGGAGATCGTTACCGAGCTCGACGGCGAAGTCCGCCAGCGCAGCCGCACTTCGCTTCTACTGCACGACATTCCGAAGCTCATCGAGTGGATCAGCGCCGTGATGACGCTGCTGCCCGGCGATGTCATCCTCACCGGAACGCCGGAGGGCGTCGGTCCGGTGCAGGCCGGGCAGCAGGTGTCCGTGACCATCGAGGGCATCGGAACCTTGATCAATCCTGTTGCCGCCAAGCATCGCTAGTGACTGCTTGCAGGTCACTCGAAACGACCAGTTAGTCGAAAGAGAGCCATGACTGAAGTACGGGTCCGCTTCTGCCCGTCGCCCACCGGGACGCCGCACGTCGGCCTGATCCGCACGGCGCTGTTCAACTGGGCCTACGCCCGACACCACGGTGGAAAATTCGTCTTCCGCATCGAAGACACCGATGCGGCACGGGATTCCGAGGACTCCTACCGCGCGCTGCTCGACGCGCTGCGCTGGCTCGGCCTCACCTGGGACGAGGGCCCGGAGGTCGGCGGCCCCTACGAGCCGTACCGCCAGTCGCTGCGCAAGGATCTGCACCGCGACGCGGTCCAGCGTTTGCTGGCGGCCGGCGAGGCCTACGAATCCTTCTCCACGCCTGAGGAAGTCGAGGCCCGCCACCGCGCCGCCGGACGCGATCCGAAGCTCGGCTACGACAACTACGATCGCGACCTCACCGCCCAGCAGATCGAGGCGTATCGAGATGCCGGGCGCCCCGCGGTGATTCGGCTTCGGATGCCCGCGGAGGACATCACCTGGCACGATCTGGTGCGCGGCGAAACCACCTTCAAGGCGGGCAGCGTGCCGGACTTCGCGCTCACCCGCGGTACCGGTGACCCGCTGTACACGCTGGTCAACCCGCTCGACGACGCGTTGATGAAGATCACCCACGTATTGCGCGGCGAGGACCTGCTTTCCTCGACCCCGCGCCAGATCGCGCTCTACGGCGCCCTGCGCCGCATCGGCATCGCGGACTTCACGCCGGAGTTCGGCCACCTGCCGTTCGTCCTGGGACAGGGCAACAAGAAGTTGTCCAAGCGCGATCCCGAGTCGAATCTGTTCGTCCATCGCGATCGTGGATTCATCCCCGAAGGTTTGCTGAATTACCTGGCACTTCTCGGTTGGAGCATCGCCGACGACCACGACGTGTTCACCATGGCGGAGATGGTTGCCGCGTTCGACATATCGAAAGTGAATTCGAATCCGGCCCGATTCGATCAGAAGAAGGCGGACGCGCTCAACGCCGAGCACATCCGATTGCTGGAACCGGGTGATTTCAGCAACCGACTGCGTGAGTACCTGACCCGGCACGGTCATATCGGCGCCGAAATCGATGAGAAGATGTTCGCCGTTGCGGCCGAACTGGTGCAGACCCGGATCGTAGTGTTGTCGGACGCTTGGGAACTGTTGCGTTTTCTGTTGGCGCCCGCCGAACAATTTGCGATCGACCCCACCGCGGGAGCCAAGAATCTCGGTCCCGAAGCAAATCAGGTATTGCAATCCGCTATTGCCGCGCTGGAGCCACTGACACAGTGGTCCACCGCCGCTATCGAAGACGCGCTGAAAACCGCGCTGATCGACGATCTGGGGCTCAAACCACGCAAAGCATTCGCGCCCGTGCGCGTCGCGGTGACCGGATCACACATCAGCCCGCCGCTCTACGAGTCGCTCGAACTGCTCGGCCGCGACACCAGCCTGGACCGGCTGCGCTCCGCGCAAGAGTGGTCGGCCATGGCCTGAAACTCCGGAACAGGCCGAAAACATGGCTTTGACCAGGCGATTTGTAGTTAACCCATAGCCGTTTGGTAGTCTTCTTCTCGGCTCGGAACAAGGCCTCGCAGTCATCCAGACGCGAGGCTGAAACGCCTGGTCATTGGGGTATGGTGTAATTGGCAACACAGCTGATTCTGGTTCAGCCATTCTAGGTTCGAGTCCTGGTACCCCAGCGGAGAGATTGTTGTCGAGATCGGTGCGCGGCCGAAATCAGTACAGCAGCTGGCGATTTGGTCGCCACGCTCCGGCCAGCTAAGCTAGCCGAGCCTCCTGATCGAAAGATCAACCAAAGGTGCTCCTCGTGCAAACGAGAAGCAGTCCTGGCCCCGTCGTCTAGCGGCCTAGGACGCCGCCCTCTCAAGGCGGTAGCGCGGGTTCGAATCCCGTCGGGGCTACACAGTTGCAAGGCCCATGCCCATGGGGCATGGGCCTTTACTGTTTCGCAATTTCTTTTGGGGGTGCAACCCCCAAACCCCGCCCGGCGGGCTGCGCCCCCGGACCCCCTGGCCGGGAGGCTTCGCCCCCGGCGCTCATGTAGGGCTGTATGCGGTGGGGGTTTTGGTTCCCACGGTTTTGCTCAACTCGGTCGGACTGATCGGCGCTCGGTCGCTGAGGCTCGTTCGGTGTTGGTGAGCGTGCATCCTCCTGGGCAGTGCTGTCCTCGTTCAGGCAAAACGAAGGCCCCCGGGTCTGTGACCAGGGGGCCTTTCTCGTCTGTTGGGCCTATCCGCTCTTGCGGCGGAATTCGCGCTTGGTGCTGGCGTTGCCGTGGGTGGCGTTGGCGCCCTTGGAGCGGCCGTCGAGGTGGTCGGCGGTGCGGGCGTTGTGCTGGTTTTTGCGGTCGAGGGCCTCTTTGAACTTGCGCTTTACTTCTTCGGCGCTGGTGGCCTCGGGGGTGCCTGAGCCGTTGGAACTATCAGATTCCGTCATCGCCGTCTCCTCGTGGTGGCGGTCGGGGTGCCGCGCCGTTGCGGGCTGCGGTCGCCGGCCGATTGGTGTCGAACGGTTCGACGTTAGTCGGGGGAGGGGGGTGATGTCAGTTCGATATCGGGGTGCGTCGGGTGGGGGTGTGGTGCAACGCATAGGCCGGTCAGTCGAGGGGTTGGGCGGTGGTGCCGCCGAGGGGGAGTTGGGGGAGGCCCAGTTTGCGGTGGTCCCAGCTGCGGGTGCGGTCGGGGATTACCCGGATGGCGGAACGTTTGTGGAGCATGGTTTCGACCATGGGGCGGACGTCTTCGCTGTAGGGGCCGGTGTAGCGCTCCCAGACGCTGACGCCGACGGCGTAGAGCTTTTCGGGGTCGTCGATGATTTCGGCGTGGCCCTCGATGGCTACGCCGCGCAGCTGGTCGTAGGTCTGGCCTGCCTCGACCATGCAGGTGATGCGGGGGTCGCGGCGCAGGTTGACGGCTTTTTGGGACTTTGTCTTCGTCTCGAACCAGAGTTCGCCGTCGATGAGCGCGTACCACATGGCGGTCAGGTGCGGCCTGCCGTCGGGGCCGATGGTGGCCAGGGTGGCGACTCGGCTGCGCTCCAAGAAATCGCTGATCTCGGTGTCGGACATGACGATCTGTGCCCGTTGGTTGACTCCCATGGGCCTACTCTAGAACGTGATTTCTAGAACGTGTTACAGACGCTTGTGCAGGGCTTCCGCGGCGGCGACCAGGTCGGCGGCCCAGCGGGCGCCGGGGCGGCGGCCCATGCGGTCGATCGGGCCGGATACCGAGACGGCGGCGATGACGGCGCCGCCCGCGTCGCGCACGGGGGCGGACACGCTTGCCACGCCGGAGGCGCGTTCGGCCGCGCTCTGCGCCCAGCCGCGCTTGCGGACCTCGGTCAGTGCGCGTTCGCCGAAGACGGCGTCGGCGAGGATGGTGCGCTGCAGGTCGGCGTCGGCCCAGGCGACGAGCACCTTGGCGGCGGAACCGGCGGTCAGCGGCAGGCGCGCGCCGACGGGGACGGTGTCGCGCAGTCCGACGGGCGGTTCCAGCGCCGCGACACAGATCCGCGCATTGCCGTCCAGGCGATACAGCTGGACACTTTCGCCGGTGATCTCACGTAACCGGGGCAGCACGGCCGCCGCGGCCTCCAGCAGCGGATCGGTGGCTCCCGCGGCCAGCTCGGCGAGCGCGGGGCCCGGCCGCCACATTCCGGTGTTGTCGCGGGCCAATAAGCGATGCACTTCCAGGCCGACTGCCAGGCGATGTGCGGTGGCGCGGGGCAGGCCGGTGCGGGCGCACAGCTCGTTGAGACCGCAGGGGTGCTCGGCGACGGCGTACAACACCGCCACTGCTTTGTCGAGGACGCCGATGCCGCTATGCTGTCTCATAGAACGATACTAGCGTCTCGGATGTTGGGAAATCCACTTCGGCGTCTGCGCGCCTTTGAATCTCCTACGAGGCATCCGACCTCGCGCATACCCGAAAACTCGTGCAACCGCCGCCGCGCGCCCAGCCCGGACCGCGACCGGATGCTTGTCGAAAGGTGATCGAGAAATGGCACAGCCACGCACCATGGCCGAAAAGGTGTGGGAGCAGCACGTCGTAACCCACGGTTCGGGTGAGGGCGCCGGGCGCGAACCCGACCTGATCTACATCGACCTGCATCTGGTGCACGAGGTGACCAGCCCGCAGGCCTTCGACGGCCTGCGCGCGGCGGGCCGACCGGTACGGCGGCCCGATCTGACGATCGCGACCGAGGACCACAACGTCCCGACCGTCGATATCGATAAGCCCATCGCGGACCCGATTTCGCGCACCCAGGTGGACACTCTGCGCCGTAACTGCGCGGAATTCGGTGTGCGCCTGCATCCGATGGGCGATCTGGACCAGGGCATCGTGCACGTGGTCGGCCCGCAGCTCGGCCTCACCCAGCCGGGCATGACGGTGGTGTGCGGGGACAGTCACACCTCGACGCACGGCGCGTTCGGCGCGCTGGCGATGGGCATCGGCACCTCCGAGGTCGAGCATGTCCTTGCTACCCAGACACTCTCGCTGCGCCCGTTCAAGACGATGGCGATCACCGTGGACGGCACGTTGGCGCCCGGCGTGACGAGCAAAGACCTGATTCTGGCCGTCATCGCGAAGATCGGTACCGGCGGCGGCCAGGGCTACGTGCTGGAGTATCGCGGCGAGGCGATTCGCGCCATGTCGATGGAGGCGCGAATGACCATCTGCAACATGTCCATCGAGGCGGGCGCCAGGGCCGGCATGATCGCTCCGGACGAAACGACCTATGAATTCCTCGAAGGACGCCCGCACGCCCCGCAGGGAGCCGACTGGACGGCAGCAGTGGCCGCCTGGGAGGCGCTGAAGACCGACGACGGCGCGACTTTCGACGCCGAGGTGCACATCGACGCCGCCGAGCTGACCCCGTTCGTCACCTGGGGTACCAACCCGGGACAGGGCGCGCCCCTCGGCGAATCGGTGCCGGACCCCGCCCAGATCGCGGACGAGACGGCCCGCGAGTCGGCGGCGAAAGCGCTGCGGTACATGGATTTGGAGCCGGGTACTCCGCTTCGGGATGTGGCGGTCGACACGGTATTCGTCGGTTCGTGCACCAACGGGCGCATCGAGGATTTGCGTGCTGTCGCCGAGGTTTTAAAAGGACGCAAGGTCGCCGACTCGGTGCGAATGTTGGTTGTACCGGGGTCTATGCGGGTTCGCGCGCAGGCCGAATTAGAAGGACTGGGCGAGATTTTCACCACGGCGGGCGCCGAATGGCGGCAGGCGGGCTGCTCAATGTGCCTGGGAATGAATCCGGATCAGCTCGAGCCCGGTCAGCGCTGCGCGTCCACGTCGAACCGGAACTTCGAGGGCCGACAGGGCAAAGGTGGCCGCACGCACCTGGTTTCGCCGCTCGTGGCCGCCGCGACCGCGGTGCGCGGAACCCTGTCCTCACCTGCGGATCTGGACTGACCGGACGCGATACCCCTACCGACTCAGGAGAATCAATGGAAGCCTTCACCGTGCACAAGGGGATCGGCGTGCCGTTCCGCCGTTCCAATGTCGATACCGATCAGATCATCCCGGCCGTGTACCTGAAGCGGGTGACCCGCACGGGATTCGAGGACGGACTCTTCGCCGCGTGGCGTAACGATCCGGACTTCATTCTGAACAACGAGCCGTACAACCGGGGCAGTGTGCTGGTAGCGGGTCCCGATTTCGGCACGGGATCCTCTCGTGAGCACGCCGTTTGGGCGCTGTCGGACTACGGCTTTCGGGTGGTGATCTCGTCTCGCTTCGCCGACATCTTCCGCGGCAATGCCGGTAAGGGTGGGCTGTTGGCCGCTCAGATGTCACAGAACGATGTCGAAATGCTCTGGAAGTTGCTCGAGGAACAGCCCGGACTCGAATTGGTTGTGGACCTCGAGGCGCGCACGGTGACTGCCGGAACCGCCGTGTTGCCGTTCGATATTGATGACTACACGCGGTGGCGTCTGCTCGAAGGATTGGACGACATCGGGCTCACGCTGCGCCGCAGCGACACCATCACCGAGTTCGAAAACGCAAGGCCAGCATGGAAACCCACTACCCTGCCAGCACGTATTTCGCAGTCCTAAACACCCTTGGGTGTTAGCTGGATGGCACCGGGGCCGATAGCTGGACGTGTGCTAAACCACATGAATTTTGGCGTGGCACATAGACTCTTGCCCATTCTGGGTTTACCGTGGTACCTAGTCGGTCCGACGACGGGCCATTAGTCTGCGGAGGATTCAATGAACAAGGCGGAACTGATCGACGTTCTGACCGAAAAGTTGGGTACTGATAGGCGCACGGCCACCGCGGCAGTCGAGCATGTGGTCGACACCATCGTGCGCGCGGTGCACAAGGGTCAGAGCGTCACAATCACCGGATTCGGTGTGTTCGAACAGCGTAAGCGTGCGGCTCGAGTTGCCAGGAACCCGCGCACCGGCGAAACCGTCAAGGTGAAGCCCACTTCGGTGCCTGCGTTCCGTCCGGGTGCTCAGTTCAAGGCCGTGATCGCGGGCAAGCAGAAGCTCGCCCAGAGCGGTCCCGCCGTCAAGCGCGGCGTGAATGCCCCGGTGGCAGCCAAGAAGGCGGCCGCCAAGAAGACGGCGGCGAAGAAGACCGCCGCCAAGAAGGCCACCCCCACGAAGGGCCCGGCCAAGACCACGGCGAAGAAGGCCGCCAAGAAGGCGCCCGCAAAGACCGCTGCTCGCAAGACGACTGCGGCCAAGGCGCCCGCCAAGAAGACGGTCGCCAAGAAGACCGCGGTGAAGAAGGCTCCGGCCAAGAAGGTCACCGCCGCCAAGAAGACGGTGGCCAAGAAGACCGCCGCCAAGAAGACGGTCGCCAAGAAGGCTCCGGCCAAGAAGTCGGCTGCCAAGAAGGCTCCCGCTCGCGGTCGCCGCTAGATACTGCGCCAGTACGGTATTGGCGCCGGATGACCGGCCGTAAGGCCGAAACATCCGCTGTACCGATCGAACACGGCCCCGGAACCAAGGTTCCGGGGCCGTTTCGGTTGTCCAGGGCGGTCTTTCAGAGCATCAGAGTCCGGTTTACTGCTCGGATGGTCAGGCCTTCACGAAGTCGGCGTTCAGCGACCGGTCCAGATGGTCGGCGGCGACCAGCCGGCCGTCGACGAAGGACAGCACCCACACACTGCCCTTGCGGTTGCGCGCGGACGGCAGCGTGACGCCGTCGCGCTCGGCCCACCACCGCAGCAGATCGGGAATTACCTTGCCCTGACTGCAAACAACGGGCACCTCGGTATCGGGGATCAGCGCAAGGATCCGCTGCCGCGTCTCGTCCTGCGCTGCGGCATAACCGATTTCGGAAAGCAGCGGCTCGAGGATGATCTCGGTGTCGAGCTTCTCGGCCAGCGGCGTCACCGTCTGCACGCAGCGCACCGGATCGGCGGAGTGGATCTCAGATGCCCCGAACGCCAGCAGATTCGACACCAGGGCCCGCGCTTGGGCCTGTCCGGACCGATCCAGTGGGCGCAGCGGATCGGGACCGGAGAAGCGGTCTCGCCGACCAGCTTTCGCGTGCCGCACCAACAGCATGGTGCGGGTGTTCGCGGGCAGCCGGGTGAACGCGCGCAGCACCTGCCGATCCATCGGATAGGACAACTGCTCCATCACCTGGTCCAGCGCGTACCAATTCAGCACGTCCACTTCGTCATTCGAGGTGAACTCGCCGCCGGCCACCTCGGCCGCCCAGTAGTCGACCCGCTTCAGCTTGCGGTGTCCCGGAACGGGATAGGTGACGTGGCCGAGGTAGCGGCCGAGCTTGCAGTCCAGACCGGTCTCCTCGCGGACCTCACGGACCGCGGCGAGCACCGGCGTCTCACCGGGATCGAGCTTGCCCTTGGGCAGCGACCAATCCTGATACTTCGGCCGGTGCACGACGGCGATCTCCAGCGCGCCGTTCGTCGCCCGCCGCCAGACCACCGCGCCCGCGGCGTGAATGTTGGCGGTAATACGGGGATCCCAGAAGGGTCCCCCTTCCATTTCGTACCCCGTAGCACCACTCACTGCTGTTCGGGCCTCCGCAGGCGCATCAAGAACTCTTGGTGGTCACGTACTTTGACGTCGTCGTCGCCCGCGTGCTCGGGTCGGGCCAGCCAATTGCCATCCGAGGTGAGTACCCAGCAGCGGGTGTCGGGATGCAACGCGGAGTCGAAGACCTGCCCGAGCTGTTCGGTCAGCCGCGGATCCTTCACCTGCGCCATCACTTCCACGCGCCGGTCGAGGTTGCGGTGCATCATGTCCGCGCTGCCGATCCAGTACTGATCTTGCGCCTGAAAGTGCATCACCCGCGAATGTTCCAGGAAGCGGCCGAGGATCGAGCGCACCTCGATGTTCTCGCTCATGCCCGGCACGCCGGGGCGCAGTCCGCAGATGCCGCGCACCACGATCTGCACCGGAACGCCGGCCAGCGAGGCCCGATACAGCGCGTCGATAATCTCCTCGTCGACGATCGCGTTGGCCTTCAAGCGGATTCGGGCGTCCTTGCCCTGCGCGGCCAGTTCGGTCTCGCGCTGGATCCGCTCGATGATGCCGGCGCGCACGCCGTGCGGCGCGACAAGCAGGTTGCGGTAGTTCTCTTTTCGCGAGTAACCGGTCAGCGAATTGAACAGGTCGGTCAGGTCCGCGCCGATTTCCGGTGCGGCGGTGAGCAATCCGACATCCTCGTAGAGCCGCGCGGTCTTCGGGTTGTAGTTGCCGGTGCCGATGTGGCAGTAGCGGCGGATGGTCGCGCCCTCGCGCCGCACCACCAGGCAGGTCTTGCAGTGCGTCTTGAGGCCGATGAGGCCGTAGACCACGTGCACGCCGGCCTGTTCCAGCGCGCGGGCCCATTTGATGTTGGCCTGTTCGTCGAATCGCGCCTTGATCTCGACCAGCGCGACGACCTGCTTGCCCGCCTCGGCCGCGTCGATGAGCGCGTTGACGATCGGTGAGTCACCGGAGGTGCGGTAGAGCGTCTGCTTGATCGCGAGCACCTGCGGGTCGGCGGCGGCCTGTTCGATGAACCGCTGCACGCTGGTGGAGAACGAGTCGTAGGGGTGGTGCACCAGCACGTCGCCCTCGCGCAGCGCCGCGAACACATTGCGCGGGGTCTCCCGCTCGCCGAACGCGGGCGGGGTGGCGGGCACGTAGGGCGCGTCTTTGAGGTTGGGTCGATCCACCCCGTACACCTGCCATAGGCAAGACAGGTCGAGCAGGCCGGGTACCTGGATCACATCGCCTGGATCGACATCCAGTTCGCGCAGCAGCAATTCGAGCATGTGCTCGGTCATGTCGTCGGAGACCTCGAGGCGCACCGGCGATCCGAAGCGGCGGCGCGCGAGTTCGCGTTCCAGCGCCTGCAGCAGATCCTCGTCGCGGTCCTCATCGACCTCGAAGTCGGCGTTGCGGGTGATCCGGAACGAGTGCTGCTCAACCACTTCCATGCCGGGGAACAGCAGATCGAGGTGCGCCGCGATCAGCTCCTCCATCGGCAGGAAGGCGGCGATGGTCGAACCGGCGTCGGTGCGGCGCACCCGGACGAACCGATCGACGTTGTCCGGCACCTTGACTCGCGCGAAGTGCTCGCCGCCGGTAGCGGAATCCTTCACCGTCACCGCGAGATTCAGGCTCAGGCCGCTGATGTAGGGGAACGGATGCGCCGGATCCACCGCGAGCGGGGTGAGCACCGGGAAGACCTGATCCTGGAAGTGGCCCGAGAGACGTTGGCGCTCATCGTCGTTCAGGTCGGTCCAGTCGATGATCGCGATGCCCTCGGCGGTGAGTGCGGGCAGCACGTCGTCGAGGAAGACCCGCGCGTGCCGCACGGCGATTTCCTGCGCGCGGGCGGCGATCAGTTCCAGCTGCTCGCCGGGTGAGCGTCCATCCGCGGAACGGACCAGTAGACCGGTTTCGGCGCGGCGCTTCAGACCCGCGACCCGGACCATATAGAACTCGTCGAGGTTCGACGCGAAGATGGCCAAGAATTTGGCGCGCTCCAGCAGCGACAGCGACGCGTCCTCGGCGAGCGCGAGCACCCGGGCGTTGAAATCGAGCCAGCTCAACTCGCGGTTGAGGTAGCG
Organism: Nocardia sp. NPDC046473; assembly: GCF_040645995.1. Taxonomy (NCBI): domain Bacteria; kingdom Bacillati; phylum Actinomycetota; class Actinomycetes; order Mycobacteriales; family Nocardiaceae; genus Nocardia; species Nocardia sp. NPDC046473. The sequence goes on from NZ_JBEYZJ010000001.1 coordinate 476,540, forward strand.
ATCACGTGGCAACTGTTCGACGGTGGCATCGGTCTGCACCGGCGTCGCCGCGGGTGGCGGCGTCGGAAGCAACTGCGGCTTGACGGTCTCTGTATCGCTCATGCCGTTACCTCGCTGGGGCTGGGCACCGACACGCGCGATGCGCGCTGGCAGTTGGATAGCTCGCTTCGCTCACTCACGCCAACGATCATCCCCTACGAACCGGGTGCTGTGGAGCCCGACACTATGATTGCCATGAGCATCACCACGCGCTGGCGATCTCCTAGCACACTCGGCGAACCGGCTGATGAACACGATCTGGCCAGCCGATGTCGTGCAGCGCGACGCTGGTCGCATTTCCCGCGCCCAGCTCAATGGCCAGGTCCAGGTCCTCGGCCGTGTCGACATCCAGCCGTAAACCGGGCCAATCGCCCGTCAGATCCACCGCACCGGCGGCGATGTGTTTGCCCGCCGACCCGGGGCCGAACCGGGGTTCGAGGTCGGCGACGGGATCGCGGACAAGTAGCGCGGCCGTGCCGGTGCCTGCGTGATCCACCACGATCGAGCGCAGCCCGCGCGGCGCGAGCGTCAGTACGTCGGCCAGTTCCTCCGCGCGCAACGCGGGCAGGTCGGCCTGCAACGCGAGTAGATCGACCGGACCATGCCGGTGCCGCAGCCCGGCCGCGGCGTCGGCCAGCGCGCTGTTCAGTCCGTCCAGTCCGGCGGGGCGTGGCTCGGGATGCACCGCGGCGCCCATCGACCGTGCCAGGTCGGCCACGACCGGATCGGGCGTGACCACGACGACCGAGGCGATCTCCGGAACGGCCGCGGCGGCGGTCAAGGTGTCGGCGAGCATGGCGAGGACCAGCCGGGCCCGGTGTTCCGGGCGCAGCCGGTCGGCCAGTCGGCTCTTGGCCTGATCGAGGCTCTTCACCGCGATCACGGCATGCACAGCGTGCGGGCGCATGCGTCCAATCCTTCCATGGCATATTGGGCAGATGACGAGGGCGGCAGTTATGGGCGCGGGATCTTGGGGGACCGCGTTCGCGAAGGTGTTGGCGGACGCGGGAACCGAGGTCACCATCTGGGCGCGACGACCCGAAGTCGCCGAAATACTGCACACCCAACATCGCAATCCCTCTTACCTCACCGATATTCCGCTGCCCCCGCTGGCGGCCACGCACGACCCGGCCGTCGCGCTGGACGGCGCCGACATCGTGGTGCTCGCGGTGCCGTCCCAATCGCTGCGCGCGAATCTCGAACAGTGGAAGGGGCTGATTCCGTCCGACGCGTCGTTGCTCAGCCTGGCCAAGGGCATCGAGAACGGCACGCTGCTGCGGATGAGTCAGGTGATCGGCGAGGTCACCGGGGCCGACGAGAGCCGCATCGCGGTGCTGTCCGGCCCGAATCTGGCGCACGAGATCGCCGTCGGTCAGCCCGCCGCCACCGTGATCGCCTGTACCGACACCGATCGTGCCGTGGCTTTGCAGCACGCGTGTGCCACCGGATACTTCCGGCCCTACACCAACATCGATGTGATCGGCTGCGAGGTCGGCGGCGCGAGCAAGAACGTGATCGCCCTCGCCTGTGGCATCGCCTCCGGAATGGGCTTGGGGGACAACACCGTCGCCAGCATCATCACCCGCGGCCTCGCCGAGATCATCCGGCTCGGCGTGGCCCTCGGCGCCGAACCGGCCACCCTCTCCGGCCTGGCGGGCGTCGGCGACCTGGTCGCCACCTGCACCTCACCGCTGTCGCGCAACCGCTCGTTCGGCCATGCGCTCGGCGCGGGCGGTTCGATGGAAAGCGCGCAGGAGGCGACGCACGGCCAGGTGGCCGAGGGCGTGAAGTCCTGCACCTCGATTCGCGCACTGGCCGTGAAACACGACGTCGACATGCCGCTCACCACCGCGGTGAACCAGGTCTGCCACGAGGGCATGGCGGTGCGCGAAGCCGTCGGCAATCTGCTCGGCCGGCGGATCAAGCCGGAGTAGTCCCAGCACGGACACGCGCCGCAGTTACGCCACTGGGTAGCGGTGGGGACCGTGCGCCGCGACGGGTACGGTTCGGGGCATGACGAAGCGGATCCGGGTGGCTGTGGTTTTCGGCGGGCGGAGCAATGAGCACGCCGTCTCCTGCGTGTCGGCGGGCAGCGTGCTGCCGAACCTGGACCCGGAAAAGTACGACGTCGTGCCGATCGGCATCAGCACCGAAGGCACCTGGGTGCTGGCCGATTCGAACATCGCGGCGCTCGGGTTCCACGATCGCGCGCTGCCGTCGGTCGACGCCACCGGTACGGCGTTGACCCTGGCGTCCGGTCCGAGTAACTCGGGTGCGCTTGTCGCACTCGACGATCCCGGCGCCACCCTCGGTTCAGTGGATGTGGTGTTCCCGCTGTTGCACGGTCCGTTCGGTGAGGACGGCACCCTGCAGGGCATGTTGGAGCTCGCCGGAGTGCCTTACGTCGGGGCGGGCGTGCTGGCCAGCGCGGCGAGCATGGACAAGGAGTTCACCAAGAAACTCCTTGCGGCAGAAGGCTTGCCGGTCGGCGTCCAGGTGGTGCTGCGGCCGGGCACCGAGACGGTGAGCGAGGCGGACCGGGCCCGGCTGGGGCTGCCGGTGTTCGTGAAGCCCGCGCGCGGCGGTTCGTCGATCGGCATCACGAAGGTCGACGACTGGACCGGGTTGGCCGCGGCCATCGCCACGGCCCGGGCGCACGACCCGAAGGTGATCGTCGAGGCGGGCATCGTCGGCCGCGAAGTCGAGTGCGGCGTACTGGAATTCCCGGACGGCCGGGTGGAAGCCAGTGTGCTGTCGGAGATCCGGATGCCGGAGGAAGGCGCGACCGCCGCGAACCCCGAGTTCTACGACTTCGAGACCAAATACCTCGACGATGTCTGCGAATTCGACGTGCCGGCGAAGCTGGACGACGAAGTCTCCGACAGCGTCCGGGAACTCGCGGTCCGGGCGTTCCGCGCACTGGACTGTCAGGGCCTGGCCCGCGTCGACTTCTTCGTCACCGCCGACGGACCGGTGATCAACGAGATCAACACCATGCCCGGCTTCACGCCGATCTCCCAGTACCCGCGGATGTGGGAGGCCACCGGCATCGACTACCAGGACCTGGTGTCCATCCTGGTCGAGACGGCCCTCGCGCGCGGCACCGGACTGCGCTAGCGCCTCAGTTGGGGAGCGGGCCCGGATCGAGCGGCATCGCGGGCAGGTTGGCGGTGATGGTGTCGGAGACCGCTTGCAGCGGGGTGGGGCCGGAGCCGTCGGGGACGGTCAGCGCGATGTAGGTCTCACGGTCGACGGCGAACCAGGTGCTTGCCTTGGCGGCTTGGTCGCGGGCCTCGAACCACTGGACGCCGTTCACGATCTGCAATGCGGACGCGCGGTTGAATTCGAGCGGGCGGTCCAGGCCGCAGCGCAGCACGATCGGGTCGCCGCCGTCGGTGTGCTGCCAGGCGCGGGTGGCCGGTGGGGAGGGTTCGACGAGGGTGGATTTGGTGTAGTCGCCGAGTTCGGTCGGCAGGGCGGGCAGCAGGTTGGTGCAGGCGGGGCCGGTCGCGGCGGGCGCGGGGACCGGGCCGAGGACCAGCGGTTCGCGTTCGACGGGGGCGTTGCGGGCGAAGATCGCGATCACCAGCACGGCGACGACCAGCGCGACCGGTAATGCCACGGCGGTGGCGATGAGTGCCGGGGAGTGCTGGCGCGTGCTCGCGGTCGAGTCGGTGCCGCTGGTCGCGGTGTCGGTATCCGAGGTCGCGGATTCGGTGTCCGGCGGACTGTCCACGGTGCTCTCGGCGACCTGTCCGGCCGTGCCCTTCGCCGAATCGTGGTCCGACGATTCCGCCGCCATGCTCACCGATCCTTCCTGTTGCGCTAGCCGGGTGGTCGGCGGCCGCGCGCAGGCGCGGGTGCCGTGACCGGCCCGGTAGCAGTCGATTGCCCTGAAAAGGGTACCTTCGGGTCGATTCCAGCCGTCGGCGCGTCTGAAAGGACCGGTCATCAGCGAGCACACGGGGCCAAGGACGGTGCGTGAACTCGGCGAGTTCGCGCTGATCGAGCGGATCAACCGCGGCCGGGTCCAAGCGCCGAGCGTGCTGCTCGGGCCCGGCGACGACGCCGCCCTGGTCGCCGCGCCGGACGGCCGGTTCGTGGTCACCACCGACATGCTCGTGCAGGACCGGCATTTCCGCCTCGACTGGTCGAGTCCCGAGGACATCGGGCGCAAGGCGATCGCGCAGAATGCGGCCGATGTGGTCGCGATGGGCGCGTGGCCGAGCGCGTTCGTGGTGGCGCTCGGCTGCCCGGCCGACACCACATTGGATGTGATCGACGGCCTGACCGACGGAATGTGGGCCGAGGCGACTCGCGCGGGCGCCTCCATCGCGGGCGGCGACCTGGTTCGCAGCCGCGAGCTCGTCATCTCGGTCACCGCGTTCGGCGATCTGCGGGGCCGCGCGGCCATCACGAGAGCCGGTGCGCGCGTGGGGGACACGGTCGCCGTCGCCGGTCGCCTCGGCTGGTCGGCCGCGGGCCTCGCGATCCTGACCGCGGGCACCGGATCCGCCGACTTCGCCGAAGCGCTTGCCGCGCACCGTGTCCCGCAGCCGCCGTATCCGGCAGTCCTGAATGCGCAGACGGAAACGGGCCTGAATGCACTGACCGATGTGTCCGACGGCCTACTGGCGGATCTCGGCCATATCGCCGAATTATCCGGTGCCGCTATTGATCTGGATTCGTCCGCATTGCACGATCGGGCACTCGCCGATATCGCCGCCCGCATGGATGCCGATGCGGCGCAATGGATTCTGACCGGCGGCGAGGATCACGCGTTCGCCGGAACCTGGTCGCCGGACTGTGACCTGCCCGCCGGATGGATGCCGATCGGCCGCGTGTGCGCCGGTCACGGCGTCACGGTCGACGGCGCCGCGCGGTCGGGCAGCGCCGGCTGGGAATCATTCGGTGGGGCGGACTCGGCGGTCGCGAGCGAACCACGATAAGTTGTGCGGTCATGGGCGCGAAACCACTGTCGGAAATTGTGGATCCGGGATGGGCGAAGGCACTGGAGTCGGTGGCGGAACGCATTTCCGCCATGGGCGAGTTCCTGCGCGAAGAGAACGCGGCGGGCCGCGGCTATCTACCCGCCGGTGAGAACGTGCTACGCGCCTTCCAGCGCCCCTTCGACGCGGTGCGCGTGCTGGTCGTCGGCCAGGATCCCTACCCGACTCCGGGCCACGCGATGGGCCTGAGTTTCTCTGTCGCGCCGGATGTTTCACCTGTCCCGCGCAGTCTGGCGAACATCTTCGCCGAATACACCAAGGATCTCGGCCACCCGACGCCGTCCTGCGGCGACCTGAGCCCCTGGTCCGATCAGGGCGTGCTGATGCTGAACAGGGTGCTCACGGTGGCGCCGGGCCAGCCCGCCTCGCATCGCGGTAAGGGCTGGGAGGCGGTGACCGAACAGGCCATTCGCGCGCTGGTCGCGCGGGACGAGCCGCTGGTCGCGATCCTCTGGGGCCGCGATGCGGCCACCCTCAAGCCGACCCTGGTCGAGGCCGAGATCCCCTACATCGAGTCCGCGCATCCGTCGCCGCTGTCGGCCTCGCGCGGTTTCTTCGGTTCGCGCCCGTTCTCCCGAGTGAACGAACTGCTCGACGAACTCGGCGCCGAACCCGTTGACTGGCGCCTGCCCTGAGCCGGCGTCTGTGTGTGAGTTACCTAGATTGATTGTCGAGTGAGGAGCTTTTCCATGCCCAACACCACCGTTCGCGGCGTTCTGCGCGGCACCACCGCCACCCTGGCCCTCTGTGCCGCCCTCGCGGGTGGCGCCGCGACCGCGAATGCCTCTGGGTTGCCGCTGGAGCCTGCCACGGAGACCACCTCGGCCCCGGCCGCCGACACCTCGTCGACGCAGATCGGCGAGGAATTCACCTCCAACGGCTCCTCCACCATTTCCTCCTCGGTCAACGCCAAGGTGGCCTGCCTGCTGCAGCGCACCCTCAGCGCTTCCGGCAAGTGGGACTGCTGAGCTAGTTCGGCAGGCTCGCCGCGAACCGTAACCGGTTCTATGCGATCCTCGGTTCGTGAGTAATGCGAACAATCTTCTCGAGCCCACGCCATTGCGGCTGCGCGGCTCGGGTGGGCTCGAACTGGCCGCCGACCAGTTCGGCCCGGCCGACGGTCCGCTCGTCGTCTTCCTGCACGGCGGCGGGCAGACCAGGCACTCGTGGAAACAGACCGGCGCGAAGCTCGGTGCCGCGGGCATGCGCGTGGTCACGCTGGACGCGCGCGGACACGGCGACAGCGCGTGGTCCGAAGACGGCGACTACCGCCGCGACACCATGGTGCGCGACCTGCTACTCGCGCTCGAACAGCTCGGAGCGCCCGCCGTCGTGGTCGGGGCGAGCATGGGCGGCATCACCGGCCTGCTCGCTACCGCCGCGCCCGGCGGCGACGCGATCAGCGCGCTGGTGCTCGTCGACATCGTGACCAGGCCCGAGAAGGCCGGTGTCGCGCGAGTGATCGACTTCCTCGGCAAGCACCGCGGCGGCTTCGACAGTCTCGAGCAGGTCGCCGACGCCGTCGCCGAATACCTGCCGCATCGGCCGCGCCCGAAGAACACCGACGGCCTGCTGCGCAACCTGCGCGAGCGGGACGGTCGCTGGTACTGGCACTGGGACCCGGACATGCTGTCCGGCCGGGTCGAGGACGCGTCGGAAATGACCGACCAGCTGGAAGCCGCCGCGCGCAAGTTGACGATTCCGGTGTTGCTGGTGCGCGGCCTGCAGTCGGACGTGGTGAGTTCCGAAGGCGCCGCGGCTTTTCAAGAGTTGGTGCCGCACCTGCAGCTGGTCGAGATCGGCGGTGCCGCGCACACCGCGGCCGGTGACGACAACGACTCGTTCACCGACGCGGTAGCGAAGTTCGTCCTGCAGACCAACCAGTGAGTTACCGGTAGTTCGGCTTGCGCTTCTCGACGAACGCGTCGACGCCCTCGCGGCCGGTCGCGTTGTTGGCCGCCGCGGCGATCGCGTCGCGCTCGCGATCGAGCTGATCACCGAGGGCCGACGAAGCAGACTGTGCGAGAAGCGTTTTGATGCTCGCGTAGGTGGAACGCGGTCCGGCGGCGAGGGTTCGGGCCAGGTTCAGCGCCTCGGCCTGCACCTCGTCATCGGCGACCAGCCTGCTGAGGATGCCGAGCCGGACGGCCTCGTCGGCGTCCAAAACCGCGTCGGTGAGCAGGATTTCGTGGGCCCGGCCGAGTCCGACGATGCGCGGCAGCGTCCAGGACATGCCGCCGTCGGGGCTGAGGCCGATGCCGGGGTAGGCCGGGCGCAGCTTGGTGCTCGGCCCGCCCAGTGCGATGTCGGCGGCGCAGACCAGGCTCATTCCGGCGCCCGCCGCCCAGCCTTGAACGCCGACGACCACCGGGATGGTGGTCGCGTCGAGTGCGCGCACGAAGTGGTGCAGATCCGTTGCCAGGCCATAGATGTGGGCCGCCCGATCGGCCGCTGCCGCGAAGCCGCGGACATTGCCGCCCGCGCAGAAGTTCGCGCCGGTGCCGGTCAGCAGCACCGCGCCGACCTCGGAGCCGAGCGAGCGCAGCGCGGCCGTGCCCGCGACGATCCCGCCGAAGTCCATGGACGTGCCATTCGCGGCGGTCGCGATGGTGATCTGCAGAACGCCGTCGACGGAAGTCACGTACCCGGCTTGCTCGGTGGAGGTCATGATCAGCACCCTACTGTGTGCATATGTACGGTCCGGAAGCCCGGTTTCATCACACAGTGCCGGGCGCGCGCACCATCTTTACCTCGATCGACGGCGAGAAGGCTTCGACTCTGCTGGTGCCGTCGAGTACGAAACCGTGCTTGCGGTAGAAGGCCAGTGCGCGCGGATTCTGCTCGAATACCCACAGTGAGTACGTCTCCGACGGGTCGAGCGCGGCTCGCAGCAGATCGTGCGCGACGCCTGTGCCGTACCAAGGCGAACGAACGTACAGCGCGTTCAGTTGGTGCGAGGGTATCGGCGGATCGTCGAGTGTCTCGCCCGCGCTGGCGAAGCCGATCACCTGCGCACCGACCAGCGCGACCCAGGTGCGTCCGGGGTACTTGACCCGGTTGCGCTCCCACTGCTCGGCTCGTCGCGCTACGTCGAATGCGTCCAGCACGTGCGCGGGCACCAGGTCGCGGTAGGCCTCGCGCCAGCAGGCGATGTGGCATTCGGCGAGCGGGTAGGCGTGCTCGGCGGCAAGTGGGATGATGCGCCAGTCTGGCTCGGTCATACCCACCTATCTATGACGAAGCCCCGGACCACCCGTGAGGGTGCCGGGGCGTGCGTCGATCTCGTACCGGTCTGCCGCGGCAATCAGCCGCGGACGACCTTGCCCGCCTTGAGGCAGGAGGTGCACACGTTCATGCGACGGGTGTTACCCGGCGCAACCTGGGCGCGAACGGTCTGGATGTTCGGGTTCCAGCGACGGTTGGTGCGCCGGTGCGAGTGCGAGACCGACTTCCCGAAGCCGGGGCCCTTGGCGCAGACGTCGCAGACGGCAGCCATAGTCGCGAACTCCTTCATGTCATGTGGAGGACCGTCGCCCGCGGGCGGCATGTCCGGAAACAATGTATTGACGTACCCCTGCCGATGTACATCGGCCAGCGCAAACCGGCAACGGCCACGCGAAGGCAACCCTGCAAGGGTAGCGGGACCGCCCCGGATCCACCAAACCGGGTGGGCTGCGGACCTGGCTGGCACGCGTGGTGGCTACCGACAGTATGTCGGTTGCGCCCGCTAACCTTGCGGGCGGTGCAGGTGGCGACGATTAAAGGGGTGACGGTGCCCGGAGTGCGGGATGTGATGGACGGCACGGCGTTGCTGCGCTGGGGCCGAGCCTGCCTCGACGGTTTGGAAAGCCGGCGCGAGGAGATCAACGCACTCAATGTCTTCCCTATCCCGGACGCGGATACCGGCACCAACCTGCTCGCCACGATGCGCGCTGCGATGGACGCCGCGGCGGCGCGTGGTCCGGTGGACGCGTTGTCGGCGCACGATGTCGCCGCCGCGATGGCGCGCGGCGCGACCGTCGGCGCGCGCGGCAACTCCGGCATCATCCTGTCGCAGGTCCTGCGCGGTATCGCCGAGGCCGTCCGGGGCGAACCACTCACCGCCACCACCTTGCGCGATGCCCTGAACCGTGCCTCGGTCCTGGTCCGCGAAGCACTGAGTGAGCCGATCGAAGGCACCATCCTCACCGTCTTGGACTGTGCGGCCGCGAGTGCGGCATCGTGCCAGGACACCTCGCTCGCCGAGGTGGCCTTGGCGGCCGCCGACGGTGCCGCCAAGGCGCTCGGTGACACACCATCCCAGCTCGGCGTGCTGCGCGCGGCCGGCGTGGTCGACGCGGGTGCGCGCGGGTTGGTGGTGCTGCTGGACAGCCTGGTCTCGATCACCTTCGGGGAGATCCCCGCTCGCCCGGAGTACACCCCGCGTGCACCCGTCACCGTGCGATCCGTCGAGGAAAACCGCGAAACCGGTTCGGCGGAACCACAATACGAGGTGATGTACCTGCTCGCCGACACCGACCAAGACCAGATGGCGCAGCTGCGCGCGCGTCTCGCCGAGCTCGGCGACTCCGTGGTGGTCGTCGGCGACGGCGACTCTTTCTGGTCTGCTCACGTGCACTGCGCGGATGCGGGCGCTGCGGTGGAAGCCGGGCTGGCCGCCGGAAGGCTCAGCGGGATCCGCATCGAGAGCTTCGGACTGTCCGGGCGCGAGACGCCACACGACATGACCTCCGGCCACCTCGTCACCCACACCACCATGGACTCCGCGAAGGAAGTCGACGGACCCGCCGACCGCGGGATCCTGGCGGTAGCGGCCGGTGACGGCGCGGCCGAACTGTTCGAGGACGCCGGAGCGGTGGTGCTCGCCGGTGACGGCGCGGTGACCGCCGCCGACCTGCTCGCCGCGATCCGAGCCATGCCCAACCGCGAGGTGCTCGTCCTGCCCAACGGCGCGTTACCCGCGCACGACCTGGTCGCGGTCGGTGTCGCCGCCCGTGACGCGCACCGCGACGTGCTGCTGCTGCCGAGCGGATCCATGGTGCAGGGCCTCGCGGCGCTGGCCGTACACGATCGCGGCCGGATCGCCGTCGACGACGCCTTCGCCATGTCGGAGGCCGCCGCGACCACCCGGTGGGGGTCGTTGCGCGCCGCGCCGGAACGGGCGCTCACCATGGTCGGCACCTGCGAAGCGGGCGACGGGCTGGGCCTGGTCGGCCAGGATGTCGTAGTGATCGACCATGATGTGCGGGCGGCCGGACTGACGCTGCTGGACCGGATGCTCGCGTTCGGCGGCGAGCTGGTCACCCTGCTGATGGGTGCGGCGGCGCCGGACGGCCTGGCCGGCGAACTCGCGGCACACATCGGCGAAAGCTTCCCCGGCGTGGAGGTCACCGTGTATTCCGGTGGGCAGCACGGGGATCTGGTGCAGATCGGAGTGGAGTAGATGGCGACCCTGAGTGATCGGCTCGACCATATTCTCGGCGTGAAGGCGGCGGGCTCGCTGGTCGACGCGTTCGACATGCACACGGTGGAGGACCTGCTCCGGCACTATCCGCTGCGCTACGCGACGCAGGGCCAGCCACTCACCGAGGAAGAGCCGGAAGACGGTACGCACATCACCGTGATCGGCCGGATCACCAAGGCCGAGCTGCGGCCGATGCGCAACCGGCGCGGTTCGCTGCTGAAGGTGGTGCTGGACACCGGTTCCGGCACCGGCCGCGGTGTCGACGTCACCTTCTTCAACGGTGACAAGGTGAAATATGTTGTCCGGGAAGGTCTTCGGGCGATGATGTCGGGCACCGTCAACTACTGGCGGCCCGGTCAATGGAACCTGAGTCATCCTGGCTATCTGATCCTGCCCGAGAACGACGGCGACGAGTCGGTCGTCGCGGTGAAGACCGTGCGTGGCGGCGGTGACCTGCGCGGGCTGGCGCAGAGCGCGAAAGGCGCTGAGGGCGTGGACACCTCGTTCATGGAGCGGGAGTTCATCCCGGTGTACCCGGCCACCGCGAAGGTGCAGAGCTGGGACGTGCTCGCCTGCGTGCGGCAGGTGCTCGATCAGCTGGACCCGATCGACGATCCGCTACCGGACGCGACCCGGGACGACCGTTCGCTGCTGAAGATCTCCGACGCGCTGCGCCTGATCCACCTACCCGAGCACAAGGCCGACATCGAACAGGCACAGCAGCGTCTGCGTTTCGACGAGGCGCTGGCGTTGCAGCTGGTGCTCGCCGAACGCCGCCACGAGGTGTCCGGCCGCGCCGCGCGCCCGTGTCCGCCACGACCGGACGGCATCGCCGCCGAGTTCGAGAAGCGGCTGCCGTTCGAGCTGACCGCGGGCCAGCAGCAGGTGATCTCGGAAATCTCCGCCGACATGTCGCGCAGCCATCCGATGCACCGCTTGCTGCAGGGCGAGGTCGGCTCGGGCAAGACGATCGTCGCGCTGCAGGCGATGCTGCAGATCGTCGATGCCGGTCAGCAGTGCGCGTTGCTCGCACCGACGGAAGTTCTTGCCGCCCAGCACTATCGGTCCCTGCGCGGGATGCTCGGCGATCTCGGCAACGCCGGTGAACTCGGCGCGGGCGACAACGCGACCAAGGTGGTGCTGGTCACCGGTTCGATGTCGACCGCGACCAAGAAGGCCGCGCTGCTGGCGGCGATGACCGGTGAGGCGGGCATCGTGATCGGCACGCACGCGCTGATCCAGGACAACGTCGAGTTCTTCGACCTCGGCATGGTGGTCGTCGACGAGCAGCACCGCTTCGGTGTCGAACAGCGAGATGCACTGCGTGCCAAGGCGAAAGCAGGCACCAGCCCGCATCTGCTGGTGATGACCGCCACGCCGATCCCGCGCACCATCGCCATGACCACCCTCGGCGACCTGGAGACCTCGACACTCACCGAACTGCCCAGGGGGCGTTCGCCGATCACCTCCAAAGTTGTTCCGCGCAGACAGCATCCGAACTGGGTGGACCGCGCCTGGGAGCGCATCGTCGAGGAGGTCAAGGCCGGTCGGCAGGCCTATGTGGTGTGCTCACGCATCGGTGACGACGAGGAGGCCTCCGGTAAGTCGGCCAAAGGCAAGTCGAAGGCGGCCGAGCCCGAAAAGGAAGGCCCGACAACGCAGGCCGCGCTGGACGTCTTCGAGATGCTGAGCACCGGCCCGCTGGCCGAACTGCGCGTCGGCCTGCTGCACGGCCGCCTGCCAGCGGATGAAAAAGACCAGGTGATGCGCGCTTTCAACGACGGCTCGGTCGACGTGCTGGTCTGCACGACCGTCGTCGAGGTCGGCGTGGACGTGCCGAACGCGACCGTGATGGTGATCGTCGATGCGGACCGCTTCGGCGTCAGCCAGCTGCATCAGCTACGCGGCCGCATCGGCCGCGGCAAGCATCCCGGCCTGTGCCTGCTGGTCACCGATTCCGCACCCAACGGTTCGGCGATGGCCCGATTGGACGCGGTCGCCGCCACCACCGACGGCTTCGAACTCGCCGTGCTCGACCTGCGCACCCGCCGCGAGGGCGATGTGCTCGGCGCCGCCCAGTCCGGCACCGCTCGCTCGCTGAAGCTGCTGTCGCTGCTCGACGATCTCGAAGTCATCACCGCCGCACAGGAACTCGCTCGCGAGGTGGTCGAGGCCGATCCAGGTTTGCAGAAGCATCCCGGTTTGGCGAGCATGATGCACGCGGCGGTCGACTCCGAACGCCTGGAGTACCTGGCCAAGTCGTAACCGGTTGATCGGCAACGGAATCGGGGCGCCTCATTCGGTCGTGACGGCGGTGATATGGGTGAGCGAGCACCGCCATCCCTGCTCGGTCTCGACGAAGACGTCCGTCGTCCACTCGTCGGCGTCGAACCGCTTGCCTTGGAAGTGCGCGGTATTGGTGGCCCGCACGGTGAGCACCGCGACGTTGCCCCGGTATTCGATCGTGGCGTCGCTTACCCGCTGCATCGCCGAATGGCTGAGCGCACCGGACTCGACCAGTGCGAGAAACCGCGCGGCGGGCGTGATCCCGTTTTCGGAGACCATGATCCAGTCGTCGGTCATGTAGTCGGCGATCCTGGCCGCGTCGTTGGTGACGATGGCGGCCATCCACTCGTCGAGAAGCGCTACCAGGCGATCCTTGATCGTGTTGTCCGTGCTGGAAGGGTGTGTTGTTGCCATGATTCGCACGGTAAACCGGGCATCGGGGCCGAGGCTTGGACGAATGGAATGCGTGCGCCGAAGCCGGGCACCCTATCCGCTACCTTGTCGATTACCTGTCGGGTAATCGACAAGGCACGCCGTGCGCGGGACGATCAGCACGTGATCGAGGTCGGAATTCTGTTGCCGAGCCGGGAAACCGCGATGACCGGACGGCACGACGCACCGAGCCTGGTGCGTCTCGCGCAGGTCGCCGAGGACGCCGGATTCGATGCGGTGTGGACCGGTGATTCGCCGTTGGCGCGCACCAGGGTTGATCCACTGACGTTGCTCGGCGCCGTCGCCGCCGCGACCTCCCGGATCAGGCTGGGCACCGCGGCCTGGACCGCGACATTGCGGCATCCTTTGCTCGGCGCGCACGCGGCGGCGACCGTCGACCAACTCGGTCCCGGCCGGCTCGTCCTCGGACTCGGCGCGGGATTTCCGCTGCCGGAGAGCCGAGCCGAGTTCGACGCGATCGGCATCCCGTTCGATGAACGGGTCGGCCGCTTGGACGAGACGGTGCGAATCTGGCGCGCGGCCTGGACCGGTGCACCGGAGTTCGACGGAAAGTATTGGCAGCTGGCCGATTTGGCGCGGGCGCTGCCGACCTCGACGCGGGGCGGGCCACCGCTCTGGCTGGCGGGCAGTGACACACCGAAGGTGCTGGCCCGCGTCGCTCGCCATTACGACGGTTGGCTGCCTTACCTCCCGGACCCGGCCGCGTATGCCCGTGCCTGGCAGGCGATCCAGCAGCAAACGACCCGCGCGGTGACTCCCGCGATGTACGCGACGATCGTGCTGGATCCCGACTCGGCGCGTGCGCAGGCCGAGCTGGAAGGCTATGTGCGCCAGTACTACCGCCGATCTTTAGCGGAAATGTCCACCATCCAAGCGTATTTCGGCGGCACCGCCGAGGACTGCGCCGACTGGCTGGCCCGTTACCTCGACGCGGGCGCCACTCACCTCATCCTGCGCCTGGGTTCCCTCGACGTGCACCGCCAGCTCGACCTGGTCGCCGAGAAACTCCTGCCTGCGTTGCGATCGCGGGTGGTAACCGGTGTGGATCAGCGACCGATGCGCGGATAAGGCAGGTCGGTGCTGGTGTTCTCGGTGACCGCGAGCGGGCTGCCGATGTGCGGGAAGGCGCGTTGCGGGCAGGACGGCCGCTCGCAGACCTTGCAGCCAGCGCCGATCTGCACCGCCGTCGTCGGATCGTCGAGCTGGAGTCCGGCCGAATACACCAGGCGATCCGCGTATTCGATGTCGCAGCCGAGACCGATCGCGAAATTCTTTGTCGCGGTACCGAATCCGTGCGGCGCGGTCATCGCGGTGCGCGCGATCCACAGGTAGCGGCGCCCGTCCGGCATCTCCGCGATCTGCGGCAGGATCCGGCCGGGATGCGCGAACGCCTCGTGCACCACCCACAGCGGGCAGCTACCACCGACCCGGGAGAAGTGAAAGGCGGTGGCGGACTGGCGTTTCGAGATATTGCCCGCGCGGTCGGTACGGACGAAGAAGAACGGCACCCCGCGCTGGCCTTGCCGCTGCAGCGTGCTCAGCCGGTGGCAGATGGTTTCGAAGCCGACCTCGAAGCGCAGGCCGAGCAGGTCGATGTCGTAGTGCAATTCCTCGGCCGAGCGTAGGAAACGCCCGTACGGCAGCACCAGGGCGCCGGCGAAGTAGTTTGCCAGCCCGATCCGCGCCAGCGTGCGGGATTCGCCGGTGAGCGAGGGCGTTTCGGCGAGCACCCCGTCCAGCTCGGTCCCGTACAGCAGGAACGCCAGCGTGGTCGCGATCTGAAAGGCGCGCTGCCCCGGTCGAAGTCGCCTGGCCAGGGTCAGCGTGCGGCTGTCGGGATCGTATTGCCGCTTCGGGATGGACGGATCCGCGCCGTCGCCGCGCACCAGCACGGTGACACCGGCGCGCTCCTCGGCCACCCTGGCGAGCTGGCGATCCAGCGAGCCGATGGTCAGGCCGGACTGCTCGAACAGCTGCTCGGCGGCGATATCGAGCTGCGGGATGTGATTGTGGTGGTCGTAGAAGAAGTCCCGCACATCCTCGTAGGGCATGGGCATGCCCGGCGCGCCGGTCGGCGCGGACACCCGGGCGGAGAGCAGGTCGAGCTGGTCGGTGGCGGCGCGCAGCCGGCGATGCATCGCGACGACGATCCGGGCGACCTCTGGCTGCCTGGTCGCCAGCTCCTCCACCTCGGTCAGCGGCGCGGTGTGCCCGCCCGCGGCGTCGATGAGCACCTCGTGCAGGTCGGACACGAGGCGCGCGTCCGAGTCCGCGGCGAAGAACTGGACGTCGAGGTCGAAGGTGGAGTTGAGTTTCAGCAGCACCGGGATGGTGAGCGGCCGCTGATCACGTTCCAGCTGATTGAGATAGCTGGGTGACAGATCAAGCGACTTGGCCAGCGCCGCCTGGGTGAGTCTGCGTTCCTCGCGCAACCGCCGAAGGCGCGCGCCCGCATACATCTTCCGCACGGAAAGATCGTAGTCCCGGGTCTTCGCAATCATCGCATTTCCAAGCTTCTTTTATCTGGAAATATGCCGCTGCAAGGTATTTTGCGCGATATCCAGGCTGTGTAGCGTGCGAAGGGCGGTCGCTGCTCAGCTCAGACGGGGTGGCGAAGAAACACATCCTACGTGCCTGCTAATCGTCGTCCCGGATCACCGCCTGTGCCGCGATCACGGTGGTGCCGTTGAAGGTAACGGCGGGGGAGCCGTGCAGTCGATAGCCCTGCTCGAGCAGTTCGCTGATCCGTTCGCAGAACGCGGCGTCAT
The DNA here is from genome assembly GCF_040645995.1 of Nocardia sp. NPDC046473. Lineage (NCBI taxonomy): Bacteria > Bacillati > Actinomycetota > Actinomycetes > Mycobacteriales > Nocardiaceae > Nocardia > Nocardia sp. NPDC046473. Next base: position 492,559 of record NZ_JBEYZJ010000001.1, read on the forward strand.
CGACGCCGGTGATCAAGCGGTAACGCGGTGGTCGGTCGTTCATGCCGCCAGCCTAGGGCGCGCGGGGCCGACGGCCCGGAAGAGCAAAAGCTTCCGAACCGAGCAATTGCTTGGTTCAATCGAGAGGGCGTCGCGCACTACGCGGTTCGCCCGCCCGGCAGCAGAAAGTGAGCCCGCCCATGCCGACTCCCGACGAACTCGTCCGCGATATGTGCCGCAGCTGGTCCGACCCGGATCCGGAGCGCATCGCCGCCTTCTTCGCCGAAGATGCGGTATACCACAACATTCCGATGGAACCGGTGGTCGGCCGCACCGCCATCCGCGACTTCCTCACCGGCTTCCTGGCCACCTTCGACGGCGTCGACTTCGACATCCATCACCAGATCGTTTCCGGCAACTTGGTGATGAACGAACGCACCGACACCTTGCGCACCGCGGGCAGGGCCATTCCGCTCCCGGTCACCGGCGTCTTCGAGGTGGCGGACGGGGCCATCGTCGCCTGGCGCGACTACTTCGACATGGGGGCCATCAACCAGGCCTTCAACCTGGAGGGCTGACCGACTGCCGCCCTGGGAAATTCGTGGCAACTGGTCGGAACCGAACCGCGAGCGCACGCGTCGAAGGTGGATAGGGGCGATTCATTGGAGTGGTTTCACTAGGTGCAAGGAGGGGTTGGGATGGATCGTTGTCCCGGGTGTCATACGGCGTGGCGAAGAGGGATGAGTTCCAGGTCGCGGCTGCAACCGGTCAAGCGGGCCGAAGAGCCGTGCGAGCGATACACGTCACGGCGGCGGCAAGGGCTGCGACCGGAGCCTGAACCCGAGTAAGTCGCAGGGTCGGTGCCTCCTGCTGGGGCGGCGGCACCGACCGTCAGTGGGCGGCGTCCTCCGGAAGCAGATGTGCGAGTAGCAATTTGATCAGCAAGAGGGGAGCGAACCAGGCCACCACGTGCGGGATAGTGAGCATGCTGGTGGCGATGGTGAGTGCGATGGCGGTGGTGCCGAAGGCGATGGGGCGGCGCAGCTCTCGTGGGGCGGTCGTGACGAGTATCGCGCCGGCCAGGGCCAGACTGTAGATGGTGGCCGCCGTGAGCCAGCCGAATCCGGGGACCACCAGGGCGAGCAGGAACGGCTGAATGTGGATGGCGACGAAGCCGAGGTGGTGCCGGGCGGTCCGGCCCGGCCGGTGGTACCAGCGCTTCGCCGAATCGGTCGCGTTGACGACCGCACCGCCGAACAGGTCGAAGGCGACGAAGGTGACCACGGCGCTGCCGAGCCACGCGAGATCCGCGTGCCGCGCCAGGCCGAAGGCCAGTGCGGCGCCGAGGAATGCGGCGCCGAAACCGGCGGTGACCTCGCCTGCGCTGGCGTTCGGGGCGATCAGTCGATCCGTGAGAGTCATCGACGGATTCCTGTCACGCAGATCTGCACCACCGGCTCGGCCAAGGCGAGCAGGGATACGTTCGGGTCGACCAAGGCCTGGATGAGGCAGCCCTCGATAGCCCCCACGATGACCGCGGCATGCTGTTCATCGATGCCGGGCCGCAAGGCGCCCTCGGCCTGTGCCTGCCGCAGCAGATCCGCTATGGCCGAGCGATATTCGTGATACACCGCTGCCATATCGAGTGGCGGGTTGGCCGCCCAGACATCCAGCAGGACGCGCGCATGATCGGGGTGGGCGGCGAGCAGTTCGATCGTCCCGCGGATGAGTTCGGCCAGGCGGTCCAGCGCCGCTCCGGTGCCGAGCTCGGTCAGTACCTGCTCCGAGCGCGCGGCGTAACTCTGGAAGACGCCGACCAGCAACGCATCTCGGCTGTCGAAGTACAGGTACACGCTGCCCTTGGCGATACCCGCCTCGGCGGCGACGTCCTCGATGCGGGAGGCGGCGAAGCCCTTGCGGGCGAACACACGGACCGCGGCATCGAGGATCTCCTCTCGACGGCCTGCTCGGTCGACTTTCTTCGGCATGTCATGATTATGAATGACCGGTCAGTCATAAACAAGAGGGGCGCGAGACGCAGTTCAGCCCCCTCCGGGAAACGCGAAGGGGGCTGAACGTCAGCGAACGGCCGAGCCGGTCAGCGCACGGCGGTCGCGGCGGCGACCATGTTGCGCAGCGACGCCGCTACCTCGACCTGGCCGCGGGTCTTCAGCCCGCAGTCGGGGTTGACCCACAGTCGTTCGGCGGGAACGGCTTTCAGTGCCGCGCGCAAGGAGGTGGTGATCTCCTCGACGCTGGGCACCCGGGGCGAGTGGATGTCGTAGACGCCCGGCCCGACGCCTAGGTCGAAGCCCGCCGCGTTGAGGTCGTCGAGCACCTCCATCCGCGAGCGTGCCGCCTCGATCGAGGTCACGTCGGCGTCCAGGCCGGCGATCGCGTCGATCACCTCGCCGAACTCGGAGTAGCACAGGTGGGTGTGCACCTGGGTGGCGTCCGAAACACCGGAGGTGGCCAGTCGGAACGACTGCACCGACCAGTCGAGGTAGGCCTGCTGGTCGGCCTTGCGCAGCGGCAGCAGCTCGCGCAGCGCGGGCTCGTCGACCTGGATGACGCGGATGCCCGCGGCCTGCAGATCCACCGTTTCGTCCCGGATCGCCAGCGCGACCTGCCGTGCCGAGTCGCCGAGCGGCTGGTCGTCGCGGACGAACGACCAGGCCAGGATGGTGACCGGCCCGGTGAGCATGCCCTTGACCGGCTTCGCGGTGAGCGACTGGGCGTAGCTGATCCAGTCGACGGTCATCGGCGTCGGCCGCTTGACATCGCCGAACAGGATCGGCGGCCGCACGCAGCGGGAACCGTAGGACTGCACCCAGCCGAGCTCGGTGGCGGCGAAGCCGTCGAGCTGTTCGGCGAAGTACTGCACCATGTCGTTGCGCTCCGGCTCGCCGTGCACCAGCACGTCGAGGCCCAACTTCTCCTGCAGCGCAATGACATCGGCGACCTCGGCGCGCATCCGGCGGATGTACTCCGCCTCAGCGATCTCGCCCTTGTTGAACGCGGACCTGGCCAACCGGATCGCCGAGGTCTGCGGGTACGAGCCGATGGTGGTGGTCGGCAGCGGCGGCAGTTGCAGCTGCTCCTGCTGCAGCGCGCGGCGCTCCTCGGCGGGTGCGCGCCGGATCGCGTCCGGGCCGAGCTCGGCCAGCCTGGCCCGCACCTGCGGGTCGTGCAGCCGGGTGTCGGCCTGCCGCGCCGCCAATGCCGCACGGGTGTCGGCCAATTCGGCGCCGATCGCGTCGGTGCCCTCGGTCAGCGCGATCGCCAGCAGCCGAACCTCGGCCACCTTCTCGGTGCCGAAGGCCAGCCACGACCGCAGCCGCTCGTCCAGCTTGGTCTCCGCAGTCAGCGTGTACGGCACGTGCAGCAGCGAGCAGGAGGTCGAAACCGCCACCGAGGCAGCCGAACCCAGCAGGGTGCCCAGCGTGGCGAGCACGGCGTCGAGATCCGCGCGCCAGACGTTGCGTCCGTCGACCACACCGGCCACCAGCAGCTTGCTCGCCAGCGCCGGAACGCCGGCCACGTCGGAAACGCTGGTGCCGGAGGTGAAGTCGAGCGCGACGCCCTCGATGTCGGTGCTCGCCAATGCGTTCAGCGCCGCGTCGGCGTGCCCGAAGTAGGTCGCCACCAGGATCGCCGGTCGCTCGGCCGAAGCGGTGAGCTCGGTGTAAGTGCTTCGCACCAGCTCGATTTCGGCCTCGGTGAGGTCGGTGACCAGCGCGGGCTCATCGATCTGCACCCAGCCGATGCCCGCTTCGGCCAGCAGCCGGAGCAGTTCGCGATACAGCGGGACGAGTTCGGCGAGCCGGTCCAGGGCCGCACCATCGGTGGCCTTGGCCAGCTTCAGGAAGGTGATCGGACCGACCACTACGGGGCGAGCGGGCGCGCCGAGCGCGAGCGCCTCGCGCACCTCGTCGAGCAGCTTCGCCGGGTTCAGCGAAAACGCGGTGTCCTGGTCGATTTCCGGCACGAGGTAGTGGTAATTGGTGTCGAACCACTTGGTCATCTCCAGCGGTTCGACTACGTCGTTGCCGCGCGCGGCGGCGAAGTAGCGGTCCAGCGGATCGGCGATCCCGGCCACCCGCGGCGGCAGCGCGCCGAGCAGGACGGCGGTGTCGAGTACCTGGTCGTAGTACGAGAAGGTGCCCACCGGGATCGAATCCAGGCCTGCCGCCTGTAGTTCGGCGAGTTGGGCGTGCCGCAGGTCGCGTGCGACCGTGTGCAGCTGAGCGGCGTCGATCTTGCCTGCCCAGTAGGCCTCGGTGGCCCGCTTGAGCTCACGCCGCGGTCCGACCCTAGGTAGCCCGAGAACCGTTGCGGTGAACGGTGTCTGATTTACAACAGTCACGTTGTCTCTCCAGTGCTGGTGTCGTGGGCCCACGCCATGCGGGCTGCGCGGCTACCGGGAGACACGTCAGGAGATCCGACGAACAGAGCCCCGACGCATCAAGTACTGGTAGACCGCGCGCCCAGATCCACGAGGCGGTGGCCGTCGGATACGGCGTATCCGACACGGCTGGCAGGTCTTCGGACTCACAGGCACCGGCCTCGTCGGCCGACCTACTGGCCGTCGCTTCCCGGGTATCGCGCCCAGTGCTTGTGACGGCGTTCGTTCCTGCTTACCGCTGCGGGACAGTCCCGGATTCCCACCGGGTTCCCTCTCGCCCGTCCGCCCTTTCGGGGCGGCCGAACTCGGCTCCGCAACGCGACGACGGGGCTCCATCTCGTACGCGCGCGGTGAACCAGCTGCACCCACCAGCATAGGGCGCGGGACGAGAGCGCGGTGCGACCGGGCGGCGCGGCGGTCGTTCTCGATCAGCTGACCCGCATCGTCTGGTCGCTTGTCCAAGTCTGTGAGGAACCCCACGGAAATCGGGTGTAGCCCAGCTTTCCGGAATATGTCTAAAGTTGTCATCCTCTGGGGGAGGCTTCGGCGCGGGGTTCGATAGCAGGAGTGCTTGTGGTGACTGAACGGTCGGTATCGATCGTCATTCCAACATATGTGGAGACGGCCGAGGGCCGTGATCTGCTCGATATACAGCTGGACGCCTTGACGCGTCAGGATTATCCGGGGGAATTCGACGTTGTCATAGCCGACAACGGCTCACCGGTAGACGTGCGCATCCATATCGAAAACCACCAGGTCCGGGATCGACTGAAGCTCCAGTACGTCGACGCGTCCGGCAGGTCCGGTGCCGCATTTGCCCGAAATGTCGGGGCTGGTAGTGCCACGGGCGAGGTGTTACTGTTCTGTGATCACGACGACCGTGCGTACCCGAGCTGGGTCAGTCGCATGGTCGAGTTCCTGGACGAGGGCTACGACCTGACTTGTTCTGCGATCGAAGGCGATTCGCTCAACGCGGACCACCCGCGCCTGGTCGCCAACATCCCGGCACCGGACCAATTCCAGCCGCCCGGCGTTTATGCTCCTGTGATCGTCGGCACGAGCATGGCGTGCCGCGCGGAGGTCTATCGGAAGCTCGGCGGACAGGACGCCAGCTATACCGCCAACGAGGATCTCGAATTCGGCTGGCGGGCTCATCGGGAGGGATACCGCCTCGGCTATCTGGCCGAGGCCCTGGTCGCCTATCGGTATCGCCATGGCTTTCGACCCGGCTATCGACAGGGCCGCAGCAGAGGCCTCGGCCTTGCGCGCCTGAACGGCGAATTCCCAAAGAATGGTTTACCCGAAATTCATCTGCCTGAAGTTTTGTTACGGATGATTCGGCTGCCCTTTACTCGCGGATTAGTCGCGGAAGAACGCGGATTGATGATCGGCCTCGCCGTAGGTCAGTTCCGGGGCGGGTTCCGGTATCGCACGATGCACTGGATCTGACGATGTGACGTCGCGGGGCTCGGATCTTCACAACGGTGCTAGCCCGGGTTGTGAAGATGCTTGCGAAGCCCCCTTCCGTGTCTGTGAGGAGGCGGAGTCCGGGTACCTTAGGCGGATGTTCACGAAAGTTCTGGTTGCCAACCGCGGCGAGATCGCCATCAGGGCCTTCCGCGCGGCCTACGAGCTCGGCGTGGGGACGGTAGCGGTCTTCCCGTACGAGGACCGCAATTCGGTCCATCGGATGAAGGCGGCCGAGTCCTACCAGATCGGTGAACAGGGTCACCCGGTCCGGGCGTATCTGTCGATCGACGCCATTGTCGACGCGGCCAAGTCGGCCGGCGCCGACGCCGTCTACCCCGGCTACGGCTTCCTGTCCGAGAATCCGGACCTGGCCGCGGCCTGCGCACGCGAGGGCATCACCTTCATCGGCCCGTCCGCCGAGGTGCTCGAGCTGGCGGGTAACAAGGCCAGGGCCATCGCCGCCGCCAAGGCCGCAGGGCTGCCGGTGCTGCGCTCCAGCGCGCCGTCCGCGGACGTGGACGAGCTGCTCGCCGCGTCGCAGGAGCTGGACTACCCGATCTTCGTCAAGGCGGTGGCCGGCGGCGGCGGGCGCGGCATGCGCCGGGTGGCCGATGCCGAGCACCTGCGCGAGTCCATCGAGGCCGCGTCGCGCGAGGCCGAGTCGGCCTTCGGCGATCCGACCGTGTTCCTCGAGCAGGCCGTGGTGAACCCGCGCCACATCGAGGTGCAGATCCTGGCCGACCAGCACGGCAACGTGATGCACCTGTTCGAACGCGACTGCTCGGTGCAGCGCAGGCACCAGAAGGTGATCGAGCTCGCGCCCGCGCCGAACCTGGATCCCGAACTGCGCGACCGCATTTGCGCCGACGCGGTGGCCTTCGCCAAGGAGATCGGCTACAGCTGCGCGGGCACCGTCGAGTTCCTGCTCGACGAGCGCGGCAAGCACGTCTTCATCGAGATGAACCCGCGTATTCAGGTCGAGCACACGGTGACCGAGGAGATCACCGACGTCGACCTGGTGCAGTCGCAGCTGCGGATCGCGGCGGGGGAGACCCTTGAACAGCTCGGGCTCAGTCAGGAGACGGTCAGCATCCGCGGTGCCGCGATGCAGTGCCGGATCACCACCGAGGACCCGAACAACGGCTTCCGGCCCGACACCGGCCGCATCACCGCCTACCGCACGCCGGGCGGTGCGGGCATCCGGCTCGACGGCGGCGCCAACCTCGGCGCGGAGATCGGCGCCTACTTCGACTCGATGCTGGTGAAGCTCACCTGCCGCGGCCGCGACTTCGGCGCGGCGGTCGCACGGGCGCAGCGGGCGCTCGCCGAGTTCCGAATTCGTGGCGTTACCACCAACATTCCGTTCCTGCTCGCGGTGCTGGACGACCCGGACTTCAAGGCGGGGCGGGTCACCACGTCCTTCATCGATGAGCGTCCGGAGCTGCTCAACCAACGTGGGTCGGCGGATCGCGGCACCAAGATCCTGACCTATCTGGCCGACGTCACGGTGAACAAGCCGCACGGCGAGCGGCCGACGAAGGTCTATCCGCACGACAAGCTGCCCGCGATCGATCTGTCGGTGCCGCCGCCGGACGGCTCTCGGCAGCGGCTGTTGCAGCTGGGGCCCGAGGGTTTCGCGCAGGCGTTGCGCGCGCAGCAGGCAGTCGGCGTCACCGATACCACCTTCCGGGACGCGCACCAGTCCCTGCTGGCCACTCGCGTGCGCACCAACGGCCTGCTCGGTGTCGCCGGGCACGTGGCCCGACTGACTCCCGAACTGCTGTCGATCGAGGCGTGGGGCGGGGCGACTTACGATGTGGCGCTGCGCTTTCTGTACGAGGACCCGTGGGAGCGGTTGGCGGCCTTGCGCGCGGCCGTGCCGAACATCTGTCTGCAGATGCTGCTGCGTGGCCGCAATACCGTGGGCTACACGCCGTATCCGGAGCAGGTGACGCGGGCGTTCGTGTCCGAGGCCACCGCGACCGGTATCGATATTTTCCGGATCTTCGACGCGCTCAACAACGTTGATCAGATGCGCCCGGCGATCGATGCGGTGCGGGAAACCGGTACCGCCATCGCCGAAGTCGCGATGAGCTACACCGGGGACCTGTCCAACCCGGACGAAACCCTCTACACCCTGGACTATTACCTCAAGCTCGCCGAGCAGATGGTCGACGCCGGCGCGCACATCCTGGCGATCAAGGACATGGCCGGGCTGCTGCGCGCCCCCGCCGCCGCCACTCTGGTAACCGCGTTGCGCAGCAACTTCGACCTCCCGGTCCACGTGCACACCCACGACACCCCCGGCGGGCAGTTGGCGACCTATCTGGCCGCCTGGCAGGCCGGTGCCGACGCTGTCGACGGTGCGAGTGCCGCGATGGCCGGAACCACCAGCCAGCCTGCGCTTTCCGCGATCGTCGCCGCCGCGGCGCACAGCGAGCACGACACCGGACTGAACCTGCAGAACGTCTGCGACCTCGAGCCGTACTGGGAAGCGCTGCGAAAGGTGTACAAGCCCTTCGAGTCCGGGCTCCCGGCCCCGACCGGACGCGTCTACACGCACGAGATCCCCGGCGGCCAACTCTCGAACCTGCGCCAGCAGGCCATCGCACTGGGCCTGGGTGACCGGTTCGAGGAAGTCGAAGCGAAATACGCTGCCGCAGACCGACTCCTGGGCCGCCTGATCAAGGTTACCCCGTCCTCCAAGGTCGTCGGCGACCTCGCGCTCGCCCTGGTCGGCACCGGCGTCGACATCGAAGACTTCGCCGCCGACCCGGGCCGCTACGACATCCCCGACTCGGTAATCGGTTTCCTGCGTGGCGAACTCGGCACGCCGGCCGGTGGCTGGCCCGAACCCTTCCGCAGCCGCGCACTGGCCGGACGCGGTGCGGCCAAGCCGGAGACGCCGCTCACCGCAGCCGACGAGGCAGGCTTGGCAGGCACCTCCGCCGAACGCCGCGCCACCCTGAACCGACTGCTGTTCCCCGCGCCCACCGCCGAATTCAACGCCCACCGCGAGAAGTACGGCGACACCATGGGCCTGTCGGCGAACCAGTTCTTCTACGGCCTGCGCCACGGCGAGGAACACCGCGTCCAACTCGAACCGGGCGTTGTCCTGCTCATCGGCCTCGAAGCCATCTCCGAGCCCGACGAGCGCGGCATGCGCACGGTCATGTGCATCCTCAACGGCCAGCTGCGTCCCGTCGCCGTCCGCGACCGTTCCATCGCCAGCGACATCCCCGCCGCGGAGAAGGCGGACAAGGGCAACGCCGGTCACATCGCCGCACCGTTCGCCGGCGTGGTGACCTTGGCCGTGTCCGAGGGCGATTCGATCGCCGCGGGCGATACCGTCGGCACCATCGAGGCGATGAAGATGGAGGCCGCGATCACCGCGCCGCGGGCGGGCACCGTCGGCCGGGTCGCGATCGGCCAGGTGCAGCAGGTCGAGGGCGGCGACCTGTTGATCGAGCTCGCCGTGCGCGAGTCCGAATGACCCGGATCGTCGCCGGAACGGCAGGCGGGCGGCGGCTGCGGGTGCCGCCCGCCGGGACCCGTCCGACCTCGGACCGGGTCCGGGAAGCCGTGTTCAGCGCGCTCGACGCGCGGATCGACTTCGATGGCATCCGGGTGCTCGACCTGTACGCGGGCTCGGGCGCGCTCGGCTTGGAGGCGTTGTCCCGCGGCGCCGCCCACGCACTGCTCGTCGAAGCCGATCGCAAGGCCGCCGAGGTCGTCCGCGGCAACATCGCCGATGTCGGGCTGCCCGGCGCGGAGCTGCGCGTCGCGACCGTGGCGAGTGTGCTGGCACTGGGCGGCGCAGGCGAATTCGACCTGGTCCTGTCCGATCCGCCCTACGCGGTCGAGATCGACGCGGTACTCGATGACTTGCGGACGCTGGCCGATGGTTGGCTCCGTCCGGACGCCCTCGTCGTCGTCGAGCGGGCACGCCGATCGCCGGAAATCGAATGGCCTGCGGGCTATTCGGCGATGAAGCCGCGCAAGTACGGCGAAACACGCATCGAGATGGCGACTTTCGACTGACCGTGTGGTTTCGAGCACCCTCCGTGCCGCGTGACCCGCCCGCACGATAGCGTCTGACCATGGCAGGAGCACTGTGCCCCGGGTCCTTCGACCCGGTGACCAACGGACACATCGACGTCTTCGCGCGGGCAGCGGCTCAGTTCGACGAGGTCGTCGTCACCGTCTCGATCAACAAGAACAAGCAGGGCATGTTCAGCATCGACGAGCGCATCGAGATGCTGCGCGAGTCGACCGCCCACCTGCCCAACGTCCGAGTGGAGTCGTGGTACGGCCTGCTGGTGGACTTCGCCAAGGAGCAGGGCGTCACGGCCATCGTGAAGGGTCTGCGCGACGCGACCGACTTCGGCTACGAGCTGCAGATGGCCCAGATGAACAAGAAGCTCTCCGGTGTCGAGACCTTCTTCATCGCCTCCAACCCGGCCTTCAGCTTCCTGTCCAGCTCGCTGGTCAAGGAGGTGGCGACCTTCGGTGGCGACGTCACCGACATGCTGCCCCCGTCCGTGCACAAGCGCCTGCTCGCCCGCCTGGCCGAACGCCAGAGCTAGTCCCGAGCGCAAATCAGCCCCGGTCCCAAAAGCTTTGGGACCGGGGCTGATTCCCCTCACTCGACGAGATTCAGAAGACCAAACCGCGCAGGGCCAAGAAGCGCATGCCGCCGACGACTGCGGTGATGCCTAGGATGGCCGTTGCCTCCGCGGCGCCGCCGATGGTCGGGGCCCAGACATCCAGCGCCGCCAGTCCCGCGGTGGTGATGGCGAGGCCGACCAGTGCCAGGCCGCCGCCTTCCCACTGTGCGGTGAACCAGCCGACGCGGCCGCTGGCGTGGAAGGTGAGCTGGCGGTGCAGCTCGTTCGCGATCACGGTGCTGACGATCGAGCCGACCACGTTGGCCATCAGCGGGCCGATGCCGTGCATGGCGAAGAACAGCAGCACGTAGGCGATATTGCTGGACCCACCGACCAGCGCGAACCGGATCAGCTGGGCGAAGGCGCGGTCGCCGCGCAGGTAGGCCATCAACTGCTCGAACCGGACCGACATCGGCACGGTCTTCAGCACCGGGTACGGGCCTACCCACGGCATGAAGTAGCTGGTGGTGCTAACTCCTGCCGATCTCTGTAGATCCAGAACAGTCATGGCGTTTCCGATCGAACTCAAGCCTTCGGTGCGGACAACAGCGACGGTGATCGCTTCCTTCCCGCCGACTCTTGATAGGTCCCGCTCGTTCAGTCGGAATCTGTCAACACTCGGCGGACCGGGTAGCCCTTCCCTCTGGCTTCCTCAATCCCGCAGTCCCGGTGGGGGCCGCGCTCGGGATGAAGACCTTGTCGATCTTCCTATTGACGATAACACGAAGTGGAGGGAGATCCTCCACTTGATTTGTGTGGCGTACAAGACACTGTGACGACACACCGGAGGGTGACTCGGCACAGGCCGTGATGAGGGGCACACTGGGGCTCGGCGGACAGTTCGCCATTGAGTCGTAGGAGAGTGGGGTAGTCAGCATGTACCGCGTATTCGAAGCCCTCGACGAGCTGGTCGCCATCGTCGAGGAGGCGCGTGGCATCCCGCCGACCCGCAGCTGCATCGTGCCGCGCGGCGACGTGCTGGAACTGCTCGACGACGTGCGTGACGCACTGCCGGGCGAGCTCGACGATGCCCAGGACGTGCTCGACATCAGAGACAAGATCGTCTCGGATGCCCGCTCGGCCGCCGAGATCACGGTGACCAGCGCCAACGAGCAGGCCGGTCACACCATCGGCTCGGCCCGCGAGGAGGCCGACCGCATCCTCGCCGACGCCAAGGCGCACGCCGACCGCATGGTCGCCGAGGCGAGCGCGCACGCCGACCACCTCGTCAACACCGCCCAGGCCGAGGCCGACCGGGTCGTCGCCGACGGCAACGCCGAATTCGAGGCCGTCACCGGCCGGGCCCGGCTGGAATCCGAGCGAATGATCGACGCGGGCAAGGCTTCCTACGATCGATCGGTCGCCGAGGGCGAGGCCGAGCGGGACCGCCTGGTCGCACAGACCGAGGTGGTGCGGGCCGCGCACGCCGAATCTGCCCGGGTGATCGACGCCGCGCACAGCGAGTCCGATCGGATGCGCGAGGAATGCGACGTCTACGTCGACTCCAAGCTGGCCGACTTCGAGGAGACCCTGAGCAATACCCTGCGCGCCGTCGGCCGCGGCCGCCACCAACTCCGCTCCGGCGCGGGCGCCCCCGACTACGCCGCCGACTACCGCCGCTAACCCCAGCCAGCCGCACGCTCCTTGATTTCGCGCCCGCGTTTCGCGGTGCGATTCCCGGTGCCGGAGGTCACGGAGCGTGCGGCTGCTGCATTTGGGTCGATGCGAACCCTCGCGTATCGTGGTGTGGTTGCCCATCCCCTCGAAAGTGAAGTGAGTTCGTGATGTCCGCCGGTTCCAGTTCCGCTCCGCGTCAGAGCTCGGCCACGCGCCGAGAGCCCGACGCGGCCTTCGTGCTGGACGTCCGCAGTCTCGGCCGCCGGGCCGGGACGATGCGTGAACTCCAGCGCACGATCACCACCGTCGACCGCATCGGCCTCGACCTGGTCGGTGTGCCGGTCGGTGCCGAGATCGAGCTCGACCTGCGGCTGCAGGCGGTGTCCGAGGGCGTGCTGGTCACCGGAACGGTGGCCGCGCCGATCGAGGGTGAGTGCTCGCGCTGCCTCGAGCCGTTCACCGACAAGGTGAACCTGCACCTCACCGAGCTGTTCGCCTACCCGGACAGCACCACCGAGCAGACCACCGACGACGACGATGCCTACCGCATGATCGACGACACCATCGACCTCGAACCGGTGATCATCGACGCGATCGGCATCGAGCTTCCGCTGCAGCCGCTGTGCTCGCCCGACTGCGCCGGACTGTGCGCGGAATGTGGCGTCCGGATGGCGATTGCGGGATCCGAGCACTCGCATGAGATACTTGACCCTCGCTGGGCCGGGCTGGCGAAATTCGCCACTGCATCGCCCGGCAACGGCAGCCCCGACCAGGGTGCGGCCACAGCAGCAGACCAGTCAGCCGAAATGGCAAGCAATATGACAGAGGAGAAGTAGTCGTGGCCGTTCCCAAGCGCCGGATGTCCCGTTCCAACACCAGGTCGCGGCGCAGCCAGTGGAAGGCCACCGCGCCGACCCTGATCACCTGCCCGAACCGCGCCTGCGGCGAGAAGACCCTGCCGCACATCGCGTGCCCCTCCTGCGGCACGTACAAGGGCCGTCAGGTCACAGCAGCTGTCTAACAGTTCAACCTGTCGTATAGACGTGACTGAGCGCAGCGAAGGAACCGAAGACGCAGCACCGCCGGTCGCGGCGGAACCGAGCGCTGGCGAGGTGCAGCTGTGACCGACGAACCCGACTCGTCCGGTGGACACGCGAGCTTGCTCGCGGCGCTCGGCGTCGAGGTGCAGCCGGATCTGCTGCGCCTGGCGCTGACGCACCGGTCGTACGCATATGAGAACGGCGGCCTGCCGACCAACGAGCGCCTGGAATTTCTCGGCGACTCGGTCCTCGGTCTGAGCATCACCGAGCGGCTTTACCACGAGCACCCGGACAAGTCCGAGGGCGAACTGGCCAAGCTGCGCGCGAGCGTGGTCAATATGCACGCGCTCGCCGAGGTGGCGCGTCAGCTCGGCGAGGGCGGTCTCGGCGTACACCTGTTGCTCGGCAAGGGCGAAGAGCTCACCGGCGGCCGGGACAAGCCGAGCATCCTTGCCGACGGCATGGAGTCGCTGCTCGGTGCGGTGCACCTGGAGCACGGCATCGACGTCGCGCGTGAGGTGGTGCTGCGTTTGTTCGCCGACCTGCTCGAGCGCGGTCCCCGGATGGGGGCCGGCCTCGACTGGAAGACCAGCCTGCAGGAACTCACCGCCGAACGCGGTCTCGGCGTGCCCAGCTACGAGATCACCTCGACCGGTCCCGATCACGACAAGGAATTCACCGCGACCACCGTGGTCGGCGGCCGGGCCTACGGGCAGGGCGTCGGTCGCTCGAAGAAGGAAGCCGAGCAGAAGGCCGCGGGCACCGCCTACCAGGCGCTGACCGCCGAATCCTGATCGTGCCAGAACTTCCCGAGGTAGAGGTCGTCCGGCGCGGCGTCGCCGAGCACGTGGTCGGTCGCGTCATCGAATCGGTCGCGATCACCCATCCCCGCTCGGTGCGCCGCCACCTGGAGGGCGCCGCCGATCTCGCCGCGCGGCTGACCGGCCTGAAGGTCGAGTCCGCCGAGCGGCGCGGCAAATATCTCTGGCTCACCTTCGACGAGCCGGATACCGCGCTCGTCGTGCATCTCGGCATGAGCGGGCAGATGCTCGTGCAACCCGCCGACGCACCGCTGGAGAAGCACGCGCACATCCGGGCCACCCTCGGCGACGGCACACAACTGCGCTTCGTCGACCAACGCACCTTCGGCGGCTGGGCGCTCGCCCCGCTGGTCGAGGTGAACGGCACCCGGGTGCCCGAACCCGTCGCGCACATCGCCCGCGACCCACTGGATCCGCTCTTCGACGCCGAATCCGTGGTCGCCGCGGTGCGCGCCAAGCAGACCGAGATCAAACGCGTGCTGCTCGATCAGAGCGTCATCTCCGGCATCGGCAACATCTACGCCGACGAATCCCTGTGGCGCGCAAAGCTGCACGGCGCCCGCCTCGCCTCCGGGTTGTCCCGCCCTGCCATCCGTGGATTGCTCGACGATGTCGGCGCGGTCATGGGGGAGGCGCTCACGGCCGGTGGCACGTCATTCGACGCGCTGTACGTGAACGTCAACGGCGAATCCGGTTACTTCGAACGCTCGCTCGCCGTCTACGGCCGCGAGGACGAGCCGTGCCGTCGCTGCGGCGCCCCGATCCAGCGGGAAAAGTTCATGAATCGTTCCTCGTATTCTTGCCCGCGGTGCCAGCCGAAGCCTCGCCCTCGTTAGCGGACGCGAGCTACCTTTCTAGTAGGCGGTTCGGGAAGTCGGTCCGGCCGTGGAGGAAGGAAACATGCGCAAGCTCACGTATTACGTAGCGTCGACCATCGACGGATACATCGCCACCGAGGACGGATCGGTCGATTTCTTCCCGGTCGGTGGCGACCATGGGCCTGCGATCACCGCGCAATATCCGGAGACGCTGCCGACCAAGGTGCGCGAGTCGATCGGCATCGACAAGCGCAACCGCTACTTCGACACCGTGCTGATGGGCCGCAAGACGCACGACTTCGGCGTGCGCACCGGCACGTCGAGCCCGTACGCGCATCTGAAGCAGTACGTGGTGTCCACCACGCTGCCGGAGAACCCCGATCCCGACGTCGAGCTGATCGCCGCCGACCCGCTGGCGAAGGTGCGAGAACTCAAGCGCGACAACGGTCTCGGGATCTGGCTCTGCGGCGGTGGTGAGCTGGCGCAGGAATTGCTGCCGGAGATCGATCAGATCTTCCTCAAGCTGTACCCGGTGCTGCTCGGCCGCGGCAGGTCGCTGTTCGGCTCGGGTCCGCGGCTGCCCGATGCGGCCAAGTTCCGGGTGATCACCAGCCGGGTGTTCGAGGACGGAGTGGCCTTCATGAAGTACAGCAGGATTCGTTAACCGCTGTGGCGGAGGACGATTCGATCGCCGCGGACCCGACGAGCACGCCGGGTCCGGTGGAGGTGCTTCGCGAGATCGGCTTCTGGCTGGAACGCTCGCGGGCCGAAACGTATCGGGTCAAGGCGTACCGCCGGGCCGCCGATATCGTCGCGGAGCTGTCGGATGAGGACCGCGCGGCGCATCGGGCCGCGCACAGCTGGCGCGATATCGCCGGGATCGGGCCGAAGACCGCGGGCGTGATCGAACAGTCCTACGCCGGAGTGGTGCCGCAACAGCTGCTGGACCTGCGCAACGCGGCGAAGCCGATCGGTGTGCCGGGTAAGCCGCTGCGTGCTCAGCTGCGCGGCGATCTGCATACCCACTCGGACTGGTCCGATGGTGGCAGCCCGATCGCGGAGATGATGGGTGTCGCGGCGGCCCTGGGGCACGAATACTGCGCGCTCACCGATCACTCGCCGCGCCTCACGGTCGCTAACGGCCTGTCCGCAGGTCGGCTGCGGAAGCAACTCGACGTGGTTGCCGAACTCAACGACCGCCTCGCGCCGTTCCGCATCCTCACCGGCATCGAGGTCGACATCCTCGACGACGGCACCCTCGATCAGCAGGCCGATCTGCTCGCCGAACTCGACATCGTGGTGGCCAGCGTGCACTCGCACCTGCGCGCGGACAGCGCGACGATGACCAAACGGATGGTCTACGCGGTGGCCAACCCCAACGTCGACGTTCTCGGCCACTGCACCGGACGGCTCGTCGAGGGCGGCCGCGGCACCCGCCCCGAGTCGAGTTTCGACGCGGAGATGGTGTTCGAGGCGTGCCGCACCTACGGCACCGCCGTCGAGATCAACAGCAGACCGGAACGCCGCGACCCGCCCGCCCGGCTGATCCAACTCGCGGTCGAGATGGACTGTTACTTCTCCATCGACACCGACGCGCACGCACCCGGCCAATTGGACTGGCAGGGCTACGGTTGCGAACGCGCCCTGGCGAATGGTGTTGCGGCCGAACGGGTTATCAACACCTGGCCGCTGGCCGATCTGCTGGCCTGGACGGAGTCGCCCGGGGCGTGATGGCCGTCGGGTTAAATGTTGCCGAATAGTTCTGCCGTTCCGGAGATATCGGTCGATCGCGGCTGAAACTGGTTGCCAGTACAGATCTTTGTGGGGGTGGATCAACCGTTGGGCGATTTTCCGATTGAAATCGTGTTGGCGCTCATCGGTATCGCTGTGCCGATCGGTGCGTTCCTGTACGAGTTCGTGATCGTCGGGCGCAAGCGCCTCGGCTACCGCGTGCAGATGGACACCCCCGTGACCGGTGAGGTCGAGTCGGTGTTCCCCGGCGTGCTGCCGCAGCTGCGGCCCGCGCTGGACGGGGCGAGCCCGGACCTGAAGGATCTCTCGATTGTCTTGGTGCGCATCGAGAACAGCGGCGCGACCCCCATCGACACGCACGATTACAAGGCGCCCGATCCGGCGCGGATCGGCCTGCACCTGCGGTTCCCGCAGCGCCTGGTGATCGGCATGGCGGTGACCGAACTCAGCGATCCCGGCCTGGCGGACAGCCTGGACGGTGATTCCGGCATCGCGGTGCGCGAGGACATGGCCGGGCATATCGGCGTCATCGATCTGCCCAAGGTGCCGTTGAATCGTAGTGAGCACTACAAGATCCTGGCCATTCTGCAGCGCTCGGAGGGCTCGGGGGAGTATCCCGTGCCGGTGTTGACCGGCGGTATCAAGGGCGGGCGCGTCCAGGAAACCAGAAGCCAGACCGGCATTCCTCGAATGATGTTGGGGCTGACCATCTTTCTGGTGCTGGTGATCGCCGTTCAGCTCATCGTCGCCGCGGTCGAGCCTGCGCCGACCCCGCTCGAATGTGCCTCGGGCCAGCTCACCGTTGTCGGGTCGTCGGCCTTCGCGCCGGTCGTGCGGGAAGCCGCCGATCTCTATGGGAAGCGTTGCACCGGAGCGCAATTCGCGTTCAATTTCGAGGGCACCGAGCGTGGGCTCGATCGGCTGGCCGAGGAGGGCAAGGACAATCCGGCACTGCTGGCGATCAGCGACGGTCCGAAGGGCGGCGGCTATCCCACGCTGGTGTACCGTCCGCTGGCCTTGTCGCTGTTCTCCGTGATCGTCAACAAGGGCGTCGGCGTGCAGAGCCTCACCGAAACCCAGATCCGGGACCTGTACCAGGGCCGGGTCGGCAACTGGCGCGATGTCGGCGGCCCTGATCTGCCGGTCGTGCTGGTGAATCGGATCCCCGGCTCCGGAACTCGAAATACGTTCGAGCGCAGGCTACTCGGCGCGGGCCAGCCCGATCGCCCGCACGTGAGCTGTACCGCGATCAAGGGCACGGCGATCCCCGCCGGGGCGCACTGCGATGTCCAGGTCACCACGGACATGCAGAAGGCGGTCGGCGAAATCCCCGGCGCCATCGGCTATTCCGAGTTCTTC
Source organism: Nocardia sp. NPDC046473 (assembly GCF_040645995.1). Lineage (NCBI taxonomy): Bacteria > Bacillati > Actinomycetota > Actinomycetes > Mycobacteriales > Nocardiaceae > Nocardia > Nocardia sp. NPDC046473. The sequence goes on from NZ_JBEYZJ010000001.1 coordinate 510,487, forward strand.
GAGGCGGTCGACGCCGGCCTGCCGACCGTCGCGATCAACGGCGTCACCGCGAACCGCGACGCGGCGATCAATCGCACCTACCCGTTCTGGGGCGTGGAATACGGGTACAGCTACGGCGAGCTGCCCGGTGACTCGCTGGCTGCGGCCTTCCTGCACTTCCTGGTCGATCAGACCGGCAAGGATGTGCTGCGCGCGCACGGCAACGCGCCCTGCGCCGAGCTACCCGACCCGGGCCGGTGCCTGCCGGATTCGTGATCGCGCGTCACACTTTCCTGGCCTGTCTCGTCCATCTGGTGTAGCCGAATGACCGAGGAAAGGACGACAACGTGTCACGGATGAAGCTGGCGAAGGTCGCACCGGAGCTGTACCAGGCGTGGTTCGCCGCCGAGGGCGCCATCCGCCGCGGCCCACTGGACCCGGTGGTTCGGGAACTGGTGAAGATCCGCGCCTCGCAGATCAATGGCTGCGTGTACTGCATCGACATGCACACCACCGACGCCAGGCTGGCCGGGGAAACCGAAAAACGTATCTTCCAACTCGACGCCTGGCGTGAGTCGCGGCTCTACACCGACGCCGAACGGGCGGCCCTCGCCTACGCCGAGGCGGTGACGAAGCTCGGCGACCACGGTGTGAGCGACGAGGTGTGGGCCGCCGTCGAGCAGCATTTCGACGAGGGCGCCGCCGCCGGTTTGGTAGCAGTCACCGCAATGATCAACCTGTGGAACCGAATCGGCGTCCCCCTACGCATGCAGCCCGACGCCGACTAACCCCGACATCCACCGACCGAAGTCGGTGGCGGGTGGGGTTAGTCCGTGGGCGGCAGGATTGGGCGGGTGAAGTAGTCCTCGACCGGTAGGGGGCCGGTGTAGCGGCGGCAGGGGCAGCGCACCCACTCCCAGGTGGCGGGGGCGATGGAGCGGCGTTCCTCGGCGTGGCATTCGCCGGCCTGCGCGTCGTGGATGGCCAGGTCGTGCCCGCATCCGCATTTCGCGACGCGCTGGATCGCCTTGCCGCCGACGCGCCCGCGGTGGCCGTAGCGTCCGACTGCCCAGCCGACGCCGAGGATTGCGGCTCCGGCGGCCAGGGTGATGGGATCGAACATAGGGCCATTGTACGTATACGTATGCGGGTTCACCGGCGAAGGGCCCCGTTCTGTCGGTGGTATCGGCGAAGATGGCAGGCATGACGGAACTATCGCTGCGTGAGCTGAACCGAACCCTGCTGGTGCGTCAGATGCTGGCGCAGCGGGTCGCGATGACACCGTTGGAACTGGTGCGGCATTTGGTCGCGGTGCAGGGACAGGAACCCAACTGGCCCTATGTCGGGCTGTGGACTCGGCTGACCGATTTCGCGCACGACGACCTGGCGGCACTGCTGCGGGAGCGAAAGCTGGTGCGCTCGGCCATGATTCGCCGCACCGTGCACCTCGCCGACGCGCACGACTTCCGTTGGCTGCGCCCGACGGTGCGCCCGGCCGTGCACGCGGCACTGCGGGCGCCGTACTACCGCGACGAGATCGAGGGCATCGATCTGGACGAGCTCGCCGCCGCGGGCCGGGACGTGCTGTCCGGGCGCATCATGTCCCGCGCCGATCTCGGAACGCTACTCGGCGAGCGCTTTCCGGGCCGGCACACCCGCAGGCTCGCCGAGTCGGCGGAACAGCTGGTCCCCATGGTGCACAGCCCGGTGACCGGGGCCTGGGGCAAATGGCGCAACCGCTCGGTGACCGTCGCGCTCGCCGACGAATGGATCGGCGAGCCGATGGAAACGGTGCCGCACGCGGAGACGCTGATCCTGCGCTACCTGGCCGCGTTCGGCCCGGCCACCGTCGCCGACATGCAGGCGTGGGCGGGCGTCACCCGGCTCGCCGAGGTGGTCGACGAGATGCGCACCCGCCTACGCGTTTTCACCGACGACCAGCATCGGGTGCTGTTCGACCTGCCGGAGGCCCCGCTGGCGGACCCGAATCTGCCGGTGCCGGTGCGCTTCCTGCCCGCCTTCGACAACGCGCTGCTCGGCCACAAAGACCGGCGCCGGATCATCAGCGACGAGGACCGTCAGCGAATCGCCGCGGAGGCGTCGGGTGGCGTCCCGATGTACCTGGTCGACGGCTTCGTGCACGGCCGGTGGTCCTTGGACGACACCACTATTCGGGTTACCCCGTGGCATCCGTTGTCTCCGGCCGACGCGGAAGAGCTGCGCGCCGAGGCCGAGCGGATGCTGACCTTCGTCGTTCCCGGTCAGGACGGAAAGATCGTTATCGAAGGCTGAGCCGATATCCAGTCCCGTAGACATATTCGATTGAAACTCGCAAAGGCCGCTCCTACCTGGCGATCTCGGCAATTGGTCAGCAACGTATCCGACTGCATGGTTTGAGAAAGCTCCGGTGAGGTACATCACTGGCGGCCCCCCCTGATCGCGCGGCTAGCGACCAGGCCGACCAAGCCTTACGGACCGGCGGTGCAGCACAGCTCCACCTCCGCCGTGGCGGCCACCGGCTCGGCGCCCTGCGCTTTCCGAGTGCTGGGTGTGTGCGCGAATTGCTCACGGTTGTGCCCAAGCAAATGGTTGTGTCCCCTTGCACGGTTGTGCCCTTTGGAAGGAGGGTCATGAGCGAGTTGCCCATGTCGGTTTCGGGTCAGGTTTCGACCTCGGACCTGCTGTCGATCGATCACAGCGGTTCCCGATTCCGCATCGCGATGGTTGTTCCGCCGTACTTCGATGTGCCGCCCAAGGCGTACGGAGGTGTCGAGGCCGTCGTCGCCGATCTGGTCGACTCGCTGGTGGCCAGAGGCCACGACGTCACCCTGCTCGGCGCGGGCGAGCCGGGCACCACGGCGACGAAGTTCGTTCCGCTGTGGGACAACATCTGCCCCGAGCGTCTCGGCGAGCCGTTCCCCGAGGTGTTGCACGCGCTGCGGGCGCGCCGGGCGATCGAGAAGCTCGCCGCCGCGGGCAGCATCGACCTCGTGCACGAGCACACCTTCGCCGGCCCGCTGAACGCGCCGGCGTATAGGGGACTTGGCTTGCCGACCGTGGTGACGGTGCACGGACCGGTCGAGGGCGAATGCTATGAGTACTACCGGGAAATGGGCGATGAGGTCTCGCTCGTGGCGATCAGCGACCGGCAGCAGGAGCTGGCCCCGGATTTGAATTGGGCTGGGCGCGTGCATAATGCTCTGCATCCCGAGGAGTGGCCGTTCCGCGCCGACAAGGACGACTACGCGCTGTTCCTCGGTCGCTTCAACGAGTGCAAGGCGCCGCATCTGGCGCTGGAGGCCGCGCACGCCGCGGGCATCCCACTCGTGCTGGCCGGTAAGTGCAGCGAGCCGCCCGAGATCAAATACTTCGAAGAGCAGGTACGCCCGTTGTTGACCGACCAGGATCACGTCTTCGGCCTCGCCGACGCCACCGACAAGCGAAAGCTGTTGTCGGGAGCCAAGTGTCTGCTCTTCCCGATCCGCTGGGAGGAACCCTTCGGCATGGTGATGATCGAGTCCATGGTGTGCGGCACGCCGGTCGTCGCGTTGCGCGGCGGCGCGGTGGCCGAGGTGATCGTCGACGGGGTGACCGGGCGCGTGTGTGACGATCCAGCCGAACTCACCGCCGCCATCGCCGAGGTGCAGACCATGGATCCGGCGGCCTGCCGCGCGCACGTCGAGGCGAACTTCGGTGCCGACACACTGGGGCGCGGCTACGAGCAGGTCTACCGCAAGCTGATGCGGGCGGCGCGCAAGCGGACCGGATTCCGTTGGTACCAGGATCAGGCCGTGCCGATGCAGGCCGCGGCGAGCGGACTCGCGTGACGGCGGATCCCACCGCCGCGCTCAGCCCCGCCCCGCTGAACTCCGGTGAGCCGACGGGTTTCGGTGGGGCGGGCTCGGTGACGCTGGTGGAGGGTGGCACCTTCTGCCTGTCGAACCGGCTCGGCGATGTCGAGCCGGGCCGCCCGCACGGACTCTTCTTCCGGGACGCGCGGGTGGTGTCCCGGTGGGAGCTGCTGGTGGACGGCCAACTGCCCGAACCGCTTTCGGTGCTCAGCCCGGAGGCGTTCGCGGCCAGGTTCGTGCTGCGAAGACCGCCGACGGCCGGGCTGGCCGACAGTACGCTGCTGGTGGTGCGCGAGCGGATCGTGGCCGACGGCATGCACGAGGTGCTCACGCTGGAGAACATGGGCCGCGAGCCGACGGCGGTCACCCTCGAACTGCATGTGGACGCCGATTTCGTCGACCTGTTCGCGGTCAAGGAGGGGCGGGCCGGACACGGCCGGTCCGAGGTGACGGTGGCCGAGGGCGAGCTGCTGTTCCACGATCGCACCGATCGGATGCGTGGGCTCTCGGTGTCGGCGACCGTTGAACCCACGGTATTGCCTGGCACTTTGGTGTGGCGCGTGGTGGTGCCGGTCGGCGAGGTCTGGCAGACCGAGATCATCGCCCAGCCCACCCTCGGCAACCAGCGGTTCCAGGCGCCGCTGGCACCGGGTGAGCACTACGGAGTCAGCGCGCCCGGCCGCAAGATCGCTGCTTGGCGGCACACCGCCACCGACGTCTCCGCGTCACATCCGGAACTCAGTCAGGTGTTGCGGCGCAGCGAAAGTGACCTGGGCGCCTTGCAGATTCACGACGACACCGGCCAGAACCGGCCGTTCGTCGCGGCGGGCGCGCCCTGGTTCATGACCCTGTTCGGTCGCGACAGCCTGCTGACCGCCTGGATGGCGCTGCCGCTCGAGGTCGACCTCGCCCTCGGCACACTGCAACAGCTGGCCGAACTGCAAGGGCAGACGGTGAATCCGCTCACCGAGGAGGAGCCGGGGCGGATCATGCACGAGATGCGCCGCGGCCCGTCGGGCGGGCTGGTGCTGGGCGGCAACATCTATTACGGAACCGTAGACGCCACACCGCTTTTCGTGATGCTCCTCGCGGAATGTCATCGCTGGGGCGCGGATTCGGCATCGATAAGAGCGCTGCTGCCCGCCGCCGACGCGGCGCTGGACTGGATCGGCGATTACGGCGACCGCGACGGCGACGGGTTCGTCGAATACTGCCGGGCCACCGACCGCGGCCTGATCAACCAGGGCTGGAAGGACAGCTGGGACGGCGTCAACGACCTGGACGGCCACGTCACCGAGGCGCCGATCGCGCTGTGTGAGGTGCAGGGTTACGTGCATGCCGCGCTGCTGGCCCGCGCTGAGCTCGCCGAGGCGTTCGATGACCCGCACCGGGCGGGGGAGTTGCGCGATGAGGCGGCTCAATTGCGCGGCAAGTTCGGCGAAGCGTTCTGGCTTCCCGAGCGTGGCTGGTACGCCATCGCGCTCGACCAGGGCAAGCGTCGCGTCGACGCGCTGACAAGCAATGCGGCACACTGCCTTTGGTCCGGCATCGCCAGCGACGCGCACGCCGCCGAACTGGTGCAACGACTCTCGGGACCGGAGATGGACAGCGGATTCGGATTGCGCACGCTCGCTTCGACAATGGGCGCCTACAATCCGATGAGTTACCACTGTGGCTCGGTGTGGCCGCACGACACCGCCATCGCGGTGGCCGGCCTGCTGCGCTACCGGCACGTGCCGGGCGCTGTCGAGCTGGCGACCCGGCTGGCCACCGGATTGCTCGACGCCGCAACGGCTTTCGACGGCAGACTACCCGAGCTGTACTGCGGTTTCCCGCGCTCGCGGTTCCCGACCCCGGTGCCGTACCCGACCTCCTGCTCACCCCAGGCGTGGGCGAGCGCGGCCCCGCTGCTGCTGGTGCGGGCGTTCCTCGGTCTCGACCCCGACGTGCCCAACCGCACCATCACCGTGCGCCCGCTGGTGCCGCCGGAATGGGGCCGAATCACCTTGTCCGCGTTGCGACTCGGACCGATCACCGTCGACCTGGAGGTGGAAGGCGCCCAGGTCACCGCCGCCCGCCTACCCGACGATTGGCAGTTGATCACGCGATGATCTTGGGATAAAACAGCCCGACATCGGGTACTCCTCCGAGGTAAGCATTCAGGTCATGCTTTTCAGGCTGATAGACGACGCAGGCTGGAGGCACATCATGCAGACATCGCTGGATATGCGGGACCTGTGGAGCACACAGCACCGCGACTGCACCATCGAACCCATGGATCTGGACCTGGACCTAGCCCAGTTCGTCCGCAGCACCCACGCAGGCCACGGCCCCGAATGCTGCCAGTACCTAGCGGCCTCGGCCTACTACTTCGACCACGTCGCGGTGGGCTGACGGCAACGATTTACGCGCGTCCACCGCCGACCGTGCCCCGGCTCCGTACGCGGGAGCCGGGGCACGGTGGAGCTGGTGCGCTACTGAGTCGGCTTGGGCTCGGCGAGGCCGCCGGACAAGCTCGACAGGGTCTTGGCCGACACACTCGATGAGCCGGTTGCCGTGTCATCGATGGGCTGGGTGCTGGGAGATGTGCTCGTGGCAGGCTCCAAGGGCAGGCCGGATTCTGCGGTTGCCTGCGCGGCACCGAGTAACGAGCCGAGACCGATCGCGGCGACGACAAGGCTGTTCGCCATTGTCCGCTTCATGAATTTCCTTTCCTCCGTCAGTGACACGGCGTCGGCGGTCGGTCGGGTGCGACCTGGCCGTTTCGGTAAGCATTCGTTGCCGTGCCCGTTCCGGATGGAAGTGGCCGTAAGGAATGACGAAAGTCTGACGCTGCGGCGTGGTCCGGCCCAGGTAGGGCGTGGACCAGGCACGATCGGTGTATGACGTCAGCACGCACGCAAGTGGTCGTGATCATTGCCCGGGTCGGGCAGCCGTCGAAACGGAAAGGGTGAGCGGGATGCGGGTGCTGCTGACCGGGGCTGCCGGGTTCATCGGGTCGCATATTCGGCGCGAGTTGGTCGATGCGGGGCACGAGGTTGTTTCGCTCGATCTGATGGTGTCCGCGGCGCATGGTCCGTCGGCTCCGACCCCTGAAGGCGTTGAGCGCGTGGATCTCCGCGACGGTGCGGCGCTCGATACGGTGCTGCGCGGCATCGATGTCGTCTGTCATCAGGCAGCGGTGGTCGGCAACGGGGTGAGCGCGCAGGACGCACCCGCTTACGCCAGCCACAACGACTTCGGGACCGCGGTCTTGCTGGCGGCGATGGATCGGGCCGGGTGCCGTCGGCTGGTACTCGCGTCCTCGATGGTCGTGTACGGCGAGGGGCGTTATCGCGGGGAACGGGGCGGGCCGGTCGAAGTGGGTGTTCGTCGCACCGCCGATCTGGACGCCGGGATGTTCGAGCACCGCAGCCCGGAGACCGGCGAGATACTCAGCTGGGATTCGGTGCACGAGGATGCGCCGTTGCGGCCGCGCAGTCTGTACGCGGCGAGCAAGCTCGCGCAGGAGAACTATGCGGCGGCGTGGGCTTCCGTAACTGATTCCAGCGTCACGGCATTGCGGTACCACAATGTTTATGGCGACGATATGCCCAGGGACACACCGTATTCCGGCGTCGCCGCGATCTTCCGATCGGCGCTGGAGGCGGGGCAGCCGCCGCGGGTGTTCGAGGATGGCAGGCAGGCCAGGGATTTCGTGCACGTCACCGATATCGCCGCCGCGAATCTCGCCGCCATCGAACAACCGCTGCCCGGCTTTGTTCCGCTCAACATCTCCTCGGGTCGGCCGATCACCATCGGCGAGGTCGCGACCGCGCTGGCCGCCGCGCGTGGCGGGCCCGATCCGATCGTGACCGGCCGCTACCGGCCGGGCGATGTGCGCCATATCGTCGCCGACCCGGATCAGGCCAGGCGCGCTGTGGGTTTCGTCGCGCAGGTGGATCCGATCGCCGGTCTCACCCAGTTCGCCTTCGCGCCACTGCGCGACAGTGTCGGGACCTTCGCCCCGACTTTCTGAGGTCGTGCGGGATCAGTTGTCCGACAACGGCAGTCGAACCTCGAAGCGGCATCCCTGGTCGAGGTTCGCCACGGTGATGTCACCGTGGTGCGCCTCGACCAACCCGGCGGCGATCGCCAAACCCATTCCGCTGCCGGTGGGTACGCCGTCGGCCGCGACCGGTGACCGTGCGGCGGTGCCCCGATAGGCGACCTCGAAGATGCGCGGCAGATCCGCCTCGGCGATCCCCGGCCCGGTGTCGTCGACGCGCGCCCACGCCTGCCCGTCGGACGCGCCCGCGGAGATGGCGACCTCGCCGCCGGGCGGCGTGTGCGCGATGGCGTTGGAGACCAGGTTGGTCAGCACTCGCCCGAGTGCCTGATCGCTGGCCGCCACCACGATTCGGCTGTCCGGTTGCTCGGCGCGCAACGCGACCTGCGCGCGGTCGGCGGTCGGGCGGTTGGCGGCGAGCACCTCGTCGATCAGTTCGCGCAGATCCACCGGCTCCAGGTCGAGCCGAAGCGCACCGGCGTTGATCTTCGACATCTCGAACAGGTCGTCGACCATCCTGGCCAGCCGATTGGTCTCGCAGCCGATCTGCTCCGCGTAGCGGGCGACGTCCGCCTGCCCGGTGACCACGCCATCCGAAAGTGCTTCCGCCATCGCGCGAATGCCGGCCAGTGGGGTGCGCAGGTCATGGCTCACCCAGGCGACGAGCTCGCGGCGGGAACGCTCGGCGGCCCGTTCTTGATCCCGGATCTGCTTTTCCCAGACCATCTTTCGCGCCTGCTCCCGCCCTAGCAGCATCGCCGCCGGGACGGTGACCACCGCGACGACGGCGAGAACCACTGCGGTGCGCTGCAATTCGTGGGTGAACATCAATCCGCTCACCCCGATGACGCCCGCCAGCGTCGACAGTGTCGGAATCAACACCAGGATCGCCATGCTCGTGGTGATCGAGCGATTGCTGGTGGCGCGCAGGATCACCGCGCCGATCAGCACCACGGGAACCGAGCAGGCCAGCGTGTAGGCGATGAGCTGTGCGGTGTCCTCAGGCATCGGTGGCTCCGTTTCCCGCGTCGGTGCGCGCCCACGCGTAGCCGCGGCCCCAGACTGTTTCGATGCGATGGCGGTCGCCGAGTTTCGCGCGTAATCGCTTGATGTGCACGGTAACCGTGGACAGGTCGCCGAAGTCCCAGCCCCACACCTGGGCGAGCAACTGTTCGCGGCTGAAGACCTGTTGCGGATGTTGGAGCAGGAAAACCAGCAGATCGAACTCGCGTGGCGTGAGGTCCACCGGCACGCCGTCCACCAGCGCGAGCCGGAAGGCGGGCCGCACCTCGACCGCGCCGTCCCGCAGCGTCGGATGGGCGTCCTCGCGCACGACCTGTGCGCGCCGCAGCACCGAGGCGACCCGCAGCGCGAGCTCGCGCGGACTGAACGGCTTGGTGACGTAATCGTCGGCGCCCGCCTCCAGCCCGAGCACCCGGTCGTCCTCGTCGCCGAGCGCGGTGAGCAGGATGACCGGCGTCTGCGGGCGCGGCCCCGAACGGATCGCGCGGCAGATCTCGATGCCGTCCGGTGCGGGCATCATCACATCGAGCACCGCCAGGTCGATCTGGTCGTCGGTATCCGCCAGCGCCGCCAAAGTGGCCGGGCCGTCGGCGGTTTCGCGGACAATCAGGCCGTCGCGTTCGAGGTAGCGCCGGACCACGTCCCGGACCACGGGATCGTCGTCGGCGATCAGGATGGACATCGTTTCACCAATTCGTCAGGATCGAGTGGACCAGCACGAGCGTGCCGATGCCCTGCACCGCGAGCCAGCCGCGGGCGGTGGACCGGGGCAGGAACGCGGTTGCGGCGAGCAGCCACATATCGAACGGTAACCAGATGCGTTCGGTTTCCGCCTTACTCAGCCCGCTGATGTCCGCAGCCAGGATCGCGCACAGGGCGGCGGCCACCAGTAGCGCGGTCGGATCGAGGGCGCGCAGCACGCGCGGGGACAACGCACGATGCAGCGCCGCCGCCGTGGCGAGGCCGACCGCACAGACCGTCGCGGCCAGATTGCCCCACCACCAATACGCGTACGACCGATTCTGGGCGACGCCCTGGTAGTAGCGCTCGACCACCAGGTGATAGCCGTCGATCCACCAGAATCCGGACAGCGTGAAGGCGGCGACGACCACCAGCGCACCGGCCACCGCGGGCAGCAGCGGCCGGATGGTCCGGCCCGCGATCAAGACGGCGACCGCGGGTATCACCATCAACGTCAACCCGTAACTGAGATAGATGCCGAAGGCGAACAGTATCCCCGCCGCGACCGCCGCGGCGTGACTGCCCGCGGGCCGAGCGGCGAGCGCGAGCAACGCGACCGCCCACGCGGTCACACCGGCGAACATCGCGTCGGCGGAGACGGCGATCCAGACCGCGGCGGGCGCCAGCGTCAGAAACGGTAGCGCGGCCCGTGCGCGATCCTCGGCGCCGAGCGCGCGCAGCGCGACCGCGACCGCGACCACCGCGCTGGTTCCGATCAGCATGCAGGCCAAGGCCGCCCAGGTGCTGCCGCCGAGGCCGAGGCGATCCAGCAGCACGAAGAACAGCAGCGCGCCCGGCGGATGTCCGGACACGTGGGTGGTCCACGAGTCCGGTTGGAAATCGAGGATGCGGTCGGAGAAACCGCGCAGCATCGCGCCGATATCGGTGACGCCGCCGACCTCGTGCAGGTATTCGTTGGGGTCGTTGAACCGGTCGGTGAAGCCGCGCTGCCAGCCATCGACCATGGCCAGCGCGAACGTCCAGGCGATCGCGGTGACCCATGACATCGCCAGCAGCCGCCGCCACGGCAACCGCTGGGCCAGCGCCGGACCTCGCAGGGCAACGAGTGCCGCGATGACGATCGCGGGGCCGGTGCCCCAACCGATGTGCGGTACCCAGGAACCGAATATCGGCGCACTGGCGGCATAGAGTTTGCTAACCCATTGCGGGTCGGCGATTCTCGGGATGATGAACGCTGTCGCTACCAGCGCGGCGGCGATGCCCGCACTGATCAGGTCGCCGCGGATCTGGACACGCGGCTGGGCTGCGACCTCGGAGACGTCATGCACGGTTATCACGATAGGTCGGCCATCGGCCGTTATCGCTGTTCCGGACGCATATTTTGACGATGTCACTGTTTCGTCACAGGTTTTTCGGCCGTGCGGTGGGTCCGACGGCCTAGCGTCGGTGCCGTGACTCGAACCCAGGTTGATCCGGCCGGAGTGACTGTGGTGATTCCGTGCCGAGACGAAGCTGATGCGTTGCCGGATGTCCTAGCAGCCATTCCCACCGGATATCACGCCCTGGTCGTGGACAACGGCTCGACCGACGAGACGGCGGCCGTCGCCCGCGCACGTGGCGCCACGGTGGTGCACGAGGGCAGACCCGGCTACGGCGCTGCGGTCCAAGCGGGCATCGCGGCGGCGCGCACCGAGATGGTCGCGGTGCTCGACGGCGACGGATCGATGGATCCGGCCGAACTGCCCGGCTTGGTCGAATTGATCTGTGGCGGAGCCGATCTCGCGGTCGGCCGGCGGCGACCGACCCGCGCCGGTGTCTGGCCATGGCATGCGCGGCTCGGCAATCTGCTCATCGCCCGCAGGCTGCGGCGCAAATACGGTCTGCCCGTGCACGACATCGGTGCGATGCGGGTGGCGCGGCGGGCCAGGATGCTGTCGCTCGGGCCGCTGCACCTGCGCTCCGGGTATCCCCTCGAACTGCTCGTCGGCGCGGCGGGCGCGGGCTGGCAGGTGGTCGAGCGGGACATCGCCTATCGACCCCGAGCCGGGGGAGTGTCGAAGGTCTCCGGCTCCTGGCTCGGCACGGCGCGCGCCACCAAGGATTTCCTGGCGGTGCTGCGATGAGCCCCTGTGCCACCACACTGTTGGTGATCGCGAAGGCGCCGATCGCCGGCTTCGCCAAGACGCGATTGACGCCACCGCTCACACCGCAGGAGGCCGCCAGGGTTGCCGCCGCAGCATTGCTCGACACCCTCGATGCGGTGCTGCGCAGCGACGTCGCCCATCGAGTCGTCGCGTTCACCGGCGACCTGGCCGCCGCCGAACGCAGCCACGAATTGGCCACCGCCCTCAGTGAATTCGTGGTCATCCCACAGCGTGGCGACGGTTTCGGCGCTCGCCTCGCCAACGCCCACGCCGACGCCGCCCGCCTCGGCGCCCCGGTCCTGCAGATCGGCATGGACACGCCGCAGATCGGTCCAGAGGTACTGACGGCGGCGGCAAACGAACTCGCGTCGGGTGACACCGCGCTGCTCGGCCCGGCCGACGACGGCGGCTGGTGGGCACTCGGTCTGCCGTCCGCCCAGCCCGCCCGGGTACTGGCGGACGTTCCGATGTCCACCGATCAGACCGGCGAGCTCACCCGGAAAGCCTTGCAGGACTGCGGCTATCGGGTAGATCTGTTGCCGCAGTTCAGCGATGTCGACACCTTCGCGGACGCCACCCGAGTGGCGTCGGAATCCGACGGTCGCTTCGCCAAGACCTTCCTCGAACTACGCGACTGCGGGTTGGTGCTGCGATGAGCGCCACGGGCAAAACTGGTTTCGTGGATCGGGTTCACCCCTCGGCGGTCGGCAGTTGTCGCGCTGATAGGACAGGGCAAGTATCGCGATTACGGGTTGGTGCTGTGGCGAGCACCACGGGCACAACAGGTTTCGTGGGTCGGGTTCGTGCTGTGGGCGAGTGCGGGTTGGTGGCGCGATGATCGGCGCGGACTTCGACATCTTCGATCGTGCGTTGGCGGGTGAAAGGTGTTGGATGCGTGCGGCGGACGGCACTCGACACCGATTACCGACCGGGCGTTGGCTCGGGCTCGCCGGTGGCGATCGTGGTGCTGATCGTGCGCTCACCGGCTGCTGCGACGGGCCGACGTTGGACCTCGGTTGTGGGCCAGGACGATTGGTCGCCGCCCTGTTGCAGCGTGGGGTACTCGCGCTCGGCGTGGACATCTCGCCGACGGCGGTCGCCATCACCAGGTTTCGCGGAGCGCCCGCGCTGCGCCGGGATCTGTTCGGGCCGTTGCCGGGAGCCGGTCGCTGGTCCTACGCGCTGCTGGCCGACGGCAACATCGGGATCGGTGGCGACCCGCAGCGCATCCTCACGCGTACCGCGGAACTGCTCGCGCCGGACGGACTGGCGATCGTCGAATTCGGCCGTCCCGGCAGCGGTTCGGTGACCCGGCAGATCCGGCTGGAGTCCAGGTCACATGTCGGTTCCTGGTTTCCGTGGGCGTCGGTGGGCATCGATCACGCGGAACAACTCGCGCACAGTGCGGGGTTTCGAGTGCTGAACACCGCGGAGATCGACGGCAGGCACATCGCCTGGCTGCGCCGCCACGCTTCGACGGCGGTGATCGCGTGATGTGCCGCGCTGGGTGCCGTCGATCGGCTACGTCGGTAGGTGTCCGATGAACGTGCGCGAATCCCTCCAGCGCAGAGGGGCATCCGCGGCGCGGTGGTTCCAGGTCTCCGATGCACGCGGCCCGGAGGTGGCCAGCCGGGTCGGTATCGCCCTCGGCTCCGCGATCCTGATCTGCTTCATCACCGGCCTGCTGAGCCACTGGATCCAACACCCACCCACCTGGTTCTGGTGGCCCGCCCACCCGGTGTGGCTGTACCGCCTAACCCAAGGGCTACACGTCATTTCCGGCGTAGCCGCCATTCCGCCACTGCTGGTGAAGCTGTGGGCGGTATACCCGAGGCTGTTCCAACGCCCCGTGATCGGCTCACCCCTCCGCATGCTGGAACGCGGCTCGATCGCCCTGCTAGTCGGCGCAATCCTGTTCGAACTATCCACCGGCCTCCTGAACATCGCCCAGTACTACCCCTGGAAATTCTTCTTTCCCCCCGCCCACTACGCAGTCGCCTTCGTAGCCATCGGCGCACTGGCAGTACACCTAGCAGTCAAGCTGCCCGTAATCCGCGAAGCCCTGAGCCGTCCACTCGACTCGAACCCACCCCCGACTCCAAACCCGAACACCACCCGCACCCCGCACCTGAGCCAGGGGCCTGCCTCAGCCTCGGATCGGGACGTGGTCTCGGCCCCGAACCCGGCTCCGGACTCAGCTGCGGCGCTGGCCTCGGCCGTGGGAGCGGGCTTGGACCGGGTCGAGGCTGTGAATACAGACTCCGATCCCGTTGGTCCGCGGCATGTTTCGCGACGGACTGTGCTGACTGCGGCGTGGGTTTCTGCGGGGGTGGCCGCGTTGGCGGTCGCTGGTCAAACTGTTCCAGCGCTGCGGTGGGCCGCGGTGCTCGCGCCGCGCAGTGGGGAAGGGCCGCAGGGGGTTCCGGTGAACAGGTCGGCGGCGGCGGCGGGGGTGGTCGAGTTGGCGCGGGCGGCCGACTATCGGCTGACGGTGCTGGTTGGTGATCGGCGGCGCAGCTTCACCAGGGAGGAATTGCTGGCTATGCCGCAGGCGCATGCTCGGCTGCCGATCGCCTGTGTCGAGGGGTGGAGTGCGTCCGCCGATTGGTCGGGCGTTCGACTGCGTGATCTGCTCGCGGCGGTGGGCGCCTATCCGGGCGGCGACGTGCACTTCCGGTCGTTGGAGACCAGCGGCATCTATGCGAATTCGGTTCTGCCGCACCGTCATGTCGTCGATGCGGACACGCTGGTTGCACTCTCCTTGAATGGTGCGACGCTCGACGTCGATCACGGCTATCCCTGTCGCCTCATCGCGCCGAGTCGCCCCGGCGTGCTGCAAACGAAATGGCTTTCGACGATCGAGGCACGCGCATGAACGCGATCCGAATCCTGTTGCTACTGGCCGGGCTGTGGCTCGGCTGGTACGGGATCTCCCTGTTGCTCGACTTCCCGCGCGCCGATCTGCTGTCGGTCGCGCTGTGGTTCGCCGGCGGAATCCTTTTGCACGACGCGGTATTCGCCCCGCTCTGCGCCGCCGTCGGTGTCACCGCCCGCCACCTCCTGCCCGGCACCTGGTGGGGCCCGGCCGCCTGCGGGGCGGTGTGCACGGTGGCGTTGGTCGCGATCGCCGCACCCGTGCTCGACCGCGGCCACGCCATGCCGGACAACCCGACCGTCCTCGACCGCAACTACCCACTCGGGCTCGCTGTGGCCCTCATCCTCATCTGGGCGCTGGTAGTCGCCGCAGCACTGGTAAGACTCGCCGACGATCACCGATCCCGCAGCACCGAAACACCAAGGAGCACACCATGACCAGCTACGACGACTTGCGGGCAGTGTTCATCAACTGCACCCTCAAGCGCTCGCCGGAGGTGAGCAACACCCAGGGCCTCATCGACATCAGCGCCCACATCATGGCGAAGAACGGCGTGCAGGTCTCCCACATCCGCGCGGTCGACCACGACATCGCGTTCGGTGTCTGGCCGGACATGACCGAACACGGCTGGCCCACCGACGAATGGCCCGCGCTGCAACGTCAGGTCATGGACGCCGACATCCTGGTGATAGCGGGCCCGATCTGGTTGGGCGACAACAGCTCTGTCACCAAGCAGGTGATCGAACGCCTCTACGCGAACTCCTCGATCCTCAACGACCGTGGCCAGTACGCCTACTACGGCCGGGTCGGCGGCTGCCTCATCACCGGCAACGAGGACGGCGTCAAACACTGCGCCATGAACATCCTCTACAGCCTCCAACACCTCGGCTACACCATCCCACCGCAAGCCGACGCAGGCTGGATCGGTGAGGTCGGCCCCGGCCCCTCCTACCTCGACCCGGACTCCGGCGGCCCCGCCAACGACTTCACCAACCGCAACACCACCTTCATGACCTGGAATCTCCTGCACCTGGCCCGAATGCTCAAGGACGCCAACGGCATTCCCGCCCACGGCAACCAACGCTCCGAATGGGACGCCGGCTGCCGCTTCGACTTCCAAAACCCCGAATACCGCTGAGCTCGCCGGACGGGACATGGCGGCGAAGTGCGAATAGTCGTGCCGCCCGTGCCGCCGCCGAACGCGCCGCGATCCGTGCGAAGCACACGGCCGACGAGAACTGAACCGCCACTCGGCTGTCCGTTGCCCGGTCCGTTGAACGGACTGGGCAACGGCGAAGCCTTGCGGTGCCCCTCCGCAGCACCCGTACGATCGTCTTCGTGCCTATCGCTCAGTTGAGTTTGATCACCTTGAACTGTGCCGACAAAGAGGAGCTGGCGGCGTTTTGGGCCGCTTTGCTCGGAGGGGAGATCGTTTATCGTGCCGATGATTTGGCTGTAGTGCACACCGAACGTGGGGCGCTGTGTGCGCTGTATGTGCCGGATTATCGCCCGCCGACCTGGCCCGGCGGTGACACCCCGAACAACATCCATTTCGAACTCAAGGTCGACGACCTGGACGACGCGCAGGCGAAGGCGATCGAGTTGGGTGCCCGCCTCGCCGAGGTCCAGCCGGACCCGGACACCTGGCGCGTCCTGCTCGACCCCGCCGGACACCCGTTCTGCCTCGTCCCGCATGCCCCGCTGTTCCCGCTCGGCCCCAAGAAGAACGACGCCTGAATTCTCGGCACACCATGGCGGCAAACGCGAGTAAGCCCGCCACCTGATGACCGCGGAATAGCGAGAGGGCCGGTGACGATGTGTCACCGGCCCTCTTCGGGTTATTCGATCAGCCGCGGAACGGGTACCGCTGGTCGAGGTCGAGGTTCAGCTCGACCACGTTGACGCGCGGTTCGCCGAGGAAGCCGAGGGTGCGGTCACTGGTGTGTGCGTCCACCAATGAGTGCACCTGGTCCACGGAGATGTTGCGCGCCTTGGCGATTCGTGCGACCTGGACGTCCGCGTACCTGGGCGAGATGTGCGGGTCGAGTCCACTGCCGCTGGCGGTGACCGCATCGGTGGGCACCGGGGTGTCGACGGGAGCATCACCGAAGATCGGGACGATCCGCCCCGCCGAGTAGTCCTCGCCGGGCTTGGCGCACGTCACCTGAACACCCTTGTAGGTGGACAGGAACGGCGTCGCCGGGCACGCCTCGTTGACACTCACCACCTGGGTCGGATGCGAGACCTCACCGTCGGCGTCGCGCGGCCCGATCACCGAGAGCACCGCCCCGACACCGTCTTTGGTGCAGAACGGACGGCCGCCGTCGACCCCCTCACGGTCGCCGACCTCCTTGCTGCGGGCGCACACGGTGGACAGCAGGCTCAGCTTCACGTTCGCCGGATCAGCATCGAGGGTGTCCACGATGCTCTCGGGCCCGAGGTTGCTGGCCGCGGTCGCCGTCGGGTCGTAGCCGTTGCTGCCCGCGGCGGACGGACGGCTCTGGAAGTACTGCACCAGTGCCTTGCCGTCCTTGTCGGTGAAGGACTGCCCGATCAGACTGGAGCCGACAACCTTGTCGTCGACCTTGATCAGCGACCCGTCTGCCTTGTCGTGCAGGCCCGGTATCTGGGCGACCGCGAAAACCGCTAGGGGATAGACGATTCCGGTGATCACGGTGAGCACGAGCAGCGCACGCAACGCGGCGAAGTGCTGCCGGATCCAAGTTGAAAACTGCATGTCAGGACATCCCAGGGAGGAGTTGGACGACGAGGTCGATGATCTTGATGCCGATGAACGGCGCGATGATGCCGCCGAGGCCGTAGATCAACAGGTTGCGGCTCAACAACTTCGACGCATTGGACGGCGTGTAGTTCACGCCGCGCAGCGACAGCGGGATCAGCGCGACGATGATGATCGCGTTGAAGATGACCGCGGACAGGATCGCCGACTGCGGGCTGTGCAGCCGCATGATGTTCAGCGCGTCCAGCCCGGGGAACAGCGCGATGAACAGCGCGGGCAGGATCGCGAAGTACTTGGCGATGTCATTGGCGATGGAGAACGTGGTGAGTGCACCACGGGTGATAAGCAGCTGTTTGCCGATCTCGACGATCTCGATCAGCTTGGTCGGATCGGAGTCCAGATCGACCATGTTGCCGGCCTCTTTGGCTGCCGAGGTGCCGGTGTTCATGGCGACGCCCACGTCGGCCTGGGCCAGTGCCGGTGCGTCGTTGGTGCCGTCACCGGTCATCGCGACCAGCCGACCGCCGTCCTGTTCCTTCTTGATCAGCGCCAGCTTGTCCTCCGGCGTGGCCTCGGCGAGGAAGTCGTCCACGCCCGCCTCGTCGGCAATCGCCTTGGCGGTCAACGGATTGTCGCCGGTGATCATGACGGTGCGGATGCCCATCCGGCGCATCTCGTCGAAGCGTTCCCGCATGCCTTGTTTGACAACGTCTTTGAGGTGGATCACGCCGAGCAACCGTGCGGTGCCGTCCTGGACCTCACCGACGACCAGTGGCGTGCCACCGGAGGCGGAGACGCCGTCGACGGTCACCCCGGCCTCGCTGGGCACGTTGCCCCCTTGCGCGCGAACCCATTCGATGACCGCGCTGGCCGCGCCCTTGCGCAGCTGATGCCCGTCGTTCAGGTCCACACCCGACATCCGGGTCTGCGCGGTGAACTCGACCCAGGTCGCGCCCTTCAGTTCGCCGGGCGTGCGCTCACGCTTGTTGAACGCCTGCTTGGCGTACACCACGATGGAGCGGCCTTCGGGCGTCTCGTCGGCGAGGCTGGACAGCTGGGCCGCGTCGGCCAGCTCGTCGGCCGAAATGCCGGGCATCGGAACGAATTCCGAGGCCTGCCGGTTGCCGAGGGTGATGGTGCCGGTCTTGTCCAGCAGCAGCGTGTTCACGTCGCCCGCGGCCTCGACCGCGCGCCCGGACATGGCGAGCACGTTGCGCTGCACGAGCCGGTCCATGCCCGCGATGCCGATGGCCGAGAGCAGCGCGCCGATGGTGGTCGGGATAAGGCACACGAGCAGCGAGACCATGACGATCCCGGTGATCCCGTTGACGTCCAGCGCCGAAGTATCCGGCACGCCAGGGTTGTTCGCCTTGGAGAAGATCGCCAGCGGCTGCAGTGTGACCACCGCGAAGACGAAGATGATGGTCAGCGAGGCGAGCAGGATGTTGAGCGCGATCTCGTTGGGGGTCTTCTGCCTGCTGGCGCCTTCGACGAGAGCGATCATCTTGTCGATGAAGCTCTTGCCGGGCTCCTGGGTGATCTTGACGACGATCCGGTCCGACAGCACGGTGGTGCCGCCGGTCACCGCGGAACGGTCACCGCCGGATTCCCGGATCACCGGCGCGGATTCACCGGTGATCGCCGATTCGTCCACCGAGGCAATGCCTTCCACGACATCACCGTCACCGGGGATGACCTGTCCGGCCTCGACGACGACATGATCGCCGCGCTGCAGTTCCGGTGCGGCGACACCCTCCTCGACCACCTGGCCGCCGGGCGTCCAATCCACCAAGCGCCGTGCGACGGTGTCGGTCTTGGCCTTGCGCAACGTGTCGGCCTGCGCCTTGCCGCGCCCCTCGGCCACCGCCTCGGCGAGATTGGCGAAGATCACGGTGAGCCACAGCCACACCACGATCGCCCAGGCGAAGAAGGTGGGATCGGTGATCGCGAGCACCGTCGACCAGACGGCGCCGAGCTCGACGATGAACATCACCGGGTTGCGCCACATGGTGCGCGGGTCGAGCTTGCGCACCGCGTCGGGCAGCGAGGTCAGCAGCATCTTGGGGTCGAGCGCGCCGCGCGGGACCCGGCCGGACTTCTGGGCCAGCTGCTTCTTCGACTCGTTGAACTCGTCCGGAACGGTGATTTCAGTAGTGGGACTGGTCATTTCAGTGGATTCCTTCGGCGAGCGGCCCGAGCGCGAGTGCGGGCAGGAAGGTGAGTGCGACCAGGATCACGGTGGTGCCGACGACCATGCCGATGAACTGCGGCCGGTGCGTCGGCAGTGTGCCGATCGACTCGGGGGTATTGCCTTGCTTGGCCAGCGAACCGGCGAGCGCGAGCACGAAGATGATCGGCAGGAACCGGCCGAAGACCATCGCGAGGCCGAGTGCGGTGTTGTACCACTCGGTGTTGCCGGACAAGCCCGCGAACGCTGAGCCGTTGTTGTTGGCGGCGGACGTGAAGGCGTACAACACTTCCGAGAGCCCGTGTGGCCCGGAGTTCGCCATTGCGGCGCGTTGTCCTGGCATGGCCATCGCAATCGCGGTGCCTATCAACACGATCAGCGGGCTGACCAGGAAATAGGAAGCGGCGAGCTTGATCTCGCGCGGGGTGATCTTCTTGCCGAGGTATTCCGGTGTGCGCCCGACCATCAGACCCGCGACGAAGACGGTGATCACCGCGAGGATGAGCATGCCGTAGAGCCCGGAACCCGTTCCGCCCGGCGCGACTTCGCCGAGCTGCATGTTGAACATCGTCATCATGCCGCCGAGGCTGGTGTAGGAGTCGTGGAACGAGTCGACGGCGCCGGTGGACGTCAGCGTGGTCGCGCCGGAGAAGGTCGCGGAATCGGCGACGCCGAAACGGGTTTCGACGCCTTCCATGGACGCGCCGATCGCGGTCGGCACCGTGCCGTGGTGCGCCAGCTGGAAGACATTGCTCAACGTGATGCTGACGATCGCGATCGTGCCCATCACCGCGGCGATGGCGACGCCCTGCTTCTTGCTGCCGACCATCCGGCCGAAGGTGCGCGGCAGCGAGAAACTGATCACGAGGATCAGGAAGATTTCGAGCCAGTTGGTCCAGGTGGTGGGGTTCTCGAACGGATGCGACGAGTTCGCGTTGTAGAAACCGCCGCCGTTGGTGCCCAGCTCCTTGATCACTTCTTGGCTGGCCACCGGCCCGCCGGTAATCGTCTGCTCGGTGCCGTTCAGCGTCTGCGCGACCTGGTCGTGCAGGTGGAAGTTCTGGATCACACCACCGGCGATCAGCACGATCGCGAACACGAACGCGATCGGCAGCAGGATCCGGATGGTACCCCTCACCAGGTCCACCCAGAAGTTGCCGAGATCGCCGGTGTGGCGGCGGGCGAAGCCGCGCACCAGCGCGACTGCGACGGCCATACCGACGGCCGCGGAGACGAAGTTCTGCACCGCGAGCCCGGCCATCTGCACCAGGTGGCCCTGGGTCGATTCACCGGAGTAGTTCTGCCAGTTGGTGTTCGTGACGAAGCTGACCGCGGTGTTCCAGGCCAGCGCCGGGGTCATCTCGGTGCCGGGGTTGTTCAAATGCAGTGGCAGTTTGCCCTGGAGCAGTTGCAGGAAGAACAAGAACAGGATGCTGACCGCCGAGAAGGCGAGCACACTGCGGGCATACACGCCCCAGGTCTGCTCGACCTCGGGCTGCACGCCGATCGCCTTATAGAGGGCGCGCTCGGCGCGGGAGTGCTTGGTGTTGTTGTAGACCCGGAACATGTAGTCGCCGAGCGGCACATGCACCAGGGCAAGCGCGATGATCAGGGATGCGATGAAGGCGATCCCCGCTGTGGTCGTGTTCACCTAGAACCTCTCGGGGAAAAGCAGTGCCGCGACCATGTAAATCGCAACGGAGATGGCGAGAACCAAACCGATCAGGTTCGCGATCACAGCTTCTCCACCCCTCGCTGGATCAGCCCCAGCAGGGCGAAGATCGCCACGGTGAGCACCGTGAACACCACGACAGACATGTTTAAATCAACCTCCATCACGGCGCTCCGGTTGTGGAGCGCGCCCAGGCGAGTCAAGTCTTCGATCAGGCCCGTGCCGAGGTTCCTTACGACTCCTTAGCGCGACAAATGCTTGCCTTTGCGCTTCGTTTACACCCGGCTCCGGATAGCTGAAAGGATGCCGTCAAAGTGCGCGGCAACACCGTCAACACACCGTAAAGATCGGTGTGATCTCTATCTGGGCGGGTAGTAGTTGAGGGCCGGCCAGGCGGACCACTCCAGCGCAACCGGTTGTTCGCATTGGTCGCAAGAGAGGATCGAAATTGTCGGCTGTCACCATCGCCGTCATCGTCGGGTTCGTGTGCTGCGCGCTGTTCATTCGCGCGCTGGGGGCACGGGGCGCGGGCAGGCAGGTTCAGCGAGTGGTCGCCGACAACGACCGACGCACCTGGCCCGGCATCGGGCCTGGACCGTTCGATGCTTGAGCAGCAGCGCGCCGTGATGTTCACGTGGTGCGCGGTTCAGCGACCACGACGCGCAATGATGGACGAGTGAAACGCGGACAACTCCGCATCTACCTCGGCGCCGCGCCGGGAGTCGGTAAGACCTACGCCATGCTCGGCGAGGCACACCGACGGCTCGAGCGCGGCCGCGACGTGGTGGCTGCGGTGGTCGAAACACACGGGCGGTCCAAGACCGCCGCCCTGCTGGAGGGCATCGAGCGGGTTCCACCCAAGGTGGTGGAGTACCGCGGTGCCGAGCTGTCCGAGCTCGACGTCGACGCGGTGCTGCGCCGCCATCCGGCGGTGGCGCTGGTGGACGAGTTGGCGCACACCAACGCGCCGGGCGGCAGGCACGAAAAGCGTTGGCAGGACGTCGAAGAGCTCCTGGACGCGGGCATCGATGTGATCTCCACGGTCAACGTGCAGCACCTGGAGAGCCTCAACGATGTCGTCGAGCAGATCACCGGCATCCAGCAGCGCGAGACCGTGCCGGACGCGGTGGTACGCGGCGCGGATCAGGTCGAGCTGGTCGACCTCACGCCGGAAGCGTTGCGGCGCAGGCTGTCCCACGGCAACGTGTACGCGGCCGACAAGGTGGATGCCGCGCTGCGCAACTACTTCCGGCCCGGAAATCTCACCGCGCTAAGGGAATTGGCGCTGCTCTGGCTGGCCGATCAGGTCGACGCCGCATTGTCGAAGTACCGGGCCGATCACAAGATCACCGATCTGTGGGAGGCCCGCGAGCGCGTCGTCGTCGCGGTGACCGGCGGGCCGGAATCGGAGACCGTGGTGCGCCGGGCCAGTCGCATCGCGAGCAAGGCCAGCGCCGAACTCGTCCTGGTGCACGTCGTGCGCGGCGACGGGCTGGTCGGGGTATCCACCGAACGGCTGACCCGGTTGCGCGAACTCGCCGCCAGCCTGGATGCCTCGCTGCACACGGTCACCGGTGACAACGTGCCGACCGCGCTGCTGGATTTCGCCCGCGAGGTGAACGCGACGCAGCTGGTGCTCGGTACCTCGCGGCGGTCCAGGTGGGCCAGGATGCTCGACGAGGGCATCGGCTCCAGCGTGGTGCAGCAGTCGGGAAAGATCGACGTGCACATGGTGACGCACGAGGAAGCTCACCGTGGTCTGCGCCGGTATTCGCTCATGCCGCGCCAGCCGATCCGGGCCTGGCTCGCGGCCGTGCTCGTTCCGCTCGCGGTGTGCGGGATCTGTGACGTGTTCCTCGACGGCTACCTGCAGCTCGGCGGTCTCAGCGCGGTGTTCTTCATCGGCGTCGTCGCTGTCGCGTTGCTCGGTGGTGTTGTGCCCGCGGCTTTTTCGGCGCTGCTGTCCGGGCTGCTGCTCAACTGGTTCTTCGCCGATCCGCGCTACAGCCTGACCATCGCCGCGCCGGACAGCTTCGTCACGGTGGTGGTGTTGCTGTTCGTCGCGGTCGCGGTGGCGGCGCTGGTCGACGTGGCCGCCAGGCAGACCCGGCAGGCGCGGCGGGCCTCGCAGGAGGCCGAGTTGCTGACGCTGTTCGCCGGTGCCGTGCTGCACGGCGCGGATCTGCCGAACCTGCTCGAGCAGGTTCGAGAGACCTATGGCTTGCGTGCCGTCAGCATGCAGTGCGGTGAGCACGTGGTCGCCGCGGTGGGCACGAATCCGCCGCAGCGCGCCGCCGACGCCGACACCGCGATTCAGGCGGGCGACGCGTCGAGCTGGCTGCTGCTGTCCGGACGGCCGTTGGCCGCCGCCGACCGACCGGTGCTCAACGCCGTCGCCAACCAGGCGGCCGGGCTGGTGCGGCAATCCAGGCTCGCCGAGGAGGCCAACGCCGCTGCGGCATTGCTCGAGGCCGACCGGTTGCGCCGTGCGCTGCTCTCCGCAGTGAGTCACGACCTGCGCACGCCGCTGGCCGGGGCCAAGGCCGCGGTGTCCAGCCTGCGCAGCGACGACATCGAGTTCTCCGCCGAGGACACCACCGAATTGCTGGAGACCATCGAGGAATCGGTGGATCAGCTGACCGCGCTGGTCGGCAACCTGCTCGACTCGTCCCGGCTGGCCGTCGGCGTGGTGAAACCACAGCTGCAGCGGGTGTACATGGACGAGGTGGTGCATCAGGCGCTGGTCAGCGTCGGCATGGGCGCGCGCGGGTTGCGGCGCGCGGCGATGGATCGGGTGAAGGTGGAGGTCGGCGACGTCTCCGTGCGCGCGGACGCCGGGCTGCTGGAACGGGTGGTGGCCAACCTGATCGATAACGCGCTGCGGCACGCCACGCGCGACACGCCGGTGCGGGTCACCGCCGAACGCGAGGGCGACCGCGTATCAATCGCAGTGGTGGATGTCGGCCCCGGCGTGCCGCAGGGCACCGAGGAACAATTGTTCGAGCCGTTCCAACGGCTCGGCGACCGTGACAACACCACCGGCGTCGGGCTCGGCCTTTCGGTGGTCCGCGGTTTCGTCGAGGCGATGGGCGGCACCGTGCACGCCGAACCGACCCCTGGCGGAGGATTGACCATGATCGTGGACCTGCCTGCCGACGAAACGGAAGCGAGCAGCTGATGATGAGTACATCGACAGTGGGAGCACCGCAGCCCCGGACCACACAGGAAGCCGTGATGACCGACAAGAAGCAGGACGCCCCACCGATCAAGGTGCTGGTGGTCGACGACGAACCGCAGATCGTGCGCGCGCTGCGGATCAACCTGTCCGTCCGCGGCTACGAGGTGATCACCGCGGGCACCGGCGGCGCCGCGCTGCGTGCGGCCGCCGACAAGCATCCCGACGTGGTGATCCTCGACCTCGGACTGCCCGATATCGACGGCATCGAGGTGCTCGCCGGGTTGCGCGGCTGGACCTCGGCGCCGGTGATCGTGCTCTCCGCGCGCACCGACTCGGCGGACAAGGTCGAGGCGCTGGACGCCGGCGCCGACGACTACGTCACCAAGCCGTTCGGCATGGACGAGCTGCTGGCCAGGCTGCGCGCCGCGGTCCGGCGCGGCGCCGCCGACACCGACTCCTCCGATCCGGTGGTGGTGACCTCGTCGTTCACCGTCGACCTCGCCGCCAAGAAGGTGACCAAGAACGACGAGACGGTGCATCTCACGCCGACCGAGTGGGGCATGCTCGAGATGCTGGTGCGCAACAAGGGCAAACTGGTCGGGCGCAAAGAGCTGCTGCGCGAGGTGTGGGGCCCGTCGTATGCGACCGAAACCCATTACCTGCGTGTGTATTTGGCGCAGTTGCGGCGCAAGCTCGAGGACGATCCGTCACACCCCAAGCACCTGCTGACCGAGGCCGGGATGGGCTACCGGTTCCAAGAGTGAGCTCGGAGACAAGCCAGGACAACTGATATCGCGAGGACATGGGTAACTCGCCGGGGACGGGCTGGCTCGACTTGTCCCTTGCCGCCGGTCGCCAACGAAACTCGAGTGGCACACGAGTCTGGCCTGAAGACTCGGAGAGGCGGGGGAGCTGGCAGGATCGAGCCTATGGCTGAACAAACACCCGCGACTGCGGCATCACAACCGACCGAACTATGGGTCGAGCGCACCGGGACGCGGGCGTACACCGGGCGCAGCTCGCGCGGCGCCGAGGTATTGATTGCTTCACAGGGCGTGCCGGGCGCCTTCACTCCCGGTGAGCTGCTGAAGATCGCACTGGCAGGTTGCTCGGGCTTGAGCGCGGACTTCTCGCTCGCGCGCAAACTCGGCGACTCCTTCGACGCGACGATTCGGGTGTCCGGGGACGCGGATCGGGAGAACGAGCTGTACCCGCAGTTGGACGAGACGTTCGAGCTCGATCTCAGCGAATTGGACCAGGAGGCGAGGGAGCGGTTGCTGGTTACCGTGCAGCGCGCCATCGACAAGGCATGCACAGTGGGCCGGACTCTGCAGGCGGGGACGAAGGTGACTTTGTCCTTCGATGTCGAAGCCTGATGGGCGAAACCGCTGAGCTGATCCGGCTGAGCGCGTGGGTGCACGGCCGCGTCCAGGGGGTGGGATTCCGCTGGTGGACGCGGTCGCGTGCGTTGGAGCTCGGGGTGACCGGGCACGCAACCAATGCTCGGGATGGGCGGGTGCACGTTGTCGCGGAGGGGCCGCGAGACGACTGCGAGCGGTTGCTCGAACTGCTACGTTCCGGGGATACGCCTGGTCGGGTGACCTTGGTTGTGGAAAGCTGGGAGCCCGCGCGGGGTGATTTGACCGGATTCGAGGAGCGGTAGTGGTGGGCCGGGATAGGACGAGGACTCGACAGTGAGCACGCACAATCCCGGTGACGAGCGGCCGGGGAACGAGCCGAACGAACCCGCCGCCGCGGCGGAGCAACCGTCGAGCACGCCCGGGGCGCACGAAGTGAATACCCCAGGACCGGCGGCCGCGGACGATCCGAATCCCGGCGCGACACCCTCGACCATCCCCGGACTGCCCACTGTTTTTCCGGAATCTTCTGCACCGCAACAGGTCCCGCCACGACGGGGCAGCGTGCAGCGGCAGGAGCCGGGCATCACCCAGCCGCGCCCGCCGACGGTGGCCGAGGCACGGGCCAGGGACAAGGCGCGCAAGCGGGCCGAGGAAGCGCAGCAGGCCGCCGTCGCGGCGGGCGAGGCCAAGAAGCGCACGCGTAAGCGGGTGATGATCGGCGGTGTGGCGATCGTCGGTGTCGCTGCGCTGGTCGGTGGCGGGTACCTCGCCTACCGGGCGTTCACCGCGCCGGACAAGGTCACCGCGTCGTGCGTGAAGACCGAGAACGGTCAGGAAATCGTCGTCGATGACAGCTATTGCGGCGACGGTCGCCAGGGCTTCGTCAGTGACGGCGGCATCGGACCCGGCCTGATCATCCTCGGCGGCGGCCCGCAGTACCGCTACTACTACGGCGGCACGCCGACCATCGGCAAACCACCGACCGGTGGCACCACCGTGAAACCCAAGAGCGCCGAGATAAAGACCAAGAGCGGCACCACAATTCAGCGCGGCGGACTGGGCAGCAAGAGCACCGGCGGAGGATCATAGTGCGGCGAGTGCGCAGTACGCCCCGGCCGGATTGGCAGCAGATCACCGAGAGCCAGGGCCTCGTCTACGGCGTGCCCGGCCGCGACGCCGGCGGTCAGCCACGACCGTACTGGGACGAGTCGGTGTACTACGAGTTCGAGATGGACGAAATCCTCGCGCTGGAAGCCGATGTCGAGCTGCTGCACTCGATGTGCCTGGACGCCGTCGAGCACGTTGTGCTGACCGAACGGTTCAAGGATTTCGGTCTGCCCGAATGGAGTTGGGGGCCGATCGCCGAATCCTGGCGGCGCAATGACCCTTACGTCTACGGACGGTTCGACCTGCGTTACGACGCACGGCGTCCGGCGAAACTGCTGGAATACAACGCCGATACGCCGACCTCGCTGCTGGAGGCGGCGATTGTGCAGTGGCACTGGCTGACCGCGCTCTATCCCGGCGGCGATCAGTGGAATTCGTTGCACGAGAAGCTCGTCGAGCGCTGGACCGAGCTGCGCGACATCCTGCCGACCGCGCAGCTGCACTTCAGCTGGTCGGGGGCCGACGCCACCGGTGAGGACAACGTCACCACCGCGTACATGCAGGAGACCGCGGCCGAGGCCGGGTTCGACACCATCGCGTTGCCGATCGAAGAGGTCGGATTCGACACGGAGCTGGCGCGTTTCGTCGATCTGGCCGAGGCGCCGATCGAGGCGATCTTCAAGCTGTACCCGTGGGAATGGGCCCTGGACGACGACTTCGGCAAGCGGGTGGTGGGCAGCCTGCCGCAGACCATGTGGATCGAACCGCTGTGGAAGACGTTGCTCAGCAACAAAGCGATCCTCGCGATCCTGTGGGAGATGTACCCCGGGCATCCGAATCTGTTGCCCGCCTACCTCGATCAGCCCAACGAGCTCACCGAATACATCCGCAAGCCGAAGCTCGGCCGCGAGGGCGCCAACATGACCATCGTCGGCGCCGGTCTGGAAACCGCCACCGGCGGCGTCTATGGCGAAGAGGGCTACGTCTACCAATTGCTCGATCCGCTACCGGAATTCGACGATATGCGTCCCGTGCTCGGTGCCTGGATCGTCGGCGACACCGCCGCGGGCCTCGGCATTCGCGAGACCGCCGGACTGATCACCGACGACGGCTCCGCCTTCGTCCCGCACCGCATCGCCCAATCCGCCTCGGAAGGATCATGATGACCACAGTCGCCCTCGAATCGGGGTACTGGAGCTCGCTCGGCGAGGGCGTGGGAGCGATCATCCTCTACGCCCTGATCGGCCTGGTACTGATGCTCGTCGGCTTCTACGCCATCGACCTGACCACCCCCGGTAAGCTGCGCGCACTGGTCGTCCAGGGCAAGCCCAACGCCATCATCGTCGCCGCCGCAGGCATGATCAGCATGGCCCTCATCGTCGTCCTCGCCATCCTCGCGGTCGGCACCGGCGGCAAGCTCTCCGAGGGCCTCATCGCCGCCCTCATCTTCGGCCTCGTCGGCATCATCGCCCAGGTGGTCTCGGTCCGCGTCATCGAAAAAGCCCTCGGCATCGACATCGGCGCCACCCTGTACGCCGACACCTACACCCCCGAAGTCCTGGTGGTAGCCGCCGCCCACTTCGCCCTCGGCCTGGTAGTAGCCTTCGCCATCCTCTGACCGCCTGGTGTGGAGTAGCGCACCACGGTGCGCCACTCGCTCAGCGGCTCGTTGATCGCTCCCATGCGCAGGTGATCATTGGAGATCTCCGAGAGTGCCGAACCACTGCACCATGAGAAGGTGCACTTCCCGTGCGCGGTCATCGATGAGGTAGATGAGTTGTCCGGCGTGGGCGGGACCGAATGCCCAGCGACGCACTGCCCCGTCGGGGTTGTCGGCGTTCTGTGGTTGGCCGGCCCACGGCGTCAACTCGAGGACCGTGAGGACTTCGGCGAACTCGTGCAGAACGTCGGTCGGGAGTGCCGCAATCTGTTCGGTTGTGTCGGGGTCGGGGACGATGAGGTACAAGTGGCGTTATTCCTCAACCCGCCTGCAACCGGCGCGTTATCAGCCTGCGTACGTCGTCTATCGACACACCCGTCTTGCGGCCACCGTCGGCTTGGATCCGCTCGGCTTTGTCGAGCATCCGCTGGTAAGAGCCGGGTTCTCGGATCTCCATCACGGCAGTGTGCTGCCACTTGTTGAGCAGTGCGTCGATCTCTTCGAGGGTGTGGGACTTCTTGGCCTGTTCGAGGACAACATCCCATTCGCGGTCGAATTCGGCGCGCAGTTCAGGGGGGAGCGCGGCCCGCAGCGCGTTCGGTTCCGCCGCAGGCACGGCGGCGTTTGCCGGGTCGGAGCGTCGGGCTTCCATGAGATTCACGATAACCCGTGGTGGTGACAATGTCGCCGACATGGGCTGACACTCGACTGCCAGTCGAGTGTCAGCCCGCGTCACTGGCGGACGGGGTCAGTGTGGGGTGGGTTGTTTCGTCAGGGTGATTGCGGTTGCGGCTAGTGCTGCGCTGGTCCACAGGGCTGAGGTGGGGGTTCCGGTGATGGAAATGGCCAGGCCTGCGGTGGCTGGGCCGAGGGCGGCGCCGAGGTTGAGGGCGGCGGTGGCGAAGGCGCCGCTCAGGTGCGGGGCTGTCGGTGCTGCGGTGGTGACGATTCGGCCGATCACCGTGGAGCCGAGTGCGAAGGATGCGGTGCCGCCGACTGTCGCCATGATCAGCAGGGCCGGTAGGTAGCTTGCGGTCAGTGCTGTCGTGAGCCAAATGATGAGCAGCGCAATGGATCCGGCTGTGAGGATGGCGTGGGCGTATCGATCGGCATAGTGGCCGGCAAGGGTGACGCCGACGAAAGATCCGAATCCGAACAGTGCCAGGACTATTGGTACCCATCCGGGCTCGGCTTCGCTGACGTTGGTGGTGATTACCGCCAGATAGGTGAAGGTGGCGAACGTCGCTGCGTTTACCACGCTGCCGAGCATCAGCATGATCCGTACGCGCGGTAGGCCCAAGGCGCGCCACTCGGTCCACGGGGAAGTGTCGTCGGCTGGTCCCTGCTTCCTGGGTTCTGTCCGAACCAGCAACCAAGTGCCAACCAGCGCAGGCACACTCACGATGGCGACCGCCCAGAACGCGGATCGCCAGCCGAGTGTCTGGCCGAGGAAGGCTCCGGCGGGGACGCCGGCGATGCAGGCCAGGGTGACGCCGGACAGGATGATGGAGGTTGCTCGGCCGACCCGGTGCGGACCGGCGAGGGTGGGTAGGGCGGCCAGGGTGACCGCGAGAAATCCGGCGTTGGCTACCGCCGCGATCACCCGGGTGGCGAGCAGGACCCCGAACGTGGTGGTGAGTGCACCGACGACGTGGGCCGCGATGAACAGCGACAAGCATCCGGTCAGTGCATACCGGGCGGGCCAACGACCGGCGGTCATCGCCGTCAGCGGGGCACCGACGATCATTCCGACCGCGAACAGCGATGTGAGTAACCCGGCTGCGCCGAGCGAAACTCCAACGTCGGCGGCGACGGGCTCGATCAGCCCGGACAACATGAATTCCGATGTCCCCTGCGCGAATACGGCGACACCCAACACGAAAATAACTACCGGCATACAAAGACTCCCAGACTCTGTTCGACACCGAGCCACCCCTCCGGCGCATCGAGCGGCAACGGAGGGGAGGCGGAGCAGATATCGCCCACAACGGGGCGACGCTCGAGGTCGAACGACCGGGCAGGTCGATTCGCGCATGGCGAGGGACGCCACCTGGTCGTTCGACAGGTGGCTAGAGTCTGGACGCCTCTGGAGAAGTCACGAGCGACACCATAGCAACGGCACCGCCCGTGACGGCAAGGGAATTAGTGGCCGCGGGCGATCCAGTCTGCGAGGGAAGGCTTTTCGGTGCCGATGGTGGTGGCGTCGCCGTGGCCGGTGTGCACTGTTGTTTCGTCGGGGAGGGTGAGCAGGCGGTCGCGGATGGACGCGATGATGGTGTCGAAGTCGGAGTAGGAGCGGCCGGTGGCGCCGGGGCCGCCGGAGAACAGGGTGTCGCCGGTGCAGAGGGCGGCCGCTTCGGGGAGATGCAGGGAGACCGAGCCGGGGGAGTGGCCGGGGGTGTGCAGGATGTCGATGTCGGTGTCGGCCACCGTGATTCGGGGAGTGTCGGCCAGGGAGTGGTAGCCGACGTCGGGGTGGGTCATCCGCCAGAGGGGTTCGTCGGCGGGGTGCAGCAGGATGGGCGCGTCGAGGCGGGTGCTCAATTCCGGTGCGACGGTGACGTGGTCGTTGTGACCGTGGGTGCACAGGATGGCGACGACGTTGCGGTTGCCGACGGCGTCGGCGATCGCGTCCGCGTTGTGTGCGGCGTCGACGACGAGGACGTCGTGGTCGTCGCCGATGAGCCAGACGTTGTTGTCGACGTCCCAGGTGCCGCCGTCGAGGGAGAAGGTGCCGGAGGTGATGACGCGATCGATCCTCACCGGACCACCACCGAACGCAGCACATCGCCCGCGTGCATCGCGGTGAACGCAGCTTCTACCTGGTCGAGCGAAATGCGTTCGGTGACAAAGCGTTCCAGCGGCAGGCGGCCCTGCAGGTGCAGGTCGATCAGGGTGGGGAAGTCGCGTTCGGGCAGGCAGTCGCCGTACCAGGACGACTTCAGCGCGCCGCCGCGGGAGAACAGGTCGATCAGCGGCATCTCGATGGTCATGTCCGGCGTGGGGACGCCGACCAGGACCACGGTGCCCGCCAGGTCGCGGGCGTAGAACGCCTGCTTCCAGGTTTCCGGTCGGCCGACCGCCTCGATCACGACGTCGGCGCCGAAGCCGTCGGTGTACTCCTGGATCTTCTCGACCACGTCCTCGCTGGTCGCGTCGATGGTGTGGGTCGCGCCGAAGTCGGTGGCCCAGGCCAGCTTTCGGGCATCCCGGTCGACCGCGATGATGGTCTTCGCACCGGCCAGCCGCGCACCGGCGATGGCCGCGTCGCCGACACCGCCGCAGCCGAGCACCGCGACGGTGTCGCCGCGGGACACGTTGCCGGTGTTCAATGCCGCGCCGATGCCCGCCATCACGCCGCAGCCGAGCAGCCCGGCCACCGCGGGATCGGCCGCGGGATCGACCTTGGTGCACTGTCCTTCGTGTACCAGCGTCTTGTCGACGAACGCGCCGATGCCGAGCGCCGGGCTCAGTTCGGTGCCGTCGGTGAGCGTCATCTTCTTGCTCGCGTTGTGGCTCGCGAAGCAGTACCAGGGCCGACCGCGCTTACAGGCCCGGCACTCGCCGCACACGGCCCGCCAGTTCAGGATGACGAAATCGCCGACCTCGACGTGGGTGACCGCAGCGCCGACGGTCTCCACGATCCCCGCGGCCTCGTGCCCGAGCAGGAACGGATACTCGTCGTTGATGCCACCCTCGCGGTAGTGCAGATCGGTGTGGCAGACGCCGCAGGCCTGCACCCGCACGACCACGTCGTGGGCGCCGGGATCGGGAATCACCACGTCGACGATCTCGACCGGCGCGCCTTTGCTACGGGCGATGACACCGCGCACGGTTTCCGACACCTATGCCTCCTAGGGGTTTTCGTCGACGCGAACCCTGACCGCCCGCGCACTGAGCATCGTCCATACTGCCGCGCCCGGGGAGGTGACACCAGCGCCGGGTCCGGTCGGGCGGCAAGGGTTGACATTCCATTGTGGAGGGTTCATTCTGAGAGCGTATTCCACTATGGAGGGTGGAACCGTCGACAAGGAACCGCAGATGGAAATCTCGACTGGTACCCGCGCCTCGAACGCCGAACGCGAGAAGGTGGTGCGTCTGCTCGCCAGGCACCTGGACGATGGGCGGATCGACCTCGCCGAGTACGACCAGCGCACCGCGCAGGTGTACGCGACCACCACCACGGACGACCTGCAGCTGGTGCTGTCGGATCTGCCCAAGTTGCCGAAAGAGTCTGCCGGAAAGGCAGATTCGCCGTCCCGGATGCCGATCTGGCAGAAGATCGAGGGCTCGAGCTGGCTCGGCGTGAGCGTGCTCGTCCTGTCTATCTGGGGTGCGATTTCGCTGAGCGTCGGCGAATTCACCTATCCGTGGCCGATCTGGGTGATCGGGCCGTGGGGTGCGGTGCTCGTGTTCCGGATGCTGACCGGGTTCGAGTCCGGTCGGTGCTCGCGCCGCATGGGCTGACGCGGGCGCGACCTAGGGCCAAGGTGGCGTAGCACTCTGCGATGTCGCGTGGCGACCCGAGCCCGCTGAATTCGGCGGCGGGCTCGACCGGTGGCGGCGCGCGGGCGGCTCGTCGAGCTGGTCGGTCCATGGCCGGGTGTATTCGTCGCGTTGCCGAGGCGGCTGTTCGCGAGGCGCCTGCCGTTGGCGCGGCATGGATCGCGCGGGCCAGGACGGTTCGGGGTTCGGCGCGGGTCGTTGCCGGGGCGGCGAAAGTTCCTCGTAGCGGCCCGCTTCCGCGTAGTCGTGCGGCAAGGCCGAACTGCCTCTGCGTTGTAGCGGCAGGTCGGGTTCGCCGCGCTGCGAATCATAGTGGGGCTGTACGGTTTCCCTGCGGTATGCCCGCGACGGCGGCTCTGGTGGAGTGGGTTGGTCCAGTTGCGACTGGATGGCATCGAGCCGTCGGCGTCTTGCCCAGGCCTCGGCCGGGTCCTCGTAGGGAGACTGCGCGGGTGCGTCGTCGTCGCGGGACCATTCGTTGGCCGGTTGCGCGGACCTCGCCCGTTTGCGCCGCTCGAGTGGGGGCCGCGCGTTCTCGTCGCGGACCGGCCAATGCGGTGCGGGGTCCTCATAGTGGGGTGCGGGGTGGTCCTCCCACCGGGCCGGTTCCTCATAGGGTGCAGGTTCGAAGTCCGCACGCGAGCGCGCGGGTACGGAGGAAGGCCACTGCGAGCGCAACTGTTCCGGCTGAGGGACGGCGTCCGCATACGGGGCGGGTCCGAACTCTTCGCGCGACGAGCGCGGTGCAGCGGAATGCCACTGTGCGCGTGCCGGTTCCGGCTCGTCGTACGGTGACCGCACTGGCTCGGCGTCTTCGTACTGGAACCTGGAGGGGGCGAGGGGATCTCGCCGTAGGCGTGCCGGTTCTGGGTGGTCGTATGGCGACTGCGCTGGCTCGGCGTCTTCGTACTGGAACCTGGACGGCGCAAGAGGATCTCGGCGTGCGCGTGCCCGTTCAGGCTCGTCGTAGGGTGACCGCGCCGGTTCGACGTCCTCGTATCGGGACCTGCCGGATGTGATCGGATCACGGCGCGAGCGTGCGGGCGTGGTCGGGATAGGGGCCGACTCTTCGTCGAGCGGTGCGGCATTCCGCGGCTCACGACGGGAGTGCTTGGACGGCAGCTCGTTTCGGTGTGCCCGTGTCGAAATGGATTCCGCACGCCGAGGTGTCGGGCGAGGCAGGCCGGGCTGCATGATCGGGAGTTCGCGGGTTTCCTGAGTCGCGCTCACGCCCTTCTCGCGATAGGTCGCCGGGATGTCGTGGGTGCGCAGCCAGGCGCCAGGGTCGTGCCTGCCGTGCCGATCCAGTTGCGGGACAACCTCTTCGAGCAGTTCGAGGATCTCACCTTCGTCATCACCGAGCGCGGTGCGGATCTCGGGGAAGGTCTCGGGGTGGAAGACCCACATCCATTCGTAGGGCGGATAGGTGCCACCCAGATCGCGGCCGTGGAAGACGAGGTCGCCGGACCGGGCGATCTTCGCGCGCATCGACCAACCCTCGGATTCCACCAGGAACTCTCGCGTTCCGGCCCGGTCGGCGAGGGATTCGCCGTCGTCGGCCCGGAGTATGTCGGGTATCCATCGGCTCTTGCGCGCGCGGCCGTGCGATGCGCCACGGACTTCCGCCCGACCTTTGGCGTGGCCGCTGCGAATCTGCGCACCGTCCTTACGGCTTTCGACGCGCTCCGCCTCGAGCTCGTCGTCCTGCTCGCGATAGTCGGTCGACGTGACCTCGAACCACGCCGCACCGAGCCCGGCGGCCAACAACGCACCCGCGATGGCGACCTCGACCCACTTGTCCGCCAGCATGGCACTCTTGCTGTTCTCGCACGCGTACAGAAACAACAGGCTGCCGAGTACGAGCGCCGCGATTCGGGCAAGCCGGAACGCCGTACTGGTCCCGGCTGGGGCTGGCATCCTGTGGCGCTCCAAACATTCCCGCTGGCGAATCAGACTGGATCGTATGCGGCGACGTCGCCGGGCGTCAGGGCGTGCGGCGAGTCCGTCGGTCTATTGGTGTAAAGGTTCCGCTGAGGTCTCGAGTTCGTTACCTGCGGGCATCGGCACGCCCTGTCTCGGCGCGCTGACGTCCTGCATATGGTGGGCGCGTCGGTCGCCGCGCCGGATCCGGTGCGGTAGACAGTAGGGCGACGCGTCCGGCAAACCTCGGGCACATCGAAATACGCGATATCGCGGGATGACTCGATAACCTACGTGTATCGCCGAAGCACCATACGGTCACCTGCGCCGTCCCGCGTCGGGGGTATTCGACACTCGACGGATACCATGGCTGGTCGCCCGCGTCTGGTGACCAGGCAGAACGCAGCGGCATGCGCGACGGGCCCGGCGATAGGCGCGTGCGGAACCCGACGAAGGCCGCCAACCGAACACGGCGACGTGAGCGTTCGGCCCGGAGGAGGCAGCTTGCGTAACCACGGAGGGGCGGCGAAGGTCGCCAATCCCACACGGAAAGGTCGTCGAACTTGCATCTCAAGAGCCTGACGTTGAAGGGCTTCAAGTCCTTCGCGTCTGCGACGACGCTGCGGTTGGAACCCGGTATCACGTGTGTGGTCGGTCCGAACGGATCCGGCAAGTCCAACGTGGTCGACGCGTTGACCTGGGTGATGGGCGAGCAGGGCGCGAAGGCGCTGCGCGGCGGCAAGATGCAGGACGTGATCTTCGCGGGCACCGCGGGCCGCGCACCGCTCGGCCGCGCCGAGGTCACCCTCACCATCGACAATTCCGACGGCGCGCTGCCGATCGACTACGCCGAGGTGTCCATCACCCGGCGGATGTTCCGCGACGGCGCGGGCGAATACGAGATCAACGGCAGCTCCTGCCGACTGATGGATGTGCAGGAACTGCTCAGCGACTCCGGCATCGGCCGCGAGATGCACGTCATCGTCGGGCAGGGCCAGCTCTCGGCCATTCTGGAATCGCGCCCGGAGGATCGGCGCGCGTTCATCGAAGAGGCCGCGGGCGTGCTCAAGCACCGCAAGCGCAAAGAGAAGGCGGTCCGCAAGCTGGACGCCATGCAGGCCAACCTGGCCCGCCTCACCGACCTCACCACCGAACTGCGCCGCCAGCTCAAACCGCTCGGCAGGCAGGCCGAGGTGGCCCGCCGCGCGCAGACCGTGCAGGCCGACCTGCGCGACGCGCGGATGCGCCTGGCCGCCGACGACCTGGTGACCCGGCGCGGCGAACTGGAGAGCCAGCAGAGCAAGGAGGCGTACGCGCGCGAGCAGCACATCAACGTGCAGAGCGAACTCGACGCCGCCAATGCCGCACTGGCGCAGCAGGAATTCCAGCTGTCCAGGCTGACGCCGAGCGCCGAGGCCGCCGCGCAGATCTGGTTCCAGCTGTCCGCGCTGGCCGAGCGGGTCAACGCGACCATCCGGATCGCGCAGGACCGTGCCCGTCACCTCGACACCGAAACCCCGGTCGGCAGCGGACGCGATCCGGAGCAGCTGGAGGCCGAGGCCGAGCGGGTGGAGGCCGAGGAGGCCGAGCTGCGCGAGGCGGTCGAGATCGCGACCGAGACCCTCGAAGCGGCCAGGGACGCGCTGGGCGAACGCGAGCAAGCCGCCAAGGCCGCCGAGCAGGCGCACCTCGCCGCGGTGCGCGCGATCGCGGACCGTCGCGAAGGGGTGGCGCGGCTGGTCGGCAAGGTCGACACGTTGCGCACCAGGGCACAGTCTTTCGATGGCGAGATCGCCCGGCTGACCACGTCGATCGCCGACGCTCGGCAGCGCGGCGAGGCCGCACAGGCCGAATTCGACACGGTGCAGACCGAACTCAGCGAGCTGGACGCCGGCGAGGCGGGCCTGGACGCACAGCACGAGCATGCGACGCAGGCGCTCGCGCTGGCCGATCAACGCGTGACCGAATTGCGCGAGCAGGATCGTGAGGCGAGCAAGCGGGTCGCGTCCCTGTCCGCGCGGATCGAGGCGCTCGGCATGGGCCTCGCCCGCCGCGATGGCGCCGCCTGGTTGGTCGAGCATCGGTCGCAGGGTCTGCTCGGGCCGCTGTCCGGACTGTTGCGGGTGCACGGCGGGTTCGAAGCCGCGGTCGCCGCCGCGCTCGGTCCGCTGGCGGATGCTGTCGCGGCGGACACCGGTGAGTCGGCGCACGACGCCATCCGCGCGTTGAAGGACGCCGACGGTGGGCGTGCCGCACTGGTATTCGGTGCCGCGGGCGGCAGCGCTCCGCAGCTCGGCCCGCTGCCCGGCGCCGCCCGCTGGCTCGCCGACGTGGTGGAGTGCCCGGACAGCGTGCGCGGCGCGATCACCGCGCTCACCGCCGGCATCGCCGTCGCCGACGACTTGGCTACCGCAAGGTCGGTGGTGGCGGCCCGTCCGGACCTGCGGGTGGTCACCCGCGACGGCGACCTCACCGGAACCGGTTGGCTGCTCGGCGGATCCGACCGCGCGCCGAGCCAGCTGGAGATCCAGGCCGACATCGACGGCGCCAAGACCGACCTCGTCGCGGCGCAGCGACGGGCCGAGGAACTGGAGGCGGCACTGTCCGGCGCGCTGGCCGAACAGGCCGACCGCAAGGACGCCGTCGACCAGGCGTTGCTCGCGCTGCACGAATCCGATCAGTCGCTGGTCGCCATCTACGACCGGCTCGGCAGGCTCGGCCACACGGCCCGCACCGCGCAGGCCGACAGCGAGCGCCTGCTCGCCCAGCGCACGGAAACCGAAGCGAGCCGGGAGGAATCGCTCACCGCGCTGGCCGAAATCGAGGACCGGCTGCGCAACGCCGAACTCGAACAGTCCGAGATCGACTCCGACGGCGCCTCCGCCGGGACCGAGACCGCGGGCCGCGAACGTGAAGAGGCCGCCGCCGCGCTGGCCGAGGCACGCTCGATGGAGGTGGAGGCGCGACTCTCGGTGCGCACCGCCGAGGAACGCGCGGAATCGGTTCGTGGCAAGGCGGATTCGCTGCGCCGGGCCGCGCGCGCCGAGCGCGAGACCCGCGCCCGCGCCGAACGCGCCCAGGCGTCGCGCAAGAAGGCCGCCGAAGTCGCTGCGGCCGTTGCCGAATCCGGTGCCCGCGTCGCCGCGGAGCTGGAAAAGGTTGTCGCCGAGGCGGGTACCCGTCGGGACGATCTGGTTCGCCGCCGCGGCGAAGCCGCCGCCCAGGTCGAGCAGGTCAAGGAGCGGGTGCGCGTGCTGTCCACCCAGCTGGCCCAGCTCACCGACGCGGTGCACCGCGACGAAGTGGCGAAAGCCCAAGCGGCACTGCGCATCGAGCAGCTCGAGACGACCATCTCCGAGCAGTTCGGCATCGCGCTCAACGACCTGATCGCCGAGTACGGCCCCGATGTGCCGCTGCCGCCGACCGACCTGGAATGGCAGGAGTACGAGCAGGCCAAGGAGCGCGGCGAACAGGTCACCGCGCCCGCGCCGATGCCCTACGACCGGCCCACTCAGGAACGTCGCGCCAAACGCGCCGAGAAGGATCTCACCACCCTCGGCAAGGTGAATCCCCTTGCGCTGGAGGAGTTCGCCGCGCTCGAGGAGCGCTACAACTTCCTGGCCACTCAGCTCGAAGACGTCAAGAGCGCGCGCAAGGACCTCCTGGAAGTAGTGGCCGAGGTGGACGCCCGGATTCTGCAGGTGTTCACCGAGGCGTGGGAGGACGTCGAGCGTGAGTTCGTCGGCGTCTTCTCGAAACTGTTCCCCGGTGGCGAAGGCCGCCTGATCCTCACCGACCCGTCCGACATGCTCACCACCGGCATCGAGGTGGAGGCCAGGCCGCCAGGCAAGAAGGTCAAGCGGCTGTCGCTGCTCTCCGGTGGCGAGAAGTCGCTCACCGCAGTCGCATTGCTGGTCGCCATCTTCCGCGCTCGCCCGTCCCCGTTCTACGTGATGGACGAGGTCGAGGCCGCGCTCGACGACACCAACCTGCGCCGCCTGATCGGCCTGTTCGAGCAGCTGCGCGAGAAGAGCCAGCTGATCGTCATCACCCACCAGAAGCCGACCATGGAAATCGCCGACGCCCTCTACGGCGTGAGCATGCGCGGCGACGGCATCACCCAGGTCATCTCTCAGCGCCTGCGGGGCCAGAACGTGGCCCCGGCCCCGGTAGGCGCCGCCGCCAGCTGAGCCGCACACTCGCTGATCTCCCGCACCGGGAATCGCATGCGAGTCGGTGCCCGGAAGCTGGAAAGCGTGCGGCCGCCTGGTGGTCAGCTGTGCGGCGAGAACCTGGCCTCGGGGGCGCTGAGGTGAGTTCCGCCGCGCCATTTTCGATCTGCTGCACCTACTCGCATGCGAAACCCGGGTGCGGGAAGCTGGAAGGCGTGTGGCTGTCCGTCAGCGTGCCGCGCTGACCTGGTCGCTGTCCAGCAGCGACTTGATCTGGGCAGCACCGGTTTCGGTGAGCCAAGTGTCGAAGGTGCGCAGGCCGGGGTGGATTTCGCGAATGGCGGCGATGTCGGCGCGCCAGCCGCCGGTCGCGCGCATCAGGCGCCAGGCGTGTGCGATCGAGTCGCCGAGTGCGGCGGCGGCTGCCTCGTCGAGTTCCTGGTAGCGGACCTGGTGACCGGTGGCCTCGGTTATCGCTGCGGCTGCGGTGGGTGGGTTGAGGGCGTCGCCTGCGAGCTCCAGGGTCTTGCCGTGCAGGCGGTCCGGGTCGGCGAAGGCCAGGGCGGCGATATCGGCGATGTCGGCGAGGGCGATGACTTTCATCGGCTGATCGGCGGGAAACAGGTGCCGGTGGACGCCGTCGACGATGCCGTCGACCGGGGAGCCACGCAGGAGATAGTTTTCCATGAAGCGGACCGGGCGCAGCAGGGTGTAGCGGGTGCCGCCGGCCGCGATGGCGGCTTCGATACGGTTCTTGCCGCTGGCGCCCCAGGTGTTGTCGTCGTTGAGCGAGGCGATGCCGGTGAAGACGATCTGCTCGACGCCGGCTCGCCGGGCGGCGTCGACGAGCGCCTCGCCGCGTTGCGCTTCGAGTTCGACATCCCAGCCCTGGGGACCGTGGGCGGCGGGCGGCACCACGAAAAGCGCTGTGGCACCGGCGAGTGCGGCGGGCAGGGTCTCGGGAGCATCGAAGTCGCCGACGGCCAGTTCCGCGCCCGCGGCGGCCAGCGCCTGCGCGGCGGGTGCGTGTGGATCGCGGACCAGCGCCCGGACCGCCCTGCCGTCCGCGAGCAGCCTGCGGGCGGTGGCGCCGCCCTGCTTGCCGGTGGCTCCGGTGACCAGGATGAGGTTGTGCTGAGGGGACATTCTTGCCTTCTCTGTCGATAGAATCGGGTCGGATAACCCGTATTTCGGACCATACGGGTGCCGTGACCCGGTTGGCCAGGTCAGGCAAGGGAAGGCCGTAACGAAATGACCGCTTCAGTCGACGCCGCACCGAACACCGCGGCGCGTGCCGACGCCAGACGTAACCGCGCACTCGTGCTCGCTGCCGCGCAACGTGCGTTCGCCGAATACGGACCCTCTGTGTCGCTGGCCGAAGTGGCCCGCCGCGCCGGGGTCGGCGCGGGCACCGTCTATCGGCACTTCCCGACGAAATTCGATCTGCTGGAAGCGGTTATGCAGCAGCGCGTCGACCGCCTGGCCAAGCTGGCCGCCGACCACCTCGACGCGCCGGATCCCGGTGCCGCCTTCTTCGACTTCTGTACCGAGGTGGTGGCGTCGACGCCGGGCAACGAGGCGCTCTGCGAACTGATGCAATCCGACGACGGTTGGCCACGTGCCCTGCTGATGAGCGCGGGTGCGCGTTTTCATAAGGCGCTGGGTGGGCTACTGCTGGCCGCGCAACGTCAGGGCGCGGTGCGCGCCGATATCGAAGTGTCCGACGTGCTGGCCATCTTCACCGGATGTGTTGCCATCCAACGGCTTCAGCGGTCCAAAGGCCGGATCGATCGCACTGCCGCGATCGTCCTCGACGCTATGCGAGCCGCGCCGGGCGTGACGAATCGTATCCCTGATTCCAACGTGCGTAACGAATCATCGGATCGTAACGAAACTGGCGACCGTCACTGCCCTGTATGCGACACGACGGTTCGGCACACCGGAACCGGCCGCCGCCCTCGCTATTGCTCGGCCGCCTGCCGCCAGAAGGCGCACCGCCAACGCGTCGCAGCCCGAGCCTGAGTTGTCGGCAACTGGCGCACTCTGGGGATCAGCGCCACTTACGGGCACCCACGGTGGGTGCGGATATCGCGAACGGGCGCAGATTTGCGGCGATCAGCGCAGCGGCTGCGTGATCTGAATCGCATTGGGCGGGG
Organism: Nocardia sp. NPDC046473; assembly: GCF_040645995.1. NCBI lineage: Bacteria > Bacillati > Actinomycetota > Actinomycetes > Mycobacteriales > Nocardiaceae > Nocardia > Nocardia sp. NPDC046473. Next base: position 551,769 of record NZ_JBEYZJ010000001.1, read on the forward strand.
ACAGGATCGGATGGCACAAAAGTGACGTAGGTCAGAACCGGACGGAACCGGTGGACAGAGCCGGTCGGCAGCCGCGGCGTGGGCCACGGTCTGCCGCCGGGAATGGGCGATTTACAACAGGTCGCTGACGTCGTTCGGCACGTCGACGGCGTATTTGCGGAGGATGTCCATCGAGATCACTTCCAGGGCGTTTTCGTGCGTTGCGGCCAGCACTACGGGTGCGGCGACACCGTCCTCATGCGCGTGCAGCCATCGCACAGCCACCACACACCACCGGTCTCCTGGTTGTAGGCCAGGGAAGTTGTTCTCCGGGCGCGGCGTACTCAGATCGTTGCCGATGGACGCCTGATGCTCCAGGAATTCGGCCGTGACGACGGTGCACACGGTGTGGCTACCGAGATCCTCCGGCCCGGTGCTGCAGCAGCCGTCCCGGTAGAAGCCGGTGAGAGGATCGGTGCCGCACTCTTCCAGCGGCCCCCCAAGCACGTTTCGATCGGTCACGTCGCCGATCCTATTGCCACCTCGCGAGAAGTTCCGCAGGACAAGAAATCTCGGGGGTTGTGTCTCGGCCCCGGGGCGGCGTGGTAAAGCAGGTCGCTCCGTTCTGCAAGGATGGGCGCGTGAGTTCCGAAGCCTGGATCCTGATCGCCGTCGTCGCCGCCTTGCTGCTGGTGGTGCTTGTTGTCGGATTTGTCCGGTACAAGCGCTCCCGGGTATCGCTGACGCCGCCGCCCGTCGACAAAGAACTGACCGACAAGTCCGGTGGTTACTCGGCGTCGGGTGGCTTCAGCTTCAGTCAGGGCGGCACCGCGACCAAGGAGCCCCAGCCGGTCGAGCGGACCGACACCGACGGCCAGCCGCACGTCGGCGACGACGCGGCCATCCCGCGCGACGCGCCGAAGCGGGGGATCACGAATGTCGCGCTGCCGGAGTCCGATGTCGTCGAGGCGCCGGAAACCGAATCCGGTGCGGCTGCGGCCAAGGAAACAGACACAACCCAGTCTGTACAGCCGGATACGACTCCGGGCACTGTCGAATCGGGCACCGCCTCTCCTGAATCCGGCACGGCATCGGCCGAATCCAGCACCGCGCCCGCCGAGTCGGGCACTGCGTCTGCCGAGTCGGGCACTGCGTCTGCCGAGTCGGGCACTGCGTCTGCGGAATTGGGCACGGCCCCGGTCGGGACGGGCACGGCCCCGGCTGAGACAGGCACCGCACGGACCGAGACTGGCGCTGCTCCGACTACGACGGCCCCCACCGCAACGGGTGCAGCCCCGACCGGAGCATCGCTGAGCGGAACGGATTCGGCTCCGACCGCAACCGCCGCCCCCGACACCGCCGCAGGCGCCGAAGCCCCGATCCCGCTCGAGGACATCGATCCAACGGCAGGCCGCCTCGTCCGCCTGCGTGGTCGTCTGTCCCGCTCGCAGAACGCGGTCGGCAAGAGCCTGCTCGGCCTGCTCGGCGGCGGCGACCTCGATGACGACTCGTGGGAAGAGGTCGAGGACACCCTGGTCCTCGCCGACCTCGGCACCGCGAGCACCGCCGCCGTGGTCGAGCGGTTGCGCGCGGAGATGGCCGCCCGCAGCGTGCGTACCACCGACGCGGCCCGCGCGGTCCTGCGCGACGTGCTGATCGAGGCGCTGCGCCCCGAGCTCGACCGCTCGATCCGTGCCCTGCCGCACGCCGACCACCCGTCGATCCTGCTCGTCGTCGGCGTCAACGGCACTGGAAAGACCACCACCACCGGCAAACTCGCCCGCGTGCTGGTCGCCGACGGCCGCCGCGTGCTGCTCGGCGCGGCCGACACCTTCCGCGCCGCCGCCGCCGACCAGCTGCAGACCTGGGGCGAGCGGGTCGGAGCGGACACCATCCGCGGCAAGGAATCCGCCGACCCGGCCGCCGTCGCCTTCGACGCGGTATCCGCCGGCATCGAGCGCGGCGTCGACGTGGTGATGATCGATACCGCAGGCCGTCTGCACACCAAGACCGGCCTGATGGACGAGCTCGGCAAGGTCAAGCGCGTAGTAGAGAAGAAGGCCGCCGTCGACGAGGTGCTGCTGGTGCTCGACGCCACGGTCGGCCAGAACGGCCTGATGCAGGCGCGCGTTTTCGCCGAGGTGGTCGACATCACCGGCGTGGTCCTCACCAAGCTCGACGGAACGGCCAAGGGCGGCATCGTCTTCCAGGTCCAGCACGAACTCGGCGTCCCGGTGAAACTGGTCGGCCTCGGCGAGGGCGCCGACGACCTGGCCCCGTTCGAACCCGGCGCCTTCGTAGACGCACTACTCGGCTAGCCCCAAAATCAGTCCCGACCGAAGGCGCCCTTCACGCTGTCAGGCAGTGTCAAGGGCGCCTTCGGTCGGTTCACCCCCCCGGCTGTACATCCGGAATGAAGGTGGCCTTCGATCGGTCTTGTCGACTGAAGGGCGCCTTCGGTCGGCGCGATTCCGTATTCGATGGGATGAATTGCAGGACCGGCTCGCGCGTGTCCCGAAATTCGGCCCGGCATCCGTGGTGTTTGCGGTAAATCGCATCGAAAACGGAATGTTTGCTAGCTCTACTCGCCGGTAACCGCATATCCCTTTTGTCCGAAGCTAGCCGCCGATCCGCCCGAAAACTCGGGGCGTAAACCACGAAACGTGGAAGCAACACAACTGGCCCATCCGTTCACGCAGGTGAAACACGCCAGCTCTGTGGATGAAACACCAAGTGACCACCCTTCTGTGCAGGTCCATTTGCCGGAGTCGGCAGGGCCCGAGATGAGGAGGACTTCAAGGTGGCTTTTCCCCTTACCGGTGCACCGGACACTGGTGACACCGCATGGATGCTGGCGAGTTCAGCGCTTGTGTTGTTGATGACGCCCGGTCTGGCATTCTTCTACGGCGGCATGGTCCGTTCGAAGAACGTGCTGAACATGATCATGATGAGCGTCAGTGCCATGGGTTTGGTCGGCGTCCTATGGTCGCTGTACGGATACTCGGAGGCATTCGGCAATAACAAGTTCGGCGTGATCGGCGACCCCGCGCAGTTCTTCGGACTGAAGGGCCTGATCGGCGGCAACTCGGTTGCCGAGGTCAAGGACGCCAGCGGCGCGGTCACCACGGCGGCGGTGAATATTCCACTCGCGGGCACCATTCCGATGAGTGTGTTCGTCGCCTTCCAGCTGATGTTCGCCATCATCACGGTTGCCCTCATCTCGGGTGCGGTCGCAGACCGCCTGAAGTTCGGCTCCTGGCTGCTCTTCGCGGGCATCTGGGCCACGGTCGTATACTTCCCGGTCGCGCACTGGGTCTTCGACTTCGACGTGAAGGACGCCAACGGCACCGTCGTGCACGAGGGCGGTTGGATCGCGAACAAGCTGCAGGCGGTCGACTTCGCCGGTGGCACCGCGGTGCACATCAACGCCGGTGCGGCCGGTCTGGCACTGGTGCTGGTGCTCGGTAAGCGCAAGGGCTGGCCGACCACCGCGTTCCGCCCGCACAACCTGCCCTTCGTCATGCTCGGCGCCGGTCTGCTGTGGTTCGGCTGGTTCGGCTTCAACGCCGGTTCCGCGGTGTCCTCGGGTGGCCTGGCCGGTTCGACCTTCATCACCACCACCTTCGCGACCTGTGCCGGCATGCTCGGCTGGCTGCTGGTAGAGAAGTTCCGCGACGGCAAGCCGACCTCGCTCGGCGCGGCCTCGGGTGTCGTGGCGGGTCTGGTCGCCATCACCCCGTCCTGCTCCTCGGTGAACGTGCTCGGCGCGTTGATCATCGGCGTGGTGGCCGGCATGCTCTGCGCCCTCGCGGTGGGCCTGAAGTTCAAGTTCGGCTTCGACGACTCGCTCGACGTGGTCGGCGTGCACCTGGTCGGCGGCATCGTCGGCACCCTGATGGTCGGCCTGGTCGCCGCGCCGGAGGCGGGCGCGGGCAAGACCGGCCTGTTCTACGGCGGCGGCATCGACCAGCTGTGGCGCCAGGCGGTGGGTGCCGGTGCGGTACTTGCCTTCTCCTTCATCGCCAGCCTGATCATTGCCTATATCGTGAAGTTCACCATTGGGCTGCGAGTCAGCGACGAAGCCGAGGCAGTGGGCTTGGACGAGTCCGAGCACGCGGAAACCGCCTACGATTTCGCCGCGCTGGGCAGCACGGCACGTTCGGCCGTCAAGGAGGCATGACGAACATGAAACTGATCACCGCAATCGTCAAACCGTTCACACTCGAGGACGTCAAGACCGGGCTCGAGCAGGCGGGCGTGCTCGGCATGACTGTCAGCGAGGTGCAGGGTTACGGCCGCCAGAAGGGGCACACCGAGGTCTACCGAGGTGCCGAGTACTCCGTGGATTTCGTGCCCAAGGTCCGGGTCGAGGTGGTCGTGGACGACGCGTCCGTGGACAAGGTCGTCGAGGTGATCGTCGAGGCTTCCCGCACCGGCAAGATCGGTGACGGCAAGGTCTGGGTGACTCCGGTCGACACGATCATCCGGGTGCGGACCGGCGAACGCGGTACCGACGCTCTGTAACGAATATCGATCGAGCGGCGGCCCCGCCTCCCACCGGAGCTCCGGTCGGGGCGGGGCCGCCTTGCATGGATGGGTGGTGGGTTGTGGGTAGCAGCAACGAGCACGGCGCCGGAGAAGGCAACGGCGGCAAGGTATCCAATGGCGCGGCCGATCTGGTCCGCGCGCGAAACCAATTGCTCGACGGCGGTATGCCGCGCAACCCACGACTCGATGCCGAGTCTTTACGACAAGCCTTGGTCGACCTCTATGAACTGTGGCTCACCAGCAAAGGCACCGAGCTCGGCATCACCAAGGACAGCGGCCTGGCCGTGGTCGCCGTCGGCGGGCTCGGCCGCAGAGAGATGCTGCCCTACTCCGATCTGGACCTGGTACTCCTGCACGACGACGTCGACCCCGCCAGGGTCGCCGAGGTCGCCGACCAGCTCTGGTATCCGCTGTGGGACGCCCACATCAAGCTCGATCACAGCGTGCGGACCGTCCCGCAGGCGCTGCGGGTGGCCGCCGACGATCTCATCGCCGCGCTCGGCATGCTCGAGGCCAGGCACATCGTCGGCGATCATGACCTGAGCAATCTGCTGATCGGCGGCGTGCGCCGGGAGTGGCGGACCGGAATCCGTTCGCGGTTCGACGAATTGATCGCCCAGGCCGAGGCGCGGTGGCAGCGCAGCGGCGAGATCGCGCATCGCGCCGAGCCCGATCTGAAGAACGGGCGCGGCGGCCTGCGCGATATCCAGCTGCTCGACGCCCTCGCCATCGCCCAATTGACCGATGCCATGCCGGGACTCGGTCCGGAAGTGCCGGGAGGTGGCCTGAAACAAGCACATCGCCGTTTGCTGGATGTTCGCACCGAGTTGCACCGGGTGGCCGGTCGAGCCCGTGACCAGCTACGAGCCCAGGATGCCGACGAGATCGGGGCGGCGCTGCGCATCGGCGACCGGTTCGATCTTGCCCGCACCCTGAGCGATTCCGCGCGGACGGTCAGCTATTCGGTGGATGTCGGATTGCGTACCGCGGCAAACGCTTTGCCGCGGCGCGGGCTGGCCCGCCTCCGTCGCATGCCGGTGCGCCGACCACTCGATGAGGGGGTGGTCGAGCACGCGGGGGAGGTGGTGCTGGCCAGGGACGCGCGGCCGCAGCGCGACCCCGGCCTCATCCTGCGGGTGGCGGCCGCATCGGCGCAGACCGGGCTGCCGATGTCGGCCACCACCCTCAACCGGCTCTCCGAAGACGCGCCTGAGCTACGCGAACCTTGGCCGAAGGACGCGCTGAACGATCTACTCGTGCTGTTGGGTGCGGGCCGCGGCGCCATCGACGCGATCGAGGCGCTCGATCGAACGGGCTTGTGGGGCAGGCTACTTCCAGAATGGGGCGCCGTCCGCGACCTACCGCCGCGCGACGCCCTGCACACCTGGACCGTGGATCGGCACCTGATGGAGACGGTCTCCTACGCCAGCGCGATGAGCACCCGGGTCGCGCGGCCGGACCTGCTCGCCTTGGGTGCGCTGCTGCACGACATCGGCAAGGGCCGCGTGGGCGACCACAGTATTGTCGGTGCCGAGCTGGCCACCCACATCGGCCGCCGCCTCGGCCTGTGGCCGTCGGATGTGCGCACTCTCAGCGCCGTTGTGCGCCACCACCTGTTGCTCCCGGACACCGCGACTCGTCGCGACCTGGCCGACCCCGCCACCGTCCAACACGTCGTCGACACGCTCGGCGGCGATCCGGAACTCCTCGAACTGCTGCATACCTTGGCCGAGGCGGATTCGCTGGCCACCGGTCCCGGGGTGTGGGGCGACTGGAAGGCCTCGCTGATCGGCGATCTGGTCCGGCGTTGCCGCCTGGTTATGGCCGGCGGCGAACTACCGACGCCCGAACCGATCGCGCCGGAACTGGTCGCCAAGGCCAAGGCGGGCGGCGTGCACGTCGAATTGAAACCGGGAGAGGGCAAGTACACCTACACGGTGACCGTGATCGCACCGGACAGCGTGGGCCTGCTCTCCGACGCCGCCGGGGTGCTCGCACTGCACTCGCTGCGGGTGCTCTCGGCCTCGCTCGGCGTCGAAGGCGATTCCGCCATCGACACTTTCGTGGTGTCGCCGAAGTTCGGTGACCCGCCGGATGCCGGACTGTTGCGCCAGGAACTCATCCGTGCCATCGCCGGTGACCTGGACGTTCCCGCCGTCCTCGCGAAACGGGAGCGCGAGGCGGGCGGCATCGGGCCGAGTCAATACGCGCAGGCCCAGCCGCGGGTGCTCTGGTCCGGCGCCTCGGTGCCCGGGCAGGTACTGCTGGAACTGCGGGCCGAGGACCGGATCGGTCTGCTGAGCAGACTCGCCGCCGCGCTGGAGGACTGCGGGGGCGACGTCCGCTGGGCGAAGGTGGTCACCATGGGTTCCGCGGTAGTCGACACCTTCTGCCTCGACCTCGGTTCTACGGACAGTCCGGACCGCAGGGCCGACATCGAAAAGGCGATCCTGGCCGTCGTCCCGCGACCGGCGCCGAAGAAGCCCGCAGACGGCATGCCCGGCCCGGAGATCATCGGGTCCTGACCTTCGCTACCAAGTAACCAATCTGTTGCACATGATTTGCTGGAACCCATATCTCGAGGCTCCCTCACGTTCTACTATCAGAGCGTCTGGCTATCGCTAGCATGAGGGGAGCACGTCGGTGGCAATTGAAGTTGTTTCGGCGTCGATGATGACGAGCGACGAAACCACGCACATGGCGCGGTGCGTCGGCGGGGATCGCTGGGTTGTTTCCTGGCTACCGGGTCGGACATTGACCGGACAACAGGCTGTGACCGCCATGACCATCGCCTCCACGGTCGCCAACTCACGCATCCCCACCACCACGGAATGGGCCATCCTCGACGACCTGGCACTCGAGCTGGGACTGACCGCGCGCGAAGCGGTGTACATGGTGGCCAAGGAGAATCACGACTACCGCAAGACGGCCAAACCGCGTCGCCGTTCGCTCGAATAAGACCGGCTGTCAGCGTGGGAATCCGGCGACCGGGCAGTGAAATGTCCCGGTCGCTTTTCCGTGCGTTCATCGAGGACCGCTTGCGAGCCGCGAATGCGCGAGGCCGCCCCGTGCGCAGAACGGTCGGCTATCCCATTACCCTGGGAGGTAATTGACGTCCCCCGAGATCAGGAGCGCGATCGGTGTTCGAATCCCTGTCCGACCGGCTTACCGGTGCCCTCAAGGATCTGCGTGGTAAGGGGCGTCTGTCACCGGCCGACATCGACGCCACCTGTCGCGAGATCCGGCTCGCCCTGCTCGAAGCCGACGTCGCGCTGCCGGTGGTGCGCGGTTTCATCGCCCGAATCAAGGAGCGCGCCAAGGGCGCCGAGGTCTCCGCCGCGCTGAATCCCGCGCAGCAGGTCGTCAAGATCGTCAATGAGGAACTCGTCGGGATCCTCGGCGGCGAGACCCGCAGGCTGACCCTGGCGAAGAACCCGCCGACCGTGATCATGCTCGCCGGTCTGCAGGGTGCCGGTAAGACGACCCTCGCCGGCAAGCTCGCCAAATGGCTGAAGGGACAAGGACATCAGCCGTTGCTGGTGGCCTGCGACCTGCAGCGTCCCGGCGCCGTCACGCAGCTGCAGGTGGTCGGTGAGCGCGCGGGCGTGCCCGTGTTCGCGCCGCACGGCGGCACCTCCATCGGCGGCGGCGACAACGCGCTCGGTGTCAGCGCCGCCGACCCGGTCGAGGTCGCCCGCGGCGGCATCGAGGAGGCCCGCGCCAAGCAGTACGACGTGGTCATCGTCGACACCGCCGGTCGCCTCGGCATCGACGAAGAGCTCATGCGCCAGGCCGCGGGCATCCGCGACGCGGTGCAGCCGGACGAGACGCTGTTCGTGCTCGACGCGATGATCGGCCAGGACGCGGTCGCCACCGCCCAAGCCTTCCGCGACGGCGTCGGCTTCACCGGTGTCGTGCTCACCAAGCTCGACGGCGACGCCCGCGGTGGTGCCGCGCTGTCGGTGCGTGAGGTGACCGGCGCGCCGATCATGTTCGCGTCCACCGGTGAGAAGCTCGAAGACTTCGACGTCTTCCACCCGGACCGGATGGCCAGCCGCATCCTCGGCATGGGCGACGTGCTCAGCCTGATCGAGCAGGCCGAGCAGATCTACGACCAGGAACAGGCCGAGGAAGCCGCCCGCAAGATCGGCAGCGGCGAGATGACGCTCGAGGACTTCCTCGATCAGATGCTCGCCATCCGCAAGATGGGCCCCATCGGCAACCTGCTCGGCATGCTGCCCGGCGCCGGTCAGATGAAAGACGCCCTCGCCGCCGTCGACGACAAGTCGCTGGACCGAGTGCAGGCCATCATCCGCGGCATGACCCCCGCCGAACGGGACAACCCGAAGATCATCAACGCCTCCCGCCGCCTGCGCATCGCCAACGGCTCCGGCGTGCAGGTCTCCGAGGTCAACCAGCTCGTCGACCGCTTCTTCGAAGCCAAGAAGATGATGGCCATGATGGGCCGCCAGATGGGCATGCCCGGCTCCCGCCGGTCCAACAACAAAAAAGGCAAGAAGGGTAAGAAGGGCGGCCGCGGCCCGACCCCGCCGAAGCTGCGCGGCGGCCTGCCCGGCATGCCCGCGGGAATGCCAGGACTGCCCGCCGGAATGCCGGACATCTCGAACATGCCCGCCGGCCTGGACCAGCTCCCGCCCGGCCTCGAAGGTTTCGACCTCTCGAAGCTGAAGTTCCCGAAGAAGTAGACCCCGCGCGGAACTTGTTGCGCAGCGCACGAATTCGCTAGCTGTTTCGTGCGCGGCGGGCGAGTCGGTGCGCGGCGGGGTGGCCTTTGTGCCGCCGTTCGGGAAGTCCGCAATGTGGCGATGCCGTGTGGCTCGCGCCTGACTGGCCAGTTGCGGCGCGCGCTGGTACTCGTTGAGTGCGGTGCGCGTGTTGTGTGTCGCCGCGTGCGATTTCGTTAGCTGTTTCGTGTGCGGCGGGCGAGTCGGTGCGCGGCGCGGTGGCGGGTAGCGCGTGCAATTGGCGATCGTTGATGGGCGTGCCGCAGCCTGCGAACTGTGCCGACGTCACGCTGGTCGAGGTAGACGAGCACCGAATCTGAGCTCCCGCGCGCGTTGTGTTCTGCTGCGCACGAATTGGCTAGCTGTTTCGTGCGCGGCGGGCGAGTCGGTGCGCGGCGTGGTGGTCGGGTTGCTGTTGTTCGGGTTGCCGTGTCGGGTAGCTGACGCGCGGTCGTCAGCGGGGCCCGGTGCGTGACGGTCAGGGGGCGTGGACGTTAGGTTGGAGTTAGCCGACGACGTCCAGGAGGTTGCTGTGCATCTGCGAGGTGTGGTTCTCCCCGGGGAGGAAGTTCGCGACTTGTGGGTGCGGGATGGGCTGGTGTCGTTCGAGCCGGTGCCGGGGGCCGAAACGCTGTGTAGCACAGGGTGGATCGTGCCGGGGTTGGTCGATGCGCACTGTCATGTCGGGATTCGGTATGGCGGGGGAGATGAGGATCGGGCGGGGGCCATTGCGCAGGCCGAGACCGAGCGGGACGTGGGTGCGCTGCTGTTGCGCGACGCCGGGTCGCCGATCGACACCAGGTTCATCGACGATCACGAGGAACTGCCGCGGATCATCCGCGCGGGCCGTCACATCGCCCGCCCTCGCCGCTACATCCGTGAGCTCGGCATCGAACTCGACGACGAACGCGACCTGCCGGAGATCATCGCCGAACAGGCCCGCTTCGGCGACGGTTGGGTGAAGATCGTCGGCGACTGGATCGACCGCTCCGTCGGCGACCTGCGCCCACTCTGGAGCGACGCCATCCTCAAGGAGGCCATCGACGCCGCTCACGCCAACGGCGCCCGCGTCACCGCGCACGTCTTCGGCGAGGACGCGCTGCCGGGCCTGATCGACGCGGGCATCGACTGCCTCGAACACGGCACCGGCCTCACCGACGACACCATCGAGATGATGGTCGAACACGGCACCGCCCTCGTACCGACCCTCGTCAACATCGACACTTTCCCCGAAATCGCCGACAGCGCAGGCAAATTCCCCACCTATGCCGCCCACATGCGCGACCTGCATCGCCGCGTCCGCACCACCGTCGCCAACGCCCACGACGCGGGCGTCCCCATCTTCGCCGGCACCGACGCGGGCGGCTCCATCCGCCACGGCCGCATCGCCGACGAAATCACCGCCCTATCCGGTGCCGGCCTATCCCCCCACGACGCCCTAGGCGCCGCCTCCTGGAACGCCCGAACCTGGCTGGCCCGCCCCAACATCGAGCCCGGCGCCCCCGCAGATTTCGTTGTCTACCAAGAAGACCCACGCACCAACCCCGAGGTACTGAACACCCCCTACGCCGTCATCCTCCGCGGCCGCCTCTACGCCCACCACGATCCTGTCACCGGCCATCGCTAGCGGTTGAGTACTTTCCAACGACTCCTCGCGCGAGCAGTCCAGGTGCGCCCGTTATCGCCGAAGATCTGCACTCTGTCTCGGGATCTGCACTGAGAATAAGGCCCTATTTCGAGTGCAGATCCCGAGTGAAGGTGCAGATGTTGCTGCGAGTTCATGCGTGGCGCCTGGCGGATGCGGGCGGGCGTATTGTCGGGCGGTATGAGCATTCGTCTCGGTTATCAGATGCCCAACTTCAGCTATGGACAGCCGGTTTCCGAGCTGTTCCCGACGGTCGTCGCGCAGGCCAGGGAGGCTGAGGGGGCGGGGTTCGACACCGTGTTCGTGATGGATCACTTCTATCAGTTGCCGGGGATCGGGACGCCGGAAGATCCGATGTTGGAGTCTTACACCACGCTGTCCGGGATTGCGGCGTCGACTGAGCGAATTCAGTTGTCCGCCTTGGTGACCGGGAACACCTACCGCAATCCGGCTATGCTCGCGAAGACCGTCACCACGCTCGACCTGGTCAGCGCGGGCCGGGCGATCCTCGGCATCGGCGCGGGCTGGTTCGAGCTGGAGCACAGGTCGTTCGGTTTCGAATTCGGCACCTTCACCGATCGTTTCGAGCGCCTCGACGAGGCGTTGCAGATCATCAAGCCGATGCTGCGCGGCGAGCACGCCACCTTCGACGGCAAGTGGTACCACACCGACAACGCCATCAACGAGCCTCGTTTGCGCGACGATCTGCCGATCATGCTCGGCGGCGCGGGCGAGAAGAAGACCTTCGCGTTGGCGGCCCGCTACGCCGACCATCTCAACATCATCTGCAACGCCTCGGAGCTGCCGCAGAAGATCGCGGCCCTGCACCAGCGCTGCGCCGAGGTCGATCGCGATCCGGCCACCCTGGAGGTCAGTTACCTGTGCTTCCTGATGGTCGATGAGGACGGCGATCAGGCCCGCAAGGAACAGCGGGACATGTTGCAGGGCATCGGTGTCGACGTGGACAACCTCTCCGAGGAGGAACGCAAACAGAGCATCGCCGACCGTCAATTCGTCGGCGCGCCCGACGAAGTCGCCGAGCAGCTGCAGACCAGGGTGCTCGACCACGGCGTGCAGGGCGTCATCGTCAATATGATCACCAACGGCCATCGGCCCGGCGCGGTCGATCTCGCCGGACGCACCCTCGCTCCGCTGGTCCGCTGAGCATTCGAGCCGTGAAAAGTGTTGGGGCGCGAAATTTCTCGAGCTCGATAGAATCGGCATTGTGACGGCGAACACATCGCGGCGGGCGTCCTACGGTTTCGACGCACCGCCCATCATGCTCATGCTCGGAGCGCTCGCGGTCGGCTTCCTGGTCGCCGCGATCGCCAACGCGCTGGTCGGCAATACCGTGCCGGCGTGGGTGACGTTCCTGGTCGGCCTCGCCATGGCCGCGCAGTTCGGGCTGTTCCTGCACGCGACCAGGCGCGGCAAGTTCCGCGCCTGGGACGGCCTGCTCGACGACCTCGCCCTGCGCGGCGACGAACGCCTGCTCGACCTGGGGTGCGGCCGTGGCGCGGTGCTGCTCGCCGCCGCGAAACGGCTGCCCGAGGGGCGTGCGGTCGGTATCGACCTGTGGCGCTCGGTCGACCAGTCGGGTAACAGCCTCGCCACCACCGAGCGCAACGCCGTCGCCGAAAACGTCGCCGACCGAATCGAATTGCACACCGGCAACATGACCGCGCTGCCGTTCCGCAACGGCGAATTCGACGTGATCGTCTCGAGCCTCGCCATCCACAACATCAAGGCGTCCGCAGGTCGAGCCGCCGCGGTGCGCGAGGCGCTGCGGGTGCTGCGGCCCGGCGGGCACCTCGTGCTGGTCGATATCGGCCGGACCGGCGAATACGAGACCACCCTCACCGCCAACGGCGCACAGACCCTCACCGCGCGTTCGCTCGGCTGGCAACTGTGGTGGGGCGGGCCGTGGACGCAGACCCACGCCCTCACCGCCGCGGCTCCGGGCGCATGAGCCGCCGATGAATTCGGCTGGGTGGTCACCGACCACCTGAACAAGGCCACCGAATACGTCGTGTCCAGCCCACTCGAGGACCCCGAGTGGGCGAACACGGTCATCCTGCGCGGCATCGACGATATCCGCGCGGTGCAGGCCGGGCCCGCGACCCCGATCCGATTTCAGGTGAACGCGGCCCATCTGGCACAATGAACAACCGTCCTTCCGGACAAGTGTCAGCCCGTCTCCGGTTACGTACCGCGCGGCGGTCACACACTCCATGCGCTAAACCGGGCTCGCAGACCGTGCGGGTCGCTGAATTGCGCCGTGACCAACCTACGAAAGAGGCAGAACGAGCATGGCTGTTCGCATCAAGCTCACCCGCTTGGGCAAGATCCGCAACCCGCAGTACCGCATCGTCGTCGCCGACGCGCGCACCCGCCGGGACGGCCGGGCCATCGAGTCCATCGGCCTGTACCACCCGAAGGAAGAGCCGTCGCTCATCGAGATCGATTCCGAGCGCGCTCAGTACTGGCTGGGTGTCGGCGCGCAGCCGACCGAGCCCGTCCAGCGCCTGCTGGAGATCACCGGCGACTGGCAGAAGTTCAAGGGCCTGCCGGGCACCGAGGGCACCCTGAAGGTCAAGGCCGAGAAGACGTCCAAGCTGGACCTGTTCAACGCCGCGCTGGCCGCCGCCGACAACGCCCCCACCGGCGAGGCCACCACCCCGAAGAAGAAGGCCGCCAAGAAGGAAGAGGCCGCCGAGGCGCCCGCCGCTGCTGAGGCCGCCGAGTAATGAGCGCCGTCGTCGCCGATGCTGTCGAACATCTTGTTCGCGGCATCGTCGCGAATCCCGATGACGTCCGCGTCGAGCTGATCACCGGCCGCCGCGGACGCACCGTCGAGGTGCACGTGCACCCCGACGACCTGGGCAAGGTGATCGGTCGCGGCGGTCGTACCGCGACCGCGCTGCGCACCCTCGTCGCCGGTATCGGCGGCCGGGGTATCCGGGTCGACGTGGTCGACACCGACCAGTAGATGGAACTTGTCGTAGGACGGGTCGCCAAGTCGCACGGCGTGCGCGGTGAACTGGTCGTCGAGATACGCACCGATGAGCCGGAGGCCCGGTTCGCGCCGGGCAGCAAGCTGCGCGGGCGGCTGGCCCGATCCAAGGAAGTCCGCGACTTCACCGTGGAGTCGGCCCGAGAGCACTCGGGCCGGCTTCTGGTGTTTCTCGCCGGCGTCGGCGACCGGGACTCGGCCGACGCGCTGCGCGGCACGCTGTTCTTCGTCAACAGCGAGGATCTGCCGCCGGGCGACGACCCGGACGAGTACTACGACCACGAACTCGAGGGGCTGACCGTCCAGCTCACCGACGCCACCGTGGTCGGCACCGTCAGCGAAGTGCTGCATTCGGCCGCGGGAGAACTGCTTTCGGTCAAAGCCGCCGAGGACGGCCGGGAGATCCTGATCCCGTTCGTCACCGCCATCGTGCCCACCGTGTCGCTCGCGGACCGGCTGATCGTCATCGATCCGCCCGAAGGACTCCTCGACCCGGAATAACCGGCTGGGCTCGGGTACCTAATCAATGTCCCGCAGAACACGGGGGATCACATGAAGCTCGACGTAGTCACGATCTTTCCGGAATACCTGGAACCGCTGCGAACGGCGTTGCTGGGCAAGGCAATCGATAAGGGCCTGATCTCCCTCGACGTGCACGACCTGCGTGGCTGGACCCATGACGTGCACAAGTCCGTCGATGACTCGCCCTACGGTGGGGGACCGGGCATGGTCATGAAACCCACCGTGTGGGGCGACGCACTCGACGCGGTCTGCCCCGACGACGCACTGCTCGTCGTCCCCACGCCCGCCGGTGTCCCGTTCACCCAGCAGACCGCGCACCGCTGGGCCACCGAAGATCACCTCGTCTTCGCGTGTGGCCGCTACGAAGGCATCGATCAACGCGTCTTCGACGATGCTGCCCGTCGAGTCCGGGTCGAAGAGGTCAGCATCGGCGACTACGTCCTGATCGGCGGCGAGGCAGCCGTCCTCGTCATGACCGAAGCCGTGGTCCGCCTACTCCCCGGCGTTCTGGGCAATCAGCAATCCCACCAAGAGGATTCGTTCTCCGACGGCCTCCTCGAAGGCCCCAGCTACACCCGTCCCGTCACCTGGCGCGACCTCGAAGTCCCCCCGGTTCTCCTCTCCGGCGACCACGCCAAGGTAGCCGCCTGGCGCCACGAGCAATCCCTCGAGCGCACCCGAGCCCGCCGCCCGGACCTCCTCCCCGACGCGGACTGACGTGCGAAAGGTGCTCTTGACGCAGGCAACCTACGTCAAGAGCACCTTTCCCACGTCAAGTGTGTCTACGGGAGCAGACCGTGGCGGCGGGCGGTGACGACGGCTTCGTGGCGGGAGTGGGCGTCGAGTTTGGTCATGGCGTTGCGGAGGTAGCTCTTGACGGTTTCCGGTGCCAGTGAGAGGCGTTGGGCGGCTTCGTGATTGGTGCAGCCGAGGGCGATCTGGGAGAGGACGTCCAGTTCGCGGCGCGAGAGGTGCGGAGCGTCGGGGAGCGGGTCGCCGACCATTACTCGGCTGAGGCGTTCGCAGACGGTGTGCAGGCGACCGCGCAGCTGGTCGTCGCCGGCGGAGCGAGCCATGCCGCGGAGTTCGGCGTGGATGTCGCGCAGTTCCTCGGAGACGGCGGGGGCGGTGTCGGACGTGGGGATGGCCGTCTCGAGCAGCCGCAGGCGGCGGTCGACCTCGTCGCGGATGGTGATTTCGGAAGCCAGGCGGCGACCGGCCTGCACCACCAGGTCCGCGGTGCGGTCGCCGAGCGGGCTCGCGCTGCGGGTGGCGGCGTAGAGGACGGCCCGGGAGCGTTTGTCGACGACCACCGGCACCGCGACGATCGAGCGGAGTCCCTCGCCGGAGACCGGGCCGTCGTAGTGGTGGGTGATGCTGGAGGTGTTGACGTAGTCGGCGACCGAGGCGGGCCGCCCGGAATCCATCACCCGGCCGCCGAGCCCCGAGGTGCGGAGCACGGAAAGCCCGCGCAGCCCGTTGGTCAGCGTGCCGACGAATTCCGACAGCAACAGCGCGTCGTCGTGCACCTCGCCGCCGAACGCCACCGGCACCCCGGCCGTGCCCGCTACCCAGCGGATCTCGGCGCGCAACGCGTCCGCGTCGCGCGGCCGCAACAGTGCGGTGTGGGTCATGACACTCACCCCTTTTCGGGGGTAGTAGCGGAATCGGTGTGACCCACATCCTATTCGGTGAGCTGGATCACGATGAGGAGTGGCGAAGATGGGTACCGACCTGAATCCCCGGGTGCGCGAACTGCTGGACCGGTATGACCGGCCCGAGGCGTCCGCGGCGGATCTGTTGTGCGATCAGCATCCGGCGGACGGCATCGCTTTTACGATCGTCGAGCGCGATCTGTCGTCGATCGACCTCACCTACGGCGAATTGCGGGAGCGTTCGACTCGTTTCGCCGCGGGATTGGCGGAACTCGGGATCAAGCAGGGTGATCGCGTCGCCACGTTGATGGCGAAGTCCACCGACCTGGTGGTCGCCTTGCTCGGGATCTGGCGTCTCGGGGCGGTGCATGTTCCGCTGTTCACCGCGTTCGCGCCGCCCGCCATCGCGTTCCGGCTGGAAGCGAGCGGCACCTCGATCGTTATCGCCGATGCCGACCAGGCGGCCAAACTGGCCCCCGGCCCCGACATGCCGGCCGCGACCTGGCAGGTCATCGTCAGTGGCGATGCACCCGAGGGCACGCTCGGCATGGTGGACCTACTGGCCGACGACGCGCCCCACCGAGCGGCGGTGGCGGTCGGCGGCGACGGACTGCTGGTCGAGCTGTTCACCAGCGGCACCACCGGAACCCCGAAGGGCGTGCCGATTCCGCTGCGCGCGCTGGCGTCGTTCCAGGCGTATCAGGAGTTCGCGCTGGACGTCCGCGGGGACGACGTCTTCTGGAACGCGGCCGATCCCGGCTGGGCATACGGCCTGTACTGGGCGATCATGGCCCCGCTGGCCAGCGGCATCCGCAGTATTCTGCTGCACGCCCCGTTCTCGCCGACGCTCACCTGGCAGGTGCTGGAACGTTTCGGCGTCACCAACTTCACCGCCGCACCGACGGTGTACCGCGCACTCCGCGCCGACTCGACCGCAGGGCCGCTGCACGCCACACTGCGCCGCGCCTCGTCGGCGGGGGAGCCGCTGACTCCCGAGGTCGTCGCCTGGTCGCGGGAGCACCTCGGCGTCGCCGTGCGCGACCACTACGGGCAGACCGAACACGGCATGCTCATCTGCAATTCCTGGCACGAGGCGCTCGACGCCGACGTCCCCGCGGGCTCGATGGGCCGATCACTGCCCGGCTGGACCTGTGCGGTGCTGTCCGACAACACCGACACCGTCGCGCCGACCGGTGAGCTCGGCCGCGTCGCCATCGACACCGAAAACAGTCCGCTGCTGTGGTTCCTCGGCTACCTCGACGCCCCGGAACGCACCGCCCAGCGCTACACCTCGGACGGCCGCTGGTATCTGACCGGCGACGCGGGCTCGCAGGACGAGAACGGCTTCTTCCGCTTCTCCGCCCGCGACGACGACGTGATCATCATGTCCGGCTACCGGATCGGCCCGTTCGAGGTGGAGAGCGTGCTCGTGCTGCACGAAAAGGTCGCCGAGGCAGCCGTTGTCGGCATGCCGGACGAACTGCGCGGCGAGGTGCTGGAGGCCTTCGTGGTGTTGCGCGACCACTCCGCGATCGGCACTGCGCTCGAGGCCGAACTGCAGGATCTGGTGAAGAAGAAATTCGCCGCGCACGCCTACCCGCGCACGGTGCACTTCGTGACCGAGTTGCCGAAGACACCGAGCGGCAAGGTGCAGCGATTCGTGCTGCGGCAGAGGGGAAACAAGTGATGCCGAACCCGAGCTATGCGTCCGGCGCTTCGGACACGCCGCTACTGGGTGACACCATCGGCGGCAATCTCGATCGCACCGTCGCCGCCTACCCGGACCGGGAAGCGTTGGTGGACAAGCCGTCTGACCGTCGCTGGACCTACCGCGAGCTCGGCGCCGCAATCGACGCGCTGGCCACCGGACTCGCCGCACGCGGCATCGGGAAGGGTGACCGGGTCGGCATCTGGGCGCCGAACTGCGCGGAGTGGTTCTTCGTGCAGTACGCGACCGCGAAGATCGGCGCGATCCTGGTCAACATCAACCCCGCCTATCGCACCAACGAACTGGAATACGTGCTGCGCCAGGCGGGTGTGCGGGTGCTGGTCGCGGCGCCGGAGTTCAAGACATCGAACTATGTCGGGATGATCGAGGAGGTCCGGCCGAACTGTCCCAAGCTGGAACAGGTGCTGGTGCTCGGCACACCGGAGTGGGATGCCTTGGCGCAGACGGCGATCGATGCGGACCGCTTGGCCGCCCTCGCTGCCGAGCTATCCATCGATGATCCGATCAACATCCAATACACATCGGGCACAACGGGTTTCCCCAAAGGAGCCACGCTGAGCCACCACAACATCCTGAACAACGGCTTCTTCGTCGGCGAGCTGTGCGGCTATACCGAAGTGGACCGGATCTGCGTGCCGGTGCCGTTCTATCACTGCTTCGGCATGGTGATGGGCAACCTCGCCAGCACGAGTCACGGTGCGACAGTGGTGATTCCGGCACCGGCGTTCGATCCGAAGGCGACCCTGGCCGCCGTCGAGTCCGAACGCTGCACCTCGCTCTACGGCGTGCCGACCATGTTCATCGCACTGCTCACCGAATTGGACTCCGCCACACCGGATCTGTCCAGCCTGCGCACCGGCATCATGGCGGGCTCGCCGTGTCCCGTCGAGGTGATGAAGCGGGTCATCGACCGGCTCGGCATGCACGAGGTATGCATTTGTTACGGCATGACCGAAACCTCGCCGGTCTCCACCCAGACCCGCCGCGACGACGGCATCGACCGGCGCACCGCCACCGTCGGACGGGTCGGCCCGCACCTCGAGGTCAAAATCGTCGACCCCACAACGGGTCTCACGGTGCGGCGAGGCGAGCCGGGCGAGCTCTGCACCCGCGGCTACTCGGTGATGCTCGGCTACTGGAACGACGAGGCCAGGACCGCCGAGGCCATCGACACGGCCCAGTGGATGCACACCGGCGACATCGGTGTGATGGACGACGACGGCTATCTGGCGATCACCGGCCGGATCAAGGACATGGTCATTCGCGGCGGCGAGAACGTCTACCCGCGCGAGATCGAGGAATTCCTCTACACCCACCCCGACATCCTGGATGCCCAGGTGATCGGCGTGCCCGACCCGAAATACGGCGAGGAACTGATGGCCTGGGTCCGGATGCGCGAGGGCGCAACACCGTTGGACGCCACCGCCGTCCGCGAGTTCTGCGCGGGCAAGCTGGCGCACTTCAAGATTCCGCGTTATGTGCACGTGGTGGACGAGTTTCCGATGACCGTCACCGGCAAGATCCGCAAGGCCGAAATGCGCGAGCTGTCCCGTGCACTCCTCGGGCTGCGTGACGAGACCTGATATCGGGTGCCCCGATTAGTGTGGTCATGTCACTTGCCGATATAACACATAGGGTGAGACAAGGTCATTCGTCGGGGATCTCGTTTATCTGGTCGCGAAAGGTCTTGTATGTCAATCGGTTCGTTTTCACGTGTTCTGTCTTGTGTTATCGCCACTGCGGCACCACTTCTCGCGCTCGCACCGGCCGCCGTCGCCGACCCGGGCAGTCCGTACAGCTGCTCAGGTTTGTTTCTGACCAGTGATGGTTCCGCGGAAGTAGAATCATGCATTTACGCGGAGAACGGTGTGCCGCGTGCATTCGGTGGACTCAATATCAAAAATGATTCCATCAATAGAGATAATTGCACCATGGTCGTCACGGTCGTGGACAAAGACGCATACGCAGGCGGCGGCACCAATGAACAGATCGCCACCAGCGGTCCGTTCCCCTGCCTGAATGGCAGGTACCCCTCGCCTCCGTTGACGGTGGACGCCGCGTTCGCCAAGCCGGGGCATCGGTATGTCAGCTTCACCGCCGTCACCAAGAACGGCCAGACGTTCAGTCCTATCTACAGCCCGGAACTGGTCCTGCCGTAGGCAGTACGGTGCGTTGGAATTTCCCCGACCAGGCCGAGCACGCTCGGCCTGGTCGGGTGCGTCCGGCCCCCGGCGCGGCCGGACCAGCGATGATGCGGCACGCGCGACCCGGTTCCACCGGGTGTGGGTCTCATGTCGGGCGGTCCCGGTAGTGTCTCCGGACGTGACGACAGCGCCCGAGACCGCCAGTGCAGAGTCCGACCCCGCCGTGCTTCCACCCGCGACGTCCGCCGGTGTCATGAGCCAGGCCAGCGTGAACCGTCGCATCGCCGACGAGCTCGCGGTGCGGGAGAGCCAGGTGCGTGCCGCCGTCGAGCTGATCGACGGCGGCTCGACCGTGCCGTTCATCGCGCGATACCGCAAGGAGGTCACCGGCGGTCTCGACGACGCGCAGCTGCGCCTACTGGATGAGCGTCTGCACTACCTTCGCGAACTCGACGAGCGCCGCGGCGCCATCCTCGAATCCATCCGCGGCCAGGGCAAACTCGACGACGCGCTGCACCAGCAGATCATGCTCGCCGAGACCAAGGCCCGGCTCGAGGACATCTACCTGCCGTACAAGCCGAAGCGGCGCACCAAGGCGCAGATCGCGCGCGAGGCCGGCCACGAACCGGTCGCCGACGCGCTCATCAACGACCCGACCACCGATCCCGCGCAGTACAACGCCGAGCAGCTCGACGGCGCACGGTCGATCCTGGTCGAGCGTTTCGCCGAGGACGCCGACCTGGTCGGTGAGCTGCGCGAGCTGATGTGGAACCGCGGCCAGGTCAAGTCGACCGTGCGCCCGGGCAAGGAGGAGGCGGGCGCCAAGTTCGCCGACTACTTCGAGTTCGACGAGCCGTTCACCAAGCTGCCCTCGCACCGGATCCTCGCGCTGCTGCGCGGCGAGAAGGAAGACGTGCTCTCGCTGCACCTCGAGCCGGACACCGAGGAGCTCGAGCCGGGCGAGCGGTCCATCTACGAGGGCCGGATCGCGATCAAGTTCAATATCGCCGAGAAGGGCCGCGCCGCCGACACCTGGCTGCTGGACACCGTGCGCTGGGCGTGGCGGACCAAACTGCAAGTGAGCCTTGGCATCGACACCCGGATGCGGCTGCGGCAGGCGGCCGAGAAGGACGCCGTCGACGTGTTCGCGGCGAACCTGCGCGACCTGCTGCTCGCCGCGCCCGCGGGCACCCGCACCACCATGGGCCTCGACCCGGGCTACCGGACCGGCGTGAAGGTGGCCGTCGTCGACGCCACCGGCAAGGCGGTCGCCACCGAGGTGATCTACCCGCACAAGCCGCAGGGGCAGACCGAGAAGTCCCTCGCCGTGCTCGGCGCGCTGGTCGCCCGGTTCGGCGTCGAGCTCATCGCCATCGGCAACGGCACCGCCTCGCGCGAGACCGATGCCCTTGCCGCCGAGCTGATCTCGCGCATTCCGGAGAACAAGCCGACCAAGATCGTGGTGTCCGAGGCGGGCGCCTCGGTGTACTCCGCCTCGGCATACGCCACGCAGGAACTGCCGGACATGGACGTGTCGCTGCGCGGCGCGGTGTCCATCGCGCGGCGCCTGCAGGATCCGCTCGCCGAGCTGGTGAAGATCGACCCGAAGTCGATCGGCGTCGGCCAGTATCAGCACGACGTGTCCGAGACGCTGCTGGCGCGTTCGCTGGGCGCGGTGGTCGAGGACGCGGTGAACGCGGTCGGCGTCGACGTCAACACGGCCTCGGTGCCGCTGCTGTCGCGGGTGTCCGGTATCGCCGGTTCGGTCGCGGAAAGCATTGTCGCGCACCGGGATCAGAACGGCCCGTTCCGCAGCCGGACCGCGCTGCTGGAGGTGCCGCGGCTCGGCCCGAAGGCGTTCGAGCAGTGCGCAGGCTTCCTGCGGATCCGCGGCGGCGACGACCCGCTGGACACCTCCTCGGTGCACCCCGAGGCGTACCCGGTGGTCCGCCGGATCATGGAAACGACCGGACGCGACATCACCGAGGTCATCGGCAACACGACCGTGCTGCGCTCGCTGCGCGCCGACGACTTCACCGACGAGCGCTTCGGTGTGCCGACGGTGACTGACATCATCACCGAGCTGGAGAAGCCGGGCCGCGACCCGCGACCGGAATTCAAGACCGCGGAATTCGCCGCGGGCGTGGAGAAGGTCGCCGACCTCGAGCCGGGCATGGTGCTCGAGGGCGTCGTCACGAACGTCGCCGCCTTCGGCGCGTTCGTCGACATCGGCGTGCACCAGGACGGACTCGTGCACGTTTCGGCCATGTCGCACAACTTCATCAAGGATCCGCGCGAGGTGGTGAGCACCGGTGACGTGGTCAAGGTGAAGGTGCTCGAGGTCGATGTGGCCCGCCAGCGCATCGGGTTGTCGCTGCGGCTGGACGACGAGCCGGGCGCTACCGCCAAGGGGGAGCGGGGCGAGAACCGGCAACGTGGTCAAGGTGACCGCAAGGGTGGCGCGCCCGAGCGGCAGAATGGACAGGGCAAGACCCAGCAGGGCCGCAACCAAGGGCAACGCAACCAAGGCCAGGGCCAGGCCCGCGGCGGCGGCAACCAGCGCCGCAACGCGCCGGCGCCGACCGGTTCGATGGCGGATGCGTTGCGCCGGGCCGGTTTCGGACAGTAGGTCGGACGGAGGTTTCAGGCGGCCATGCGACGATGGCTCAGTGAGGATGTGATCGCGCAGGGCAGGCTCCCGCTGCTGTGCTTCCTTCTAGGGTTCATCGTCGGCTTCCTGTTGATCCGGCTCAGCGTCCGGCTGATCCGGAAGAAGGTGCGCTGGTGGCCGGGCAACCTACGCTCCGGCGGGGTACACATCCACCACATGGTGTTCGGGGTGATCCTGGTGCTGGCGTCCGGCGTCGGCATGGTCACCCTGTACCAGACCGCCAGCGTCACCACGGCCGCCGTGCTCGCCGCGTTCTTCGGGGTCGGTGCCGCGCTGACCCTCGACGAATTCGCGCTGATCTTCTACCTGCGCGATGTGTACTGGGAGGAGCAGGGGCGTACCTCGGTGGACGCGGTGTTCGTCGCGCTCGCGGTTACCGGGTTGCTGCTGCTGGGTTTTCATCCGCTGTGGTTGCTCGACATCAACGACTTCCGCAGTGATCCGAGCATCGAAGTGCGGGTGTTCGTCGTCTTCTTCGCGGTGGTGAACCTCGCGCTGGCCGCGATCGTCATCGCCAAGGGCAAGATCTGGACCGGCCTGTTCGGCATGTTCTTCCTGCCGCTGCTCTTTGTCGGCGCGCTCCGCTTGAGCCGACCCGGCGCACCGTGGGCTCGCTGGCGCTACGCCGACCGCCGCCGCCTGATGTACCGCGCCATCGTCCGCGAACGCCGCTACCGCCGTCCGGTCATCCGCGCCAAGATCTTCGTCCAAGATCTGGTCGCCGGTAAGCCCGACGTCGAACACATCCGTACCGCTGCCGAGGCCGAGCTGACCCGCACCGTGGTGCCCGCCCCACCGGCACCCCACCGCCACCACCTCTCCCTTTTCGCTACCGACCAGGAGCCCGACCCCGAGCCCGTAGCCCGCGTCCCCGACTGACCCGCCGAGTCGGCCTGTTACCTTCGTGCGCCGCCATCCGTCAGACAGATAGCTCTGTCGATGGAAGGAACGAAATGAACACCGATACGAAGGCCCTCGCATCCCGCGTCGTCTATCTGGGTGCCACCGGGGTCGTACTCACCGAATCAGTGATCGGCGCCTATTGGGATATCGCTCGCATCCCTTATGTCCGTGAGGTTTTCGATCGGCTCGAGTATCCGATGTACTTCGCGACGATGCTCGGCGTCGCCAAGGCGGCGGCCGTCGCCGCGATCGTGCTGCCCGGTCCGCCACGCGCGGCGGAATGGGCCTATGCCGGACTGACTTTCGTCTACGGCGGCGCGGCGGTGTCGCATGTGGCGGTCGGTGACGAGCCGAAGGCGTGGATCGGGCCGTTGGTGTTCGCCGGGCTGAGCATGGCGTCCTGGGGGCTGCGCCCGCCCAGTGGCTCGCGCAATCCGCTCGCGCTGCTGCGTCGTTCGGCGGTCGCCTGACATGCCGGAACGGAACACCACCAGCAATGACGTACAGGGCACCGTGGCACCGGGATTCGAGGCGGTGCGTGATGAATTCGTCGAGGTAGTGGCCGGGGAGAACGGCGAATCCGGTTCTCAGCTGGTCGCATTCGTGCATGGCAGGCCGGTGGTCGACCTGTGGGCCGGTTCGCAGGTCACCGGCGATTCCCTCACCGGCTTGCTCTCCTCGACCAAGGGCGCCGCGACGCTGGTGGTCGCCCTGCTGGTGCAGGACGGGATGCTCGACCTGGATCGTCCTGTTGCCGCGTACTGGCCGGAGTTCGCCGACGCGGGCAAGGCCGCGATCACCCTGCGGCAGGTCCTCACCCACGAATCCGGCGTGATCGGGGTCGACGGCGGTTTCACCCTTGCCGAGCTCGCCGACGACCAGCTCATCGCGCACCGCGTCGCCGGTCAACGCCCGTTCTTCCGGCCTGGCGGGGCGCAGGGCTACGGCGGATTCGTCACTTTCGCCATCATCGACGCGGTGGTGCGGCGGTCGACGGGCAGCTCGATCCAAGAGCACTTCGAGGAACGCATCAGGGCCCCTTACGATCTGGACCTCTATCTGGGATTGCCCGCTGCACTGGAGCATCGCTACCTGGCGGTGCTGCCGTGGTCGGCGTCACCGGAAATGCAGGCCGCGTTCGAGGCGAATTCGCCCAGCCCACACAGCATCCCGGGCATCTCGTACAACCTCAACGCCGCCGGATTCACCCCGGACGATGTGCTCGCCCTGTCCAATAATGCTGAGTTGCGGGCCAACGGCCCCGCCTCGATGGGCGGCGTGGGGAGTGCGCGTGGTTTGGCGACCATGTACGCGGCCACGATCTCCGACATCAACGGCCGGGCAGCGCTGTTGAAACCCGACACACTGGCTGTGTTCACTACGATCCAGACCGCGGGTTACGACCTGGTCCGCGGCGACAACGCGCCCTATCTGGTCGGATTCGAGGCCAAGGGCCTACAGCACCCGTTCTTCGGCGCGAATGCCTTCGGTCACAGTGGTGCCGCCGGTTCCGACGGATTCGCCGACCCGCACAGCGGGCTGGCCTACGGATACACCCGCCGTCGCGCCGCTTTCGCTTTCAACGGAGCGGAAAACGAGAGAATGGCTGCAGCGCTGCACCGCGCTGCGCGGAATATGCAGGGTTAGAAGGCGATTCGCCGCATACGCGGCGGCGCAGTCGCATCCGGTGTCAGTGCGACGTGCATGCACGCGGCGATCAATGTGGTCTCGGCTACCGAGCAGAGCAGCGCCTGCGCCGTCGCAGCTCCGGGGTCCGCGGTGACCACGTCGAACCAGAGGTCGATCAGTGCGGCACCGGCTACTGCCGACGCGACCAGTCGCGCTCGGGAGTCGTTGTGGCGCAACAACCCTGTGGTCAATGCGCAACCGGCGGCCAGGAAGAGATCCAAGCCGACCCAGGCCGACGACCAGTTCCGCACATACGCGGTGCTCGGCAACGTATTCCAGAGGATCGCGGCCCACGGCACCAGCGCAAACGCGGTGGCGGCGATGAACAAGTGCGCCTTGTGGCGGGCGAATCGGGTTCGGGAGGGGAGCAGGGCTGTCATTCGCATGACCGCCACGCTACGTCCGCAAAGAGTTCTTTGCAAACATTTATTTGCAAAGAACTCTTTGCTATCCTTCGGCGTATGGCACCGCGTAAACCTGACAACATGACCAGCGCCGAGCGCACTGCGCTCTATCGCACGCTGGCTCACCCGCTGCGTGGCCGAATCCTGCAGTACCTGGGCAAACACGGCGAAGCCAATTCGGCGACGCTGGCCGAGGTGCTGGGCGAGAGCACCGGCAGCACCAGCTACCACCTGCGCAAACTCGCCGAACTCGGCCTCATCACCGAAATTGCGGAGAAATCGGCGGGCCGGGAGCGCTGGTGGAGGTCGTTGCCGTTCGAGCACACCACCCCCGATCCGGCGACCATGGAACCGGCCGAATACGCGGCGGCCGAGCATCTGGGCAGGCTGAAGGCGGGCCACGATATCGACCTCTACCTGCGGGCGGTGCGCGAATGGGCGGGCCCGGACGGTTGGGCGCAGGTGCAGCGAACCGGAACCTACATGGCGAAGTCCCAGGTGAGAGAGTTCGTCGAGGAGTACAAGGCGCTGCTCGCGCGATACAGTTTCAGCCGCGAAGACGCGCCGGCGGATGCCAAGCCGATGAGCGTTCGACTGTTCGCGGTACCGGACAAGCCGGCCTGATCCAGGGGCGATTTCTCCCGCGACCCGCTGATCTGGCACAATACTCAGGTTGCCCTGGGAGAGTCTGTACCCGGCGCACCCCCTTAATCGGAGCATGAACCGGTCGAGCACGTCCTGTGCCGCCAGGGTCCTCTGTTCGCGCGAACCCATAAGGATGGAAATGAACACCCTTGACTTCGTCGACGAGAAGTCGCTGCGCAGCGACGTCCCCGACTTCCGGCCGGGCGACACCCTCAATGTGCACGTAAAGGTCATCGAAGGCTCGAAGGAGCGCATCCAGGTCTTCAAGGGCGTCGTCATCCGACGCCAGGGCGGCGGCATCCGCGAGACCTTCACGGTCCGCAAGGTGTCGTTCGGTGTCGGCGTGGAGCGCACCTTCCCGGTGCACACCCCGAACATCGACCACATCGAGGTCGTCACCCGTGGTGACGTCCGCCGCGCCAAGCTGTACTACCTGCGCGATCTGCGCGGCAAGGCCGCCAAGATCAAGGAAAAGCGCTGATATAGCTTTTCCGCACGATAGAGCGTCTGGTAGCCCGGCCTCGGAACTCAGTTCCGGTGCCGGGCTACTGTTTTCGGTGTGACAGACCACAGCGCGTCATCGACGGAGTCGGGTGACCAGGGGGCAGGGCGTCGCCGCAGGCGGCGCGGGAAGAAGCAGCGGCCGTTCTGGCAGGAGCTGCCGATCCTCGTCGTGATCGCGGCGGTGATCGCCGCGTTGCTGGTCAACTTTGTCGGGCGGCCGTATGTGATCCCGTCCGAGTCGATGGAAACCACGCTGCACGGCTGCGCCGGTTGCACGGGCGACCGCATCTACGTCGAGAAGCTGAGCTACTACTGGGGCGACCCGAGGCCAGGCGACGTCGTCGTGTTCGTCGGGCCGTCGTCATCGTGGAACGACACCTACAAGTCGACGCGTTCGAGCAACGCGGTTGCGCGCGGCGTCCAGAACTTCTTTTCCTTCTTCGGTCTGGTGCCGCCGGACGAGAACGATCTGGTGAAACGGGTGATCGCGGTCGGCGGCCAGACCGTGCAGTGCTGCGACCCGCAGGGCCGGGTGCTGGTCGACGGCAAGCCGCTGGACGAGCCGTACGCCACCTACACCATCCCGTACACACCTGGCCAGCCCTTCGGTGCCGGCGGTGGGCGGGAGTTCGCGCCGATCAAGGTGCCCGAGGGCAATCTGTGGGTGATGGGCGACAACCGCAACAACTCGCGGGATTCCCGCGCGCACACCCGCGATGAACTCCACGGGACCGTTCCCGTCAGCAATGTTCGTGGCAAAGCGGTGTTCAAGATCTGGCCGCCGGGACGGATCGGGCCGGTGCGTTCGCAGGATCCACAATCGAAATAGTGTGACGCCGATCGCCCGGCGTCGGACGGCTCACAGGGTGCCGGGCTAATCTGTTCGGCGTGGCAGACGAAAGTGGGTCGGTGTCGGTGTCCGATTCGGACGACGAGGGGGTGCGTTCGCGTCGCGGCAGGCGGCGGCGTGCGAAGAAGCAGCGGCCGTTCTGGCAGGAGCTGCCGATCCTCATCGTCATCGCGGCGGTGATCGCCGCGCTGATGGTCAGTTTCGTCGGACGCCCGTACGTGATTCCGTCGCAGTCGATGGAAACCACGCTGCACGGTTGCGCCGGATGCACCGGCGACCGCATCTACGTGCAGAAACTGAGCTACTACTGGGGAGATCCCAAGCCCGGCGACGTGGTGGTGTTCGTCGGCCCGTCGTCCTGGAACACTCACTATCAGTCGATCCGCTCCGACAACGCCGTCATGCGCGGCGTGCAGAACTTCTTTTCCTTCTTCGGTCTGGTGCCGCCGGACGAGAACGATCTGGTGAAGCGGGTGATCGCGGTCGGCGGCCAGACGGTGCAGTGCTGTGACGCGCAGGGCCGGGTGCTGGTCGACGGTAAGCCGCTGGACGAGCCGTACGCGCGCTACCTGCTCCCGTACGTCCCGGGCCAGCCCTTCGGCGCCAGCGGCGGACGTGAGTTCAAGCCGGTCAAGGTGCCCGAGGGGAATCTGTGGGTGATGGGCGACAACCGCAACGAGTCCGCCGATTCGCGCGCCCACATCACCGACGAACTGCAGGGCACCGTGCCGGTGGACAACGTCCGCGGCAAGGCCGTCTTCAAGATCTGGCCGCCCAGCCGGATCGGTCCGGTGCGCTCACAGAACGCCCAAGCGAACTGATCATCAGCGGCCGCAGCATAATTGGACGGTGGGGCAGAGCCGAGTGGTACAGAGCAATGGGTGGCCGCCGCGCGTGGTGATGCGGAAGGCGAGTGGGTTACGCACGCTCGAAGCGGCGTTGATCCGCAGCGGGCTGGGTCCGGTCGCCGGCGTCGACGAGGCGGGTCGCGGACCGTGCGCGGGGCCGCTGGTCGTCGCGGCCTGCCTGCTCGCGCCCAAGGCCTACGACAAGCTGTCCGGGCTCGATGACTCCAAGAAGCTCACCGAGGCCGTCCGGGAAGAGCTGTACCCGGTGATCATCCGGCTGTCGCTGGCCTGGAACGTGGTGGTCATCCCGTCCTGGGAGATCGACTCGATCGGCATCCACGTTGCCAACATCGAGGGCATGCGCCGCGCGGTCGCCGGGCTCGGCCGGACGCCGGGATACGTGCTGACCGACGGGTTCCGGGTGCCCGGCATCCCCGCGCCGTCGCTGCCGGTGATCGGCGGTGACGCGGCCGCGGCCTGCATCGCCGCCGCCAGCATCCTGGCGAAGGTCACCAGGGACCGGATGATGGTCGATCTCGACGAACGGTTCCCCGGCTACGGCTTCGCGACCCACAAGGGCTACAACACGCCCGACCACCTCGCCGCCCTGCGCCGCCTCGGCCCCAGCGACGAGCACCGGCGTTCCTGGCGCAATGTGCGGGAGCTGGCGGGCCTGCGACCGGTCGCCGCGGTGGCCGACGAGGCCGACGCCGTGCTTGCCGGCGAGGCCGACCCGATGATGTCCGATGAGTTCCAAGTCGTGCGTCCGGATAGCCGAGTGGCTACCGGCGCTACCCATGCGCGATGATGTCAGCACACGACGCAGCGCGGCGAGAAGGAGGACGTCCCACCCGATGAGTGCCGAGGACCTCGAGAAGTACGAAACCGAGATGGAGCTCTCGCTGTACCGAGAGTACAAAGACATCGTCGGTCAGTTCTCGTACGTGGTGGAGACCGAGCGCCGCTTCTACCTGGCCAACTCCGTGGAGTTGCGCCCGCAAAACGCCGACGGTGAGGTGTACTTCGAGGTCCGGATGAGCGATGCCTGGGTGTGGGATATGTACCGCCCGGCCCGCTTCGTCAAGCACGTCCGGGTGATCACCTTCAAGGACGTCAACATCGAAGAGCTCGAAAAGCCGGATCTGCGCCTGCCGGAGTAACCGCTTAGCACGGCCCACCGACAACTCGGCGTGCTCCGGTACCCGCCGCCCCGCGAGTTGTGCACAGGGCACCGACTATCCCCAGGGCTGGTGTTTGCCCAGGTCGGCACCCGAAGCCGCGGCGCGGTGCCGAGCACGCTGGCCGAGTGACAGACAGAAAAGCGCTCGGCGCGCACGGGGAAGAACTGGCGGCACGGTTCCTGCAGGCAGCGGGGATAGAGATCGTCAGCAGAAACTGGCGATGCAAATACGGTGAACTGGACCTGATCGTCCGCGACGCGGGTGTCACCGCGTTCGTGGAGGTGAAGACTCGGTCCGGGCTCGGGTTCGGCACGCCGGCCGAGTCGGTCACCTTCACCAAGCAGCAACGCATTCGGCGGCTCGCCCTGCTGTGGCTGGCCGAGCAGGACGGCCCGTGGCGGCACATCCGGTTCGATGTCGTTTCGGTGCTGCTCACCCGCGGGCACGAGCCGGTGATCGATCACCTCAAGGCGGTGTTCTGATGGCACTCGGCCGAGCCCACTCGGTCGCGGTGACCGGGGTCGACGGCCTACTCGTCGAGATCGAGGCCGATATCGGGCAGGGGCTGCCGTCGGTGCACCTGGTGGGGTTGCCCGACACGGCGCTGCAGGAGTCGCGGGACCGGGTGCGTTCGGCGGTGGCGAACTCGGGGGAGAAGTGGCCGGACGGACGGGTGATTCTGGCGCTCTCGCCTGCGACGCTGCCGAAGATCGGCAGCGTTTACGATCTGGCGCTGGCCAGCGCGGTGCTCGACGCGTCGGGTGCGGTTCCGTCGGAGCGGCTCGCGAAGACGGTGTTACTCGGTGAGCTGGCGCTGGATGGCCGGGTCCGGCGGGTGCGCGGCATCCTGCCCGCGGTGATCGCGGCCCGCAACGCCGGGTGGCCCGCTGTCGTGGTGCCGGAGGAGGCGTTGGCCGAGGCCGGATTGGTCGACGGGATCGAGGTTTTCGGGGCGGCGAGCCTGCGCACCGTGGTGGCCTGGTTGCGCGGCGAAGGCACGCTTCCGGAACCGAGTGGGCAGCTGCCCGAGCCGGTGCGATCCGGCGGTGATCTGAGCGAGGTGGTCGGGCAGGACGAGGCGCGCTGGGCGTTGGAGGTTGCCGCGGCGGGCGGGCACCATCTGCTGCTCACCGGGCCGCCCGGCATCGGCAAAACGATGTTGGCGCAACGTCTTCCCGGCCTGTTGCCGCCGCTGTCGGAGTCCGAGTCGCTGGAGGTGACCGCCATTCACTCGATGGCGGGGGCGTTGTCCGGTGATCATCCGCTCATCACGATGCCGCCGTTCGTCGCACCGCACCATTCGACCTCGGTGACCGCGATGGTCGGCGGCGGGTCGGGCACGGCCCGGCCGGGCGCGGTGAGCAGGGCGCATCGCGGCGTGCTGTTCCTCGACGAGTGCGCCGAGATCGGCACCAAGGTGCTGGAGGCGATGCGAACCCCGTTGGAAGAGGGCGAGGTTCGCATCGCCCGCCGCGATGGGGTCGCCCGGTATCCGGCACGATTCCAATTGGTGCTTGCCGCCAACCCGTGCCCATGCGCACCCGCTCGGGACGTCGACTGCATCTGCGCGCCACTGGCGCGGCGCCGCTATCTCGGAAAACTGTCCGGGCCTCTGATGGATCGGATCGACATCTGGGTGCAGATGCGCGGCCAGTCCGGAGCCGCGTTCAGCACCGACGAGGCCGAAAGCAGTGCGGTGGTGCGGGATCGGGTCGCCGTGGCGCGACAGGCGGCGCTGCGCCGCTGGCAGGAGCACGGCTGGCTGACCAATGCCGAAGTGCCCGGGCACATTCTGCGCCAGCAATTCCGACTGCCGCACGAGGCGATCGCGCCGGTCGAGACGGCACTGCGCCTCGGACGGATGTCTGCCCGCGGTGCCGATCGCGCGATCCGGGTTGCCTGGACCATTTCCGACCTGCGTGGGGCACAGCTGCCGACCACTCAGGATGTGCTGGCAGCATTGAACTTTCGACAGCGGGGTGCGCAGTGACCGCACTGGACGCGAGCGGTGGGTTGGTGCTGGGGCAGGGTGGCGGCGCCGAGGTGACCGTGGATGCCGTCGGAAGCAACTCCGCGCCATTCGATATCGATGTCTACGAGCGGCGGTTGGCGTGGGTGTATCTGTCCCGGGTGGTGGCGGGGCCGTGTGCGCCCCTCTCGGCGTTGATCGAGTCGGTCGGAGTGGTCGAGGCCGCGCGTGCCGTGCGCGAGTGTGCGCTACCGCAGTCGTTGCGCGGACCGACCGAGCAACGGCGTGGATCGGATTCGGCTGCAAGGGATCTGGAGGTGATGGAGCGAATCGGCGGACGGGTCGTCACACCCGACGATCCGGAGTGGCCGTCGTGGCGGCTGTTGGGCCTCGCCCAACTCGATCCGGGTCAGGACCGAGACTGCGCCGTGCCGCTGGTGCTGTGGGTGCGCGGTCCGCGGTCACTGCTGGAATCGAGTGACCGGGCCCTCGCGGTCGTCGGCGCGCGATGCAGCAGCGGGTACGGGAACCAGGTCACCGGCGAAATAGCAGGCGATCTCGCGGCCAAAGGCTGGACGATCGTCTCCGGGGCGGCCTTCGGGATCGACGGGATGGCCCATCGCGCGGCGCTGGCTGTCGGCGGCCCCACCATCGCGGTGCTGGCCTGCGGTGTCGACCGGCCCTATCCCGCGCAGCACGATCGGCTGCTGGCGGAGATCGCCGAGACCGGGCTGGTGGTCAGCGAGTATCCGCCGGGAACCACCGCGCACAAACACCAGTTCCTGGCCCGCAACCGGCTCGTCGCCGCCTTGACCGACGGTGTGCTGGTCGTCGAGGCGGGACTGCGCAGCGGGGCGCGCAACACGGTGAAATGGGCGCGGCGCCTTGGCCGTCCGGCATTGGCGGTCCCCGGCCCGGTCACCTCGGCCGCGTCGGTCGGCTGTCATCGGATGATCCGCGACGGCGAGGCCCTGCTCGTCACCCGCGCCGAAGAAGTGATCGACGAAGCGGGCCCCCTCCGCCTGCCGGTGTCAGGATCCGCGGGCCAGGCCACCTGCCCCGAGGATGCGCTGTCCGGCGACGAGGCCCTCGTCTTTGCCGCGCTGCCGAAAATCGGTTCCCGCCTACCGCGCGAACTGGCCCAACAGTCCGGTCTGTCGCTCCCCGCCGTCCGTGCGGCGCTGCCCGCCCTCGAACTCGCCGAGCTGGTCGGCACGGACGAGGGCGGTTGGTACCGAAAGCGCACCCGCCACCGGTGCCCAGAGGACAAGTGACCGAATGCCACTCACCCCGGAAAAGGAAGCTGCTCACGATATATGGCACTGGTACCATAACCACCATGCTGAAAAAGACGACAGTGATGGTCGACGAAGAGGACTTGGCCCTCATCAAGGCGGCTGCCGCGCGGGAGGGCAGGCCCGAGTCCGAGATTTTCCGCGAGGCATTCCACATCGCCGCACTGCGCACCAAACGCTGGGACGAGGAGTGGGACATCCCGACAATCAGTTCCGGCAAGTCGCGGACCGCCGAGGAAATGTGGCAGGTGGTACACGAGGAGATCGTGCGGCGGAACAGTTGATCGTCATCGGCGATACCTCCGCCCTGGTCGCTGCTTTCGACACCGCTCATTCGGAACACGAGAGTGTTCGCGCCGCATTGGCGGCGGCGTCGCTGACGGTGGTCTGCTCGCTGGTGCTGCTCGAGATCGAACACATCGTGACCCGGGACTTCGACCGGCAGACGGTGGGCGTCCTCAACGACTGGCTGCTCGCTCAGGAACCGCTCGGCCGCGTCGCCGTACCGGCCTTGCCGAGTGACCACCTGCGCAAGGCGCGCAGGGTGCAGGACCGATACGCCGATCTGCGACTCGACCTCACCGACGCGGTAAACGTCGTGCTGGCAGCCGAATACGAAACCGACGTGATCCTGACCCTCGACCGCAAGGATTTTCGCGCGATCCGGCCGCTGACCGGTGAGCAGGCCTTCCGGGTGCTGCCTGACGATCTGTGACCGGCGCGGTGGCTTGCCAACGGAGACGACTGTCGGGACGGTGGTGAGATGGAAGAACTACCCGAGGACTTGGCAGCGCTGCTGACCGAGTACGGCAGGCACCTGCGGCTGGGGCGGAACCGTTCGGCGCACACGGTGCGCGCCTACCTCGGCGACGCGCGTTCGCTGCTGGCCCACCTGTACGCCAGGTCGGCGGATTCCGCGGTGCGCGAACTGGATCTGCTGCTACTGCGCTCCTGGCTCGCGCAGCAGGCGCAGGCGGGGGTGGCGCGGACCACGATGGCGCGACGGGCCTCCTCGGCTCGGACCTTCACCGCGTGGCTCACCCAGACCGGACGGTTGACCGTCGATCCAGGACTGCGGCTCGGCTCCCCCAAAGCGCACCGGGTGCTGCCCGCCGTGCTCGGCCGCCAGCAGGCCCTCGGTGCCATGGACGCTGCGGAATCCGGTGCCGCACAGCACGATCCGATGGCATTGCGGGACCGACTGATCGTGGAGCTGTTGTACTCCACCGGAATTCGAGTCAGCGAGCTGTGCGGCCTCGACATCGACGACGTCGACCGCGAACGCCGAGTGGTCCGCGTCCTCGGCAAGGGCAACAAGGAACGCTCCGCCCCCTTCGGCATCCCCGCCGACGACGCGATCGGCGACTGGCTACAGCACGGCCGAGCCGCCTTCGCCACGCCCGATTCCGGCCGCGCCCTCCTGCTCGGTCGCCGCGGCAAACGCCTCGACCAGCGTCAAGCCAGAACCGTTGTGCACGAAGTCGTCTCATCCATCCCCGGCGCTCCCGATATGGGCCCGCATGGCCTACGCCACACCGCCGCCACCCATCTCCTGGAGGGCGGCGCCGACCTCCGCGTCGTCCAGGAACTTCTGGGCCACGCCAGCATGGCCACCACGCAGCTCTACACCCACGTCTCCATCGAACGCCTCAAGAAGGTCCACGACCAAGCCCACCCTCGCGCCTGACGCGCGGCGATCCGACTGTGGCCGCGGCGTCGTCGTCCGCGGTCGCCGCGGTCGCACACCGCCGCGGCCTGGACTCTGGTAGATCGCGCGGCAATCCGGCTGCGGTGCAGCGGGTTACGTGCGTCACCGCCGCCCCGTACCAGGTAGTGGGGCGGCGGTGACGTTGCCTAGCTGACCTCGACCGTAGACTCCTGCGGCTGATCGGCCGGCGTGCGCCGGACGCGCAGCAGGGTCACGCCGAGCAGCGCGGCGGCGACACAGAAGCACGCGCTGATCCAGGAACCGGTGGACATGGCGGTGGTGAACGCCGCCTTGGCGGGCTCGGCGAAGCCGAGTTGGAAAGCGGCGCCGATGGATTCGCGCGCCGCGTCGGGAGCGTCCGCAGGCATGTTCTCGGTGAACACACCGGCCAGCACGCTGCCGAGGATGGCGATGCTGATCGCCATGCCGACCTGCTGCAACGTGTCGTTCATGGCCGAGCCGACGCCAGCGTGTTCGAGCGGGATGGCGCTCATGATCGCGGCGTACGCGGCCGGACCGGCCAAACCGCCACCGATTCCCATGACCAGCATGCTGACCAGGATCATCAGGTAGCCCTCGCTGACAGCGAGGATTGCGAACGCACCGCCCATGACCAGCAGCCCGGACACAATGAGCGTCTTGTTGCTGAGCGTC
Source organism: Nocardia sp. NPDC046473 (assembly GCF_040645995.1). Taxonomy (NCBI): domain Bacteria; kingdom Bacillati; phylum Actinomycetota; class Actinomycetes; order Mycobacteriales; family Nocardiaceae; genus Nocardia; species Nocardia sp. NPDC046473. The sequence goes on from NZ_JBEYZJ010000001.1 coordinate 587,070, forward strand.
TTGCCCAACGTCGCGCCCAAACCATTGAATAGGGCGGCGGCCACGGCATAGGGCAGCAGCGCCAGCCCCGCCTTCATCGGCCCGTAGTCCAGCACGAACTGCAGGTACTGGGTGAGCATCAGCATGACCGCACCCATACCGAACACCATCAGCAGCAGCGTGAGCGCGGTGCCGGTGAAGTCCCGATTGCGGAACACCGCCAGCGGCAGCATCGGGTGCTCGGACCGGCTCTCCCACACCACGAACCCGATCGCGGACAGCACCGCCAGCGCGATCATGCCGATATTCCACTCGCGTTCGATGATCACGTAGACCGTCGAGACGAGCGCGACGACCGACAGCAGCACGCCGATCAGGTCGACCGGTCGCTGCTCACCCTTGGTCTCGGGCATCAGCACCAGCGCCGCGATGATGACCAGCACCGCGACCGGGATATTGAGCAGGAACACCGAGCCCCACCAATAGTGCTGCAGCAGCACCCCACCCAGCGTCGGACCGGCGACGATGCCGACCATAGAGACGGTGCTCCACCCGGCCATCGCCTTGCGCCGCTCGTCCTCGGCGAAGGTGGTCATCAGGATGGACAGCGTCGACGGCATCAGCAGCGAACCGCCGACACCCATCGCCACCCGCGCGACGACGACATGCCACGGCTCGGTAGCCAGCACCGCGACCAGCGAGGCCACGCCGAACACGGCCAAACCACAGATCAGCATCCGTCGCCTGCCGAATCGGTCCGACAGGCTGCCCGCGGTGAGCAGCAGTCCGGCGAAGACCAGCACGTAGGCGTCGAGGATCCACTGCACGTCCGACGGTGTAGCCCCCAGCTCGCGAATCAGCGACGGGATAGCGAGATTGAGCACAGTGCTGTCGAGCATCAGCACCAGCAAGGACAGGCAAAGGACCCCCAGAATCCACCAACGGCGAGGGTCTCGTACATCGTTCGATTCCACTCGAACAGCGTACGATGAACTCGAACGGTGTGCGAATGAATATAGGATTGGCCGGTGACCAAGCAGTTCACCTCGGTATGGCTTCGTGAACCCCGGCAACCGAAGGCGTCTGGCTTACGCCTAGACCACATCATCGGCGCCGCCGTCGAACTCCTCGACGCCGAGGGGCTCGAGTCGTTGAGCATGCGCAAGATCGGCGCGAAACTCGACGCGGGCGCCACCAGCCTCTACTGGTACGTCGCCAACAAGGACGAGTTGCTCGAATGGGTCCTCGACGAGTTCTGGGGCATGGTGGAGGTCCCGGATCCGGACGAGGCGCCGTGGCGGGAGGTGCTGACGACATTCGCCTACAACTTCCGGGACACACTCCGCGCACACCCGTGGGGTGCCACGCTGATCGGTCAACTGCCCAGTATGGGGCCGAATGCGTTGCGGCTCACCGATCGGCTGCGTCGCGCATACGTCCGGGCCGGCTTCCAAGGCGTCGACATCTATCTCGCGAGCGGCACGGTGATGTCCTATGTGCTCGGGGTGGTGACGCCGGAGATCGCGTGGACCAAGACCTACGGCAGCGTCGATATCAACCGGGACGAGATACTGCAGATGATGGAAGCGGTGACCGAGGACTATCCCGAGATGATGGCGGACTATCGGGAGGCCTCGCCGACCAACCCCGCGGCCGCGCGGGCGATGGCGTTCGATTTCGGATTGCTATGCCTGCTGGACGGTCTCGAACACCGCTTGCCCGGGGGCTCGGGGGAGCACCCCGGGGAATAGGAGAGCCAATGCTTCGCGGTTGGCTCCAGAATCGGACGGTTCGGCTGCGGAATCTAGTACGTGTTCGTTTAGCTCACGTGGTATCTAGCGGGGTTTCATATTGCTAATCTGAAACAAGTTCTAGTTTGTCAGCGGAGCCGGTGAGTTCCGGAAATGCGGTGTACCTCCGTGATTCCCAGCGCGGGTGCACAGGAAGGCGTTCGCGTGAGCACCCACACCGTCCTCGGCCAGGAAGTGCGGATGCCGGTGCGCATCCGCCTCGCACGCGCGTTCATGGCTAGCTACCTGGTCCCCGCCGATGCCGCACAGCGGCTGATCGACTATTCCGGACTGCGCGTGCTGCGGCTGCCGGGCGGTCGCGCGCTGTGTTCGCTCGTGTTCGTCGACTACGTCGACGGTGATCTCGGCCCGTACAACGAGTTCGGCGTCTCGTTCATGGTCCGGCACCACACCGCCGAGCCCGCCGTCCGCTTCGGGGACCTGCGCGCGTTGGCGACGAGCCAGGCCGGAGTCCTGATCCATCGACTGCCGGTCGACGGCGACTTCACCCTCGCGGCCGGCCGTGGAATCTGGGGATTCCCCAAAGAACTCGCCGATTTCAGCGTGCACCACGAGGCGGGAGTACGTCACGGCGCGCTGCGTCAGGACGGCAAGCTCATCGTCGATCTGACCGTCCGCCAGGGCATTCCCGCTCCGCAACGCCGAAACACCGCCTCCTCCTTCGATGCTTACTCGCACATCGACGGCGTCACCCGCTGCACGCCGTGGCGAATGGAACCGGCCGGGATGCGCGCTCGCCCCGGCGGGGCCACCCTCGTCCTCGGCAACCACCCCATCGCCGACGAGCTGAGGTCGCTGCGCCTGCCTCGCCGCGCCGTGATGACCTCGACCATTTCTCACCTCGCGATGACCTTCGAGGACGCCGCCACCGTGTAGTCCCTGGTGATACGCCTACCAGCAGGAACCGGCCTACAACCAGCAGGAACCGGCCGAGTAACCGCATGATCACGGCCTAGCGCGGTTCATGGACGCCCTATGGATGTCCGGTTAGTGTGACGTAGCGGATTGTTTGCTCGCAGTACGAAGTCGACCTGTGTGGGAGAGGTGCCCGTGGATTCCGACGACCAGCGCCAGGTACTGCATCCAGGCGACGGTCCAGCGGAATCACGCGGCGCGCAGATGTGGGGGAAGTTCCGGGCGATGCACGGTTCGCAGCACCTCCTCGCCGGGACCGCCCCCGCGATCGGATTTCTGATCGGCTACTCCGCGGTCGGCGCGGAGGTCGGTGTGTTCGTCGCGATCCTGATCGCCGTCGTGTTGGGTGCGGTGCGGCTGATGCGCAGCGATTCGGTGCGGGTGGTCGCGGTGCTGGTGATTCTGGTGTTCTCGCTGTTCGTCGAGATCACCGGGGAGGGGCGCGGTTTCTATCTGCCCGAAGTAGCGTTGAGTGTCGTGATGACCGTGCTGTCCGGCGCGACGCTGCTCACCGGCAAGACGCTGAGCTACACCGTGACCCGAAAGATCCGGCTAGAACCTGCCGCCCCAGCGGTCCGGCCGCATCGCCGAATCACCTTCGCCTGGCGCGACAACGCCGCGGCCCGAGCCGTGGCGGCATGACGCTGCCGAGCCCCGACGCCGAATCGGCGGACGGGGAAGAAGAGGTCGACTACCGGTTCACCCTCGCCAACGAGCGCACGTTCCTGGCGTGGATGCGCACGTCGCTCGGCCTGCTCGCCGGTGGTGTCGCGGTGCATACGTTGGTGCAGCCGTTTCGGATGGGCGGCCTGCGGCGCGCGCTCGCGCTGAGCTGTCTGGTGCTCGCCGTGGTCATTGCCGTTGGCGCGTACGTGCATTGGCGGCGGGTGGGGGTGGCGATGCGGCAAGGGCGGCCGCTGCCCGACACGGTGATGGTGCCGGTGCTGTCCGCGGGTATCGCCGTCGTTTCGGTGCTCGCGGGTGTCGCGGTGTTGCTGCGATGAGCCGCGCCGGGCTCGCCGCGGAGCGCACCGCCCTGGCCTGGCGGCGAACGGCGGTGGCCGCGATGGTCACCAGCGCGCTGTTCCTGAACCACGCGGTGACCAGCGGATGGCGTCCCGCAGTGATCGCACCGATCGGTGCGGCGATCGTCATGGCGGCGTTGGCAGGCATGAGTTATCTGCGCAACCGCAGCTTGCACGAGGGGCGTTACGGCCACGGCAGCTGGGTCGTCGCCACGGCGGCCGCGGTGGTGGTGGCAGTCGCCGGCATCGCGGCAGTCATCGAATTCACCGGCCCATGGCCCTAGATTCCCACCGGCACACCACCTTTGCACCGACTCGCAGGAGGATGACATGAGCGAACGAACTGAGCCGATCATGTACCGGCGCGCGTTGCGCATGCCGGAGTCGAACGTCGGCGAGGTGCGAGCAGTAGGTGCAGCCACGAGTGTGCTCGTGCCGGAGCCGAGCGCTAGCGAGGTGGAGGCATGAGTGAGCGTAGCGAGCGAGTAATAGACACAGTCACGAGTGTGCTCGTGCCGGAGCCGAGCGCTAGCGAGGTGGAGGCATGAGCACCGCGACCGAGCCGAGCGATTTCATCGTCGCGGAGCAGCAGCGGGCGGCCGCCGCAATGCCGTTCGCCGATACCGCCGACCTCGAGGACGCCGACCGCGGGTTCATCGCCGCGCTGGAGCCAGGTGTGGTGACCGCGACGGACGGGACCGTGGTGTGGGACAACGACTCCTACGACTTCCTGCACGAGCCCTGTCCCGCCTCGGTCAATCCGAGCCTGTGGCGACAGTCCGGACTGGTCGTCAAACAGGGGCTGTTCGAGGTCACCGAGGGGATCTATCAGATTCGCGGACTCGACCTGTCCAACATGACCCTCGTCGAGGGTAAAACCGGTGTGCTGGTGATCGATCCGCTGATTTCCGTGGAGACCGCCGCCGCCGGGCTCGCCCTGTACCGCGCGCATCGCGGCGACCGTCCGGTGACCGGTCTCATCTATACCCATTCGCACGCCGACCATTTCGGCGGCGCGCTTGGCGTGACCACCACCGAAGACGTTGCGGCAGGGCGTTGTCCGGTGCTCGCTCCGGCCGGTTTCCTGGAAGAGGCTGTCGCCGAGAACGTTTACGCGGGTACCGCGATGGCCCGGCGGGCCGGCTACATGTACGGCGCGGTGCTGCCGCGCGGGCCGCTCGGCGCGGTGGGCGCCGGTCTCGGGCAGACGACCTCGGTCGGCACGGTGACCCTGATCCCGCCGACGGTCGACATCATGGCGACCGGGCAGGAGGAGACGGTCGACGGGATCAGGATCGTTTTCCAGGTCACCCCGGGCACCGAAGCGCCCGCCGAGATGAACTTCTACTTCCCGGACCACCGGGCTCTGTGCATGGCCGAAAACGCCACGCACACAATGCATAACCTGCTCACGCTGCGCGGGGCACTGGTGCGTGACCCGCACGTCTGGGCGAAGTACCTGACCGAGGCGATCAACCTGTACGCGCGCCGGTCCGATGTGGTCTTCGCCTCCCATCACTGGCCTACCTGGGGTACCGACCGGCTGGTGGAGTTCCTTGCGCTGCAACGCGATCTATACGGATACCTGAACGACCAGACCTTGCGCCTGCTGAACCAGGGTTATGTCGGCACCGAGATCGCCGAGATGCTCACGCTGCCCTCGGCGGTCGAGGACAGTTGGCACACGCACGGGTACTACGGGTCGGTCAGCCACAACGTCAAGGCCATCTACCAGCGGTACATGGGTTGGTTCGACGGCAACCCGGCGCACCTGTGGGAGCATCCGCCGGTCGAATCTGCCGTCCGGCACGTGGAATTCATGGGCGGCGCCGAGGAGGTACTGCGCAAGGCGCGGGACTGCTACGACGCGGGCGACTACCGATGGGTCGCCCAGGTGCTCAACTACGTGATCTACGCCGATCCCGCCAATGACGCCGCGAAAGCGTTGCAGGCCAGCACATTCGAACAGCTCGGCTACGGCGCGGAGAACGCGACCTGGCGCAATTTCTATCTCAGCGGCGCCTATGAGTTGCGTTATGGCTCGTTCGGCACGCCGACCAAGGCCAACGCGCCGACGCTGCTCGCCGCGCTGACCGTTGACCAGATCTTCGACGCCATGGCGCTGCGGGTGGACGGACCGAAGGCGTGGAATCAGCGGGTCGTCGCGGACTGGCAGATCAGTGACGAGAATCGGGTGCACCGTCTCGAACTCCGCAATGGACGGTTGACCCATTACGACCGGCCCGACGGGGTGACACTGCCCGAGCCGGACGCGGTGTTCACGCTGAGCAGGGCGACGCTCATCCGGGTGCTGCTGGTGGGTGAGGATTTCGGGGTCGCGGCCGCCGCCGGGGACATCCTCATCGAAGGCGACGTCACCAAGCTGGCTGAGCTCGTCGGTGTATTCGATGCGCCGGACCCGGATTTCACCATCGTCACGCCACGGGGCACGGTCGGTTAGCGGCCCCCGGAAATCTGTTCGACTCGGCAAGCGACGCTCCTTACGGTGGTGATCATGGCAACCGAACCGTCGACCGACCGGCCGCCGCTGCGCGAGCGCATGCGGGCCGCGCTGTCCGTTGCGATGAAATCTCGTGATCGCCAGGCAATCACGGCCCTGCGATCTGCCCTGGGCGCCATCGACAACGCGGAGGCGGTCGACGTCGGCGAACAGCGGGCGGGCGCGGTGGAAGGCAGCGCGGTCGGCCTGGGCGTCGCCGAGGTCGCACGCCGCGAGCTGACCGAGGATGACATCGAACAGATCGTCCGCGCCGAGATCGCCGAACGTCACACCATCGCCGAGGAGTACGCCGGTCTTGGTCGCCCCGATCACGCCGAGAACTTACGCGCTCAGGCCAACGCACTGACCGATCTGCTGTAGGCCGACCGACATAGATCCAGCCGAAGGTCGAGCTCGAGTGTCGTAGTCCTGCAACAAGCACCACTATCCGGGCCTCGTCGCCAGGAGGGTTGGGGCGAGTAGATGCGCCAGCACGTGAGCTGGCTGCACGTGAACCGCCAGCACGTGAGCTGGCACCATGCGAACTGCCTGAACGTGAGCTGGCTGCACGTGAACTGCCTGAACGTGAGCTGGCCGCACGCGAACTGCCTACACGCGAGCTGGCCCCATGCGAACTGGCCGCACGCGCGACCCCCCGTACTCTCGGCTCAACGCAGTCCAAGTCATGCTGAGGTCGGCAGGGTCTTGATATACCGCCCTGCGATGAAGCGCTGGATGACGCGCACCACCGGGCCGCCGAGCCGGGTGTACCAGGTTCCGGGACGCGAGAACGCGGTCACGATGCCGTACACCGACTCGTCGGCCGGGTCGTATTCGACCGCGAACAGCTCCTCACCGATTTCCGGATGCCCCGGCAGCGTGCCGTAGGCGAACCCGCGCTGATCCGGCGCGGCCAGCACGTACACCACTCGGCACGGCGCGATGATCGCTAGCGGCCCGAACCCGAGCCGCACCGTCAGCCGCGTTCCCGGCTCGGCTTTCACGGTCGACGCGTCATGAAAGATGCCCGTGCCCTTCTGCATCCGATAATCGAGAATCGCGGCACCTGCGTGCTCGAACAGCGCGCGCCCATGCCCGATCCGCCGCCGCAGCCGAAACCGGTGATACCCCTCCGGTAATTCGCTGGTCGTGGCACCGACCTCCGGATAGGTGAACGGCGGATCGCTGGACGCATGCTCCATGCTCTGATCTTCACCCTCCGCCGACATCGTTGGGAAGCGTTCGGCAGCGTCTGTTCGGACACGCCGCACGCCTCACACCGAGCAGGGAACTCAGGGCGGCGCAACCGGCTTCAGCCGTAGGGGAGCGAGGTGCAGGAGACCGAGTGGATCCAGGTATTCACGCCGTCGCCGCCCACCACCTTCGCTACGCAGCCCCCAGTGCAGGCAGGTACCGCAACCTTCGTGACCGGATTCCAGGGTGCCGATCCGGGTGCCCCGAGTGACCCGGCGCCCGACCGAAACTTCGGCGCGCACCGGCTCATACGTGGTCCGCAACCCACCCGGATGATCGATCGACACCACCGGCTTGTCCGCCACCGTCCCGGCGAACACCACGATCCCGTCTCCAGCCGCCAGCACCGCCTGCCCCTGCGCGCCGGCCAAATCGACCCCGCGATGCCCCGGCAGCCAGTCCTGCGCAGGCTTGTCGAACCGCCGCAGCACGGTCGGCCGAGGCTGCAGCGGCCAGCCGAAGGGCCCCGCGGGCGCGGCAGTCGCGACCGGTTCCGCACCGGTCAGTAGGACCAATGGTAGGAATGCTGCCGCGAAGAGTCGTGCCCGGTTTCTCGACATCACCCGAGATCACTTGGTCGGCAACGCCAACGGAGCAGGCGAGACGAGCCCACAGAACTCGGAATCACTCGGCGACATGAAAAACGGTGTGGGACCGACATATTCGCAGAATTCGGGATCCAGTGGAGATATCGCCAACGGATCGAGACCACAGTCCGCCGTATCCGCCGACGCGAATAAACCAGTCGGACCGAAGGACGCGCACAATCGCGGAACACCGGGCGGCGGCGATATCCGAACTCCGTTCGCCACCCGCAGCGGCGCCGGATGCACCAGCCCGCAGAACGAACCCGTGCACGCCCCGGGCACGGGTTCGTTCTGCGGCCGCCCGCCGATCAGGGCCGCCGCGCTCGGCTCGGCCGCATCGTGCGCAGCCGCGGCAACGGGCGGCGCGGTCAACACGGCGAGCACGAAGAAAAGCGGTATGACCAGCGTCGTCATCGAAGAAATCGGATTCGAAGGCATGTCACAAAGCCTCATCCGGCCAACCCGATCCCGGTACCCCCACCGCCCGGATTGTGGACAACTTTCGCAACTGTGGACATCTCCCGTTCCACCTGCCGCGAACACCGCTACGTGCCCCTGACAGGCCGATTTAGCGGCTGGACTCCTAAGACGTAGACTGATCAGGCGGTCTGTGCGTGCATGGACCGACTTCGCGCGCCACCCCGTGCTTGTTCGCAACGGCGCTGTTCGAATCGACTCAGTAAGAAATCGGTTCGTAGCGGTGCCTGTGCGGAGCAGGGAGTCGTCGGCTGGTCCCACCCTCGAGGTCGGGTCCGACGGTTCGGAGGCGCCAGGGCAGTGAATCACCGATTCGCTGCGTCAACCGGCAACGAAAGAGAGATACGGGAGCTATGGCTGTCGTAACAATGAAGCAGCTGCTCGACAGCGGCGCGCACTTCGGACACCAGACACGGCGCTGGAACCCGAAGATGAAGCGGTTCATCTTCACCGACCGCAACGGCATCTACATCATCGACCTGCAGCAGACGCTGACCTACATCGACAAGGCCTACGAGTTCGTCAAGGAGACTGTCGCCCACGGTGGCACCGTTCTCTTCGTCGGCACCAAGAAGCAGGCCCAGGAGTCGATCGCGGCCGAGGCGACTCGCGTCGGGATGCCCTACGTCAACCAGCGTTGGCTGGGTGGCATGCTCACCAACTTCTCCACCGTGCACAAGCGCCTGCAGCGCCTCAAGGAGCTCGAGGCCATGGAGCAGACCGGTGGTTTCGAAGGTCGCACCAAGAAGGAAATCCTCATGCTCACGCGTGAGATGAACAAGCTGGAGCGCACCCTCGGTGGTATCCGCGACATGGCCAAGGTGCCCTCGGCCATCTGGGTCGTCGACACCAACAAGGAGCACATCGCCGTCGGCGAGGCGCGCAAGCTGAACATCCCGGTCATCGCGATCCTGGACACCAACTGCGACCCCGACCTGGTCGACTACCCGATCCCGGGTAACGACGACGCGATCCGTTCCGCCGCACTGCTCACCAAGGTCGTCGCCTCCGCGGTGGCCGAGGGTGTGCAGGCGCGGGCCGGCCTGTCCTCGGGCGACGACAAGCCGGAAGCGGGCGCGGGTGAGCCGCTGGCCGAGTGGGAGCAGGAGCTGCTCGCGTCGGCCGCACCGGCCGCCGAGGCCCCGGCCGAAGCCGCCGCTGCGGCCCCGGCAGAGGCCGCTGCCGAGGTTGCCGCTGTGGAGACCCCGGCCGAGGCCTGAGTCTCGTAACTCGCTGTTCCAGCGGTGATCACCAACGCGTGCGATGGTGATCACCGCTGCCCAGTACTCAAGCACTTTCTCCGAAGGAGGCTCGCCACCGATGGCGAACTACACCGCTGCCGACGTGAAGCGGCTCCGGGAGCTCACCGGCTCCGGGATGATGGACTGTAAGAACGCGCTGGCCGAGACCGACGGTGACTTCGAAAAGGCCGTCGAGATCCTGCGCATCAAGGGTGCGAAGGACGTCGGCAAGCGTGCCGAGCGCACCACCGCCGAGGGCCTGGTCACCGCCAAGGGCGGCGTCATGGTCGAGATCAACTCCGAGACCGACTTCGTCGCCAAGAACGCGGAGTTCCAGGCGCTGGCCGACCAGATCGTGGCTGCCGCCGCATCTGCCAAGCCCGCCGACCTGGACGCGCTCAAGGCCATCGACCTCGGCGGCCAGACCGCCGACGAGGCCGTGCAGGCGCTTGCCGCGAAGATCGGCGAGAAGCTCGAGCTGCGTCGCGTGATCTCGCTCGACGGCCCGGTCGCCACCTACCTGCACAAGCGTGCCTCGGATCTGCCGCCGGCCGTCGGCGTGCTGATCGAGTACCAGGGCGAGGGTGACGCCGCGGCCGAGGCCGCCCGTGCCGCCGCCATGCAGGTTGCCGCGCTCAAGGCGAAGTACGTTACCCGCGACGAGGTTCCGGCCGACATCGTGGAGAACGAGCGCCGCATCGCCGAGCAGACCGCTCGCGAAGAGGGCAAGCCCGAGGCCGCACTGCCGAAGATCACCGAGGGCCGCGTCAACGGCTTCTTCAAGGACGTCGTGCTGCTCGAGCAGTCGTCGGTCACCGACTCGAAGAAGACCGTCAAGGCCCTGCTGGACGAGGCCGGGGTCACCGTGACCCGCTTCGCCCGCTTCGAGGTCGGCGCCAACTGATCGCGCCCCGCGACCGTCCCGATGTACACCGGGATGGACCCGCGGGACCGGGTCTAGCCGCACTCATAGCACCATAGCGAGCAGGCCCCCCGTCGACCGATTTGCCGGTTGACGGGGGGTCTTCTTATGCCGCCGAACACACATAAGGCAGGATAGGGGCCGCTCCGTGTTGAGGAGCCTTTCCGAGCTGCCGAATTCTGTGACGCACTTGCCTGCCGAGAACAACGTTGACCGCCGAAGGAGAAGAACACCCATGACGAACCCGGGGATCGATCGCCCAGGATATCGCCGGGTGCTTCTCAAGCTAGGTGGCGAGATGTTCGGCGGCGGCCGGGTCGGCCTCGACCCGGACGTGGTGCAGACGGTCGCCGAGCAGATCGCCGAGGTGGTCGCCACCGGCGTGCAGGTGGCCGTGGTGATCGGCGGCGGCAACTTCTTCCGCGGCGCCGAGCTCGAGGAGCGCGGCATGGAACGCGCCCGCTCGGACTACATGGGCATGCTCGGCACCGTGATGAACAGCCTTGCGCTGCAAGACTTTCTGCAGAAGCAGGGCATCGACACCCGGGTGCAGACCGCGATCACCATGGGCCAGGTCGCCGAGCCCTACCTTCCGCTGCGCGCCAAGCGGCACCTGGAGAAGGGCCGCGTGGTCATCTTCGGTGCGGGCATGGGCATGCCGTACTTCTCCACCGACACCACCGCCGCCCAGCGTGCGCTGGAGATCGGTGCCGAGGTGGTGATGCTGGCCAAGGCGGTCGACGGCGTGTTCACCGCCGATCCCAAGATCGACGAACACGCCACCATGTACTCCGAGATCACCCACAAAGAGGTCATCGAGCAAGGACTCAAGGTCGCCGACGCGACAGCCTTCAGTCTGTGTATGGACAACCAGATGCCGATTCTGGTGTTCAATTTGTTGACCAAGGGCAATATCGCCCGAGCGGTCGCCGGTGAGAAGATCGGCACATTGGTTCGGTCCTGACCCCGCGACCCGCGGATCATGACGATGACGACGCTGTGGAGGAAACGGTCGTGATTGATGAAGCGCTCTTCGACGCCGAGGAGAAGATGGAAAAGGCTGTCACGGTAGCGAAGGACGATCTCGCAGGCATCCGCACCGGACGCGCCAACCCGGGGATGTTCACTCGGATCGTCGTCGACTACTACGGTTCGCTGACCCCCATCACCCAGATGTCCAGCATCACGGTGCCGGAGCCGCGCATGGTCGTGATCAAGCCGTACGAGCAGGCTCAGCTCGGCGCGATCGAAACCGCCATCCGCAACTCCGATCTCGGTGTCAACCCCACCAACAACGGTGACATCATTCGCATTTCGGTGCCGCAGCTGACCGAGGAGCGTCGCCGCGAACTGGCCAAGCAGGCCAAGGGCAAGGGGGAGGACGCCAAGGTGTCGATCCGCAATGTCCGCCGCAAAGCCATGGACGAACTGTCGCGCATCCAGAAGGATGGCGAGGCGGGTGAGGACGAGGTCGGGCGCGCCGAGAAAGACCTCGACAAGACCACCGCCAAGTATGTCGGCCAGATCGACGAGCTGGTCAAACACAAAGAAGCTGAACTGCTCGAGGTCTGACGCTGACGACGGCGCGCCGCCGATCGAACGCAGCAGGCCCGCCGGGCGGGGGACGAACGGAACGACGAGTTGAGCGACGGGACAATCGTGGCCGAGAACGCCGCCGCGACCGGTGCGGCTGAGGAGCCGAGGCCGGTGAACGGCACAGCTGAGACGAGGCAAGAGCGCGTGCGCGATGCGGAAGCGTCGAGTTACGAGCCTTTAGCCTCGGCTGCGGCGTCCGATCACGACGCTCCGGCCACCGATGGCGTCTCGTCGCCGGACGCGCACGACGGTGCTGCGCCGTCCGACACGTCGTCCTGGGGACCGGATGCCGTGGTCACCGAGCAGGCTGTGCCGGCTGTCTCCGCCGCGGAGCACGACCCCGAGGCGCACGGTCCCAACGCGGTGCTCGCCGCCGCTCCGGCGTCCGGTTCCCGCGCGGGCCGGAATCTGCCCGCGGCGCTCGCCGTCGGTTTCGGTTTGGGCCTCTCGCTCATCGCGATCCTGCTGTTCGTGCCGAAGGTGTTCATCGGTGTCGTCGGAGTCGCGGTCGGCGTCGCCACCTGGGAAGTCGCCAAGCGGCTTCGCGAAGCCGACGTGCTGGTGCCGCGGATTCCGCTCATCGTCGGCGGCCAGGCCGTGTTCTGGCTCGGCTGGCCCTACGGTGCGAGTGGCGTCGCGGGCGCCTTCGCGGCGACGGCGCTGACCTGCATGGTGTGGCGCCTGTTCGACCACGGACTGCAGACCGCACCGCGAAACTTCCTGCGCGACACCGCCATTGCCATCTTCACGCTGGCCTGGATCCCGCTGCTCGCCTCGTTCGCGACGCTGCTGCTGCTCGAACCGGACGGCAACCTGCGGGTGCTGACCTTCATGATCCTGGTCGTCTGCTCCGACGTCGGCGGTTACGTCGCCGGGGTGCTGTTCGGCAGGCATCCGATGGTGCCGTCGATCAGTCCGAAGAAGTCCTGGGAGGGCTTCGGCGGCTCCCTGGTCTTCAGCGTCATCGGCGGCCTGCTCACCGTCACCCTGCTGCTCGACGCCAACTCGATGATCGGCGTCGTCCTGGGCGTCGGCCTCGTCCTGGTGGCCACCTGCGGCGACCTGATCGAATCCCAGATCAAACGCGAACTCGGCATCAAGGACATGGGCACCCTGCTCCCCGGCCACGGCGGCATCATGGACCGCCTCGACTCCATGCTCCCCTCCGCCTTCGTCTCCTGGCTCGTTCTCAGCACCCTCCTCTGACCAGGCACTATAAATTCTTGCCAGCCTCTGTTCAAAAATTTATACTCGCAGGATGTCCGAGGCCAGACTGTCGCGCGCTGAGATCGCTGTGCTGTCGTTTCTGCTCGGCAGCCCGGCTCCCCAACGTCAGGTCGGCATCGCGGAAGCCACCGGCGTGACGCAGGCGCGAGTCTCGCAAATCCTGTCTGCCGCCGATGCGCTCGGCTGGACGGAGCGGGCCACGGACGGCTGGCAGGTTCGGCGTCCACGTGAGCTGTTCGAACGTCTCGTCTCCACCCGCCCGCCCAAGGTGGACACCGTCGAAGCCTGGTACAGCCTCGACAGCATGTCGCGACAGATCGAACTCGCGTTGGAACACGCGTCCGCTCAACGAGTTTCGCTCCAGGTCTGCGGCGACTGGGCGGCGGACCGGGTGGCGCCGTGGCGTATCCCGGACATCGTCTACCTGCATGCCGACGCGCGCGTGGAGCTGGAAACGGCCGGTTTCGTTCCGGTTGAAACAGGCCCCGCCGATGCGACCGTCGTGGTGACCGTCGGCAAGATCGCGCCAGGACTACACCTCGATCCGGCGATCGCAACGGCGATGGGCGGGCCTCCTGCGCAAGCGTGGCCGCTCGCACCGATTACCGAGATAGCCCGGCACGTCCTCGCCGGCGACGGGCCCGACGCTGCCGAGGCGGTAGCCGAGCTCGAACAGCGGTTCCTCACCGCACGCAGCGAGCTCGTCGCATGATCGAACTGGAGATCGAGAGCAGTTCGCGAGCTGAGGACGGTGCCTATCTCGCGCTGGCTGATGCCGCGACCGCGGCGACCGCACTGGATTCGTGGGCAGTGGTCGGCGGCCACATGGTCAATCTCCATGTGCTGCGCAGCGGCGTCGCGATTCCGTTGCGCGCGACCAGAGACGCCGATCTCGCAGTAGACCTGCGCACCATTCGGGACGGTGCTCTGCTGGATCGATTGCGCGGCATGGGCTATGACAATCCACGGGCCGGCAACCGGTTCGAACGTTCGGTCAGTGGCACCGCCGCAACGATCGACCTGCTCGCGCCCTCGTTCACCAACCGGCATGTCCCCGATCTCGACGCGGGACCGATCGCCGTCGACGGCATCCCCGCGCTGCACGTGGCGTTGGCGCGCACGCCGGTGTGGATTGCCCTCAGCGCCACACTGATCGACAGCACACGGGTGTCCGCCCGAATCGCGATCCCGGACATCGCGACCGCCCTCTGCCTCAAGGTCTTCGCTTACGCACAGCGCCTCGCGCCGCGTGATGCCGAAGACATCGGGCGGCTGCTGGAGTGTGGATATGCCGACCGAGCATCCTGGCCCAGCGGAACCACCTTCACCGACGCACTCGACCTGTTGCGGGAGTACTTCGACAAGCCGGGACACGCGCTGCGGAAGTGGACCGGAAATCCGGCGCGCATCCGTGCCCTTGTTCGTGCGCTCACTCCTTGACGGTCCAGCGAATGCCCCGAACCTACTTGCGGCTACTTCTTCGCGGCGCGACGCAGTTGGATGATGCGGACGCCGCCGACCAGGGCCATGACCAGGGCGCCGCCGATTACCGACAGTAGGACTGCGACGCCGAGTGGCAGGGAGAAGTGCCAGAAGAACAGGCTGACGTCGACCTGGTCGAGGTTTTGCAGTATGAAGACCAGCAGCACGATCAGGATCAGTGCGCCTGCGATCAGGCCGATCCAGGTGTTGCCGGTGCGCGAGGACAGTGATCGGCGGTGCTTGGCGGCGGGGACTGCCGGTGGCGTGGTGGTGGCGGGCGGCCCAGCAGCCGGGGGAGCTGTGGTGATCGGCTCGTCCGGGAAGGCCGGTTCGGGATCCGGCAGGTGGTCAGCATTGGTGGACATATCCCGATCATTGCCCACTGCTATGACAGTTACACGTATTTCCCGGCAACGAACTGGTCATGTCGGAGCCGCTAGCACATGGGCGAGTGTGCGGCCTATTCGCCCAGATGGGAGAATGGCGGAACTATGACCGTCTCCCTGCCCCTCGTTTTCGATGCTCCGCGCCGTGGCATGCCGCCCCGGCACCTCGCCGACCTCGACGCCGAGGGCAGGCGGGCGGCCATCGAGGAGCTCGGATTGCCGAAGTTCCGCGCCGACCAGATCGCCCGCCAGTACTACGGCAGGCTGCAGGCCGACCCGGAACAGATGACCGACCTGCCCGCGCCGGTGCGCGAAAAGATCGGCGAGGCACTGTTCCCGCCGCTGATGTCGGTCGTGAAGCACGTCGCCTGCGATGCGGGCGAGACGCGAAAGACGTTGTGGCGCGCGGGCGACGGCACCCTCCTGGAAAGCGTCCTCATGCGCTACCCGGACCGCGCCACCCTCTGCATCTCCAGCCAAGCAGGCTGCGGCATGGCCTGCCCGTTCTGCGCGACCGGCCAGGGCGGTCTGAACCGCAACCTGTCCACCGCCGAAATCGTCGACCAGGTCCGCGCCGCAGCCGCCGCGATGCGCGACGGCGAGGTCGCCGGCGGCCCCGGCCGCCTGTCCAACATCGTCTTCATGGGCATGGGCGAACCCTTGGCCAACTACAAGCGGGTGGTCGCTGCGGTTCGTCGGATCACGTCTCCGTCGCCGGATGGTTTCGGTATCTCTCAGCGCAACGTCGTGGTCTCCACTGTCGGCCTGGCGCCCGCGATCCGTAAGTTGGCCGACGAAGATCTCTCGGTCACCCTCGCGGTCTCTTTGCACACTCCTGATGACGAACTCCGTGACACGTTGGTCCCGGTGAACAATCGTTGGCCGATCGCCGAGGTTCTCGATGCCGCTCGCTATTACGCCGATAAGTCCGGTCGCCGAGTCTCTATCGAGTATGCGCTGATCCGCGACATCAACGACCAGCCGTGGCGCGCGGACATGTTGGGGCAGAAGCTGCACAAGGCGTTGGGTTCGCGTGTGCACGTCAACGTGATCCCATTGAATCCGACCCCGGGCAGCAAGTGGGACGCGAGCCCGAAACCTGTTGAGGCCGAGTTCGTTCGGCGCGTCAACGCCCAGGGTGTGCCGTGTACGGTGCGTGATACCCGCGGTCAGGAAATCGCCGCAGCCTGCGGACAGTTGGCAGCCGAAGGCTAGTGTCCCTGGGGGTTCATCAGGCGTCGCCTGAGGCCGCGGGGAGGTCGCTGGTGTCGAACATGGTTGTCCAGAACTCGTGTTGCACGGCATTCCACAAGTCTTGATGCTGCGGTAGTTTCTCTCGCGCGTCGGCGAGGTCCAGCGAGGATGTGTCGCTGTCGAAGACGATCGTTCCGGGCTGTGCCAGTGGTAGCGGCTTGTCCGGCCATTCGACCGCGGGGCCGGGGTCGTTGAACAGCGTTATTCGCAGAATCCATGGGCGTCGCCGAATCAGCTGCCAGTCGGCGGCTTTCCGTCCATCAGCCGTTGTGGTCGTGCGTAGTCCTTTGCGCCTCATCGCAATTCCCCCCGTCGGTGATGCTTCCCGATGCCGGGGGAGACATCACCCCGGCATCGGGAAGATTCGTGCGCCGACCTGCGGGCCGCGCGGGCGCAGGCAGTAGGCAGGTCGGCTGAGGCGCCCGTGGTCGTCGATGTGGAATCCGAATTCGCTTGTCTTCCAGTACAAGTAGCGCTTGTTGCCCTGATCGTTGACATCGCGCGGCGGCCTTCTCGCCCGGTGTGTCTCGACGATGCTCGGGCTTGCGCCGGCACTGCGACTCGGCGGCAGCGCACGCGCGGATGGACATCGGTCCTCGGGACAGGAAGCGAGTCGGCTGCCTGTTCGTCGAGACGATCCATGCCGTGTGTCCTTCTGTGGTGCAACAGCGTTCGGCTGCCCACGCTCCCGTGAATGGAGCGACTTGGGCGATCACAGTGTTTCAGACACCACGCGCAGATGCAACGGCACCTGCGCCTGCACCTGCGAACGCACGTACATCTGCACGTGCGTTGGCGTGTACAGTGTTTGGTGAGCGGCGTTAACCAGAGAGTCGAGAGTGTCATGTCGGAGAGAACTGCGGCGCAGGAGCTACCTTCGAGCGAAATTGCCTGGCGGAAGAGCTCATACAGTGGCCCGCACGGCAATTGTGTTGAGGTGGCACAGCTTTCGGTCGATCGGATCGGACTGCGCAATTCGCGAGACCCGCAAGGCGCGGTGCTGACGTTTGCCCGTGCTGAGTTCGATGTGTTCGTCGGGGCGATCAAACACGGCTGCTTCGATAGCCTGATGCTGTAAAGTATTTCGTTGGTGTGGCTACTGGGACGTGGCTCCCATGCACATCGGCGGCGACACAGCATCGGAGACGACTTGATGGCAATCAGGCCGGAACAGGCAAGTCCTGCGGTACCGGAGCTCTCCGCTGCAAGGGGGCCAACGGTCTTGCGGATCGCGCTCGGCGGCCAACTGCGCAAGCTCCGTGAAAAGTGCGACATCAGTCGGCGCGTCGCCGGTGAAGCCTTGCGGGCGTCCGAAACCAAGATCACGCGGATGGAGCTGGGGCAGACCGGGTTCAAGGAACGTGACATGGGGGACTTGCTCACGTTGTACGGGGTGCTCGACCTGGACGAGCGTGAGCGCTTTCTGGACTTGGCCCAGCAGGCGAATCAACCCGGCTGGTGGCATCGCTACAGTGACCTGCTCCCGTCCTGGTTCGAGACGTACGTCGGTCTGGAACAGGCCGCCCAGCGCATTCGAATCTACGAAACCCATTACATCCCAGGACTTTTCCAGACTGCCGACTACGCCCGATACATCTTCGGTCTCGACTCGGCGCAGGAAGCGCAGCGCTTGGTCGACCTGCGGATGCGACGGCAGCGGATCCTGACCCGCGAACCGGACGCGCCGTTGGTGTGGGCGGTCGTCGATGAGCATGTGCTGCGCAGGCAACCGCCGAACCCTCGAATTGCCCGCGAGCAGCTGGAGCATCTCCTAGAGCTGATCGAGCGGCCGAACATTACTCTGCAGGTGCTGCCGGAGACGGCTGGTCCCACTCCTGCCGAAGGCGGCTCGTTCAGCATGCTTCGTTTCCCTGAACCGGAGCTGCCCGACATTGTCTACCTCGAACAGCTCACTGGCGCACTCTATCTGGACAAGAGATCGGATCTGCAGCACTACCGGCAGCTGATGGACGTCCTGTGTGCGGCCTATGCCGCACCACCGGAGGAGACACCCGGCGTGCTGAAGAAGCTCCTCGCGGCCTTGCCGTAGCGCTGGCGTCGACGACCGGTGGTGCGCTGGAGGTTGCGCGCCGGCCACCGGGGTCAGGGTTTGCGAGCGATTGCGCCGATCATGAGGCGTTCGGCGATGGTCAGCTGGTCGCGGACGATGCGGTCCGGGCGCCATTGCGGCAGATAGACCAATCCGGGGTCGACCATGTCGAGCCCGTCGAACAAGGCTGCCACCTCGTCGTGCGTGCGGAAGCGGCCGGTGCCGAGGAAGGTGAGGAACGTCTTTTCGAGTTCCCGGGCCTCGGGACCCGAATCGCAGAAGTGCGTCAGGAACAGGTAGCTGCCCGACGGCACCGCACTCATGTACGCGTCGACGATGCCCTTCGGGTCCTCGTCGTCGTGCAGGTGATGCAGCATGCCCACCAGCATCACCGCCACCGGTTCGGTGAAGTCGATCAGTTTCTGGACGCGGGGCGAACCCAGCACCGCCGCCGAGTCGCGCAGATCGGCCGTTTCTACGTTGGTGAGTCCGTTGGTGGCCAACAGGGCTCGCCCGTGCGCCAACACGATCGGGTCGATGTCGACATAGACCACCCGCGCGTTCGGGTCGACGCTCTGTGCGACCTGGTGGGTGTTCTCCATTGTCGGCAGTCCCGCACCGAGATCCAGGAACTGCCGGATCCCGGCTTCGCCGGTCAGGTACCGCACACCGCGGCCCAGGATCGCCCGGTTGTACCAAGCGAGTTCGCCGATCTGGGGCATGGTCTCCCGAAGTCGATCAGCCACTGCCTGATCGACATCGTAATTGTCCTTGCCGCCCAACACCGCGTCGTAGGCCCGCGCGATGCTGGGCCTACCGAGGTCGATCCCTTCCGGCACTTCAGGATTGGCCACAACCCACCTCTCTCAACGTACGGCCCAGCGGTTCACGATCGGACACCACAGCTGGTAGTCCGTAACCGATCATGCTGCTGCTCAACAACATTAGCACCGTGCTTGTGGCTCGGTGGCGTAGCACACAGGCACGCCAATGTATGGGCAATGCTTGGAATGTGTTGCGGATGCGTCGAAGTCGCAGCAGGCGGCGAGCCCGGATTCGTCAGAAGTGCGACGCCTATGAGGCGGAGTTTCGTGGTGTCAGCTTCAGCCGGAAGCGGGATGTCTGGTTTGAGCGTGAACTGTTCGTTGACAGGTCGTAACCAGGCTCAGGTTCCAGGTCGAAACTTCGGAGGAGATTGGCGCCGAGATGTCGCCGGAGGAGTTGGCAAGTAGGTCTGTGCGTCACGGCTGGTCGTTGATGTCTCGGATGAGCGCCTCCTCGATCGAGGCATGTCGGCCGGTGCTGACCCATTAGGAGTATAGTCCTTAGGAGTGTAGTCCTAACGGTTGAAGGGCATCAGATGACGACGAAGCCAGAGCACTTGTTCGATCGAGTCACCGAGTGGGCTGGCCTCGTCGCATTCGCGACGCGGCCGATGCGAACGGCGCAGCTGGGCATTGTCAGTGGTCGGCGACGAATGGGAAAGACGTACCTGCTGCGCGCATTGGTCGAGCGGGTCGGGGGTTTCTACTTCGGTGCGACGACAGCGACAGCGGGGGAGTCGTTGCGGCAGTTCGGGGCCGCATTGGCCGAGTTCGCCGGGTCAGAGGTGCCGATTGTGTTCGATAGCTGGGACCATGCGATTACCTACCTGTTCGGCCTGGGTGCGCGCGAGCGCGCCGACAAACCGTTGCTGATAGTGATCGATGAGTTCTCATACTTGGTGAAGGCGGTTCCCGAGCTTCCGTCATTGCTACAGCGGGAGGTTGACCGATATCAGGTCGAGCCGAGCGGTGCGCGGCTCTTGCTGTGCGGGTCGGCGATGTCGGTGATGGGCGGGTTGCTGTCCAGCAACGCACCGCTGCGAGGGCGCGCTCAACTAGAGATGGTGGTGCGCCCATTCGGGTACCGCGACGCGGCAGCGTTCTGGGGGGTGGACGCGGACCCTGCGTTAGCGGTGCGACTGCATGCCGTGCTAGGCGGAACTCCTGCCTATAGGCGGCAATTCTTGGCCGACGATGTTCCCCTATCGTTGGCTGACTTTGATCAGTGGTTGTCTCGGACAGTGCTGTCGCCGTTGAGTCCGTTGTTTCGGGAGGCGCGTTACCTGCTGGCCGAGGAGGCTGAAATCCGCGACACCGCGCTATATCATTCGGTGCTAGCAGCTGTCGCACAGGGCAACAACACTCGCGGTGGTATTGCCGGCTACATCGGCCGCAAGGCGGTGGACATCTCGCATCCACTCGCCGTGTTGGAGGACTGTCACCTATTGGTGCGTGAGCAAGATGCGTTCCGAGCCGGGAAGTCTGTGTATCGCATCACCGAACCGCTGATCAACTTCTATGAAGCTGTCATGCGTCCATCATGGGCGCGGCTGGAAAGCGGCCAGGCGCAACAGGTGTGGGGCCGGTCGAAGGAGCGGTTCGCCGCGCAGGTCGCCGGGCCGCACTTCGAGGCAATGTGCCGGGAATTCATGCTGGGCGACGGCATCGAAATGCTCGGCCCGGATGCTGGATTCGGTGAGATCGGCTGCGGGATCGTTGCCGACTCGGCAGCCCGTAAACAGATTCAGATCGATGTCGCGGTTACACAGTCGGGGGATGGTGGGCACATGGCCGCAGTGTCGATGCTCGGCGAGGCGAAATGGGGTGTGACCATGGGCGTCAACCACCTGGACCGACTTGTTCGAGCACGTGAGTTGTTGGCCGGTAGCGGGTTGGATGTATCCAACTGTCGGTTGGGATGTTTCAGCGGCGTCGGATTCAGCGATGCGCTTCGCGAGCGCGCTGATCAGGATTCGGACGTGCTGCTCATCGGGCTCGCCCAGCTGTACGGCCGAACATGAGGTGAGCATTCGAGGTTGACGAAACACCTGAATTTCCAGTACCGCGTCCTGTGGCTCCTGGGCCAGGCTTACCGGCGGCAAGAGTGGTCGCTTGGTAGGTGGACGGGGGTCGATACGCGTGGGATGCTTTCGCGATCCGATCGCGGGGGACGCGACGTGGGCGTAGGGGGATTCGAAGTGGATGGATTTGTCGCGCGGCCGCAGGTGTCGAATATCGAGCCGTCAGTGGCGGACCATCGGCGATGTGCGGGGGTGGCGGGCTTGCGTGCGGGTCCGTCTTGTCGCCCTCGACCGACCGTGCACGGCGGCCGGTGTCTGCGCGCCGACAGGACTGATCCGTGTCGCCCGCCGCGCCCAGGGCATGTCGGGTCGCGGCTGATCGATGAATCAGATAGCGATGCAAGGCAATTCGCGCGTCGTGCGTTGCGAGTCGCGCTGGAGGTGCTCGATCGCCGCCGACCGGTCGCGCACCTCGGCACCATGGCCGACGCGTCGGTGGTGGCGGCGGTAGGCACGTTGGTCAGGGGCGGTTTCGTGCCGGGCTGCGGAGTGGGCGTGGCGGTACTGACGCGAGTCGACGTCGTGAAGGTCAACGAAATTGCCGCAGAACTGTTTGCCGCGTACGACCGTGGGCACCGCCATTTCGCGTTGGCGGCACGCATTACCCGCACCCGCGGTGGCAGCTGGCGCCTGACTGCCATCCGAGTACGGTGACCGAGCCCTGCGGTGCGATATTCGCTATCGGCACGGGCGTTCCGATCTCACCCCCAGTAGTCGGTGCCGAGTGTTTCGCCGGTCAGCTTCCACGAGCGCCGCGCCAGCATGTTGAGCAGATTCGCTGCCTCCGCGTGCAGGCCGGTCGTATCGGTCGAGGACGCAGCGCCGATGCCCGACAGGGGAGGGAGCCTGTGCCCGCTTGTCAGGGGTGCCTCCCAGGATTCATCGAGGACTAGATTCGGACGTGGGCTTGCTTGCGCCTGGATCCGTATCGTGTGTTCCGCGATCGAAGGGAAATATCCCGCTGTGAACGAGTTTCCGTACCCTCCCGGCAGACTTCCCGTGCTCGGTGACGTGTTGTCGATCAACCCGCGTAAGCCGGTTCAGTCGATGGCCAAGCTTTCGGAGCAGATCGGCCCGGTCTACGAGTTGCGGTTCGGTCCGATGCGGATGGTGATCGTCAACAGCGCGGATCTTGTTGATGTGGTGCAATCGGAATCCCTGTGGGAGAAGGAGTTCGGGCCGCCGATCCGGCGTCTGCGGAAGGTGGTGCGCACGGGGCTGATTGTCGCGTCCACCGACGATCCGCAGTGGGGGGCCGCGCACCGCGTACTCATGCCGGGGTTCACTCGCGAGGCGATGCGCGGGTACCACGTAGTGATGGTGCAGGTGGCCGGCGAGCTGATACGCAGGTGGGAACGTAGCAGCGATCCCGTCGATGTAGCGGGCGAAATGAACTCCATGGCACTGGAAGTCATCGCCCGCGCGGGATTCGGGCACAGTTTCACGAAGCTTGATAAGCCGTCCGTCGAGCAGCGACTACCTGTCGTGAAACTGATGCTCGACGTGCTCCGGTATGCCAGTCGGCCGGTCGCTATCAAGCTCCTGGATGCGACGATCGGTCGATTCGCCCTCGGTCGCCACCAGCGCGACGTCGCGGAGCTGTGGCGAATTGCGGATGACATCATTGATAGTTGCCCGCCTACTGCCGCCGAGACCCCTAACCTTCTGCAGCGCATGATGGAAACTCCGGACCCGAACACCGGGCAACGGCTGTCGCGGACGGTTGTGCGGGACCAAGTACTCACCTTTCTGATTGCCGGCAACGAAACAAGTGCAGGCACATTGACTTTCGCCCTCCACGCGCTGGGGGACCGGCCCGACATCGTCGAACGGGTGCGCCAGGAAGTCGACACCGTCGCCGGTGGCGATCCGACGACACTCACTTACGAACAGGTGCAGAAGCTTCAGTATCTGCGGCAAGTAGTCGACGAGACTCTACGATTGTGGCCGGTTGCGGGCGGATACTTCCGGCGACCCAAACAGGACACACACCTGGGTGATTACCGCATTGGGCGCGGCCAATGGGTGTATGTGAATCTCCTTGCCGTCCATCGCGACAAACGCGCGTGGGGACCCGACGCCGACCGATTCGATCCGGATCGGTTCGCCCCGGACGCAACTCCGCGGCGCCCGGCGGGGGCGTACAAGCCGTTCGGTATCGGATTGCGTTCGTGCATCGGGCGCCAGTTCGCTATCCACGAAATCGTCCTGACCCTGGCGCACGTGCTGTGCGCGTTCGACCTGGAGCCGGATCCGAAGTACCAACTCGAGGTCGATGAGCTCGTCACTCTGAAGCCCGCTGGACTCAGAATGCGGTTGCACCCCCGGAATTAGATCCCATCAGACAGCGACGATTTCTACCAGGTCTTCGAGCCCGATGAAGTCGTCGATATTGCGTGTGTAGAGGCATGCTGAATGAGCATGCGCTGTCGCTGCGATGATGAGGTCCATGGTGCGGGCGCGAGGTTGGCGACCGACTCGCACCACGGCTGCGGCGATCAGGCCGTAGCTTGCTGCAACGGCATCATCGACCGGCAACGCGTCGAACCGTCGCTGCAGCGCGGACAGTCGGCGCAGTCGCTCGGCTCGGATGGCGTCGGACCGTGCGACGAGGATGCCGAAATGGAGTTCCGCGACAGTGGCAGCACTGATGGTCAGCAATCCTGGTATGGGCGTGATGCCTTCCGCGATGACAACACTGGTGTCGAGTACGGCCCGACCCTCGTTGGTCAGGTCGTCCACGGATCACGCAACCGCTGGTCGATCAGGTCTCGGTCGCTCTCCCAGTCGGGATCGGCTTTGCCGGACCACAGGTCGGCGATTTCATCGAAACGCCGCCATGTCTTGGGCGCCACAGGAACAAGCCGGGCGCTCGGCCTTCCGGCGACAGTGATCGTGACCTCTTCGCCTGCCTCGGCTCGGCGTACCAGTTCGGAGGCCTGTTGTCGAAGTTCGCGTAGCCCGACTGTGCTCATACCTCACGATAGCACTTGTGCTACTCGTGCGGAATGGCTTGTTGGACTGGTTCTGCAGTGAGTCGAGGAGGCGCTTCGCATCCTGAGCCCAGGCCGTATGCATTACTGCATCGGTGCACGACTGGCCCGGCTCGAAGGACAAGTGGCACTGCGGGCCCTGCTCGCGCGCTACCCGGATGTCTCGTTAGCCGCCGCCCCCGCCACCCTCCCACTGACCGAGTCGATTCTCACCGCAGCCCCGCAGTACCTACCGGTTCAGCTCACTCCGTCAGCGCGGTAGCAAAGGACCGCGCCGAAAACTACAGTAAGAAATCCATGACTGCGTTTGCGGTACGGAAAGAAAGTTATCGCCAGCCATCTGCTCACCGGCATGGTCGAGATGCGGGTGCGCAGCGCTCCAAAATCCATTGCCGCGCCATGCATCTGGACCGGCCTGCAGGCTGAGTGCCTATGCTGCGTGAACGCGCCGATGGGCGCGCACGACCTTGCTACGATCTGCGCGCTACCGAGGAGGTGGGGTGTCGGACTTCAGACAAGAGCCTATGGGGGTCGATCCGTATAGGCCGAGTTCGGCGCGGATCTACAACTACATGCTTGGTGGCAAGGACTACTACGACGTGGATCAGGAGTATGCCGAGCGGGTGTTGCAGGTTGCGCCGGACTCGAAAGCGTTGGCACAGATGAGCCGTCGGTTCTTGCTGCGGGGTGTCAAGGTGGCCGCCGACGCCGGAGTCCGTCAGTTCATCGATATCGGTGCGGGGATCCCGGTTTCCCCGTCTGTCCACGACGTAGCCTGCAAGATCGATCCGTCGGCGCGGGTGGTCTCGATCGATTTCGACCCTGTTGTTTTCGCGCACGCCACCGTGTCGAGCTCGTCCGGCGATACGCCGATGTTGGCCGACCTTCGTCAACCCGACACCATCATCGACCGGTTGGCCGCGGAAGGGCTGATCGACTTCGCACAGCCGGTCGCGTTTCTGATCGTCGGCGTCCTGCATTTCATCATGGATGATGAACATCCAGCGGAGATCATCGCCCGACTGCGTGCCGTCATGGCTTCGGGCAGTCACCTGATCCTCACCCATGCCTCGACTGACTCCGATTCGAACTTCATCAGGCAGGCCATGTCGGCCACCAGAGGCAGTTCAGCCGTTCCGGCGCTGCGCTCGCGCACCGAAATCGCGCCCTACTTGGACGGATTCGACATTCTCGATCCCGGATTGGCCCCTATCCAGGACTGGCTCGACGATGACTCACCCGCCACGCGGGTAGAGATCCTGGGCTGCATCTGCCTGAAGTCCTAGATATTCAGCCTCGCGGCTGCCATGCCTGAAGTAGGTCAGCAGGTGTGAATACTGCGTCGTGAGCTGACCTCCTGCCCCAACGACGAGCAGATCGTCGTTGGGGCAGGTCGGGTGGCCAGGCCCTAGGCAGCCAGTGCTCCGCCGAGCAGGATCCCACCGAGGATGATCGCGGGCACACCGAAAACGATGGTGCCGACGATGGCGCCGAGGGCGGCACCGGGAATGGCGGTCACGATGCAGCCGCCGAGGAAGCCTGGGATGGTGAGTACGCCGAAGGTGGGCAGGGTTGCGGCGCCGCCGACCAGCAGGCCGCCGAGCAGGCAGCCGAGGGAAGCGCCGACGAGGGTGCCGATGACCGTGCCCAGTGCGGTGCCGATGCCGATGATGGTGGAGAAGGTCGACAGCGCTGCGCCGAAGGCGGGAGACTGCGGGTCCAGGGCGATGTCGTTCAACTGGTCGGTGGTGCCCGGCGCCGGTGTCGCGCTCGCGGGATCCACACTCGGTGTCAATGTCGCGGTGTTGCCGTCGATTCGGGCTGCGATCGGCCATCGCTGGTTATCTCGGTAGTAGCCCAGCGGGAACGAGGCCATCAGATTGCCGCTGTCGTCGCGGATCTCGAGCCGGTCGTCGGCGGTATCGAGGGAACCCGAGTCGGTGGACAGGGTCATCGAGCCGCCGACTGCCTGCGCTGTGTAATGCAGGCCGGCCGGCCCGTCGTCGGCCTGCGCCGTGGTCAGTGAACCCGCCACGATGGCAGCCGTAAGTACTGACACGGCAACGAATTTCGTCGATACATTCATGCGCACACCACCCTCGATTCGGCCTGCTGGCACGGTGGCACCGCGCATCAGATCGGGTTTTGGACATGTCACGAGACATCATGGATGCCTAGCGGCCCCGCTGACGATAGCTATCCCGAATAACAATATGGGTTAAACCTAAGTCGGCGAGCCGCTATAGACAAGGCTTGCTGATTGTTAACTGTGGCACATGTCGTGGTGTGGACCAGCTCGTGTCCGACGTGATCGTTGCACCGTCAACGGAATGTGTTCCGAGCCTTGTGGGAGCGTTGAGCCGTCAGGCGGTATCCGAACCGACACGTCGCTCGTAGCGGGAACGGGCGCGGTGGTAGGCCGTTTGCAGGAGCTCGCGGGTCGGTTCGTCAGTGCTGGGGCCGGGGTTTACTACTGCGAGCCAGCCTGCGGCGGCGTAGGTGGGGTGGGGGATGACGGTGTCGGTGGCGCTGTAGTCGACCTCGGTGGCGGCTCGCGGGGTGTGGCCGGTCCAGTGGGTGAACGCGTCTTTTCCTGCGGCGATATTCACTCGGAAGGTGTTGGGGCGGTTCAGAAGTGAGCTCTGATCGTCGGGGTAGTCCTTGGTCACGATGGTGGCGAAGGGTTGGGTGTTGGTGGGAATGGCGCCGTCGGGGGAGTAGTAGAAGAAGGTGTCGCCCCAGCTGATTTCGGGCCATTGGTCGCCGGCGGTGGGGCTGAGGGTCAGCACGCCGTCGAGGGTGGCAACGAAGTCGATGATTTCGTCTATGGTCATGCTTCCAGCGTCTCATTCAAGTGCTTGTGTGGACTTCGTGCGAAGTTATGAGGAGGTTCGCGTGGAAAGCCTCAAATCGCAGTTCAAGCGCACGGTCGATATCGCTCGGCATGCTGGCTACTCGGTTCAGCAGGTGCGCAACCTCGAACGTGACGGTGTGCTGCCGCCCGCCAACCGCACCGCGACCGGCCACCGGATCTACGGCGAGGTGCACCTCCGTTCGGCACTTGCCTACCGAGCTCTTGCGGTCGGCACGGGCCCGACCGAAGCCAAGAAGATTCTCCGGGTGGTCCACTCGGGTCCGATCTCGCAAGCCCTCGCGCTGCTCGACGCGGCACACGCCCGGCTGCACGCCGAGCGCATCGAACTCGGACATGCCAAGCGCGCCGCCGCATCGATCTCGGGTGAGCCGATCGATGACGTGCACAGCTCCGACTCGATGAGCATCGCCGAACTCGCCGACGCACTCGGCGTCCGTCCATCCACGTTGCGACACTGGGATTCCGAAGGTCTGGTGATCCCGGACCGCACCCGACAAGACGCGCGCCACTACACGCCGAGTCAGGTTCGAGACGCCCGGATCGTTCATCAACTCCGAAAGGCGGGTTATCCGATCGAACACCTACGCGCCGTGCTACCGGAATTGCGGCGTGCACACCGATCCGAGGACGTGCAGTCCGCGCTGGCCGCCAGGGATTCCAGCATCACCACCCGCGCCATGGCATTCCTCGACGCTGCCGCCGAACTGCGCGCCGTGGTTTCGCTCACCACGCCGATCCAATGACGCCGCCGTCAAACGAAACGGGTTGAAAGCAAACATAATTCGACGCTATCTTGCGCGCTGACTTGCGGTCGCTCGGCGGCAATGGCACGATTCGCACGTTCGGGGGGCTCGTTCGGAATCGCCCAACTCTGTGTTCGACTACTTTCAATGGGGGAAATCCGTGAATCTGGACTTCAGCGCCGACCCGCAGTTCTCGTGGTACGTGGTCCTGCTGCTGGTGAGTGGTGTGGCAATGCTCGCCCTGTCCTTCGCCAAATCCCAGGGCAACATGGGCCAGATACTCAACGCCGTCTTCGGCACCTTGTTCGTGGGCTACGGCATCTATCTGGCGTTTCTTTTCGAGGGCGGCTCGTACTGGATGTTCTTCCAGGCCTTTATTCTGCCCGTGCTGCTGGTATTCCAGTGGGCCAAGTCACGGAGCCGTTCCGCGTAGAACCGGCCGCTGACCGCTAGCTGGCCAGCTGCGGTCAGCGTCACAATCCGCTCCTGAGCAGGGCAAATGTGCCGGTCGCCGAGAAAAATAGTTTCGCGAACCAGTAGGTGGCTACCCCTTGGAGAACGCCAGTGCTCGTCGGCGACGCCAATGACGGCGTCGGCGGCCGGTCGGCGGAATGGAGTTCGCCAGCACCTGGCGGGCTGTCACGACAGCGGGAAGGAACCACATTCATGTTGATGCTCACCCCCACCGCCATCGAGGTCGTTCGCAACATCACGTCCGCGGAGGGCGCGCCGGAGGAGGCCGGCCTACGCATCTCGACCGCGGACGGCGCCGAAACGCTGCAACTCGAAGTGGCCGCGGTACCGGCTGAGCAAGACCAGGTCCTGACTGCCGAAGGATCGCGAATCTTCTTGGACCGCGAGGCCGCCGCATTCCTGGACGACAAGGTCCTCGACACCGGAACTGATCACAACGGCGAAGGTGGCTTCGTCATTGCCCAGCAGAGTCAGTTCACCACGGGCAATTAACCCGCTGGCCCGCCGCTCCGCGTGTTCAGGCCTGACTCAGGCATCGGAGGTGTTGGCGTCCGGCAGGTAGTGCGGTGGACGGGGTCGGCCCGTCCCCGGTGAGTTACCCATCTGCTGATGAAATCGGTAGAGCGGCTTCCTATCCCGGGATAGGAAGCCGCTCTCGCTTTACCCGACGAGGGCCAGGCGAGCGCCCCTGCTCGCACCGCCCGCTCGCGTCATCAGCCGGGCAACCGCCTCGGCAACCCGCCCCGGCTGCTCCATGATCACCGAATGTCCGGCCCCCTCGACCAGCACGAAATCCGAATACTCGACGGCCGCGGCCATCGCGACGGAATGCGACGACGGCGTCATCAGGTCGGCGGAACCACACAGCACCAACGTCGGAATCCTCGACAGCACCGCAAGCGCGTCGGTCTGGTCATAGACCATGAACCCACTCAGGAAGCTCGCCATCGTCACGATCGGCGTCTCGTTGTGCATCGCGTTGGCGAGGGCCAGCACCCGGGGGCTGACCTTGCGATCGCCGAACTCGGCGGTCCGAATGATCGGCGCGAAAACCTTGCAGGCCAACAGCTTTGCGTGCTGCATCAGCGCCGGAGCCCGCCGCACCGCAGCCTGGAAAACCGAAACGACCGGGTTGCGCAGCAGGCGCCCGAAACCGGCGTCGGCAAGTCCGCTCGCCGCGGTCGCGATCAGCGCGACACCGACGATGCGAGTGCCGACCTCGTGTGGACGCTGGCTGATGTAGGTCAGCACGGCCATGCCGCCCATCGAGTGACCGACGAGCACAACCGGCCCGGTGGGCGCGACAGCATCGAGGACGTCGCGCAGATCGTGCCCGAGCTGCTCGAGGTTATAGGTCTGCCGCGAAGCCGCAGCTGAATCGCCGTGGCCCCGATGGTCGTAACAGACCACCCGAGCGTCGGCGTACTCGCGCAGCAGCGCGTCGCGCACATAGGTCCAGGACTCCGTGCGCAGGCAATGTCCGTGCAGCAGAACGACTGTCAGATCCGCGTTGCGCGGCCCGTACTCGCGAACCGCGAGCGCCACCCCATCCTCGGTCGAAACCGTGGCATGACGTGCTGCCGAGGTGGTGTTCGAGATCGACATCGGAGACTCCGGTTCGCTGGGGTGACACGTCTAACTGTCCGCCGCAGCCGCCGCCGATATCAGGACCCCGAGTGCTGAGCCCGGTCCTCCAAGGTGGAGCAGATCACCACCCAGGGTGTCATCGGTCCGCGGGCGCGTGGCGGGCAAACCTGCGCGGTGTCGGCGTGCATATCGAGGGCCCGCCCTGGGAGAGCTGACCGGGTGGGTCTTTGGACGGCGAAAAGGTGGACCTCGTAAACGAGGCCCACCTTTGTGTTCGCGGTGCTTACTTCAGAGTGATGTCATCCGCGCTGTAGGACCCTTGGCCATACCAGCCGTGGACCCAGACGGTGACCTTGGTGGTGGCGGCGCCGGTGGTGAATTTGGTCGAAAGTTGTTGGTACGCACCGCCGGTTCCCGGAGTCCAGGTGGACGTGTCGGTGGTGCCAGAGCCGGTGACGCCGAGGTAGACGTAGTTGCCGTTCACCCATGCTGCCAACGTGTAGGCATGATTCGGCTCGACGGTGATCTGTTGCGAGCATTGAGCAGTGTCGCCACTGCTCGCCGCACCGGTGAGGGCGTTCTTGCCGCCGTGTACCGGGCTGGTGACGAGCGAGCCGAGGTTGCCCGTGCAGGACCACGGGGACAGTGCGCCGCTTTCGAAATCCCCGTTGATCACGCCGTTTCCGGTGGGTGGCGTGGTCGTGGTGGTCGGCGGGACGGTCGTTGTGGTGGTCGGCGGCACCGTGGTTGTCGTCGACGTCGGCGGTGTGGTCGGCGTGGTGGTCGGCGGCGTGCAGCTGGCGGCGCTACCGTCGACGGTCTTGATCACCTGGTTGAACAGGGTCGACGCGGGATCCAGGTTTTCCAGCGAGTACATCATCGCGCCGCCGAGTCCCTTGCAGTGCAGGTAATCCGACTTGGCCTGGATGGATTGCAGTGAGTCGCCGCCCCAGAAGTTGGTGCCGTCATAGAAGTAGGCGGCCTGCGCTACCGGGTCGTAGAACGTGCGTGACGGATTGTCGACGACGCCGGCCAGTTCCTTGTACATCCGGATGCCAGGGACGTTTCCGGAGGATGGCCCGCCGGGTGCCGGACCTGACGCGGGTTGGAACAGTCCATGGTTATTGCCGGGCTGCACACCCGTCCAGCCGCGGTAGTAGAACGGATAGCCGATGGTCAGCTTGTTCGCCGGGAAGCCACCGGGGATGCCGTAGGAACTGTCACCCGTGGTCCACGCGGTGACCGCCTCGTCGATGTTGTATTTCGCGGTGCCCGGCGGGACCGGGTTCATCGGGTCGTCCGGCCTGCTGTAGATCGGATCCTGGAAGTTGGTCGGCCCCTTGGCATCCCACGCTCCGTGCATGTCGTAGGTCATGACATTGACGAAGTCGAGGTTGTTGCCGAGTTTGTCGGTCTCGTAGTTGTGGATCTTGTCCTGCCCCGCTCCCACGGCCGCGGTCAGCGCGTAGTGCTTGTTGTCCACCACGCCCTGCGCGTCCAGCTGCTTGCGCAACTCGGCCGTCAGCAGGGTGAAGTTGGCCCGGTCGGCGGGCGAGGCGTGGTTGCCCAGATGGCCGCCACCGCCGGGATACTCCCAGTCCAGATCGAGACCGTCGAAGATGCCCTTACCGGTTCCCGGGCCGCCGTAACCGTCGGCCTGCGGCAGGTTGCCCTTGATGAACATGTCGATGCAGGAGGACGCGAACTTCTTGCGCGAGGCATCGGTGGCGGAGATATCGGAGAAGAACTTCGAGTACGTCCAGCCGCCGATCGACAAGAGCACCTTCAGGTTCGGGTGCTTCGCCTTCAGCTGCTTGATCTGCTTGAAGTTACCGACGATCGGGTCGTTCCAGGCGTCCGCGGTGCCGTCGACACTGATGTCCGCGCCGAACGACTTGCCGTAGTCGGCGAACGAATCACCCGCGCCGTCACCGGCATTCGGGTTGTTCTCGTCCTGGCTGGCCGCCTTGTTCGCCTCGAAGCAGGTCAGGTCGGTGGGGTGGATGTTCGCGAACGCGTACATCATGTAGTCGAGCTTGCCCGCCATCCCCGAGGTGTCGGCGTTCTTGAGGTAGAAGGCGTTCTCGTAGACCGACCACTGGTTGTAGTAGCCGATCTTGACACCGCCTGAGGTCGGGGGAGCCGCGGCCGCGGTCTGGGCCGGTGCGTTGGTGAATCCCACCAACACCGCGGCTATGCCGATCAATAGACTCGCGACCATTGCGACGAGCCCGGTAGATTTCGCCGTTCGCATGGGGTCCTCCCTATGGGGACGTTGGATCGGTCCCCGATGAACGGAGTCGCGGAAAGGTCCGCGAATCGTTCACCGCGACATTTCTGTGCACGCGCGGCGATGGCCCGAAGATCGTAGGCGAACGAGAACCGAAATATATTGTGCTAGTGGTTGTTCCGGGCGAAGCGGGTGCCGCCGAGCCTGGCCAACCGTTTGAATCATGACATGAATGCAGGCGTCCGGATCCCCAGTGTGAGAGTGGGGAATTGGGGCACGTCAGCGCGTAATTTCCCCAGTTCCAACGGTATAGACGCGGGGGTGTCGGCGGGGGATTCTGATGCCGATCCGACGCGGCGAAAACGCCCGATTCCTGCCGGCGGGACAGCCGACAGGAATCAGGACATCGCACTTCGCATAGGGGTATCAAATCATCCGGTGACGAGGCGTCCCATCGAGTGAACCTCATCGACGTCACTGCTGGTGATGAAGGACCACGGCGCGGTGAAGAAGCCGTTGGCGCCCCAGCCCGAGCCCCAAGAATTCTCGATGGTGACACCGTTCTGGTCGTATCCGACGATCGTCACCTCGTGGCCGCCTACCGTGCGCTCGTTGCGTGACGGGTTGTAGCGGGAGTTGCTCGAGTTCAGATCCATGAAGCTCTGCCTGACCTCGAACCCGATCGGGACCGGCAGGCCGGACGCGATCGCGTTCTTGATGTTGGTCACCCGGTCTCCGGAGGACAGATCCTTGGCGCCGGAGAGCTTGTAGTGGGCGGCATTTGCGCGCTCCGACGCATCGGGCTGGGTGGTGTAGTCGAAATCGCCCTGCCAGTAGTGGGATTTGGTGTCGATTCCCTGGCTGGTCTCCATCGGCAGTGCGACACCGGCCCAGGTGCCCTGGTCATCGCCCTGCGCGATCTGCGCGTAGATGTACATCGGCGCCATCGGACCGCCGGCGATCTGCTGCTCGTTCATCAAGATGCCGTAGCCGGTGTAGCCGGTCGCCCAGGTCACGCAGGACCCGACCGCACCCTGGTCGCCTGCGGGCGCCGCGTACTGCTTGAGCGAATAGGACGCCGGCGCCACGGCGGAGCCGACCCGGACGGGCAGTGCGAATCCGGTGCTGGTGTCCTTGCCCTTGTTGGCCTTCGCCGCTTGCACATTGAATCCGAAGGCATGGTGCTTGAGTTCGGGTGACGTGGGCGGTTGCGCTTGCGCGAGTCCCGCCGAGACGAGTCCGACGCCCACCGCGAATGCCACTGCGGCGGGCAGGATTGAGTAACGCATGATGACTCCTGAATTGGCGATTTGTCCGTTTTGTCGACTTGGGGCAGATTGCCCCGATGCGCACCGGACGTCGAGAAATGTTGAACTGTCGAACAGTTCGGACGTGCCGTTGCTACATTGCGAATGCTCCTCGCAAAACAGCAGTGCGGCAACAGCATTCGGTGTTGACATCGTGTTTCGGATTGGGGAAGTTCCCCACTTGCCGCCGTCGGAAGTCGCGGCGTAGCTTTTCCAGAAATTTCTGCAACCCGAAAGAGGGTGCCCGAGTGCTGCCGCGAAGAAAACTCCATGCCTTGATAATCGCCGCGACAGTGGTGATCTTTTCGTTCGGTCAAGCCACCTCGATTGCCGAACCGAATTCTGCTGGAAAGGATTTCGGATCACGCTCGACCGGGTTGCAGGTCACCACCGCACTACCCGGCGTGATCGAACCACGAGCCATGGCCGTCGGTTCGAAGACACTTCCCTATGCCCAACAGGTGCAAGAGTGGAATCAATGGTGCTGGGCCGCCGACGGCGCCTCGATATCCACCTACCTCGGCCACCGCATCGCCCAGACCGACTACTGCAAACTCGTGCACAACGCCGCCCGGGGCAAGCCGTGTCCCAACGAGAGCGCGTCACTCGAAGAGATCGCCAACGCATTCAAAAAGATCGGCTTCAACGCCTCGGTGGGATCACCGTTCTCCATGACCAAAATCGCCGCGGAAATCTCGGCAAATCGCCCGATCCTCACCGGAATTGCCTGGGCGGCAGGCGGTGGTCACGCCCAGGTCGTCTATGGCTACGACGCGGACGCGGGCACCATCACCTACGGAGACCCGTGGCCGACCTCGCGACGAATCGTCACCCAGACGCTCGCGTCATATACCCAGAACTCCGAATGGGCGTGGTTCGGCGAAGATTACGGAATAACGAAAAACAAATGAGCCGGCGCTCGCTCTGCGCAGCGGCGGCACTCCTGGCCGCCGCCTTGGCGATTCAGGGATGCGCGGCCTCGCCGCATACCCCGGCAAATGCCGATGCCAGTTCGGCAACCGCCCCGGATGTCGACACGATCGATCGGGTACTCGAATCGCCGGCGACAGCCCAATTGGCCGCCTCATTCCTCAGATCGCAAAACCCGCCCACCACCGAAAGCCTGCCGACTCTCCACCGAACCGGCCCCCACGTAATGGTCTACGCAACCAACCCGAGCTTCGCGACCGATCCCCAGTCCCCTCTGGACAACGCAGGCACCCCGTCATACATCGCCATACCAACAAAAATCGACCCACGAACCGAGCCCGACACAGTCCAGCTCGACCCAACCGCTCCCTACGCCCCGCGCGCCATCGCGACAGGAACAGAGGAATCCCAAGCAGCCCAGGCCCTGCCACCCGACGCCCAACTGCTCCTGGACTACCCGTCCCACACCTGGTTCGCCTGGACCGAAACCCACGTCACCGCAATCTCATCCAGCACCTACACCGACATGAAGGGGCGAGAATTCGACACGAACCAATTCAAACAGTGGCTGGCGTCACGGTGAGCTCCCACCCCCTTGGGGATCGGCAGTGGACTGGCGGGTGGACCTGATCGAACCCGCAGGTTATAGCCATGAGCGGCCAGCAGAACCGCTACGCTCAGGAGACAACACTGTGCGGGAGGGCGCCTTGAGCGACGTCGGATCGTTGTGGAAAGCACTCGATGAGCAGTTGCTGCCGTTGCTTCGTCGGTACCGCCGCAACCTTTCATCACTACAGGTCGACACGAAAGCTGACAACACACTGTTGTCGGAGGCAGACCTGGCTGCTCAGACGACCATCGTCGAAACCATCGGGCAATACTTTCCCCGGTCTCGATTCGTCGCGGAAGAAGACGGGGCGGAGCTGCCGAGCTCAGGCGAGCTGACTTGGATCATCGACCCAATCGACGGCACGAGTGAGTTCGTCGCGCCCGGTGGGCGCGAATTCTGCAGTGTTGTATGCCTTCTCGAAGCCGGTATACCGACAGGGGCGTACGTTCTCGCGCCCGAGCTGGGCGCCGATCGCACGCCGATCATGATCCACTGGTCGGGAGAGGTAATCGTGAACGGCCAAACCGCTGAGCCGCTTAACTTTTCAGCGATACCTCGGCAGGCCTCGGTCACGCGAAGTAAGGACGCCGCCGCACGGAAGTTCGAGAACGATCTCGCCGATGTCGGCTGTGTTATGAAGACCCGCACCACATCCCAAACTCTCGACATGGTCAGAACGTGCATCGACCTCTCCGCCTGGACCCGGGCTCCGGAACATCAGTTCGACCTGTTCTACCGGACCGATCAGAAGGTGTGGGACGGAGCGGCGGGCATCGGACTGTCGATGGCGATGGGCCGTACGGCCACCGACGGGGGCGGGGTCAGCCCGTTGCCGCTCGGCGAGCAGTTCTTGAATCAGCGTGAGCCGACCTTCCCTGCGACGGTTGTCGGCGACGCGGATTGCGTGCGGTGGTTCGTAGAGTTGCTGGCGGAGTCCCGGGGCGGCTGATGTCGAATCGTGTCATGGTGGACGTCACGACGTTCATCAGCGCCGAGGAATTCATCCTCTCGCAGAACCACAGCTCGCCGTCTCGACCTCGGGATCCCTTTGCGCAGCAGTGCTATGCGGAGCTTGTCCAGTCGCTGATCTATTTCGATGAGGTGCTCGTACCGCATCCGACGGAGCTGAATCCGGTCCCAGCAGACTACGGCGACTTTCCTCGAATCCTTCGCCATCTCTTCGATCTGCGAATCGCCGCACCGTTGTCGATCGATCCCAGTGAAGAGCCGGCCCTGGTCACAGCCGAGCGAGCCGCGATGGAGACGCTCAAAACAACGGGCGTCGAGACCATGCTCCGGTTCATCGACAAGACCCGTCGCGCCGATCGCGAAGTGCAAGAGCGCGGTGGCGGGCAGCGGATGCTGGCGAACATTGCGGCGTGGGCGGACTATCAGTGGGAGAACGTCAGGGTCGATGGCCATCACCGTGCTCGTATCGGCGGCGCTGATGGTGTGGAACTCGACCCTTTTGGTCAATGGGCACGTGCGTCATCGTTCGCGATGGAGGGACAATTCCGCAGCCTGATCGCGGATAATGAGCAGCAGCTATGGCTCATCGCCACATTGGTGCGTTCGCTGCGCTACTCGGCACGGGCGAAGGTGAAAAGCGTTGCGTATACACCGCAT
The DNA here is from genome assembly GCF_040645995.1 of Nocardia sp. NPDC046473. Classification (NCBI taxonomy): domain Bacteria; kingdom Bacillati; phylum Actinomycetota; class Actinomycetes; order Mycobacteriales; family Nocardiaceae; genus Nocardia; species Nocardia sp. NPDC046473. The sequence continues at coordinate 624,056 of NZ_JBEYZJ010000001.1, forward strand.
CCCCTTCGGCGCGACTTCTCGGTGATGTTCGATCTCTTCGACGACGGAGTCGCGGAGAGCGCAATCGAGGAAGTGATTTCGGCGGTCCGCGGCATACCCAGCGAGATCCGCAAGGTCGCTGGGGCGAGGCAAGGGCGTCGCTTGCAGATGTTGGAATACCAACTGCCGCTGCTGGGCGGAAGGTTGTGGTCACTGCGTGATCGAGGACGTTTCGCCGACGAGCGTTGGCTGCAGATGATCTGCGGACGTATCGACGAATACCGCTCGAGAGCAGTCGATTTCCGGCGAGCGCTGTCTCGGTGCGACACCGAAGAGGAAGCTCGTCGCTTGGAACTCGATGTGGAAGGGGTCCGCGACCAGCTGCTCAGGCGCCTAGGTCTCGAGTCGGCTGAACCGAACGAGACAGAGACCATGTTGATCGAGGCCGCAGCGTCGGTCGCGGAACTAATCGGCCCAGGGATACCCATCACCAGGCCTCTTCGTCTCGCCTTGGTCCCCTTCCGGCGATATTCGGGAACGCTGGAGAGTCTGCACCAGAAGTTCCTCTACCGGGAGTTTGTCAGCGGTATGTGAGGAGTTCGAGAGCTGACGAAGAGCGGTCGCGGCTTACGTGCGGTTTTTGGCGGGGCGGTTGGTGGCGGCGCGGCGTTCGGCTTCCTTGGCGGCGATTCGCTCGTTTTCCTTGACGACCTCGGCGTAGTTTTCGCGTTCGCGGATCAGCCACTCCGGCGGGTCGGCCAGGAGGGCGGCGATTTCGTCGGCCGTGAGGGCGTCGGAGACTTCGGCGCGGGAGAGGCCGGAGTTGGAGACGCCCAGTTTGCGGGCGGTGATGTCGCGGGGGAAGGGGCCGGTGCGGCGGAGGTCGGTGAGCCACTCCGGCGGGTTGGTGCGGAGGGCGTCGAGGTCGGCGCGGGACAGCGGGGTGTTGCGGAAGGATTCCGGGGCCGCGGGCAGGTAGATGCCGAGCTTGTTGGCTGCGGTCAGGGGCTTCATCATCTGGGGGTTAGGGTCCGGGCTCACCGAGTTAGCTTATCGGGTGCAGATATGGTTCCTGGCATGAGCCGGTTGGAGTCGATTGATGTCGTGCGGCTGCGGTGGTTTGTCGCGGTTGCCGAGGAGCTGCATTTTGCGCGGGCGGCGAAAGGGTTGAACATTTCGCGGCAGCGGCTGAGCCAAACGGTGATCGAATTGGAGGGGGAGCTGGGGACGAAGCTTTTCGTGCCAGGGGCGCAGCCGACTCAGCTGACCGAGGATGGGGCGGAGTTGCTGGGGGAGGCGCGGGAGTTGATCGCGCGGGCGGCGGCGGTTGTCGAGGAGACGCCCGATGGGCCTGCCGCATTGCGGGTCGGGTTCGTGCCAGGGGTGACGGTGTCCAAGTGGACGCGGATCTGGAGTGAACGTTTTCCGGATACGTCGCTCGAGGTGGTGGCGGTGCCGATGGGGGAGCAGGAAGCGGCGTTGCGGGAGGGGCGGGTCGATCTGTGCTTTGTTCGGTTGCCGATTGATCGGGACGGGATGAGTGCGATTCCGCTCTATCGGGAGTTGCCCGTGGTTGTGGTGCCGAAGGATCATCCGATCTCGGTGTTCGAGCAGGTGAGCATGGCGGACCTGGCGGATGAACGGATGCAGGATGCCTCCGATATCGACGCTGTCGAGGGGGCCATCGAGCTGGTCGCGGCCGGAGTGGGTGTCGCCGTGGTTCCGCATTCGATCGCTCGGTTGCATGCTCGGCGCGACCTTGTGTATCGCACGGTCACCGACGTCGCGAATACCGAGATCGCCTTGGCGTGGCCGACTGATCGGACCACTGATGTGGTCGAGGATTTCGTGGGTGTTGTCCGAGGGCGTTCCGAGCGGAGTTCTCGTTCGCCAGTCGCTCGAGCCAAAACCCCTGAGCCACAGAAGAAGTCGGCGGCGAAGCGGACAGGTGGGCGGCCGAGTCCGGCACGGAGTTCGGGCGCCAAGAAGAAGCCTGCCAAGCGTCGAGGACGCTGATTCGCAGCTGTCGAGAACGCGTGGCAAACCGTTGCGGAAGGTCGGTTGGGGCGCTCTTGTGCGGTCGGTGCCAGCTGATCTTGCCGCCGCCGGAAGGGCCGTCGAGCGGAACATGACTGCGGCGCAACAGGAGTGCGCTCGATCATGTCCCGCTCGACGCCGGATCAACCTGAATGCCGTTCGGCCGCAGCATTATCGGGCAGCGTCCGAACAGCCGCCGCTATAGGCGCACTGAAACCTGTTCGCCTACGGGCGAGTTCAGCTGTTTGCTCCGCAAACACGGTTGAGTTGATCGGTGACCGGATCCAGGTCGCTCACATTGTCATCGGCCAACGCGTTGGCGTAGGCGATGATGACGTCCTTCTCGGCCTGCTCGCCACCGCTCGCGGCGATGGACAGCAGCGTGCCGTGCAGCGCCTTCGCGACGGCGTCCTCCAGGACGCCGTTCGGAGATCCGGCGATGGCCTTGTTGATGGCGTCGACGGCGCGGCCGCAGGTCTCGGACTGGGCATGGGCCGCAGCGGCGGGCAGCAGCAACAGCGAACCGACGGCGCTGGCGGTCAGCAGCGCGGCGGCGAAGATCTTGGGCATAACGTCCTCACGGTCTGGTCAGCAGCGAAGGTCCGCGACCCGAATCGGGTCGCGGACCTCTCGACGCACACCGTACTAGACCGTTCGGTCTGGTGAAAGCCGATATATCTCAGGGCATTCGGCGTGCCGCAACCCGACTAGCGAGGCTTGCGGCGCAGGAACGAGTCCCGGACCAGAATGCCGACGATGGCGAGGGCGAAGCCGACCAGGAAGATGTCCTCGACATGTCCCTTGTGGTTGCCGATGACCATCGCGACCAGGATGAACGCGACGATCCAGCCGGCGGCGCGGAAGGTGCGGGGCGATTCACCGCTCCACCCCCACGCCGCGGACGGAACCTCGGCGGTGTCCACGTGAGTGACGATGGCGCGCTCGGTGCTGGCGGGTTCGAGTTCCGTGGCGGCCACGATTCGCTCCTTAGCTGGTTCGGGATGGACTACTGCTCGATATCGTGACATACGACGGTGCGTCGTTGTAAGTCGGGACACGCCGCTCGGCGGACGGTGGGGCGGCGGGGCGGGTAAGCATCGTGCCTGTTTTCTGGTGCGCCACAATGAACACGTGTCCGACATCGTGAGAGTCCTGCTCCTCGGCAGTACCGGATCCATCGGTACCCAAGCGCTCGAGGTGATCGCCGCCAACCCCGACCGGTTCGAGGTGGTCGGCCTGGCCGCGCGCGGCGGCAATACCGAGCTGCTGGCCGCGCAGATCGCGGCCACCGGGACCCGCAATGTCGCGGTCGCCGACCCCAAAGCCGCTCAGCAGCTCGGCATCCCGCTGGCGGGCCCGGACGCGGCGACCGAACTGGTCCGCCGCACCGAAGCCGATGTCGTGCTCAACGCGCTGGTCGGCTCGCTCGGCCTGGAACCGACCCTGGCCACGCTGCAGTCGGGCACCCGGCTCGCGCTGGCGAACAAGGAATCGCTGGTGGCGGGCGGCTCGCTGGTCACTCGCGCCGCGGCGCCCGGCCAGATCGTGCCGGTCGATTCGGAACATTCCGCGCTGGCCCAGTGCCTGCGCGGCGGTCGCGCCGAGGAGGTGGACCGGCTGGTGCTCACCGCCTCGGGCGGCCCGTTCCGCGGCTGGACCGCCGAGATGCTGGAATCGGTGAATCCCGCTGAGGCCAAGACGCATCCGACCTGGTCGATGGGCCCGATGAACACGCTGAACTCGGCGTCGCTGGTCAACAAGGGCCTGGAGCTGATCGAAACGCACCTGCTGTTCGGCATTCCCTACGATCGCATCGACGTCACCGTGCACCCACAGTCGATCGTGCACTCGATGGTCACCTTCACCGACGGCTCCACCCTCGCCCAGGCCAGCCCGCCGGACATGAAACTGCCGATCGCGCTGGCCCTCGGCTGGCCCGACCGGGTCCCCGGCGCCGCGCTGGCCTGCGATTTCGGCACCGCCGCCACCTGGACTTTCGAGCCGGTCGACAACGAGGTCTTCCCGGCCATCGACCTGGCCCGCCGGGCCGGCGAGGCGGGCGGCAGCGTCACCGCCGTCTACAACGCCGCCAACGAGGTTGCGGTACAAGCCTTCCTGGACGGCGCCATCCGTTTCCCCGACATCGTCCGCACCGTAACCGCCGCCGTCGAGGCCGCCGATCAATGGCGCACCGAACCGAACTCCCTCGACGAAGTCCTCGCCGCCGACAGCTGGGCTCGCGAATTCGCTCGATCCCGCGTTCACGCCTGACCGCTCGGCAGGCTCGGACTCGCCCGCCGACCATCGCCTGGCACACTGAACACGCAGGCCCGGGAGAGGCCCGGTTACTGTGGTCGGGGTGCTCGCGGCCGTGACGGGATGTGCGGGTCCAGGTTTGTGGGCGGCCGATCCGGCGGTCGCACTTCATCGAGGCGAGCTGCGCTATGCAGGAGGGCTGCTAAACACATGGTCTACGCGTTGGGGTTCGTGCTGTTCGCGCTAGGCATCACGATTTCGATCGCGCTGCACGAATGCGGGCACATGTGGACCGCCCAGGCCACCGGCATGAAGGTGCGGCGGTACTTCATCGGTTTCGGGCCGAAGGTGTTCTCGTTCCGGCGCGGCGAGACCGAATACGGCCTCAAGGCGCTGCCGCTCGGCGGCTTCTGCGATATCGCGGGCATGACCGCCCTGGACGAGCTGGAGCCGGAAGAAGTCGAGCGGGCCATGTACCGCCAGGAAACCTGGAAGCGGATGGTCGTGATGTCGGGTGGCATCGCGATGAACTTCCTGCTCGGCTTCATCCTGGTGGTCATCCTCGCCATCGGCTGGGGCCTGCCGCGGTTCGATCAGCCACCGGCCACCGCGCTCGGCAACATGAGTTGTGCAGCGCAACAGAATCCGGACGGCAGCATCCAGCCGTGCTCCGGCGAGGGCCCGGCCCAGCGTGCGGGTCTGCGGCGCGGCGACATCGTCAAGTCGGTCAACGACGTGAAGGTGAAGACCTGGAAGGACTTCCAGTCCGAGACCCAGAAGCAGACCGGCCCCTTCACCTACACGATCGAGCGCGACGGTCAGACTCTCACCATCCCGGTCACCCCGGAACGTGTCATGCGTTACCCGGAGGGCGGCGGAGCGGGCCGCGAGGTCAGCGTGATCGGTGCGGGCTCGGACTTCTACGGGCCGGTCAAGTACAACGTGCTGAGCGCGATCCCCGCCGCGGGCGCGTTCACCGGCGACATGTTCGTGCGCACCTTCCAGTCGTTGGCCCAGCTGCCGCAGAAGGTGACCGCGCTGTGGAGCGCGGTGACCGGCGGCGAGCGTGACCCGGAAACCCCGGTCAGCGTGTACGGCGCGAGCAAGATCGGCGGCGAGACCGCCGAGCGCGGGCTGTGGGGCGTGTTCATCCTGGTCCTGGCCAGCCTGAACTTCTTCCTCGGCGCCTTCAACATCCTGCCGCTGCTGCCGCTGGACGGCGGCCACATGGCGGTGGTGCTGTACGAGAAGATCCGCAACACCATCCGCGGCTGGAAGGGCCTGGCACCCGGCGGTCCGGTGGACTATCTGAAGCTGTTGCCGCTGACCTATGTCGCGGTGGTGATCGGCGGCGCCTATATGGTGCTGACGCTGGTCGCCGACATCGTCAATCCGATCAAGTTGTTCTGAGTTCGCACGGACGCGGTACCCTGTCGCCGGCACTTGGGGGACAGCACGTTGTCGTGGGCGTCACAGGGTGGTCGTTCGGCGTGCGCGACTAAGCTCGGAAACCGAACGGCCCACAATGTACGTACGAAAGTAGGCAGCCGAAAGTGACCAGCACAATCGGATTGGGGATGCCCGCCGCACCCGCGGCCGTTCTCGCTCCTCGACGCAAGACTCGCCAGTTGCAGGTGGGCAATGTCGGGGTCGGAAGTGATCACCCGATCTCCGTGCAGTCGATGACCACCACCAAGACCCACGACATCAATGCCACGCTGCAGCAGATCGCGGAGCTCACCGCGTCCGGCTGTGACATCGTCCGGGTGGCCTGCCCACGGCAGGAAGACGCGGACGCGCTGGCCACCATCGCGCGCAAGAGCCAGATCCCGGTCATCGCCGACATCCACTTCCAGCCGCGCTACATCTTCGCGGCCATCGACGCCGGCTGCGCCGCGGTGCGGGTAAATCCCGGCAACATCAAGGAATTCGACGGCCGGGTCGGCGAGGTCGCCAAGGCCGCGGCCGCGGCGGGCATCCCGATCCGCATCGGCGTCAATGCCGGTTCGCTGGACAAGCGGATGCTGGAGAAGTACGGCAAGGCCACCCCCGAGGCGCTGGTGGAATCCGCGCTGTGGGAGGCGAGCCTGTTCGAGGACCACGGCTTCGGCGACATCAAGATCTCGGTCAAGCACAACGACCCGGTCATCATGGTGGAGGCCTACCGCCAGCTGGCCGCGCGCAGCGACTACCCGCTGCACCTCGGCGTGACCGAGGCGGGCCCGGCGTTCCAGGGCACTATCAAGTCCGCGGTGGCGTTCGGTGCGCTGCTGTCGGAGGGCATCGGCGACACCATCCGGGTCTCGCTGTCCGCGCCGCCCGCCGAGGAGATCAAGGTCGGCGATCAGATCCTGCAGTCGCTGAACCTGCGCCCGCGCAAGCTCGAGATCGTGTCCTGCCCGTCGTGTGGCCGCGCCCAGGTGGACGTGTACAGCCTCGCGAACGCAGTCAGTGCCGGTCTGGAGGGCATGGAGGTGCCGTTGCGGGTGGCCGTGATGGGTTGCGTCGTGAACGGGCCCGGCGAGGCGCGCGAGGCGGATCTCGGTGTCGCGTCCGGCAACGGCAAGGGCCAGATCTTCGTCAAGGGCGAGGTCATCAAGACCGTGCCGGAGGCGATGATCGTGGAAACCCTGATCGAAGAGGCGCTGCGCATCGCCGAGCAGATGGGCGTGGAAGCGGGCGCGGGCGAGCCGGTCGTGACGGTCGGCTGACGACCTTCCCGGGTGGTAGCCGGACTTCGTCTGGTTCAGTTGAACATTCTGCGAACTGTTGCGTTCGGCATAGCCGTACCACATCGCCGATTTTCGTGGCAGGCTAACAGCGTGCGGAGTCTGCTGGAGCCGACGCGCAGGGCGAAATACGTCCCCGCGCGCCAGCTCGCGAACCGGGACCTGGGACAGGTCCTCCGAGTGCTGGATGCCGATCCGGTGGCCTCGTGCATGGTCGCCGCCCGGCTCCAGGAATTCGGCCTGGACACCACCAGGTGTGGGCAGGGCGAACTGTGGAGTCGAGGCGGCCCCTCGGAGTCATTGTGTTTCTCGGGTGCGAACCTGGTCCCGCTGCGCGGTGACCACGACGCGCTCCGGGCGTTCGCGGACCGCGCGCTGCGCTGGCCGCGGATCGCCTCGTCGGTGGTCGGACGCCGTGAACTGGCGTTACCGCTGTGGGAGATGCTGGCCGACCACTGGGGCCCGGAGCGGGAACTGCGCGGCGAACAGCCGCTGCTCGCCCTCGCGCAACCGCCGCTGGTCGCGCCCGACCCTGATGTCCGCCGGGTGCGGCCCGACGAACTCGAACGCTACCTCTGCGCCGCGATCGCGATGTTCATCGAAGAGGTCGGCGTCGATCCCCGCGCGGGCGACGGCGGTCGCGGCTACCGCCGCCGGATTCAGAGCCTCATCGAATCCGGCCGCGCCTGGGCACGTTTCGAGGACGGCGAGGTCGTCTTCAAGGCCGAGGTCGGGTCGTTGTCCCGGCGCACCGGCCAGATCCAGGGGGTCTGGGTGCATCCCGAACATCGCGGCACCGGACTCGGCACGGTGGGCACGGCCGCGATCGCCAACGCGGTGGTGGCGTCCGGTCGCACCGCGAGCCTGTATGTGAACGACTACAACGAAGTCGCGCGCCGCGCGTACAGCCGCGTCGGCTTCCGGCAGATCGCTACCTTCGCCACCATCCTGCTCGACTGAGCTCGCCTACGCTGAAAGCTGTTTCAGTGGAAAGAAACACGGAGCGGCGCGGAGGTTTGCTCAGCGTTGGCTATTACCATCGGTGCCGATGTCGACCAGGACCGATCCGCTGAGGACACCGCTCATTGTCACGCTGGCTGTCGCGATGCTCGCGTTGCCCGCGGCCGGCTGCGCGCGCGGCCCGCAGGGACCGGTGCCCGCGGCGGACGAGTTCGTCACGGCGTTCGCCAAGCACGACGTTGCGGCCGCGGCCGACCTCACCAATCAGCCCGAAAAGGCCAGTGCCGCACTGGGTTCCGCGTGGGATCACCTCCAAGCCGAGCAGCTCTCGGCGCACACCGGCTCGGCCAGGGTCAGCGGCGACACCGCGACCGTCGACTACACCTACGAGTGGCAGTTGCCCAAGGATCGGACCTGGCGCTACACCGGCCAGTTGCAGATGGGGCGCAGCGGCGGCCGCTGGAAGGTCCGCTGGACCTCGTCGAACATCCACCCCAAGCTCGGTGACACCCAGACGATGTCGCTGCGCGCCAACCCGGCGCCCCGCGCGCGGGTGAACGAGCAGGCGGGCAGCGATGTGCTGGTGCCCGGCAAGGTATCCCGGGTCGCGTTCACCGCGGCGAACGCCGCCGACCCCGGCGCGGTCGCGACCTCGCTGGCGGCGGCACTGAGCCAATTCGACCCGCAGCTCACACCGGAATCCGTGCGGGACGCGGCGGTCGCCGCCAAGGGCGCGTACACCGTCGCAGTGCTCAGCGAGAGCGAATTCGACCAGGTCAGTACCGATCTCATCGGTTTGCCCGGTGTCATGATCACCCCGGAGTGGGACCTGGTGCCCACCGACCGCGCGTTCGCGCCGGACCTGATGGCCCAGATCCGCAAGACGGTGATCGCCGAGGTGGACGGCAAGGCGGGCTGGAGCGTGGTCACCATGAACGCCAACGGCGCCGACACCGACGTGCTCACCGAGGTGCCCTCGCAACCGGCACCGTCGTTCTCGCTCAGCGTGGATCGCAACGTGCAGAACGCCGCGCAACGCGCCGTCGACCTGCGTGAAGAGCAGACGATGCTGGTGGCGATTCGTCCATCCACCGGCGCGATCCTGGCGATCGCGCAGAACAAGGCGGCCGACCAGGACGGCCCGGTCGCGACCATCGGCCAGTACCCGCCGGGTTCGGTGTTCAAGACGGTGACCGCGGCCGCCGCCATGTCCACCGGACTCGCCACGCCCGACACGGTGCTGCCCTGTCCGAGCCGAATCACTATCGGGGACCGCACGATTCCCAATTACAACCTGTTCACGTTGGGGGACGCGCCGATGATCACGGCGTATGAGCGGTCGTGCAATACCGCGTTCGCCAACGTGGCCAGCAGACTGCCGGGCGCCGCGCTGCACGAGGCCGCCGCGAAACTCGGTGTCGGCCCCAGCTATACGGTCGACGGGCTGCCGACGTTCTCCGGCTCGGTGCCGCCCTCGGATGAGCTGATCCAGCGCACCGAAGACGGCATCGGCCAGGGCAAGGTGGTGGTCAGCCCGCTCGGCATGGCGTTGATGGCGGCCACCGTCGCGCACGGCTCGGTGCCGGTGCCGTACCTGATCGCGGGCCGCGCCACCACGGTCGATGGCGCGGCGCCCGCCCTCGCGCCGCAGGTGAGCACCGGGCTGCGGGCGATGATGCGCAGGGTGGTCACCGGCGGCACCGCCGAGCGGATCGCCGATCAGGGGGAGGTGTACGGAAAAACCGGTGAGGCCGAGGTCGACGGCGGGTCGCACTCGTGGTTCGTCGGTTACCGCGGCGATATCGCGTTCGCGACGCTATTGGTCAGGGGTGGCAGCTCCGACAACGCGGTCGCGGTCAGTCGCGATATGTTCGCCGCGCTGCCACCGGGTTACTGAGCCGCGCGGTCGTGCGCGGCTGCCGGGTTGCTGGAGGATGCGGCGTTATCCATGATCACGGCGCCGGCGTCGCCGCCGTCGAGGATTTGGACGGTCGCGGCGCCGCCGAGGACGATGGCCACGCTGGCCAGAATTGTGGTGGAACGCTTCATTGTTCGGCTCCCTCGGGGTCAGGGGTGTCGACGGGGGAAGGTTCTAGCTGTTCTGCGCAGGGATTACCGCGCGAAGTTATCTGAAAGTTTGCTGACTTTTGAACCGTAAACCGGGATCGATTCATCGAACAAGCGCGAGTGGCCGACGACACATGGCAGCAAGAACATGCCGCGGGTCACATTTCGGGCGAATCCCGGTGAGACTACCTCGGCACGGGCCGGTCTTTTTGTGGAATTCGCCGAACGCGAAAACAACTCCATGAAACCGGACCATCCGGCCAAATAATGTTTGGATCCCGCACCGTCCAGTGGAGAGAGTCCGGATCGCGCGGTACGCCGACAGCCTGAAACGCGGTCGCGGGGGAAGCGCTCACCCTGGCCTATGACGACTTTTCAGTTGGCGCGGTGCAGGGTGGCGGCGAGGTGGTGTTGCAAGGGCTCGCCGACCGCTGCCATGCGCAAGGTGTAATCGATGGTGTCGCCCTTCAGTTGGAAGGTGCGGCCGAGGGCGGTGACGAGTTTGGCGGTGCTGGAGCGGCCGATGCTGGTGGAGTCGAATTCCATATGCAGCGCGCCGTCGGCGACATTCAGTACGCCCTCGCATATTTCGGTGATACCGGTGGGGTGGGCCAAGATCAATTCGACCCGGTCCGGGCGCGGGCAGCGCAGATAGCCGGTTTCGGCGTGCATCGGGCGGCTGCCGTCGGCGGCGCGGGTGCGCTGCCGATAGGTGAGGAACGGGCGGCCGAGATGGCCGAACCGGATTTCCTCCAGGTAATCGAACGGCTGGATGGTCGGGTATTCGCCGTGTCCGTCGCCACGCCAGGTGCCGAGCAGCGGCGCCAAGGGAGCGATGTCGGGATGGGGTGCGATTGACGGTTGGGGTTCGACCACGGCGCACAGCCTAAACCTGTTGGTGCACGGTGGCTTCGTATACTGCCTAATTCGGTGATTCGGCTAGCGACGGCCGGTTGGGGCGGAGGCTCGGGGGCTGGTGTCTTGCGCTTGGATCGCTGCGTCGACTTCGTCGACCGCGGTGCGAATCATGGTGCCGTAAGGGGTGTCGGGGAGGCTGGGCAACGTGGCTCGGGCGGCGGCGAGTTCGCGTTGGGCGGCGGTGAAAGAGCTGAGCCTGCGGTAGTTGTCGGCGAGGTTGAGGTGCAGGGACGGGTAGAAGCCTTGGACGTCCAGCGACGAGTCGTATTCCTGAGCGCGGGTGTTGGTGAGGGAATCGGCGGCGTCCAGGGCGCGAATGTCCCAGGTGAGTGCCTCGGCCGCGTCGTCGTGCAGGTCGGCGAGGTAGTGGGCGAGGGTGCAGCGGTGCAGTGGATCGCCCTGTGGGCCAAAGGAATTCCATAGGGCGAGCAGTGACTCGCGGGCCGCATCGGGTTGGCCTTCGTGTCCGAGTGCTACCGCGCGCGTGATGGCGGTCATGGTGTCGTCGGTCATGGGGGGTCCTATCTGTCGGCTGGATGCCAGGTCGGCATGGCCAGGGTGGTGAGGTCGCCGTCGGTGGCGGAACGCAGGACGACCGGGTGGTCGGCTGCGGCGATGTCGAGCATGAGATCGGGGCCCAGGGCGGTGTGAATCGCTGGGAGCAGTGTCGTGACTTCGAAGAAGAGGTCGATGTCGGAGCCGGTGACCGTGGCGGGCAGGTGGTGTCGGTTACTGCTGTCGGACACGGTGAGGCCAGCGTTTTCTATCTCGAATCTGACTGTGGGGGAGCTATTTTCGAGGAGAGTCAGCAACGGCAGGCGAGCCGTCAGCACCCGGGTTCGGACCGGCGCCAGGCCCGACAAGACCGCTCGACAGTCAGGGAACGGCTCATCGATCAGTGGGCAATATCGCTCGGCATCCTCGCCGACCAGCAGCAAGCCCTGATCGGTTGGGGCGGCGACGATTTCGTCCAGCCGACGAAGCCAGCCGATGATCGGCGCGAGATCGCCGGCATCGATGACCACCGACCAGTCGCTGCCTTGCCGGTCGCGCGACACCACCGTCCGAGTCGAGAGCCGGTAGCGATCGGTGGCGGTGAGCGTCAACGAATTCGCCCTCACCTCCAGCAGAATGCCTGCGAGAACAGGGATTTCGCGATTGTCCGCCGCAGCGTTCCGTACCTGCTCGAATGCCTCCGCTAACAGTGCGGCAGGCAACGCGACACGGTCATCCATCGACCCGACCGCGAGCGTCCGCTTGATCTTCGCGGCAAGGTCGGCGGCCGCCCGCGCTCGTCGCTGTAACTCGTCGACGTGCTCGTCCAACAGTCGCTCAGCGCGCTCGACATCGCCGGACAGGATGTCCGAGATTGATTCGAGCGGTACCTCGATCGCCCGCAGGCGGCGGATCAACGCCGCTCGTTCCTGCTGTACCTCGGTGTAATACCGGTACCCGGTGAGCGGATCGACCCTTGCGGGCACCAGCAACCCACAGTCGTCGTAAAACCGCAGCGCACTCGCCGTGAGCCCACTCGCTCGCGCCAAGACGCCTATCGTGATCAACCCGTCGGACTCTGCCACCCGGCCATCATGAAGTCTCGAGTAGGCCGAAGGTCAACCCGCTCAGTCGGTGAGTGCGGTTTCCCACTTCCGCGACCACTTCCAGACGTCCTGCAGCGCGGTGCCGAGTTCTGTTCCCGCGACGGTGAGTTCATAGGACTTGTCCGCGTTCTTCACGATCAGCCCCGCGCTCTGCAGATGCTGCAACCGCACCGAAAGCATGCTGGACGAGCAGTTGTCCATCCGCCGCCGCAGTTCGAGGAACCCGACTCGTCCGGGCGTCAGCTCCCACAGAACGCGCAGGATCCACCGCTGTCCCAGCAGTTCCATCGCGGCCAGGACCGGCGGATCGGCCTGGCTCGCGGGCGGCCTCGCCCCGCTTGCGCTTCTCATTTAGAACTACCATAGTGATTCTGAATTAGAAGCAATCCGCCGGGCCGACGGTCCGCGATCGAGAGGGAAACGGTGGGTCATCCAGCCACGCAGCGAATCGTTCTGATCACCGGTGCCTCCCGCGGCATCGGCGCCGAAACCGCGCGCATCCTCGCCGCCCGCGGCGACCACGTGATCATCAATTACCGCGAAAAGCTCAAGCGCGCCGAGACACTCGCCGACGAGATCAACGCCGCGGGTGGCAGCGCCTCCACTGCGGGCGCCGACATCTCCGACGCAACCTCCGCCCGCACCCTCATCGAAACCATCACCAAGGAATTCGGCCGCCTCGACGTCCTGATTCTCAATGCCTCCGGCGGTCTCGAACGCAACGCCGCACCCGACTACGCCATGTCGATCAATCGCGACGCGCAAACCCGCCTCGTCGAACTGGCCGTACCCCACCTGCCCGACGGCTCCCGAATCGTGTTCGTCACCAGCCACCAGGCCCACTTCCATGGCCGCAAACCGGTCCCCGCCGAATACGAGCCCATCGCCGCCAGCAAACGTGCAGGCGAAAACGCCCTCCGCGCAATGATTCCCACCCTCGCCGCGCACGGCATCACCCTGCACACCGTCTCCGGCGACATGATCGACGGCACCATCATCGTCCAACTCCTGGAACGCCGAAACCCCGACGCCGTCGCCGCTCGCCGCACTCACGGCACCCTCCCCACCGTCGCCGAATTCGCCACCGCGGTAGCCGACGCGACCACCAGCCCCACCGAATCCGGCGACACCACATACGTCGGCGGCCCGGACTATCTGGCCGCCCACGCCCACTGACACCCCGGCCCGAATCGTCCACTGTCAACCGTTGCGCCGCGGAGTCGTTCACCGTGCTCACTTCGATAACGAGGCCATTCCTTCGAGTAGATATCTGAACTGGTCCGCTCGCCGCATCCGCGCGCTCATCGAGCAAGATTTGCCTGGCTTGCCCGGGATTGGTTGTGGCGTCGGGTCGGCTGGGCATAGCCGCAGGTGATTACTTCCGAGTGGCAGATTAAGGTGTGGTCACTCGAGGTTTGCCGAGCCTGATGGATGCGGCGGCAGGCTGGTGGGGAGGCGGTTGACCAGCGCGTGTCGGACGAACGGAAGTTGGTGAAATCTACGTGAAGGGGGGACGTCTCGTTCACGCTATCGATGTGTGCCAGGTGCGGGATGTGCTGCGGCGACGTCATCACCCGAGGGGCGGGGCGTACCGACGCGCAGCCGGGTGGGGGTGCTGAGGTGAACCCGGACCGGACGCTGCCCGCGAAAGATCTGCTGCTCGCCGCCTTCCGCGGCTTCCCGCACGACGATCATCCGATGCTGGAGGCGGCGGGCGAACTGGCCCAGCTGCACCTGGTGCGCGAGCGCACCCCGGCCGCCGAGGCGGTCAAGATCGATCAGCGGCGCCTGCAGCTGGTGCGCACCATCGATCGCTGGGTCACCTTGGCGACCCCGGTCCCGGAGATCGCCGCACCCGAGCACACCGAAACCGTCGGCAGAATGGTGGACCGGCTCGCCTGCATGACCGCACAGGCGTTCGCGGCGCTGGCCTTCGCCCCGGAGGCGGTCTTCTACGACGCCTGGGTGCAGATCGAGGAGATGGCCGACGGCTACCAGGATCTCATCGAGGATCTGCGCAACGGCATCCGGCGGCTACCGGACGATCCGTACGACCGCTGGTGACTTACTTCCCGCGGCCGAACAGCCGGAACGATCGATTCCGGCGTTGCGGCAGCGTGGCGTAGACCATGGTCATGTCGGCGAACACCTCCGCCTCCCGCTCCCGATCGACCCCGAATTCACTGCGCCCGAGCACATGCTCGACCGACTGCGGCGAAATCGAGGGCAGCATCAGCGTCAGCGTCGGCGGTACCGGTGTGCGGCGGTCGGACTCCTGCGTGCCATGACCGAGCAGCATGTGCCCCACCTCGTGCAGGATGATGTGATCGGCATTGCGATCGGTGGCGTCGGCGTCATAGACGATGAGATCGTCGTGTTTGCGCGCGACCCACAGACCGCCTCCGCCGCAACCGATCTCGTTCACCAGCGCCTTGGCCGCGGTGTGCAGGCTGATGGAGCGGCCACGGTGCGCGGCAACGGCGGCGAGGTAGGCGGTCAGATTCCACGGATTGGGTAGGGGCACGGTCCGGGGCGCGTCACCGAAACGAGCTTCCATGCTGGTCATCTCGGCACACATTACTCACAGGGTTGCGTGTAGTCATCTACCGATAGGGACGAACCCGACGTGACTTGCTGCACTGTCCGACAATAAGACCCACTACTCGCCGGGTGGTTCCGCCGCGAAACCACCGGCCCGATGAACCGAACTGGACGCTATCTCGGTATCTCCTACGACAGCCGCCCGCGACATGCGGACAAGTGCCGGTTCCCGGCAAACCGGCGCGGATATCCGCAGGATGAGAGCGTGCAGATGAGCCTGCTGACGGTGCCATCGCGACCGCGGATCGGCGCGGTCGCGCAGTGGTGGGTGCTCACCTGCCGACTGATCCGGCCGTCGTGGCGCAACGGGGAATTGGTGACCGCCGTGGTCGCGCCCACCGTATTCACCCTCGGGTTCTATGTGCCGTTGAACCTGGTGATGAGCGTGTACGGGCACGGCCTGAGCAGCTACGCGCAGTTCCTGATGCCGATGATCGTGATGCAGGCGGTGGCATTCTGCGCGACCTCGGCCGCGTTCCGGGCGGCCAGCGACGCCAAGGACGGGCTCACCATCCGATTCGGATCGATGCCGATGCCCGCCGCGGCGCCGCTCGCGGCCCGGATCACCGCCGCCATGTACCGCGCGGCGATCTCGTTGGCGGTCGCGGTGGTGTGCGGCCGGGTGATCGGCGTCCGCTTCTACGGAAGTGGTTGGGAAACAACAGGGTTCATGGCATTCGCGTTGCTGGTGGCGTTGGCGCTGTGTGTTGGCGCGGACCTGATCGGCAGCCTCGCCAAGAGCCCGGAGGCAATCACGCAGGTGCTCATCTTTCCGCAGCTGATCCTCGGTCTGGTGTCCACCGGTCTCGCGCCCGCGCGCCAATTCCCGCCCTGGCTGCAGGGTTTCGCGCGCAATCAACCGGTGTCGCAGTTCGTGTACGGGTTGCGTGCGCTGGCCGGTGATCCGAGTGGCAATGCGGGAGTCGTCGGCTGGCCGGTGCTCGGGCCCGGCTTGGCCTGGGCGACGGGGATACTCGTGGTGTTCGGCGCGCTCGGCGCGGTGGTCGCCGTGCGGAGGTCGGAATGACCAGGACGGACAACCACATCGCGGCCGCGAATCTGCCGCTGGTCCAGGGCCGGACCGAGACTTGGCGGCTGCTGGTGCCGCAGACTGTCATTCAGACCCGGCGGTTGCTACTGCGGTGGTGGCGTGACCCGTTGACGATGGTGCAGTCGCTGGTATTCCCGGCGCTGCTGTTGATCGTGTTGAATACCGTGCTCGGCAAGCAGATTTCGACGTTCTCCGGCGCGAGCGCGTTGTACGGCTCGGTGCCGATGGTGGCGCTGGTCGGGGTGATGTCGGGGTCGCTGGCCGGCGCGATCACGCTCGGCCGGGAACGCGATCAGGGCCTGCTGGCCCGACTGTGGGTGCTGCCGGTGCATCGCGCGTCCGGGCTTGCCTCCCGGATCCTCGCCGAGGGCGTCCGAATCCTGTTGTGCACCATGGTGTTGTTCGCGGTAGGCATGGCGCTCGGCTTCCGATTCGAGCAGGGCGTGCTCGCCGGTCTCGCGCTGTTCGGTGTGCCGCTGCTGTATGGGCTCGGCTTCGCGACGCTGGTCACCGCCGTCGCGGTGTTCAGCGCGAAAACGGCACTGGTGGAGGCGGTTTCGCTCGGATCGTCGATCATGATGTTCTTCAGCACCGGATTCGTGCCGCTGACCGCGTATCCGCGCTGGGCCAAGCCGATCGTCGCGCATCAACCGATGACCTACGCGATAGATGCGATGCGCGGGCTGTCGCTGGGCGGAGCGGTCCGAGCTCCGCTACTGGCCACCATCGCGTGGTCGGTCGGCGCGATGGTGGTGTTCGCGGTGCCCGCGGCCGTCGGTTACCGGCGGGCCAGCCGGTGCTAGCGGCCCATCCGCGCCGCGGCGTCCATGATCATCTCCGCGGAGTCGCGCGGGCTCAACGCCATCGCGCGCAACTGGTCGAAAATCACGCCGAAGCGCCGGATTTCGGGGTGCCCCTCGATCAGCTCGTCGCCCGCGATGCCCTCCACGTACACCAGCTCCGGATCGGCCGGGTCGTGGAAGTCCAGCAGCGTGAACGAACCCGCCATGCCGGGATGGGCGCCCGCGTCGAACGGCAGGATCTGCAGAATCACGTTCTTACGCTTGGTTTCCTGTAGTAGCCGAGCCAACTGGCCGTGCATCACGGCGGGCCCGCCGACAGTGCGCCGGATCGCCGCCTCGTCCATCACCACCCACAGCTCGAGCGGCTCCTCCTTGGTCAGATTGGCGGCCCGATCCATCCTGGCGCGCGCCCGGTCCTCCATGATCGCCGCCTCTACCTTCGGCATCGAGGTGTCGATCACCGCCGTCGCGTACTCCATCGTCTGCAAAAGCCCTGGGATGGTGGAGGTCTGATAATGCCGCGCGGACAACGCCTCGGCTTCGAAGTTGATGTACGCCGCGTACACCTCCGACACGCTGCCCTCGTACGCCCGCGACATACCCGGCTTCAGCGCGTCCGACAGCAACTCCATCGCGTCGTCGCGCTGCTCCTCGGACACCGCGTACAGGTCGAGCATCGCCTGGAGGGTGCGCCGCTGCGGCCGCGCCTGCGCCGTCTCGATCCGATACAACGTGGTGACGTTGATCCCGGTTTGCGCACTCACCTCCTCTTTACTGAGTCCGGCGTGTTCGCGCATCTCGTGCAGCATCGCGGCCAACCGGCGCAATCGCACGGTCAGTACGGTGCGCTTGCCTGCCATGACACCATCCCTTCGATCCACGCACTCGGCACGCACTATCGCGTTCGCGCCCGGGGAAGAGCCCGCGTGCGGCGGCAAATGTGCGACCACGGGCGCGTTCGTAGGACGAAAGCGTACGCTGTCGAGCGGTTCCCGCGATGAGGATCGGCACCAAGGCTTCACGGATCGGAAACCTGGGGAAACCTGGTGTTCGACTCGGTCCCGTAGGTTCACGCGGTATGACTGGGGCGGGTTCGACCTCGAAGCGGTTCGTGCACATTCTTGCTGTCGTTGCGGCGGCCTTGTCGTTGGTCCTCGGGCTGTCGACGGGGGCGCAGGAACATTCGCCGAGGTCTGTGCGCGGCGAGGCGGTCACGCTGGTCAGTGCCGCTGTTCCGCAGCGCGCCTGGGACACGCTGGCGCGGATCGATGCGGGCACCTGGCCACCGAACGACGGGTCCGGCACCAAAGGCGGTGGGGCCTGGTCGAATCGGGAGGGGACACTGCCGAGTACCGATTCGGCGGGGCGGCGGATCGCGTATCAGGAGTGGGACGTCAATATCAAGAAGCCGGGGCAGAACCGCGATGCCGAACGCATCGTCACCGGCAACGATCGATCTGCCTGGTACACCGGCGATCACTATGTGTCGTTCACCCGAATGCGCTGAGCGGGAATCAGACTAGAGCCCTGTTCGTAACCCATCTTGACATGTTTTACGGCGAAGGCGCCGTCCTCGCGGCCGGCAAGCAACCGGTCGGCATCCCCTCTGACGCATACTGATCCGCTATCAAGACTCGCGACCGGTGCGCTGCCCGCCCACATGCGAAGCAGGCTCTCGCATCGCCCGAGGTCATCGGCGATGCCCTGTTCACCAGGCGCTGAAGCTGTTGTCCTGCTGGGAAACCGAGTGCCTGAAGGTGCGCTTACAGACGAGTCGCAGCAATGCAGACGCACTCTTGCGTTCTTGCATCGGTAAGTGCATGATCCAGCTAGCCTAGTTGTGAACAACCGATCCGATGACCGGGATAACCGAATCGAGAGCCAATTATGTTGGGACAAAGCGTGTTGGTATCGGGCGAACTCGAGGTACACGCATACATGAGCGAGCGTAGCGAGCGAATCATGGTGCAGTCGCCTTGCGCGCTCATGCCGGAGCCGAATGCTAGCGAGGCGCAGGCATGAGTGCGCCGACGGTGGGGGTCCTGCCAACTGCTCCGCAGTTATTGTGTGCCTTTCAGGGGCGCCGTTTCCAAGATCGGGAAATGTTGCGGTCCGCGCATGCGCTTGCCGAGCTGCACGCCCGCAGGCAGCAGGTGCGCGATACCACATTGATCGTCGAAATCGACTGTCGCCGAAGCGAACTCGTCGACGATATCAATGATTGGATCGGCAAGGAGATTCCGCAGCACCGCAACGGCGCGTCGCTGCACACGGAAAGCCTCGGTGCGGTGGTGGACCGGATGGCGCGCAGTTGGGTGGACGCGAACCAGGCCATCGATGTCGACGGCGCGCGCAGCGACAATACCCATAAACATTGGTACCACTTGGCAGAACTCGTCGATGGGTACACTGATTTGGTAACCGACGTGGCCGGTGGTCGTCGTCGTTTGCCCGAGCAGTGATCTTTTTCGACTGACGGTTTCTGCACCGCGATAGTGACACTGCCCCGACAGCGTCGCTTGCACCAAGGCGATGTCCCAGGTTGTCATCCGACCAGTGACCCCCTCCGGACGATCACGTCGCCTGCACAGTGACGGCGGGCGCAACGGGGCGCCCCGCCCGGCGTGCCGCGTGGTCGACTGGCGCGGCACGCCCGCTGGAAATTCTTGGCAATCACTCGGCAATGATGAAGATTTCGTGCGCCGCCACCCGAACATTGCTCTGGCCGTGCGTCCGCATTCGGGTGAGTAGCTCCACCCAGGTGGCCGTCCAGCCGAAGTGATTGCCGCACTGCGAGATCAATGCCAGCGCGGCCAGCGCGGTCGCACTGTCCACGTCGGTGGACAGGTCACGCGCCACGGTCGTCATGGTCTCGGCATCGACCATCTGCCCGGTCCGCGCCAACTGTATCCGCAGCTGTTCGGCCGGATAGACCACCAGGGCACCCCGCGCCAGACCACATGCCTGCTGGATCGATCGCACGCTCGACGCGGCATCGGCCCACCGGATCTGGGCGAGCAGCAGGTCGATCGCGAACCGTCGCCATTGCGTCTCACCCGCCAGCCGCTCGGCCACGATCACCGCCGTCGCGCGCGCCTCATCCGAGCTCCCCGCCGCAGCGCCGAGGCTGGTGAGCAGCGTCGAGAGTCGCTGGCGCGCAGGCAGATCGCGACCGGCGATGACGATGTCCTCGGCGGCGAGCAGCCGATCCACCGCCGCAGGCAGCTCCGCCCGGAAATCCCCGCCGACCAGCACCCGCGCGGCCTGCCGCCACAGCCCGGCCTCACCGAGATCGGCGAGCCTGCGCACCAGCATCTCGCCGGTGTCGGCGGGCGCCCAGCGCTGCCACGCGCTGAGCACCCGCATCGCCTCGGTGGCCAGCTGGACGTCGGCGCCGCCCGCCATCTCCCGCACCAGCTCGGCCATCTTGCGCCGCTGCGGAATCGGCAGCAGTGCGGGGGTGAGATTCAGTGCCTCACCCGCCACGGCCGGGTCACGTGACGCCTCGGCGAGGATCTGCCAGGCCTCGTCCTGGTCGAGCAGCCAGCGGCACGCGAAGACCACCGCGCGTTTGACGTCGCGATGCTGGTTCGGGCGGTCCCAGATCGCCCGGATCGCGGCCATCGCCTCGGGCACATGCAGCGCCGCGAGCAGCCGCACCCCCTCCTTGAGCGAGGTGATCTTCGGCGAATCCAGCAGCGGCGTGAGCGCACCGGCGAGCCGATCCGGGGCGATGCTCCTGGCGCGGGAGGCGATGCCGCTCACCGCGACTCGTGCGCGATCGGAGTCCACATACCGACCGAGCACGCCGATCGCGGCCTCGGCCTCGTCGCTGCGGCCGAGCGCGGTGAGGGCCGCCTCGGCCACCGTGAGCTCGGCGTGATCGGTGTAGCCGACGAGGCGCGCGACGCTGCCCGGTAGGTGGCCCAAACGCCGGACCGCCCATGTCTTCTCCCACAGCGAGGACTCCTTCGACCGCACCAGCCCGGTGAGCGCTCGTGCGTAGAGCTCGATCTGCCGTGGCGTCCAGCCGTCGAAGCCTGCCGAAAAATCGGGCACCAGACGCACTTTCGGGGCGATGAACCGGCCGGGCGTGGCGCCGCTGAGCACCATGTCGAGCAGATCCGTTCGGCGCGTGGCGATCACGTGCTGCACCCGCGGCAGCGAGATGAGGGAGCGGTCCCGGTTCAGCAGGGTCGCGAGGTGTTCGTCGCGGGTGGCGGGGTTGGCCAGCACCAGGTCCACGGCGCGATGGATCACGGAGTCGTTGCGCGCGCCGCAGGCCCGAAGCAATAACTGCTGCAAGGGCGCGACGTGCCAAGCGCGCTCGTTCAGGCCGGTGGCGAGGCCGAGTGTAAGGCTCCATTCGTCGCGCACCGCATCACCGTCCAGCCGCCGACGCAGCGCCGCGAATAGTCGATGCTCCGCGCCGTGCGGCAGGTCACGGTCCAGGTCCCACAGCGAAATCGAGCTGGCGTGCGCCGCAAGGCTTTCGATCAGCCGCAGCGCCGACTCCGTGCAGGCCGGATCGTCGACGCGAGCACCGTGTACCAGTAGCCCGCGGGCCAGCACGCCGAGCGCACCGGTAGTCGTGGACGATCGATCGCGGGCTTGCAGCGCGTCGGTAGCCAGGATCTCCAGCGCGGGCAGGTGTTCGGTGCGCAACAGCGTCGGCGGGATCTGATTGATCGCCTGTAACGCGGTGCGCCGCACCGGGTCCTGCTCATTGCGCAGGCGACGCAGCGATTCGAGCAGCGTGCCGACCACCGCGGGGTCGCGGCTGCCGACCGCCGCGACGATCAGCAGCGGATAGGCCTCGGCGCGCTCGTCGGCCGTTGGGCGACGGATGCTTTCGTGCAGGACGGGTTCGGCTTCCTCCCACGACAACCGGGCGATCAGCCGCTCCCGGACCGGCCGATCATCGGAACCGCCTTGGCGGGCGAGCAATTCGCGGGCCAGTGCCGCCCGATCGTCGCGGCGCAGGCTGTCGAGCGCGTCGAGATCGACCTGCGCGGCATCGACGCCGGGCCGGATGAACACCTGCCGCACCAGTTCGGTGCGCCGACTCGGCGGCAGCGCATGCAGGAATCGCCGCCGGTGGTAGCCGGAATACGCGGCGCACACGGCGGTCAGCCGATCGTCGGGGAGCTCGCGCAAGGCCAGGAACACCGCGCTTCCGGCGACGCAGTTGCCGCGCCCGCTCGGATGCAGGATCAGTTCGACGACGGCATCGGGGGCGTGCCGGGTCAACTTGCCCGCGATCGCGTCCAGACCGCGGATCTGTACGTACCGCACCGCCTGAGCGGCCAGTGCAAGCAGCCGGTCGGGGTCACGCAGGGCGAAGGCGCCCGCTCCGGCGGCGATGCGCGGCCACAGCTCGGGCCAATCGGACTCACCCGCCTGCGCTGCCAGGTCTGTCAGATAGGCGAGTACCGCCTCGGTGTGCCTGCGGCTCAACGTCTGCCAGTTCGGCGCGGCGTAGGCGAACTCGGGCAGTTGCTCGATCACGAGCCGCGTCGAGCAATAGGGCAGAATCCGCGCCGCCTCGGCGTCCCCGAACAGTCGCCGGACCTCGGGTAGCAAGGCATCGGCCAGGCCGGCGTCGCGGGTGCGGCGGCCGACCGCGCGATACAGCACCTGCCGCGTCCGCTGCGCCATCCGTGGTAACCGCTCGACCAGCAGCTGGGGCTCGACACCGAGCCGGACCAGCGCGACGACGGCGCGCGACACGAACTCCTGACCTGTCGAATCCAGTTGCCCGACAAGATGTTCGCGGTCGGCGGCGATCGAGGCCAGGTGAATCGAGAGGATCCGCTCGTAGCGACCCCGCCCCGCCAGATCGGTCACCAGCGCACCGAGTTCCGCGGTACCGGCCAACCGCAACGCCACCGTCGCGATCGCCCGCCGCCGCTGCGGTGCGGACAACGGCTCGATGTCCTTCACTAGCTTCGTCGCCGGTGATGCCATTGTTGGACCGCCAACCTTCTCTCAGATGCGGAGGGAACCCCCGTAGTCGTTGTGAGGATATGTCGCGTACAGCGGGTTTCGCCGGACCGAGATCGAAAACGGCGCCCGCTGCGGGTCAGATCGCGGCCGCGCTGCGGGCCTCCCGGCGCTGTCGGCGGCGGCGCAGGTAGCGGCGGATGCGGGTGGCGAAGAACGACACCAGTAGCAACCCGATCACGAGCAGCACGCCCGCGATGATGGCCGCTGGGAGCGGGTGGAAGATGGCGAGGGTCACCAGGCCCGCGACGGAGATGTCCTCGGCGGTGCTCGTCACGATGTTGGTGACCGGTTCCGGCGAGGTGTTGATCGCCATCCGGGTGCCCGCCTTGACCAGGTGGCTCGCCAGCGCGGTCGCGCCGCCGAGCGCGCCCACCGCGAGCTCGGGCAGCGAACCATCTTGTCCCGCAAGCAATGCCGCGACGACGGCGCCGGCGGCGGGCCGGACCACGGTGTGGAACGAGTCCCAGAACGAATCGAAGTACGGGATCTTGTCGGCGACCGCCTCGATCAAGAACAGGACCGCGGCGGCGATCAGCACGTCGGTGCGCTGCAGGGCGTCCGGCACCGAATCGGAGAGGCCGGTGCGGCCGAACAGCCCGAGCAGCAGCACCACAGCGTAGGCGTTGACCCCGCTCGCCCAGCTCGCGGTGAAGATCAAGGGAAGTGCTGACACCTCGCCATCCTAGGTCGACACCCGAACCTGTGCCCGGACCGCCGCGCGCCGCAAGACAGCTGTGGTCAGCGCAGGGCGGCGCGGCTGCGTAGGCGTCCGAGGAGGATGAGCGCGACGAGGGTGACCAGGACCAGGAGCGTGGTGCTCGCGGCGGCGTCGAAGACCTCGCCGCGGTCGGTTTCGGCGAAGATGCCGACCGGCAGGGTCTTCCAGGTGGCCGGATAGACCATGATGGTGGCGCCGAGTTCGCCCATGGACAGGGCGGCGGCGAGTCCGGCGGCCGCGCCGAGTGCCGGCAGCAGCAGCGGCAAAGTCACCTGGCAGAGCACGCGGACCGGACTCGCGCCGAGGGATTCGGCCGCCTCGCGGTAGCCGGGGTCGAGGCGGTCGAGGGCGGCGGCGACCGCGCTGAACGCGTAGGCCAGCACGAGCACCGAATGCGCAAGGATGACAATCCATTTGGTGCCGCCGAGCAGCACGGGGCGCTCGTTGAACGCGATCAGCACACCGAGGCCGATGGCCACCGACGGCACCGCGACCGGCAGATGGAACACCGCGTCGGTGCAGCGCCGCCACCAGCCGGGCGCCTCCCGTGCGGCCAGCGCCGCCCAGGTGCCGAGGATCAGCGAGACGGCGCCGGCCAGCAGCGCGGTCTGCAGGCTCACCGAGAGGCTGGCCGCCTGCTCGCCGGACAGCGCGCGGCCGAAGTTGGCGAAGCCCAGGTCCGACGGCAGCGGGCCGGTCCAGTGCCCGGCGAACGCGGCCCCGACCACGGTGGCGATCGGCGCGACGAACACCACGAACACGACGAGCGCGAAGACGGCGAGCACGATGGCCCGGCCGCGCTTGGTCCACATCAGCATCGCGTCAGTGCTCCTTCCTGGCCATGAACCGGGCGAAGATCAGCCGGTAGCCGATGTACAGCGTGAGCGACAGCAGCACCTGCACCGAGGCGAGCACCGCGGCGCCGGGCAGATCGAAGGTGACGATGCCGCGGGTGTAGATCAGCGCGGGCAGCGTGATCACGCCCTTGGCGCCGGTGAACAGCACGATGCCGAACTCGTTGAGCGTCAACAGCAAAACCAGGCTGCCGCCCGCCGCGAGCGCGGGCCACGCCTCAGGCAGCACCACTTGGCGCAGCACCCGCCACGGCGATGCGCCGAGACTCGCTGCCACGTCGAGTTGTTCGCGCGGCAGTTGGGCGAACGCGGCCAGCAGCGGGCGCACCACGAACGGCGTGAAGAAGGTGATCTCGGCCAGGATCACGCCCAGCGGGGTGCTCAGGAAGTTCAGTGCCGGTTCGATGTTCCCGGTGAGGTGGCTGATCAGCGCGTTCACCGCGCCCGCCGTGCCGTAGAGGAAGGTGAACGCCAGCGTGACGAGAAACGACGGCAGTGTCAGCACGGTATCGATGAGCCGACCCACCACCTGCGATCCGGGAAACGGCACGAAGGCCAGCACGATCGCCAGAAACGTGCCGAGCACCAGGCAGCCCGCGACCGAGCTCACCGCGATGAACACGGTGCGCCACAACGCATCCCGGAACGACTCGGAACCGAGCACCTGCGACCAGACCGACGTGCCACGGCCGGTCGGTGTCACCGTCGACTCGGCGAGCACCCGCACGATCGGGTACACGGCGATGAACAGCACCACGAGCAGCGGCGGCAGACTCCACAGTACCGGCTTCCAGTTGCGCTGCCGCGCAGGCCGACTCGGTGCCTCAGGGGCGATCGGCTCGAGGAGTGCGGGCACGCTCATGAGCGGACTCCCGCTCGTCTTCCCGGCGAACGCAGCGTCCGAGTCGCGACTCGTGGCGCACGGTGCTGGCCATGCGTTGAGTTCACAGCGACACCTCGGTTGTGTTGCTTCGGCCGCCTACCGCGCAGGGGATCAGTACTCCTGCCGGATCGGGGAAGCGGACGCCGACGATGGCGCCGATGGCGGTGTCGACCTGGCCGGGGACGTCGGCCGTGACCTCGTCGGCCAGGCCGTCGATCGTCACGGTCAGGCGAGTGGATGCGCCGCGCCAGACGGCGGAGACCACCGTGCCGCGTAGTGCGTCGCGCTCGGAGGTGGCGACGATGCGCACGGTGTGCGGGCGCACGCACAGCAGGGCGGGGGCGTCGAGAACCCAGTTCTCTTGGCCGACACCGGGTGTGGGTGCCTGCGCGCGCAGGGTCTGGGTGCCGACAGTGACCAGGGCCGACCCGCCAGAGAGGCGGTTCAGCTTGCACGGCAACAGGTTCGCGCCGCCGAGGAACGCGGCGGTGAAGTCGCTGGGCGGCCGCCGCCAGAGGTTGTTGGCGGTATCGATATCGACCAGGCGCGAGTCGCGCATGACCGCGATGCGATCGGCCAGCGCGAGTGCTTCGGACTGGTCGTGCGTCACGTACAGCATCGCCGTGTCCGGCAACGCCTTTCGCAGCTGCTGCAGCTCGCCGAGCATGGACTGGCGCAGTTGCGCGTCCAGCGCGGCGAGCGGCTCGTCCAGCAGCAGCACCTTGGGCCGGATCGCCAGGGCCCTGGCGATCGCCACCCGCTGCTGCTGGCCGCCGGACAGCTCCCTCGGCAGCCGCTTGGCGTAGGCGCCCATGCCGACCATCGCCAGCGCCTCGGTCACCCGGGCGCCGATCTCGTTGCGCGGCACCCGATGTGACTTCAACCCGAAGGCGACATTGCCGTGCACGCTCATATGCGGGAACAGCGCGTAGGACTGCACGACAACGCCGATGCCGCGTTTGGCGGGCGACAGGTCGGTGACGTCGCGCCCGGCCAGCCGGACCGCGCCCGAGGTGGGCCGGACGAATCCGGCCAGTGCCTTGAGCGCGGTCGACTTGCCGGAGCCGCTCGGTCCGAGCAGGGCGACGGTCTCGCCCGCGGCGACGCGCAGCGTGAAATCGGCCAGCGCGACAGTGGTTTTGCGACCGCTGCGGTAGCTGACCCCGACCCGATCGAACACGATCGCCGGTTCGGTGGCCGCGGGCGGGGGCGGGGCGGTCGTGGTGGACGATTTCGTGAGTGCGTCACCGGCGGACATGTCGACTCCCTTGTGGTTGACGGCGTTTCAGCTACCGGTGGCCTTCTGGTAGGCGGCGATGTCACCGTCCAGGTCGGTGAGCACCTTGTTCCAATCGACCGGAAGCACCTCGACACCCTTGAGTGCCGCACTCGGCGACGGGCCCGAGCCGGTGACCGGGGCATCGCGCAGTTCCGCGCGGGCGGGCACCGCGAAAGCGTCCGGGCCGAGCGTCTTCTGCACCTCGGCGGAGAGCAGGAACTCCATCAGCTTCGTCGCGTCGGACTTGTGCGGGGCGCCCTTGGCCAGGCCCATCACGTAGGGGACCGCGACGGTCGACTTCTTGCCGTCGGCGGCGGCCGGGAAGAAGACGCTGAACTTCGACGCCTTGTCCTTGATGGTGCTCAGGTTCATCTGCACATCGCCATTGGCGACGGTCAGCTCGCCCTTGTCCACCTTGGCCTGCAGCTTGCCCGTCGAGGAGGACGGCCCGACATTGTTGGCCTGCAGCTTGTTCAGGTAGTCCAGCGCGCCCTGCTTGCCGAGCAGCTTCTGCAGCAGGATCAGCACGGCGGTGCCGTCACCGGCCTGGCCGGGCGTCGAATACTGCAGCTTGCCCTTGAATTCCGGCTTCAGCAGGTCGTCCCAGGTCAGCTTGGTGGCGTCGACCGACGGGTTGGCGATGAAGCACAGGTAGTTGTTGGCCAGCGTGACGTACTTGCCCTCGGCGTCCTTGTCGGTGGCGGGGACGGTGCTGGTGTCGACGCCGCTGTCCTGCAGCAGCCCACTGGCTTTCGCCTTCTGGATGAACGGCGGCAGTGTGACGAGCACGTCGGCCTGCGGGTTGGCCTGCTCCTTGTCGACCCGGTTGACGACCTCGCCGGAGCCCGCCTCGACCAGGTTGACCGCGATCCCGGTCTGCTTCTGGAACGCCGCGAACTGAGTCTGGTACCAGGGGCCGACACCGTCGGCGGAGTAGACCGTGACGGTCTTGCCGGTGGCGCTCTCGGTGCCGGTGCCGCCACAGGCCGCGGTGGCCGCGACGGCGGCAGCGGTCGCGACGACCAGTGCGGTGCGGGCGAGGGTGCGTGCCAGCTCGGCCGGCTTGTACGAAGTACGCACGATGACTACAACTTTCGGTTCGTGAGGAGTGTCGGAGTCGGAGGGGCGGGTGGACCGTCGGCGGCGCGGGCCGGTCGACGGAGTCAGATGTGCTCGGCGAGCACCAGGTCGGCGAACTCGACCACCGAGGGCACGACATGGGTGGCGCCCGCCGCGCGCAGTTGCGCGTCGTCGTGTGCGCCGGTGAGCGTGCCCGCGACGATCCGGGCGCCCGCGGCCAAGCCGGTGGCGATGTCGCTCGTCGTATCACCCAGTACTGCAACATGATTCACGGCATCGGCCTGCAAACGCAGCAGTGCGATGAGGACCATGTCGGGGTAGGGGCGCCCGCGCCCGGCGTCCGAGGGGGCCAGGGTGAGGTCGGCGATGTCTTTCCAGTCCAGTGCGTGCAGCAGGCGGTCCTGGGTGCCCCGGCTGAAGCCGGTGGTGAGCGCGACCTTGACGCCCGCGTCGCGCAGCCTCGTAATGGCCTCGGCCGCACCGGGAATCGGGGTGATGTCGACCTCGTCGATCAACGCCTCGTAGGCGGCTTCGAAGGCCAGGTTGGCCTCCTGGGCCCGGTCTTCGTCGCCCAGCAGCGCACGGAAGACGGTGATCTTCGACTGGCCCATCGTGTCCAGCACGTACTTTCGGGCCCGTTCACGTTCCGGACCTGCGGCTTCGATGCCCGCCACGGTGGCGGCGGCATCGAACGCGCGCAGCACCAGTCCGCCGTCGGCGACGGTGGTGCCTGCCATATCCAGCACGGCCAATTGAATGGTGTTGTCAGACAACGCAATCCTCACAGGTTCAGCAGGTCGGCGGTTTGCTCGCCGAGCGCGGGGCCAAGGGTCATGCCGCGGCCGCCGGGGCCGGTGATCACCCAGGTGTGCTCGCCGGCCTCGGCGCGGGTGACGAGGGCGGTCGGGTCGAGGCTCTGGCTGTACACGCCGGCCCAGCGCCGAACCACCTGCGGCAGTTTGCGTCCGAGCAGTTCCTCGGTGACGGCGGTGAGGTGCTCGTAGGGCGCCTCGTCCACGTCGAACGCGAACGGCTCGTCGTATTCGTGGGTGTCGCCGATGGTGAGCCCGCCGTGCAGCCGCTGCACGCAGAGCAGCTGCATCTTGTGCTCGGCGGCGGTAGCCGATTGGGACTGTTCGCGATTCAGCGTGTCCACCTCGTCGCCCGCGAAGCCGGGGTAGTAGCGGAAGCTGTCGCCGTCGGCGATGGCGGTGGTGAGCGGCTCGCCGAGCGGCGCGGTCTGCATCATCTGCAGCCGGACCCGGCGCACCGGCAGGTCGTCGACCAGCTCGCGGGCCAGGCCGCTGTGCGCGGCGCCGGTGCAGGCCAGCACCAGGTCGGCGTCGAAGCGGCGGCCCTGATCGTCGCGCACGGTGGCGCCCGCGGCGGTGTCGATGACCGACCTGGCCTCGGTGCCGGCGTGGAAGGTGTAGCGGCCGGTGGCCGCCAGGTAGGCGCGTAGCGCGGGCAGCGCCTGCCGGGACTCGACCGCGGCATCGGTCGAACAGTGCAGTCCGGCAAAGAATTTGCCGCGCAGCGCCGGGTTGATCGCCCGGACCTGCTCCGGTTCGAGCAACTCGAACCCGCGGGCATCGGCCGAGGCGTTTGCCGCGGCGGCTTCGGCGACGGCCAGCTCGACGGGGGTGCGGACGAGCGTGATGGAGCCGTTGGCGCGGAACCCGACGCCGGGCACCTGGCCGCCGATCTCCTCCCACAGCTCGCGGGAGCGCAGCGTCAGCGCCAATTCGGCGGCCGAGCGCCCCGAGACCCAGACCAGGCCGAAGTTTCGGACCGTGGCGCCGCGGGCCTCGGTCTCCCGCTCCAACTGCACGACCTCGTGACCGCGGCGGACGGCGGCCAGGGCGTGTGCGGTGCCGAGGATCCCACCTCCGATGATGACCAATCGCATGGTCCCTATGGTGCACATTGGTCTAGACCAAGGGGTGTTTCCTGCGCAAACGCCAGGTTAACAATTGGTATAGACCAATTGCGGGTAGGCTGTGCCACATGGAAGCAACGGAGGTGGAGGGGGTCGGCGCCGCGGTGGCACCCGACGACATACCCGGCGGGCGTGCCGAATTCGCGCTGCCCGACCGGCTGCCGAAGTCGTATCGCGTGCGCACCGAGCTCGAGACGATCCTCAGTGATCTGGCCGAGGGCGATCCGGTTCCGTCGGAACGCGATCTGGCGGTCCGGTTCGAGGTGGCACGCGAGACCGTCCGGCAGGCGCTGCGAGATCTGCTGGTGGAGGGCCGAATTCGCCGACAGGGTCGCGGCACCGTGGTGTCCCGCCCGAAGATGGTGCAGCCCTTGTCGCTTCGCTCCTACACCGAAGGGGCCATCAGCTACGGTCGCGTGCCCGGCCGCCTGCTCGTCAGCTGGGACGACGTGCCCGCCGACGCCGACACCGCCCGCGATCTCGCTGTGCCAGTGGGTACTTCGGTCATGCACCTGGAGCGAGTGCTACTCGCCGACGGCGAACGCATCGGCCTGGAGAGCACCTACCTCCCACTGCACCGCTTCGCCGGCCTGCGCACCACCTACGACCCGACCACCTCGCTGTACGCCGCGGTCCGCGACTCCGGCGTGATCTTCGGCCGCGCCACCGAACGCATCGAAACCGTCCTCGCCTCCCCGCGGGAAGCCGCGCTGCTCGAATGCACCACGGCCCTACCGCTTTTGCTGCTACACCGCCGCAGCCTGGACGCCGACGGCGACCCGATCGAGCGAGTCCGCGGCCTCTATCGCGGCGACCGCATCGCTTTTGAAGCCCACCTCACCAAATAGAGCGGCTCGCGACCCACAGCTACTGACAACTGTCAGAAATAGGGGAGCCCCAGGTCGCATACCTTGGCAGAGGCGGCCTGGGGCGTTCGTAATCAAGGCTAGCATTGTCTGGTGGCCTTCACCAGCTCCGACGACTTCAAAGCTCTGCTGGCTCTGCCTCGGTTGGCGCCTTATATCCACGAGTGTTCCGGTAACGACTCGACAGCACTTGACCTCTATGCCTGGAACGTTGAAGTTTCGGCAGCATGCATGGAGGTCCTTGCCTATCTCGAGGTGATGCTCCGGAACGCAGTGGACCGCGAATTATCTGTGTATGCCGAGGAATCCAAGCGGAAGCTGCCGTGGTTCCTCTGTCCGTCGATTACCGGCGAGGCTACCGAGGCAATCGCTCGCAGTATCGAGGCGACCAGAACGCGCCTACGAAACATCAGCCCTGCTCGGGATTCTCGGGACCAGATCGTAGCGGGGCAGACGTTTGGATTCTGGAGCGAACTGTTCGGTGGTAAGCACGAGGAGTTGTGGCGTGCCGCGCTGAGTAAGGCGTTGCCTGGGACGCCGTCAGGTCGGCGAAAGAATGTCACGGCGAAGCTGGAGCGCTTGCGGCCGTTCCGGAATCGGTTGGCGCACCATGACTCGCTGCTGGCGCAGGATATCCTGTTCCATCTCGATGAGATGCTTGCGCTCGCTGAATGGATCAGCCCGGCTGCGCGGGCGTGGCTCGAAGAGCGTGAACGTGTCACGGCGGTTTACCGGCGACGGCCGGTGATGCCCGTGGACACATTGGTCGTTCCCGCACAATCTGCGTGGGGCTTGTACGAGAAATGTTTTGCGTATATCTGCCCGCCCGCTCGGAACTTCCGGCCGGCGACATACCTGGCGTTCTATGCCGACAAGGAGATAAAACCGGCGGTTCCGCGGATCCTGTATCACCGAGACAACGTCGAATGGACGGCGGCTGAGGCGGCCAGATTGGCTGGCTTGCAAGGGGATTCCTACCGGAACGATCGTAAGATCAGCGCGAGTCAGTCTCTCGGTCCCTGGACCGACGGGCGATATCAAGTCTTTATGCTGAGCAGGAACGGCGATTCGAGTCACATCCAGTTGAAAGCTGGGATCCCGCACCGCCAGGTCGGTCGTGGTTCTGCCTTCGTTCAACGGCATCGTTATCTGTCACATCATTCACTGCAGTCGGCCAGCGATACCGGCCAGCTGAAGTAGGCAGGCCGCTACCGACGCATCGAAACCGTCCTCGCCTCCCCACAGGAAGCCGCGTTGCTCGAATGCACCACCGCCCTACCGCTTTTGCTGCTACACCGCCGCAGCCTGGACGCCGACGGCGACCCGATCGAGCGAGTCCGCGGCCGCTATCGCGGTGACCGGATCGCCTTCGAGGCGCACCTCACCAAGTAGCTCAGGCGGGAAGTAGTCGGCCCATGGAGTGGATTTCGTTCACGTCGGCGCTGGTGATGAAAGACCATGGGGCGGTGAAGAAGCCGTTTTTGCCCCAGTTCGGGCCCCAGGAATTCTCGATTGTCACGCCTTTTGCGTCGTAGGCGACGATGGTGACCTCGTGGCCGCCCAGGATTTTCTCGCTGGGTGCGGGGTTGTAGTTGTCGTTGGTGCTGTCGAGGTCCTCGAAGCTCTCTCTGACGTCGAATCCAAAAGGTACCGGCAGGCCGGATGCGATCGCCTTCTTGATGTTGGTGACAACGTCGCCCTTGGTGAGGTCCAATGCGCCGGACAGTTTGTAATGTGTGGCGTTCGCGCGTTCTTTGGCGTCGGGCTGGGTCGTGTAGTCGAAATCGCCTTGCCAGTAATCGGATTTCGTGTCGATGCCCTGCTGCTGCTCGATCGGCAACGCGACACCGGCGTAGGTGCCTTGATCGTTGCCCTGCGCGATCTGTGCGTAGACGAACATGGGGGCCATCGGGTCGCCCGCGATCTGCTGCTCGTTCATCAGCACCCCGTACCCGGTGTATCCGGTTGCCCAGGTGACGCACGAGCCGACCTGACCCTGATCGCCTGCGGGTAACGCGTACTGGCGCAGCGAGTATGCGGCAGGTGGTGCACCGATCGTGCCCACTTGAACCGGCAGCGCCGAACCGACGGTGGTGTCCCGGCCGAGGCTATCGTGGGCGGCGGCGCGGTCGAGTCCGAACGCGTGGTGCTTGAGCTGCGGAGTGGGCACGTCCGGGGCGGCGTGCGCGGTCGTGGATACCGCGAGGCCGATTCCCAGGGCGGATACGAGAGCGGTGGACAAGCGCGAATACTGCAAGGTTCCTCCTGCTGAGCCCCATGATCCATCGCTTCCGGATGGAATGTTCGGCGAACTGAACAGGGAGTGTTCCACGGCATTTCGGCGGCGACAATATAAAAGTCACGCTGATTCATTTAAGTCGTTGTTAACGGCGGTGTCTCGCAAGTAAATTCACCCAAGTCGCCCAAATGCCCGGTGATTCGATGCGGCGGTATTGCGGCCGAGTGCGGGGATATGTAGCGTGCCATGGTATTTCTGCTCGGAAGGATGAGGCGTGGCGTCGAAATGGAAGTTGTTCTGCTGCCTGGTCGCGGTATTCCTCGCCTTCGCGCTGCACGGATCCGCTGTGGCCGACCCGGGTCCCGCTGTCGGGCATCCACACGGTTTGGTGGTGACGCCGAACCTGCCTCGGGTTCCGGAACCGCGCAGCGCCGTCTTCGGTGCACAGACGCTGCCCTATCTGCAGCAGACCCAGACCGCGGATCAGTGGTGCTGGGCTGCCGACGGGGCATCGATAGCGACGTATCTGCACCGGCCGATCAGTCAGAGTCAGTACTGCGCACTGGTACACGGCGTCGGCGCGGACGGCGCCTGCCCCAATGAGGAGGCCTCGCTCGAGCAGATCGCCTCGGCTTTCCGGGGGATCGGCTTCGATGCTGCGGTCGGCGCGCCCTTGTCGATGACCAAGGTCGTCGATGAGATCTCGGCCGATCGGCCGATCCTCACCGGCATCGCGTGGGCGGCCGGTGGCGGGCATGCGCAGGTGATCTACGGCTTCGACGTGGATGCGGGCACCATCACGTATGGGGATCCCTGGCCGTCCTCGCGACGCAGCGTCACGCAGGCGCTCGACTCCTACACCCGGAATTCGGACTGGACGTGGTTCGGCGAGGATTACGGCATCGCGCCCCGATGAGCGGATCGGTCCCACGCCTCGCGATCGGCCTCTGCGCCGTCGGGCTGGCCATGACGGGGTGTGCGAATCACGGTCCACCCGCGACGGCATGGGAGACCGAGCCGGACAACAGCGCCATCGACCGCGCGATCGACACTCCGGCGGCGCAGCGCCTCGCGGGATCGTTTCTTCGATCGTCAGGTGCGTCGAATGATGTTGGGGCGGCGATATTTCGACGAGTCGGCGCACCGGTCACGGTGTACGCGACGAATCCGTCCCGCGACGATGCAGCGCCCAACCTCGAGCACGTGGGAAACGAGTCTTATATCGCGGTGCCGGTTCAACTGGCCGGGCGCAGTACCACCGATACGGTGCAGTTGGAACCATCCCCGCCGTACCTGCCACGGGCCATAGCAACGGGAGTGGAGGAGACGGGCCAACCACGTGCCGCCGATGTCCGATTGCTGCTCGACTATCCAACCCACACCTGGTTCGCCTGGACGCGAACCCACGTAACCGTGATCTCCTCGGCTACGACCCCGGCGTTGGCGGGCAAAGAATTCGACAGCGCGGGCTTCCGCACCTGGCTCCAATCCCGTTGACCCACCCCGTCGTCGCAGGTACCCGCAGCCTCCGCATCGCCTTCGAAGCACACCTCACCAACCAACCACCCCCGCCGCGCCTCTTTTCGCCCGTCGCGCACATAACAGCCAGCGATTTCGTGCGCGTGACGCGAAAGTGTGCGCTGCGATCCGCCCGCTGCGCGCCGATTGGGCTTGCTCACCGATTGGCGTGCCGCGCACCGATTGGTGTGCCGCGCGTCGGTTGGTGTGGTGCGCAGCTTGTTGCTTGCCGCGCATGGGATGGTCAGCGATTTCGTGCGCGTGATGCGAAAGTGTGCGCTGCGATCCGCCTGCTGTGCGTCGATTGGCTGCCGCGCGTCGGTTGGCTTGGTGCGCGTCGGTTGGTGTGGTGCGCAGCTTGTTGCTTGCCGCGCATGGGATGGTCAGCGATTTCGTGCGTGTGATGCGAAAGTGTGCGCTGCGATCCGCCTGCTGTGCGTCGATTGGCGTGCTGCGCGTCGATTGGCTTGCTGCGCACCGATTGGTGTGGTGCGCAGCTTGTTGCTTGCCGCGCATGGGATGGTCAGCGATTTCGTGCGCGTGACGCGAAAATGTGCGCCGCGACCCGCCCGCTGCGCGTCGATTGGTGTGCTGCGCGTCGATTGGTGTAGTGCGCAGCTTGTTGCTTGCCGCGCATGGGATGGTCAGCGAATTCGTGCGCGTGACGCGAAAGTGTGCGTCGCGATCCGCCTGCTGCGCGCCGATTGGGCTTGCTGCGCATCGATTGGTGTGCCGCGCACCGATTGGTGTGGTGCGCAGCTTGTTGCTTGCCGCGCATGGAATGGTCAGCGATTTCGTGCGCGTGACGCGAAAGTGTGCGTCGCGATCCGCCTGCTGCGCGTCGATTGGCGTGCTGCGCGTCGATTGGTGTGGTGCGCAGCTTGTTGCTTGCCGCGTACGGAATGGTCAGCGATTTCGTGCGCGTGACGCGAAAGTGTGCGCCGCGACCCGCCCGCTGCGCGTCGATTGGCTTGCTGTGCACCGACCGGCTCGCTGCGCGCCGATTGGGCTTGCTGCGCACCGATTGGTGTGCTGCGCGTCGATTGGCGTGCCGCGCGTCGGTTGGTGTGGTGCGCAGCTTGTTGCTTGCCGCGTACGGAATCGTCAGCGATTTCGTACGCGGGGCCTCAATGTGTGTGCGGCGCACGGGGTTTCGCTCAGCTGACTTGCGGGGCGACCTTTGCGCCGAGCAGTTCGATGTTGTGCAGCACCTTTTCGTGCGGCAGGGTGCCGACGCTGGTGTGCAGCATGAAACGGTCGAGGCCGAGGGTGTCGCGGATGTCGGCGATCTTCTCGGCGACGTAATCGGGGTTACCGACGAACAGTGAGCCCTCTTTCGAGCGCAGGCCGTCGAACTGGGCCTTGGTCATCGGGCCCCAGCCGCGCTCACGGCCGATGACGCTCATGGCGAGGGCGTACGGCTCGTAGAAGTCGGCGACGGCCTGCTCGTCGGTGTCGGCGATGTAGCCGTGCGCGTGCACTGCGACCGGCTGCTTCTCGTGGCCGCCCTCGGCGAGCGCGCGGTGGTAGAGGTCGACCAGCGGCTTGAAGCGGGCGGGCTGGCCGCCGATGATCGCGATCGCCAGGGGCAGGCCGAGCAGTCCGGCGCGGACCACCGATTCGGGACTACCACCCACGGCGATCCAGACCGGCAACGGCCGGTTGTCGGTGCGCGGATAAACGGTGGCGTCGCGCAGCGGCGCGCGGAACTTGCCGGACCAGGTGACCGGCTTGTCCTCCCGGATATGCAGCAGCAGTGCCAGCTTCTCTTCGAAGAGCTCGTCGTAGTCGGACAGGTCGTAACCGAACAGCGGGAACGACTCGGTGAACGAGCCGCGCCCGGCCATCAGCTCCGCGCGTCCGTTGGACAGTCCGTCCAGCGTCGCGAAATCCTGGTACACCCGTACCGGATCATCCGAACTGAGCACGGTGACCGCGCTGGTCAGCTGGATCTTCTCGGTCCGTGCCGCGATGGCGGCCAGCACCATTGCGGGCGAGGACGCGGCGAAATCCTTGCGATGATGCTCGCCGACGCCATAGACGTCCAGTCCGGCCTGGTCGGTGGCGACGGCTTCCTCGACCACCTGGCGCAACCGCTCGGCCGCCGTCGGCGCGGGCCGGTCGCCGACCGGGTACAACTCGGCGAAGGTCGTGAGTCCCAATTCCACGGTCGAGCCTCTTTCCTCAGTAGTGTCGATGTCAACCAATATCGTAAACGGACCGCAGTCCGTAGGTATTCCGCCTGGCCGCCGCGATCGCGTCGGTCTGGCGCTTGGGCGCGCGCGGAAAGCTCCGATTACGCTGTTCGCTATGTCTGTCCGCACTCGCAAGCCGCTCGTCCCCGGCACCCAGTCGCCCACCCGCGAGGTCCCGCGCACCATCGAGCGCCCGGAGTACGCGTGGAAGAAGACCGTCAACGAGGGCCGTGAGCCCTGGGTGCAGACGGCCGAGACGATCGACAAGATGCGGATCGCCAGCAAGATCGCGGCGCAGGCGCTGGAAGAGGCGGGCAAGGCGGTGGCGCCCGGCGTCACCACCGACGAGCTGGACCGGATCGCGCACGAGTACATGTGCGACCACGGCGCGTACCCGTCGACCCTGGGCTACAAGGGCTTTCCGAAGTCCTGCTGCACCTCGCTGAACGAGGTCATCTGCCACGGGATTCCGGACTCCACGGTGATCGAGGACGGCGACATCGTCAACATCGACGTCACCGCCTACATCCACGGCGTGCACGGCGACACCAACAAGACCTACCTGGCCGGCGACGTCGACGAGGACGTCCGGCTGCTCGTCGAGCGGACCGAAGAGGCCACGCTGCGGGCGATCAAGGCGGTCCGGCCGGGCCGAGCCCTGAACGTGATCGGGCGTGTGATCGAGTCCTACGCCAACCGATTCGGCTACGGCGTGGTCCGCGACTTCACCGGGCACGGCGTCGGCCCCACCTTCCACAGCGGCCTGGTGATCCTGCATTACGACCAGCCGGCCATCGAGTCGATCATCGAACCCGGCATGACCTTCACCATCGAGCCGATGATCAACCTGGGCGGCATCGACTACGAGATCTGGAACGACGGCTGGACCGTGGTCACCAAGGACCGCAAGTGGACCGCCCAGTTCGAACACACCCTGGTGGTCACTGACACCGGCGTGGAAATCCTCACCCTCCCGTGACGCAGCCCAACAGCCGCACGCTTCTTGATTTCCGGCACCAGAAGTCGCATGCGAATTCCGGTGCGGCAGATCAGAAGGCGTGCGGCTGTCGGTCGGCGCGGTGAAGGGCGCGCTGCTCGTTGCGGGGACCACCTCGGACGCGGGCAAAAGCGTTGTGGTGGCGGGCATCTGCCGGATGCTGGCGCGGCGCGGCGTCCGGGTAGCGCCGTTCAAGGCGCAGAACATGTCGAACAACTCCGTGGTCACCTTCGACGGCGGCGAGATCGGGCGGGCGCAGGCGCTGCAGGCGCAGGCGTGCGGCCTCGAGCCGAGCGTGCGGTTCAACCCGGTGCTGTTGAAGCCGGGCAGTGATCGGCGCTCGCAGCTGGTGGTGCGGGGTAAGGCGGTCGGCACGGTCGGCGCGCGGGACTACTTCCAGCACCGGCAGCGGCTGCGCGAGGTGGTCGCGGACGAACTCGCCGCACTGCGGGCCGAATTCGATGTGGTGATCTGCGAGGGCGCGGGCTCGCCCGCCGAGATCAATCTGCGGGCAACGGATCTGGCGAACATGGGACTCGCGCAGCCCGCGCGGCTTCCGGTGCTGCTGGTCGGCGATATCGATCGCGGCGGCGTGCTCGCCCACCTCTTCGGCACCGTCGCCATCCTGGAACGCGAAGACCAGCAACTGATTTCCGGGTTCGTGATCAACAAGTTCCGTGGCGACGTCGAACTGCTCCGTCCCGGCCTGGACCGGCTGACCGAGCTGACCGGTCGCCCCACCCTCGGCGTGCTCCCGTACGCCGAGGACCTCTGGATCGACGCCGAGGACTCGCTGAGCACCCTCGCGGACGCACCAGTCGGCCGCCAACGCGCACCGGTCGGCACCGAGTGGCTGACCGTCGCCGCCATCCGCCTGCCGCGCATCTCCAACTCCACCGACATCGAGGCGTTGGCCTGCGAGCCAGGGGTTTCGGTGCGCTGGGCGAGCGAGCCGTCGCGGCTGGCCGAGGCCGACCTCGTCGTACTGCCCGGCAGCAAAGCGACCGTATCGGACCTGGAGTGGTTGCGGCGCACCGGAATTGCCGACGCTCTGCGCGCCCGTGCCTCGGCGGGCCGCCCGATCCTCGGCATCTGCGGCGGCTACCAGATGCTGGGCAAGCGGATCGTCGACCCGATCGAGTCGGGCGCGGGAACCGTCGACGGACTGGGCCTGCTCGACCTGGAGATCGAATTCGCCGATCCGAAAGTGTTGCGCCACAGCAGTGGCCGCGACACGACGGGAATTCCGGTGCACGGCTACGAGATTCACCACGGACGAGTGGTCGGCAACGGCGATCCCGGTTGGCTCGACCTCGACGGGGAACCGGAAGGCAGTGTGCGCGGCGCACTCTGGGGTACTCACCTGCACGGCTTGCTCGAATCGGACGAGTTCCGCCGCACTTGGCTCCGTTCGGTGGCCGCCGCAGCGGGACGCGCGGGTTTCGTTGTCGCCGAAGACACTTCGGTCGCCACCGTCCGCTCGACCCAACTCGACCTGCTCGCCGACCTGATCGAGAACCACCTCGATCTCGCCCAGCTCGACCGCCTGCTCACCGACGGCGCGCCCCTGGATCTGCCGACTCTGGCAACCCACGCGCTCCCCACATCGGCAACCTCGCGTACCTGAACTGTTGACGCGACGTACGCCGCCCCTTACCTTTCAGTAAGGAATTCGGCTCCGGGTAAGGCGCGGGTCGGTGGGCGTGGGAGAAGCACGGGTCGGTGAGCGAAGTGGCAGCAGACAAGAAGACCAACGGCAGGGCGGGAAACGTGGTGTCCGCGACCGTGACCAGCAAAGGGCAGATCACCATACCGATCGACGTCCGGGTCGCGATGGGGCTGCGTGCCGGAGTCCGGGTCGCCTTCGTGCCCACCGTCAACGGCACTTACGAACTGGTGCCGGAGACCCGAACCATCAAGTCGCTCAAGGGCATAGTCGGCTGGTCCGGCTCGCCGATCGGCCTCGACCAGATGAACGAGGCGATCACCGGAAACGTCGTGGAAGGCAAGCAGAAATGATCGGTCTGGACGCCAATGTGCTGATCCGCTACCTCACCCAGGACGATCCCGAGCAGTCCGCGCGCGCCAATCAGGTGATCGACGGCCTCAGCGAGAGCCGACCCGGTTACGTGACGATGATCGTGCTCGCGGAGATCCACTGGGTGCTGCGCCGCGGCTACCAGCAGGACCCGGAGGCGGTCACCGACGTGCTGCTCGGCCTGCTCGATTCGACCGAGATCGTGGTCGAGCGCGCCGACACCGTGCGCCAGGCGCTGCGCCAGGCCGCCGACGGCGCGGATTTCGCCGACGCGCTCATCCAGCAATTGGGCCAGGAGGCGGGCTGCGACCTCACCGTCACCTTCGACCACAACGCCGGCGAACGCGCGGGCATGCGGCTACTGGCCTGACAAGAAGACAGGACTTCGTTCAGGAGACCCGTGTAGCGTCATTCGGCATGAAATCTCGGCAGATCACGGTGGGCGATCGGGCATGGACCGTGCGGGTAGACGGCCCGGAATCCCGGCACAGCGTGCTGTTGCTGCCCGACGCGAACGACCCGGCGGACGTCTACGACCAGGTATGTGCTCGATTGCACAATTCGGATCTGCGGACCGTCGTGCTGGAGTCGATCGACGGCCTCGACGCCGCGGGCGTCACCGCGATCCTGGACCAGATCGGCGTGCCGTGGGCGAACGTGGCCGCCCGCGGCACCGGCGCGGAACTGGCGTGGCGAGCGTGCGCGGCCGGCTTCGGCCGCTTCATCAGCCTCGTGGTGGCCGATCACGGCCATCCGGCGGCCCCGGGCCCGGACGGCACCGTGGCCGACGCCACGGTCCGTCCAGTGGAGTTGCCGACCACGGTGCTGGTGACCAAGAACCTGCCGCGTTCGGTGGCCGATGCCTCCGGCCGCTTCGTCTACGGCGAG
The DNA here is from genome assembly GCF_040645995.1 of Nocardia sp. NPDC046473. Taxonomy (NCBI): domain Bacteria; kingdom Bacillati; phylum Actinomycetota; class Actinomycetes; order Mycobacteriales; family Nocardiaceae; genus Nocardia; species Nocardia sp. NPDC046473. Next base: position 664,558 of record NZ_JBEYZJ010000001.1, read on the forward strand.
TTCCGGGTGGTCGACATCGACGTCACGAATGTGGCGACCGAGGCCGACCACGAACTGGCGACCGAGATCGTGCTACGCACCAGCACTTGGTGAGCCGGACTCGGCCCGGTAAACCGTCAGCCAGTCCAGCCAGCTGTCGAGTTCGGCGAAGGCGTTTGCCAGCGGCTCGGCCGAGGACAGGAACACGTCGTGCTTGGCCCCGTCGATCGGCACGATGTTGGTGCGGTCGCCAAGGCAACCCGACCAGCGCTGAATCTGCTTGACGTCCAACACCGCATCGGCCACGTCGACCGCGGGGCCGTACCGGCGGGCGAACCGCGTAATCCGGGAACGCAGGATCAGTGACGGCACGCCGACGTCGAGCCCGGCGTGCAGTTGCGCGTGGCCGTTGCGGATCGCGCGCAGCCAGCCGAACCGAATCGGGAAGCCGTGCAACGGTTTCCAATCCAGGTTGTAGTCCCATTCGCCGGCCACGCTCTGATGCAGACTGTCACCGTAGGTGCTGACCTTCGCGCTGGGCAGCTGGAACTGCTTCCGAAAACGGCCGATTCCCTTGATGATCGGCGTCCCGACGGTCCGGTAGTAGGACGGCCCGTGCAGATCGAACCAGGGGCTGTTGAGCACCAGGCCGGCGATCCCGGCCGCCGCGGTGCCACCCGCTCGGTTGAGTCGATCCAGCCACAGCGGCAGAATCAATCCGCCGGTCGAATGCGCGTTCAAAACAACCGGAGCACCGGTCTCTGCCCGCACGATTCGCAATGCCTCGTTCAACTCGTCGTCATACAGTGCGAGATCGGTCACATAATGCGGTGTCTGCCCGTCGCGCAGTGACCGCCCGCACTTACGCAGATCGAGTGCGTAGAAGTGGTACCCGAGTGCCGCGAAATGCTCCGCGAGATGTTCCTGAAAGAAGTAGTCGGTGAACCCGTGCACATACAGGACGGCCCCCGCGGTGGCCTCGACGTCGCCGCCCGGCAGATAGCGCACCAGGGTGGCCACTGCCTCGCCTTCTCCATCGGGATCGGGCCCGAAAGTCAGCGTGCGCTGCTGGTACTTCTCGCCGAGGACATCGGCTTTCCACTGGCCATCGCCCTGGGTGTCGGATTTCGGAGCGGCAAGTGAAGTTTCCTTTGTCACATACACAATCTAGGTCACATTCGGCGGGTTCGGCGCGGGAGATCGGGGTGGTGAGGTGCACAATTGGGGCTAGGTGAACGGCGGGTAACCTAACTCCCGCCATGGTTTACGAACCCGAACCGAGGCAATAACACGCAAGCACCGTGCCCAGGCAGGTCCACCCGCCCGGTGGGCCCGCGTAGAAGGACAAGGAAGTCGATCTAGCCGTGCCGAACGCTGCCATGACTGAAAAGACCGATGTTGTACTCATCGGCGCCGGCATCATGAGTGCCACCCTCGGTGCGCTGCTGCGCCAGCTGCAGCCCGATTGGTCGATCTCCCTGTTCGAGCGGCTCGACGCCGCGTCGGCGGAGAGCAGTGACCCGTGGAACAACGCGGGCACCGGACACTCCGCGCTGTGCGAACTGAACTACAGCCCACAGAACGCCGACGGGTCGGTGGACATCAGCAAGGCCATCGACATCAACGAGCGGTTCCAGGTGTCGCGCCAGTTCTGGTCCTATGCCGTCGAGAACAACGTGCTGGGTGACCCGTCCCGGTTCATCAACCCGATCCCGCATGTGAGCTTCGTGCACGGCGCGGACAACGTCGACTATCTGCGTAAGCGCTACGAGGCGCTGTCGCGGCATCCGTTGTTCGAGGGCATGGAGTACATCGACAGTCCCGACGAATTCGCGCGGCGGCTCCCGCTGATGGCGCGCGGTCGGGACTTCTCCGATCCGGTCGCATTGAACTGGACCGACGGCGGCACCGACATCGACTTCGGTTCGCTCACCAAGGAACTGCTCGCCTACCTCGGCGCCAACGGCGCGGACCTGGCCTTCGGCCACGAGGTGCGCGACCTGTCCAAGCAGTCCGACGGGTCCTGGCTGGTGAAGGTGCGCAACCTGCGCACCCGCGAAACCCGCACGCTCATCAGCAAATTCGTCTTCGTCGGCGCGGGCGGCGGCGCGCTGCCGCTGCTGCAGAAGTCCGGCATCAAGGAGATCGACGGCTTCGGCGGCTTCCCGGTGAGCGGCCAGTTCTTCCGCTGCACCAACCCGGACCTGATCCAGCAGCACGAGGCCAAGGTGTACGGCAAGGCCGCCGTCGGCGCGCCGCCGATGTCGGTGCCGCACTTGGACACTCGCGTCATCAAGGGCGTGCCGGGCCTGCTGTTCGGCCCGTACGCCGGCTGGACGCCGAAGTTCCTCAAGGAGGGCAAGCTCACCGACCTGTTCAAGTCGGTGAAGCCGAACAACCTGTTCTCGCTGCTCGGCGTCGGCGTCACGGAACTGGGGCTGACCAAGTACCTGGTGAGCGAACTGCTCAAGTCCGAGGCGGGCAAGGTCGACACGCTCAAGGAGTTCATCCCGCGCGCCGACGGCCGGGACTGGGAGCTGATCACCGCGGGCCAGCGCGTGCAGGTGATCCGGCGCAAGGGCGCGGGCGGTGTGCTCGAATTCGGCACCGCCGTGGTCGCCGCGGCCGACGGCTCCATCGCGGGTCTGCTGGGCGCCTCCCCGGGCGCCTCGACGGGCGTCACCGCGATGCTCGATGTGATGCAGCGCTGCTTCCCCACCGAGTACGCGGGCTGGACGCCGAAGCTGAAGGAGATGATTCCCTCACTGGGCGTCAAGCTGTCCGAGGACCCGGCGTTGTTCCACGAAGTGTGGGATTGGACGTCCAAGACGCTGAACCTCACGGGTGGCACGGATAACACGCCCAAGCATGCGGGGGTCGCGGCAAACCGCTAGGTGTGATAGCAACAGGCGATGATGTCAACGGTTGCTCTCAAACGGTCATGGGCGTTGGATCTCGACACCGCCACCCTCTATCAGCTGTTGAAACTTCGGGTAGAAGTCTTTGTCGTCGAGCAGAAGTGCGCGTACCCGGAATTGGACGGGCTCGACCTGTTGCCGGAGACCCGGCACTTCTGGCTCGATGACGAGGGCGAGGTGATCGCCACGCTGCGATTGCTGGAGGAACACGAGGACGGGGTGAAGTCCTTCCGCATCGGCCGGCTCTGCACCGTCCCGTCGGCTCGTGGCCACGGCTACACCACGCGCCTGCTGCAGGCCGCGCTCGCCGAGGTCGGCTCGGCGACCGTGCGGTTGAACGCGCAGAGCTATCTCATCGATATGTACGCCAAGCACGGGTTCAAGCCCGACGGCGAGGAATTCGACGAAGACGGGATCCTGCACACGCCCATGCGCAAGGGGTGATGGTCGGCCGTTGTTCGGCTGCCGCCCTCGTCGCAGACCTGCGACGAGGGCGGTTGTCTGTCCGGCGGCCGACACGATGCGCAGGGCAGCGTCGGTCGGCGCGGCGAGCGCGCATAGAGTTGGGGCGTGTCTTTGTCCCATGCCGAAACTGTGCCGTCGTCGCACCCGCTGACCGGAGCACGCACGCGTCCGGCGAGCGACGGGGACGTGGGTTTTCCGTTCTCCGCCGTGGTCGGTCAGGAGCGGCTGCAACTCGCGCTGATCCTGTGTGCGGTACATCCCGGCATCGGTGGTGTGCTGGTGCGCGGCGAGAAGGGCACCGCGAAGTCGACCGTGGTGCGCGCGCTGGCGCAACTGTTGCCGCCGGTGGTGGACGAGACCGGTGCGCGGCCCGCGCGGCTCGTCGAGCTGCCCGTCGGCGCCACCGAGGATCGGGTGGTCGGCTCGCTGGACTTGGAGCGGGTGCTGCGGGACGGGGAGCAGGCGTTCCGGCCCGGCCTGCTGGCGGCCGCGCATCACGGCGTGCTCTACGTCGACGAGGTCAACCTGCTGCACGACCATCTGGTCGACGTGCTGCTCGACGCCGCGGCGATGGGCCGGGTGCATATCGAGCGGGACGGCGTCTCGCATTCGCATCCGGCGCGATTCGTGCTCGTCGGCACCATGAATCCGGAAGAGGGTGAACTGCGTCCGCAGCTGCTGGACCGGTTCGGGCTCACCGTCGACGTGGCCGCCTCGCGGAACGTGGACGTGCGAATGTCGGTGGTGCGCAGGCGACTCGACTACGAGGCCGATCCGGCCGGGTTCGCCGACAGCTACGCCGCCGCCGACCGGGCGGTGGCCGAGCGCATCCTCGGTGCCCGGGATCGGGTCGCGCAGGTGCTGCTCGACGACGGGGAGCTGCGCCGAATTGCCGCGCTGTGCGCCGCATTCGACGTCGACGGCATGCGGGCGGACCTGGTGGTCGCGCGGACCGCGACGGCGCATGCCGCGTGGCGTGGTGCGGACGCGGTGACCGAGGAGGACGTGCGGATCGCCGCCGAACTCGCGCTGCCGCATCGGCGTCGGCGGGATCCGTTCGATGAGCCGGGGATCAGCGAGGATCAGCTCGACGACGCGATGCGGGAGGCCGCCGAAGAAGTAGATCGCGAGGCCCAGTCGCCCAGTGATACAGCAGAATTCGAATCGAGCGAGGGTGATCGGTCACCCGAAGACGGTGCTGATCGGTCACCGCAGGATTCCGACGCGTCCCCATCGACCGGCGACATCGATACCGATCCGGATGACGACCCGGACTCGCCGCCCGACGGCCCCGGCGCCGGGCAGCGGCCGAGCGCTCGCGAAGGCCGCAGTGGCACACCGACTTCCGCTGCCGCGACGCCGCCGCGCTGGGAGGTGCCCGGCATCGGCGAAGGCGCTCCCGGCCGTCGTTCCAGAGCCGAGTCGCGGCACGGTCGTGTCGTTCGTCCCAGCACCGATACGTCCACCGGTCTGCACCTGCTCGGCACCGTCTTCGCCGCCGCGCCGCACCAATGGTCTCGTGGCCGAGGCGATGGTCCGCTGAAGCTGGCTGCCGAGGACCTGCGTGGCGCGTATCGCGAAGGGCGCGAGGGCAATCTGGTTGTTTTCGTGGTGGATGCCTCCGGGTCGATGGCGTCCAGGGATCGACTGTCCGCCGTCACCGGCGCGGTCGTCACCTTGTTGCGTGATTCTTACCAGCGGCGCGACAAGGTCGCTGTCATCACCGTGCGTGGGCAGGACGCCGAACTTGTGCTGCCGCCTACGTCGTCGGTCGATATCGCCGTGCGCCGCCTGTCTGCGATGCGCACCGGCGGCAAGACGCCCCTCGCCTCGGGGCTGGTGAAGGCGCGGGAGATCGTGCTCCGTGAGCGGGTCCGTGACCCGCGCCGTCGTCCGATGCTGGTGCTGCTCACCGACGGTCGGGCCACCGGCGGCGTCGACCCGGTTCCGCGTGCCCGTGCGGCGGCGGCCCGCCTCGCGAACGACGGGGTCACCTCGATCGTGGTCGACTGCGAGCGCGGGATGATCCGGCTCGGCCTTGCCGCCGAGCTGGCTCGCGAACTCCGCGGCGGATATCTGAAATTGGCTGAGCTGACCGGAGATTCGGTCGCCGACGTGGTGCGCTCCGGCGTCGGTTCCGTGACCCGCGCCGCTTGACCGTGGCGTGCCGGCGGCGGTGCGGTAGCGGATTACCAGGACTATCAAGGAGATTCGATGCCTAAGGGTGTTCCGGAGACCGTGCCCGAGGACGGGCTCACCACGCGCCAGCGCCGGAACCAACCGGTGCTCGCGGTGCATACGGGCCCGGGCAAGGGAAAGTCGACCGCGGCGTTCGGCATGGCGCTGCGGGCCTGGAACCAGGGCTTCGATATCGCGGTGTTCCAGTTCGTGAAGAGCGCCAAGTGGAAGGTGGGGGAGGAGGCGGCTTTCCGTACCCTCGGCACCCTGCACGAGGAGACCGGCGTGGGCGGCGCGGTCGAGTGGCACAAGATGGGCGAAGGCTGGTCCTGGACCCGCAAGCCGGGCACCGACGAGGATCACGCCGCCGCCGCGCTGGCCGGGTGGCAGGAGATCGCCCGCAGGCTGAAGGACGAGCAGCACCGTTTCTACGTCCTCGACGAATTCACCTACCCGCTCAAATGGGGTTGGGTCGACATCGATGAGGTCGTCGAAACCCTCACCAACCGGCCCGGCAACCAGCACGTGGTCGTCACCGGCCGCGACGCCCCCCAAGCCCTCATCGACGCCGCCGACCTCGTCACCGAGATGACCAAGCTCAAGCACCCCATGGACGCGGGCCGTAAGGGCCAACGCGGCATCGAATGGTGAACTCCCGCACTCTCTCTCGGGATCTGCACCCGGTATGGGGCCCTAGAGCCGGTGCAGATCCCGAGAGTCGGTGCGGATTGCGCTACCAGGGGCGTGGCTGGTGAGCGCGGGTGTGCCTGCGGTGGTGGTCGCGGCGCCTGCGTCGGGGAGTGGGAAGACCACGGTGGCGACGGGATTGATCGGGGCGTTGGGGCGGGTCGGGCATCGGGTCGCGCCGTTCAAGGTGGGGCCGGATTACATCGATCCCGGATACCACGGGCTGGCGGCGGGGCGGCCGGGGCGCAATCTCGACCCGGTACTGGTCGGCGCGGAACGTGTGGTGCCGCTGTATCGACACGGCGCGCGAGACTGCGATCTCGCGGTGGTCGAGGGCGTGATGGGGCTGTTCGACGGCCGCATCGATGAGAACCATGTGGGGCCGGTCGCCGAAGGGTCTACCGCGCAGGTCGCGAGTTTGCTCGGTGCACCAGTGGTTTTGGTGGTCGACGCACGCGGGCACAGTCAGAGTCTGGCCGCGCTGCTGCATGGTTTCGCCACCTTCGACAGCAGTGTTCGGCTCGGCGGGGTGATCCTGAATCGGGTCGGCAGTGAACGGCACGATCTGGTGCTGCGCGCGGCCTGTGACCGGGTCGGACTTCCGGTGCTCGGCTCGTTGCCGAGAATGACCGAATTAGAGGTGCCCTCGCGGCATCTCGGGTTGATCCCCGCCGTGGAGCACGGCGCTCTCGCCACCGCCGCGGTATCCGCGATGACGGATCTGGTTGCGACGCATGTGGATCTGCACGCTATCGCGGCGCTGGCCCGATCGACCGCGACCGGCCCGGCCTGGGATCCAGTGGAAGCTGTGCGGGGTACGTACGTCGCGGCCGGTGGACGGCTTCCGTCAGCCGAAACGGCAGGTGCCCTTCGGATTCCGGGTACTGACCGGTCGGCCCGCGTAGATCGTGCGAATGGTGTCACCGACAACGCGGTGGCCTCGCTCGATCCGGCCGGATTCGGCACCGCCGACGTATCGCCTGCGGAGGTAGGCGGTCTGGCGCATGGTCCGGTCGTCGATCGACTCGCTGCCGCTGCGGACCGGGTCGAGGGTTCCGGCCCGCTGATCGCGATGGTGGGCGGGCCCGCGTTCACCTTCGGCTATGCCGAGCACCGCGAGCTGCTGCTGGCCGCCGGAGCGCGGCTGGTGGTAATCGATCCGCTACAAGACGAATTGCCCAGCGGGACGGCAGGTTTAGTGCTGCCCGGTGGATTCCCGGAGGAGCATGCCCGGGACCTGGCCGCCAACACTGCTTTGCTGGCCGCGGTGGCCACGCAGGCCCGGCGCGGGATGCCCGTGCATGCCGAGTGCGCCGGATTGCTTTACCTGACGCGCTCACTCGACGGACACCCGATGGCCGGGGTGATCGACGCTGACGCGGAGTTCGGTCCACGACTGACCCTCGGTTACCGAGATGCGGTGGCGCTGGCGGATTCCCCGCTGTGGCGCGCCGGGGAACGCGTCCGGGGGCACGAATTCCACCGGACTCGCCTGATCGCGGCGGGCGGGGATAGTCCAGCCTGGGGCTGGCACGGCAGCGACGGCGCACGTGTGCGGGAGGGTGCGCTCGTCCGCAATGTCCATGCCTCGTACTTGCACACTCATCCCGCCGGAAACCCTGGAGCCACTGGGCGTTTCGTCACCGCCGCAGCCGAGTATGCGGGTGCTCGTGTCGGCCGTTGAACGGACTGGTATTCGCCAGCCGGAAATCCCAGAGCCACAGGTCATTTCGCTGCGGCGTCCGCGTATGAGGATGTTCGGGTCAGCCGTTGGCTGATCTGCTCCCGGCAGAGCGACTGCTACCGCAATGCCAACGGTTGCACACGGGCGACTCCTGGACTCTCTGCTCTACCGAGCTCGAAGGTGATGATGGCTGAATTGATCGTAGGCCTGGGACTGCGTCCCGGTACTTCTGCTGACCGCATCGTGGTGGTGGTGCGTAAGGTGTTGGCTTTCAACGAGATCACCTGTTTGGCGACCATCGATCGACGTGCTGCCGAGCCCGGCCTGCTCGACGCGGCCGCTGTGCTCGGGGTGCCGATTCGGACCTTCACCGCCGCCGAGCTGGCCGAAGTATCAGTGCCGAACCCGGACTCGCGAACGGTGGCCGCGGTGGGCACCGCGAGCGTCGCGGAGGCAGCCGCCATCCTCGCCGCCGAGGGCGGCACCCTGGTTGTTCCCAAACGCACCGTCCACGGTGTCGTTATCGCTGCGGCCCAACGTAACGCACCCCCGGCCGGACGGCGGCCTGCATAGCAGGTGCGGGTGCCGGTTCGGCGTGTCCTGAACCGGGTGAGCCCACGGCCACCGAGTGGTTTGATGACGGAGTGGACATCAGAGGGATCGACAACGTGCTGGTTCCCGTGGGGGACCTGGCCGCGGCGGTGGAGTTCTACGAGTACCAGCTCGGGCTCTCCGTGCGGTTCACGGTGCCGGAGCGCGGGATCGCCCTGTTCGGAGTGGCGGCGGAAACGCCGGGGATCATGGCGATGGTCGATCCGGCCGCCGGGCAGGGCGCGCCGCCCGCGATGCGGGTCTGGCTGGAGGTGCCGGACGCGCAGGCCGCCGCGGCCGAGCTCGAAGGGCGCGGTGTCGAAATGCTCACCGCGCCTTTCGAAGTCGGTACCGGATGGAGTGTGGAAGTCGCCGACCCGTGGGGCAATGTGATCGGACTGACCGACTACAGCAAGCGCCCCGAACTGGCCCGCCCCGAACCCTGACCTACGGCGCGACCGAACCCCAGTCGGCGAAGCCGGTGGGATCGTGGCGGCCGAGGCTGGCGTGTTCGAACAGCCCCCAGCCCTCCGCGTCGCCGCAGCGGGCGTGGGCCACATGGTCGATGACGCCGTAGGGCGCGCGAGCGACGATGGCCGGATCGGTGAGGTCGTATCGGCTGGACAACGACCAGTCACGCCCCTTCCACTGGCCGTGCTGCCAGTCCGGATCACCGCCGTACCCGCAACCCACATGCAGCGGCACATTGGTGCCCGTGGTCACCTCGATCTCCAGCGGCTTGCCGTCCGGCGTGCTCAGCTCGAGCCGCGCGCCCATGGGATGCCTTGTGCCGGAACGATAATCGATCGAGATGCGCGGCCAGCCGAGCTGCTCGGTGCGCCCGTCCGGCCAGATCCGCACGGCGTCGTTCAGTGTGCGCTTGCCGTCCGGCTCCTCCTGCACGATGACCACGACCGCGAAATCCTCGAACCGCAGCGGCACATACATCCACCAGAAGCCGCCGGACGGCTCGCTGGCCGTCCGCCCGGGCGGCTCGCTCTCGCCGACCGGGCGGATGCCCCACGACCGATCCCTGGTCCCGGTCCACACCGCCGGGTCGACGGTGATGTCGTCCCCGTCGACGTGCAGCGTGCCCGCCCACGAGCCGAGCTGGGCGAACCGGCTCGCCTCGATGATCGGCCGATTGCCCGACAGGATCAGATGGGGCTGTTCCTGCACGGTCGGGAAGGCGCCCTCCCAGGTGAGATCGAAGGACAGATCGTCGTGCTCGCAGATCACCCGGATCCGCTGCAGCGGCTCGACCACCTCGATGCGATAGCCGCCGACCTTTTGCTCCAGGCTGCGGTCGCCGAGCGCGTCGGAGAAGCGGACGGACCGCTGCACGTCACCGTGCCGGACCAGGGCGTAGGCATCGGTCACCCCGAGGTTCGGGTACACGCCGAAGCCGGTGATGAAGAAGACGCCGCCGTCGCGGTTGTGACCGTTGAAATAGCTTCGGTCATAGAAGTTTCGGTCGCTGCTGGCCACCCGGGCCAGCGATAGGCCGGTCTGGTGAATCGGGTACTCGTCCAACGGAACTGGCATGACTGAATCTCAATCCCACTCGTAGGTTCCATCGAGCAGCCGCTCCAGGCTCGCTCGGTGCATCACATAGTCGTCTCGGTCCGGGGTGTCGGTGTCCTCGCCGAAGTGGATCATCCGGCGCTTCACCCTGGCCATCACGATGCCGTGCCGCAGCGCGGCGTAGACGATGTGCCAATCCAGGTTCTGCACCGTATGACCGGTCAGCTCTTCGTATTTCGCGACGACGTCGGCGCGGCGCAGGAAGTCGGGCAGGCCCGGCTGATCGAACCGGGTGGCGATGTCCTGGAAGAACCGGTGGATGAAGATCACCCACGCGACGTCGAGTTCGCGCGGACCAAGCGCGGCCATCTCCCAGTCCAGCACCGCCGCGGGCTCGAATTCGCGGAAGATGATGTTGCCGGGTCGCGCGTCGCCCCAGCTGAGGACGTCCGGCCCCGGATCGGCGGGCCAGTGCTCGTCCAGCCAGGCGAAAGTTCGCTCGAGCAGCGGGATCTCGAAGCCGTCGTCCGCCAAAGCCCAGCGGTACCAAGCCTTCTGGGCCTCGACGTGCCTGCGCAGCGACTGGCCGGGCCCGCGCAGCGCCGGGAAACGGATCGCCGGATCCGGGATGGCGTGCACCTTCGCGATCACCTCGACGGTGTTCGCGGTGAGCTGCGCGCGTTCTTCGGCGCTCGCGTCGAACAGCCAGCCGATGAACACGTACGGCGGATTGTCCGTCGGCACCCGTCCGTCGACTCGCTTCATCACGAAAAACGGTGTGCCGAGCGGCTTCTCGTCCTCTTCCAGCCAGCACAGTCCCGGCACCGGCACGTCGGTGGTCTCGGCGACGCCGGCCATCACCTTGTACTGGGTGGCCAGATCGTAGGTCTCGAACACCGGGAACGATCCGGCCTCCGGCGCCATCCTGGCGACGAACGACCCGCTCTCGTGTCGCCCGTCCACGCTCCACTCGGCGTCGAAAAGGATAGATGTGCTCGACATTCCACCCGCCTGCGGGCGCGACAGATTGGCGACCTTCGGCGGATGATCGGCGCAGACCCTCGAATCCAGCCAGCGCGCCAAGTCCTCGGCCAGCACGTTGAGATCGCGCTCGCTGACGGTCAGCTGCTGCCGCTTGGCGGGATCCGGATCTTCGGCCATCGTTGTCCTCCTGACGCCATGACGCGCGGGCCTGCCTGCGCACAGCCCACATCAGCGGCGGTGCCGCGATACGCGACAGTAACTCGTTCCAGTCGGCCCGCGGGTGGAAAACGTTCGAGGTTCTCGAACCCGCTCACTGGTCGGAACCGGGCCTTGACATGGGAGTACTCGGCGGTGCTCGGGCTTGCACGAGTGGCTGGGTGTGGGTAGCACGTACGACTGATTACCTAGGGAAAGACCGGGGATTTCCTGGAGGTTCGCGACTTCTCGCCGCAATATCGTTGGCTGCACGCGGAGGTTTTCGGATTGAGGGGTTCGTTTTGAGTGCTATCAGCACGGCGTCAGTTGATCGGGACAGTGGAGCCTGGGATGTCGACCCGGGCTCGCGGTGGAACCTGTTGACCCGCATCGCATTCCGGTTCTGTTTCACCTATTTCGGCCTGTTCTGCCTGGTGTTTCCGCAGTTCTTGTTCGTTTACAGCGGAGTGCTCGGGCCGAAGCTGCCCCAGCGTGCGATCAATGGATTCCTGGACCCGCTGAGTCCGATCTGGGAATGGGTCGGTCGGCATGTCTTCGGCGCGGACGTCCAGTTGCATCTGGATTCCGGCAGCGGCGACCAGGCGATCATCTGGGTCTTCTTGTTCTGCGACCTGGTGGTCGCGCTGCTGGCGACGGTCGTGTGGTCCGTGCTGGATCGGCATCGCCCGAGCTACCAGCGGCTGAACGCCTGGTTCCTGCTCTTCCTGCGGCTCTGCCTTGCCGGACAGATGCTCTTCTACGGCCTGGCCAAGGCCATTCCCTCCCAGATGCCGGAGCCGCCGCTGGCCACTCTGCTCACCGAGTACGGCGACTTCACTCCGGCATCGGTGCTCTGGATGCAGGTCGGCAGTTCGCCCGTTTACGAGATCCTGCTCGGCTCCGCGGAAGTCGTCGCCGGTCTGTTGTTGTTCCTGCCGCGGACCGCGACGCTGGGCGCGATGCTCAGCCTGGTGAGCATGGCGCAGGTGTTCATCCTGAACATGACCTTCGATGTGCCGGTGAAGATCTTGGCCGGCCACCTCATGCTGATCTCGCTGGTACTGCTCGCGCCGCAGGCCAGGAGACTGGCCAATGTGCTGGTGCTGCAACGCTCGTCGGAGCCCGCGACGCAGCCGGAGCCGTTCCGATCGCGGCGAATCCGGTGGATCGCGGTCGGTGTGCAGGCGGTGCTCGCCGTGTGGGTGCTGCTAGGGCAAGTGCAACAGGACATGAAGTTCTGGAACGAAGGTGGCGGCGGCACCGAAAAGCCTGCCCTGTACGGGATTTGGACGGTGTCGGAGTTCACTCAGGACGGTCGGCCGCTCGCGCCGCTGACCACCGACCAGGACCGTTGGCAGCGCGTGGTTTTCGACATCGGCGGCATGACCTACCAGAAGATGGACGGCAGTCTGGTGCCCGTCGTCGGCACGGTCGACACCCAGGCACGCACCGTCACGGTCGCCAAGGCGACAGGCGACGCCTTGCCGGGGCAGATCGCGCAGGCCCAGCCGACCCACATCGGCACCTTCACCTTCGCACAACCCACACCGGACCAGTTGCGACTGGACGGTCAACTCAACGGCCACCAGGTAACCCTGACGCTGGAACAGGTAGACCTGAACTCATTCCCCTTGCGCAGCACCGGCTTCAAGTGGGTCCAGGACTACCCGCACTTCAGCTGACCGGCTGTGTTCAGCCGATGGTGATGGCGTCGAGGCGGGTGCGGAGGAACTCGGCGGAGACGACCGGGGGTAGGCCGGTCACTCGTCCGATCGGTGGTCGGAGTGGGGTGACGATGGCGTCGTGGTCTAGTTCGTAGAAGTAGATCAACGACACCAGGTCTTCCTCCGGAGCTTCCGCCTGGGGCGGCAGCACGCGGTGGCGGCCGGACGGCCATCGCTCGCCGCTCCAATAGGCAAGCAGGTCACCGATGTTCACCGTCAGGGCGGCGGGATCGTAGGGGGCGTCGGCCCAGCCGTCCGCCTCGGTGAACACCTGAAGACCGCCTGCGCCGGGCTCGCGGTCGAGCACGGTGACGGTGCCGAAATCGGTGTGTGGGCCGATGCGGAACTGGCCCGGCTCCGGTGTGCCGACGGCGGTCAGTGGTGGGTAGTGGTTGATGTTGCAGGTCCAGGTGGGGCGGGCAGCCAAGTCTTGAAATGGGTTGGCGGGCAGGTGAAGTGCTGCGGCGAACAGTGCGAGTAGTTCGTCGGACAGGGTGTGCACGGCGTCGGTGTAGGCGGTCGCCAATTCGCGTAGCTCGATCACCTCATCCGGCCAGACATTGGGCAGGAACCAGACGTCGTCGATCTGTCGATCACCGGTCGCGGTGTCCGCGCCGATGGCGAAGGTCTCCTTCAGATCGGGCGGGGTCGCGGTGCCCTCGGCGTAGCCGTTGGCTTCCTTGCCCGGCCCGATCCACCCGCGCCCGCCGACCGTGACGGCGTACTTCTCCTTCACCGGGTCCGGTAGCGCGAAGAACCGCCGCGCTGCCGCGCGTACCTGTCCGGCCAGGCCCTCCGGCACACCGTGCCCGTGGACCAGCAGGAATCCGGCGCGCCGCAACCCCTCGTCCACCTCGCGTTCGACCTCGGCGGCCTCGGTGCCGCCGGCACGCCATCGGGACAGGTCGATCGATGCGATCGCGTTCATTCGGTCTCACTCTCCGCTGGTGCGTTCGAAGGTGTTCACTGCGCCTCGATTGCGTCCGCGACGCCGATGTCTTCGTTCCACAGCGCGGGGTTCTCGGTGATGAACCTGGTCATCATCTCGACGCACCGATCGTCCTCCAGCACGGTCACCGCGACGCCGTGCTCGGCCAGCCAGTCGTGGCCGCCGTAGAAGGTCTGCGATTCGCCGACGATGACCGAGCCGATGCCGAACTGGCGGACCAGACCGCTGCAGTACCAGCACGGCGACAGCGTGGTCACCATGATCGTCGCCCCGTAGTCGCGGCGGCGGCCCGCGGCGCGGAAGGCGTCGGTTTCGGCGTGGATGCTGGGATCGCCGGACTGCACGCGACGGTTGTGGCCGCGCCCGAGCAGCGTGCCGTCGGCCGCGAACAGCGCCGCGCCGATCGGGATGCCGCCCTCGGCGAGCCCGAGCTGAGCCTCGTCGTATGCCACCTCGAGCAGTTGTCGTGCCGATATCGACTGCGTCATGGGTCAAGCCTCCAAGGGAACCGCCCCTTACCGCAACGTACAGATCGTCCGCACGGTCCTGGGGTATGGATGACAGGATGACCGCATGTTGCCTACCGTGCGCGAATTGCTCGACGATCAGTTCGGCGCGGCCGATCCGCTCGTTTTGGCAGGTCACAGCGCACTGCGGCGGGCGGTGCGCTGGGTGCATTCGAGCGAGATCTACGAGATCAGTCCGCTGCTGTCCGGTGGTGAACTGCTGCTCACCACCGGGCTCGGCCTGGCCGGGATGGACGCGGGGACGCGGCGGCACTACCTGCGCGAGGTCGCCGGGCGCGAGGTCGCCGGTGTCGCCATCGAGCTGGGCCGCACCTTCGACGCCATCCCGCCGGACATGGTGGCGGAGGCGTCGCGGCATGGGCTGCCGTTGATCGCGTTGCGCAGCGTGGTGCCGTTCATCGATCTGTGCCGGGCCGCGAATACCGAGATCGTGTCGCGGGAGGTGCGTTCGCTGCGGCTGCTCAACGAGTTGGCGCGCGACCTCACCGGGGAGTTGGCGGCGGGCAATGGGCTCGCCCAGCTGCTCGCCAGGATCGGCGAGGTGGCGGGTTGCGCGCTGATCGTGACGAGCGGCAACGGGGCGTTGATCGCCGCGCACGGCGTCGACGATGATCGATCGGCTTGGGCGGCAGTCGAATCCGCGGCCGCTTCCGCATCGATCCGGGCCAGGGAGAACACGTGGGGGACGCTCACCGCGGGGCCCGGCTCGCCGCTGGACGGCGCTACCCTCGCCACCGTCCTGGACCAATCTGCCCCGAGTCTCGGTCTCGCGCTGGCCAACTCGGGCGCGCCGACGGGGCGTCCGCAGCTCGCGGCGACGACATTGCTCGCGGATCTGCTGGACGGCAAGCCGATTCGGCAGGCTGATCTGAAAGTAAGGGCCAGCGGGGCCGGTGTGCCCACGCTGGCGCGACGCACGCTGGTGCCGGTGGCGATCGATGCACCCGACGCCCGCATCGCGACCCGTCTGATCGACACCGCGGCAAAGGAACTCGGCAGACCCGGCCTGGTCGCCGAGGTGCACGCCACCACCTACGCGGTGCTCGCGCTGGACGAGGCGACCGCGGACCCGGTCGGCGAGACGGTCCGGCTGCTACGAAACGCGTTCGCCACCAACATTATCGAGGGTGTCACTCTCGTGGTCGGTGATCCCTGCGAGTTCACCTCCGCCGCACTGACGGGATCACTGGAAGCCACCAGGTCCGCACTCCGCCTGGCCACCCGGCACCGCCGCGACTGGCTGGCGGGCAGCCCCATCTCCACCTGCCGCGAACTGGCCACCGAACTCGTCGTCGAGTCGCTGCCCGCAGCCGAACGCACCCGCCTGATCGCCACCACTATCGCCCCGCTGATCGCTTGGGACACAACCCATCACAGCAACCTGACCCGCACCCTGGAGGTCTACCTGCGCCACGGCGGCAGCCCCACCCGCTGTGCCACCACCCTGCACATCGGCCGCCAATCCCTCTACCAGCGCCTGGACCGCATCCGCGACCTTCTCGGCTACGACCCCGCCACCCCCGCCCTCACCGGCACCCTCCTGCTGGCTCTGTGCGCCCACCGCCTCACAACCTCCGCCTGACGCCGCAGCTGCCCGCTGTGGTCCGGCGCACCTACCGCCGCGGGATCCGCACCGACTCTCGGGATCCGCACTGACTAGGGGCGTCCAGAGCGGGTGCAGATCCCGAGAGAGGGTGCGGCAGTTGCTTGCCGCGCGCTCAGGCGGAGGTGACGCGGCGGCGCGCGAGTGCGAGGTAGGCCCCAGCGGCGAGGACGAAGCCGACGAAGAAGGTGATGTCGCCCAGGTCGGGGAGTTCGCGGACGATGTAGCCGGTGAACTTGGCCTGGTTGGAGAACAGTAGGACCGAGATCGCCAGGCCGAGTAGGAAGGCCGCTACGCCTGGCCAATTGGTGTAGGCCCGGTCGTAGAGCAGGTCGTTGATCTTGCGGCCGCGGCGCAGGTACTGGTCGACGAACATCACGCCGAGCCACGGGCCGATCCAGTACGCGACGATCAGCAGGAACGCCTCATAGCTGGCGGCCGCGTCGGGCAGCGCCCACCAGGCGACCAGGAATCCGATGGCGCCGAAGCAGATCGAGACGACGGCCCGTTGCGTCCGGATCGGCAGCTTGATGCCGATCGTCACGAATGCCATTGCGCCCGAATACACATTCAACGCATTGGCGGCGACGGCCCCGAGCGCGATGGCGAGCAGGGTCAGATTCGCCAGCACACCAGGCAGATTCGCGGTGAACACATCTGTCGGACTGCCCTGCGCCGAGCCGACGATGGTGGCCGAGGCCGCGCCCAACGCCGACAACCACAGGCACGAGACGAACAGTCCGGCCCCGGCATAGCCGCCGGTGGCGACCCGGGACACGGTCTTGGGCAGATACCGGGAGTAGTCCGCCGCGTACGGATTCCAGCCGCCCGCATAGCCGAACGCGGTGCCGACCGTCAGCAGAAACCCGCCGATCCCGCCCACGCCACCCGACGGCGCGGCGGCACCGAGGTCGGCCTTGCTGAAGATCACCACGGTCACCACCAGGAACACGACCGCTAGCACCGGGAACACGAACCGCTCGAACGCGTGCACCAGGTTGTGCCCGAACGCGGCAAAACCGGTCTGCACCAACACGATCAGGATCAGCGCGGTGAGCTTCGGCATGCCGGTCAGCGTGCTCAACGCGAACGCGCCGCTCACGCTGTTGGTGGCGAACCAGCCCACTCCACACATGATCGACATGAATGCCGCGGGCAGCGCATTGCCTCGATACCCGAAAGCCAAGCGCCCCAACACCATCTGCGGCACGCCATGCGCGGGCCCACGCGCGGACAGCACGTAATGCGCTGCCGCGCCGAGCCCGACGCCCACCGCGAGACCGAGCGTCGCCTGCCAGAAGTTCATCCCGAACGCGGTGACCGACAGCACGCCGATGAAGATGGTGGCGAATTCCAGGTTCGGCGACATCCAGGTCCAGAACAGCTGGCGCGGCCCGCCGTGCCGGGCGTCGTCGGGAATGTGCTCGTTGCCGCCCGGTTCCACCGCGATGACGCGGTCGGCGTATTCGGACGCCAGCGGCGTGTCATCGGTCAAAGCCATGTATGAACACTCGTCGGTACTCGGCCGGTGAGCAACGGACGAACCGTACGTCAGTCGGCGGCACGAAGTGGACAGTTCGCCCACTCGGAGCGACTCAGCCGACGGCGCTGACCTGGTTGCTCCAATTCGGCGACGGTGTGAAGAACTCACCGCCGGTGCGGAAGGCGTCGCGCGCGGTCGCATCGCCTTGCAGCTGCGCCATCAACCACGCAGTCGGATACCCGAGATAGCCGTACACCCCGGTCGTGCACGGCACCGACGCGGCCGCGCAGTCCGGCTGCCCCTGCACGTCGTTGTGGTTCGGGCCGTTGAGCGTGCCCCACACCTTCGGCAGATTCGCCGGAGTCGCCTCGTAGTAGGCCTGATTCGACTGCAAGCCCTCCGCCTGCCACGGCACCAGTTGCTGCGACGGCGAGATGAGTCCATCGGACGACCCGTTCACCAGGAACACCGAACCTGTTGTCAGCGAACGGGTATCGGCGCAGGAGGCCGAGGTGGAACAGAAGTGCTGCGCCGGAAGCTCCAGCGGCACCGCGGTTTTGATCGCCCCACCCGAATCTCGCAGTGCGTTCAGCACCCCGGAAGCGCCTTGCGAATGTCCCATCGCACCGACCGCCGCCTTGTCCAACTTCCCGTAGAACACGCTCGCCGGATCGTCGCCCTGCGCCATCAGGTAGTCCAGGGACTTCCGAATGTCGGCTCCGGACCCGGTGCTCTGGTTCTCGGTGCCGATCACGACAAAGCCCCACGACGCCAAATGCCGCAGCAGAGAGGCATATTGGCCCGGTACCGCGTTGGTCCCGTCACCCCACACCACAATCGGATGCCGACCAGCCCCCAGATCGGTCGGATACCAGACATCGAACTTCGCCCCGGTGGAGTCGCAGCACCCGAAGCCGAGCTGCTCGGTCACCGCCGCCGGACCAGGCTGGAAGTACTTCGACTCGACACCCTGCGTCGGCACATACGGTGCCGGATCAGCATGCGCCACACCGGCTGTGGCGGGCACGAAAGCCAGCGCTATCGAGGCGACGACCATCGGTACTGTCCGACTCCAGCGGTTCATCCGCCCGAGTATAGGAACGATCAGCGCCGCCTCGGCCGGTGGTCCGCGCACGACCGTTTCCCGCTGATCGAGCGCCGCCGCCGGGCTCGGCACGGGCCTCGGACCAGCGGTGACCGAGTCGATTGCCGTCGCGCCGAACCGAGGCCGTAGGCTCGAAAACTGTGCCGAACACGTCAGACCACACCGCCGACCAGGCGGTATCCGATACTGCCACGCCGCATGAGGGCGACCCGAACTATCTGGTCGGGCTCGATCTCGACGGACGCCGGGTCGTCGTAGTCGGCGGCGGCACCGTGGCGCAGCGCAGGCTCGGGTTGCTGATCGCTTCCGGCGCGGAGGTGCACGTGGTGAGCCGGGAGGTCACTCCGGCGGTCGAGGGAATGGCGACCTCCGGGCAGATCACGGTGACGCTGCGGGCTTACGCGGACGGTGACCTGGACGGTGCGTGGTACGCGATCGCCTGCACCGACGAACCGGAGACCAACGCGGCCGTGGTCGAGGAGGCCACCCGCCGCCGGATCTTCTGCGTGCGCGCCGACAACGCGCGCCTCGGCACCGCGGTCACCCCGGCGACCGCCCGCTACGACGGCATGACCCTCGGCGTGCTGGCCGGCGGTCAGCATCGGCGCTCGGCCGCGGTGCGCAACGCACTGCTGGAGGCGCTGCAATCCGGTGTGGTGACCGATGATTCGACCCCGATCACACCGGGCGTGGCGCTGGTCGGTGGTGGGCCCGGCGACCCGGACCTGATCACGGTGCGCGGCCGCCGCCTGCTCGGTCGCGCGAATCTGGTGGTCGCCGACCGCCTCGCCCCGCCGGAACTGCTGGCCGAACTCGGCCCCGACGTCGAGGTGATCGACGCGGCCAAGATCCCCTACGGCCGCGCGATGGCCCAGGACGCGATCAATGCCGCGCTGATCGAGGGCGCGAAGGCAGGCAAGTTCGTGGTCCGACTCAAGGGCGGCGACCCGTACGTATTCGGCCGCGGCTTCGAGGAACTCGAGGCGTGCATCGACGCGGGCATTCCGGTAACCGTCGTCCCCGGCATCACCAGCCCGATCTCGGTCCCCGCCGCCGCAGGCATCCCGGTCACGCACCGCGGCGTCACCCACGAATTCGTAGTGGTCAGCGGCCACGTCGCCCCCGACCACCCCGACTCCCTGGTCGACTGGCCCGCTCTCGCCCGCCTCCGCGGCACCATCGTCCTGATGATGGCCGTCGAACGCATCGAACAATTCGCCACCGTCCTCATGGACAACGGCCGCCCCGCAACCACCCCGGCCACCGTCATCCAAGAAGGCACGATGCGCACCCAACGCGTCGTGCGCGCCGACCTCGGCACCGTCGCCGCCCGCGTCCGCGACGAAGGTATCCGGCCGCCCGCCATCGTGGTTATCGGCCCGACTGCAGGGTTCTCCGCGGACAGCTGACGTGCCCCACTGCCGCAGGGGTTCTGATTTCTCGCACAACCGACTCGCCGCGCAAACACGCGTGCGTATGTCAGAAGGCGGGTAGGCGCCAGCAGGCCACCGATATTGTGCTGCTCGTCCGGGTCAGTACAGTGGCTCACTGTGCTCGAGAATCCCGCTGCGACGATGCAGTATCCGATGAAGCAGCGGGCCTTCGGGCTCGCCATCCTAGTGCTGAGCGGGCTGCAACTCATGGTGGTGCTGGACGGCACCGTCGTGATCTTCGCGCTGCCTCGGTTGCAGGAGGAGATGGGGCTGTCCAGCGCGGGTAGCGCGTGGACGGTCACCTCCTACGGTCTGACGTTCGCGGGGCTGATGCTGCTCGGCGGGCGGCTCGGTGACGCATTCGGGCGCAAGCGGATGTTGATCATCGGCGTCGGGCTGTTCACCTTCGCCTCGCTGTTGTGCGGATCGGCGCAGAACGAGGGGATGCTCCTTGCCGCGCGTGCGATCCAGGGTGCCGGTGCGGCGATTGCGGCGCCGACCGCGTTCGCCCTCGTAGCAACGACTTTCGCGCCGGGCAAGGCGCGTAACCAGGCCATCGCGATCGTCGGCTCGATGGTCGGCATCGGCTCGGTGGGCGGCCTGGTCGTCGGTGGCGCGCTGACCCAGGTGTCCTGGCGCTGGATCTTCCTGATCAACGTGCCGATCGGGATCCTGATCATCGTCGGTGCGATCTACAAGCTGGCCGACACCGCGCACCACCGCTCACCGCTGGACGTGCGCGGCGCGATCCTCGGCACGCTCGCCTGCGCCGCCATTGTGTTCGGCGCGACCGAGGGACCCGAGATGGGCTGGGACAACCCGGTCATCATCGGCGCACTGGTCGGCGGGATCGTGCTGCTGGTGGTGTTCGTGATCATGGAGCGGCAGATCGCCGATCCGCTGCTGCCCTGGTCGCTGTTCGACAGCCGGGACCGGGTCGCGACCTTCCTGCTGATCTTCCTGGCCGGCGGCGTGCTCGGCGCGATGACCTTCTTCGTCGCGCAGTTCCTGCAGAACGTCATCGGCTACACCCCGCTGCAGGCGGGCGTCGCGGCCATCCCGTTCACCATCGGCATCGGTATCGGCGGCGCGCTGGCCTCCAAGCTCGCCATGCTCTTCGCGCCACGCTGGCTGCTGGCCGGTGCGGCGGTCGTGCTCGGTGTCGGCCTGCTGTTCGGCTCGACGCTCGACGGCGACGTGCAGTACCTGACCACGCTGCTGCCGCTGCTGGTGGTGATCGGCTTCGGCGTCGGCATGGCGATGGTGCTCGCGCCGCTGTGCGTGCTCGTCGGGGTGTCCGCCGAGAACATCGGGCCGCTGTCGGCGGTGGGGCAGATGTTCATGAACCTGGCGACGCCGGTGGCGATCGGCCTGCTCAGCCCGATCGCGGCCTCGCGCACGCTGTCGCTCGGCGGGCGGACCGGCAAGGTGACCGAGATGAACGCGACCGAGGTCGCCGCGCTGGGCAGCGGCTACACGCTGGTGCTGTTCGTGTGTGCGATCGTCGCGTTCGTGGCCGGTCTGATCGCGTTGACCCTGCGGTTCACCCCGCAGCAGCTCGCGCAGGCGCAGCACGCGCAGGAAGAGGCCCAGCAGGCCTGAACCTGCCGGGCCCGCGGTTTCAGAAGCGACCCGCGACCTTGCGTGGCGTCACGCGGACGATGACCCGCGGTCCGTCGTTGACCGAGGCGGGATTGAAATCCAGGTACTTCTGACCGGTGTACTTCGACGACAACTCGTCCGGCAGCGTCTTGTCCGGATCCGCCGTGAGCGTCGCGGTGCCGCGGATCTCCGCGTACTTGTACGGCTCCTCCGGCGGGTTGATCATCACCGTGATCCGCGGATCGCGCGCCAGGTTCTTGCCCTGTTGGCGATCGGTGGTCGTAGAGAACACGAGGTCGTCGCCGTCGCGCTTGAGCCAGATGACGGTCAGGTGGGGTTGCCCGTTCGGCCCGATCGTCGCCGCGGTCGCGAACACCTTCGACTCGTCCAGATACTTCTTCAGATCTTCGGAAAGCTCAGTGGTATCGGTCACGCACAGGTGGAACACCGCGGGCGCCAACGGCATTCCGGACCGGCGAAAGCCGGGACCGACCATGCGGTCGGCCCCGGCCCGCGCCAGGACGGGTGTCCTCAGGAAGCGTGCTGGTCCGCCACGGTCAGCGTCTGGTCGAGAATGGCCAGCCCTTCCTTGGCCTCGGCCTCGCTGACAATGCACGGCGGCACCACGTGCAGCCGGTTGAAGTTGACGAACATCAGCAGCCCGGCGGCCTTGCACGCGGCGACGACCTCGTTCATCGCCGGACTCGTTCCGCCGTAGGGCGCGAGGGGTTCGCGAGTCGCCCGATCGCGGACGAGTTCCAATGCCCAGAACACACCGGTGCCGCGCACCTCGCCGATGCTCGGGTGCCGATCGGCGAGTTCACGCAGGCCGGGACCGAGTACCCGGGCGCCGATCTCGGCCGCGTTCTCGATGATGCGTTCGTCCGCCATCGCGTTGATCGTCGCGACCGCGGCGGCCGTGGCCAGCGGATGGCCCGAGTAGGTGAGTCCGCCGGGGTAGGGGGTGTCGTCGAAGGTCGCGGCGATCGCCGGGCTGATCGCCACCCCACCGAGCGGCACGTAGCCGGAGTTCACGCCCTTCGCGAAGGTGAGCAGGTCGGGCACGACGCCCTCGAAATGCTCTATCGCGAACCACTTTCCGGTGCGTCCGAAGCCCGACATCACCTCGTCGGCGATGAAGATGATGCCGTACTTGTCGCACAGCGCCCGCACGCCCGCCAGATAGCCCGGCGGTGGAACCATGATTCCCGCTGTGCCCGGGATGGATTCGAGCACGATCGCGGCGATGGTGTTCGGCCCCTCGAACGCGATGGTCTGCTCGAGATGCGCCAAAGCGCGCTCGGTTTCCTCGGTTTCGTCGGTCGAGTGGAATTGCGTCCGATAGAGGAACGGGCCGAAGAAGTGCACCACGCCGCTGTTGCCGTGATCGTTGGGCCAGCGCCGCGGATCACCGGTCAGGTTGACCGCGGTCTCGGTGCCGCCGTGATAGGAGCGGTAGCGCGCCAGCACTTTGTAGCGGCCGGTGTGCAGCCGCGCCATCCGCACCGCGTGCTCGACCGCCTCCGCGCCGCCGTTGGTGAAGAAGATCCGGTTCAGCTCGCCGGGTGTCCGCTCGGCGATCAACCGGGCCGCCTCCGAGCGAGCATCGTTGACGTGCGGCGGAGCGATGGTGCACAGCTTGGCGGCCTGCTCCTGTATCGCCGCAACGACTTTCGGGTGTTGATGGCCGATATTGGTGTTCACCATCTGGGAGGAGAAGTCGAGCAGCCGGTTGCCCTCCCCGTCCCAGACGTAACAGCCCTGGGCGGCGCTGATCGTCATCGGGTTGAGATGCGCCTGGGCGGACCAGGAGTGGAAGACATGGCGGCGATCGAGCTCGTACGCGCGGGCGGCCGCCGCGCGTACGAGCTCCGGTGTCGATCCGTTCGGGAGGGTCATCGGCGAGTTCTCCTGCGTCGCTGGGGTTGTCGGTTACTTGTTCTCAGGGCCGTGGCTATTTGTTCTCGGGGAACCCGAGGTTGATACCACCGTGGCTCGGGTCGAGCCAGCGCGTCGTCACCGCTTTGCCGCGGGTGAAGAAGTGCACCCCGTCGGCGCCGTGCGCGTGCGAGTCGCCGAACAGCGAGTTCTTCCAGCCGCCGAAGCTGTAGTAGGACATGGGCACCGGGATCGGCACGTTGATGCCGACCATGCCGACCTCCACCTCGTTGTGGAAGCGCCGGGCCGCACCGCCGTCGTTGGTGAAGATCGCGGTGCCGTTGCCGTACGGGTTGGCGTTGATCAGCGCGAGTGCGTCGTCGTAGCTGTCCACCCGCACCACCGAGAGGACGGGACCGAAGATTTCGTCGGTGTAGACGCTCATCTCCGTGCCGACATGATCGAGAATCGTCGGCCCGAGCCAGAATCCGTCCGCCGCCCCGTCGGCCTCGATCCCGCGACCGTCGAGTACCACACTGGCGCCGGCGGATTCACCCGCCGCGATGTACTCGGCGACCTTGTCGCGGTGCGCGCGGGTGACCAGCGGACCCATGTCGGTGCCGCGGGTGCCGTCGCCGGTCTTGATGGTGCCGGCCCGCTCGGTGATCTTGCCGACCAGTTCGTCGGCCACGTCGCCGACCGCGACCACCACGCTGATCGCCATGCATCGCTCACCCGCGGAACCGAATCCGGCGTTCACCGCGGCATCGGCGGCCAGATCCAGGTCGGCGTCCGGCAGCACCACCATGTGGTTCTTCGCGCCGCCGAGTGCCTGCACCCGCTTGCCGGCGGTGGTCCCGCGCTGATAGACGTACTTCGCGATCGGGGTCGAGCCGACGAACGAGACCGCCTTGATGGCGGGGTTGTCCAGCAGCTCGTCGACCGCGACCTTGTCGCCCTGCAGCACGTTGAAAACGCCCGCGGGCAAACCTGCTTCGTCCCACAGCTCGGCCAGCCACAGCGACGCCGACGGATCCTTCTCGCTCGGCTTGAGCACCACCGTGTTGCCCGCCGCGATGGCCAGCGGGAAGAACCACATCGGCACCATCGCCGGAAAATTGAACGGCGAGATGACGGCCACCGGGCCCAGCGGCTGGCGGATGGAGAAGATATCCACCTTCGTCGACGCGTTCTCGGTGTAGCCGCCCTTCAGCAGATGCGGTACGCCGCAGGCGAATTCGACTACTTCCAGGCCGCGGCTCACCTCGCCCATCGCGTCGGCGAGCACCTTGCCGTGCTCGGCGGTGATCAGCTTCGCGAGGTCTTCCTTGCGCTCGTTCAGCAGTTCGCGGAACCGGAACAGGATCTGGGTGCGCCGTGCCAGTGAGGTGTCCCGCCAGGCCGGGAAGGCATCGGCGGCGGCATCGATCGCCGCGCGAGTGTCCGCGACATCGGCGAGCGCGACCTGTCCGGTCACCACCCCGGTCGCCGGATTGGTCACCGGTGCGGTCGCCTCGCTGGTGCCTGCGAAAGCCTTGCCGTCGAGCCAGTGCGCGATTGTCTGCATGTCTCCTCGATTCGATCCGTGAGCGTGGCGGTGCGTCGGCGGGATGGACGCCTCCTCGGTACTACTCTCCGGCATCAACCTTCCTGGATGACCCGACGATCTGTACGCGATTTCGGATTTCGTATTACGATTCGTCGGTGCTTCCCTCTGTGGCCGATGTGCTGGCGATGCCGGTGGTGCGCGCCGGGGAACCCGAGGTCGTCGCGGGCGGATCGTTGGATCGGCCGGTGCGCTGGGTGCACGTCAGCGATGTGGCGGATGTGGCGCAGCTGCTGGTCGGCGGCGAGCTGATCCTCACCACCGGGCAGGCCATGAGCCACGGCGACATCGCGACGGTCGGCTATCTGACCGCGCTCGCCGCCGCCGGGGTCGCGGGGCTGGTCATCGAGCTGGGCGGCTACGTCCCGGAACTCGCACCGGTCGTGGCCGCGACCGCGGACGCGCTCGGCCTGCCGTTGATCGTGCTGCACAAGATCACCCGGTTCGTCGAGATCACCGAGGCGGTGCACCGGGTCATCGTGGCCGAGCAGTACGCCGAACTCGAGTTCGCGCGCACCGTGCACGAGACCTTCACCGACCTCAGCGTGCGCCGCGCCTCGCTCGCCGAAATCGTGAAAACCGCTGCCGACATGCTCGATTCGTCGGTGGTGCTGGAGGACCTGTCGCATCGAGTGCTGACGCTCACCGCCAAGCACGCGTCCACCTCGGCGCTGCTCGACGACTGGGAGACCACCTCGCGGCTGCTGCCCGACGGCTGGGACGCGGTGGCCGTCGGCCCGCACACCCAGCGGTGGGGACGGCTGATCCTGCCCGCCAACGACGTGCCGACCGCCCGCGCCACGATGGTGCTGGAACGGGCCGCCCAGACGCTCACCCTGCACCGGATGATCGAGAAGGACCGCTTCGGCCTGCACCGCCAGGCACAGACCGGCCTCATCGACGACATGGTCAACGGCCGGGTGCTGGACGAGCGGGACGCGGTGGCGCGGGCCGCCGCGCTCGGCCTGGCGCGCCGCGCCGCCTACGTGCCCCTGGCCATCGATATCGCCGCGATCGCGGAGACCGATCCGGTGGCCAGGCAGCGCCGGGCCGCGGGCATCCTCGACGCGGTCACGCACGGCCTGGGGCTGGCGAAGCTGACCGCGCTCGCCGCCGCCGACCAGGGCGACCGGGTCGGCATGATTCTGGCGCTGCCACGTGGCGGCGACCTCGACGAGAGCCTGACGGTCGCGTGTACCGCGATCACCGGCGAGGTGCGCCGGGTGGACGGCGTCGAGCGGGTGGTGATCGGCGTTGGCGCGGAATCGGATTCGCTGCTCGACACCGCGCACGAGCTGCCGCACGCCGCGCACGTCGCGGAAGTGGCGCTGTCGCTGGCGACTTCGGCGCCGCGGCCGTTCTACCGCAGCGGCGACGTGCGGCTGCGCGGACTGCTCTCGCTGATCCGCAACGAACCCGGCGTGCAACGCTTCGCCGAGACCGAGCTGAGTGCGTTGCTGCGCTACGACATTCGGCACACCGCCGACCTGACCCGCACCTTGCGCCAGTTCCTCGACCTGGCGGGCAACAAGACCGAACTCGCGCGCAGGCTCAACATCAGCAGGCCCACGCTGTATGACCGGCTGGCCCGTATCGAGCGCATCCTCGCCGTCGATCTGGAGGACGGTGAATCCCGCACGTCGCTGCACGCCGCGCTGCTCATCCGCGACCTCACCGCCACCGCCGACGTACCGTGACTGCGTCTGTGATGCGGCTCATGGCAGTGACCGGCCGCCCGTCGTCCACGGGAACATCGCAGGTCGTAGCGTCGTTCGACGGTGTATGACAACCCTTGGATTGATCGGTAGCGGGAATATCGGCAGCACGGTCGCGCGGCTCGCCATCGCCGCGGGGCTGGATGTGGTGCTCAGCAACTCGCGTGGCCCCGAGACCCTGGCCGATCTTGTCGCGGACCTCGGCCCGCGGGCGCGCGCGGCGACCGCCGAGGAGGCGGCCGCGGCGGGGGACATCGTGGTGGTGACCGTGCCGCTGCGCAACTACCGCCAGGTGCCGGTGGCGCCGCTGGCGGGCAAGGTGGTGCTCGACACCAACAATTACTATCCGGATCGGGACGGCACCTTCCCCGAGGTCGAGGACGGGAGCACGACGAGCAGCGAACTGCTGCAACGGCATCTGCCGACCTCGAAGGTGGTCAAGGCGTTCAACAACATCTACTTCGGGCACCTCGCCACGCTGGCCCGCCCCGTCGGCTCGCCGGATCGCACGGCGCTGCCGATCGCGGGCGACGACCCGGCCGCGAAAGCCGCTGCGGCGCAACTGCTCGACGTGCTCGGGTACGACACCGTCGACGTCGGCCCGCTGAGTGAGAGCTGGCGCTTCCAAGTGAACACGCCCGTCTACGCGGACGTGTACGCATCCGGACTTCCGTTCTGGGAGAACGCCGGTGCGCCCGCCGGCGCCGCGAAGATTCGCGCATTGGTGGACGCGGCTCAGCGGTAACGCGGGAAGTATCGGTTACCTCGAACCCGGGAGCGTCGCCTGCTCCCGGGTTCCAGAATGCCGCCCAATTCGCACACCGCAGTGTTGAGACCGGAAGAGCGGTAGTTCAGCGCCGTGTCATAAGGTTGATTACCTACGGTCCGTCAATACGTCAAACCCTCAGGGGCGGCACCGCCACGAATAAGGGTTTCCCTCATCGAGCACAATCGCTCGACCAGCGTGATGGCGATTGCAGAAAGCTTGCACGTCGATGCTCAGGTCATCGACCACCTCCGGCACCGGCTCACCAACGACCACAACGTAGTAGCCGCACTTCCAACTGTGAGCGCTGTGTTGGTCGGCGATGTACGCATACGCACCAGCGAGCGGCGGAATCGGTGGAAATTGCTTCTCGCACTGTTCCTGCATATTTACGCCGGTATCTTGAGCATTCGCCGACGCTATGCCCGCCAGCGAGCCAACGAGCAAGGTAGCCGCAATTGCTACCGGAATCGACACCCATCGCGCAGATAATTTACTTCTTGTACCAAAGTTACTGCAGGTCGCGCTCGGTCGATTGGTAAATCTCATATCAGCAACCTTAAAATGCATCATGCGTCATGACTGGATATAATGGCTACCATACGAGGGTTAGTGGCGTTCCTGCAATGGTTGTCCGTTGAACGAATGACTCGAAATCGCGGCTACTGTCGAATTGTAAATACCGTCCTGTCAGACGTATTCGAAGATCACATCACCGCTCTGGCGATCGATGGCCACCGTTTCGCCACGCATTACGGCGCAATGCACTACTATTCGGCTCGGGCAATCGAATTTCTTGTTCCGGCAACCCCGAGCTCCCGGGTTGCGGTACGACCCCAAGGCGATCAGCGCATCTCATTTCCACAGTCGGTCCGCTGATGTGCTGTAGGCCACAGAGTCGGCGCATTGTCGGTGGCTGGGTGGCTCGGCAGACTGTGTCGATGGGGAGATCCGCGGAGACAGACCTGCTCGAGCGTTGGGCGACACTTGCGGGGGCCGAAGCCGGGGCGGTCGGGGCAGACCTGGTCCGCCGCTATCAGGAAGAGCATCGGCGGTACCACACGGTGGATCACCTGGCTGCGATGTTGGGCGTCATCGATGAGCTGGCCGGGGATGCCGAGGATGTCGACGCGGTTCGGTACGCGGCGTTCTTTCACGACGCGATCTACGCGGTCGATCGGGCGGACAACGAGGAGCGCAGTGCGGTGCTGGCCGAGGAGGTTCTCGAATCCCTCCGTGCCGCACCAGAACTCGTCCGTGAGATCGCTAGGTTGGTGCGCCTCACCGCCACTCACGATCCGGCCGACGACGACCGCAACGGCGGCGTCCTGTGCGATGCCGACCTCGCGGTGCTGGCGGCCGACGAGGCGGGGTACGCCGCGTACACCGTCGCGGTCAGGGCCGAGTACCGGCACGTGCCCGACGATCTGTTCCGCGCCGGTCGCGCGGCCGTACTCCAAGGTCTGGCCCGGCAGCCGAGACTCTTCCGAACCAGCACTGCCCGAACACGATTCGAGGCGGCGGCGCGAGCCAACCTCGACCGTGAACTGGCGATGCTGTCGGCGGGCTGACGCGGTCGAAGGGCGAGCCTGCTTCGCCGCCGGGCTGTATGTGGCAAGGCTGATCGAGGGAACAAGCTGCGCGACTGTCGATCCGCATCGACAGTCGTGGGACGGGTAAGTGGTGCGGCTGTGCGCAGGCGCCAATAGATTTCGCTGCCGGCAAGGCCGCTCAAGTGATGATCAATAGCTCCGTGGGCGAGGCGATTTCGGCGCGCAGGCCCGCTTTGTCCGCGACCTTGGCGAGGCCACGGACGTCTGTGGGCTCGGCGCGGGTGAGAACCAGGGCGCGGGCGAGCAGGCCCTTGTGGTGTTTGTTGAAGTGGCTGACCACAGTGCGTGAGCCGTCGGGATGCTCGGTGAGGACATTGGCGGTAACGGCCCCGGGAACACGGCCGAGCTGCTGGTAGGTACCTGATCGCAGGTCGACAACGAGATCACCGGCAGCCTCGTCGAGCAGGGCATCGGCAAGCGAGTCGCGCCAGACGGCCGAAAGGGTCGGCAGCCCGGGCAGTTTCGAGCCGCCGGACAGCCGGTAGGCCGGAATCGGGTCGCTCGCGCGGACGGCACCGAACAGCGCGGAGCCGATGCCGAGCCGCGCGTACGCCTTGGCGCGCTGCGGTTTGGTGAACGAGCTCGCGTCCAGCGCGTCGTAGAGCACGCCGGTGTAGCGCTCGAGCGCGGGCCTGGTGGGGGAGGTGCGCAGCGCCGCGTTGCGGGCGATCTCGCTGTCAGCCCCCTTGCCGAGGCCGAGGACGGCGCGCGAGGCGTCCGGGTCGGTCGCTAGCTTCGTGACCTCATCGATGAGCCGGTCGCGCACCGCCGTGAGCTGCGGCATCGACAGCTCGCCGAGGTCGAGCGGAACGTCCGTACCACCGTCGGACTTGGTTTCGGAGGGAGGCAGCAGCACCAGCACGAGCGATAACGGTAATGCGCTGTGAACACCGCTCCGCCAGCGACTACCCTGTGCATCCGTGATCACCCGCCTCTCTCGCCTTTTCCTGCGTACCCTGCGCGACGATCCCGCCGACGCCGAGGTGCCCAGCCACAAACTGCTCGTCCGCGCCGGATACGTGCGGCGCATCGCGCCGGGCGTCTACTCCTGGCTGCCGCTCGGCCTGCGGGTGCTGCGCCGAGTGGAGAACGTGGTGCGCGAGGAGATGGACGCGATCGGCGCCCAGGAGATCTCGCTGCCCGCGCTGCTGCCGCGCGACCCGTACGAGACCACCAACCGCTGGACCGAGTACGGCGACACTCTGTTCCGCCTGCAGGACCGCAAGGGCGCGGACTACCTGCTCGGCCCGACGCACGAGGAACTGTTCGCGCTCACCGTGAAGGGCGAATACAACTCGTACAAGGACCTGCCGGTCATCCTGTACCAGATCCAGAACAAGTACCGCGACGAGGAACGGCCTCGCGCGGGCATCCTGCGCGGGCGCGAATTCATCATGAAGGACTCCTACTCGTTCGATCTGAACGAGGACGGCCTGAAGGCGAGCTACGCCGCGCATCGCGAGGCCTACCAGCGGATCTTCGACCGGCTGCACGTCAAGTACGTCATCGTGGCGGCCACGGCCGGCGCGATGGGCGGTAGCGCGTCCGAGGAGTTCCTCGCCGACAGCCCGGTCGGTGAGGACACCTATGTGCGCTGCATCGAATCCGGCTACGCGGCCAACGTGGAGGCCGTGATCACGCCTGCGCCCGCGCCGCTGCCCGTCGAGGGACAGGCCGAGGCCGTCGTGCACGACACCCCGGACGCCCCCACCATCGCGACGCTGGTCGACTGGGCGAACAGCGCCGGGATCGCGGAGCAGTTCGGCCGTCCGGTCACCGCGGCCGACACCCTGAAGAACGTGATGGTGAAGCTGCGCCACCCGGACGGCAAGTCCGAGATCGTCGGCATCGGCCTCCCCGGCGACCGCGAGGTCGACGACAAGCGCCTCGGTGCTTCGGTCGAACCCGCCGAGGTCGAGTTGCTCACCGAGGCCGACTTCGCCGCGAACCCGTTCCTGGTGAAGGGCTACATCGGGCCGAAGGCATTGCAGGCCAACGGTGTTCGCTACCTGGTCGATCCGCGCGTGGTCACCGGCACCGCCTGGATCACCGGCGCGGACGCGAAGGGCAAGCATGTCGTCGGCCTCGTCGCCGGCCGTGACTTCACCCCCGACGGCACTATCGAGGCCGCCGAGGTCCGCGACGGCGATCCCTCGCCCGACGGCCGTGGCCCGCTGGTCGCGTCCCGCGGCATCGAGATCGGCCACATCTTCCAACTCGGCCAGAAGTACACCAACGCGTTCGACGTCGACGTGCTCGGCGAGAACGGCAAGCCAGTGCGCCTGACCATGGGTTCCTACGGCGTCGGCGTCTCCCGCATGGTCGCGGTGATCGCCGAGCAGCAGCACGACGACAAGGGCCTGCGCTGGCCTGCCGAGGTCGCGCCCTACGACGTGCACGTCGTCATCGCGAACAAGGACGACGCCGCCCGCGCCGGCGCCGAAGAGGTCGTGGCCGGCCTCAACGCCCAAGGCCTCGACGTCCTCTTCGACGACCGCACCGCATCCCCCGGCGTGAAGTTCAAGGACGCCGAATTGCTCGGCATGCCACTGGTTCTCGTGGTCGGCCGCGGCTGGGCCGAGGGCAAGGTCGAACTCCGCGACCGCTTCACCGGCGAAGCCGACGAGATCCCCGCCGACTCGGCCGTCGCCGCCGTCGTCGCCAAGGTTCGCGGCTAACCGGCAACCACTCAGCGCGGCCCCGATGGATACTCCATCGGGGCCGCACTGTTTGCCGGGTGTAACAGACCGGGGGACCTACGGTTGCGTAGGGGAGATTTGCTGTGTGAGGTACGACAGACCTGCTCCGGACTGCGATTACCCGCTGGTAAGTTAACGGCATGACGAGCACCGACGCGTTGTTGTTCAACCCGGCCACCTACGACCCGCAGCAGTTCGACGCCGAGACCCGGCGGCTGCTGCGCGCGACCATCGAATGGTTCGAGTCGCGGGGTAAGCAGCAGTTGCTGGCCGATGATGCGGACGCGGTGTGGACGGCGGACTTCCTGGACTTCGTCGCGAAGGAGAAGCTGTTCGCGACCTTCCTGACTCCGGCCGCGTACGCCGATGGCGACGAGAACCGGCGCTGGGACGCGGCGCGCAACGCGGCGCTGTCGGAGATCTTCGGCTTCTACGGCCTGGCCTACTGGTACGCCGAGCAGGTGACCATCCTCGGCCTCGGCCCGATCTGGCAGAGCGAGAACAAGGAAGCCAAGCAGCGGGCGGCCGCGGACCTGGCTGAGGGACAGGTGATGGCGTTCGGGCTGTCCGAGCGCGAGCACGGCGCCGACATCTACAACACCGACCTCGTGCTGACCCCGAGCGAGCCGGGCAGCGCCGACGCCGAGGCTGGAATCCTGTTCCGCGCCAACGGCGAGAAGTACTACATCGGCAACGGCAATGTGGCGAGCATGGTTTCGGTGTTCTCCCGGCGCGCAGACATCGAGGGCGCCGACGGCTACGTGTGGTTCGCCGCGGACAGCAGGCACGAGAACTACCGGCTGCTCGGCAACGTGGTGCACCAGCAGATGTATGTCAGCACTTTCCGTTTGGAGAACTACCCGGTGCGCGCGCAGGACATCCTGCACACCGGACCTGAGGCATTCTCCGCGGCGCTGAACACCGTCAACGTCGGCAAGTTCAACCTCTGCCACGGCGGCATCGGCATGGTCGAGCACTCCTTCTACGAGGCGATTACACACGCGAACAACCGCATCCTCTACGGCAACCCGGTCACCGAGTTCCCGCACGTGCGAACGAATTTCGTCGACGCCTACGCCCGCATCGTGGCGATGAAACTGTTCAGCGACCGCGCCGTGGACTACTTCCGCAGCGCGAGCCTGGAGGACCGGCGCTACCTGCTGTTCAACCCGATGACGAAGTCGAAGGTGACCTCCGAGGGCGAGACCGTGATGACGCTGCTGCTGGATGTGCTGGCGGCCAAGGGTTTCGAGAAGAACACCTACTTCGCCGAGGTGGCCCGGCTGATCAACACGCTGCCCCGGCTCGAGGGCACCGTGCACGTGAACGTCGGGCAGATCCTGAAGTTCATGCCGAACTACCTGTTCAACCCGAAGGACTACCCGGCGATCGGCACCCGCCAGGATGCCGCCGACGACGAGTTCTTCTGGCAGCAGGGCCCGGCGCGCGGTGCGGGCAAGGTGCAGTTCGCCGACTGGACCCCGGCCTACCAGCAGCACGCCGACATCCCGAACGTCGGCCGCTTCTTCGAGCAGGCCCAGGCGCTGCGCACGCTGCTGAGCACCGCCGCCCCGAGCGCCGATCAGCAGCAGGACCTGGACTTCATGCTGACCATCGGCCACCTGTTCTCCCTAGTGGTCTACGGTCAGCTGATCCTGGAGCAGGCGGCGATCACCGGCCTGGATCGCGATCTGCTCGACCAGATCTTCGACTTCCAGATCCGCGACTTCAACGCCTACGCCACCACGCTCTACGGCAAGCCGTCCGCCACCCCTGACCAACAGGGTTGGGCCGCTTCGGCTTTGCGTCCGCCGGTCGCCGACCGTCCTCGCTTCGACCGCGTGTGGGCCGAGGTCGTGTCCTACGACGGTGCGTACGCAATGCGCCCATAGGCATTGACGCGAAAAGGCCGGTCCCACTGCGGGGACCGGCCTTTTGTGCGTAGTGGGTCAGGCTTTGCCGGGAAAGGCGATCGTCGGCGGGTTGGTGCCCAGGATGGACTGCCAAGTGGCAAGCCGCACAGCGCTTTCCGTCAATGCCTCGACGCCCATACGCCGGACGGATTCGGAGTCGGCACGTTCGACCACCGAGCGCCATGTAACGGCGGTATCGGTCTCGACCGTCGCGGCCAAGTGAGCGGCCGGAATCGGGTCGTTGACCGGAAACGGGACCGTGTAGGCGGCATCCGACGGTGGCGCGGTGACACCGGCGGCCGTGAGGGCATCGATCGTGGCGTCCCGACGGGCACGGTGCGCAGCGGTGTTCTCGGCAACAAGGCGACCGCGTTCCGAAGAGGCGTACGCGGCGATCACCCCGTAGGCGTACACCGCCCCGTATTCGGCACGCAGCGCATCGAGCAACGCCTGGCGTTCGGCATCGGTCATGCGAGCAACACTCCTGCCTGAACGGCGCAAGCCGCACTGATCGAGGCGAGCAGCCCCGCCCGATAGCCGGATTGACCGTGCGCCAGCTCGGCGGCCGACTGTTGCGATTTGGTGAGTTGAGCGCGCAGTGCATCGACTGTCGGCGGCGGGCTGGGCGGTATGGCCGTCCCGGAGGCCACTGCGGACGGTCCGGAAGCCTGCCCGGGCCCGTTTGTCTTGGTGCGGTGGACCGGCTTGGTGCCGTCTCCGTAAACGCCGATCAGCCGATCGATCTCGGCCTTCAAAGCGTCTGCGTGCGCGGTCCTTTCGGTCGCGATCGCGGTCAGCGCGCTGTGCCGCTGCGGTGCCAACGCGATGGCCGCGGTCGCCGCCGCGGCATCGGTGCGGGCTTGAACCTCTTGGGCGGCAAGCGGATCCGGTTCGTACACCTTGTCATCGCTGCAGCCGGTCACCGCGCCGAGCGCGAGCACGCCGACCGCGCCGCCACCGGCAAGCCGTAACATGCCGCGACGGTCCATGGCGAACCGGGGAGCGTGCCGGTCGGAGGGGATGCCGGAGGTGCACAGGACGATCGGCTGCGCGGGAAGGCGGATGGGCACGGCACCATCGTGCCAGATTCGCGAGGCGCCCCTGGACCAGGCATAGACGTGGCGCGCGTAGTGCCTGCCCGTTGGTCCTTTACACTCTCTGGGCGCGTTACGCTAGACCCTCGGTAGAAAATTCCCACCGCTAGTGACTGCTTGCAGGTCGCTCGAAACAACACCGCTAGTGACTGCTTGCAGGTCGCTCGAAACAACACCGCGTGCGACTGCTTGTAGGTCGCTCGACACGACACCGCCGTGACAACTGAACCAGGAGCCGCCCCATATGCCGATGCCGACCGAGGAAAGGCTGAGCCAGCTGGTAGCTGGACTCGTCGAACGCCGAGGATTCGACCTCGAGGGCGTCGAGATTTCGACGACCGGCAAGCATGCGGACGCGCAGGCTCGATTGAAGGTGACCGTCGACAGCGACGGCCCTTCCGATTTGGACACCATCGCCATCCTCAGCACCGAACTCTCGGAGTTGCTGGACGAGGCAGGCGATTTCGGCGAGACGCCGTATCTGCTGGAAGTCACCACGCCGGGCGTGGACCGTCCGCTCACCGCCGACCGGCACTGGCGTCGCGCGCGCGGGCGCAAGGTGCGCGTCCACCTACGCGAGAGTGCGCCGCCCCCCGAGCCGGGCGTCTCGGCGAAGTTCGAGGCCAGGCTGGGTGAGCTGAGCGGCGATACAGTTGCCCTGGTACTCGGCGGCAAGCACAAACCCCACGTGGTGCAGGTCTCCCTCGCAGATATCGCGGAGGCCGTAGTGCAAGTGGAATTCTCCAAGCCGGGCGCCGAGGAATTGGAACTCGCCGGGGGCATCATCCCCGGCCGCCCGGTACCTGGCCAGCAAGATGATGAGCCGGCGGTCGACGCCGCGGATGTTCGAGGATCAACACCATTACTACCCGAATCAGTAACAGCGTCCGATTCGCCGACCGAAGGGATCGTGGAATGAACATCGAAATCGAAGCCCTGCGCGCGATCGTCGCCGACAAGGGGATCTCGATCGAGACCGTGATCTCCGCGATCGAGTCGGCGCTGCTCACCGCATACCGGCACACCGAGGGCCACCAGCCCAACGCGCGCATCGACATCAACCAGAAGACCGGCACGGTCCGGGTGATGGCGCGCGAGCTGGACGCCGACGGCAACATGGTCTCCGAATGGGACGACACCCCAGAGGGTTTCGGCCGGATCGCGGCGACCACCGCCCGCCAGGTGGTGCTGCAGCGGCTGCGCGACGCCGAGAACGAGAAGTCCTTCGGCGAGTTCTCCACGCACGAGGGCGACATCGTCGGTGGCGTGGTGCAACGCGATGCCAGAGCCAACGCTCGCGGCACCATCGTGGTCCGCATCGGCAGCGAGGTCAACGGCGCCGAGGGGCTGATCCCGCCCGCCGAGCAGGTGCCGGGTGAGACCTACGAGCACGGCGACCGGATCAAGTGCTACGTCGTCGGTGTCTCGCGCGGCCCGCGTGGCCCGCAGATCACCCTCTCGCGTACGCACCCCAATCTGGTGCGGCGACTGTTCGCGCTCGAGGTACCCGAAATCGCCGACGGCTCTGTCGAGATCGTCGCGGTGGCCCGCGAGGCCGGGCACCGCTCCAAGATCGCGGTCCGCAGCACCGTGTCCGGTGTCAACGCCAAGGGCGCCTGCATCGGCCCGATGGGGCAGCGGGTGCGCAACGTGATGAGCGAGCTGGCCGGCGAGAAGATCGACATCATCGATTACGCGGAGGATCCGGCGACGTTCGTCGGCAATGCGCTGTCTCCGTCGAAAGTGGTGTCGGTCACTATCGTCGATCCCGAGGCGCGCGCCGCGCGGGTCGTGGTGCCGGACTTCCAGCTATCGCTGGCCATCGGCAAGGAGGGGCAGAACGCCCGCCTGGCCGCCCGGCTGACCGGCTGGCGGATCGATATCCGCAGCGACGCCGCCCCGGACATGGGCGGCGGCTCGGTGCGGACGGAGGCACACCGGAGTTGACCGGAACCGACGCGGCGCACCGTCCGTTGGACATCCCGGGGCGCGAATCGGACCGTCGGGATGACATGTTGGTAACTTCCGCGGGGGAGCGGTTCGTTGATCCGACCGGGTCGGCGGTAGAGTGGACACAGGTTCAGCACGCGCAACCGATTCGGACCTGTATCGGATGCCGGAAGCGCGAGTTGGCCGCCGATCTGTTGCGGATCGTGGCACGGGAGACGGATACCGGAAACGGTCCGCATTCCGTCACGATCCTTCCCGATCCGCGGCGCAGACTTCCCGGACGGGGTGCCTGGTTGCACCCCGTCTCGGCTTGTCTGACCGCGGCAGAGCGGCGCCGAGCATTCGGCAGAGCACTAAGAGTGTCCGGAAATCTGGATATCTCAGCCCTGGAGAAGTACCTCGAGAACAGGCACGAGCACTCATGAGCACACCGTGAAGCACCAACGATGAACGTCCATCGGAGATAACCCGAGGTCGTGCGGGCCCCGTCCCTGAACAACGGGTGCACCTGCTCGACCTCTCAGTGAGGAGAGCAGTGGCAGGCAAGGCCCGCGTGCACGAGTTGGCCAAAGAACTCGGTGTCACCAGCAAGGAACTACTCGCACAGCTCAAGGAGCAGGGCGAGTTCGTGAAGTCGGCGTCCTCGACGGTGGAAGCTCCCGTCGCGCGCCGGTTGCGTGAGTCGTTCGCATCCAAATCAGCCCCCGCGAACGGCACCAAGTCGGGATCACGCCCCGGCCCGTCCTCGTCGGCCCGTCCGGCCGCGAAGCCCGCAGGAAACGGCCCCCGTCCGGGTCCGCGTCCGCCGGCTCCCGCGCCCGCCCCGGCAGCGGCGGCTCAGCAGGAAACGGTCCGCGAAGCCCCGCGTACCAGCGAGGGACCGGCCGTGAAGCCGGGACCCGCAGCACGTCCGACCCCGGCCCCCGCGCCCAAGCCCGCGCCCGCCCAGGAAGTCGCACCGGCAGCCGCCGCGTCGGCGTCCACCGAGGCGACCGCGAGCTCCGCGCCCGCAGCTCCGGCCGGGCCGCGCCCGACGCCGAACGCCGCGCGTCCGGGTCAGCAGCAGCGTCCCGGTGCCCCGGCACAGGGTGCGCCGCGTCCCGGTGGTTCGGGCCCGCGCCCGGGTCCGAAGACCCCGCGGGTCGGCAACAATCCTTATTCGTCGGCTCCCGAGCGTCCCGCGCCGCGTCCGGCCCCCGGTCAGGGTGGCCCGCGTCCGGGTCCGGCTCAGGGCGGTCCCCGGCCCGGCCCGGCTCAGGGTTCGCCCCGTCCGGGTACTCCGGCTCAGGGTGGTTCGCGTCCGGCCCCCGGCCAGGGCGGTCCCCGTCCCGGTGGTCCGCGGCCGAGCCCCGGCTCGATGCCGCCTCGTCCTAACCCAGGTGCGATGCCGTCTCGTGCGGCACGTCCGGGCGGTGCCGGTGGACCCGGCGCCGGTCGTCCGGGTGGTCCCGGCGGTCGTCCCGGCGGCGGTGGCGGCGCAGGTCGTCCCGGTGGCGGCGGCGGTGGCGGTGGCTACCGCGGTGGCGGCGCTCCCGGTGGTGGCGCTGGTGCGGGCACGGGTGCGCCCGGTGCCGGTGGCGCTCCCGGCGGTTTCCGCGGTCGCCCCGGTGGCGGTGGCGGCGGTCGTCCGGGTGGTCCCGGTGGTCGTGGCGGAGCGGCCGGTGCGTTCGGTCGTCCCGGTGGCGCACCGCGTCGTGGCCGTAAGTCGAAGCGGGCGAAGCGCGCCGAGTACGAGAGCATGCAAGCGCCCGCCATCGGCGGCGTTCGGCTGCCTCGTGGCAACGGCGAGATCATCCGTCTCGCTCGCGGCGCCTCGCTCTCGGACTTCGCGGAGAAGATCGATGCGAACCCGGCGGCCTTGGTACAAGCCTTGTTCAACCTAGGCGAAATGGTCACCGCGACCCAGTCGGTGAACGACGAGACCCTCGAGCTGCTCGGCAGCGAGATGAACTACGTCGTGCACGTGGTCAGTCCGGAGGACGAGGACCGCGAGCTGCTGGAATCGTTCGACCTGACCTACGGCGAAGACGCGGGTGGCGAAGACGATCTCGAGCAGCGTCCGCCGGTGGTGACCGTCATGGGTCACGTCGACCACGGTAAGACCCGACTGCTGGACACGATCCGTAAGGCCAACGTCCGTGAGGGCGAGGCCGGTGGCATCACCCAGCACATCGGCGCGTACCAGGTGATGACCCACCTCGGCGAGACCGACCGGCTCATCACCTTCATCGACACCCCGGGTCACGAGGCGTTCACCGCCATGCGTGCCCGTGGTGCGAAGGCCACCGATATCGCGATCCTGGTGGTCGCCGCCGACGACGGCGTCATGCCGCAGACGGTGGAGGCGATCAACCACGCGCAGGCGGCCGACGTGCCGATCGTGGTGGCGGTCAACAAGATCGACAAGGAAGGCGCGAACCCGGACAAGATCCGGCAGCAGCTGACCGAATACAACCTGGTGGCCGAGGAATACGGTGGCGACACCATGTTCGTCGACATCTCCGCGCGGGAGAACATCAACATCGAGGCTCTCCTCGAGGCGGTCCTCCTCACCGCGGACGCGGCACTGGATCTGCGGGCGAACCCGGACATGGACGCGCAGGGTGTGGCCATCGAGGCGCACCTCGACCGCGGCCGTGGCCCGGTGGCGACCGTGCTCATCCAGCGCGGCACGCTGCGCGTCGGCGACTCGATCGTGGCGGGCGACGCCTACGGTCGCGTCCGGCGCATGGTCGACGAGCACGGCGAGGATGTCATCGCGGCGCTGCCGTCGCGGCCGGTCCAGGTCATCGGCTTCACGTCGGTGCCGGGCGCCGGTGACAACCTGCTGGTTGTCGACGAGGACCGGATCGCTCGCCAGATCGCCGACCGCCGCAACGCACGCAAGCGCAATGCGCTGGCCGCACGCAGCCGCAAGCGGATCAGCCTGGAAGATCTCGATGCCGCACTGAAGGAGACTTCGGAGCTCAACCTGATCCTCAAGGGCGACAACTCCGGTACCGTCGAGGCCCTCGAAGAGGCGCTGCTCGGTATCCAGATCGACGACGAGGTTCGCCTGCGGGTCATCGACCGCGGTGTCGGTGGTGTCACCGAGACCAACGTCAACCTGGCGTCGGCGTCGAACGCGATCATCATCGGGTTCAACGTCCGGGCCGAGGGCAAGGCCACCGAGCTGGCCAACCGCGAAGGCGTGGACATCCGGTACTACTCGGTGATCTACCAGGCCATCGACGAGATCGAGAAGGCCCTCAAGGGCATGCTCAAGCCGATCTACGAAGAGGTCGAGCTGGGCCGGGCGGAGATCCGCGCGATCTTCCGTTCGTCGAAGGTCGGCAACATCGCCGGCTGCATGGTCACCTCGGGTTCGGTCAAGCGCAACGCCAAGGCGCGCTTGCTCCGCGACAACGTGGTGATCGCCGAAACGGTCACGATCTCCTCCTTGAAGCGGGAAAAGGACGACGTCACCGAGGTCCGCGAGGGCTTCGAATGCGGTTTGACGTTGACCTACAACGACATCAAGGAAGGCGACATCATCGAGGCCTACGAGCTGCGCGAGAAGCCGCGCGACTGAGTTCACTCGCCGCACGTCACGCCGGGCGCCCGCCCGGCGTGACGTGCGGGATGAGCTTCTCGAAGGCTCGAGCATTTTCGACACAAAGAGGTGTGTAGTTGTTCCTGGGGGCA
The DNA here is from genome assembly GCF_040645995.1 of Nocardia sp. NPDC046473. Taxonomy (NCBI): domain Bacteria; kingdom Bacillati; phylum Actinomycetota; class Actinomycetes; order Mycobacteriales; family Nocardiaceae; genus Nocardia; species Nocardia sp. NPDC046473. The sequence goes on from NZ_JBEYZJ010000001.1 coordinate 705,107, forward strand.
CTCGAGTTCGACCTCCTGCTCGGAGACGTGCACTCACTGAAAGAGAAGCGTTCGGTGATCCGGCCCATCCTGGCCGAATTGCAGCGCTTCGGGGTGAGTGCCGCCGAGGGCGGAGAGCAAGACCGCCATCGTCGCTCATTGCTGGGGGTAGCCCTGGTCAGTTCCGGTATGGATCACCTGACCGAGGTACTCGACCGCTGTGAGCGGCACGTCGCGGCACGTCCGGAGTTACAGTTGCTGGCAGTGCGCCGCAGGATCTTCGGACCCGAAGACTAACTATCTAGTGAGGAAGGTTCAGCCATGGTGGATCAAGCCAGGGCACGCCGACTCGCCAAGCGGATCTCCTCGATCGTGGCCACCGCGATCGAGTACGAGATCAAGGATCCGCGGCTGGGTTTCGTGACCATCACCGACGCCAAGGTCACCGGCGATCTGCGCGACGCGACGGTGTACTACACGGTGCTCGGCGAAACCTTGGACGCCGAACCGGACTATACGGGCGCGGCCGCAGGCCTGGAGAAGGCCAAGGGAGTGCTGCGCTCGAAGGTGGGTGCGGGCACCGGTGTGAAGTTCACGCCGACCCTGGCGTTCGTGCTCGACAAGGTGCCCGAGGTCGCCAAGGACATGGAAGAGCTACTGGCCAGGGCCAAGGCCGCGGACGAAGAGGTGGCGAAGGTGGCTGCGAACGCCAGGCACGCCGGAGACGCCGACCCGTACAAGGTCGAACGCGACGACGCAGAGTGACATGCGGTAGACGATGACGACAATGCGGGACGCGGTCGACCTCGAATCTGCCGTCGAGGCGTTGAACGCCGCCCGTTCGGTCACCATCGTCTGCCATGTGCAACCGGACGCTGACACCGTCGGCAGTGGTCTCGCGCTGGCGTTGATCCTGCATCGGCGCGGAGTGCCGGTGTGGGTGTCGTTCGCCGAACCGGCCGAGTTGCCCGAATCGATGCGGTCGCTGCCGGGTGTGCATCACCTGGTGGCGCCTGCCGACGTGCCCGCCGAGGTCGATCTGCTGATCGCGGTCGATTGTGGTAGCGCCGGACGGCTCGGTGCGCTGGTCGATCGAATGGCCGGGGCGGCAGAGACTTTGGTGATCGATCATCATCGATCCAATGGCCGGTTCGGGACGATCAATGTGGTCGACGCCGGTGCGGAATCGACGACCAGCCTGATCGTGCGGTTGCTCGACGTGTGGGGCGTGGCGATCGATTCCGAAGTGGCGCATTGCCTTTACGCCGGTCTGGTGACCGACACCGGCTCGTTCCGGTGGGTTCGACCCGGTACACACGAGTTGGCCGAGCGGCTGTTGGCCACCGGCATCGACGGTGCCGAGATCGCCAGGACGCTGCTGGACACCCATCCGTTCGGGTGGTTGACCATGCTGTCCCGGGTGCTCGGCACCGCGCAGCTCGTGCCGGAGGTGCGCGGCGGCATCGGGCTGGTGTACGCGTTCGTGCGGCTCGATGACATCGCCGGGGTGAGTTCCGAAGAGGCGGAGAGTGTTATCGACATCGTCCGCACCACCTCGGAAGCGGGGATTGCCGCGGTGTTCAAGGAATCCAGTACCGGAGGGAACCGGTGGACGGTGTCGCTGCGTGCGCGTGACAGTCGGCCGGGGGCGGATGACGGGGTGGACGTTGCCGAGATAGCGGCGGCACTCGGGGGTGGCGGGCATCGGTTCGCCGCCGGGTACACGGCCTACGGGGCTGCGGACGAGCTTGTTGCTACCTTGCTGGCCGCTCTGGGTTGAGCGGTGTCGTGCTGTCCGCACCCCTCGATCTGCGCGCACGTCACGGCGACTTGGCGTCCGGCGGCATATCGCTGACGCCTATGCGATCTGTGAACGGCGACTGGGTGTGTGAAGTCGCTGGTCTGTCGGTGCCTCATGGCAGGGTGACGGGAGTAGTTGCTGTCCGGCCTGCGGTGGCCACGGCACGATGATCGCGACCCGACCGCCGTGCCGGGCTGACGATCTGTCCGCGTGGGATGCGTTGTGGTGAGGGAGGTTTCATGAGCGGCAAGGTGTCGACCGAGGGTGACCCGGCGGAGGGCGCAGCGCCGTCGACGGTTGCTACCGGTAACGCCGACATGGCGGCCGAGGCCGGGCCGGGGCGAATACTCCGGCTCGCGGTGCCGACCCTGGGCGTGCTCGTCGCCGAACCGATCTATCTGCTGTTCGATCTCGCCGTGGTCGGGCGGCTGGGCGCGCTCGCGCTGGCCGGGCTCGCGGTGGGCGGATTGATTCTGGCGCAGACGAGTTCGCAGCTGACGTTCCTGTCCTACGGCACCACCGCGCGGGCCGCGCGCAGACACGGTGCGGGCGACGAGCGCGGCGCGGTGGCGGAGGGCGTGCAGGCGACCTGGCTGGCCATCGTGGTCGGCCTGCTGATTCTGCTGCTGGTTCAGCTCTTCGCGGTGCCGCTGACCGGTGCGATCGCCGGTGGTGGCGACATCGCCGCCGAGGCGCGCGACTGGGTGCGGATCGCGCTGTTCGGGGTGCCGCTGATCCTGATCTCGATGGCGGGCAACGGGTGGCTGCGCGGGGTGCAGGAGACTCGCCGTCCGCTCATCTATGTCGTTGCTGGGCTTGGTGTTTCGGGTGTGCTGTGTCCGGTGCTGGTGCACGGGCTGCTCGGTGCGCCGCGGTTGGAGTTGCCCGGCTCCGCCGTCGCGAACGTGGCCGGTCAGCTGGTGATGGCCGGATTGTTTGTGAATGCCCTTGTGCGTGAGCGGGTTCCGCTCGCACCGCACTGGTCGGTGATGCGCGCGCAACTGGTCCTCGGCCGGGACCTGATCGTGCGCAGCCTCGCGTTCCAGGCCTGCTTCGTCTCCGCCGCCGCGGTCGCCGCCCGCTTCGGCGCCGCCTCGGTCGCCGCGCATCAGCTGGTGCTGCAGCTCTGGAATTTCCTCGCGCTGACCTTGGATGCGCTCGCCATCGCCGCACAGACCCTGGTCGGCGCGGCCCTCGGCGCCGGTGACGCACTCGGCGCCCGCGCGCTGGCCCGCCGGGTCACCGGCTGGTCGGAAATCTTCGCGCTCGGTCTTGCCGCGTGCTTCGCCGCAGGCGCGGGACTGATCCCGAAACTGTTCACCGACGACCCGGCCGTGCTGGACCGCACTCACGTCACGTGGTGGTTCTTCGTGTGCATCATCCCGGTGGCAGGCATTGTGTTCGCCCTCGACGGTGTCCTGCTCGGCGCGGGCGACGCCGCCTACCTGCGCACCACCACGCTCGGCTCGGCCCTGCTCGGCTTCCTCCCCGCGATCTGGCTGTCGCTGGTCTTCGACTGGGGGATCGCCGGAATCTGGTCCGGCCTGGTCGCTTTCATGCTCCTACGGCTGGTCGCCGTCTCCTGGCGAGCCTGGTCCGGCCGGTGGGCTCGCGTCGGTGCGGAAGTCCCCGGACACGTTCGGAGCTCCGGATAGCGGACGAAACCCCGGACAGCGCCCGGGGTTTCGTGTTCAGCGAATCAGCTGTTGGTCAGGAAGCACTGGTCGTTCGGCAACGATTCGACCGTTGCGGCGGGCACCGTCACCTTGGCGCAGGCCAGCGTCGGGTACGAGCTCGGCGTATCGGAGCCGAGCGGGAAGTCGGCGCAGTAGGTGAGGGCCAGATGCTCGCCCGCGGCCAGCTGGCGGGTCAGCGTGAAATCGGCAGGCGCGGGCTGCCTGGGGGACAGGGTGTTCTGCCGCGGGTCGCCGTCGACCAGCAGCGTGCACTGCACGGTGCCGCCGATGAGGTCGGTGCTGATCCGGCTGGGCGTCGCGGTGAGGGTCTCCCCGGCGACCTGCAACGACGCGGTACTCGGCGGACTGATGGTTGCCCCGGCCAGACCTGGAACGGTGAGGCAGGCTGCCGCAGCCGATGATGCCACGACAATCCCTCGGAATGTGTTGCGTGCGATCATGTTCGAATAACATAGTGGGTCGTGCAGCCGGATTTGCGCGGGTTGCATGTTCCGAGATAAATGCCTCATTCCGGTTTGGCCGGGCTCATGATGGTCACTCGTAGCTGCGACGAACTCTCCTCGGTGCGCCACTCGCCCGGGGACGCGCGGCGGGGTGGCGGGCGCGGATCGGGGTGGGTGTGCCAAGGTAGGTGTGGTGATACCCAAGTTGATGGCGGTGAGCGACATTCACGTCGGGCACCAGGGGAATCGGCCGGTGGTCGAGCAGATTCATGCCGACTCGCCGGAGGACTGGCTGATCGTGGCGGGGGATGTGGGGGAGAAGACCGACGACATTCGGTGGGCGCTGGAGCTGCTGCGTGGCCGCTTCGCCAAGGTGATCTGGGTGCCCGGCAACCACGAGCTGTGGACGACGGCGAAGGACCCGGTGCAGATGACCGGCGTCGCACGCTACGACTACCTCGTGTCGATCTGCCGGGACCTGGACGTGCTGACCCCGGAGGATCCGTTCCCGGTGTGGGAGGGCGCGGGCGCCGAGCAGCACGGCGGCGCGGTGACGCTGGCCCCGCTGTTCCTCCTGTACGACTACTCGTTCCTGCCGAAGGGCGCCACCACCAAGGCAGAGGGGCTCGCCATCGCGCGGGACCGCAACGTGGTGGCCACCGACGAATACCTGCTCTCCTCGGACCCTTACCTCACCCGTGATGCCTGGTGCCATGCCCGCGTGCAGGTCACCAAGCGCAAGCTGGACGCGCTGCCCGAAGGCACGCCGCTGGTGCTGATCAACCATTTCCCGATGGTCCGCCAGCCCACCGACGTGCTGTTCTACCCCGAGTTCGCGCTCTGGTGCGGCACCGAACTGACCGCCGACTGGCACACCCGCTACAACGTGCTCTGCTCGGTCTACGGCCACCTGCACATCCCGCGCACCTCGCACTACGACGGTGTCCGCTTCGAAGAGGTCTCCCTCGGTTACCCCCGTGAATGGCAACGCCGCGGCCTCCCCGAACGCCTCCTCCGCCAAATCCTCCCCGCCCCCGAGTACCCGCCCGGTTCCCTGAACGAATGGGGCGGCCACTTCAAGGTCACCCCCGAAATGGAAGCCGCCGCCGCGGAGATGCGCGCCAAAGCCGAACGTCGCCGCGGGGTCTGAGTGGACTGGCAAGACGCCGCGCATAAGCGGTGTCGCTGCGGCCATCTGCAGACTGGCGTCGTTGCGTGTGAACGGCCGTCAGCTGTAGCTTCGGCAATTTGATTCCCAACGCAACTACTGATTTGGTGTGTACATGGGTAACTCGTCGGGTACGGGCATAGTGGCCCGCCCGTTGGCCGCCGGCCGCCATCCGAACGTACGTGGCGCACGAGTCCGGCCTGAAGTTTCGGGGAGGCGGTCGAGCTGATCGAGACAATTTTGCCGTCCGGTGTCGCGTCGGCTGAGCTGCTGGAGTATCCGGAGGACCTGAAGGCGCATCCGGCGGAGGAGCATCTCATCGCGAAGGCGGTGGAGAAGCGGCGCCGGGACTTCATCGGAGCCAGGCATTGCGCGCGGCTGGCGCTGGCCGAGCTCGGTGAGCCGCCGGTGGCGATCGGCAAGGGGGAGCGGGGCGCGCCGATCTGGCCGCGCGGGATCGTCGGCAGCATGACGCACTGCGACGGGTATCGGGCCGCGGCGCTGGGGCACAAGATGCGGTTCCGCTCGATCGGGATCGACGCCGAGCCGCATGCGGCCTTGCCCGAAGGCGTGCTGGATTCGGTGAGTCTGCCACCGGAGCGGGAATGGTTGAACACCACCTACTCCGGGCTGCACCTGGACCGGTTGCTGTTCTGCGCCAAGGAAGCGACCTTCAAGGCGTGGTGGCCGCTGACCGATCGCTGGCTCGGCTTCGAGGACGCGCACATCACCTTCGAGGTCGAGGACAGCACCGAGCAGTCCGGCCACGGCACCTTCCACAGTGAGCTGCTGGTGCCGGGGCAGACCAACGACGGTGGGGTGCCGCTGGTTTCGTTCGACGGCCGTTGGCTGATCGCCGACGGGTTCATTCTCACCGCGATCGTGCACGCCTGATGGATGGTCTCGGCGGATTGCTGATCGTCGACAAGGACAGTGGCATGACCAGCCACGACGTTGTCGCGAAGTGCCGGAAGCTGTTGCACACCAAGAAGGTCGGGCACGCGGGCACACTCGACCCGATGGCGACCGGTGTGCTCGTGCTCGGCGTGGAACGGGCCACCAAACTCCTCGGCCTGCTCACCCTGACCACCAAGGCCTACACCGCGACCATCCGCCTCGGCCAGGCCACCACCACCGACGACGCCGAGGGCGAGGTGCTCTCGACCATCCCGGCCTCGCAGCTCGCGGATGCCGAAATCGCTGCGCACACAGCGAAACTCACCGGCGACATCGAGCAGGTGCCCGCTACCGTGAGCGCGATCAAGGTGAACGGTGAACGCGCCTACGCCCGGCACCGCGCGGGCGAGGAAGTGCAGCTGGCCGCCCGCCCGGTCACCGTGTCCCGCTTCGACATCCTCGCCCGCCGCGATGTCACGGACGGCGCATTCGTCGACCTGGACGTGATCGTCGAATGCACCTCCGGCACCTACGTCCGCGCCCTGGCCCGCGACCTCGGGTCCGCGCTCGGCGTCGGCGGCCACCTGACGGCCTTGCGCCGCACCAGAGTCGGCCCGTTCACCCTCGAACACGCCCGCACCCTGGCCGAATTGGCAACCGCCGCCGAATCCGACGCCCCCATGCTCAGCCTCGACATGGACGAGGCCGTGCGAACTGCGTTCCCGCACCGGGAGATCGACGAAGCCCAAACCAACGACCTCCGCAACGGCCGCTGGCTCGACCCCATCGGCCTCCCCGGCGTCTACGCCGCGATCGATCAGGAAGGTCGCGCGATCGCCCTGCTCCAAGAGAGCGGCAAGCGCGCCGCGTCGGTAATGGTCGTACGCCCGTCGAACCTGTAGTCGAGTGGCAGGCCGCTCGTAGGTCCGCCGAGCCGCTCGGGCGGCCGGTGTGCTGGCGATGCAGCAGGCAGACTCCGGCCTGGACGATGCGAGGTGAACTACGTTCTCACACAGGAAGATCGATGAAACGCGAGCTGATCACTTGCGTAACGGTCGCGGCTCGGCCTACTCAGTGCGTATGTCGCGTTCGATCCGGTCGGGGCTATCGCGCGCTGCTCCAGGAGCCGCAAGCGTGGGGCGTCGGTGGGGGTGGTCGTCTGTCCGCCGAACCTGGGTCGCTACGCGGCGGCGTTCTGGTGGCCGACAGTCACCCCTCTGCGTCGACTGACTGGAGGTTGGGCCCGAGGATGGGCTGCAGTGCGCCGAGTAGTGCGCCGACGCTGATCTCGAGCAACTCCGCGCGGGAATAGTGCTGGTTCTCCAGCCATTCGACCGTCAGTACCCGCACGAAGGTGAGCCAGCTCATCAGCACTGATGACACCTGGACACGCAGGGTTCCTTCGACACCGAGGACGTCCAGGAGTCGACGGCGCAGCTCGCCGAGCTCGCCCGCGATGATGGCCTGGATGGTGGGATCGCCGGCGAGCACCCGGTTCGCCGCGAGCACGCTGTTGGCGTTCGCCTCGAAGTAGTCGAAGTGGGTGTTCAGTCCGGCGGCCAGTTGCTCGGCGAGCGGGCGTCCGTTGTCGAGCGGGGTGGCGATCAGTAGCTGGTCCGCGGCTTGCTCGTAGACGCCGGCGAAGAGGTCGCGCTTGCTCGGGAAATGGCGGTAGAGCAGGGCCCGTGACACTCCGGCTGCCGCAGCTACGTCCTCCATCAGCACCGCGTCGTAGGCGCGCTCGGCGAACAGTCGCGCGCCCGCTTCCAGCAGCACCTGACGGCGCTCGTCGGTGGACAGGCGGCGGCGAGTACTCATCTCGAAAACTTTAGTTGACGTCTGTCTACTAAGCGTCGTAGGGTCTGATAGTAGACAAACGTCTACTTGCGCGCGGCGGCTGGTTCGACTGGGAATCCACTGTCCGCCAGCAGGATTCGTCGCACACCGCGGAGGGGCAGCATGGCAACCGCACTCAAATGGCTTTCTGTGACAATGGGCGTCGCCTGTGTCGCGATCGGCATCCTCCACCTGGTCGCAGGCATCGATGGCATCCCCGATATGGGCGACTCCGGCGTCACCGCCGACAGTCAGACCCGCTTCTTCGGCGCGATCTTCCTCGGCTACGGCGTCGCGTGGCTCTGGGCCGCCCGCCAATCCCCGATTCCCTCGACCGCGATCCGCTGGCTCGCAGGCATCTTCCTGCTCGGCGCAGTCGGCCGCTTCATCTCCGTCGCCGTCTACGGCTGGCCCAACTGGTTCCAGATCGTCCTCACCGCCATCGAAGTAGTCCTCCCGCCGATCTACTTCTGGCTCGCCGCCGCAGACGAAAAGCGCACCGCCACAACCCCGCTGGCAGGTTCCACCCCCGCCTTCCGCTGAGTCGCACGCGGCGCGAGCAGGTCGGTTCGGCGTCTGCCGGCCAACCGACTGCGCCGAACGGGCTCGGCGGTCGCGAAGCGCGGGGCAGGCGAGGGTCATGCCCCGCTCGCGTGACCGATGACTGCTGCGCTGCTGGGCGGCAAGGGAATCCGTACAGTGTGGATTGGCCGCTCGAAGGGGCGGCAGTGGGAGGCAGTGGGCAATGGGCGAACGACCGGTCGATACGTTCGGGCTATGGGATCGGGACGGCGACGGGCTCGTCTCGGTCGCCGACATCACCGAGGGCATCCGGTCGCTCGGCCTCGAGGTCGATGACGACGCCGTGGAACGGATGGTCGCCGCCGCCGACACCAACGGCGACTTCCTGGTCTCCCGAGCGGAATTCGACGCCGCACTGGTCGGCGGTCGCATCGAGGTCACCGATGCCGACGCCGCCTTCAAGGTCTTCGACACCAACCAGGACGGCCGCATCTCGGTCGAAGAACTCGAATCCCTCATCCGCCACGTCGGCGCGGGCCGCATCCACGAACCCGCCGCCGACCTGCTCGCCGCCGCCGACCAGGACAACGACGGCTACCTCTCCCTCCCCGAATTCCGCACCCTCCTGGACTTCCTCGCCCGCTGATCGTGGGTCTCAGGCCTCGGCTGGTACGGCGGGCTGGGTGGTTCGGTCGGCGGCGATGGCGCGGACCGCGTCCTGCATGTGGTCGATCAGCAGCTTGCGGGCGCGGGCGGCGGGGCCGGAGCCGATGGCGGCGCGCAGGTCGACGTGTTCGCGGGCCTGTTCGGTCAAGTCCGGGTTCGTTGTTTGTAAGGCGCCCAGGCACATTCGGGTTTCGATCAGTAGCGTGCGGGCGGCGCGGGCCAGTCGAGGGCTGCCTGCGCTGTCCACCAGTGCGACGTGGAAGGCCTGGTCGGCGTCGGAAAGGCCGGCGGCATCGCCTATTTCGGCGGCCGCGCACATTTGGGTGACGCTGTCGGCGAGTGCCGCGTAGGCGATCTCGCGGCGGCCGTCCAGGATCAGTTCCAGCGCACCGCCTTCGATGGCGGTCCTGGCCTGGTAGATGTCGACGACGTCGTCGATGGTGAGGTCGATGACGAAGATGCCGCGATGGCGAATACTGTGCAGCAGACCCTCGGACACGAGCCGCTGCATCGCTTCGCGCACCGGCCCGCGCGACACGTCGAAGCGGGCCGCGAGGTCGGCCTCGCCGAGCTGGTCGCCCGGCGCGAAACTGCCGCGCATGATCGCCTCGCGGAGCCGATCGGCGATCACCTCGGCCGTCGACTGTCTGCTGACCGGCTCGATCTCAACGAGCGGCATGTGCGTACCTTTCTGTGAACAAGGTGCCGAGGGCCGGGCAGGTCGCGGCGACGCCGGCCAGCCGCAGCCCCGCCCAGATGGTGACCTGGTTGGCGGTCAGTACCGGCTTGCCGAGTGCGGCCTCGAGTTCCGGCAGCACGGCAAGAGTATGCATCGCGGTATCGGGGATGAGCAGCGCCTCGGCCTCGGGATGATCGTTGGCGATGGCCAGCTGCCGAACATGGTCGGCGGCCAAGGTGCCGACCTCGGCGGCGGTGTCGATTCCCGCGCTGCGCATCGAGACCACCAGGATCCCGGCGTCGGCGAGGAATTCGACGAACAGCTCCGCGACGTCGTCCGGATAGCTGGCCGCGATGGCGACGGTGTGTACGCCGAGCGCGCGCACCGCATCGACGAACGCGAGACTGGTGCTGGTCGCGGGCACGCCCGCGGCCGCGGCCAGCGCGTCGACCTGATCACGCGCGCCGCGCGGCCCGTAGACGAAACTGCCTGAGGTACAGGCCCATACGACAGCCTCGGGCGCATGCGGTGCGAGCAGTTCGGCCCCGTGCCGTAGCTTGTCCGGGCTGCCCAGATCCAGCAGCTCGGGGATGGCGTGCAGATCGGTGCCGTAGATATGCGCCACCGGCAGGCCCGCACCGAGCGCGGCGGCGGCCAACGGGTAGTCGTCCTCGGCCGCGTGATCCGGGTAGATGAAACCGATGGTGGGTGTCCGCATATGTTGTTCTCCCGATCAGAAGACGTTCAGTAGCCACTTGCCCGGACCCATCATCGGCAGCTTCATCCGGCCGAGGCAGGCCCACATGGTGAGCTGGTTGGCGGTGAGCACGGGTTTGCCGAGTGCCTGTTCCAGCGGCTCGATCACGTCATAAGTTGGCAGGTTGGTACAGCTGACGAAGATGGCTTGAGCTGCCGGGTCATCGGCGCCGACGATGCGCTCGGCGATGGTGCGGTAGTTGACTTTCCAGATGCCACCGCCCAGCCCGAGATGGTCGGAGCGGATGACGCTGCAGCCCGCTTCGCCGAGGAAGTCGTGCAGCTTGTTGGTCAGGATCTCGTCGTACGGGGTGAGCACCGAGACCCGGCTGATGTCCAGATGCCGGATCGCCTCGATCAGCGCACCTGAGGTGGTGACCGCGTCCAATGCCCCTGCCGCACAGATTGTTTCGCGCAGCGAGCGTTCGTACTCGAGACCTTTGATGAAGCTGCCCGAAGTGCACAGGTAGGCAACCACTTCCGGTTCCACATGCAGCACATCCCGCGTCGCGGTGGTCAAATGCGCAGGGTTGGAGACCAGTTCGGCCATCGCCAACGAGACCGGAACCGGTTCATACGGCGTTCGGGCCAGATGGAGACTGACCTCCATCGGCGCCCAGCGCCAGAGCTCGCGTTCGAGCGCGAGGTCGAACGGAGCGATGATGCCGATGCCCCGTTGTGCGACGGGGCCCTCGATATCCGGGAAGCTGAGTTCCACTACGGCCCCTCTCGCACTCAGCCGGACAGACCTCCGAGCAGAGTCGGATTGTTGACAATCATACGATGCGATCTTAGTGTGTCAATGTGGAAACGGGCCCCATTGTCACCGTCCTGCACAGTGACCGCGTGCCCGAGGCGGATCTGATGGCCGCCGTGTCGGCTCGGGCGACTGTGCGCTACACCGAGGCCGCCGGTCTCGCGGTGGCGCTGGGCGGTGCCGACGTGCTTTTCGTCTACGACTTCCGCACCCGCGCGATCCCCGGCGCATGGCCATCGGCCGACCGGCTGCAATGGTTGCACATGGGATCGACCGGGGTGGACCCGGCGATGTTCCCCGAACTGCGGGCCAGCGACGTCGTCGTCACCAATACGCGCGGTCTATTCGATACCGCCATCGCGGAATACGTGCTCGGACAGATCCTCGGTTTCGCCAAGGACCTGCCCGGATCGCTGCGCAGGCAGCTGCGCCACGAGTGGGAGCATCGCGAGAACGAACGGGTCGCGGGCAGCACGGTTCTCATCGTCGGCACCGGCTCGATCGGCCGTGCCATCGCGCGACTGCTGCGCGCGGCCGGGATGAACATTCGCGCGGTCGGCCGCCGAATACGTTCCGCCGACCCCGATTTCGGCACGGTGGGCACGGACCTGCACGCCGAGCTACCGCTGGCCGACTATGTGGTGGCGATCGCCCCGCTGACCCCACAGACCCGGAACATGTTCGGCGCCAGAGAATTCGCCGCGATGAAGCCACATGCGAGGTTTGTCAACGTGGGCCGCGGGGAACTCGTAGTTACCGACGATCTGGTCGCCGCACTCGGCGCCGGATCGATTGCGGGGGCGGCGCTCGATGTGGTCGACCCCGAGCCGCTGCCGCCCGACCATCCGCTGTGGGATCTGCCGAACGTGTCGATCACACCGCACAATTCGGGCGATTTCCGCGGTTGGCGGACCGATATCGTCACCGCGTTCGCCGAGAACTTCGACAACTGGATCGCCGGCCGGCCACTGCAGAACGTGGTCGACAAGGAGCTGGGGTACGTGCCCGGCTGAAGGAGCCCTCTCTGATGAGCTACCCCGACATCAATATTCCCACCGACCCAGCGGCGATGACCGCCGTCCAGCTGGTCTCGGCCTACGCGGCGGGCGCGCTCTCCCCGGTCGAGGCGACCGAGGCCATCCTCGACGCCATCGCGACTCGCGATCCGGACGTGAACGCCTACTGCCTGGTCGACCCCGACCGGGCGCTGGTGCAGGCGAAAGACGCCGAGGCGCGCTGGCATTCGGGCCACGCCCGCGGGCTGCTCGACGGCGTGCCGATCTCGATCAAGGACATCTTCCTCACCGAAGGCTGGCCCACCAAGCGCGGATCCACCTCGGTGGACCCCGCCGGCCCGTGGACGGTGGACAGTCCGGTCGCGGCCCGGCTGCGCGAGGACGGCATGGTGTTCCTCGGCAAGACGACGACGCCGGAGATCGCTTGGAAGGCGGTCACGGACAGTCCGCTGACCGGTATCACCCGTAATCCGGTCGACCCGCGGACGACTGCCGGCGGCTCGTCCGGTGGCAGTGCCGCCGCCGTTGCCGCAGGTATGGGACCGGTCTCGGTCGGCACCGATGGTGGTGGCAGCATCCGCATTCCGGCATCGTTCTGCGGCATCGTCGGCTTCAAGCCCACCCATGGCCGGATCCCGTTGTACCCGGCAAGCCCGTTCGGTCCGCTCGCACACGCCGGGCCGATGACGCGAACCGTCGAGGACGCCGCGCTCCTGATGGACATCCTGTCCCTGCCCGACCCGCGCGATCCGACCAGCCTCGCACCGACCCTGACCACGTTCCGTGGACAGGTTGTGCGCGAGGTCCGCGGCCTCACCGTCGCCTACTCACCAACACTCGGCTACGCCACAGTCGATCCCGAGGTCGCCGAACTCGTCGACGCGGCCGTGCGGAAACTCGCCGACGCCGAATTGCGCGTTGTTGCAGCCGATCCCGGCTTCACCGACCCGCGCGAGGCCTTCGAACTACTGTGGGCAGCAGGCGCCGCCACCATGCTGTCGAAGTTCCCCGAGGGCTCCCGCGAACGGGTAGATCCGGCGCTACGCGAGGTCTGGGCCCAAGGCGACGCCGTCCGTGCCGTCGACTACCTCGACGCCCGCAACGTGGCCGCCGAAATCGGAATCACCATGGGCGCCTTCCACACCGCCTACGACGTACTCATCACCCCGACAATGCCGATCACCGCTTTCGAAGCAGGCCACAACGTCCCGCCCGGCAGCGGCCAGACAACCTGGCCCCAATGGACCCCATTCACCTACCCGTTCAACATGACTCAGCAGCCGGCCATCAGCATCCCGGTCGGCACCACGAAAGACGGCCTCCCCGTAGGCATGCAGATCGTCGGCCCCCGCCACTCCGACGACCTGATCCTCGCCGTCGCCCGCTACGCCGAACACATACTCACCCCGTAGCCGACCGAAGGCGCCTTTCATCCGCCCAGACAGGCTGACGGCCGCCTTCGGTTAGTTCTGTAGGGAGTTTGCCGATTCTGAATTCGACTCTGCAGAAACAGTTTCCGACGCATCGAGACAACGGCTCCGGGCCGGCCGGGCAGACCGTGCGTGCGCCCTGCGATCGTGGTGATCGCGTCGGAATGGCGGCAAGTTGGTGGGTCTTTTGCCACGCCGGTAGCGTCGATGCGGACAACAGGGAGATGAGGCTGGTGGAAGCCATTGTCGAGGGCGTCTTTCAGGGCGGTGAGCCATACCTTCGGGTGGGTCGTGGTCGGCCGCTGGTGTATCTCGCCGGGTTCGCACTCGACCACGCCAACCCCACGGGCCGGATGCGCAAGATCGCGTTGGCGAGCGTGCAGCCGCTGGCTCTAGCCGGTTTCGAGGTGTACTACACCAGCCGGGCACCCGGCCTCTCGGTCGGCGCGACCTTCGCCGACATCGCCGCCGGCCACGCGGCGGGCCTGGCCGCGCACTTCGGCGAGCCGGTCGACGTGCTCGGCCATTCGACCGGAGGTGACCTGGTACTCCAGCTCATTGCCGACCATCCCGAGGTCGTACGCCGGGCTGTCGTGGCAAGTGCAGCATACCGTTTGGGGCCGGTGGCCAAGCAGGCGCAGCTCGCGATGATCGCCGGCCTGGAGCGCGACGGCCGGTTCCGCGCCGACGCGCTCGTTGCCGGATTCACGCAGCACCGCGTGCTCCAACGGCTACTGGCGATACCGATGCGACTGACCGTATTGATGAAGGTCCCGAAGCCCGCCGACCCCATCGCATTGCTCCGCGCAGAAGACCAGTTCGACGTCTACGACCGCCTCGGCGCGATCGAAACCCAGACCCTGGTCATCTGCGGTGCGCGAGACTACTTCTGGACGCCGGAGATGTTCGCCGAGACCGCGCGCCTGATGCCGCACGGACGGTTGGTGATGTACCCCGACGCGGGGCACGCGATCGTCGGGCGCGAGGACTTCGTCACCGACGTCACGGCGTTCCTCAACGCGCCCTGAAATACGAATTCAGCGCGCACGTCTCGTGCCGCCGCGCGCGAGTTCGTCAGCGATTTGCTGCGCGGGGCGCGAATTGGCGCGCGGCGGGACCCAGCGGTCGGCGAATGGGGTTCGTGCTGAGCCGAATACGGCTGGCGCTGTGCGGGAGTCGCTCGCGACGCCTGCCTGGTTGTGGTGCGAGATGGAAACGGCGCGCACGTTTCGTGCCGCCGCGCGCGAGTTCGTCAGCGAATTGCTGCGCGGGGCGCGAATTGGTTCGCGGCGAGAACCGATCGCGGTGAAGCGAATGTGGCTCGTGCCGCGCGCTGTCGGGCGGGGCGGTGGTCAGGCGCGGGCGAAGGCCAAGGTCTCGCCGGAGACTCCGTGTAGCCACAGGTCGTTGCAGGCTGTGGCGATGTCGGGCAAGCCTTCCTCGATCGTGGCGAAGACGTTGCCGGGGACCCAGCCCATGTCGCCGTTGATGAGTAAGTTGTTGCGGCCGTAGAAGATTGCCAGGTCGGTGGCGCCCTGGTCGTGGTGGGCGGTGGAGCCGGGGTCGTAGCCGTAGGCGGGGTTGCCGATTTCCCAGGGCTCGAAGTCGAAGAGGCAGACGTCGCCGGGGATGGGGGTGACGGTCGGGTTTTCTCGGTGGGGGGCTGCGGTGATGCGGGGGACCAGGGTGTACACCTCGTTGCGGGCGTACTTGGCGTGGAAGGCGTCGCCTTCCTGGGGCAGCGCGTCCCACACGGCGGCGCAGGTGTGCGGTGCCTCCGCGTCGAGCAGCCGGGCGCGGCAGGTGACGGCGGCCTTGGTCAGGGTGATGGTGATGTAGCGGGCCATCGGTTTCTGCTTTCTGGTCGTCGGTCGGGGTGAGCGCAGGTGGCGGCCGGGCAGGTCCCGGCCGCCGGGCCAGGGCTAGAGCTCGGCCAGCACTTCGGTCCAGATCGCGAGCGCGTCCTCGACCTGAGTATCGGTCACGATCAGCGGCGGGATCATCCGCACCACGTTCATGTGCGCGCCGCAGGTGAGCAGCAGCAGTCCCTTCTCGACCGCGCGCCGTTGCGCGGCACTCGCCGTCTCGGTGTCGGGTTCGCCTGTCGCGGTGGTGAATTCGGCACCGGCCAGCAGCCCGAGGCCGCGCACATCACCGATCGCCTTGGTGGCGCTCGCCCGTAGCCCGTTCAACAGCTGCTCACCGCGCGCTGCGGCGTTGTCCACCAGGTGCTCGGATTCGATGACCTCGAGCGTCGCCACCGCCGCCGCGCAGGCCACGGCATTGCCACCATAGGTGCCGCCCTGCGAGCCGGGCCAAGCCTTCGCCATCAGCTCGCGCGAGGCCGCGATACCGGACAGTGGGAACCCGCTGGCGAGCCCCTTGGCGATGGTGATGATGTCCGGCCGCACCTCGAAGTGCTGATGTCCGAAGAACTTTCCGGTCCGCCCGAAGCCGGTCTGGATCTCATCGATGACGAGCAGGATGCCGTGCCGATCGGCTCGCTCGCGCAGTCCACGGAAGAACGCCGTGTTGCCCGGAATGTAGCCGCCTTCGCCGAGCATCGGCTCGACCACGAACGCGGCGGTCTCCGCAGGCGAGGAGATGGTGGCGAACAGGTAGTCGAGCTCGCGCAGCGCGAACGCGGTCGCCTCCTCTTCGGTCCAGCCGTAGCGGTACGCGGTCGGGAAGGGGGCTACGTGCACACCGGACATCAGTGGGCTGAACCCGGCCGAGAATCGGGTGCCCGAGGTCGTCATGGTCGCCGCCGCGACGGTGCGGCCGTGGAAACCGCCGTGGAAGACCACCACATTCGGCCGCCCGGTCGCCTGGCGGGCCAGCCGCAGCGCCGCCTCGATCGCCTCGCTGCCGGAATTGGCGAAGAACAGCGTGTCCAATCCGTCCGGCAGCACCGTGCCGAGGCGTTCGATGAGCTGCAGCATCGGCCGGTGCATGACGGTGGTGTATTGGCCGTGGATCAGGCTGGCCACCTGGGCCTGCGCCGCCGCGACCACCTGCGGATGGCAGTGGCCCGTGCTGGTCACGCCGATGCCCGCGGTGAAGTCGAGATAGCGGCGCCCGTCGGTGCCGTAGAGGTAGCAGCCGGATCCGTGGTCGACGGTCACCGGGGTGGCCTGCCGCAGAACGGGCGAAAGTTCGGTCATGGTGATCCGCCTCCCGGAAAGTGGTGCGCTCGCAACATCCGCAGATTGTCTATTGTCGGATTGTCGACAATATGCATAACATGGCGACAGAGGCCGCAGCAATAGCCAGCGGCCCGCGTCCGGTAGCGAAAGGAGTCCCGCGCCGATGCTCACCGAGACCTTGTCCGCCGCGGAGCGAGCCGTAATCGACACTGTGCCAACGGGTTTGTATATCGACGGCCAGTGGTGCGAGACGAACGCCGAGCTGCCGGTGCTGGATCCGGCCACCGACCGGCCGCTGTGCGCGGTCGCCGACGCGAGCCCGCAGGACGGACTCGACGCGTTGGCCGCGGCGCACACGGCCCAATCGGCTTGGGCGGCGACACCGCCCAGGGCGCGCGCCGACGTCCTCATGCGCGCACACCACGCGCTGCTCGACGACACCGACCGGCTCGCGCTGATCATGACGCTCGAAATGGGCAAGCCGCTCACCGAGGCGCGCGGCGAAATCGCCTATGCAGCAGAGTTTTTCCGTTGGTTCGCCGAGGAGGCGGTCCGGCTCGACGGCGGCTATCTGCCTGCGCCGACCGGTGGCGCCCGGTTCCTGGTGACCAAGCAGCCGGTGGGCCCGAGCCTGCTGATCACGCCGTGGAACTTCCCGATGGCCATGGGAGCCCGCAAGATCGCGCCCGCACTGGCGGCCGGCTGCACCTGCGTGGTGAAACCCGCTGAGCAGACGCCCTTGTCGATGCTCGCGCTCGCCGACCTGCTCGATCGGGTCGGGGTGCCGCGCGGTGTCGTCAACGTGCTCACCACCGCCGACCCCGGCGCGCTGATGACGCCACTCATCCTCGACACCCGCTCCCGCAAGCTGTCTTTCACCGGCTCGACCGCGGTCGGCAAGCGACTGCTCGAACAGTGCGCGCGGACAGTGATGCGCACCTCGATGGAGCTCGGCGGCAACGCCGCGTTCATCGTGTTCGACGACGCCGACCTGGACGAGGCCGTCGAGGGCGCGCTCGCGGCGAAGATGCGCAACATCGGCCAGGCCTGCACCGCCGCGAACCGAATCTTCGTGCAGCGCGGCATCATCGACGAGTTCTCGACCCGACTCGCCACCCGGATGGCCGCGTTGCCGATGGGGCGCGGCACCGAGCCGGGGGTCGTCGTCGGTCCGCTCATCGACGCGGACGCGGTGACCAAGGTGACCGAGCTGGTCGCCGACGCACGCCGCCGCGGCGCACAGGTGCTGACCGGCGGCGCCGCGATCGACGGACCCGGCAACTTCTATCCCGCGACCGTGCTGACCGGCGTGCCCGACGACGCGGCGATGTGTCACACCGAAATCTTCGGACCGGTGGCGTCGCTCGCCGTCTTCGACACCGAGGACGAGGTCGTCGCGCGCGCCAACAACACCCCGTACGGGCTGGTCGGCTACGTCTTCACCGAGCAGCTGCGCCGCGGGCTGCGGGTCTGCGAGGCCTTGGAAACCGGCATGGTCGGTCTCAACCAGGGCGTCGTGTCCAACCCCGCCGCGCCCTTCGGCGGCGTCAAAGAATCCGGGCTCGGCCGCGAAGGCGGCGCTATCGGCATCGACGAGTTCCTGGAGACCAAATACATCGGAGTGCGCCTGTGAACGACCCCGGCTACCGCATCGCGACGATTCCCGGCGACGGCATCGGCGTCGATGTCACCGCGGCGGCCGTCATGGTGCTCGACACCGTGCTGCCCGGCATCGAGTGGACCGAATTCGATTGGTCCTGTGCGAATTACCTGCGCACCGGCCAGATGATGCCCCCGGACGGTCCCGACCTGCTGGCCGGGTTCGACGCGATCCTGCTCGGCGCCGTCGGCTTTCCCGGTGTGCCCGACCATGTTTCGCTGTGGGGCCTGCTGATTCCGTTGCGGCGCGCCTTCAGCCAGTACGTCAACCTCCGCCCGGTCCGATTGCTGCCCGGGACCGAGTCGGCACTGCGCGACCGGACCGCCGCGGACCTGGACATCCTCATCGTGCGGGAGAACTCCGAGGGCGAATACTCCGAGATCGGCGGCAAGCACAATCCCGGCCGATACGACGAATTCGTGCTGCAGGAGTCGGTTTTCACCCGGGTCGGCTGTGAACGGATCATCCGGTACGCCTTCGAGCGGGCCCGCGAACGCGGCGGTCGCCTGTGCTCGGCCACCAAGTCGAACGGCCTCATCCACTCGATGCCGTACTGGGACAGCGTGTTCGACCAGATCGCCATCGAATACCCCGACGTGCGGACCCGGCAGATGCACGTCGACGCGTTGGCCGCGGAGATCGTGCTGCACCCGGACCGCCTGGACGTGATCGTCGGCTCGAACCTGTTCGGCGACATCCTGTCCGACCTGGCCGCCGCGGTGACCGGCGGGCTCGGGCTGGCACCGTCGGGCAATATCAATCCCGAGGGCGCCGCGCCGTCGATGTTCGAGGCGGTGCACGGCAGTGCCCCCGATATCGCCGGGCAGGGCATCGCCGATCCGGTCGCGCAGATTCTCGCGGGCGCGATGCTGCTCGAGCACCTCGGCGAACACGCCGCGGCCGCGGCGGTCGACCGTGCCGTCTGCGACGTACTCGGCGCGGGCAAAGTCCGCACTCCGGACCTGGGCGGCACCGCGACCACTACCGAGCTCGCCACCGCAATCGCAAGCCGCGCAGCCGAATTGGTGGGCGCGATAGGCGCCGATTCGCACTGAAACCAGCCGCGTGGTCGGTCGGCGCGCCGCACTCTCGAGCGACGAGCCGCCTGACAACGCGGTGCGTCGAATGGTCAGGCGAGGCGCCGTACCATCGACCGGTGAGCCGCAGCCTCAGGCGGTGAGCCAGATCGCTTCGGCGGCGGGACTGCCCAGGTCGGTAGGAGTCTCGGCCGTGCCGATGCGAATCGCGATGGTACCCGCGAAGTCTCGGCGCTCCACGACCGTGATGGCGGTGTCCAACGCGATGCCGACGGAGTCGAAGTAACGCAGCATGTCGGGATCCGAGTCGGAGATGCGCGCCACCCGACCGGACTCGCCCGCGTGGAAATCGCTGAGCTGCCGGGCCGGTGGTGTCGGCACGGCGCCGTCGACCGACGGGATCGGGTCGCCGTGCGGATCACGGTCGGGGTAGCCGAGTTTGGCGTCGATCCGAGCCATCAACAGTTCGGAGACCGCGTGCTCGAGCACCTCGGCCTCGTCGTGCACCTCGTCCCACCCGTAGCCGAGCTCGTTCACCAGGAACGTCTCGATCAGCCGATGCCTGCGCACCATCGCGATCGCGGCCAGGCGCCCACCCTCGGTGAGGGTGATCGAGCCATAACGGGCGTGCTCGACCAGCCCTTGATCGGCCAGCTTGCGCACCGCCTCGGAGACGGTCGACGCGGACACCCCGATCCGCTCGGCGAGCAGCTTGGTCGACACCTTCTCCTGCGACCACTCCTGTGCGGTCCAGATCACCTTGAGATAGTCCTGGGCCACCGAGGAGAGCACGGGCGCGATCGTCGCGGTGCCGCCGGTGGCTTGTCTCGGCGCAGCAGCGTCGGCTAGCTCACGGCGGGTGGCGATGTCTCGTTTACCGGGCACATACTCGAGCTTAAGCACATGCCTCCCGAATGACACAGCTCGCCGCACAGTGGAACCAGGGATTCACCACCCGTACACAACACCGGAAGCGTTGCGTGACATCGCAGGCTTCGGTCGAACCCCGTTCAGCTGCGCGATATAAGCTGCCGACTGTGCAGAGATGGCGAGGGCTGGACGACGTTCCCGCGGACTGGGGCCGATGTGTACTCACGATCGGCGTGTTCGACGGCGTGCACCGCGGTCACGCGCAGCTGATCAGCAGGGCGGTGAAATCGGCCGCCGCGCGCGGTGTTCCCGCGGTGCTGATGACCTTCGATCCGCATCCGATGGAGGTGGTGCGGCCCGGCTCGCATCCGGCGCAGCTGACCACGCTGACCCGTCGGGCGGAATTGGCCGAGGAACTGGGCATCGACGTGTTCTGCGTGATGCCTTTCACACAGGCTTTCATGAAGCTGACCCCCGCGCGCTACGTGCACGATCTGCTGGTCGAGCGGCTGCATGTGGTCGAGGTCGTGGTCGGCGACAACTTCACCTTCGGCAAGAAGGCCGCGGGCACCATCGACACCATGCGTGAGCTCGGCGGACGCTGGGGCTTCGAGGTCGACGGCGTGAAGCTGCTCGGCGAACACGCGGTCACCTTCTCCTCCACCTACATCCGCGCCTGCGTCGACGCGGGCGACATGGCCGCTGCGGCCGAGGCGCTCGGCCGCCCGCATCGGGTCGAGGGCGTGGTGGTGCACGGCGACGGCCGCGGTCGTCAGCTCGGCTTCCCGACCGCGAACGTCGCGCCGCCGATGCACGCCGCGATCCCGGCCGACGGCGTGTACGCGGGCTGGTTCACCGTGCTCGGCCCCGGTCCGACCATCGGCACCGTCACGCCGGGCCAGCGGGCGATGGCCGCCGTCTCGGTCGGCACCAACCCCACCTTCTCCGGCCGCGCCCGCACCGTCGAGGCGTATGTGCTCGACGGCGAGGCCGACCTCTACGGCCAGCACGTCGCGGTCGATTTCGTCGACCACGTGCGGGGGCAGCGCAAGTTCGACTCGATCGACGAACTCATCGAACACATGGGCCGCGACGTGGAGACCACTCGCAAGATCCTCGCCGCCGTGGACGACCGATAGTTCTGCCGCGCTGATCGCTCGATTCCTCGGCTCGGATTCGGACAGGCCCCGGCCGATTCGGTCGGCGGAATTCGATCCGGTAAGGTAGATCCTCGGGTTTGCTGCGGTCCGCGGTGGCACCCGACCCGGGTAACCGGAACTTCGAGCGCGGGACTGAAATAGGGAGTGGATGCCGCATGGCTCTGACCACTGAGCAGAAGTCGACGATTCTCAAGGAATACGGCCTGCACGAGAAGGACACCGGCTCGCCGGAGGCCCAGATCGCGCTGCTGTCCAAGCGGATCTCCGATCTCACCGAGCACCTGAAGGTGCACAAGCACGATCACCACACCCGGCACGGCCTGCTCGCGCTGATCGGCCGTCGTCGTCGGCTGTCGAAGTACCTGGCCGCCAACGACATCCAGCGCTACCGTTCGCTGATCGAGCGTCTCGGCCTGCGCCGCTGATAGCTCCACACGCCGGCTACCCGAGGTAGCCGGAGACCCGGCCAGCGGGGAGACGTACAATCTCCCCGTTGGCTATTCGTGTATGCGGGCCGCAGTCTTTTGCGTGGGCCCGGAAATACGACGACATTGCACAGCCGTAAGCACCCGCCTGCGTGGCGTCGGTCTTCGGTAGTGGCCTCCCGGCAGGGCAGATACCGCCGGCGGGCTTCGATCGATGACCGCCTCCGCGTCGCCGTGATCCAAGGGGATTCGGCCGGGTGCACGTGCCGCAGCCAGGATGGTTGCCGCGCGTCCGTACCAGGTACGGCTGACGAAGAGCCGGATCGCGCCAGATGGCGCTCGATCCGGCGAAGACGAGAGGTTGAGAGCAGAGAATGACCGAAACAACAGAACGCAAGTCCTCGGCCGTAGAGGTCGAGCCCGGTGTGTTCGAATCCGTCGCGCTGATCGACAACGGCAGCTACGGCACCCGCACCGTCCGCTTCGAGACCGGCCGCCTGGCCCGTCAAGCCGCCGGTTCGGTCGTCGCCTACCTGGACGACGAGACCATGCTGCTGTCCGCCACCACCGCGGGCAAGCACCCCAAGGACCAGTTCGACTTCTTCCCGCTGACGGTCGATGTCGAAGAGCGCATGTACGCCGCGGGCCGCATCCCCGGCTCGTTCTTCCGTCGTGAGGGCCGCCCGTCCACCGACGCGATCCTGACCTGCCGCCTGATCGACCGCCCGCTGCGCCCGTCGTTCGTCGACGGCCTGCGCAACGAGATCCAGGTCGTCGTCACGATCATGAGCCTGGACCCGAACGACCTGTACGACGTGGTGGCGATCAACGCCGCGTCCGCGTCCACCCAGATCGCCGGTCTGCCGTTCTCCGGTCCGGTCGGCGGCGTGCGCGTCGCGCTGATCGAGGGCCAGTGGGTCGCGTTCCCGACCGTCGAGCAGCTCGAGGGCGCCGTGTTCGACATGGTCGTCGCGGGCCGCGTGGTCGAGTCCGGTGACGTCGCGATCATGATGGTCGAGGCCGAGGCCACCGACAAGGTCATCGCGCTGATCGACGGCGGCGCGCAGGCGCCCACCGAGGCCGTCGTGGCCGAGGGCCTCGAGGCCGCCAAGCCGTTCATCGCCCGCCTCTGCAAGGCGCAGGCCGACCTCGCCGAGCTGGCCGCCAAGCCGACCGGCGACTTCCCGCTGTTCCCGCCGTACGAGGCCGATGTCTACGAGGCCGTCGAGGGCACCGCCAAGCGTGAGCTGGGCGAGGCGCTGTCGATCGCCGACAAGCAGGAGCGCGAAGCGAAGATCGACGAGATCAAGCTCGACGTGCTGTCCCGCCTGGGCGACGACTTCACCGGTCGCGAGAAGGAGCTGGGCGCCGCGTTCCGCTCGGTCACCAAGAAGCTGGTGCGCCAGCGCATCCTGACCGACGGCTTCCGCATCGACGGCCGCGGTCTCGCGGACATCCGCGCGCTGTCCGCCGAGGTCGCCGTGGTGCCCCGCGCGCACGGCTCGGCGCTGTTCGAGCGTGGCGAGACGCAGATCCTCGGCGTCACCACCCTCGACATGGTGAAGATGGCCCAGCAGGTCGACTCGCTCGGCCCGGAGACCAGCAAGCGCTACATGCACCACTACAACTTCCCGCCGTACTCGACCGGTGAGACCGGCCGTGTCGGTTCGCCGAAGCGTCGCGAGATCGGCCACGGCGCGCTCGCCGAGCGGGCCCTGATGCCGGTGCTGCCGAGCCAGGAAGAGTTCCCGTACGCCATCCGTCAGGTGTCGGAGGCGTTGTCCTCCAACGGTTCCACCTCGATGGGCTCGGTCTGCGCCTCGACCCTGTCGCTGCTGAACGCCGGTGTGCCGCTGAAGGCGCCGGTCGCCGGCATCGCGATGGGCCTGGTGTCCGACACGATCAAGAACGACAAGGGTGAGGACGAGGTGCGCTACGTCGCCCTCACCGACATCCTCGGCGCCGAGGATGCCTTCGGCGACATGGACTTCAAGGTCGCGGGCACCCGCGAGTTCGTCACCGCGCTGCAGCTCGACACCAAGCTCGACGGCATCCCCTCGCAGGTGCTCGCAGGCGCGCTGAGCCAGGCGCACGACGCCCGCACCGCGATCCTGGAGGTCATGGCCGAGGCCATCGACACCCCGGACGAGATGAGCCAGTACGCTCCGCGCGTCACCGCGATCAAGATCCCGGTCGACAAGATCGGCGAGGTGATCGGGCCCAAGGGCAAGGTGATCAACCAGATCACCGAGGAGACCGGCGCCAACATCTCCATCGAGGATGACGGCACGGTCTACGTCGGTGCGACCAACGGTCCTGCGGCGCAGGCGGCGATCGACCAGATCAACGCCATCGCGAACCCGCAGCTGCCGAAGGTCGGCGAGCGCTTCCTCGGCACGGTCGTCAAGACCACCGCCTTCGGCGCGTTCGTCTCGCTGCTGCCGGGCCGCGACGGTCTGGTGCACATCTCCAAGCTCGGCAACGGCAAGCGCGTCGCCAAGGTCGAAGATGTGGTGAACGTCGGCGACAAGCTGCGCGTCGAGATCGCCGATATCGACAACCGCGGCAAGATTTCGCTGGTCCCGGTCGAGGAGAACGCCGAAGAGCCGGCCGAAGCCGAGACCGTTGATGCGGGCGCGGCAGCGACCGAGTAGTACTTGTCTTTGTGACGACGAAGAAGACGACAGCCCCTCTGCTCCGACGCGAGCAGGGGGGTTCGTCACTGGAGCTGCGAGCCAACATGATCGATCCCGGCGTACAACGCACCGTGCTACCCGGCGGGCTGCGTGTGGTGACCGAGCATGTCCCCGGCGTGCGCTCGGCCTCGATCGGCGTCTGGGTGGGCGTCGGCTCGCGCGACGAGGGCCCCACCGTCGCCGGTGCGGCGCATTTCCTCGAGCACCTGCTGTTCAAGGCGACCCCGACGCGCACGGCACTGGATATCGCGCAGGCGATGGACGCCGTCGGCGGCGAGCTCAACGCGTTCACCGCGAAGGAGCAGACCTGCTACTACGCGCACGTGCTCGACGAGGACCTGCCGCTGGCCGTGGACATGGTCTCCGACGTGGTGCTCAACGGGCTGTGCCGGGCCGAGGACGTCGACCTGGAACGTCAGGTGGTGCTCGAGGAGATCGCCATGCGCGACGACGATCCCGAGGACCTGGTCGGCGACGCGTTCCTGTCCGCGCTGTTCGGTGACCATCCGATCGGGCGGCCGGTGATCGGCTCCGTCGAATCCATCGAATCGATGAACGCGGGGCAGTTGCGCGGCTTCCATCTGCGGCGTTACCGGCCGGACCGGATGGTCGTCGCGGTCGCGGGCAATGTCGAACACGATCACACGGTGGAGCTGGTGCACCGTGCGTTCGAGAATCGGCTCGATCCCGCGGCCACCCCGGCAAAGCGGCGTGAGGGCCGGTTTCGGCCGGCCAGCGATCCGGAGCTGCACTGGAGCCACCGCGACAGCGAGCAGGCGCATCTGGCGTTCGGCGTGCGGGCCTTCGGGCGGCACGAGGGGGAGCGGCGCTGGCCGCTCTCGGTGCTCAACACCGTGGTCGGTGGTGGGCTGAGTTCCCGGCTGTTCCAACGGATTCGGGAGGAACGCGGGCTGGCGTACTCGGTGTACTCCAGCGTGGACACCTTCGCCGATACCGGCGCGTTCTCGGTGTACATCGGCTGCCAGCCGGAAAACCTCGGCAAGGTGGCCACACTGGCGCGTGGCGTGCTCGAAGAGGTTGCGGCGAACGGCATTACGGATGCCGAATGCGCTCGCGCCAAGGGATCGCTGCGTGGTGGGCTCGTGCTCGGCCTGGAGGATTCCGCGTCGCGGATGAACCGCATCGGGCGCAGTGAGCTCAGCTACGGCAATCACCGCAGCGTCTCCGAGACGCTGGCGCGGATCGACGCGGTGACCACCGACGAGGTCTGCGCCATCGCGAATACGCTGCTGTCGCGGCCGTTCGCGGCGTCGATTGCCGGGCCGTATCAGCGAACTCGCGAACTGCCCGCCGCGGTGCGACGGTTGGTCGAAGGCTGACAGTTCCCGGCGCTGAAATTCGCGGGGGCGTACCGCGTTACGGGTGTGCACAGCCCAGCAGCCTCGGCGCCTCGGTGACGAATGCGACAACGTGTTGCGCGCCACCTGCTCGATGATGCTGTGTCGACTCCCGGTTTCGGCGTGCGCGACTCAGGCGTCGCTGGCGCGGTTGGCGTTGTCGACCACCGAGGCGAGCAGGCCGGGCAGGGCGGTTTCGATGTCCGCGGCGCGCAGGCGCTGCCAGATCTGGCCGTCCACGATCACTCGCTCGATGACGCCTGCCTCGCGCAGGATCTTGAAGTGATGCGTCGCGGTCGACTTGTTGATCACCTCGTAGAGCTCGTTGCAGCGGACCGCGGTGCCCGCGTTGCTCAGCCTGCGCACCATCTCCAGACGGATGGGGTCCTGGATCGCGCCGAGCACGGTGGACAGCGGGGCCACCGGCGGGGCCTCGGCCGCCGCCTCCTTAGCTTCGGTCATGATCTACCTCACTCCGGGGTTTGATGATCGTCATACTAACTGTACTGTCGTACGAGGTTCGATCATTATCAAACTTACCTGATCGGAGTTTCGATGGCAGCGACGATAGCGGTGCCCGCCGCTGACGAGCGAACATCACAACGCTGGGCCTACGGGCTCGTCTTGGCTGCGGGTGGGGTTGCGCTGGGGGTTTCCGGGGTACCGGCCCCGCTGTATGGCATGTATCAGAAGGAATGGCACTTTTCGCCGCTGACGACGACCTTCGTGTTCGCGGTGTACGCGTTCGCGGCCCTCGGCGCGGTGCTGGTGTCCGGCAAGATCTCCGATGTGGTCGGGCGCAAGCCGGTGCTGCTCGGTGCGTTTGTGACGATGATCGCCGGGCTGGCGGTTTTCCTGCTGGCCGACAACGTCGTGATGCTGCTGATAGCGCGCGCGTTGCACGGTTTCGCGGTCGGCGCGACGGTGGTCGCCGGTGCGGCGGCGCTGTTGGATCTGCGGCCCAAGCACGGCGCGCGGTCCGGTCAGCTCACCGGTGTCGCGTTCAATGTCGGTATGGCCGTGGCGATTCTGGGTTCGGCGCTGCTCGCGCAGTACGCGCCGCATCCGTTGCGCACACCGTATGTCGTCATCACTGTCGTGTGCCTGCTGATCGGTATCGGCGTCATCGCGCTGGAGGAGCCGCACACCGGTCGTATCCCCGGCCGCATCCGGATCGCGAAACCCTCTGTGCCGTCGGAGATTCGGGGCGACTTCTGGTTCTCCGCGCTCGGTGTGATGGCGGCCTGGTCGGTGCTCGGCGTGCTGCTGTCGCTGTACCCGTCGCTGGCCTCGGCCGAAACCGGCATCCACAACTTGGTTTTCGGCGGCGCGGTAGTCGCGTCGACCGCACTGGCCGGCGCTACCTCGCAGCTGTTCGCGACCAAGATTCCGGCCCGCCGCGCGGCCATCGGCGGCGACACCGGTATGGCGGTGGCGCTGTTGCTCACCGTGCCCGCGTTGCACACCGGTAACTGGGTCGTGGTGTTGCTGGCTGGTGTGCTGCTCGGTGCCACCTTCGGACTCGGCTTCGGCGGCTCGCTGCGCCACCTGTCCGAGGTTGTGCCGCAACACAAGCGGGGCGAAACCATGTCGGCGTACTACCTGCTGGCGTACACGGCGATGGCGCTGCCGACCATCCTGGCCGGTTGGGCCGCCACCACCTGGGGCCTGAGTACGGTGTTCCCCTGGTTCGTCGTGGTCGTCGCGCTGGCCTGCCTGAGCGCCGCCGGACTCGGTCTGCGCAGTACCCGGGCGGCCGTCGAACAGGACGCCTGAGCACGGATTGGCATTTTCCGCCGTCGATCGGCTAAAGTTTTCAACGCATCACGGAGTCACCCGGGGTGCGATTGCGGATGTAGCGCAGTGGTAGCGCATCACCTTGCCAAGGTGAGGGTCGCGGGTTCAAATCCCGTCATCCGCTCTTATTCAGAACCCGGCCTGATTGTCCGGACCTTCTGCACGATGCCTGCCGAATCTTCCCCGGCGGCCCGACCGTTCCGACACCGCGACAGCGAGTTCCGTTCTGCCGCAAGGCGACTCAGTGTTCGAAGGCAGGGTCGGAGATCCGATGGGTGTTGCGCACCAGGATGTCGGTGGTTCGGTCGATCCAGTCGCTGATCGCGTGCAATTCCGCCGGGGAGTACCTGGACATCAGTTCCGTCATCTCCGCGCCGAACGGGACGAAGACCGCGGCCAGTAGCGCGTCGACCCGCTCATTGGGCACGAGCTCGACGAGGACCTTGCGCCTGTCGTGCGGATCACGGGTCCGCTTCGCGTAGCCGGCCTTCTCCAGCCGGTCCACCAGGCCGGTCACCGCGCCGGTGGTCAAGCCGGTGTGCTCGGCGATGGTTCCCGCGGGCACCGGGCCGAGGATGTGCAGCGTGTCCATGCACTTGCGCTCGACCGCACTCAGGCCGAGCAGCTTGCCGGTCGCGGTATGGAAGTTCACCATCGCCGATGCGAATTCGCGGCCGAGCAGTGTCGGGTCCGGGGTCTGCGCCGGTGGTACCTCTTGCGTCATGTCACCAACTTACCTTAGTCTCTCGTTATCTTAGAAACTAAGATGATTATCGACTGAGATATTTCGGCAACGGGGAGGGCTTCATGGACGGCATGCTCGAGAAGCGGAAGAGGGCCGGGTGGCTGGCCCTGACGGTGGCGAACGCGGCCATCGATCTGTTCCTGCCGACGGTGGTGTTCGCGCTACTCGCGCCGACCGGGTTGCCCGCCGTGATCCGGTTGTCCGTCGGTGGGACGTTGCTGGCCGCCAAGGCCATCGGCGGCGGCCTGCAGACCGGCGGATTTCGGTGGCGATTCGCCGGCACTGTCACTGCGGTGTCCACGGCGGTGCTCGTCGGGTGCCATCTCGGTGGACTCGGGGATACGCCGAGCATGGTGGCGAGCACGGTGGTCGCCGGGCTGATCATCGTCGGTGATCTCCTGCGAACCCGGTTGCGGGGCAGCGGAACCCATCCGATCGACCGGTTCGCGGTATTGGTGCTGGCCGAAGTCGTGGCCGGTATCGTGCTGACCTCGATCAGCGGTGATGCGCGGTTCGTGCTGGCCCGTAGTTCGCTGTACCTCGCCGTCGCCGGGATCGTCATCCTCGCCACCGCCTGGACGGCACATCCGTTCATGCGTGACGCGCTCAAACCCATTGCCGCGAAGGGTGATCCGCTGCGGGCCGAGGGATTCGATCGAACCTGGTCGAAGTCGGCGCGGTTTCGGATGATCTACCGGTTCGTCACCGCGACACTGGGTTTGGTGTTGCTGGCCGACGCGGCACTGCGGGTCGTGGTGATCTACAGCTACTCGGCCGACCAGGCGGGGGAGTCGTCGCTGGTGTCCGGTCTGCCGCTGATCGTGTTGGTCGGGCTGTGGCTGTTCATCAACCGCACCTTCGTCGTGCCTCGGGCTCTGCGGATACTCGAGGTGGAAATGGCACAGGCGCAGCGTATTCCGGATGCGGAGCTCAGCGCAGGGTGATCGGGCGCGGTACTCCGGCAGGTGGTGTCGCGGTGTGGATCACCGCGGGCACCCGCAGCGCTCCGTCATCGAAAGCCCTACGGATACGGTCGGTTTCGGTGGTCGGGTCACGGAGTAGGTCGCTCAGCGCGTCCATTTCGGTGATCGCTTCTGCCTCGATTTCGGTGGCGAGGTCGAGCGGTCCCCAGAGGTCCCAGAGGATCATCTCGTGCTTGTTCAGTGCCGCGAGATCGAGTACGAGATTGTGCAATAGGTAGGGCCAGCCGCGCAGGAATGGTGCAGGCTGGTCGGGGGAGACGACGAAGCGAGCTGGGTCGGACCCGTTGCGGCAACGAGTCCAGGCGTCGGCGGCGACGAGAAAACGGTCCCTCGGGACGTCGAGCACGTCCAGGGGTGCGCCATCGGTGGGATCTCGATAACCGAGCGCGAACTGCGGGTCCATGAGGCGCCAACGGCGCTGCCCGGCATCCCAGACCTCGGCGATCGTATGGTCCACCGCCCAGCCCGGCATCAAGTACGTGGCGAAACCGGTGCGGCTCCGCGCCGGAATCCCGTGCTGGCGGGCCATGGCGACGAACAGCAGCGTGCAGTCCCGGCAGCACCCGACCACCCGCTCGGTCGGTGCGCGTTCCGCATTGAGCGGTGCCGGATTCAGATCACGGAGCCTGGCGAAGATGTCCTCGGCGTACCGGAGGTCTATCTCTTCGCGTCGCTGCGGGGTGAAACCGTGCTCGGTGATGTCGCCGTTGCCCCAGAAGTGGAACACCAGCCCGGCGGCGACCTCACGCAGCGCTGCCGGGTCGGCGTCGAGCGCGGCGACCCACTTCGCGAACGTGCCCGGATCGGTGAACGTGCTCTGCGTTGTGTACCAGCTGATATCGAGTTCGGTGCTGTTCATGGACGTGGCCCTCCGGTCGAATGGTGACCAGCCACGTCTATGGCCTGACACAGTGTCAGAGTCAACGAATCAGCCGGAGTGCCCACGACCGGTCAGTCGGCGAGCATGCCCGCGACCTCGCGTGCACTGCCCCAGGAGAGGCTGACACCCAGCCCGTCGTGACCGTAGTTGTGCACGACCCTGGACGCACCGATCCGTTCCTCGTCGACCCGGGCTTCGCCGCGGCCGGGGCGGAGACCGACCTCGTGGCCGACCACCTCCGCATCGGCGAGTTTCGGCTCGACCGCGATGCAGCGGCGCAGAATCTGCTCGGCCACTTCGGGATCCGGGTCCAGACTCCACTGCCCGCGCTGCCGCACGCCCCCGAGGATCAGCCGATCGCCGTGCGGGAAGAAACCCGCCCATTCGCACTCGCCGCCGATCTCGACATAGAAGTCGACGAGGCCGGGATTGCGCACGATCACATGCTGTCCGCGAACCGGTTGCACGGCCTCGTCGGCGGCGAGTTTGCCCGCCGCCACCCCGGTGCAGTTCACCACGACAGGTGCGGCGGCCGCGGCCTCGGCGAGATCGCGCACCGTACGCTGCTCGATCTCGACACTCTGCGCCGTCAGCCGTTGGGTCAGGTATCGCAGGTAGCGCGGCAGGTCGATGAGCGGTGCCGTGCACCAGAAGCCGAACAGCATGCCGTCGGGTAGCTCGTCGGGCGCGCACATGTCCACGTCGACGAAATCATGTACCCAAGAAGGCGGTTCGGGCCAGGAACTCGAAACCTGAAGTCCGCGTTCGAAATGCAAGCCGGAAGCCGGATCATCGGCCAGCCGCGAGAATTCGTCGAACGTCACCCGACTCCACGCCGAATCCCTTGGCGTAGTGCCAGGTCCCCACAGCCCACTGGCCACCGCCGAGGTGGTTCGCTCCGGCGGCCGCTCCGCCCAAACCCGAACCCGATGACCTTCCTCCGCCAGGCACACCGCAGTAGTCAACCCGATCACGCCCGCCCCGAGTACCAACACATCATTAGCCATCTTCGCGACGCTACCCACGAATCCCGTTCTCCGGCTTGGAAAGAACGAATGAATACGTTCCGCGGCCAGGCACGCGCACTGCCCCGCATCGCGTACCGCGCACGAGCCGCCCTGCTGCGAGCGAGTCACCCCGCCGCGCACGAAACTGCCAGCAATTCCGTGCGCGGACGAACGATTCGTGCGCGGGGCTGGGCTCGACGGAGCCCTGCGGATGACCGCTCGCCGCACATCAAGTGGCCAGCAATCTTGTGCTCGTCGAATCTGGACGTGAGCTCGGGTGTCAGGCGGCTGCGTATTACGAAGGGGAGTTGGTCGTTGATGCGCGGGCCGGGGCGGCTGACTCGGCGGGGGCCGGAGCGGTAGCGTTGCTATGTTCAGGACGCCGACCGATCACGAATCACGCTGTCGATCAGTCGATTCGGCCGTACCGGTGATGTTGCGAACCATACCGCCGAAGACGATCTCGTGGAACGGGGAGATCGCCTTCCAGTACGCATGCCCGGACAGGCCACGCGGCTCGAAGACCGCCCGTTGCCGATATATCGTGCCGCCGCCGGGCTCAGGCTCCGCAGACAGTTCCAGCCAGGCATCTCCGGGCACCCGCATCTCCGCACGCAACCGAAGCAGCCGCGGCCGCTCGATATGTTCGACGCGCCACCAGTCCAGCGCCTCACCGGCCCGCAGCCGGTGCGGATCGCGCCGCCCACGCCGCAGTCCGGCGCCGCCCGCGAGCCGATCGATCCAGCCACGGATCGACCAGGCCAGCGGGAACGAATACCAGCCGTGCTCGCCGCCGATGGATTCGATGACCTGCCAGACGGTTTCCGGTGCGGCATCGGTGTGTCGTTCGCGGACGTCCTGATAGAGGGTGCCGCCGGACCAGTCCGGGTCGCTGGGCAGCGGATCCGACGGCGCACCCGGAGTGTCGGCGTCGGACCAGCGGGTCGGCACGTCGAAGTCGCGGATCCTGGCCAGTGCGAGTTCCACCGCACGCTCGAAACCGGTCAGTCCTTCCGGCGGGTCCGGGAGGTACTCGGCGATGTCGTGGTCGCCGCAGACGACCTCGTGCACCAGCGACTCGATCAACGGCACGGCGATCGCCCGCGGCACCGGGGTGACCAGGTTGACCCACTGCGCCGACAACCACGGCGTCAGCACCGGAACCGGCACCACTGCGCGCCGCGGCAGCTTGGCGATCACCGAGTACCTGCGCAGCATGTCGAGGTAGGTCAGGACGTCGGGTCCGCCGATGTCGAAGGAACGGTTCACCTGCGGTCCGAGCTTGCCTGCGTGCGTCAGGTAATAGAGCACGTCGCGGATCGCGATCGGCTGGATGCGGTTGCGCACCCAGCGCGGCGTGATCATCGCGGGTAGTCGTTCGGACAGGTAGCGCAGCATCTCGAAGCTCGCCGAGCCGGATCCGATGATCACCGCGGCGCGAAACTCGACGGTGGGAACGCCTGAGCCGAGCAGGATTTCGCCGACCTCGGCCCGGGACGACAGGTGCGGTGACAGCCGCTCACCCTTCGGGATGATGCCGCCCAGATAGACGATCCGGGACAGCCCGGCTGTCAAGGCCGCGGTCGCCACGATGCGCGCCGCGCGGCGATCGATGTCGACGAAGTCGCGTTGGGTCAGCGAATGGACCAGGTAGTAGAGGACTTCCCGGTTTTCCAACGCGGCGGTCACCGCGGTCGGATCGGTGACGTCACCGGCGACGATCTCGACGTCGTCGTGCCACGGCA
Organism: Nocardia sp. NPDC046473; assembly: GCF_040645995.1. Classification (NCBI taxonomy): domain Bacteria; kingdom Bacillati; phylum Actinomycetota; class Actinomycetes; order Mycobacteriales; family Nocardiaceae; genus Nocardia; species Nocardia sp. NPDC046473. The sequence goes on from NZ_JBEYZJ010000001.1 coordinate 738,263, forward strand.
CCTCGTCGAGCTTGCCCGGGTTGCGCACCATCACCCGCACCGAGTGGCCGGCGGCCACGAGTTCCGGGACCAATCGTCCGCCGATGTAGCCGGTCGCGCCGAACACCACACATCTCATGGACAGCCTCCGAGTCCGCGGTGCGCTGGAACAGTCCGGTGCGGGACCGCTGGGTGCCGCACGTTCGCTGCACCCTTTCTACCGGACGCGAGTGGTACGGCCGTGGATCAGTCGCCGGGGGCGTCGGTCTCGTGCAGTACCCGCCAGCTGTAGCGGGGTGGGACGGACTCGGTGGTCAGCACCGCCGTCGTCCAGCGGTCGGCGTGCTTTCCGGAGAAGTGGTGTCGCTCCATGAAACGGACAACGGTCACCTTGCCCTCGGTGAACAGCACCTCCACCTCGGAGATCTCGATATCGAGGCCGGGCCGGGAATTGCGCGCGCGACGCAGTCCCGACAGCAACTCGGAACGACTCAGCCGTGCGCCGGACGTGGTCACCATGGACATCGTGTCGTGCTGGGTGGCGGCGAAACGTTCCAGGATGTCCGGTTCCGCATCGGTCCCCAGCCAGGTGGCGAGCAGCGCGTGCACGGCCTCGACCTCGGCGACCGGGTCGAGCGAATCGGAAGCAGACATGTCCGCAGACTACTCGAGCGGGACGACTGAGTAAGCCAACGACGCGGCCGCCCGCTGTCCGTATCGGGCCACTCGACGCCTACGCGTCGCGCTCGGTAAGAGCGCCGCTGGTCACGGTGCGCCACTCATGGATAGAGGACATTTGAAAGCGTTTGGGGCGCAGCGATAGCCGATCTTGTCCGGTAGTCGACGGGCGGCAATGCGGCTACCATGCGCTAATGCGATGGGGGAGGTTGGGCGACCGACTGCACCGCGCGGCGTTGCTGCTTGCGGTGCTGGTGGCGGTTGTCTGCGGCCTCGGTATCGCGGCGCTCACCTGGTGGCTGCTGTGGTTGGCGCTCGGGGCGAAGGCCGAGACGCCGAATCAGCTGGATCTCACCAAGATCGCGTTGGCGGTCGCCGCGGGCGTCGGTGGCGCGGTCGCCTTGGTGGTGGCCTACCGGCGGCAGCGCGACCTGGAACGCGGGCGCTTCGCCGAACTGTTCGGGGCGGCCTCGCGGCAACTGGGCGATTCCGATGTAGCGGTGCGGATCGCCGGGGTCTACGCGATGACCGGGATCGCCGACGAGTTCCGTTCGCCGAGTCGCCGCCAGCAGTGCGTCGACGTGCTCTGCGCGTACCTGCGGCTGCCCTACGATCCGGTCGCCGGTGCGAATCACCTTGTCTCGCAGGCGGAAACGGTGGACGAGTCTGGCCTCAAGGTCGAACGGGTCTACCAGTTCCGGCAGAACGATCGGGAGGTGCGCCGCACCATCGTGCAGGTGATCGCCGATCATCTGCAGCGCTCGGCCGACACCTCCTGGTCCGATTGCGAATTCACCTTCAACAACGCGGTCATCGAACGCGCGGACTTCCGGCACGCGGTGTTCACCGGGCGGAATATCTCGTTCGCTCGCGCGGTATTCATCGGCCGCACCACCTTCGAGCACGCGATCTTCGCCGGTCCGCACGTCACCTTCCGCGACGCGATCTTCGAAGACGGTCCCGTGCTGTTCGAGCACGCGCAGTTCGGTTCGACCCGGCCGGAGAAGGCCGAACGCGCCAGTTACGGAACTACTTTCGACGGCGCGAGGTTCGACGGTTCGGTGTCGTTCGAGAAGGCCCGCTTCGTCGGATCGCGAACGACCTTCAACGGAGTGCGCACCGCTGGCGCGCGAACCTCGTTCCAGGACACGAAGTTCCACGCCGAACTCACCTCGTTCGAGCGCGCCACCCTGGACGGCCAGCACCTAGCCTTCACCGGTGCCGACATCTCGAGCCCGCGGATCACCTTCGCGGGCGCCCAGTTCGAAGCAGGCACCGTCGACTTCGACGACACCCGCATCGGCGCCCCCGCGCGCATGCGTAACCGAGGCACCCGCGAAACCGACTTCAGCCGAGCCGAATTCCACGGCACGACCACCTTCGCGGGCACCACCTTCGCGGGCCGTGCCGTCGACTTCACCGAGAGCGACTTCTTCGGCGACATCTCCTTCGTCGACGCGCGCTTCACCGCAGGCGAGGTCACCTTCGATCGCCCGAGGGCCTGGGTCGGTACCCATTTCGACTGGGACGACATCCCGACCCGCAAGCCGGGCAATGTCAAACCCAACCCGTGGCCGCCGGAGCTGCTCACCGAGTGATGGGTTACCCGTCCGCAAATGCGAACTATCGCACGGTCTTCCGGAATAATTGCCCACCGAACTCGATCGGAGGGGGAGAGGGACACGGGGCGGCGTCCGGATGGGCGCCGCCCTGGTCTATCAGCTCGGCCAACCGCCGTACGGGACGGTGATCAATTCCATGAAGTGCCCGTTGGGGTCCAGGAAGTAGACGCCACGGCCGCCGTCGTTGTGATTGATCTCGTTGACGCCCTGTTGACGTGGGTCGGCCCAGTGCTCCAGCTTGTAGCGCTGGATCTTGGCGTAGGCCGCGTCGAATTCGGGTTCGGAGATCAGGAAGGCGTAGTGCTGCGGCGCGATTTCGGTGACGTGCGGTGGCACGTTCGCGAAATCGAAGGTTACCGAGTTATCCAGCGGGAGCGGAATGAACGGGCCCCATTCGGGTCCGAGTTTCGCGCCGAGGATGTCTGACCAGAATTCTGCGGTTACTCGACTATCGCGGCAACCGACAATGGTGTGATTGAACTGTACTGACAGGGGATTTCTCCTTGTGCCGTGACGGTCCCGACCCCGGGCTCGGTACAAGGCGGCCAACGGGAGCACCGTCACAGCCGTCGACGCTAGCAAACGTCCCATGGATTTCGCCACTATCCAGTGACGCAGACCATCTTTCGGGTCAGCGGGGCAGGCGCAGCACCGCGCGATAGCCGCGCTCGGCGGTCGGCCCGGATTCGAAACTGCCGCCCAACAGTTCGGCACGTTCGGCAAGGCCGACCAGTCCATGTCGCGAGCTGGGCAGTGACACCGCGGGACGGGTCGGCTCGGTATTGGTGACGGTGACGCCGAAGTGGTCGCTGTCGTGCCACAGCGACACGGTCGCGGTCGCCCCGGGCGCGTGCTTGCGGACGTTGGTGAGCGCCTCCTGCACCGTGCGATAGATGGTGCGCTGGCCGGGTGCGGCGAGCTCGTCGGGCAGCTCGCCGCGCAGTTCGACCTGAATACCGCTGGAGTCGAGCAGCTTTCGCAGGTCGGCCAGCGTCGGCTGCGGCGTGAGCTCGGTGCCCTGGCCGCCCGCGGCGCGCAGCAGCGTGACCATGTGGCGGAGCTCGTCCAAGGTGTCGACGCTGAGCCTGCGGATGGTGCGCGCCGCCTCGGCCGCGTCGGGATCGGTGGCCGCGACCTGGAGCGCGCCCGCACGCACGGCGATCAAGCTGACCTGATGGGCGACCACGTCGTGCATTTCACGGCCGATCTGCGCGCGTTCGCGGGCCAGCACGGCCTGCGCGTGCAGCTGCCGTTCGTGGTCGCGCGCCTCTTCGATCTCGACCAGCCGGGCGGACAGGTCTCGGCGGGTCCGTACCAGCTGGCCTAGCAGTACCGGGGCACCCGCCCAGGCCAGCGAGTACGCGAACGTGACGACCATGCCGCGCTGGTCGAGGGCATGCCCGGGCGGCCACGGGGCGGACGCGGCGATCGAGGTGACGAGCACCGAACCCCACAGCAGCGGGCGATTGCTGGTGCGTTGGGCCAGGGTGTACAGCGCGATGGCGGGGGCGGCGAGGTTGGCGAGCATCCAGCTCGCGGGCAGCGTCAGCGCGAAGGCCAGTAGCGGGAAGCGGCGGCGCAACAGCAGGGCGGCGCACGCGATACCGCCTGCGATGAACTCGACTCGGGAGTTGTCCTGACCGTCGACGAGCACATCGGCCACGGCCACGGCGACCAGCGCGAGGTCGATCAGCCACGGCGGGAGCCGGTTCACGGCAGAATTCCGGCCCGCTGCGCGAGCAGTGCCGCCTGCACGCGGCTGGTCACTCGCAACTTGGTGAAGATCCCGCTGACATGGTCCTTCACCGTGCCGACGCTCAGGTGGATCCGCTGACCGATCTCGGCATTCGACAGGCCGGCGGCGATCAGCACGAGCACCGCGCGTTCCCGTTCGGTGAGCCGCTCCACGCGCGCGGCATCGGCGTCGATGTCCGCGGTGGTGGCGGGCTCGGCGTTGCGCAGCAGCGCGGCCGAGACCTTCGGTGAGAGGACGACACCGCCCGACGCGAGGGTGCGCGTCAGCTGTGCGAGCTGCTCGGGTTCGGTGTCCTTGAGCACGAAACCCGCTGCGCCGGAACGTAATGCGGACAGAATGTAGTCGTCGGTGTCGAACGTCGTCAGCATCGCGACCACCGGCGGGTCCGGCAGTGCGCGAAGCTGCCGCAGCACAGTCAGACCGTCGACGTCGGGCATTCTGATATCGAGTAGCACGACGTCCGGTCGCGTCGTCTCGACCGCCCGCAGCGCCGCCGACCCGGTCGCCGTCGCCACCACCTCGATGTCGGCGGCCGCATTCAAGATCAACTCGAACCCGGAGCGCACCAGCGCCTCGTCGTCGACGACCACCACCCGGATCACCCGCCACACCTCCAACACCCACATTCGCCGTTTCCGCACGTGAGCCTAGATCCGGCCGGTAAGACAACCTGTCAGCGAGGCGGTCGGGCCGCCGATCGGCGGGGATGATCCAGCCGACCGGCGGGCCACCGGCCGCCGATGAGCGGAGGTGGACCGGACGCGTGCCGGATACCGGATGGATCGGCCGTTCTCAACGCTGAACGTATGGGACACAACGGACTTCCGACATCCGGCGGTGTCGGTCAGCCGACTGAGGTCGACGGTGCTGTGCGGGCTGGCGGCGAGGTGCGGGTTGGTGGAAGCGTGCGGACCGGTGAGGTTGCGCGGGTTGAGCGGATTGGTGATGCAGCGCGGGCTGATGATCCACCGCGAACTGGTGACGTGCGGGTTGGTGACGCAGCGCGTGCTGGTCATGCCGCGCTGGCGGGTGCTGCAACGTGGTCCGGCGCTGCGGTGCGGGCCGATGATGTGGCGCGGGCCGATGATGCGGTGCGGGTTGGTGACGCAGCGAGGGCAAGTGACGTTGAGCGGGTGGGCGGCACAGTGCGGGTCGGTGATGCAGCGCGGGCTGATGATGCAGCGCGTACGGGGCATGCCGCGCTGGCGGGTGCTGCAACGTGGTCCGGCGCTGCGATGCGGATCGATGATGTGGCGCGGGCCGATGATGCGGTGCGGGTTGGTGACGCAGCGAGGGCGGGTGACGTTGAGCGGGTGGGTGGCACAGTGCGGGTCGGTGATGCAGCGCGGGCTGATGATGCAGCGCGAACTGGTGGCGTAGCTCGGGTTGGTGACGCAGCGCGTACGGGGCATGCCGCGTTGGCGGGTGCTGCAATGCGGTCCGGCGCTGCATTGCGTGGCGATGATGCGGCACCGGCCAGCGACACGGCGCGGAGCGATGATGCTGTGCGGCCCGGTGACGTGGCGCGTGCTGGTGATCACGTGCTGGCGGGTGCTGCAATGCGGTCCGGCGCTGCATTGCGTGGCGATGATGCGGCACCGGCCAGCGACACGGCGCGGAGCGATGATGCTGTGCGGATCGGTGACGTGGCGCGTGCTGGTGATCACGTGCTGGCGGGTGCTGCAATGCGGTCCGGCGCTGCGAGGCGGATCGATGATGTGGCGCGGGTCGGTGATGCGCTGCGGGCTGGTGATGCTGTGCCGGCCAGTGCTGTGGTGCGTTCCGGCGCACGTTTGCTCGGCGTGGATCTTGCGCGGGGGCTTGCGGTGCTCGGGATGTATGCGGCGCATGTGGGGCCGAATCCGGATGAGGGTGGGTTTATCGGGTTCGTGATGGAGGTGACGCATGGGCGGTCGTCGGCGTTGTTCGCGTTCCTTGCGGGGTTCTCGATACTGCTGATCACGGGGCGGCGGGTGCCGAAATCGGGGCGGGCCGGTCGGCAGGCGCGGGTGAAGATACTGATTCGGGCGGGCGTCTTGCTGGTGGTGGGTACCGCGTTGACTGCGTCCGGGACGAAAGTCGAGGTGATCCTGGCCTACTACGGGTTGTACTTCCTGTTGGCGTTGCCGTTGGCTCGGTTGCGCGCCGGCACGTTGGCCGTGATCGCTGCGGTGAGCGCGGTGGTGTTGCCGCAGATTGTGTTCGCGGTGATCGCAACGGACTCCGGTTGGACGGCGGCCGTCAATCGGTTCGATCCGCTGGCCTGGTTGAGTGGGCGCGGCGATTCGAGCTCGAGCGCCAACGGGTTGGTCGGGCTGCTGCTCAACGGTAGTTATCCGGCGCTGTGCTGGCTGCCGTTCGTGATCGCGGGAATGGCAGTCGCGCGACTCGACTTGTCCGCCACCGTGATTCGCGCGCGTCTGGCGGTGACCGGCGTCGGCCTGGCGGTGCTCGGTTACGGCGGCTCCGCGCTGGCCCTCCATTTCGCGCCTGGTGTGTCGGCGCGGCCCGGGATTATGTACGCGCCCTGGTGGTCCGACCTGGCCGACGATCCGTCAGGCTGGCGATACCAGCTGGTGGCGATGCCACACAGCGAAACCACGTTGTCCATCATCGCGAACACGGGCGTCGCACTGACAGTTCTTGTCGCCTGCCATGCCGCATGCGCCGAATCTCAGCGTTTCCAACGGATAGCCACGCCCCTGATCGCAGTCGGCAGCATGTCATTGACCGCCTACGTATTCCACGTAATCGCAATCGCAGTGCTCGGCTTCGACGTCCTCCCCGCCGGCTCGCTCCCCGTCCTACTCGGCCTGAGCGCAATCATCATGATGTTCGCCTACTGCTGGACCCGCTTCTTCCCCCGCGGCCCCCTGGAATGGGTGCTCTACCGCGCAACATCCATAGCCGACCGCGTCCGCTAGCCACACTCGGCGTCGCCGGAAGAGTCCACTCGCTTGCCGCACACGAATTCCCAGCCCACATACAAACCTGTCGGCTGTATCCCCCGCAGAGACCCAAGCCGCGCACTCCGCGCGCGAATTGTCGAGCTGCGCACGGAACTGCCAGCTGTTTCGTGCGCGGCAAGCCAGCATGAGCGCCGCTGGCAGTTTCGTGCGCAGGTCGTGAGCGTGTGCGCGGCAGTTCGAGTGCCGGATCGTGGGCTTTGCTGGTCGCGGTGAGTGTAGCCCGCGCGCGAATTGGTGGGCTGCGTACGGAATTGTCAGCTGTTTCGTGCGCGGCTGGCCGGTATGTGCGCGGCTGGTTGTTTCGTGCGCAGGTCGTGAGCGTGTGCGCGGGAGTTCGAGTGCCGGATCGTGGGCTTTGCTGGTCGCGGTGAGTGTAGCCCGCGCGCGAATTGGTGGGCTGCGTACGGAATTGTCAGCTGTTTCGTGCGCGGCTGGCCGGTATGTGCGCGGCTGGTTGTTTCGTGCGCAGGTCGCGAGCATGTGCGCGGCTGGCTGTTTCGTGCACGGCAAGTGATGTTGTGTGCGATGGCAGGTGGCTGCGGGTGCACCCTGTGCCTGGGACAGTGCGGACGGTAGCGTCGGCGGAATGAAGATTCGTGGGGCGGTCCTGGAGCGGATCGCGGCGCCCGTGCCGTTCGCCGAGTCGGCGCCGATCAGTGTGGGTGAGTTGGAGCTCGGGGAGCCGAGGGCGGGGGAGCTGCTGGTTCGGATCGAGGCGGCGGGGCTGTGCCACTCGGACCTGTCGGTGGTGGACGGGAATCGGGTGCGGCCGGTACCGATGCTGCTCGGGCACGAGGCGGCGGGGCGGGTCGAGGCGATCGGGCCGGGCGGTAGTGATCTCACGATCGGTCAGCGCGTGGTGATGACCTTCCTGCCGCGCTGCGGCGAATGCGCGGGCTGTGCCACCGATGGACGGACGCCGTGTGTGCCGGGCAGTGTCGCCAACAATGCGGGCGAACTGCTGGGCGGCGGGCGGCGGCTGAGCCGGGACGGCGAGGCGGTGCACCATCACCTCGGGGTGTCCGCCTTCGCGACACATGCGGTGGTGGACCGCCGGTCGGTGGTTCCGGTGGACGACGATGTGCCGCCCGAGGTGGCGGCCGTGCTCGGCTGCGCCGTGTTGACCGGTGGTGGCGCACTGCTGAATTCGGCCGAGCCGGGGCCGGGGGACCGGATCATGGTGGTCGGGCTCGGCGGCGTCGGCATGGCGGCGGTGCTGGTCGCGGTGTCGTTGGCGGCCGACGGCCACGAGATCATCGCCGTCGACACGGTTCCGGAAAAGCTCACCCTGGCAAAGGAATTGGGCGCGACCGCGGCCTACACCCCGGCACAGATAGCCGAGTCAGGTGTGCAGGCGGAGATCGTTGTCGAGGCCGCAGGCAACATCCGCGCCTTCGAAACTGCCGTCGCCGTAACGGCTCCCGGCGGCACCACGGTCACCGTCGGTCTGCCCGCCCCCGACGCTCGCGCCAGCATCTCCCCACTCGCCCTTGTCGCCCAAGGCCGTTCGATCGTGGGCAGCTATCTGGGCTCGGCAGTCCCGGCCCGCGACATCCCCACCTACGTCCGAATGTGGCGCGAGGGCCGCCTACCGGTCGAGCGCCTGGTCTCCGCCCACATCGGCCTCGACGAAATCAACCACGCCATGGACGAACTCGCCGCGGGCCACGCCCTCCGCCAGGTAATCGTCTTCGACTGACGAGAGCCACCGGCCGCGATCGGCACCCGGCGACGGCAGGCACCGAGTACCGCCTGTCGGTGTGTCGCTGACCCTCCACCACAGCAGGCGCTGCGCGCGGATTTGCACGCCGCGCGGATGGCCACGAATATGTCCGGCGCCGAGCCGGTTCGGTAGGAAAACCGCTGCCCGTTCCCGAATCGACGTCACGCCCGCGACGGTAGGGCAGACGCCTTCCGTGCACAAACATGCGCATGTAGCAATGTAAATCACAGAGGTCAGCGGATCGCCGCCCCGACACGGTCGATAGGCTGACACCGACGAAAGCGGAAAGAGGAGGTGCGGTGACCATACGGGTCGGAGTGCTCGGAGCGCGCGGCAAAGTCGGACAGGCCATCATCGCGGCGGTAGACACGGCGGCCGATCTGGAACTGGTCGCCGCCGTCGACAAGGACGATTCGCTCGACGCGTTCACCGCAGCGAACACGCAGGTCGTCGTCGACTTCACCCACCCGGACGTGGTGATGGGGAACCTGAAGTTCCTGGTGCAGAACGGCATCCACGCGGTGGTCGGCACCACCGGCTTCGACGCCGCCCGCCTGGACGAGGTGCGCGGCTGGCTCACCGACCGCCCTGACACCGGCGTGCTGATCGCGCCGAACTTCGCCATCGGCGCGGTGCTGTCCATGCGCTTCGCCGAACAGGCCGCCCGGTTCTTCGAATCGGTCGAGGTGATCGAACTGCACCACCCGAACAAGGCCGACGCGCCCTCCGGCACCGCCTACCGCACCGCGGGCCTGATCGCCGCCGCCCGCGACCAGGCGGGCGTCGGCCGCAGCCCGGATGCCACCACCACCGAACTGGACGGCGCGCGCGGCGCGGACGTCGACGGTGTGCGGGTGCACTCGGTGCGACTGGCCGGTCTGGTCGCCCACCAGGAGGTGCTGTTCGGCACCCAGGGCGAAACCCTCACCATCCGGCACGACTCCATCGACCGATCCTCCTTCGCCCCGGGCGTGCTGCTCGGCGTGCGCGAGATCGCCAACCGCCCCGGCCTCACCGTCGGGCTCGACCCGTTCCTCGACCTGTGAACGAGGTGCGGGCGTGAACGCCGCGGGATCGGCCGCGGACGGGGCCAAACAGAACCGGGAAGTCGTCAAGGTCGTCGCGTTCCTCGCGGTCCTGGTCCTCGTGCTCGGCTTCTACTTCCTGCTGCTCGGCCGAATCGCATTCAGCCTCATCGGCACCGGCGATGTCGCTGCGATCCTCATCGGCATCGGCGTGCTGATCTTGCCGTTCGTCGGCGTCTGGGTCGTCGCCGCCACCGTGCGCGCCGCGCTGGCCCACCAGCGACTGGCCCGCCGCATCCACGAGGAGGGCCGCGAACTCGACACCTCCGAACTACCGCACCGCCCGTCCGGCCGCATCGAACGCGACGCGGCCGACGAACTCTTCGCCCAGGTCAAGACTGAATGGGAAGCAGACCCCGACAACTGGCGCGTCTCCTACCGCCTGGCCCGCGCCTACGACTACGCCGGCGACCGCGCCCGCGCCCGCGCCACCATGCGTCGCGCGGTCGCACTCGAAAAACTCGAACGGGAGCAAGCAGGGTAGACCTAACCTGCCCGCGCGGAGTTGTCGACGAGCAATATCCAGCCGCACTCACTCGTCCGAGGGCCCCGCGGCCGTTGCGCAATTCGGAACGGCCCCGCGGATATTGACCGACACGCCCTCGCCGACGACAAACTCGACACGGCGATAGCCGATTTCTACTACCACGCACTGGACCCGGCCCTGGCCGAATCGGCCGGGGTAAGCGCCGGAAGGCCAGTGAATTCGCTCTCATCGGAGGATATTTCGTCGAACAGCGCGCGCATTGCGTACTGGACGGCCTGCGTCGACCGTGCCCGGCGCCACGCACACTAAGCTCGTCCCGTGACGCAGTTGCTGATCATCCACCACACCCCGTCCCCGCACATGCAAGCCATGTTCGAGGCGGTGGTCTCCGGCGCGACCGACCCGGAGATCGAAGGAGTGCAGGTGGTGCGCCGCGCGGCCCTCGCCGTCACGGCCTCGGATGTGTTGGCCGCCAACGGATATCTGCTCGGCAGTCCTGCCAACCTCGGCTACATGTCCGGCGCACTCAAGCACGCCTTCGATACGTTCTACTATCCTTGCCTCGACTCGACCACTGGTCGGCCATTCGGCTATTACCTACACGGCAACGAAGGCACCGAGGGCGCCGAACGCGGTGTGGAACGCGTCACCACCGGCCTCGGCTGGCAACAGGCGGCCGCGCCGGTGATCGTGTCCGGACCGCCGACGAAGGACGACATCCAGCGCTGCTGGGAGCTCGGTGCGACCATTGCCGCGCAACTAATGGGCGACTGACAGTTTTTGTCCCCGAAATAGCTGGCAGTGACAATCTCTGCCGGAAGCGATTTGAGGTCGGCCCCGATTTCTGGTGTCTGACCATTCGGTGCTTCGGCCCGGCATACTGACAGAACGTTGTTGCGGTGGGGATGTGACGAGTTTGCTCGGGAATGGAGATTTCAGGTGACGTTGGCCGAAGGGGGCAATAACGCACCGCGCCGGATCGGAGTGGTCGAAGACCACGAATCAGTAGCGATCGGACTGGCCGCCATGCTGGCGCCGGAACCCGATCTCGACCTGGTGTTGACCGCGGGCACGGTACCGGAGTTATTGGCTGCCGCTCAGGATCTACCGCAACTGGATCTGGTCGTCCTCGACCTGCGCTTGGCCGATGGGTCGACGCCCGAAGACAACGTGCGCGCCCTGCGTGATCGCGGCATCGAGGTGCTGATCTTCACCGGCGCGGACAACGCGTTCCTGGTGCGGTCCGCCGCGCGGGCCGGGGTGCTCGGCGTGGTGCGCAAATCCGAGGACGTGCAGACCGTGGTCGCGGCCGTGCGCCGCGCGGGTTCCGGCGAGCAGGTGGTGACCACCGACTGGGCCGCCGCCATCGACGGCGACCCGCAGCTGTCCGACGTCGGGCTCAGCCCGCGTCAGGAAGAGGTGCTCACGCTGTACGCATCTGGTGAGAAGGCTTCTCGGGTGGCACGTTTGACCGGTCTGTCCGAACAGACGGTCAACGACTACCTCGGTCGCATCCGGCAGAAGTACGCCGACGCGGGACGCCCGGCGCCGACCAAGACCGACCTGTACAAGCGGGCAGTGGAGGACGGGTGGCTTCCGGTGCCCGAGCGGCATCCACGCGGATGAACGAGCGCAGCGAGGCGCGGTCATGATCGCGTCCAGCATGCTGGACACCACCGCTGCTCCCGTGTCGCTCGATCACATCGCACCGAGCCGTTGGCGCAGGGGAGCAGCTCCGGTGTCGAAGAAGAGTGGGTACGAGGGCGCGTCCGATCGAATTCTGCGTCGCTTCGGGTTGGCGATCGGAATCGCCGGGGTGATCGTCGCGGTGGTCGAACTGCCGGAGATCGCGGACCAGAGCCGACTCGTCGCGGGCGGCTGGACAATCCTCACGGTGGTGCTGGCATTCGGGCTGTTCCCGGTGCTGGCCGCGGTGTCGATCGCGTCGAGCAGGCAGCTCATCCAGCTGGTTTCCGGTGCGGCGGCAGTGAGCTTTCTCGCCGCGATGGCCGTGATCCCGTTCGCGTATCCGAATCCGGTGCCCGAGGCCTCCTCGGTGTGGCTGTATCGCGTGCTCGCACTCGGTGTGCTCGCGGCGGTGCTGGCGTGGCGTCCGATATACGCGGTCGTTTATCTCGTGATCGGTGCCGCGCTGTCGGCGTTCGCCAACGCTTTCGTGCTTCCGGACGCGACGCCGGTGGTGTGGGCCGGTGACTTCGTTCGCGCAGCCGGTTTGTGTGCGCTGTTCCTGTGGTGTGCCATCTACGCCAAGGCTGCGGCGGATCGAGTGGATCGGGAGTCGGCGATCGAGAGCAGGCGCGCGGCGGCGGTGGCCGGCGCCGCGGCTCGCGACCGCGAACGCGCGCGATTCGCCGCGCTGATCCATGACGCGGTGCTGTCCACCCTGCTGGACGCGTCCCGGGCGGGCACCGATTCGCCGGTGCTGCGCAGGCAAGCCGAGCGGACGCTCGAGCAGCTCGACGAATGTCGCGTCGGCGACGTGGAACCGAATCGGCTGGACGCGCAGTCCGCCACCGGCTTCCTGCGTTCGGCCGTGCACGAAGTCAATCCCGGCATCCGGTTCACCGCCCGGCGCTGGTCCGGATTCGACGACCTCCGGCTGCCGGTGGACGCGGCGGGCACCATCGCCGCGGCGCTCACCGAGGCGGTGCGCAACAGTTTGCGGCACGCCACCGTGCCGGGCCGTGAGGTGCAGCGCACCGTCACGGTGACCATCAGCGCGGGCGGCATCCGGGTCGTATTCCGTGATGACGGCGCGGGTTTCGAGATGGGGCAGGTGCCCGCCGATCGCCTCGGCATCTCGGTGAGCATTCTCGGGCGGATGCGGCAGCTGGCCGGCGGCGCCGGTTTCGTGGAGTCACAACCGGGCGAGGGCACCACGGTGACCCTGGTGTGGGGCAGTGATGGCTGACACCGATACCGAGTTCGGGCTCCGCGATCTACTCGGACTGCGGGACCCGGCGGCCGGGCTGTTCCTGCTCATCCTGCAGGCGACCATCGTGCTGTACATGGTCCGCAACTTCGGCGATTCGCCGCTGATCGCGGCGGTGGCCGCGCTGGTGCTGCTGGCCGCGGCCGGGGTGCTGGTGCTGGTGATCCCGGTCGATCCGCTGCCGTTGCCCGCGACGATATTCGTCGCGGCCTCCGGGCCGTTGGCGACCGCGCTCACCTCGTTCGATGTCGAGCACGGTTGGTCACGGCAGGTCTGGACCGCGTTCGCGTCGTCCTATGTGCTCGCCGTGCTCGTGCTGCGCGGTCGATTGGGCGCGGCCTGGCTCGGGGTCGGTGGTGTCGCGGTCGTGATCGCGGTCGTCGGCGTGGTGAACGGGTTGAGCGGCGGCGTGATCGCCGGATCGATCGTGCCGATCTCCACGGTGGCCGGCGTCTCGCTCTTCGCGGTGATCATGCGACCCACCCAGCGTTCGTTGCGGTTGCTGCGGGAGGAGTCGACGATGCGGGCTGCCGCCGAGGCCACCATGGCCGCGGAGAACGGCGAACGTGACCGTCAGCTGGCCCGCCTCGACAAGGTGGCCAGGCCCATCCTGGAACGCATCGCCGACGGTGTCGAACTCACCGCCACCGAACGCGAACAATGCCGCTTGCTGGAAGCCGAACTACGCGACGGCCTACGCGCCCCGCAATTGGTTACCGACGAACTCAGCAGCGCCGCCCGCGGCGCCCGCAGCCGCGGCGTCGAGGTGGTCCTGCTCGACGACGGCGGCTTCGCCGGGGTCCCCCGTTGGGTCCGCCAACAGGTAATCGAAGCCGCGACAAAGGAACTGGACGCCGCCAACGCCGGCTCGGTCACCGTCCGAGTCCTCCCGATGGGCCGCCGCATCCTTGCCACCGTCCTCGCCAACGCCCCGCATCAAGACCGCCGCACCGAGATAGACGCCGCAGGAAGCATCAAAGTCTCCACCTGAGGCCCGCCATCCCCGTTGGGCCGTGCAGGTTGTCGGACCCGCGTGGCATTGTGCGGGTATGCGGAAGATCAGTGTGGGGGTGGCGCGGCGGGTTGCGCTGGCGGCGCAGGGGTTTGCGGCGCGGAAGCCGGTACGGAGTACGCGGCGGTCGGTGCTCGGGGTGGTCGAGAAAACGCAACTGTTGCAGTTGGATTCGGTGTCGGCGGTGGTGCGGGCGCACTATGCGCCGGTGTTCAGCCGGATCGGGGCCTACGATCGGTCGCTGCTCGACGAGGCGGCGTGGCGTCACAATGCGCGGCGACCGCGACGGCTGGTGGAGTATTGGGCGCACGAGGCGGCGCTGATCCCGGTCGAGGACTGGCCGCTGATGCGGTGGCGGATGACACAGTTCGAGAACGGCCGATGGGCCGGCGTGCGCAAGGTGGTGGAACGCAATCCCACCCTGGGCAAGGACATCCTGGATGTGTTCGCCGAGGTCGGCGCGTGCACCGCCGGTGAGGTGGAGCGGCATCTGGAACTGGACAAGCCGCGCGCCAAGGGTTCCTGGTGGAACCTCAGCGACACCAAGATGATCTGCGAGCAGCTGTTCGCCGCCGGGGCACTCTCGGTGGACAAGCGCGTCAGCTTCGCGCGGCACTACGACCTCGTCGAACGCGTGATCCCGCCGGACATCTTGGCGCGCACCGTTTCCGAGGAGGACGCGGTGCGCGAACTGGTGCTCCGCGCCGCCACCGCCCACGGCATCGGCACCGAAACCGACCTGCGCGACTACTACCGACTACACCGCCGCCAAACCGAACCCGCCATCGCCGATCTCGTCGACGCGGGCGAACTCCACCCGGTCGAGGTCGAGGGCTGGGACAAACCCGCGTACCTGCGCGAGGGCACCCCCATCCCACGCCGCGTCGAAGGCGCTGCCCTGCTGTGCCCGTTCGACCCGCTGATCTTCTTCCGCGCCCGCACCGAACGCCTCTTCGACTTCCACTACCGCATCGAGATCTACACCCCGGAACCCAAACGGGTGCACGGCTATTACGTCTTCCCGTTCCTACTCAACGGCGAACTCGTCGGCCGCGTCGACCTCCGCGCCGAACGTGCCGCAGGCCGCCTCTCCGTCCCCGCCGCCTTCGCCGAACCGGGCTACGACACTCCCGGAACCGCCCACGCCCTCACCGAGGCCTTGCGCGACATGGCCGACTGGCTCGAACTGGACAAGGTTGTCATCGGCCCCCGCGGCAACCTCGCCCCGCTGTTGTAACCAACCGCACCCCACCGTCTCGGCCCCGAACTTCGCACACCCCTTGCGACTTCGGACACTCCACGATCGCCAGGCGGGCATGCGAGGAAACAACCCGCACCGTCTCTCGGGATCTGCGCTGACTCCGAGCGCCCAGAGTCAGTGCAGATCCCGAGAACGACCGCAGCTGTCGATCAGACGTCGCGCTTCTGCCCGTACCCGCGCATCTGATCGCGCAGGGCCCCCGAAACCGCGCCGGACAACCACGAATTCAGCGACTGGTTGCTCTGCGCGGCCGCCTCTTCCGCCTTCGACTTCAACGTTTCGACCAGTCGCAGGGTGACTCGGCTGATATCGCCGGTCATTTCCTCGAAGGTCGCATGGTCGTCGGTGGCGGACTGCTTGCGCAGGTCGACCTTGGCCTCGGTGCCGTCGAAGGAGAGGTGCACCGTGCGGTCACCCAGTTCGGCGTTGAGCTCGGTGGCGAGCTCGGACAGCGCGGCAAGTAGCACCAGCCGGGCCGAGCTCTCGGTCGCCGCGGCCAACGCCGCCGCGGTGGCCTGGGTCTTTTCGTCGCCGAGGGCGGCGGCCGCGATCAGGTCCTCGCGCAGGCGGGCGGTGTACTTGTTCAGATCCATGACATCAGTGTGACGCCATATTTGATGTCACGCAAGGAAGCAAATGACATCACGATCGTCCGCGGGGTGAC
Organism: Nocardia sp. NPDC046473; assembly: GCF_040645995.1. NCBI lineage: Bacteria > Bacillati > Actinomycetota > Actinomycetes > Mycobacteriales > Nocardiaceae > Nocardia > Nocardia sp. NPDC046473. The sequence continues at coordinate 754,452 of NZ_JBEYZJ010000001.1, forward strand.
CGCGCACCCGACCGGCCGGTCCCTTCAGTGGCGACGGTGTCGAAGGCGTTCCTTGGACCGGGTAGCCTTTCTGACCATGACGAACGGTGAATCGACGCCAACCCGCGGAGCGAGCGTGGAGCCCGAGGGCGGCAACGTGCGTAACCACGGCGTGGCAGCGAGCACCGCGAGTCAGGCCGAGCTGCGTGCGTCCGGCACGGTGGGTGTCGCGATGGTGACCCCGTTCAGTGCCGACGGCAAGCTCGACATCGATGCCGGCGTCGCGCTGGCCGCCCGCCTGGTCGATCGTGGCGTCGACCTACTCGCCATCTCCGGCACCACCGGCGAGTCGCCGACCACCAGCGAGCAGGAAAAGGCGGACCTGCTCCGCGCCGTCGTCGACGCGGTCGGCGACCGCGCCACCGTGATCGCGGGCGCGGGCACCTACGACACCGCACATTCCATCGAACTCGCCCGCAACGCCCAGCGTGCGGGCGCGCACGGCCTGCTGGTGGTGACGCCGTACTACTCGCGTCCCTCGCAGGAGGGCCTGCTCGCGCACTTCACCGCGGTGGCCGACGCCACCGACCTGCCGGTCACCCTCTACGACATTCCGCCGCGCTCGGTGGTGCCGATCGCCAGCGACACCATCCGCCGGCTGGCCGAGCACCCGCGCATCGTCGCGGTGAAGGACGCCAAGGGCGACATGAACGCGGGCGCCGACCTGATCGCGAACACCGGTCTGGCCTTCTACTCCGGCGACGACACGCTGAACCTGCCGTGGCTGTCGATCGGCGCGACCGGATTCATCAGCGTCATCGGACATCTCGTGCCCGAACGGTTGCGCGAGTTGCTTACTGCTTACACCTCCGGCGCGGTGGCACGCGCCAGGGAGATCAACGCGGCCTTGGTGCCGTTGAACTCGGCAATGTTCCGCTTGGGCGGTGTCGCGATGAGCAAAGGCGGCCTCCGCCTGCTCGGGATCGATGCGGGTGAGCCGCGATTGCCGCAGTTGATGCCGAATCCTGAACAACTCGAGCTCCTTGCCGCTGATCTACGGGCGGTGGGGGTGCTCGGATGAGAGAGCGGAGCGAGCGAATCACCACACAGCAGAGCGAGCTAAATACCCAGAGCGCCGAGCGCGTGACGGCTAGCGAGGTTCGGGCATGACTGAACCTGTCGCACGTCGTCCCCGTAGAACCGCGTCCCGCGCCGCGGGAGCACCGCCGCCTGTTCCGGCCGAACAGCCTGCGCGCATCGAGAAGCCGAAAGTCGCTGCGCAGCCCGAGGTTCCGGTGCAGTCCGACATGAGCACACCGGCCGAGCAGCCGGCCAAGACCGCGCAGCCGAGGAAGGCGACCGCGGCGAAGAAGTCCGCGCCCGCGAAGAAGTCGGCCCCGCGCGCCGAGGCGCCGCAAAACGGCCAGCAGGCAAGGAAATCCGGCCGTGGCCGGCAGCAGTCCGGCCGTGGCCGCGCCGAACAGTCTGCGCCCCAACAGGATCCGCGTGCCGCATCCCTCGCGCACGAGCGATTGGGTGCGCCGCCGAAGCTCGCCAAGAACGGTCTGCGCGTCTTCGCGCTCGGCGGTATCGGCGAAATCGGCCGCAACATGACCGTTTTCGAGTATGGCGGCAAGCTGCTCATCGTCGACTGCGGCGTGCTGTTCCCCGAGGACCAGCAGCCCGGCGTCGATCTGATCCTGCCCGACTTCCGGCCGATCGAGCACCGGATCAACGATGTCGTCGCGGTCGTGCTCACGCACGGTCACGAGGATCACATCGGCGCGATCCCGTTCCTGCTGCGGCTGCGCGCCGACATCCCGGTGGTCGGCTCCAAGTTCACTCTCGCGCTGGTCGCGGCGAAGTGCCGCGAGCACCGCCAGCAGCCGAAACTGCTCGAGGTCATCGAGGGCCAGCACACCAACCACGGCCCGTTCGACTGTGAGTACTTCGCGGTCAACCACTCCATCCCGGACGCGCTGGCCGTCGCCATCCGCACCCCGGCGGGCGTCGTGCTGCACACCGGCGACATCAAGCTCGACCAGCTGCCCCTCGATGGTCGCCTCACCGACCTGGCCGGTTTCTCCCGGCTCGGCGACGAGGGCGTCGACCTGTTCCTGGTGGACTCCACCAACGCCGAGGTGCCCGGCTTCGTCACGCCGGAACGCGAAATCGGCGGCGTGCTCGACACGGTGATCGGCAAGGCCCGCAACCGGGTGATCGTCGCCTCGTTCGCCAGCCATGTGCACCGCATCCAGCAGGTCGTCGACGTCGCCCAGAAGTACAACAGGCGAATCTGTTTCGTCGGCCGCTCGATGGTCCGCAACATGCAGATCGCGCAGGATCTCGGCTACCTGACGGTGCCGGAGAGCGTGGTCGTCGACCTCGACCAGGCCGCGACGCTGCCCGGCGATCGGCTGGTGCTGATCTCGACCGGCTCGCAGGGCGAGCCGCTGTCGGCGCTGTCCAGGATGGCCCGCGGCGATCACCGCCAGATCAATATCCGCGAAGACGATCTCGTGGTGCTGGCCTCCTCGCTCATCCCCGGCAACGAGAATTCGGTGTTCGCGGTGGTGAACGGCCTGGCCAGGCTCGGCGCCACGGTGATCACCCAGCAGAACGCCAAGGTGCACGTCTCCGGGCACGCGTCCGCGGGCGAGCTGCTGTACCTGTACAACGCGGTGCGGCCCACCAATGCCATGCCGGTGCACGGCGAGTGGCGGCACCTGCGCGCCAATGCCGCGCTCGCCATCGCGACCGGTGTGCCGGAGGACCGGGTCATGCTCGCCGAGGACGGCGTCGTGGTCGACCTGGTCGACGGCATCGCCTCGATCGTCGGACGGGTGCCGGTCGGGCACGTGTACGTCGACGGCCTCTCGGTCGGTGACGTCGGCGAATCGACGCTGTCGGATCGTCTGGTGCTCGGCGAGGGCGGCTTCATCTCGATCACCGTCGCGATCGACGAGACCACCGGCAAGGCGGTGAGCGCGCCGGAGGTCAGCGGACGCGGCTTCTCCGACGATCCGTCGGCGCTCACCGACGCGGCCGAACTGGTCGAGGCGGAACTGCAGCGGCTGGCCACCGAGGGCGTCACCGACATCCATCGCATTGCACAGAGCGTGCGGCGCGTCGTCGGCCGCTGGGTCGCCGACACCTACCGTCGCCGCCCGATGATCGTGCCGACGGTGATCGGCGTCTGATCGACGGATACTGAAAAGCGCCGGGAGCCAATGGCTTCCGGCGCTTTTTCGTAGCTGCTAGCTCATTCCTGGCAGGCTGCGGATTCGATCTTCGCGCTCTTGACGATGTTGCAGGCGAAGGTGTGGTCGACCTTCCATTCGCCGCCCTCGGAGACGAAGGAGACGAACGCGTCGTCGACCGGGCTGCCGTTGATGGTGACCTTGGCGTCGGCCTTCAGCTTGCCGTCGCTGGGGTCGTTCACCTTGGTGATCTCGACCTTGACGCCCTGCTTCTTCGCGGCGTCGACCAGGTTGGCGACCAGGTACGGATCCTGTTCCGCGGCTTGGATCCAGCTGATCTTTTCCTTGTTCGGCACCGCGGGATCGAACGCCTTGGTGAGGCGGTCGTTCAGCTGCTGTGTCGACGGCTTGGCCAGCACCGGCGAGGACGGCGTGGTCGGCGCGGAGCCGGTTTCCTTGTCGCCCTTGTCACTTCCGCCCTGCAGCTCGCCGGGCTTGGTGTCGGCGTTGGCGGTGGTGCTCGGCGACGAGGACTGCTTGTCACCGGAGGCGCACGCGGTGAGCGTGCACGCGGCGGCGGTCAGCACGAGGGCCACGGCCGTCCGGAAGGTGCGGTGTTTCACGATGTTTCCCCTGAATCGATTCGCGGACATCAGCCGTGGTTGGATGTGCAGTTCCAGTGCACGATGTAGGCGTCGGAGGAGTTGTTCGCCCGCGCCTTGCTCTGCGCGCCCGCGCGTGAGGCCGCGTAGCCCCAGCTGTAGGCGCCGGTACGGCTGGAATAGGCTACCGCCCCACAGCCATTGGCGAACCAGACCACCGTCTCGCAGTCGTCGGCCCCGCAGCTGCGGACCGCGCGCGCCTGCGCCGCCGCCGAATCGGGGTAGTCGTAGGAGTAGCCGATCAGTCCGGTAGAGGTGGACAGCGCGATCGCACCGTAGTTGTACGCCTTGGCTTGTGCGACAGGCGCGCTGATAGCCAGCGCGCAACCGGCGGCGGCCACGACGGCTGCACCAGTAACAAACTTCTTCACAGGGAATTTGCCCTTCTTGTAATTAGGCCCACGACCCGATGGACCGAGTGACAAGGTACATAGCGAACACTCATTGCGCTACCCAAGAATTCGGGGCTTCGGGTGTCGTAGTTGGAGACAGCCGCGCAGCTTTTTTCCGTGTCGCAGACGCAACCACACGCGATTCGGTATGCGGGAACCAGAAGGTGTGCGGGCGCAGGGTGGTCGGTATGTTCAGAGGGTGAGCATCGCGCAGCGGGAACGTCAGCAGCTCGTCGAGACGATGACGGCCGTCGGGCCGGAGGCGCCGACGCTCTGTGGGACGTGGACGGTCCGGGACCTCGCCGCGCATCTGGTGGTTCGTGAGCGGCGAATCGACGCCGCTGCGGGCATCATGCTGAAGCCGTTCGCCGGGTATCTCGAACGCGTGCAGGCGAAAGTAGCCGGCCAACCATTCCCTGAGCTGCTGGAACAGGTCCGGACCGGGCCGCCGTGGTGGTCGCCGCTGCGTCCGGTCGACGCGCTCGCCAATCTCACCGAGATGTTCGTGCACCACGAGGACGTGCGCCGCGGCAGCCCCGGCTGGATGCCGCGCGAGATCTCACAGGCCGACGAGGACAAGTACTGGTCGCTGGTCAGCAAGATGGCGCGACGGTCCTATCGGAAATCGCCGGTTACGGTCGTGTTGGAGTCGCTGGACGGCAAACGGGCGGTTGTTCGTTCGCGGCCGGGCGACGAGGTGACGCTGACCGGCGCGCCGTCGGAACTGCTGCTGCACTCGTTCGGTCGCGACGAGGTCCGCATCGAGACCACCGGCGAACCCGACGCCGTCAGCACGGTATTGGGCCTCGATCGCTCCGTTTAACCAGACCTGCTCGGTTCCTCGCAGCTGGTCGAGCCTTGGGCGAAGGCGGTTTGCTGTGTGAAATCAGACCCGACCGGCCGGGTCCGACACGCAGGATCAGCGGCTGGGGCGTGCGACCCGGATCACTGGCGACCTGGGCATCTGCACAGTTCGGCGCTTCTGAGACAGGCGATACCAGTGTTGCGGATGGTCTGGAAGGGGCGTTTGCGGCTAGCCTGGGTCCATGGCAGGTAAGTCCCGCAGCACCACGACTACTCGGGCGCGGGCGGGATCGGCGCGGGGGAGGACCACGGCGGCTCGGTCCCGCGCGGCGACGCCCCGCACCACCGCGACGCCCCGCAGCACGGCGACCCCGCGCGGCCGCCGCCCACCGGCCCGCAGGCCGGTGCGACGCAAGTCGAACACCGCGCCGCTCGCGGTGCTGACCCGCGGCATCAGCAGCGGCTGGAACATGCTCGCGCGCGGCCTCGGCGCTACCACCCGAACCCTGAGCAAGGCCGGCGAGATCGAGCACGGCCACCGCCGCGACGGCATCGCGCTGGCCCTCATCGCCTTGAGTGCGGTGATCGCCGCCGCCGTGTGGCTGTCGGCGGGTGGACCGGTGGGGCACTGGGTGGGCGAAGCCATCCGGGCCGTGTCCGGCTCGGCGTCGGCCGGGCTGCCGTTCGTGGCCACCGCGATCGCGGTCATTCTCATGCGCACCGAGGCACATCCGGAGATCCGGCCGCGGCTGGTGCTGGGCGGACTGCTGGTCGGTCTGCCGATTCTCGGATTGTGGCACGTCATCGCCGGCGCGCCGACCGATCCGCACGGGCGTTCGCGCGCAGCAGGTTTCGTCGGTTTCGTGGTGGGCGGGCCGCTCACCAACGGACTCACCGCCTGGCTGTCGGTGCCGATTCTGTTGCTGGCCATCGTCTTCGGCGTGCTGCTGCTGACCGGCACCACGGTGCGCGAGGTGCCCGCCCGGCTGCGCGAGTACTTCGGCACCGGCAGCGGCGGCGACGAATACGGTGAGTACGACGGCGAATTCGGCTACGACCCGGCCAAGTACGACGCCGACGGTTTCCCGCTGCACTCCGCCAAGACGAAGCGGCGCGGCCGCACGCCCGTGGAGAACTATCCGGCCGACGAATTCGGCGATCCCGACGCGGTGACCGAGGTGATCGGCGAGCCGCCGCTGCAGGACGCCAAGCCGATCGCGACGGAAGAGCCTGCCGCCAAGCCGAAACCGAAGAAGCAGCGCCCGGTGGTGAAGGTCGAGGACCAGACCCCGCCGCCGCCGAAGCAGCTCGAGTTCGTCGCCGACCGGGAGGTCGAGGGCGACTACGTGCTACCGCCGATGTCGCTGCTGACCGACGGCGATCCGCCCAAGAAGCGCAGTGCCGCCAACGAATCGATGATCGAGGCGATCACCGAGGTGCTGGTGCAGTTCAAGATCGACGCCGCCGTCACCGGTTTCGTGCGCGGCCCGACGGTCACCCGCTACGAGGTGGAGCTCGGGCCCGGCGTGAAGGTCGAGAAGATCACCGCGCTGGCCCGCAATATCGCGTATGCCGTTGCCACCGAGAATGTTCGGCTGCTCGCCCCGATCCCCGGCAAGTCCGCCGTCGGCATCGAGGTGCCCAACTCCGACCGCGAACTGGTCCGCCTCGCCGACGTGCTCAAGGCGCCGTCGACCCGAAACGACCACCATCCGTTGGTGATCGGGCTCGGCAAGAACATCGAGGGCGACTATCTCGCCGCGAACCTGGCCAAGATGCCGCACCTGCTGGTCGCCGGTTCCACCGGTTCGGGTAAGTCGAGTTTCGTGAACTCGATGCTGGTCTCGCTGCTGCATCGGGCCACGCCGGACGAGGTCAGGATGATCCTGATCGACCCGAAAATGGTGGAACTCACCCCGTACGAGGGCATTCCGCACCTGATCACGCCCATCATCACCCAGCCGAAGAAGGCGGCCGCCGCGCTGACCTGGCTGGTGGAGGAGATGGAGCAGCGCTATCAGGACATGCAGGCCAACAAGGTTCGCCACATCGACGACTTCAACAAGAAGGTCAAGTCCGGCGCGATCACCGCGCCGCTCGGCAGCGAACGGGTGTACCGCCCCTACCCGTACATCCTCGCCATCGTCGACGAGCTCGCCGACCTGATGATGACCGCGCCCCGCGACGTCGAGGACGCGATCGTGCGGATCACCCAAAAGGCCCGCGCCGCAGGCATTCACCTGGTGCTGGCCACCCAGCGTCCGTCGGTCGACGTGGTCACCGGCCTGATCAAGACCAACGTGCCGTCCCGATTGGCCTTCGCCACTTCGTCGTTGACCGACTCGCGCGTCATCCTGGACCAGCCCGGCGCCGAGAAACTGATCGGCATGGGCGACGGCCTTTTCCTCCCGATGGGCGCGAACAAGCCGACCCGCCTGCAGGGCGCGTTCATCAGCGACGAGGAAATCCACGCCGTCGTCGACTTCGCCAAGAACCAGGCCGAACCCGAGTACCAAGAGGGCGTCACCGCCGCCAAACAGGGCGAGAAGAAAGACGTCGATCCCGACATCGGCGACGACCTCGACGTCTTCATCCAAGCCGTCGAGCTGGTCGTCACCTCTCAATTCGGTTCCACCTCGATGCTGCAACGCAAACTCCGCGTCGGCTTCGCCAAAGCAGGCCGTCTCATGGACCTCATGGAAACCCGGGGTGTAGTCGGCCCCAGCGAAGGCTCCAAAGCCCGCGACGTCCTCATCAAGCCCGATGAGCTCGACGGCCTGCTGTGGACCATCCGCGGCGGCGAGGGAGAGTCGCCCGGCGCGGGCGAAGAGTGAGCGCTATGGGGTCGGAAAACGGGGTTTCAGCCAGTTCGTGACATAGGCCAGAACCTCAGGCGCGATGGTGGTTTCGATGATGGGGTACTCGCTCGGCTTACCGGTCTGGGTTGGTTGCATGAGGTGGTTGAGACCGGGGAAGGTATGGACGGTGGCGTCCGGGTCGGCGGCAAAGTGGTCGCGTGCGGGTTGTTCGTTCTGGGCCGGGGGAACCTGAAGGTCATTGCCGCCGTAGCAGGCGAGGACCGGGATGCGGAGCGCGGATAGGGCCTTCGCCGGGTCGTAGGTGACCAGAGCGGTGAAGTACGGGCTGGTCAATCTCTCGATTTCGGTTTCGGTGACTTCCTGGTCCTTCAGGAAGTTCTTGGCGCCCTGGGTATCTCCTGCGCGTAGCAGGCGGACCAGTTCGGCATTTTGTCGCACCATGCGGTCGGCGGCGTCTGCGGGCTCGCCTTCGGCGGCGGCCACGAGTTTGGTCTGCTCGACCACGGCGTCACCGCCGGGGACGGCCGCACCCGCGATGAGGATGGCGAACGCGACGCCATTGCCGGGGCGGGAGGCCACCAGCGGAGCCAGGAAGCCGCCCTCACTGTGCCCGAGCAGGCCGACGCGGTTGCGATCGATATCGGGGCGACCACGCAGAAAGCGCACACCAGCGGCGGCATCATCGGCCAGATCGGGGTAGGTGGCGTCCTGCAGCGTGCCGCCCGTGCCGTCGGTGCCGCGCTTGTCGACGCGCAGCACGGCGTAGCCCGCGCGGGTGAGTGTATCTGCCCAGAGCAGAAAGGGGCGGTGCCCGAACGCTTCTTCGTCGCGGTTCGACGCGCCGCTGCCGGGGATCAGCAGGACCGCGGGGAACGGGCCGTTGCCGTCGGGTTCGGTAAGCGTGCCCGCGATGGTGATGTCACCGTTACGGTATGTCACGTTCTCAGACCTGTAGGGAAACGGCGGCATGGGCTCCTGGGGCCGTGCGGCCCCAGCGGGTTCACCCGGCCGCTGGGTCGTGCCGGGCTGGTCGCCCGCGACGCCGGATCGTGCACCGGGTTCGGACTCCGAGCAGGCGGAGCAGACAGTCAACGCAGCGCTGACGAAGACGGCTACCGCGATCAGTCGACCGGAACGTATCCTCCGTGCAACTGTCTCCGACCAGGCCATTCGGGTGGTATCTCGACTTTTGAACACTATCGCCACGTTATCGAGCCGGCGAGCCGGCCCCCATCCCACCGGCACCCGGATGGCAGGTAGCGACAGCACTACCTTTCCGCCGCGGCGCGGCTCGGGTGACTCGGTGGATCGGCTGAGTCGGTGTGGCAACGATTTCGTGGGTGCGCCCCGTCGTGAACTGCAGACTTCCGCCGAGATCGAGATGATTCGATGTCGTCGCCGTCGTCGAAATGGCGAATCGTCATGACATGTTACTGACGCCGCGACCGAGGCCAACACGCCAAAAGTGGTGCATAACATGGCAATACTTGGCCGCCGTGCACCTCTGACCGAGAATGCCAGGGCGGTTCCGTCATGCAGGTGATAGTCACTCCGGTTGGCTGAATTGTAAAGAGTAGCAATGGATCCGATCATGGCCGGCATCCGTCGTGCACCCAAGGTATCCGCACGTCCCGAAGAGCGCCCCGCGCCGCCTGCGGCGGTCCCCGAAGCATCATGACCGTCGGCACCGGAACGACACCAACGCACCATCGAGAAGCCTTGGTAGGGGATCGATTTCGAGCGGCCTGCCAGCGGATGAACGGTGAACTGGTCCTCGCGCGCCGACGTCCTCCCCGACGGACAGCTGGAACCCGCCACGATGACGGACACGACCGGCGCAAAGGCCTGGGCAGCACCATCATTCGCGACGCTGTCCACTGACCGACCCCCGCGAGACCGGCTACTGCTCCGCGGGAAAGGGCCGGACCGACCGGTCGCGATCGTCGTGCGACGCGTGGTTCCGAAAGATTCGATCTATGCCCCAACTTTATGTGGTGCAACGAGTTTCACTCATTCTGCTAATGTCACTGACATAACAGAGGTCACTCCGATGTCAGTTGGTCTCAATCCACTTGGCGGGCGTGGTTGAGCTCGCGACGTTCGTGAGCTGAACCCGGAGCCGCCGGGGTCTCGCCCCGCCGCCGCGTGGCAACGGAAGGTGGTGTGCGGGTTCGATGCCCCAGGCCAAAGAGATAGATTCGCCCTTCGGTCAGCTGCTGCGTTTGTTGCGAACCTCGGCGTTGCTGAGCCAAGAGCAATTGGCGCAACAGTCACATTTGAGCGTCCGGACCATTCGGGACCTGGAACGAGGCCGTGTCTTGTTCCCGCACGGTGAATCCGTCCGATTGCTCGCTGAGGCCCTCGGCCTGGAGGGCGAGACGAGGATGACGTTCGAACGGCAGTCGCGCCGCCATATGTGCTTCACCTCGCCGGGCCAAGTTATCGGCCGACGCAGGCCCGAGGCTTTCGATATCGCGACACGCTCGTTGGGAACCTATGCCGGGGTAAGCCTCGATCCGGCGGATCAGCGCGAGAACGCGGTACCGGCGAAAGTGGCGATAGCTGAGTTGCCCATGGACACACCGGTTTTCGTGGCCCGCGAGGCGGAGCTCGCCTGCCTCGACGCGATCCTCTTCGGCCACGCGGACTGGCCGGTCACCGCGACGATCGTGGCGGTGGGGGGTTGTCCGGGGGTTGGCAAGTCGGCCTTGGCGTTGCGGTGGGCGCACCGTGTCGTGTCCGAATTTCCGGACGGTCAATTGTATGTCGATCTCTGCGGGTTCAATCCCACGCAACCGCCGGTGCGGGCTACGGATGCGCTGGTCGGTTTTCTCGGTGCGCTCGGTGTTCCCGCCGCGCGGATTCCGGATAGCCGCGACGCACGAGCGACGCTGTATCGGAGACTGCTCGCGGACCGGCGAGTGCTCGTCATACTCGACGACGCGAGCGACGCCGATCAGGTGCGTTCGCTGCTGCCCGGTGTGCCCGGCTGCGTGGTGCTTGTCACCAGCCGTAACCGACTGACCAAGCTGGTCGCGACCGAATGCGCGTACCCGATGACGCTGGATCCGCTCACCGACCAGGAGTCACGGACGCTGCTCGTTCGTCGCGTCGGTGCGAGCAGGGCCGCCGCCGAACCATCCGCCGTCGACGACATCATCTCCTGGGGTTCGGGGTTGCCCATCGCCATTTCCATGTTCGCGGCGCGCGCGGTGATGCACCCGGCTTTCCCGTTGGGTGCGCTCGTCGCTGAATTGCGTGAGCGCACCGGCGGCAGGTATTTGCTCGGGCACGGTGAGATCACGGCGGAACTGCGAGCGCGATTCGCGGGTTCATACCGGGCGCTCGGTTTCAACGCGGCGGAACTGGTCCGGCTCTTCGGCCATGTGGCGGCGCCGGAATTGACTCCGCACGCCGCGGCCGAATTGGCCGGAGTATCGGTGTCGGAGGCGGAATTCGCTCTCGTGGAGCTCGCCAATGCGCATCTCGTGACCGAGCACAGCCCCCATCGCTTCGGCATGAACAAGCTGCTCGGCACCTATGCCGCCGAACTCGGCTGCGCGAATGAGGCCGCCCCGGACGAATGCCGCGCCTGACAGGTCATCTAGTCGAGCGGATCGCATAGACGGCGTGCCTGTCCGTGCCGACCAGCGACGCATCCTGTTCGGCAGTGACCTGGAAACCACGGTCGGTCAAGGTGCGCACCACATCATCGAGTCGGCCGGCGGTGTCGGTGCCTGGTGCGTCGTGCACTTCCATCACGATCTGCCGCACCATGGGCCAGTGGCGCCGATCGATGCCGCGCAATACGTCCATCTCCGCGCGCTGTACGTCGATCTTGATCATGTCGATGCGGTCGACACCTTCTTCGTCGATGACCTCGGACAGTCTGCGTACTCGGCAGGTATGCGTCACCGACTGGAATCGGAAGTCGAGGATGCTGTCCAGCTCCTCGAGGACCTCTCGCCCGTCGTCGGACTCCGGCAGGCTCTCGATGGCAGCCCGGCGCACGAATTCCTTGTCCTCGTCGGTGTCGGCGTACGCGCTCTGCGTCGACATCGTGGTGTATCCGGGATAGTAGGTGAACGGGACCTCCCTGTCGGAGTCCGACAGGCCGTAGGGGAAGACCCGGGCCTGCACCTGGTGCGCCGTCAGGTTATGGCGCAGTGCCCGGCACAGCGGAGGCAGCGGCTCGAATGCCAAGATCGATGCGGACGGGACCTCCGAATGGACGAACAGCGAGTACATGCCGATATTGGCTCCCACATCCACCACGAGGGCATCGGGTGGGATTGTCAGACCGCCACGCAGGTAGATGCGCTCCAGGAAGATCTCGCGATAGAGGTGTGCTGTCTCGTGCCAATTCAGGCCGTGAACACGGTCGATGTCTAGCGGCATTGCGATCCCCGAACTGGTGCGTGCCGAGCTGCGGCCTGTGTCAGCCACCCTATTCGCCGGTAGTCGGCAGGTCCCATATGGAAATGCGGCAGTTTCGCGGCATTTCACCGATGCTGCGGCACGTTGACGACGATTTTCTGCGAAATATGTACGCGGAACATATATTTCGAGGATCCTGCTGAGCCGATTGCCAACCGTGGAATCCGAGTTTGGGAGAACGTGGTAGTTGTGAGAACAAACGTGGTAGTTGTGAGAACAGTCCTCGCCAGGCCGCGGCTACGCCGATACCTTGTCGCACAAGCGATCTCGATCCTCGGTGACAGCGCGCTGTTCGTCGCGTTCGCGATCTGGGCGAAGACACTCACCGGGAGCAGTTCCGCCGTCAGCCTCATCTTCCTGGTCCTGCTCCTGCCGTTGACCCTCGCTCCGCTCGCCGGGTATCTCGTCGACCAGGTGCGCGGCAAGCGCCTGTTGATCACTGTCAATATCGCGACCGGTCTACTGGTGCTTCTGCTGCTTCTGGTGCACGATCGAGGGCAGCTGTGGCTGCTGTACGCGGTGGCATTTTGCTACGGCTGCTCCAGCGCGATCACCGGTTCGGCGCGGTCGACGCTGATCCGCCACCTCACCGCCGACCGGGATGAACTGATCAGCGTCAACGGCGCTCTCCAGGTGATCCGCAAGAATATGGAGCTGTTCGGCCCGCTGGCCGGGGCGGGTCTGTTCGCGTGGCTCGGCGGGCCCGCCGTCGCCATCCTCGACTCGGCCACGTTCTTCCTCGCCGCCGCGATCCAGGCGACCATCGCGATCGATGAACCCATACCGGAGCGGGCGAACAACCGATGGGGCACCGCGCTGGCCGCCGGATTCCTGCATATCAAGGAGACGGTCGAACTCCGGCAGATCCTGCTCGGCGCCGCGGCCGGTCTGTTCGTGATCGGCTGTGTCAACACGCTCATCTTCGCCGCCCTCGACGCGATCGGTCGGCCCCCCTCCTTTGCCGGAGTCCTGGAGGCGATCATGGCCGCCGGTGCGATCGGCAGCAGTCTGATTGCCCCGATGGCGCTGCGCAACTGGGGCACTCAACGCGTGGTGTTCGGGGGACTCGTACTGCTGGCTGCGGGGATGGTGTTGCTCGCGGTGCCTTTACTCGGCGTGGTCGTGCTCGCCATGGCGCTGGTCGGCGCGAGTGTACCGCCGGTCATCGTGTCGCTGACGACCGCGGCACAGACCAAGACCCCGGTCGACAAACTCGGCCGGGTCGTCTCGGTGGTGCAGCTGGCGACCAGTGCGCCGCAGGTACTGGCCGCCGCGGTCGCGGCCGCGCTGATCGCCGTGCTGCCCTACCGCGCGATCTCGGCGATCGCCGCCGTGCTGATCGCCGTCTGTGCGCTGTGGTTGGTTACCCGGCGGCAGGCGGCGTCCGAGCAGGCGGCCATCTCAGCCGGACATAGCGACGAGGACTCGTCGTGACCCGGTGAACGGCCGTCGTCCGTGCGCGACCATGACGTTATCGATCACCATGAGATCGCCTGCCTGCCAATCGTTATCGACCGCGAGAGCCAGACCTTTATCCCTGATTTGCGTGACGTAGTCGGCGGGAATCGGAGCGCCGTTGGCGAAGGTGACCGACTGCGGCAGTTCGTCCTCGGACATCATGTCCAGCAGGGCCGCTGCCGTCTCCGGATCGAGCGCCGCGACGTGCCACTGATCGGACTGGTTGAACCATACTTCGGTGCCGGTCAACGGATGTCGGATGATGGCGGGCCGCAGCTGGCTGATCCGCAGGCAGTCGTCGGAGCGCCACTCCCATGACGCGTCGGCGCCTGCCAAGAATGCCTCGACGACTTCCCGGTCGTCCGTCTCGAACGTGTCCTGCCAGCTCTTGCCGAAACCCGCACCGCCATGCAGGTTTTGGACGTAGCGCACGCCATCGCGATAGGACTCGCGAATCTCGTGGTCCAGCGATTCGAGCCACGCATGACCATCCACCACCGGGGTGGCGCCGCCGGAACTGGCCGGTCGCTCGCAGAAGAACAGCAGGCGTGCGGGCCAGGAGTGCGCGTAGGACAGCTCGTTGTGCATGGAGATCGTGAATTCGGCGGGGTACTCGGTCGACGTATAGAGGTTGTCGCCGACCTTTGTTCTCGGTGAGTTGCCGTGTACGTACGGAAGCTGGTTCGGCAAAAGTCGCGCCAGCGCGGCGGGCAATGTCGTCGGGGTCAGGCCGAATCCTCGGAATACCAGCGCCTTCTCCGCGAGCAACAGCGCGTCGACCCGGCGGCTATCGGCGAGAAACCCGATCAGCCCCTCGAATGTGGCATCGGTTCCTACTGCATGCGGGGTGATCTCCAGCGGCGTCCAAGCCGGTCTTGCTACATCCGCCATGATGTCTCCCAACCTTCGACGGTTACCAGCCAACTATTGCGCATCGGAAGGTGTTGCGCGACGCGCACTTACGGTTGGTCTTTCTGCCGGGGATCTGCCTGCTATCCCGCTCGTTTCCCGTCAGGAGAGTATCTACGCTCAATGATCATGTAATGCGACCGTCGGCGTATTCGGCGGAAAACTCAGGGGGGTCCCGAAATTAGCGACCGGGCCGAACTCGCGCTGGCCGCATTGTCGAATACGACGTTCGGCGGGGTTGCCGGTCCCGCTCGTGAACCGGCCATCCCGAATCACGCATTGGAGTAGGAAATGACGTTGCACCCGATCGCCACACCGGAGCCCATCGCCGATATCGCCGCGACGACCGCGTTGATCGAGATGGCTGACCAGCTCGGCGTAGCGCACTTCTTCGAGCAGCCGACCCCGTTCACCGCCGCCGACATCGCCTCGGCCGCCGATATCCCGAATGCCGCCGCGGTGGCCTATCTTGCCGCGTTGTCGGCGGCGGCGTTGGTCGTGGAATCCGGCGACTCGGTCTGCGCCGCAACAGATTTCGCCGAGCGCAGGCATGTGGCCGGCTATCTGTCATGGTCGTTGACCGCGAACCGGCCGTTCATCGAGCACATCACGGACTACCTTCGCGATCCCGTCGGCGCCCGAGAAAGCTTTCAGCGCAACGGGCGTGCCGTCGCGGTGACCTCGCGCTGGATCGGTGAGCAAGCGTTCTATCCCGTCATCATCGAGACGATCCTGCGGCGCTCGCCCTCGCGCATCGTCGACCTCGGCGCCGGTACGGCGGGCCTGCTGATCCAGCTGCTGCGGCACTTGCCGGACAGCACCGCGGTCGCGGTGGACATCAGCCAGGGCGCGTGCACCGCGGCACGCGAGGCCGCCGAGCGAGCCGGGTTGTCGGATCGGCTGACGGTGGTGCACCGGTCTATCCAGTCGCTCGTCGACGACCCGGAGCCGTTGGAGGGCGCGGACGTTATCCACGCCGGCTTCGTCCTGCACGACCTGATGCCGGAGGAGGAAGAGACGCTGGACGCGCTGCTGAGCATCTGCCGCAAGGCGATCAGTCAGGACGGGGTGATCGCGATCACCGACAGCGTGCCCTACGCCGACCAGGAACGCGAACGCCGTTTCAGCGCGCTGTTCACCTTCACGCACGAGCTGATGGGCAGGCAACTGCTGACCGAGCAGCAGTGGCTGGACAAGTTCGTGAACGCCGGTTTCGCCGCCTGTACCTGTGTGCCCCATCGGTTCCCGGGCGGTCGGCTGTTCGTAGCGGGGGCGTAGCCGGAGCGTTCAGTGATCGCGGCATCGGACCTTGCCGCGACGATCGGCCGACTTGACGGCGCACCAAGGCGAACAAAGCGCACAAGTACATATGAGGAAGGGACAGTGGTGTCCAGAATTACGTCAACCACATTGCCCGAGCTGTTCGCCCGGCAAGTCCGCCTCGGCCCGGACCGTTTGGCCGTCACCTGCGGGGATACGTCGCTGTCCTATCGGGAACTGCGGTGCCGGGCGAACCGTCTCGCCCGGTTGTTGATCGCAAGGGGGATCGGTCCCGAGAACCTGGTCGCTCTGCTGCTGCCACGGTCGATCGACTTGGTCGTGGCTGTGCTCGCCATCCTCGAGACGGGTGCTGCCTATCTGCCGATCGATCCGGACAACCCCCCGGACCGTATCGCGTTCGTGCTGGCGGACGCCGCTCCGGTCGACGTGATCACGGTGGGCGCCAACGACTCTGGGTGCGGCACGGTCATGCTGGACGCTCCGGATACCGCGCGACTGCTCGCCACGTATCCCGCTACCGATCTCGACGGTCCCCGTGTTCACCCGTCGGCCGCCGCGTACGTGATCTACACCTCCGGATCGACGGGCCGACCGAAGGGCGTGCTTGTCCCGCATCACAACGTGGTTCGCCTGCTCACGTCGACGAATCCGTGGTTCGATTTCACCGCGAGCGATGTCTGGACGTTGTTCCACTCCTACGCCTTCGACTTCTCGGTGTGGGAACTCTGGGGTGCGCTCGCGCATGGTGGCCGACTGGTGGTGGTGCCGTTTCATGTCAGCCGTGCGCCTGAGGAGTTCCATCGGTTGCTGGTCAGGGAGCGGGTGACGGTGCTCAATCAGACGCCGTCCGCCTTCTACCAGCTGGACACGGCAGACAGCGAATCGGCCGAACATACCGAATTGGCTTTGCGCCTGGTGATTTTCGGTGGTGAGGCGCTGGACCCGGCGCGGCTTGCGCGGTGGTGCGAGCGGCATCGTGTCGGCCTGCCACGGCTGGTCAACATGTACGGCATCACCGAGACGACGATCCACGTCACAGGCGTGGATGTGGACCGCCGCCTGGTCGATTCGGGCGTCGGCGTCATCGGCCGCCCCATCCCGGACCTGCGGGTGCATCTCCTCGACGCCGAATTGCGCCCGGTGCCCGAGGGTGTCGTCGGTGAGATGTATGTGTCCGGACCTGGTTTGGCCCGCGGCTACCTCGGTCGGCGCGGGCTGACCGCGCAACGGTTCGTCGCTGACGCGTTCGGCGCACCGGGGACCAGGATGTATCGCACCGGTGACTTGGCCAGGCGCGCCGGCGACATATTCGAGTATCTGGGCCGCGCCGATGACCAGGTGCAGCTGCGTGGTTTCCGCATCGAGCCAAGGGAGATCGAGTCGGCGCTCGTCCGGCGGCCCGACGTGGCGCAGGCCGCCGTGCTGCTGCGTGCGGATCGTGCCGATGACGCCCGGCTCGTCGCGTATGTCGTGCCGGGCAAGGTAGCCGCCTTCGCTGCTGACGCGGTGGGCCTGATCGGCGACTGGCGCTCGGTCTATGACGAGATATACGCGGGCTCCTCGGCTCCGCCTGGCGCCGACTTCACCGGCTGGACAAGCAGTTACGTCGGGTTGCCCATCCCCGCTGACCACATGCGGGAATGGCGGGACGCCACCGTCGCCGAGATCCGCGAGCTACGCCCCCGCCGAGTACTGGAGATCGGTGTCGGGACCGGACTGCTGCTGTTCCCACTCGCACCGGACTGCGAATCCTACTGGGCGACAGATCTATCCGGTGTGGCCATCGACCGGTTGCGCCGACAGATCGGCGACGGTGAACTGAGTGACCGAGTTGTGCTGCGGCAGCAGCCTGCCGACGTTTTCGACGGTGTACCCGGCGACTACTTCGACACCATCGTCATCAATTCCGTCATCCAGTATTTCCCCGATGCGGACTTCCTGGCGCGGGTGCTCGATCAGGCCATGGCGGCGCTCGTGCCGGGCGGTGCGATCTTCGTCGGCGATGTGCGAGACCTGCGTACCCATCGCGTCTTGCAGACCGCGATCCAGCTCGGCCGATCGATTCACGCCGATGCGCCCACCCTGCGTGGTGCCATCGAGCGCGGTATCGCGCTGGAGAAGGAGCTGTTGGTCGCACCCGAATTCTTTGGCGCGTTTGCCCGGCGACTATCGGACGCGGGCGCGGTCGAGATCAGGGTCAAGCGCGGTGTGCACCGCAACGAACTGACGCGACATCGCTACAACGTCGTGCTCGGCAAGCGGCCGGCCGGGCCCGATACCTGGTCTACGGTGTCCTGGGCCGGCATGGCGGATGTGGCGCGGCGGCTGGCCGATCGCCCGGTGGGTGGTCTGCGGGTGCTCGGTGTGCCCAACGCGCGCATCGCGGGTGAGCTCGCGGCGGCCGCCCACCTGACAAAAGACGGTGCCGTTGCCGAGGCGCGCGCGCTGCTGGCGGCAACCGACGACGCGTTCGAGGCGATCGATCCGGAACTGCTGTACGCACTCGCCGAACGGACCGGGCACCGGGTCGCGATCACTCTGTCGGCGGATTCGATCGGCGGCGTCGACGCGGTGTTCCACGACTCGGACCGGCCGATGGCGACCTTTGCGGCCGCGCCGGCGGATCGGGCTCTCAGCTCTTACACCAATCTCCCTGCCGCCGTTGGTGATCCCGGTGCGCGCGGCGCACGACTGCGTACCTACCTGCGTACCTGTCTGCCCGAATACATGGTCCCGTCGGCGGTCGTCATCATGGCGGCGCTTCCGTTGACCCGCAACGGAAAGCTGGATCGCGCCGCGCTGCCAGCGCCCGAGTCGAGCAGCGCCGGACGTGCTCCGCGCGGCCAGCGCGAAGCGGTGTTGTGCAGAATGATGGCGGACGTACTCGGCCTGTCGGTGATCGGCACCGACGTCAGCTTCTTCGATCTCGGCGGACACTCGCTGCTCGCGACGCGGCTGATCAGCCGAATCCGTGCCGAACTCGGTGCTGAGTGCGACCTCAGGACCCTGCTCGACGCGCCAACGGTCGCCGCATTGGCGCAACGGGTGCTGCCGCCGGTTGCCGGTGCTCGACCACCGGTGCTGCCGAGACCGCGTCCGGAGTCGGTGCCGTTGTCGGCGGGTCAGCGTCGGTTGTGGTTCATCCAGCGTAGCGATCCGTCGTCGGCCTACAACGTGCCGTTGATGCTGCGGTTGAACGGGCCGTTGGAGACCGGGGCACTGGTGGCGGCCGTGTCGGATGTTGTTGCGCGGCACGAGCTTTTGCGGACGGTATTGCCGGAACGTGCTGGCGTGCCGGTCCAGCGGGTTCTTGATGCTTCCGAGGTGGGGGTGGCTCGGGTGGGTCTCACCCCTGCCGAGCTGCCCGGTGCGTTGGCTGCCGCGGGGGAGTATGTCTTCGATGTGACCGTCGAGTCACCGATGCGGGTGACTTTGTTCGAGGTGTCGAACACCGAGCACGTGTTGTTGCTGTTGATGCACCACATCGCCGTCGACGGATGGTCGGTGCCGGTACTACTGCGTGATCTCGGCATTGCGTATCGAGCTCGGATGGCCGCTGAGCGGCCGACGTGGCCGCTGTTGCCGGTGCAGTATGCCGATTATGCGTTGTGGCAGCAGGAATTGCGTTTCGACGATCAATTGGATTATTGGCGCGAGACTTTGGTGGGTGTGCCTGAGGAATTGGGTTTGCCGGTGGATCGGTCGCGGTTGGCGGTGCCGACGTGGGCTGGTGGTGTGGTGTCGTTCGAGTTGGATGGTTTGGTGCATGAGCGGTTGATGGTGCTTGCTCGTGAGCGTGGTGCGACGTTGTTCATGGTGTTGCATGCGGGTTTGGTGGTGTTGTTGTCTCGGTTGAGTGGTGTGGTGGATGTTCCGGTGGGCACGGTGGTGGCGGGTCGTTCTGATGTTGCGTTGGATGATTTGGTGGGGTTTTTTGTGAATACGTTGGTGTTGCGTGTTGATGTGTCTGGTGATCCGTCGTTTGTGGAGTTGTTGGATCGGGTGCGGGAGGTGGATTTGGGTGCGTTTGCGCATCAGGATGTGCCGTTCGATGAGGTGGTGGAGGCGGTGAATCCGGTGCGTTCGATTGCGCGGCATCCGCTGTTTCAGGTTTTGCTGGTGTTGCAGAACAATGTTGATGTGGGGGTGGATTTCGGTTCGGCGGTGGCGAGTTATTCGTTTGATCCGGTGGGTGCGGTGACGGCGAAGTTCGATGTGTCGTTCACGGTGACCGAGTGTGTGGGTGGTGGGGTCGAGGGGGTGGTGGAGTTTGCTGCGGAGTTGTTCGATCGGGTGTCGGTGCAGGCGTTGGTCGATCGGTGGGTGCGGGTGTTGACCGCGGTGGCCGCGGATCCCAAGATGCGGGTCGGTGGTCTCGATACGCTCGACGAAGCTGAGCGGTCGCAGCTGCTGACCTGGGGTCGTGTCGGCGCTGCCAGCACTGCTGCAGCCTGTTTGCCGGAGTTGTTCGCCGAACAGGTCGCGCGGATACCGGGCGCGACGGCGGTGGTGTTCGGGGATACCGAGTTCACCTATGCCGAGCTGGATCAGCAATCGAACCGGTTGGCGCACTTGTTGATCGAGCGTGGCGTGCGGCCTGAATCGGTGGTGGCGGTGGCCGTTCCCCGGTCGATCGAGCTCGTCGTGGCGCTGCTCGCCGTGTGGAAAGCGGGCGGAGCCTATCTGCCGATCGACCCCGACTATCCGGCAGACCGGATCGAGTTCATGGTCACCGACACCGAACCCATCCTGTTACTGACCATCGCCGACGCGCCCGCGTCATTGCTGAGCCCGTTCGAAACACGCACCACGACAACGGTCGTCGCCGTCGATGACCCGGACACGGTCCGGTCGATCACCGCGCACACCAGCGTCCCGATCACCGACGCCCACCGCAACGCACCACTGAGTCCACTCAATACGGCCTACATCATCTACACCTCCGGATCCACCGGCAGACCCAAAGGCGTTACCACGACCCATCACAACGTCGTGGATCTGGTGACCGACCCTTGCTTCGACAACGTTCACGAGCGAATCCTGGTTCATTCACCGACGGCATTCGATGCCTCCACCTACGAATTATGGGTGCCCCTGATGCGCGGCGGCGCGGCGGTGATCGCACCGCCTGAACGCTTGGACGCGGCGACATTCGGCAAGTTGGTGGCCCGTCATCGGGTCACCGGGGTGTGCCTGGCGGCCGGATTGTTCGAGGCATTCATGGAATCGGCCCCTGCATGTTTCGCTGGGCTGACACAGCTGTGGGTAGGTGGCGACGTCCTCTCGGCCAGCGCGGTTCGGCATCTGCTCGAGCGGCATCCGGGTGTGCGTATCGCCAACGGATACGGTCCGACCGAGACCACCACCTTCGCGACGAGGAGTCTGTTCACCCGGCCCGAAGAGCTGGGTGGCGGCACACTGCCGATCGGTGGTCCGCTTCGGGGGACGTCGGTGGTCGTGTTGGACGCCGGTTTGCGGTTGGTTCCGGTAGGGGTGCCCGGCGAGTTATATGTATCGGGTTCCGGTGTGGCTCGGGGGTATTGGGCTCGGGCGGGGCTGACGGCATCGCGGTTCGTGGCCGATCCAGCCGCATCGGTCCCCGGCGATCGGCTGTATCGCACCGGCGATGTGGTGCGCTGGCGCGCGGACGGACAGCTGGAGTATGTCGGTCGCGCCGATGACCAGGTCAAGATCCGTGGCTTCCGGATCGAGCCGGGTGAGGTCGAAGAGGCGCTGGTGTCGCATGCGGCGGTTGGGCGCGCTGTCGTCGTGGCCCGCGAAAGCGGCGTCACCGGTGGCGGCAAACGGCTTGTCGGCTATGTGGTCCCGGCCGACAGCGCTGGTGGTGGCGCGTTCGATACCGAGTCGTTGCGGTGGTATCTGTCCGCGCGCCTGCCCGAATACCTGGTGCCCTCGGCGATCGTGGCGCTGGCCGAGTTCCCGCTGACGGCGAATGGCAAACTGGACCGAAATGCCTTGCCCGCACCGGAATTCGAATCCGGAGTGGAGTATCGAGCGCCGCGCACCGAGCACGAGCGGATCCTCGCTGGTCTGTTCGCCGAGATGCTCGGCGTGGAGCGGGTCGGCATCGATGACAATTTCTTTGCTCTGGGCGGGCATTCATTGCTTGCGACGCGGTTGGTCAGCCGGATTCATTCGGTACTCGACGTGGATTGCGATGTGCGCGGCTTGTTTTCGGCGCCGACGGTTGCCGGTTTTGCCGGTCGGCTCATCGGTGGGAGAGGCGTCGGTCGTCCGGCCATCATCGCGGCACAGCGTCCGGAGTTGGTTCCGGTGTCGGCGGGTCAGCGCCGGCTGTGGTTTGTGCAGCGTAGTGATCCGTCGCCGGCCTACAACGTCCCACTGGTACTGCGGTTGACAGGACCGGTGAACAGCGGCGCGCTGAGCATGGCCCTTACCGATGTGACGACCCGGCACGAGATATTGCGGACGGTGTTCGCGGAACGCGACGGTGTGCCGTTTCAGCAGGTTCTGCAGCGCTATTCGGTTCCGGTGCAGCGGGTGCGGGTGTCTGCGGCGGAACTTCCTGCTGCTTTGGCGGCTGCGGGGGAGTATGTCTTCGATGTGACCGTCGAGCCGCCGGTGCGGGTGACTTTGTTCGAGGTGTCGGACACCGAGCGGGTGTTGTTGCTGTTGATGCATCATATTGTGGTTGATGGTTGGTCGGTGCCGGTGTTGTTGCGTGATTTGGGTATTGCGTATCGGGCGAGGGTGGCCGGTGAGCGGCCGGGGTGGCCGCTGTTGCCGGTGCAGTATGCCGATTATGCGTTGTGGCAGCAGGATCTGCGTTTCGACGATCAATTGGATTATTGGCGCGAGACTTTGGTGGGTGTGCCTGAGGAATTGGGTTTGCCGGTGGATCGGTCGCGGTTGGCGGTGCCGACGTGGGCTGGTGGTGTGGTGTCGTTCGAGTTGGATGGTTTGGTGCATGAGCGGTTGATGGTGCTTGCTCGTGAGCGTGGTGCGACGTTGTTCATGGTGTTGCATGCGGGTTTGGTGGTGTTGTTGTCTCGGTTGAGTGGTGTGGTGGATGTTCCGGTGGGCACGGTGGTGGCGGGTCGTTCTGATGTTGCGTTGGATGATTTGGTGGGGTTTTTTGTGAATACGTTGGTGTTGCGTGTTGATGTGTCTGGTGATCCGTCGTTTGTGGAGTTGTTGGATCGGGTGCGGGAGGTGGATTTGGGTGCGTTTGCGCATCAGGATGTGCCGTTCGATGAGGTGGTGGAGGCGGTGAATCCGGTGCGTTCGATTGCGCGGCATCCGTTGTTTCAGGTTTTGCTGGTGTTGCAGAACAATGTTGATGTGGGGGTGGATTTCGGTTCGGCGGTGGCGAGTTATTCGTTTGATCCGGTGGGTGCGGTGACGGCGAAGTTCGATGTGTCGTTCACGGTGACCGAGTGTGTGGGTGGTGGGGTCGAGGGGGTGGTGGAGTTTGCTGCGGAGTTGTTCGATCGGGCGTCGGTGCAGGCGTTGGTCGATCGGTGGGTTCGGGTATTGACCGCGGTCGCCGCGGACCCGGCCACGCGGGTGGGTGGCTTCGATCTGCTCCGCGCTGAAGAGCGAAATACCTTGTTGAAGTACGGGATCGGCCCGGCGCGGGAGTTGCCCGCAGTGTCGTTGGTCGAGTTGTTCGAGGATCAGGTGGACCGGTCCCCGGATGCCGTCGCGGTGGTGGCGCCGGATGCGGTGCTGACGTATGCGGAGCTCGACGCGCGGGCCAATGGGTTGGCGCGAGTGTTGCTCGAGCGCGGCGCCGGTCCGGAACGGCCGGTGGTCGCTGTTATTTCGGAACGTTCGGCAGAAGTGGCTGTCGCGATTGTCGCGGTATTGAAGACCGGAGGCTATTTCGTACCTCTGCCCGCGAGTTTTCCGATGGCACGGATGCGGATGGTGATCGCGGAGACCGGCGCGGAGGTGGTGCTTGTCGATCGAGTGATCGATGATTTGGATGTCGAGCCGATCGTGCTCGGCGAAGTATCCGATATCGCGGAACGTGTCGGAATCACGGTGCGGCCGGATCAATTGGCGTATGTCATGTATACATCCGGTTCGACCGGAGTGCCGAAGGGAGTCGGCGTCCGCCATGGTGGCGTCGTCGGTTTGGTGGCGGATTCGGTATGGCGCGCAATGGATCGGGAGGCGGTATTGGCGCACACGTCGTTTGCGTTCGATCCCTCGATTTATGAGGTGTGGCTGGGATTGGCCTTCGGCGGGCGGGTGATGATATCGCGTAGCGACGGAGTGCTGGATATCGAGGAGGACCTGTCGACGGGGGTGTTCGCGGCGGCGTTGTTCAACGTACTTGCCGAAGAGTCGACGACTGCGATGGCGCGGTTGGGGGTTGCGTGGTCCGGCGGTGATGTGATTTCCCCAGCCGGAGTGCGGAAACTATTGACGCTCCGGCCGGATATGGTGGTCGGCAACGCCTACGGGGCGACCGAGACCACGGTGATTTCGACCTGGTTTTCGATGCGGGCAGCGGATGCCGTGCCGTCGGTGGTACCGGTTGGCGCGCCCATGGATAACACGCGGGTATACCTGCTCGACCGTTCGCTGGGATTGGCGCCGGTAGGTGTGGTGGGCGAAATCTATGTTTCGAGTGCGGGTCTGGCGCGTGGTTATGTGCGCCGCCCCGATCTGACCGCGTCGCGGTTCGTGGCCGATCCGTTCGGCTCAGCGGGTGCGCGCATGTATCGGACCGGTGATCTGGGACGGTGGCGTGTCGACGGGAATCTGGACTTTGCCGGCCGCGTCGACGACCAGGTGAAAGTGCGAGGCTTCCGGGTCGAGCCCGCTGAGATCGAAGCGGCACTGCTCACCCGAACCGGTGTCGCCCAGGTGCGGGTGGTGCTGCGCGGCGACGGTGCGGTCAACCGGCTGGTGGCGTATCTGGTGCTCGACAGTGCGGCCCCCTCGACCGACGCACTGCGCACCGGATTGGCCGAAATACTGCCGGACTACATGATCCCGTCGGCTTTCGTCCCCCTTGACCGGCTGCCATTGACCTCGAACGGCAAGTTGGACCGAGCCGCGCTGCCTGCCCCGCAGATCGAGGCCGGCCGTCAGCGGCGGCCGCGTAATCCGCGCGAGGAAATCCTGTGCGGTTTGTTCGCCGAGGTATTGGGTCTGCCTACGATCAGCATCGACGATGATTTCTTCGTTTTGGGTGGGCATTCACTACTCGCTGCTCGGCTGGTCAGCCGAGTTCGTTCGGTACTCGGTGTGGACTGCGATGTGCGGACACTGTTCACCGCCCCCACGGTCGCCCGCTTCGATGACCGCCTCGCCGGCACGACCGATGCCGCTGATCCGGTAATCACCGCGAGAACACGTCCGGAACGGATTCCGGTATCGGCCGGTCAACGCCGACTCTGGTTCCTACAGCAGAGCGAGTCGTCATCGGCTTACAACGTCCCCCTGGTACTGCGGTTGACAGGACCGGTGAACAGCGGCGCGCTGAGCATGGCCCTCACCGATGTGACAACGCGGCACGAGATATTGCGGACAGTATTCCTGGCACGCGACGGGGTGCCGTTCCAGCAGATCCAGGAGCGTTATTCGGTTCCGGTGCAGCGGATTCCGGTCGACGAGGCCGGGGTGGGTGCGGCGTTGGCAGCGGCAG
This sequence comes from Nocardia sp. NPDC046473, assembly GCF_040645995.1. Lineage (NCBI taxonomy): Bacteria > Bacillati > Actinomycetota > Actinomycetes > Mycobacteriales > Nocardiaceae > Nocardia > Nocardia sp. NPDC046473. The sequence goes on from NZ_JBEYZJ010000001.1 coordinate 780,036, forward strand.
GGCAGCACGTGTTCGACGTGACAGACGAGCCGTTGCTGCGGGTGACTTTGTTCGAGGTGTCGGACACCGAGCGGGTGTTGTTGCTGTTGATGCATCATATTGTGGTTGATGGTTGGTCGGTGCCGGTGTTGTTGCGTGATTTGGGTATTGCGTATCGGGCGAGGGTGGCTGGTGAGCGGCCGGGGTGGCCGCTGTTGCCGGTGCAGTATGCCGATTATGCGTTGTGGCAACAGGAATTGCGTTTCGACGATCAATTGAACTATTGGCGCGAGACTTTGGTGGGTGTGCCTGAGGAATTGGGTTTGCCGGTGGATCGGTCGCGGTCGGCGGTGCCGACGTGGGCTGGTGGTGTGTTGTCGTTCGAGTTGGATGGTTTGGTGCATGAGCGGTTGATGGTGCTTGCTCGTGAGCGTGGTGCGACGTTGTTCATGGTGTTGCATGCGGGTTTGGTGGTGTTGTTGTCTCGGTTGAGTGGTGTGGTGGATGTTCCGGTGGGCACGGTGGTGGCGGGTCGTTCTGATGTTGCGTTGGATGATTTGGTGGGGTTTTTTGTGAATACGTTGGTGTTGCGTGTTGATGTGTCTGGTGATCCGTCGTTTGTGGAGTTGTTGGATCGGGTGCGGGAGGTGGATTTGGGTGCGTTTGCGCATCAGGATGTGCCGTTCGATGAGGTGGTGGAGGCGGTGAATCCGGTGCGTTCGATTGCGCGGCATCCGCTGTTTCAGGTTTTGCTGGTGTTGCAGAACAACATCGAGCCTGTTGTCGATTTCGGTGAAGTAGCGGTGGCGGCATCCTCAACGCATCTGGGTGCGGTGACGGCGAAGTTCGATCTGTCGTTCACGGTGACCGAGTGTGTGGGTGGTGGGGTCGAGGGAGTAGTGGAGTTCGCTGCGGAATTGTTCGATCGGGCGTCGGTGCAGGCGTTGGTCGATCGGTGGGTGCGGGTATTGACCGCGGTCGCCGCGGATCCCGAGGCTCGGATGGGTGACATCGCGCAATGGCGTCCCGACGGTCGGTTGGAGTACCGGGGATCTAACGACGATCAGGTGACGATTCGAGGATTTCGTATCGATCCGACGGAAATCGAGTCGGCGCTGATGTCGCATCCGCTGGTCGATCGTGCCGTGGTTGTCGCGCAGGAAACGGCCACCGGCCGCGGTAAACAGCTGGTCGGATACGTCAGCGGTAGCGGCGATCTGTATGCCGGAGTGCTGCGGTCGTATCTGTCGCTGCGGTTGCCCGCGCATATGGTGCCCGCGGCGGTCGTGGTGATCGATGAATTTCCCTCGACGGTGGACGGGAAACTGGACTGCAGCGCCCTGCCTGCACCGGAATTCCTTGCGGGAGTGGGGTATCGGGCGCCACGCACCGAGCAGGAACAGATCCTGGCCGGCCTATTCGCCGATGTGCTCGGCGTGGAGCGAGTCGGCGTCGATGATGACTTCTTCGATTTGGGTGGGCACTCGTTGCTTGCGACACGGTTGGTGAGTCGAGTTCATTCGGTACTGCGGGTGCACTGTGATGTGCGGGCGTTGTTCGCGGCGCCGACGGTCGCCGGTTTCGGTGCTCGACTCAAAAGCGGGACCGGTGCCGCGACTCCGGTGGTCGCCGCGGCAACACGTCCGGACTTTGTTCCGGCGTCGGCCGGTCAGCGTCGGTTGTGGTTCGTGCAGCGCAGTGATCCGTCGCCGGCTTATAACGCGCCGTTGGTGTTGCGGTTGACCGGGGTGTTGAACGGCGAGGCGTTGGCGGCGGCCCTCGCGGATGTGGTCGAGCGCCACGAGATATTGCGTACGGTATTCCTGGAACGGGACGGGGTGCCGTTCCAGGAAATCTTGGATAGCTGCTCGGTTCCCGTGCGGCAGCTGCGGGTGTCCGAGAGCGAGCTGGCCGAGGCACTGGCCGTGGCGGGGCAGCATGTGTTCGATGTGGCGAGCGAGTCGCTGTTGCGAGTGACATTGTTCGAGGTGTCGGATGCTGAGCACGTGTTGCTGTTGTTGATGCATCACATCGTGGTCGATGGCTGGTCGATATCGGTGTTGTTGCGTGATCTGAGCATTGCGTACCGAGCGAGGACGGCCGGTGCGCGGCCGGGGTGGACTCGGTTGCCGGTGCAGTACGCCGATTACGCGCTGTGGCAACAGGATCTGCGATTCGACGACCAAGTGGATTACTGGCGGGAAACTCTGACGGGCGCTCCCGAGGAATTGGCGCTGCCGACGGATCGCACCCGCCGCACCGCTTCCTCGTGGTCGGGCGGGTCGGTGTCGATCGACGTGGACGGCACCGTGCACGAGCGGCTGATGGCCATTGCCCGCGAACGGAGTGCCACGCTGTTCATGGTGCTGCATGCCGGTATTGTGGCCGTGCTGGCGAGGTTGAGCGGTGATACCGACATTCCTATCGGTGCCAGTGTCGCCGGACGATCGGACGCCACGCTCGACGACTTGGTCGGGTTCTTCGTGAATACCCTTGTGCTGCGCACCGATACATCCGGCGAACCCACTTTCGCCGAATTGCTGGATCGGGTGCGGGAGACCGATCTAGGGGCGTTCGCGCATCAGGATGTGCCGTTCGACCAGGTGGTGGAGGCGGTGAATCCGGTGCGCTCGCCGGGACGAAACCCATTGTTCCAGGTCGGGCTCAGCTTCCGGAACGACGCCGAGGCCGATATCGACTTCGCCGGACTCGCCATCGAGTTGATGTCCGAGGTATTCGGGCCCATCGCGGCACGCAACGACCTGCACTTCCTACTGTCGGAACAGCCGAACTTCGGCGGCATCGATGGTCTGCTCGCGTATAGCACCGACATGTTCGACCACCGCACCGTCGAATTGATCGCCGCTCGGCTGGTGCGGTTGCTGACCGAAGTGGCCGCCGACCCCGGGCAGCGTATCGGCAGCATCGCAATCTTGCCCGTGGCCGAAAAGGGTGAGCTTGCGGAACTGTCGAACGGCCCCACGTGCGATGTCGCGGTGGCGACAATCCCCGATATGTTTCATGCCCAGGTCGCGCGAACTCCCGATGCGCGGGCGGTCATATCGGTGGACGGCACGCTCACCTATGCCGAACTGGCGGTGCGCGCCAATCGGTTGGCGCATCTGCTGATCCGGGCCGGCGTCGGGCCGGAAGACGTGGTGGCGCTTGCCTTTCCGTCATCGGTCGACCTGGTTACCGCCATCCTGGCGGTGCTCGGGTCGGGTGCGGCGTATCTGCCGATCAACACCGACGTTCCGCCGGAGCGGACCGCGTTTCTGATCGAGGATGCCGCGCCGCGCTATCTGATCACGGCGAGGTCGACACAGGCGATGCTGCCTGCCACGACCGTGCCGCTACTGCTGCTCGATGACGACGGCGTGCGCGCTGAACTCGCTGACAGCCCGGCATATCGGGCAACCGACACCGACCGCCGCGCGTCGTTGACGGGCGCGCATCCGGCGTACCTGATCTATACGTCCGGCTCGACCGGACAGCCCAAAGGTGTTGTGGTGGAGCACCGCTCCGTTGTCGACTACCTGACCTGGACCAGCCGCACCTACCCCGGAGCGGGTGGCGTCGCGCTGGTGCATTCACCGGTCGGCTTCGATCTCACGGTCACCGCTCTGTTCACACCGCTGGTCAGCGGTGGCGCGATCGTTCTCGCGTCACTCGAGGACGAGACGGTCGGCTTCGCCCAGCCCGCGTATACCTTCATCAAGGCCACCCCGAGTCACCTTCCCCTGCTGACCGAGTCGACCGTTGCGATCGCCGCCGATGCCGAGTTGCTGCTCGGCGGTGAAGCGCTGACGGCCGAGGAACTGCACAGGTGGCGTGCGCGAAATCCAACAGCCACGGTGTGGAATGTGTACGGCCCGACCGAGGCGACGGTGAATTGCACGGAATACCGTATCGCGCGGGGAGAGTCGATTCCGCCCGGCCCGGTCGCCATCGGCAAGCCGCAGGGCAATGTACGTATCCACTTGTTGGACAACATGTTCCGACAGGTCCCGCTCGGTGTTATCGGTGAGCTGTACGTGGCAGGACACACGCTCGCGCGCGGCTATCACGATCAGCCCGGCCTCACCTCGGCACGCTTTGTCGCCGAGCCCTACGGCCCGCCTGGTGCTCGCATGTATCGCACAGGTGATCTGGCCCGGTGGCGGTCCGATGGGAACCTGGAATTCGTTGGTAGAGCCGACGATCAGGTGAAGTTGCGCGGGTTCCGGATAGAACCAGCGGAGATCGAGGCGGCACTGCTTCGGCAGTCCGGTGTCGAGCAGGCAGCGGTCGTGCTGCGCGCCGACGACACCGATGTGCAGCTCGTCGCCTATGTTGTGCCCGGCACGCACCGGCCGCCGCCCGATCAGCTGCGGGCCGCCCTGGCGGATGCCTTGCCGCAGTACATGGTTCCTGCGGCCGTCGTCGTCATCGATCAGCTTCCGTTGACGATCAATGGGAAATTGGACCGGGATGCTTTGCCTGCACCGGAATGGACGAGCGTCGCTGTCCCGAGTGCGCCGCGGACTCCGCAGGAAGAGGTGATGTGCAGCCTGTTCGCCGAGGTGTTGCGGCTGCCTCGCATCGGTATCGACGACAACTTCTTCGAAATGGGCGGGCATTCGCTATTGGCCGCACGGCTGATCGCGCGCATCAAAGCGGTGCTCGGCACCGATCTCGGTATCGGCACGCTGCTGCGGTCGCCGACCGTCGCCGACCTGTCCAGTGCGCTGGAGTTGGCTACACCGCACGATGCGTTGCAGCCGCTGCTCGCGTTGCGATCGGTGGGGCAACGCCCGCCACTGTTCTGCTTCCACCCGGGCGGCGGCCTTGCCTGGTGTTACTCGGGGCTGTTGCGTTACGTACCAAGGGATGTCCCCGTGTACGGAGTCCAGTCCCGCGGTCTCGTCGACTCGACCGCGCTGCCGACGAGCCTGGACGAGATGGCCGACGAGTACGTACACCGGATTCGGACCGTTCAGCCCGCGGGACCCTACTTCCTGCTCGGTTGGTCATTCGGCGGAGTGGTCGCCCAGGCCGTCGCCACGCGAATGGAGGCGATCGGCGAACAGCTGGGCATGGTCGCCTTGTTCGACGCGTATCCGGTCCCGGATCTGGGAGCGGAATACGAACTCGACGAACGTGACGCGCTCCGGCTCGTCTTCGACGGCCTCGATGTCATGGCGGATAGGGCCGATGACGAGCCCGTCGATCCGCTGCGGATCACCGAATTGCTTCGCACACAGGGGAGCCCGTTCGGCAGTCTGGACGAGCGGACCGTGTTGAACCTGATGCGCATCGCGACTAACAATCGACGGCTGTTGGTCGATTTCAACCCGCAGCGTTTTCATGGCGACGTCCTCTTGTTCCAGGCCGGGAAAGAGGGCGACAACCAGGCAAGGGCAGAGCTGTGGACGCCATACATGAACGGCCGCACGGATATACACATCGCCGACTGCACGCACGTCGAGATGCTCACCGCTCCGGTGTCGGCCGTTCTCGGTCCGGTGGTGGCAGCGCTGCTCGGGTCGATGACCGCGATCTGACACCGTGCTGCGGTGTACCCGAAGGAGGACGAAATGGAATCTGCGTCGGACAGGGAGGCATCCATGCCCGAGGTCGGGCCGGTGATGAATCCTGGGCACGGCGAGGCTTTCACACCGCATATGTTCAGTGCGCTGTGGTCCGCACAGAATGGCTGGCACGACATCGGGTTGCGCGATATCGAACACCTGTCTATGCATCCCGCGACAATCGGTCTGCACTATGGACAGGTCATCGTCGAAGGCCTCAAGGCGCATCGACAGGTCGACGCAACGATGGGAGTATTCCGACCATGGTGCAACGCCGAGAGATTTCAGCGCTCCGCTCGCCGTCTGGCTATGCCGGAAGTTCCAGAGAGCCTGTTCATTCGCGCGGTCGAGGAGCTCGTCGCCGCCGATGAATCGTGGCTGTCCGACGACTTCTCACATAGCTTGTACCTGCGCCCCTTGATGCTCGGCACGGATGTCTCGTTGATGTTGCGGCCTGCTCGGACATACCGTTTTCTGCTGATGGCATTTGTGGCTGGAGGTTTTTTCGGAAGCGATATGGAGTCCATATCGATATGGGTCGACCATGAGTACAGTCGAGCCTTTCCCCGAGGTACGGGAGATGTCAAGGTCGCGGGCAACTATGCGCCGACTTTTGTTGCGCAGATGAACGCGCGCAAGGCGGATTGTCAACAGGTGATGTGGCTGGACGCGATGGAACACCGATGGTTGGAAGAGTTGGGTGGAATGAATGTGTTCATCGTGCGCGGCACCGGCGCAGGCGCCGAGGTGGTGACACCGGAGCTGACCGGAACCCTGTTGCCGGGAATAACTCGAGATTCCATCCTGACGCTGGCGTCTCGGTCGGGCTATGTGCCACGTGAACAGCGAATATCTCTCGATGAACTGCGTGCGGGATGCCTGAACGGTGATATCACCGAGATGTTTGCCTGTGGCACAGCGGCTGTGGTGACTCCGGTTGGTCGGGTATCCGACGCGGCGGGTGCGTTCATCATCGGTGATGGAAAGCCCGGACCGGTGACTGTCGACCTGTGCGCCGAATTGACCGGTATCCAGCACGGCACATCGCCCGACCCGGACGGGTGGGTCCACCACATCGCGCAATAGCTGGGGCAGGCCCCGCAAAGTTTCCGCCGTTGATAACGCCACTCCACACCGAAGCTCCCAGTCCGACTCGGCATACTCGAGGCCACCTCGACGAGCGCGAGCGAAAGCGCTCCTCGACCATCGAATCGTTCTCTCTCAGTGCGATGTTGAGGTCGATCACCTGTTGTGCCAGCCGAGCTACCAGCCCGGCAGCGACCTCATGGCCCGGCACCACGGTGTGCTGGGTGCGGGCGGACCCAGGCCGTCGCCGCCGTCATCGAAATGGCGAATCGACCTGAACCTCCAGGCTGTCGAAGGGTGTGACGGGCGGCTGGTTAAACATGGTCGCAGGTTCGGTACCTCGGCGGGGACCCATCCGGATGGAGACCGTTCTGACCGGCAGATTCTCGCTGGGCAACTGGTCGTTGAAGCCGATTTTGTGGTGTCGACCGACTAATGCTGGATGTCTCGGGAACGTCCGGAAATACTTGCGGGCTCAGCCGAACCACGAGGGGCGACTGTCCGAGAATGGTCAATGCGCCTCGTGGGCTTCCGGGCTTGTAGGTGCCGATGAAGATCAGTCTTCGCGCGTGACCCGCGGTGCCACCGCGGAGTCTGCACCACTCGAGCACTGGACGTAATAGGTCAGTGCCGCGAGGCCGATGCACAAGGGTGCATACACGAACGTGTTGAGCTGCTGGAACTCCTCGGACGCATCGACATTCAAGGCGACCCCGCCGACACCACGGAGCAGCAGGCCACCGGACAGCGCGTACATCGCACCTCCACGGAGTCGATCCGGGCCGACTCGGGGCACTAGCCCGGCCTGCGACAGGACCAGGGCACCTGCGCCGACCAGCGCACCACCCATGAGCAGGTAGCTGGCCAAGGGCGCGGTGGACTCGCTGCTGCCGAATACCGCACTGCGAAACTCGCTGTCCGAGTGCCACGGCCACGGAGTCGCGGTCCAGAGCACGTGCATTCCGCCAATTGCCGTCAGGACAGCCGCTGTTGTAGTGCCGACCACCGTACGAAGCATGATGTGATCTCCTTAGTTCCTTCAGGGCTTTCGCGTATCGCCGACGCAGGTCAACGGCTTGCGTCTGGTATTTGTGGGGACGGCTGGCCCAGTGCGGAGGCACTGCGGCGCGCATGTCGCCGGGCGGCGATCAGCAGAGTCACGATGGATATCCAGGCCAGCAGCAGCGGGCTCGGCCCACCGACCAGGTCGCAGACGGTGATCCACGCCGCGACGCCCCAGGCGAGCAGCGGAGATGGGACGACGCCATGCCGACCCATCCGGCTGATCGCCACACCGAGCAGCAGCAGCGGAACGCCGAAACTTGCCACCGAGACGAAGAAGGCGCCCACCATCGGTTGCGGCGCGCCCAGATTCTGCGGGATGTCCCACAGCTCGCCGGACAGCCAGTCGTCGAGGAAGTCGCGGGTGAGGATGAGTGCGCCGACAGTATGACCAGCGCCGAGCAGAGCGATGAGACGGCCCGCCCAGACCACCGCGCGGGCGTTGTCGAATGTTGGAGTTTTCATGGTTTCGACTGTTGCGTGGCAACGATGTTCGGCGCTTCCCGCAGGCGAGTGAGTCGCCATCCCTCACACGGGGGAATCGACGGTACCGATGCTCTGGGAGAATCGGCGTGTGCAACTCCCGCGAACGCTACGGTCGGCGATGGGTCCGCTGCTGCGACCGTCGACGTATCTGCGCGGTGTTTACGTGGCGCTCGGTGGGGTCGCGTCCATCCCGTATGTGGGGCTCGCGGCGGTCTTCGTGATCGGTATGCAACGCGAGGAGGCCACCGTGGGCGCCCTTGCTCTCATCGCCGCGCTCGCCCTCGGTACGGCGGTGGTCGCCGTGGGTGTGACGCTGCTCCCGGCGGTGCGTGCGCTCGAAATAGCGGTCGTCCGAGCGCTTTTGGGTGTGACGCTGCCGGATCCGGAGCCCTCGTCGGGTCATACCTGGGAGTCGCGCACGCGCGGAGCCGTCTGGTATTTCCTGACGCTGGTCGTCGGTGGTTGCGCGACGAGCGTGGTGGTGTGGGCCATTCCGACGGCCGCCACGATGCTCGTCGTGCCGTTCATTCGTTCGCACGAAGCGACACTGCAGCTGACCGAGCGGTTCACGGTGATGGCCCCCAGCATGTCGGCGGCCATCCTGACCAGTTTCGCGGGTGCCGGGCTGCTGGTTGGCGCGGTGTACGTCATGGCGGGAGCCGGGGCGCTGCTGGTGCGACTGGCACCGGCACTGCTCGGACCGACGCAGGCCGATCAGGTGGCCGCGTTGCGCCGCCAAGAGCGCAGGCTCGCCGCGGGAAACCGGCTCGCCCGCGAGCTGCACGATTCGGTCGGTCACGCGCTGACGGCGATGACGATGCAGGCCGGGGCGGCCGGGCGGGTGCTCGACCACGATCCGGAGTTCGCCCGGCAGGCGCTGCACCGGATCGCGGACACCGGACGAGCCGCCCTGGACGAACTCGATCAGGCGCTCGGCATGCTGCGCCGCGGCCTCGATGCGGAACTGTCCGGCTCGACGCTGGCGGGCATCGACCGGTTGATGGCGACCTACAGCGGTGTACGGGTGGACACCACTATCGTCGGCGATCTGAATGCCGTGCCCGACTTGGTATCTCGCGAGGCCTTCCGGGTGCTGCAGGAGGCGCTGACCAATGCCGTGCGGCACGGCGACGGTGGCGCGATCGACCTTGCCGTGTGTGCGTCGCCGCCCGTCGTAGAGCTCGAGATGTCCAACGGGGTGACCTCGCGATCGCCGGTCGGCCACGGGCGTGGATTGATCGGGATGCGGGAAAGGGTGCTCATGCTCGGTGGCGAGTTACACGCGGGTCCGGCGCGTGATCGCTGGTCGGTGCGCGCCACCCTGCCGTGGGCGGCGACGCCGTGATCGCGGTGCTCGTCGTCGACGACGACCCGCTGGTGCGCACCGGTTTGCGCGCGATCCTGGATGCGGAGCACGACATCGAGGTGGTGGGCGAAGCGCAGGATGGCAGTGAGGTTCTCGACCGGGTGCGAGCCCGGCGGCCGGATGTCGTGCTGATGGATGTCCGAATGCCGACAATGGACGGCATCGCCGCCACTCGCCAGCTGGTGACCACGGTGCCCGACGCGCCGAAGGTCGTGGTGATCACGACCTTCGAGAACGACTCCTACGTCTACGACGCGCTGCGAGTCGGCGCGGCGGGCTTCCTACTCAAGCGGGCTCGGCCCACAGAAATCGTGCAGGCTGTCCGCACGGTCGCGACGAGCGACTCGGTACTGTTCCCGAGCGCCATCCGCTCGCTGGTCGCCGCGCGCGGTGGTGTTGCGAATGACGTTATGGCACAAGCGAAACTGACCGAGCGCGAAACCGAGGTACTGCGCGCGATGGCGAGCGGGCTGAGCAACGCCGAGATAGCGACAGCGATGTTCCTGGGTGTCGAAACCGTCAAGACGCACGTGGGCAATGTGTTGATGAAGCTCGGCGCGCGGGATCGGACGCAGGCGGTCATCGCCGCCTACGAATCCGGCTTCATCGCGCCGGGTCGCTAGCCGGGCACCTACAGTCACGTGGTCCCAACGGACACATGTTCGGCCGGATCGAGCTCGAGGGTGACCGGGACAGCACCGACGAGATCGAACATCGCCGACCCCGCGGTGAGCGCGGCAGCGCTCGGGTCCACGCTTGTGTTTTGCCCGGAGACGAGTCTGCTGTTCTTCTATGAAAGATGTTGGGCACAGGCAGGATTCGTCTGGAGTCGGAGGTCCGTTTCCGCGGCGGGGCGCTATACACATGGGAACAGGACCGACCAGTATCTTCTTGGCGGTCAGTTGGCGATCGATGCTGAATTCGAGCAGCGGCGAGCAATAGGTGTGGCGCGCGGGATTTTCTGGGGTTCGTGGCCCTAGTGCTGTCGCCCGGGTGGAACGCTCACAGCCGGTGAAGACCCTAGAGCCCCCACCGACTCAGCCGTGGGCGTAGCGAATTGAGGATGTTGACGGGACACCACGACACTGCGAGTGCCGTCGTCCGTGATGCCGTCTCGGGTTTGTAGCCGGGGATGTCGTCGTCGTGCATCCAATACCTTCCACCGCAGGACAATTCGATCGAGAACAGGCCCAGGCCGTAGCGGGCGCCGTTCCCCGGTAGGGCCCGTGCTGGGGGCCGCTCAGGGCGAGGGGTCCAGCCCGGTCCGGCGAGCGCCAGGAGCGCGGCGGCCATCGTGATGGTTCCGACGATTACGGCGAGGAACGCGATGTGCTTCCAGGTCCAATGGCCGCTGGAGACCAGACGCAGCCGGGCAGGTCCCGATATGTGAGGACGAGATCGAGGCTTCGTGTACCGCGATGTTCAACGACCGGCGCGTCTAGACCAACATCGACACGTGGAAAGTCAATAGGATGCGGCGTAACCCGATGCGATTTGCGCGGCAACCACCGGGGGCCGGAAATCGCCGCAACCGCACAGCTCCTCGACATCGACGGCACCAACCGCGTTCGGCACTTGATTGCCGAGAAGTATGGCCTGCGTGGGCATTTCGCCCTCCACGTCAACCGAATACTGCGCGGCAAGAACACCTCCGTCGGCATCGCGATCAGACGCACCCGGTTGGGCGACTGATCCATCGGGCTTGCCCCAACGCCACAGGCGAAATATCGCCCTACTCGATGCGCCGCCCTACTTGACACTCAATCTTTCCGCGGCACCAGAGCAACTGCTCCAGCTGCTCTTCGAAGTCACACAGCTCACCATTCAGCTGAGCGACGACAGCACGGATGTCACGATAACCATCAAGCTGCCCGCGAGTAGTGGTGCGCTCGGAAGGATTCGAACCTCCAACCCCCTGGCTCGTAACCAGGTGCTCTATCCGTTGAGCTACGAACGCGTCGCCCGCTTGCACGAGCTGGTTCCCCCGGCGAGATTCGAACTCGCACCTCCCGGAATCTAGGTCCGGTGCCTCTACCGATTGGGCTACGAGGGATCGGGTTTCGTATCCGTGGGTGGGGTCGAACCACCGGCCTGCACCTTCGGAGGGTGCCGCTCTTCCTCTGAGCTACACGGATTTGAAACACGGGTGGCAGCAGGAGGATTCGAACCTCCGGTGGTGAATACACCTGATTTACAGTCAGGCCCCTTCGGCCGCTCGGGCATGCTGCCTTGATTGTCGCTATGGAGTTGTCGAGCACGGACGGCGGGACTCGAACCCACAACCGGCGGCTTTGGAGGTCGCTGCTCTCCCAGTTGAGCTACGTCCGTATACACGAAAAAGGGGTCACCCCTTGGCGTTCGCCGCGGAGTGACCCCTTGCTCGGGTCTGTGAAGACACGGGTCAGGGGCCGCTCCGGACGTTCAGCCGTCGATAGCTGACCGTTGATAGCACGGCATTGGCGCGCGACCGCCAGGCACCACTGCGCGACCACTGTCGCTGCTGGGTCCCGGTCATCGTCTTCGCCTTCCTGGTGGTGTGCTTCTGTGGTACCGACGTTAACATCCGAATTTCCGGATGGGAACTCAATTTCGGGGTTCAGAAAGTTCGGTTGTTCTCCCGGGCGATCGTGAATCCGGTGCCCGTGCTGTCGTTTGTGCAGGTCACCCCGGCCTCGGCGGAGTCACAGGTGAACGGTCCGACGGTAAGCACCCCGCCGTATGGCAGCACCCGGCCGCCGCCACGACTTCCGCCATCGATCGGCGCGCCGACGAACACGCCCTGGTTCAAGCACCGTGCCCCCGAGTGCACGCCCACGGTGAGCGCACTCGCCTGTGGATTCTTGCTCCAGCAGTCCTTGAACTCCGCGGGCGCGGGCGCGGTGGGCCCCTGACAGCCGACCTGAGCGTTGTCGTCGATCGGCTGATCGAGGATCGCGCAGAGGAACGCGCCGCTCGGCGACTGGAAGTAGTACCCCACCTGCTGGCGGTACTGCGCCGGATCGACCGGACCGGACACCGGCGGCCGTGTCGCGGTGGGAGCGGACGAGGAGGTCGTCGGAGTCGGTGCGGCCGGCGAGCTTGCCGCGGGCGAACTCGGCAGCGCCGACCTGGACGTCGGTGTGGCCGAACCCTTGTCGTCGTTGCCACACCCGGCCAGCAACGCCAGCGCGACGGCGCACGGCACCACGGCGATACGAGCTCCTCGGATTTGCATGACGGCATTCTGTCCTGCGACAGCGAGCTTTCGGTCAGGACGCGTCGTTCCGCGTGTCGCCGCGTGAGTTTCGCTGTCGCCGCAGGTGGCGATCAGTTCTTGCGCGCCTGCAGGGTGTAGCTGAGCGGCAACCGTTCCGGATGGTCGGTGAGATGCCACTCACCACCGTCCCCGAGCGTCATCTGCCCGGGCAACGCGTCCCACGGCACGCTCCGATGCTCGGCCAGCCCGGTGATCGACAGGCCGGCGTTCAGCAGTGCGGTCACCAGATCACCGAACCCGTGGTTCCATTCGTGGGTCGTCGTGTGCTCGATTTCGGCGTCGGTCTCGACGTAGGTGCCGCCGTCGGAAAACACCATCGGCTCCGGCATTTCGAAGTACGGGTAACCGAGAACCAGTCGGTCCGTGTGGGTTTCGTCGGTGGCCCATAGCACCGGATGGCCTTCCCGGATGAACAGCCGTCCGCCGGGCCGTAGCAGTCCGGCGACGGTCCGCGCCCAGCGCTCGACGCTCGGAAGCCAGCACAGCGCACCGATTCCGGTGTACACGAGGTCGAATTGCGCACCGCCGAGCGCGGATACCGCGTCGTAGACGTCCGACTCGACGAAATCGATACGCGCATTGGTCTTTTCGGCGAGTGATCGGGCCTGCTCCAGCGACGCGGGCGAGAAGTCCAGCCCGGTCATGGTGGCACCGAGCCGGGCCAGCGAGAGCGTGTCGGTGCCGATGTGGCATTGCAGGTGCACCCCGCGCAGCCCGCTGATGTCGCCGAGCAGCGGCCGATCGAACCGCACCACCTCGCTGAGGAAGTCGGGTTCGGCCAGGAAGCGGGGTACCGCGTAGTCGCGCGATGCGGCGTGCACCGGTGCGCGTTCGTCCCAGTTGGCCCGGTTGAGGTGGAGGTAGTCGTCGGTCACGGTCGCCACTCTGGCATGAACGCCCCAGTGAACGCATGTGAAATTATGGTCAGCAACCAACCCGCTAGCCGACAAGAACGGACAAATCGGGCATGATGAACGCCATGACCTTCGTTATCGATCGACGCACCGCATGCAGGTAACCGCTGTCGAGTGGGTGATCACCATCGTGGTGATCCTCGGCTTGTTCGTCTTCGACTTCTTCGCCCACGTCCGCACCCCGCACGAACCGACCTTCCGCGAGTCCGGCTTCTGGTCCGCCGTCTATATCGGAATCGCCCTGGCCTTCGGCGGTTTCGTCGCCTGGCGGTGGGGTTCGACGTTCGCGGGGGAGTACTACGCGGGCTTCGTCACCGAGAAGGCGCTCTCGGTGGACAACCTGTTCATCTTCCTGATCATCATGTCCACCTTCGCGGTGCCGCGGATGTACCAGCAGAAGGCGCTGCTCATCGGCATCGTGATCGCGCTGGTGATGCGCGGGGTGTTCATCGCCGTCGGCGCGGCCGCGATCAGCGCGTTCAGCTGGGTGTTCTATCTGTTCGGCCTGTTCCTCGTCTACACCGCGATCAAGCTGATCACCGAGAGCGGCCACGAGGCCGAGCACGAGGAGAAGCGCGACAGTCGAGTCGTCGCGCTGGCCAAACGGGTACTGCCGACCACCGACAGCTACGACGGCGACAAGCTGGTCACCCGCGTCGACGGACGTCGCGTGGTGACCCCGCTGCTGCTCGCCTTGCTGGCGATCGGCTTCGCCGACCTGCTGTTCGCCCTGGACTCGATCCCGGCGATCTACGGTCTGACGAACGAGCCGTACCTGGTATTCACCGCAAACGCGTTCGCGCTCATGGGTTTACGGCAGTTGTACTTCTTGATCGGTGGACTCCTCGATCGTCTGGTCTACCTGTCCTACGGTCTGTCGGCGATCCTCGCGTTCATCGGGGTGAAGCTGGTGCTGCACGCGTTGCACGAGAACACATTGCCGTTCATCAACGGCGGCGAGCATGTCAGCGTGCCGGAAATCTCCACCGGGGTGTCGCTCGGGGTGATTCTCGGGATCTTGATCATCGCGACGGTCGCCAGCCTGCTGCGCACCCGCAAGGACTGATGCGCGTTCAGAACACCCGGTTGCTGTCCGGCGCGATCTCGAACCCGTGCCCGTCCTCGTCGTTGCTGCAGATGACGCTGAAAGTCTCGGCCCGACAGGTGAATCCGTGCGCGCGCAGGGTAGATCCGGCGGGCAGCACCGGTCCGACGCCGGTGCCGAACTCACCCGCGGGCCCGGTGTAGAAACCCTGATTCACGCAGAGATATCCGGCGTCCTCGCCGACCGCGACCGCGGCGGCCGTCGGATCGGTGCTCCAGCATTTCTGCAGGTTCGGCGGCGCGGGGCCGGTCGCGCCCTGACAACCCGCGGTGCGGCGGGGCTGGCCGGTCGGCTGGTCGAGGATGCCGCAGGTGAGCTGCCGGTCCGCCGTCTGGAAGTAATAGCCGTCGGCGTTCCGGTACAGCACCGGGTCGGCCATGCCGGGCTGGGTCAGCGGGCGGGCCGAAGAGGAAGTTGCTGGGTCCGATTTGTCCGGTACGCCCAGGTACGCGTACAACAGGCCAGCGGTGGCAGCCGTCGACGCGAAAACCGCTACGTATGTGCGCATGGCCGCGAGTCTGCCGTGTGGGGTAGGGGGTATGTCCGTATCGCGCACGGTGTGTCGCCGTAAGTTAGCTGACTTCGACTAACTACCCGGGCTCGCCGCCTGATTCCCCGCAGGAAGAACCGGTAAAGGGGGAATCAGGACGGGCGAACGGGTGACACGTTTCAGGACGCGAAAGCGCCGAGCACCGGCAGCCATTCGACGACGCGAACGTCATCGATCAGCTGCTCCCGCGCGAACGGATCCACCGCGAGCAGCGCGTTCAACGCCTCGACGTCCGCGGCCTGGAACAGCAGCAATGCGCCGGACCCGTCCGGGTACGGCCCGCTGGTCAGCAGCGCGCTCGCCGCGAGCTGATCGGCGAGCCAGCCGCGGTGCTCGGGGCGATAGGTGTCCCGGCCCGCGACCGTGGCCTCGGAGTAGGTGTAATGAACGGCGAAGATCGGCACGGGGAAATCGCTTCCTATGTCAGAGAGTAAGCAGCATCCGAGTATTACCGAGGGTGTTGGGCTTGACGTAGCTCAGGTCCAGGAACTCCGCGACACCGGTGTCATAGGACCGGCACATCTCCGCGTACACCTCGGCGGTCACCGGCGTGCCCTCGATCTCCGCGAACCCGTGCCGCGCGAAGAAATCCACCTCGAAGGTCAGCACGAACACCCGCCGCAGCTCCAGCTCGCGGGCCACCGCGATCAGCCGCTCCACCACGATCCTGCCGACGCCGCCGCCCTTGACATCCGGATGCACCGCGACCGTGCGCACCTCGCCGAGATCGGCCCACAGCACATGCAGCGCCCCGCAGCCGACCACCCGGCCGTCGAGCTCGGCAACCCAGAATTCCTGCACCGCTTCATACAGCGTGACCAGGTTCTTTTCCAGCAGTATCCGGCCGGCGTAGACATCGACGAGGCGTTTGATCTCGGGCACGTCGGAGGTTCGCGCGCGTCGGACGACCAGTGCGGAGCCCAGGGGGACGGCAGTCGACGCAGTCGACGGGGTGGGTAAGCCCTGCGCGCCTAGTGGCACGCTGGGATGCGCGTCGCTGGTCGAACCACCTAGTGGTCCCCGAGAGTTCATGGGGTGCAGAGTAGTCGGGTGGGTTACCGATAGGCTTAACGTGTGCCACACATCCAGTCGTCCCGCTCGCCGCATAATGCCGGGCAGTGGGTCCGGCATGACGCGCGCCGGGCAGGCGCCGGTCGTCGTCATGCCGTGCATTGCCTGGAGTGTTTATGAGTGCCCAGCCGGAAGAGATCGAGCGACGCTGGTCCGCGGCCAGTCCGATCCGCTCCGGCATCGTCGCGCCGCACGCCGAACCCGTGGTGCCGCTGATGAATATCGCGAACATCCTGACCATGCTGCGCATCGCATTGGTCCCGCTGTTCGTGGTCGCGCTGTTCGTCGACGGCGGGCACGAGCCGGTCTGGCGGATCGTGGCGGCCGCGCTGTTCGGCATCGCCGCGATCACCGATCGATTCGACGGGCAACTCGCGCGCAAATACGGGCTGGTCACCGACTTCGGCAAGCTCGCCGATCCCATCGCGGACAAGGCGCTGATCGGTTCCGCGGTGATCGGGCTGTCCGTGCTCGGCGATCTGGCCTGGTGGATCACCCTGGTCATCTGCGGCCGCGAGATCGGCGTGACGTTGCTGCGCCTGGCCGTGGTGCGCCGCGGCGTGATTCCCGCCGGACGCGGCGGCAAGCTGAAAACCCTTGTGCAGTCCCTCGCCATCGCGGTCCTGCTGCTGCCACTGGGCGGCTGGCCGGCTTCGGCGGGCATGGTGCTGATGTATGTGGCCGTCGCGCTCACCGTGCTCACCGGCCTCGACTATGTCGGCCAGGCACTGCGGGTGTGGTTCGCGGGCGGGCCGGGCCGAACGCGCGGCGCATGACGGCGACCTCCGCGGTGTCGACCGACCCGTTGCTGGTGGACGTGCCCGCCGCCGACCTGGTGCACGCGCTGACCGCGGCGGGGCAGACCGTCGCCACCGCCGAATCCCTCACCGCGGGGCTGTTATCCGCGACCATCGCCGGTGTGCCCGGCGCCAGCGCGGTGCTGCGCGGCGGACTCGTGGTGTACGCCACAGACCTCAAACACAGCCTCGGCGGCGTCAGCGACGAAGTACTGAAGACGGAAGGTCCGGTCGCCGCCAGCACTGCCGAACAGCTCGCGGTCGGCGCGCGCACCCGTTGCGGGGCAGACTGGGGAGTAGCGCTGACCGGTGTCGCCGGGCCCGATTCGCAGGATGGGCATGCGGTAGGCACCGTCTTCCTCGGTCTGGCCGGTCCGGGGCACACCGAGGTGATGCGGTTGAAACTCCTCGGGGACCGGTGGACGATCAGGATCAGTGCGACGCACATCGCCGTGCGCGAGTTACTGCGATGTGTACGACGACCGGACCCGAGTCCGGTCGGGCAGGGCGGGCAAGGCAAGTGATTTCCGCCGGGCGGGAACCAACCGGCCCTTGTCCGACGTTGTGCCAGAAAGAACGGCGTGCGTGGCACTCGTGAGTGTCATGCAGGTCCCCTGACAGGGAGCGAAGGAGAACGAGATGACGCTGCTGCGAGAGGCCATCGGGGACAGTCTGCGGCGTGCTCGTCTCGCCCAGAGCCGGACCCTGCGCGAGGTGTCCACCTCGGCGCGCGTGAGCCTGGGCTATCTCTCCGAGGTCGAGCGGGGCCGCAAAGAAGCCTCCAGTGAGTTATTGGCCGCCATTTGCGCGGCCCTCGATGTGCCGCTGTCCCGGGTGCTCTGGGATGTGAGCACGATCATGGCCGGTGCCGACGGCCTGCCCACGCGTACTCCGGCCGATGCCGCGGCCGCGCCGCTGCCGGTCGACGCGGAGCAGTCCACCGCCGCCGAGGCCGCGCCCGCCGCGGACGCCCCCGCCGCCGAGCCCGCGCTCGCACCCGCGAGTGCCAGTCTGTCGGTGGCCGGCGCGGGCGGACGGCCGCTGCCGCTGGCTATGGACACCCGAATCGTCATTCCCGCACCCAAGGCCGACATGCTGGTCCTGGTGAAGGGCATGTGACACCCAGCAAAAGGTGGCTGCCGCGGCAACGCTGCGGACCGGCGCCCGAAGCGGATAGATTCTCACTAGGCGTCGGTTGGGCCGGGTATACCCGGCCCAACGGCCGCATGGTGGAGGATAGGCACATATCGAGTGCGT
Source organism: Nocardia sp. NPDC046473 (assembly GCF_040645995.1). NCBI lineage: Bacteria > Bacillati > Actinomycetota > Actinomycetes > Mycobacteriales > Nocardiaceae > Nocardia > Nocardia sp. NPDC046473. The sequence continues at coordinate 798,535 of NZ_JBEYZJ010000001.1, forward strand.
GACGGTCGCGCACTGGAGCCGCGTCGAGGGCGCGGCACGTCAGATGGAGGCGGGATCAATCGATGGCTAATCCGTTCGTCAAGGCCTGGAAATACCTGATGGCCCTCTTCGATTCGAAGATCGAGGAGCACGCGGATCCGAAGGTCCAGATTCAGCAGGCTATCGAGGAAGCTCAGCGCCAGCATCAGGCCCTTTCACAGCAGGCCGCATCGGTCATCGGCAACCAGCGTCAGCTGGAGATGAAGCTGAACCGGCAGCTCGACGAGGTCGAGAAGCTCAATGCCAACGCGCGCCAGGCGGTCACGCTGGCCGACCAGGCGGCGAACGCCGGCGATACCGAGAAGGCAATCCAGTACACCAACGCCGCCGAGGCGTTCGCCGCACAGCTGGTCACCGCCGAGCAGTCGGTCGAGGACCTCAAGGTGCTGCACGACCAGTCGCTGCAGGCGGCCACCCAGGCCAAGAAAGCCGTCGAGCAGAACGCGATGCTGTTGCAGCAGAAGGTCGCCGAGCGCACCAAGCTGCTCAGCCAGCTGGAGCAGGCCAAGATGCAGGAGCAGGTTTCCGCGTCGCTGCAGCAGATGGATTCGACGCTGTCGGCGCCGGGCAGCACGCCGAGCCTGGACGCGGTGCGCGAGAAGATCGAGCGCCGCTACGCCAACGCGCTGGGTTCCGCCGAGCTCGCACAGAACACCGTGCAGGGCCGCATGCTGGAGGTGCAGCAGGCCAGCATCCAGATGGCCGGGCACAGCAAGCTCGAGCAGATCCGCGCGTCGATGCGCGGCGATCAGCTGCCCGCGGGTGGCGCGGCGCAGCCCGCCGTCAATCCCGCACCGGCTCAGGCCAATCCGGCGCAGCCGCAGATGAACAAGGGCCAGGCCGCACAGCAGTAACGGTTGGCCGCTCGGCGAGGACTTTGTCGGTGGTGGGTGGTTCACTGGCAAGCACTGCACGGGTACCCGGCGGGCCGGCCGTCGGCCGCGTCGGGACCGTGCTGGTCCGATCCGCGCTACCAGTGGGAGAGATGGCATGACTCGGGATAAGGCGCTTCCGGGCCGCAGGCGCGATGCGGCGATCGTGCGAGCGCAGGCCGCGCTGGCTCCGCAACCGGGAAGCCTGCCCGACAGTCTGCGCGAGGTCGGCGAGCACGCACTGGTCACCGTGCGCCGCTGGGCCGATCCGCGCGAGCGGGAACTGCGCCGTCGGCGCCGAGCTCGCCGCCGCAGCTTCCAGCTCGGCACCGCCTCCGGCATCACCACCGCGGGAGCCGTCGGACTCGTTGTCCTGACGGCGCCCGCGTGGATCGTCGTCGTGATCGGTGGCGGCGCGGTCGCACTCGTCACCGGCACCGCGCTCAGCGCCCGCCGCTACCTGCGGCTGCGCAACACCCCGCTGCCACAGGCCACCTTCATCCCGCGCAAACAACCACCCTTGTGGTCTCGTGCCCGCGGCCCCATCGCCCGGCTGATCCGCGCCGAACGAGCCCTGCACGGCCTCGGTGCCCAGATCGCTCGCGGCAACCGCCTGCCCGACGACGAACTCACCGACATGCTCGAGACCGCTGACTCCGGCTCCGCCGCCCTGCACGCCCTCGCTGCCGACGTCACCGCCATGGAACAGGCCCTCGGCGCCATGGGCCGCACCAAATCCCCTGCGGCAGTGGGCCTCACCGACAATCTCCAGTTCGCCCTCAACCGCCTCGATACCGGCGTAGTCGAATACGAACAGGTCGTCGCGGCCGCAGGCCGCATCCTCGCCGTCCCCGAAAGCGCCGTCCTCCGCCACAATTTCGACACGATCGTCGCCGATCTCCGCCACGCCGCCGACCGTCTGGACGGCTGGGCCCAGGCCCTCACCGAGGTCGCCGACCAGCAGGTCCCGCTGGCGCAGCCGGGCCAGCACTGAGCGTCGCGCCGCGTTACTTCCGACTGGCCAACGCCTTGTCCACCTCGGGATCGCCGAGTTCACCGAGCCAGGCCAGCAGGTCCGGGTAGGCGGCGGGGTTCACGGCAACCTGAGCGCGCAATTTCGGCCAGCGCTGGGCGATTTCATACAACGCCATCGGCGAGGTTTGCGGATCCGCGGCGCGCACCGCGTCCGGACGGGCGTCAGACCCGGAGTTTCCCACCGCATGACCGGTGTGGCTGGGCACAGGGGCCGGCACGATGGTGCGCTGCGGGTTGGATGTGACGGCTGGCACTGGAACATCGGAAACCGTTGTTGCCGAAACGCTTCCGGCTGTGGATTCGCCGAAGAGCAGGGCATCCAGGCAGTTTCGCGTCTCCTCGACCAGGCGGCGTTCATTGTGTCCGGCATGCGCCTGCAGTACACCACCGCCGTGATTACGGACCCACAGGCCCATCCGCATCGCGGTCAAGAACAGATATACCGACGCGCTGAGCAGCACCAGGCCTAAGACTCTGCCGACCGCGCCCGGCCCGGCCAGTACGCCGAACAGCGAAAGGAACCCGGCCAGCGATGATCCCGTCCCGAATGTGAGGCGCGGTGTCGACACGGCCTCGCCGACGGCGATCTCGCTCACCTGTGCAAGCGGCGTCGCCTGCTCCAGATAGCCGCGGGGAATCACCGCGAAGATGGTGTTGGGCTTGCGCACGACCACCCGGCGATCGGTCACTATCACGGCGATCTTCAGATGGTTGAGGATCAGGTACGGGCTGAACTGAGTAGACAATCGCAGGGTCTCACCAGGCATGAGCGTGATCGGGATGTGCATTGAGTTCTCCGAATTGGTGGGAACCGCAGTTCAGCCGGATAGTCCGGTCTGCGAGGTAACGAGGCAGGAGCAGTCGCGCCGTTACCTTCGATGCCCGCGCCGACGTGGGCTCGACCTCACCCATGCTCGCAGCAGATAGCGGAGGGGGAGTACGAGGAAGACTGCCAGCAGCACGAGAATTGCTGTGGCAGTGGCGGTTTCGGCGTATCGCTCAGTCGTGCGTTGCGGTGCTGCGTAGGGCGGGCCTGGGTACTGCTGCACCAGGTACCGTGGCACGGACTTTTGCGATGTTGCGTCGGGCGGGTCCGGGTGCTGGCCGGGGGCGGTGTTGTGCAGCGGGGTGCACGGATGGGGACACCACGGTACCGAGTACTCGGGTGTCGGCGAGGCCTCGCTCATGGCTTCATCGTTGTTGTTCGACGGACACCGGTGTATCCGTCGAACAGTCGACAAGGGCGCAACGCCCGCGAGCCGAGCGCTACCGGGTCAGCGCAGGGTGTCCTTGCGGCGTAGTTCTTCGGCTCGGGCGCGCAGGGCGGCATTGACCAGTTCGCGGCCCTCGGCCATCAGGTCGAGCACCTCCCAGGAGGCTTTGCGGGCGGCGCCGCCGACGATTCCGGCGATCGCTCCACCATGGCGACGGGCCGCCGCGGCGAGTTCCTGTGCGAGTTCGTTTTCCATCAGGCACCGACCGTCACGTGGGATTCAGTGAATGAGTGTGTGCCGAACGTGGTGTGTACATAAGCCGACCATCCCTTCCTGACTGCGGCTATCCGGAAAGCTGCGCGCAAGATCAGAGTACAACCGTACACTGACCGACGGCGTGGCCGGGAGAGCGTAAAACCCCAAGCCTTTCGCGAAGCGTAATAGGCGACGGGGCCGACCGGAACACCAACTTTGCCCGTGCCGTACTGCTCGTCCGCGACACGTCGCCCGGTCCAGGGGCGATTTCGCCGACCGGGCGTTTGGTGCAGAGCGCGCCGGGTAGTTGCCTCCATGTAGCTGATCGGCCGGATTCCATCCCAGGGATCGGGAACATTCACTACAAGGGCAGGAGCAGTCAGATGCTTGATATTGCCTACCGAAAATCCGCGATCGACCAGGACACGCAACGGCTGGATATCAGCAGATACCTGGCCTGGGGCAACGTCGATGATCCGGTCCGACGCTCGCGGCAATCGCAGCGAATCGCCGAGGATCTCGACCAGTCCGAGCACAAGGCAAGTGCCTGAAGCACTCTCATCGAACGCAACGCGGAGGAATCGAATCATGACCGGAATGCTGGAAGAACTCATCGGAAGCGCTGTGTACTCCCCGGAAGGCGACAAGATCGGCAAGGTCAAGCGGATCTACGTCGACAACACCTCAGGCGCACCGACCTGGGTGTCGGTGACCACCGGTATGTTCAGCGGTGACTCGCTGGTCCCGCTGGCCGGCGCGCAGCTGCGCCACGACCCGGAGGCACTGCAGGTGCGCGTCGAGAAGGAGGAGGTCAAGACCGCGCCGCAGCTCGAGCACGACGGTCTGATCAGCCCCGAAGCCGAGCGCGAACTGTTCGACCACTACCACATCGACCCGAACCGGGCCGGCATGGAAATGGGCGGCAAGCAGCAGATGCGCGGCGGTCGCCGCCCCGACGACCAGGGCATGGTGCGCTCCGAGGAGCGCCTGGCGGTCAACAAGCAGAACGCGGAAGTCGGCCACGCGCGCCTGCACAAGTACGTGGTGACCGAGGAGCAGACCGTCACCGTGCCGACCACCCACGAAGAGGTCCGGATCGAGCGCGAGCCGATCACCGACCGCTCGCGGGTAGGTCGCGCTGACATCGGTGAGCAGGAAGCCGAAGTCACGCTGCATGAGGAGCGCGTCACCGTGCAGAAGGAAACCGTGCCGGTCGAGCGCGTCCGCCTCACTGTCGACGAGGTCCAAGACGAGCAGACCGTGTCCGACACGGTCCGCAAGGAGCGGATCGAGACCGAGGGCGTAGACAACGACCGCCGCACCCCGCGCCGCAAGTGACTCAGTCCATCGACTGATACCACTGGGTGAGGATCAGGCCAACCTGATCCTCACCCAGAAATCTGCCACCGGCCGCACGGCATCGGCCAATCCTTCGGGGCAGCAACGGTGCCGGTGCTGCTGGTGTCGGCCGTCGGTGTGCTGAGGCGCCGGTCGAGCGAGGCCTGACGAATTCCGCTGGTCGCGCGTATCGGTCAATTGGATTGGGTAGCAACGACATCAGTGGCGCTGTTGGTGTTCGGCGTGGATCAGAATCCTGGCTCCGGGCGACGGAAGCGATGCGCGAGTGTTGCTACATCGCGGTACCGCGTGATCCGTTGAACGGTCGAATATGCTGGGCTGCTTGAGTTTACGGTAGGTCGAGCGGGGTGCAGGGTGGGGTCGTGGCGGAGGATGCGGACCTCGAGGTCGACGGTCTCCGGGGCGAGGGCGGCGCCGAATTGCTCGGCGAGGGTCAGCCGCACAACGCGCAGGCGGTCGAGTGCGTCGACCTGTCTGCCCGCCCGGTAGAGGGCCAGTGCGTGCAGTCGGGCGAGCGGCTCGTGCAATGGGTGTTCGCCCGCCAAAATGCCCATCTCCCTGAGACATTCGAGGCCGGAGCCGAGTCGCAGCGCCGCCTCCAATCCGGTGACGGTCAGTTCCAGCCGCCATGCGTCCAGCCGCGCGGCTTCCACCGCCGCGTACGGCGCCCACAGCAGGTCGGCCAACGCGGGCCCACGCCAGAGCCGCCGCGCTTGGTCGGCGGCCGCGCCGACCTCGGCGTATCGACCGGCTCGCTGCGCGGCCTGCAGCCGATCCGCGATGGATTCGGCGGCGAGCAGGTCGCCGACCACCATCGTGGTCCGGTAGCCCGCCGGAGTGCGCAGGACGGTCCCGCCGTGCGCGCCCAGTGCTGTTCGTAACCGCGACACGACAACGCGCAATCGTTCGACGGGACGGGACAATTCACCGTCACCCCACAGATCGGCGGCAAGTCGACGGTCGGGGACGGGCACCCCGTCCGCGAGCGCGAGCCGAACAAGTACTGCCCGCTCCAACGGACGGTCGACCCCGATCGTCCCCGCCCCGTCGGTGACCGACACCGGCCCGAGGATGCGCACCTGCGCGTACCCGGGGTCGGGCGCGCGTGTCGAGTAGACAATGCCTTGCGGCACAGTCATTTTCGCTCCTCCCGCTGTTTCGAAGGTGCGGGGCCGACGAGCGTGACCCCGTAATGCGCGAATTCGGCTTCGACCTCCGCGTCCGAGGGCCGCCGGGTACCGGCAGGCGGCAGCACGAGTTCGGTGGCCGCGGTGCCGAACGTCCGATGCGCCCGCTCCACACCAGCCGGGGTGTAGTGGTGCAACACCCGAGCCGTCGCGGTATGCACCGCGAACCCGTGCGGAATACCGCGCGGCAGCCACACCGAGGTGCCGGGTCCGGCGTGGATACGGGCCAGTCCGCGGTGCACGGTGAGCTCACCATCGAGGACGTAGCACAGTTCGTCCTCCCGCGAATGCAGATGGACCGGCGGCTCGTCACCCTTCGGCAGCACGACCTCGGCCAGCGACAGCACCCCGCCCGTGGTTTCGGCGCGTTGATGCCAGATCACCAGGCACCCGAACGCCCATTCGGCGATCGGTTGATGCGGCCCGAGTTCGTGACGCTGTTCCGGCAAGTGAAGCTCCTCGATTCGATGACTCGCTCTGCACCATGCTCGATCCGGCGAGCAGAGAAGGGAAACACCGATCGGCTGTCGGTTCTACAATCCGGAGTTGTGGATGTGGAACTGCGGCACCTGCGTGCTTTCCACGCACTGGCCACCGAGCTGAATTTCACCCGGGCGGCGGCGCGGCTGCACCTGACCCAGCAGGCGCTGAGCAATCAGATCAAGCAGCTCGAAACCCGCATCGGCGCCACCCTTTTCCAACGCAACAGCCGCCAGGTCACGCTCACCGACGCCGGCCGGACCCTGCTGGCCAGGGTGCCCGACATCCTGGACACCGTCGGCGCGGCGATCGCGGACACCCGCGACACCGAGTCCGGTGAGCGGACCGAGTTGATTGTCGGTATCCGCGGCGTCACCGGCCTGGACATCACGCCCCGTGTGTTGCGCGCCTTCTCGGCCGAGTATCCGCATGTCGCGGTGACCGTCGGCAAGGTCGAATTCGACGATTCGAGCGCGGGCGTGCTGGCGGGCGCCTCGGATGTCGGGCTGATCTGGCTGCCCGCCCCGGACGGGGTGGACGTGACGCCGCTGCTGTCGGAGGAGCGGATCGCCCTGCTCCCCGCCGATCACCCGTTCGCCGCGGACACCACGGTCCGCCCCGAGGACCTGGCCGTCCAGCCGTTCGCATGGTGGACCGACAACCGCGATCTCGCGGCGCGCGAGTTCATGACACTCGCCGAATACCGCGACGGCCCAGCGATTATCGGCGCCGAGGTGGCGACGCTCGAAGACCTGCTGGCCGCGGTGGGCAGCGGCCAGGCGGTCGCCGTTTCGGTCGCCTCCGTCGCCCGCTTCTTCCCCTGGTCCGGCGTCATCACCCGGCCATTGCTCGATGTCGCGCCCGCGGTGCTGGCCGTCGCCTGCCGCGCGGGCGACACGCGGCCGCTGGTGGCGGCGTTCATTCGGACCGCGACGAAGGTCGGCGCCGAACTGGCCGCCGAAGGTGCGGTGACTGAGTCGCCGGGTACTACTCAGGACGGGTAGGCAGTCAGGGTTCACCCTGATCTTCACCCGGATATCGTTGCTGACCTGGTGATTTATTGTCGCTCAGCTGTCAGAGTGGAACATGTCGGATCGTGGGAGAGCGGTTCGCAGAGACTCTCGGAGGCTGGCACATGTTGTGGAAGATTATCGGCGTCGTCGCGGTTGTCTGGATCGCGCTGGCCATCATCGGTGCGCTGATCAAGGGCCTGTTCCCGATCCTGGTGATCAGCGCCATCGTGTTCGGGCTGTACCTGCTGTACAAGGCGGTGTCGGGCTCGGACTCCTCGGTCAGCAAGCTGTAGTTTCCGCCTGCGGAGCTTCCGCGCGCCGGGTAGCGCTGCGGAGCCGGGTGGGCGGTAGTCGGACGGATCCAGGTGTGGCCGGGATGCCACCGGGAGGCGCGAGCGAAGTCGCGAACCCGTCCGACCAGGGGCCGTGCGCTCCCCGATGAGGGGAAAGCGCACGGCCCCTTAGTCTGACCTGACACGTGAAGTAGCAGGACAGAGAGGCAGGCAGTTGGTAGAGCGGCTTTCGGAGGATTGGCAGCGCGGATTGGTGATCGTCGCGCATCCCGACGACATCGAGTACGGCGCTGCCGCTGCCGTGGCCCGTTGGACGGGACAGGGCAAGGACATTCGCTACGTCCTGGTCACCAGCGGCGAGGCGGGAATTGCCGGGCTGCCGCCCGCGGAATCCGGGCCGGTGCGTGAGGCCGAGGAGATCGCCTCCGCCAAAGCCGTTGGCGTGCACCAGGTGGAGTTCCTCGGTTACCCCGATGGCCGCGTCGAGGAATCCTTACAGCTGCGCCGCGATCTGGCTGCCGCGATCCGTCGCCATCAACCAGAACTGGTGGTGCTCTTCAACTTCGGCGACACCTGGGCCCCCGGCTACGCCAACAGCGCCGATCACCGCGCCGTCGGCCGCGCGGCCCTGGACGCTATCTCCGACGCGGGCAACGAGTGGATCTTCGCTGAGCTCACCGAGGCGCCGTGGTCGCCGCGGTGGGGAGCGGTGATGGGCCCCACGGTAACTCACGCCGTCGACGTTTCCGCGAACATCGATCAGGCCAGGGCATCGTTGGCCGAGCATCGGCGTTATCTGGAGGTGATCAGCCCGGAACCGGTGGAAGAGCAGGTGCGCGCCATCGTCGAGAGGGCAACCGGCCCGATCGAAGGCTTCCCGGCCGAGCATGCCGTCGGCTTCGAGCTGTATTACTTCAGCTGAGTTGCTCATCGAGATACGTTGGCGCCCAGCCGAACTGTCGGGTCACTGACGACCGCTGAAGGTGAGTGGGAACTGGTGCCGGTGGCTTCGCGTTACTCCGACGCCGGTTCCCCATGATCTTGATCGAGCGGCTGTTGTGTGGCGACGCGCCTGATGACGGGGAGCCAGGAGTCGAGGGGAGCGACGGTGAGGCCGACGACCTTGCCCGCGTCATCGGCGCGGCGCAGGGCGAGGGCGGCGTCGAAGTCCGGGTCGGCCTCGAACTCGGCGATCTCGGCGGCGTTCATCGGGCCACCCTGAGCGATCAAGGTGCGCAGGCTGGAGAGGGACAGGCCCTCGGTGTGCGCCGAATCCGTGGCTGCCAGATAGCGTTTCGCGACCACGTGCAGCTCGACCAAGCGCGCAACGCGAGCGCCGAGCAGCTCGCGGACGGCGTTCGCGCCATGCCTGCCGTGACCCGCGTCGTCACCGGGGACCAACTGATGACCGATGTCATGCACCAGCCCGGCGACCTGCAGCTCCGCATCCTGCGGAAACCGCTGGCGCAGCAATTCCGCGCACTGCCGATCGTGGTCGAGGATGTCGACCGGATCGCCGCTGCGGTCCGGCATATCCCACACGTCCTCGCCGTTCGCCAGCAACGCCATCAATTCGTCCACCGTGGACACCAGCACGATTGCTCCACTCTCCGACACCAATTGGTCTAGACCATACTGCCGCCCGCGGCGGAGGTCACGTGAAGTTCTGCTGTCGAGCAGGTGAAGACGGGGGACACGGATGCCACCAGGCCGGAAGCCGGTGTGGCACGCTATGCGGATGCGAGTAGCCGTAGTCGCGGGACCCGATCCCGGGCATGCGTTTCCCGCCATCGCGTTGTGCTTGCGTTTCCTGGCCGCCGGTGACGAGCCGGTGCTGTTCACGGCCCCGCGCTGGTTCGATGCCGCCCGCGATGCCGGCATCGGCGTCCGTCGCCTGAAGGGCCTGGCCCCGCGCCCGGCCGACGACGACACCGACGCGGGCCAGCGCATCCACGAGCGCGCCGCGCACATCTCCACCGAGATCCTGCCCGACCTCGGCGCCATGCTGCCGGAACTGGTCGTCTCCGATGTGCTCACCGCCGGTGGTGGTTTGGCCGCGGAACGCCTCGGTGTCCCGTGGGTCGAGCTGTCCCCGCACCCGCTGTATCTACCGTCGAAGGCCTTGCCGCCCATCGGAAGTGGTCTCGCCCCGGGCGAAGGGTTGCGCGGGCGGATGCGGGACAATGTGTTGCGCACCATGACCGCCCGCGACATCCGCAACGGTCTGCGTCAGCGTGAACATGCCCGCGAGGGTGTCGGCCTGCCCGCGACCGACCCTGGCCCCGCCGCCCGCTTGATCGCCACCCTCCCTGCCCTGGAGGTCCCCCGACCCGACTGGCCCGAGAACGCGCACCTCATCGGCCCGCTCTTCTGGGAACCCACCGACTCGATCCTGGCACCCCCGCCGGGTGACGCCCCCTTGGTGATGGTCGCCCCCTCCACCGCCCACACCGGCGTGACCGGCATGGTGGAGACGGTCCTCGACGCACTCGCGGGCGCTGATGTGCGCGTGGCGATCTCGACCCTCGACACCCCACCGGCCGATCTGCCACCTTGGGCGACAGCGGGTTTGGGTCGCCAGGACGAACTCCTCACGCACGCTTCGGTAGTCGTCGGTGGCGGCGGCCACGGCTTGCTCGCCAAATCCCTGTCGGCCGCCGTTCCTATCGTCACCATCCCTGGCGGCGGCGACCAATGGGAGCTCGCCAATAGGGCAGTCCGCCAGGGGAGTTCACTCCTCGTCCGCCCGCTGACCCGGGCCGCTGTCCGCGCCGCCGTCCTGGAAATCCTGTCGACGCCACGCTTTGCCGCCGCCGCGAAAGCAGCAGCGTCGACGGCCGCGGACGTCGCCGACCCGATCCGGCTGTGCCACCAGGTCCTCGACACCGTCCGCGCGAGTTAGCATGGCCGACTTCGAGTGTCGTCGTTGCAAGCGACCCGTTCGCGTAAACCGAAGTCACTACGACGTATTCGAGCAGATGCACTACGTCTGCTTCCACTATGAATTCGAGCACGACGCGTTCAGCGATGGAGATCCGGACGAGGATTGCGGTGTCCCCGGATGTCCATCGGCTCCGGCCATCCGTCAAGAAGAGCGGCTGGCCACCACCGTCCGCGCCCTGCTCGACGACTGGTCGGATGGCCCACCGGCCAACTGGGACAACCATTCGATCCCGGACTACCTCGCCGCATTGCTGAGTCGGCTCGAGAACGCCAACGGCCACTACGCCAGTCGCGGAACTCCGATCCAGTGGAACAGCTGGGAAGTCATCCAGGAGCTGCTCCGCGCCGCCACCGTCGGCGAGTAACGGGGCAGGTGGGGGTTGCGGATCGGCGCGGGTATCTTGGGCACGGTGCGATTGACGGAGTTCCAGGAGCTGTTGCATACCGAATTCGGGTCGGCCCGCGGCGATGCCTTGCTGGCCGATCACGTGATCCCGTCGTTGGGGCGGACGGGCTCCGCTGCCATCGAGGCGGGAGTTGATCCGCGCGATGTCTGGCGGGCGCTCTGCTCGGAGTTCGACGTGCCGCGCGGGCGGTGGTGAGTGTGCCCGGGCAGGCGGTGGACCGGGACGGGCCGCTGTATCGGTTCGACGATCGCGAGCGGATGATTCCGGTCGATCCGCAACGATTGGCGGCGCGGCTGGCCAAGGCCGAGCCGGTCGACTTCGCCGGATTCCGGCAGACCGGGATCGAGGCGATGCTGCTCGGGCGCTACGACCAGGCACTCGATCTGCTGGATCGGGCGCTGGAACTCGTGGATACCGAGGAGCGCCGGATCACGGTGTGGATCAACCTCGGTGACGTCTATCGCTATCAGGGCGACGCCGCCACCGCCGAGACGCTGTACCGCCGGGCCGTCGAGCACGCGCGCGTGGCCGCGCCGGACGTGCTGTCGTTCGCCGTGCAACACCTCGGAAAGGCGCTGGCCGAACAGGATCAGCTGACAGAAGCCCATACGTTGCTGCGCGAGGCGCTCGACTTGCGTGCGGCCGAGGGTGATTCCGAATTGATCGAATCCACTCGGGTCGCCTTGGAAAGGCTGCCCGCGCTGCCGATTCCGTTGCCGCCGAAGGTTGCCGCGCTGCTCGGTGCCGCGCCGACCTGGTCGGCCGAGCACGAGGGACGAAGCGGCGGTGTCGCGTTCGTCAACGAAACCTATTGGGTCAAGCGGGGGCCGAAGGCTGTCGCCGAGCATGAGCGGTTGAACTGGCTGCGCGACAGGGGAATTCGGCTTCCGGAGATGGTCGCGTTCGACGGTGATGTGCTGGTGCTCGCCGATGCAGGCGCTTCGAGCCTGGCCGCGGGTTCCGGTGCGGCGTCGGTAGGCACGGTCATGGGTGAGCTACTGCGCAAACTGCACCGCATTCCGGTCGCCGAGTGTCCCTTCGACGGCCGGCTCGACGTCGTGCTGCCCCAGGCGCGGCGTCAGGTGATCGAGGGCTTGGTCGACCTCGACGACTTCGAGGAAGAAAACCGAGACCTCGGCCCGGGAAACGTACTGGCGCAACTGCTCGCTGAGCGTCCCGACGACGAGGACCTGGTCGTGGCGCACGGCGACTTCACGCCGCCTAATGTGCTGGAAGGCGCGATCCTGCTCGACGTGGGCGCGCTCGGTGTCGCCGACCGATACCGCGACCTCGCGCTTGCCGTGCGCGATCTGCGCGACGACTTCGGCGAGGACGAGGTGACCGCCTTCTTCACCGCGTACGGCCTCACCGAACCGGATCACCGCCGCCTGGAGTACTACCGCCTGCTCGACGAATTGTTCTGAGGCTCAAGGCTTCTTCGCATAATGGCGGGCCGCCTTGGTGCGGTTGCCGCAGGTCGCCATCGAATGCCAGCGGCGGGTGCCGTTTTTCGAGGTGTCGTAGAAGAACAGCACGCAGTCGGGGTGAGCGCACTGGCGGATGCGGTCGGGTGCCTCGCCGAGTAGGTGCAGCAGGTTGTCGGCCGCCAACCATGCGGGCAGCCAGGCGGTATCGGGGACGTCGACGACATTCTCGGGTCCGGCGTCGGTGAGCGTGCGTCGAATTCGGCCGTGCTCGAGGACCTCGTTCAGTGCCGTATGTGTGGCGCTCTGCACCACGTCGTAGATGGCGGTGCGCGCCGCGAGGACCGCGTCGAGGGTCGCCTGGTCGGCGGTCGCGCGATCGGTCAGCCCGGCCGAGTGCAGCCACACGGTGAGACCGGCCACGTCGGTGAGCAGGTCCTGTGGCCGGCCGTGCTGATTCCACCGCGTGTCCAGCAGGTCGAGTGCCAGCGGTTCGCCGAGGTGGGGGCGTGGATCGTGCATGACTGAGGGTATCCAGCTCCTTCTGGTGGTCGTGACAACATCGGCTCTCTAACCGGCTAAGTCTAGTTTACAGGTTGACTTGACCGGTCGACTGTGGTTATCGTCTAACCAGTCAAACCGATAAAGACGGTTTGCCTTGGAGGAGGATCACATGACCACGGTCGCCGCACCCCAGCTCGCCACCGGACATATCGGCCTGAACGTCTCCGACCTGGATCGTTCGGTCGATTTCTACCGCCGCGCATTGGGTTTCGAGCAGCTCACCGCGAGCACCGACGGCGACCGGAAATGGGCGTTCCTCGGTGCGGGCGGCAAGCTCTCGCTGACGCTGTGGCAACAGAGCGCGGGCACGTTCTCCGCTGAAACCCCTGGCCTGCATCATCTTTCGTTCCAGGTCGACACCATCGACCAGGTACGCGCGATCGAAGCGGCGCTGCGCGAGCAGTCGGTGCCCATCGTCCACGACGGTGTCGTCGCGCACGGCGAGGGCACGGCCTCCGGCGGCATCTTCTTCACCGACCCCGACGGCATCCGCCTAGAGGTATACGCGCCGACCGGCGCCGAGTCCGCGCCCTCGCCCAGCGGCGAGGCGCCGACCTGTGGATTCTTCTGAGCCGCAGCGTTGTTGAACGTTCCGGCGGCGCGGGCTCGCCGTCGGAGCATCTGCCGTGACAGGAGTATTGCGATGGCGCCCTTCCATTCCGGTGAACTCGCCGTCCAACAGCGGATGGGCCAGACGGAAATCGCCGACCGGGTCGGCCGGTCGATTCGGGCCGACATCCCGGCTGTCGCCGCGTCTTTCCTGGCCGAGCAGCCCATGGTGGTGATCGCCGCCGCCGACGACGCGGGCAGGCTGTGGGCGAGCGAACTCGTCGGGCCTCCTGGTTTCGTCCATGCCGTCGACGCCGACACCATCGCCGTCGACACGCGGCCTACCGCCGGAGATCCGTTGCAGGAGGCGCTGGCTCACCCCACTCGAATCGGCATGATCGCCCTGCAGCCGCAGCGGCGCAGGCGGATGCGCATCAACGGCTCCGCGACGGTCGCGGGCGGCGGCTTGCTCATCGATACCGAGCAGGTCTACGCGAACTGCCCGAAGTACATCACCCGCAGGCAAATCGAGTCGTACCGGCCGGATGTCGAGCCGTCGCTGCCGCGGCACAGCACCGAACTCGACGCGCGCCAGCAGGCGACGATCACGGCGGCCGACGCGTTCTTCGTCGCCACCGCCGACCCCCATGGCAACGCCGACGCCTCGCATCGCGGCGGCAATCCCGGCTTCCTGCAGGTGCTTTCACCGACCCGTCTGCGCTGGCCCGACTACCGGGGCAACTCGATGTTCATGACACTCGGGAACATCGAAGTGAACCCGCGCTGTGGCATTCTCATCCCCGACTGGGCCACCGGCGGCACCCTCCAACTCACCGGAACAGCCGAGTTGACTTGGGCGCCGGAAACTTTCGCCGTCGGTGCGCAATGCTCGATCGACTTCACCATCACCGAGATCATCGAACGTCCCGGCGCCGGCCCGCTGCGCTGGGGTCCACCCGAACTATCCCCGGTCAATCCCTGAGCTACCTGGAGAAAGGAGTCGTTCGTGCGACCTCCACTGCCACCATTCGATCTCGAATCCGCCAAGGTCAAGGTGCTCGCCGCCGAAAACGCCTGGAACACCCGCGATCCGGAGAAGGTCGCCGCCGCCTACACCGCGGATTCGGTGTGGCGTAACCGAGACGAGTTCTTCACCGGCCGCGCCGCCATCATCGAATTCCTCACCCGCAAGTGGGCTTCGGAGAACGGCTACGCACTCCGCAAGGACCTCTGGGCTTTCGAGGGCAACCGCATAGCGGTGCGCTTCCAGTACGAATGGCACGACGAGTCCGGCCAATGGTGGCGCAGTTACGGCAACGAGCAGTGGGAATTCGCTCCCGACGGCCTGATGTCCCGCCGTGAAGCGAGCATCAACGACGTCGCCATCCCGGAATCGAGCCGCCGTATCTTCGGCCCTCGAGAACCAGGCGACAACGCGATCCTGCCCCAGCAGTAGTTGGCCCCGCCCACGAGGGTGGGGTTCACGATCAACGGATGTGGTGGCGGCAAAGCACAAGTGAGTCCGCATCATGTCCCCGTTAGCGATGCACCATGCCCCGCTGATCATGAACGAGGCGGGGCACGGCTGCTGCATTCTGTGCACAATCCTTCCGGCCGCGCACCGAATGCCTCGGCGCGCACAAAGTTGCCAGCAAATGCGTGCGCAGCACGAGAATTCATGCGCGGCCGCGGCGCAGTCCGAAGGGGGACGGCGCCGCAGCGTGGCGTCAGGCGGCGGCGACCTTCTGCTCGAGGTTGCTCGATTCCACGATGGGGCGCTGGCGGTGGAACAGGACGAAGGCGATCACCCCGAACACGATGCCCACGGCCGCGGCGACCGTGCACGCCGCGTCGAGCCCGGCTGTGAAGTGCGACAAGGTCATCGGCTGGTCCGCCCCCGCCACGCCACGGAATACTGTGCCCAGCACCGCGACTCCGAGCGCGAGCCCCAGCTGTCGTGCGGTATTCACCGCACCCGCCGCGGTGCCGCCCTGCTGCGGCGGCACCGCCGCCATACCCACGGATACGAGCGCGGGCGCGTTGATGCCGATCCCCGCGCCGATCACCACCAGTCCGGGAATCAGTGCAGGCCAGGATGATCCGGCGTCGATCACCGTGAGCAGCCCGGTGCCGATCCCGACCAGCACCAGCCCCGCGCCGATGGTCCACTTCGGGGGAGCGTCGTGCATCGACCGGCCGAACACCCCGGCAACCAGGAACGCCGTCGCGGCCATCGGCAGCATCGCCAAACCCGCGTGCAGCGGCGTCATCCGCAACTGCTGCTGCAACCAGATCGACACCAGGGGAGTGCTGGCGAAAGCCGCGAACGTCTGCCCGCTCGCGCCGAGCAGTGTCGCCCCGAAGTCGCGATTGCGCAGCAGCGCCAGCGGGAACATCGGTGCCGCACTGCGGGATTCGACGACGGCGAAGACGGCTGCCGCGACAACGCCGAGCACCAGCGCGCTCACCGCGCGACCCTCCGACCAGCCGTGCTCACCGCCGCGAATGACGCCATAGGTGAGCGCCGTCGCCGCGGTGGCGAAGGCGAGCATGCCCGGCACGTCGACGGCCCGGTCCGCCCGCCGCACCGACGCGGGAAACACGCTGGCGGTCAACGCGATTGCCAGCACCGCGATCGGCAGGTTGACGAAGAAGATCCACCGCCACGACAACGCCTCGGTCAGCACGCCGCCGAGTACCACCCCGATGCCCGCCGCCGCACCGGACACCGCACCCCAGACGCCGAAGGCGATGCCGCGGTCGCGTCCGGTGTAGGTCGAGTGCAGTAGCGACAGCGTGGTCGCGAACATGGCCGCACCGCCGATCCCTTGAAGTACCCGCCCCGCAATGAGATTCGACGAGGAATCGGCGATTCCACAGCCGAGCGAGGCGAGGGCGAACAGGACGAGCCCGGCCAGATAGACGCGTTTCGCGCCGACCCGATCGGCGAGCGAACCGAGCACGAGCAACAGCGCCGCCAAGGCCAGTGCGTAGCCGTCGACCACCCATTGCAGGCTGGACAGCCCGGCGTGCAGGTCGCTCGCGATATCGGGCAGCGCGACATTCACGATGGTGACGTCGATGAGGAGCATCAGCGTGCCGAGGCACGCGGCGAACAGGGGGAGCCATTTCTTCACGGGGGCCTCCACGGCGGAATCGAACGATATCGACGCCAAGCGTGCGGCAATCGAACGTATCGCCCTAGTTAAACCATCCTTGGCGTTAGATTCCTCCCATGTCGCACGACATTGCTCCGGAATCCTCCGCACTGGACGTTCTCGATCGGCAGATCCTGCACGCGCTGGTGCACGACGCCCGGATCCCGTTCGCCAAGCTCGGCGCGATCCTCGACGTCTCCGAACAGACCGTCGCGCGCCGGTACCGTTCGCTGCGCGAGCGCGGCATCATGCATGTCTCCGGGCAGGTGAACGCGGTGCCGCTGGGTCACGCGCGGTGGGTGCTGCGGATCAAGTCGACACCGGACAAGGCGCTGCGGCTGGCCGAATCACTGGCCAGATTCCCGGATTTGAGCTGGGTCACGCTGCTGTCCACCGGCTCCGAGGTGACCTGTGTGAGCAGGCCGCGCTCCCTCGAACGCCGCGACGCGCTACTGCTGCACACGCTGCCGCGCGCGAGTCAGGTGCGCGAGGTCACCGCGCACGAGGTGATGCACCGGTTCGAGGCCGACGAGGAATGGCCGCGCTTCAGCCATCTCTTCACCGACCAGCAGCTGCGCGACCTGGGGCCGCAGCGCTCCAGGCTGGCGGGCACCGGACCGGAGACGCCGCCGGATCTGACGCCCGAGGACGAGGCGATGCTCGCGTTGCTCGGCCGCGACGGGCGTGCGCCCTACGCGCAGATCGCGGCCGAAACCGGTTGGACCGCACCACGAGTCGCGCGGCGGATGACCGAGCTCGCCCAGTCCGGCGTGCTCTATTTCGACCTCGATTTCGCGACCGAACGGATGGGGCACACCGTGCGCGGTGCGCTGTGGCTACGGGTCCGCCCGGCCGATCTGGACGCGGTCGGCCGGGCGATGGCGACCCACCCCGAGATCGTGTTCGTGGCCGCGACCACCGGCCCGACCAACATGATGGCGTCGATACTCTGCCGCGACACGCCCCACCTCTATCGCTACATCACCGAGCGGCTCGGCGCGTTGGACGGCATCACCGACCTGGAGGTGACACCCTCGCTACGCGTGTTCAAACAGGCGCAGACAATGCTCGACAGCGACCGGGTGTCACCGGTGCGTTGACCCAGGTCGACCACCGATTTCACTGGCGCATGGGTGGCCGCCCGACCTGCCCTGCCGGCCGCCAAGGGCACGGGAGTCCGGTCTGAATGCCCGGCGAGGCGGACTAGCGCGGCGTTTGCCGAGGCCACCGAAGTTCGAGCGCGTGTCCCTGGGCGCGTCGCTTGACTCGAACACGTGTTCGTCTAATCTTGGCGCCAGAACTTGTCGGTGCCGCCCTCTAATGTTGGCGCCAACCACAGCAGAGACTTACCCGTCGAAAAGGGGATCAAGACATGGCACCACAGGCGTACGACCGCGACAAGGCTCTCGAACTCGCTCTTGCTCAGGTTGAGAAGAACTTCGGCAAGGGCGCGGTCATGCGTCTCGGTGATGAGGTACGTCAGCCCCTCGCGGTGATCCCGACCGGCTCCATCGCGCTGGACGTGGCGCTGGGCATCGGCGGCCTGCCGCGCGGCCGCATCGTCGAGGTCTACGGCCCGGAATCCTCGGGTAAGACCACCGTCGCGCTGCACGCGGTGGCCAACGCGCAGGCCGCGGGCGGTGTCGCCGCGTTCATCGACGCCGAGCACGCGCTCGACCCCGATTACGCCAAGAAGCTCGGCGTCGATACCGACGCGCTGCTCGTCTCGCAGCCCGATACCGGTGAGCAGGCGCTGGAAATCGCGGACATGCTGGTCCGCTCCGGTGCCATCGACATCATCGTCATCGACTCGGTGGCCGCCCTGGTGCCGCGCGCCGAGATCGAGGGCGAAATGGGTGACAGCCACGTCGGCCTGCAGGCCCGCCTGATGAGCCAGGCGCTGCGCAAGATGACCGGTGCGCTCAGCAACTCCAACACCACCGCCATCTTCATCAACCAGCTGCGCGAGAAGATCGGCGTGATGTTCGGTTCCCCCGAGACCACCACGGGCGGTAAGGCGTTGAAGTTCTACGCCTCGGTCCGCCTCGACGTGCGCCGCATCGAGACGCTCAAGGACGGCACCGACGCGGTCGGCAACCGTACCCGGGTGAAGGTCGTGAAGAACAAGGTCAGCCCGCCGTTCAAGCAGGCCGAGTTCGACATCCTCTACGGCCAGGGCATCTCCAAGGAGGGCTCGCTCATCGACATGGGTGTCGAGCACGGCTTCGTGCGTAAGTCCGGCTCCTGGTACACCTACGAGGGCGACCAGCTCGGCCAGGGCAAGGAGAACGCCCGCAAGTTCCTGCTGGAGAACGTCGACATCTGCAACGAGATCGAGAAGAAGATCAAGGAGAAGCTCGGCATCGGCGCCGATGTGACCGCGGATGCGGCTGCCGAGGTCCCCGCCGATTTCTGATCCGATGAACAGCCGACGCCAGTCCCCACCGCGCCGGACCGCGCCCGATGAGTCGCGGTCCGAGCCGGTGCAGGAGATGCGCCGCCGGCTCCAAGAACTCCTGTCCGCCTCTGGTGCCGCCACCGATCCCGTTGGATCTTGGCCCGGCGAACAGGACCCCGGACGAGTCCGATCGGCCGAAGGTGGTTCGGCCGGAACGGACACGTTGGGAACTCGGTCGAGCGCGCCCGATCCGCAGCGGGCGCGTTCGGCTGGGTCCGGCCATGGACGACGAAAGTCGTCCCGGCGCACAGACTCCCAGTCGGCTGACTCCGAACATGCCGAAGGCCGATGGGCGGATCCGGTGGCGGCCGGATCCGAGCGGGGTGCCCGCTCTACGGAGCTCACCCCGCCAGGCGGGACGGTCGAGCAGGCGAAGGAGGCATGTCTTCGCCTGCTCGCCGTCCGCGCCCGCAGCCGTGCCGAACTCGCGCAACGCCTCGCAGCCAAGGGCTACAGCGAGGAGATCACCGACCCGGCCCTGGACCGGCTCACCGAGGTCGGCCTGATCGACGACGCCGCGTTCGCCGAAGAGTGGGTACACGCCAGGCATACCTTCTCCGGCAAGGGCAAACAGGCGCTCGCCCAGGAACTCCGCCGCAAAGGTGTCGCCGATTCCGACGCCGCGCCCGCCCTCGACGCCATCAGCTCCGACGACGAGGAATCCCGCGCCCGCGAACTCGTCCGCCGCAAACTCCGCAGCATCCCACCCGGCCTCGACCGCGACAAAACCATCCGCCGCCTGGTCGGCATGCTCGCCCGCCGCGGCTACAACCAAGCCATCGCCTTCACCGTGGTGAAATCCGAACTGTCCCAAGCCGAAATCGACACCTCGGACCTCGACCAGGACTGACACCGAACTCGCTGTTGTGCCGGGCCTGAGTTCGAACGGTCGAAGCCGTTGCTTCCTGCTGGACGTTCAGTCCGGGTATGCGGCGCCGTCCAGTTGCGGTGTCGTCTAGGGATCTCGCAACCGGAGGGCATCGCGGCTACAGATCATCCTCGTGCAGCGGCGGAAGATTATGCGCTCGGCGTATATTCCGGTGTCGCCCTGAGGATTAGGCTGACATCGTTCGAGCGTTCCGTGTTGCAAAACCCCAGTTCAACTACTATGGCGAGAGGAAATTTCACTTCATGACCGACACGGTCACCGAGCAAGCTCACGGCTCAGATATCCGCCGCCACAAGGTCACTGGCGATGTTCACCTTGTACTGCGCCGCGGTAACGAAGTGCTCTTCGGTCAGCGCCAGAACACCGGCTTCGAGGACGGTGCATGGCACCTGCCCAGTGGCCATCTGGAGGCCGACGAATCCGTCATCACCGCCCTGATCCGCGAAGCCGACGAAGAGATCGGCGTCTCGATCAAGCCTGAGGACGTGCAGTTCAGCCACATCATGCACAACTCCTCGTCCGGTGGGCGGGTGGCGTTCTTCTTCACTGTGCGCAACTGGCACGGTGAGCCCGACAACCGTGAGCCGGATAAGTGTGCTGTGCTGGAATGGTTTTCAACGGACGCGCTGCCCAGTCGCATGATCGACTACTGCCGCTTGGCCATGACGTCCATCGCTGACAGCAACCGTTTCTCGGTCTACGGCTGGTAGCACTATGACGCCTCCGTCCAGGCGGGTGGTGTGTGTCAGCTACCTGGTTCTGTCGGTGAGCGCATCTACGCTGATCCGGTGAGTATGCCCTCGATCCCTAGCCAACGAGCCGCTAGCTAGAACATTCGCCACTTCTCTAACCACCCTGTCACGTCCGCGAACCGCGGCCGGCTCATCTGCTTCGCCATGGCCTCCTCCTCGGACTCATCCTTCGCCCCGAACTGCCACCATGCCTCGTTCGTTTGCCGATCCATCACCAGGAACTTGTCTTTGACCGCCGGGCCGCGGACCACCAGCGACACCGTGAACGGCTCGGCCACCACCGCATGCACCATCGAGTGGTGCAGGGCGTAGCTCGTGCCCACCGGCTCCCCGCGGACCTGCAGGACGGGCAGTTTGGCCGGGTTGACCTGCTCGTCCATCTCGGTGTTGCCGAACAGATAGTGGCGGTACTGGCCACGCAGGATGCGGCTGGCGTAGGACCAGCGGTGGTTGTGCGGCCGGTCGAAGTAGCCTGGCAGAAAGACGTGCAGTCGGATGCGGATGCCCGGATCGTCGTCGCTGTGGAGCACGATCTTGTCCAGAATGTCGTAGTGCTCGCACATGGGGAGTAGTTCTGGTCGGTTGGGCAGATCGTCCAGCCGTTCGCGCACGATCTGCGGTTCGGCGGCGAGCTCATTCAGCGCCTCCCGGCAGTTGATCTCAACATCGTCGATGTCGTTCCAGTCGATCCAGCGCAGGTTTTCGGCGATACGATCCATGTCGTCCATTTGGGTTCCTCACTCTTCGGGTTTGGCGCTGGATTTCCACAACCGGCAGACCGGCACGATGTCGTCGTAGGCGTCGCAAGAGGCTTTGCCCATCACCAACTCCTCAGCCGGGCAGCCGCCCATGCAGGCGCTGACTTTGCAACCGCCGCAGGAACTTTCAGCGAGGGCGCTGGTGAACAGATCGAACTCATTGGTGCCGTGATTCAGCTGTACTTGGCCGTCCACCATCTGAGCGAAGTACAGATCGGTGTCGAACAGGTACGAGCAGACATAGCAGCGGCCATCCGGAAAAATTGAGATTCGATCCAGCGTGCGGCCGATGCACCCCTGGTAGCCCTCGGTGGCATAACGCGGCATCTGGTCACGTCGGGCATACGTCGGCTGGTACCAGACGCGCGTATTGTGCTCGGGCGCAACCACATGCAGGCGATCACAGAAATTCACCCATTCGGGTGGCGTCATCGCCATCTCGGCGTTGCCGTGGCCGGTGCCGATGGTCGAGAAGACATGGAACTTGACCAGGTTGACGTTCAGCTCATCGGCCAAGTCGAGCAGATGTAGCACGTCAGGCTCGTTGGCCTTGTTCACCGTGCAGATGATGCGGGTGTCGAAGCCGCGGGACGTCAGCTCCGCCGTCGTTTCCAAGGCAGTGTCGAACGTGCCCGCGCCCCGGATGGCGTCATGGCTAGCGGAGGTGCCGCCATCCAAACTCACTTGGACGTAGGCGAAGTCGTCTGGTTCGAGCAGCCGGAACTTCTTGAGCGCTGGTTTCTGCGCGTTCGTGGTCGTGATGACGTGCTCGTAGCCAAGCTGGCGGCTCATCCGTATGGCGTCGCAGTAGGAGGGATGCAACGTCGGCTCGCCGCCGAGGAGAGTCAACTTGCTCCCGCCGAGCCGGCGCCAGGTGGCGAGCGTATCCACGATCTGCTGCAGCGGCATTTTCAGGGCGCGATCCAACCGCTCGCCCATGTAGCAGTGTTCGCAGCGCAGTTGGCAGGCTTCGGTGATGTATAGATACACATTGCGGAAACGGCCGTAAGCCACGCGGTCGATGCGTTCCGGCTCCGGCACGCTGGCACCACGAGGCATCCGGGCGTGGCCGTAGCCATCGTTCTTGCTTCTGAGAAGTGGGGCAGGTAGGTCGACAGTCGTCATAGTGATGAACTCCGTGAAATAAGGAGCGGGGCAAGCAATTCCGTCGCCCCGTCGATGGTGTTAGTGGTTTCGAGCGGCGTGACGGTGATGATCCCGGACTCGGTGAAGCCAGCCCGAATGCCCGCAGCCGTTTGGTGGTAGCGCTGCAACCTGGCTTTGAACAACCGCGGGGAGTCACCCCGCCTCGGATGCAGCAAGCCGCCGCAGTGCGCGCACTGCCAGGGGTCTTCGTTGGCAGGGACGGCTGGCAGGCGAGGGTCCGGGATCGGATCACGTTCGCAGCGATGGCAAACTTTGCGAGTCTTGGCCCGCTGCTTCAGGGTTCGTGCATCCGCTAGCACTTCGATCGGCTCGATGTGCGGCGTTGGCGTCAACGTCCAAAGTGTGGCCAGTAGCTGGTCGACCTGGCTGGCCGATCCGGGGAAGTTGTCGAGCAGGATTGTGTGAACTCCCGAATCTTCATGAGCAGCGTCGAAATATGAGCGGAGCGCATCACCGACAGTGAACTCGTCGATCCAGCCGAGGTGTTCGCTGCTGCTGGCTGTCGCGGCCAATACCTCCTGTGGCACGTGCTCGCGCAGTCGGAAGATTCGCCGCCCGGGTGACCGGAGGCGCAAAGTCATCGTGGTTTTGCCAGCGGCCGGTGGGCCGAATATGGGAACTACCAGGGACAAGGTCACGGTCAACCCCTTTCGTGAGGTCCGAATATGTCCAGGTCCCAAGAGTCGATCGACGGGGCGAAAACGGCCACGACAAGGGGGTATGCGGGGTATGTATGAAACGTATAGTTAGGACGGTCAAGCCCTGGTAAGGTCACGCGACCAGGGCGAACGGGGTGGGGTTAGGGCACCCGAAACGATTCCGGAGTAGCCATGAAGCGCGAACCCGAGCAGCAACGCTACTGCGCTCGATGTGGGAGTCGGCTCAATCGCTATAACGCCGAAACGCTATGCGGCCCTTGCAATCTCAATGCCCGCGATCAGGTGTTGCATCCGCCAGCGGTGCCGCCGGAATTCTGGCAGACCGACAAGATTCGCGATGCCCTCGCTACCTGGCACATGGGCCGCGTGATCTTCGCGTACCGAACTCACCCGTACCGCGGCCGACCACTGCCGCAGGAGCTGGTGGCCAACTGGTTGGAACTGACTCAAGCCCAGCTGAGCCGTATCGAAAAGGGCGCGGCGCCTGAACAGATTTCCAAGCTGATTCGCTGGGCCACAATCCTCGACATTCCGGCTGACCTGTTGTGGTTCAAGCTGCCCGATGCGGAAGGCGATCGAGCAGTGTCGCCCGCCGAAACCGCCAGTGCCGCAGGCCATGACGCCGTGGCACTCGTGCGATGGCTGGCTTCGGACGGCACTGTGCCTCCACCACCGAATCAGGCTGAGGAACTGGAACGCGTCGGCCGTGCGCTAGAGGATGCCAGACGGTTCTTCGACGGCTCGGTGGTGGAGTTCTTTCGGGTCCAGCTGGCCAAGTGCAAGGCCGATGACGGCACGCTGGGTCCAGCCGCAGCGCTCCCGCTGGTGCTCGGGATTCTCGGTGCTATTCGACGGCATGGTCGGCAGGTCAGGCCGGATGTGCAACGCCAGCTGCTGGCCGTCGGGGCCGATGGTGCCGAATTTGGCGGCTGGCTGTACCGCGATCTCCACGATCCGCTGACTGCCACCTTCCTCTACGACCGCGCAATGGAGTGGGCGCAGGCCGCGGGCAGTCTCCCGATGCAGGGGTACGTGTTGCTCAAGAAATCCCAGATGGCCTACGAGACGCGCGACACCGGCACCTTGCTGACGCTGGCACAGGCCGCGAAGAACGGTCCGTGGCAACTGCCAGTTCGGGTCCAGGCCGAAGTCGTGCAGCAGGAAGCCCTGGGGCTGGCCATGATCGGCGAACCAACCAGCGTCGTTGAGCAAAGCCTGGCCGATGCTGGGCACCTGCTCACCCAGGCGAACGGCACTGACGACCAGACGCTTGTCAGCTACTTCAACGAAGGCACGCTCCGGGTGCGGTCGGCATGCTGCTACACCGAAGCCGGAAGGCCACAGACGGCAACGCAGCTCTTCGGCCAGGTCCTTGCCGGTGGCTCATTGTCACGGCGCGATGCTGGCTTTTTCGGGGCTCGGCAGGCAAAAGCATTGGCGCTGAGCGGTGAGCCGGATGAAGCGGCCGCTGTCGCGGTTGAGTCAGTCGCAGTGGCCCGCGAAACACGGTCCGAGCGAACGATGAACGTGATCGTCGACGTGGTTCGCACCCTCGATCCCTGGCGTCACCGGCCGAGGGTGCAAGAGCTGCGCGACGTGCTACTGCCCTGACGTCGAACCCGTTGTCAGCCACTGAGCGACGATGCTGATGACCTCGGCCTGGTACTCCTGGCTCTTCGGATCAAGGTATTCCGGATCGCCATGGACGGCGAAGCCGTGTTGCGATCCCTCGATCTCCACGAATTCAACCGGCGAAGTGAACTTCGTAGCCGCCTCGCGAGATCCATCGATCGGCACCAAGGTGTCGGCGTTGCCGTGAATGATCAGCGTCGGCGCTGTGATCTCGCCCAGGACGTCCAGCGGCCGAAACCAGAACACTTCGTTCAGGAACGGGCGGCCGTGCTGCAAGTTGTCCTTAAACTGAATGGCACCAGTCGAATTCAGCTCTTCGGCCCGCTCGTCGCTGATGGCATCGTTGGTCCAGTAGTCCCGTGCGTCGATCGTCCGCTTCTTGTAGTCCACCTGCGGGTTGAGCAGCACCAGCCGTGACAGATCGTCCGGTCGCTTAGCGGCGTAGTAGGCGCAGATGCCGCCGGCGAAGCTAGCACCGCACAGACTCAGCTCGGTCGCGCCGGTGGCCTCGCGGAGGTGGGTCAGGTTGACGCGGATGTCGTTGAGAATAGCGGCGAGCGTCAGCTCCGCTTGACTGCCTTCACTGTCGCCATGGCCACGGAGGTCGAAGCGTAAAGAGGCGATCCCGGCCTCGGCCAGGCCTGCGGCGAGGCGGGTGAAGAAGCCGCCCTCTTCGCGGGTGACGCCGCCACCATGGACCAGCACGACACCGCGCGTCGATGGTTGGTCAGGGGTAACGAGGGTGGCTGCGAGATGCAGGCCGTCGAGGGTACGGACGCGGGTGATGGTGCTCGTCGGAACCACGAGAGCCAGTTAATCAGACCAGGCCAACCCCAGCCAGGTGGTTACCAGGATGTGGGAGGGTTACTCGTGTTCAAGGGTTTCGGCCGTCGTGGAGGGGGTCTGTCGCTGGTGAATAGATTCCCCTTCGTCGGTACCAGGGGCAGGCCACCGGTCTGTGGGTAAGACCCAGCGGGCGTAGGTGTTTTCTGGGTTTACCGTGATTACGTCGCAGGCTTGTACTACCAGGTCCAGTTCGTCGGCCAGGTGGGCAAGGGTGGGCATTACTACGGCGTCGGCGCGGACTCGTTCGATCGTGGTCAGTAGTTGTGCCACCGGCTGATGGGTGTATGCACCGAAGACTACGATCTTGGCGAGCTCGTAGCCGAGTCTCTTTGCCACACTGCGGATCTGTGTCTCGTCCCAGACCTGCGATACCCCCGACACATCGCGGCGCAGATAGCCGATCGCGGTAGGCCGTCCCCACATCCCCAGTTGCCCTCTCGTCAGTAGCGCTTCTCCGGTGCAGTCTCCGAGATTAGAAGTGGCCAGTGCCGGTTGGATAGCATGTTGCGAAAGGTTGCGAGAGTGAAGCACCGTGCGGCTACATGAATGGGCTGTATTGGCGGATTCCACTGCGCAGCATACATATTCAGCAATTCCAAGGTGCATTTTCCTCTTGACCCATCGGCCGAAAGAGCGCGACAATCGACACGCTCGGGGCAACAGTTCGCAACATCCCATGACAAGGGGTCAACGATGCGTCTGACTTTTATCGGCGAGGATCCGGGCTCGAATCCGAACGGATCCCCCACGGTGTATCGCACCGACCGCGATTCGTGGATCGTGCAGGGATGGGTAGTCACCGACCCCGAGGCGCTGGCTCACATGAACATTCCGCAGGGCGAAACCTGCGTGGAGATCCCGGACCGGATGATCCAGTTCTTCAGGAAGGGGGACCGTGGCATCGATAGCCTATGAGGAGTTCGAGCGATTACTGGACGAGTTCGTTGTGGAGTCAGTGCATCTGGAGACGCGAGACACTTACCGGACGGCGGTCGAGCTGCCACACCTCGCACAGTGGACCGCCGGCGAGCCCGACGACCTGGTCTGGCTGCAGGACTGGTGCGCAACGGTCCGTGGCCACGTGTCGGCGGGCCGATCGGTGCGTCGAGCCAGGATCGTGTCGGAACCGCTGAGCGACTATCAGCGCTGGTCGCACAGCATCGCCGCACCGATGGTGGAGGCCGGCGAGGACATTCGCTGGGTGCCGCGGCGCCTGACGTCCTCGGTGGCCCTCCCGGGCAACGACTTCTACCTCCTGGACAACCGACTCGTGATCTTCCTCCACTACGCGGGCAGCGGCGTGGCCACCGATCAGGTCACCTCCGTCGATCCGCACGATATTCAGCTGTGCCGCAACGCCTTCGAGGCCGTGTGGCGGCTGTCCATACCGCACCGTGACTACCGGCCCAGCTAGTTCCGCGCAGGAGGCCCGACGGGCCCTCGGCAGTCGGCTGCGGGAGATCCGCAAAGCCGCTGGTATCACCATTCGTCAGCTCGGCGCAGAGACCGGCCAACATTTCACTCGAGTGTCCAAAATCGAGAACGGCGTGCAGTTCCCGACCGATCGCGACATCCACGCGTGGTGCCAGGTCTGTGCCGCCGTCGATCAGGAACTCGACCTGGTCGCGACCCTGCGCGCGGTCGACTCGGCCTACCTCGAATACCGGCGGCAGAGCCGGGCGGGCATGAAGCGGGTGCTCGGCGCCCACACGCCCGAGCGGTATCAGGCGACGAAGGTGTTCCGCATCTACGAACACAACGTCATTCCAGGGCTGTTCCAGACGGCGGAGTACACCGCGGCCATGCTGTCGTTCTGGATCCGCTTTCTCGACACCCCCAACGACATCGAGGAAGCCGTCGCCGTGCGGATGGAGCGGCAACGCGTCCTGCATCGCGGCGGCAAACGATTCGTGGCCGTGCTCGAGGAGCAGGCGCTGCGCACCTGGTTCGGCACGGCGGAAGTCCAAGTGGGACAGCTGGGGCGCCTGCTGGAGCTGATGTCGATGCCGAACATCTCGCTCGGCATCATTCCCCTGATGATCGAACGCGAGGCGGTCGGTTCCACCGGCTTCTGGATCTTCGACGACGCCATGGTCGCCCTGGAGACGCCGACCGCGGGCATTCAGGTCACCCAGCCCGCCGAGTGCGCGATGTATGCGCGCATGTTCGAGGTGCTCAAGGGCGCGGCCGTATATGGCCGCGACGCACGAGGACTCGTCCTGCAGGTGCTGAGCGAACTCGACGGCTAGCGTCACAGCCCCGCAATGGTGACGAAGACGGCGCCCAGGCTGTCCTGGCGGAAGAAGATGTCGGCCGGGGGATTTCGGAAGGACGTGATGCCGGAGTCGGGCAGCCAGGTGTAGTCCACCAGTTGCAGGGACAAGGGGCCGGCCGGTGCGACCACTTGGACGTCGATGCCGTCGGCAGCGGGTGCGTAGAACTGGAAACCCGTTTTCGGCAGCGGGGTCACGTCGCGGCCCGCCACCCGCATCGAGATGGGTGCGGTCTCATAGCGCAGGGCGATGCTCGTCGCGCCGCGGGTAGAGCGGAGCTTGAGTCGGACGGTGCGTTGCCCGGATTCTGTTGTGTCGGAGAGTATCTGGGCGGTCGGTGGCGAGAGCTTCTCGGCAGGCGCGAGGCCGCTCGCGACGGTGGTCGGCCAGAGTTGAGCGAATCGCTGACCGGGGGCGGTGTCGTTGACGAGGTGGTGGGTCCAGCGATCGGGAGTTTCGCGCGAGAGCCACAGTGCCTCGTGCCGGTCGGCGTCGAGCGCGTAGATGAGCTGGGACGGCAGCGGATGCTGATCGTCGAAGCGGTCCACCGCCAGCCCGGCGGCCGCGAGCACGAGCGCGAGCACGAACGCGGTCGACGGAATCGCCCAACCGCGCCGATCCGGCCACGCCTGGGCGAGGGGCAGCAGCAGGAGCCCGCCGAGCAGCACCACTGCGGGCGCGACCAGGAACGGGGCCGTGGTGATGCCGGTCTGCAACGCGGGCCACGTTGCGCTGCCGAGGAATATCGCCGCCGGGACGAGGAGGACGGTGAGCACCGGCAGCCGCCAGCGCTCGGGCACCGCGAAGGTGGCCGCCACACCCAGCGTCGCGCCGAGGGTGGGCACCACCAGGACGTGTGCGGTGGCGGGCGCGAGGATCGCGAGCATCCCGCCCAGCAACGCCAGGCAGCACAGCAGCCCGGTCACCGCAGCGGTGGTGCCGAACAGGCGCCGTGCGATCGCGTACCAAGCGACGAGCACCGCGGCGGACAGCACGAGGATCGCCACGTAGTAGAACTCGGGCCGATACGGGTCGCCGATCAACGGCCGGTACTCCGGCCGAATGGCCTGCACCACTTCCCACAGCCCGTACACCGCGCCCGTCGCGAGCGGCGCTGCGACGAAAGCGGTAGCGGCAGCACCGAATATCCGCCGCAGACTGGTCTCGCCCGCCCGCCGGAGCTGCCGGCACAGCCACGCCACGCCGATGACGGTGACCGCGGCGAGCGCGATGATCACCCAGAACGGCAGCACCACAAGCAGACCGAACGGCAGCTGGAAGTACGTGCGATCGGTGTCGTCCGCGGCGGTGAGGTCCTTGCCGCCGAACTCCTTGATCAACGCGAGGCTGTTGTCGCCCATCTGCTGCACCGTCGCCAGGTCAACGTGCGCCGGGTCGTCATAGCGGTTGTGGTAGTACGCACTGCGACCGGCGAAGGCCCAGTCCAGCACGCGCAGCCCGGCCGGCTTGAACGAGGTGAAATCGGTGTTGCTTCCGGTCTGCGCACCGGCCAGCGTCGTGGTCAACGAGTCGGTGTTCGGATGCGGCGCGACGTGTTCGACGGCGTCGATCAGCGCGCCGTCAGGATGGGTGGTTCGCCACAACAGCACCGGCCCGCCCGCTCCGCGCGCCTCATTGTTGATGACCACACCGGTATTTCGACCATTACCCGCCGCGACGAACGCTTCCGCGCCGAGCAGCCCGGTCTCCTCCCCGTCGGTCAGCAGCACGACAACGTCATTACGCAACGCGGGGCCACCGGCCCGAAGTGCACGCAGACTTTCCAGCGCCGCCGCGACCCCGACCCCGTCATCGTTCGCGCCGGGCCCGGAGGCGACCGAATCATAGTGCGCCGTCAGGAAAACCGTTCCGGTCGAATTCGTCCCCGGTATCCGAGCAACGATGTTGGCGACCCGCCCCATCCCGAGCACGTCCCGCTGCAGCCCGGTCGGATACCGCCCGACCCCCTCTTGAATCTCCGCGTCCACCCCGAGCTTGCGCAACTCCCCGACAAGATGATCCCGAACCCGATCATGGTCCGCCGTACCGATCGGATGCGGCCGCTGCGCGATCTCCCGCACCACCCCAAGCGCCCGCTCAGCACTGAATACCTCCGCCGGCGCGTCCGCGGACCGATGTCCATGCGGCTGCTGATCCCACGCGGTCAGCAACACCACCGCCAACAGCACAGCAAACGCCACGAACCCCGAAACCCGTCGCCCCATCTGCACGCCCGCGATCGTAGCCCGCCCCACCGACCACTGACCCGCCCCCAATATCAGCGCCCCGAACCCCACAGATCCCGCGCACAGATTCTCGACCTGCGTACGAATCCGCCGGCAGTTTCGTGCGCGGCGGACAAGCGAGCGCGCTGGACGCACCCTCGCGAAGACGAAAGACGGTGCGCTGGAGCGGGTTACCGCGTTCAACGCACCGTCTGACGGTGTTTCTGACCCGAACGGCTACTTCTTGCCGGTGAGGTCCATTCCCGGTGCGGCATCGGTGAGGACCGAGTCGGCCGTGAGCACGGCGACCTTGCCCTTCTTGCGGGCCCGCAGCCGCTTCTCCAGCTTGGTCGCCACGAACGTGAGCGTGCTGTTCAAGATGATCATGACGATGGCGATCACGATCAGTGACGGGACCGTATTCTGTTGCGCCGAACCGAGCTGCTGGCCCGCACGCACGATCTCGGTGTAGGTGATCTGGTAGCCGAGCGCCGAATCCTTCAGCGCGACAACCATTTGCGAGACCAGTGCGGGCAGCATCGCAGTGATGGCCTGCGGCAGCAGGATCAACCGCATCAACTGGTTCTTCCGCATGCCGAGCGCGACCGCCGCCTCGGTCTGCCCCTTGGGCAGTGAACGGATACCCGCGCGGACAATTTCGGCGATGACCGACCCGTTGTAGATGGTCAACGCGATCACGACCGCGGCAAGCGCCAGTTGATCGGACGGGAAGATGTTCTCCTTGGAGAACAGCGCGAACAGGAAGATCATCAGGATCAGCACCGGGATGGCGCGGGCCACCTCGACGACCGCACCCGCGACCCAGCGCACCACGCGATGCTCGGACAGTCGCAGGATGCCGAAGACCATGCCGATGATCAGCGCGAACACGATCGACAGCAGCGCGGCGACGACCGTGCCCTTCAGACCGGGCAGCAGATAGGTCTGCCAGACCTCGGCGTCGAGGAACGGCTTCCACTTCTCCGCCGTGAACTGTCCCTTGTCGGCGAATCCGTTGTAGAGCACCCAGAGGAAGACCGCCACCGCGACGACGACGACCACCGAGTAGATATGGTGCCGAATGCGTCCCTTGGGGCCGGGCGCATCGAAAAGAACCGAAGGCGCGGCAGTCATCGGGCCACCTCGTATCGTTTGGCGAGCCAGCCGAAGAACAGTCCGGTCGGCAGGGTCAGGATGACGAAGCCGAGCGCGAAGATGGCGCCGACGGCAACCACCGAGGCCTCGTTCTCGTTGACGGTCGCCATGAGGGTGGCGGCCTCGACCACGCCGATGGCGGAGGCGATGGTGGTGTTCTTGGTCAGCGCGATCAGCACGCTGCCCAGCGGGGCGATCACGGTGCGAAAGGCCTGCGGCAGCACGATGAGTCGCAGATTCTGGGTGAAGGTCAGGCCGAGCGAACGGCCTGCCTCGGACTGGCCCATCGCCACGGTGTTGATGCCGGATCGCAGCGACTCACAGACGAAAGAGCCGGTGTAGATGCTGAATCCGAGGATGGCGTAACGGAAGTTGTTCTCGGCGACGGAGTTCGGGCCCTCGCCTGCGAGATTCCAGCCCATCGTGGTGTACAGGCCGAGCGACATGAAGATGATGATCAGCGTGAGTGGAGTGTTGCGGAAGATGGTGACGTAGGCGGTGCCGACCGCGCGGGCGATCGGTACTGGGGACACGCGCAGTGCAGCGACTAAAGTGCCCAGGATCAGCGCCCCGACCGCCGAAAGGACGGTCAGTTTGATGGTCACCCAGAAGGCGTCGAGGATTTGGTTGTCATACCTCGAGATCAGGTCGAACACGGCGTCCGTGTCCCTCCCATCGGGTCTCGATTTTCAGGGGAACTGCGGCGGGTGGCCCAATCGGCGTGATCGGGCCACCCGTGCGGGGTGAAGAACTCAGTACCGGACGACCTTCGGCGGCTCCGGCGCCTGGTATCCGGATCCGCCGACGCTCGCGTCGAACGCCTTCTTCCAGGAACCGTCGGCGAAGGTCGCCTCGATCGCGTCGTTGACCTTGTCGCGGAGCTCCTTGTCGCCCTTCTTGAGGCCGATGCCGTAGTTCTCCGTGGTGAACGGCTTGCCGACGACCTTGAACGCACCCGTGCTCTGCGCGGCGTAGCCGGCCAGGATGATGTCATCGGTGGTCACCGCGTCCCACGAACCGGCGCGCAGGCCCTCGAGGCACAGCGAGTAGGTGTCGTTGGTCTGCAGCTGGGTGTCGGGGAAGTTCTTCTCGATGTTCTGCGCCGGCGTGGAGCCCTTCACCGAGCAGACCTTCTTGCCCTTGAGGGTTTCCGGGGTCGAGATGTCGTTGTTGTCGGCGCGCACCAGGAACGACTGGCCCGCAACGTAATAGGGGCCGGCGAAGTCGACCTTCTGCTTGCGTGCGTCGGTGATCGAGTAGCTGGCCACGATGTAGTCGACCTGGCCGTTCTCGATCAGCGTCTCGCGCTGGCTGGACGGCGATTCCTTCCAGGTGATGCCCTCGGGCTTCACCCCGAGCTTGCCCGCGACCAGCTTGGCGATCTCGACGTCGAAGCCGCTGTAGGAGCCGTCCTTGTTGCGCAGGCCGATGCCCGGCTGGTCGAACTTGATGCCGATGGTCAGTTTGCCGTTCTTGGCGTGATCCAGGGCGGACTTGCTGTCACCGCCGCCGCACGCGGTGGCGGTCGCGGCGACGACGGTCAGCGCGATCGCGCCGACTCCGAGTCGCAGAGCACGGTTGATCCTCATCGAGTTTCCTTCTCCCTCTCATGGGTTTGCTGGCCGTGTTCGCGGGACGAGGCCGTCCCTCGGTTCGGCACGAGCTCAGCTGGTCGATCTCTATGGTTCAGTGGCTCAATATCTTGCCGAGGAAGTCCTTGGCACGTTCGGACTTCGGCGCGGTGAAGAACACCTCGGGTTCGGCGTCCTCCACCACCTGGCCGTCGGCCATGAACAGGACCCGGTTGCCCGCGCGGCGGGCGAAGCCCATCTCGTGGGTGACGACCAGCATGGTCATCCCGTCCTTGGCCAGCGAGACCATCACGTCGAGCACTTCCTGGACCATTTCCGGGTCCAGGGCCGAGGTCGGCTCGTCGAACAGCATCACCTTGGGGTTCATCGCCAGTGCGCGGGCGATGGCGACGCGCTGCTGCTGGCCACCGGAGAGCTGGGCCGGGTACTTGTCGGCCTGGTTGCCGATGCCGACCCGGTCGAGCAGTTCCATGGCGTGCGTGCGCGCCGCGTCCTTCTTGATCTTGCGGACCTTCATCGGCGCGAGCATGACGTTCTCCAGGATCGTCTTGTGCGCGAACAGGTTGAACGATTGGAAAACCATGCCGACGTCGGCGCGCAGCGCGGCCAGGCCGCGGCCTTCGGCGGGCAGCGGGACACCGTCGATGGCGATGTCTCCGGAGTCGATGGGTTCGAGGCGGTTGATGGTGCGGCACAGCGTCGATTTCCCGGAGCCCGAGGGCCCGAGAACAATGACTACCTGTCCCTTGGGGACTTCCAGGTCGATGTCTCGCAGCACGTGCAATTCACCGAAGTGCTTTTGCACGTTGCGCATCGAGATCATCGGCGCGCTGGCGGCGCTGGCGTCCCCGGTTGAAGCGTTCCCGGTTGTATCGGGCGCGGCGGCGTCGTCGGTCATGGTCCAAGACTGTAAAGGCAAAATGTGGATTTGCCCGAGTTTCCGCGACACACCGTTTTGGCACGCCGCGATGACACGTCACGTTAACCGGATCGACCGGTTCGTCCGGATCGCCGGTTTTCCGGTCGTGAGTGGGCCCGCCGTCGTCGCGCAGTGCCTGATCAGGGGCTGCGCGGGTGAGCAAGGCCACTGCCGCGAGAGAGCGGGCCGACGGCTAACGCGCCGTCGTTTGGCGGCGCGTTCGCAAATTGCATGCCCCCAAAATTGGGGTTGGGCGTGCCCGTACCCTGGACCCGTGGAATCGATCGGACAGGCAGTGTTGACTCCCACCCACCTCGCCTCTGAAGGCACCCGCAGCTATGAGGTCCGCACCTTCGGCTGCCAGATGAACGTGCACGATTCCGAACGCTTGTCCGGACTCCTGGAGGACGCGGGGTACGTGAAGGCCGCGCCGGGCGCGACGGCCGATCTGGTCGTGCTCAACACCTGCGCGGTGCGCGAGAACGCCGACAACAAGCTCTACGGCACCCTCGGCCATCTGGCGTCGATCAAGGCCGACCAGCCCGGCATGCAGATCGCCGTCGGCGGCTGCCTGGCGCAGAAGGACCGCGGCACGGTCGTGCGCAAGGCGCCGTGGGTGGATGTGGTGTTCGGCACACACAACATCGGCTCGCTGCCCGTCCTGCTGGAACGCGCGCGGCACAATGCCGAGGCGCAGGTGGAGATCCTGGAATCGCTGGAGGCGTTCCCGTCGAGCCTGCCCGCCAAGCGCGAGTCCGCGTACTCGGGCTGGGTGTCGATCTCGGTGGGCTGCAACAACACCTGCACTTTCTGTATCGTTCCGGCGCTGCGCGGTAAGGAGGTCGACCGCCGCCCCGGTGACGTGCTCGCCGAGGTGCAGGCCCTGGTCGACCAGGGCGTGCTGGAGGTGACGCTGCTCGGACAGAACGTGAACGCCTACGGAGCGTCGTTCGCCGATCCGGACGAGGCCCGCGATCGCGGCGCGTTCGCCAAGCTGTTGCGCGCGTGCGGAAACATCGACGGGCTGGAGCGGGTGCGCTTCACCTCGCCGCACCCGGCCGAGTTCACCGACGACGTGATCGAGGCGATGGCCGAGACGCCGAACATCTGCCCGCAGTTGCACATGCCGCTGCAGTCCGGTTCGGACAGGGTGCTCAAGGCGATGCGCCGGTCCTACCGCAAGGCGCGCTACCTCGGCATCATCGAGAAGGTACGCGCGGTGATGCCGCACGCGGCGATCACCACCGACATCATCGTCGGGTTCCCGGGGGAGACCGAGGAGGACTTCCAGGAGACCCTGGATGTGGTGCGGCAGGCGCGGTTCACCAGCGCCTACACCTTCCAGTACTCCAAGCGGCCGGGCACGCCGGCCGCCGATATGCCCGATCAGCTGCCGAAAGCGGTTGTGCAGGAACGCTATATGCGGCTCATCGCGTTGCAGGAGGAAGTCTCGCTGGACGCGAACCGGGAACTCATCGGCACCGAGGTCGAACTGCTGGTCGCCGACGGCGCGGGCAAGAAGAACGCCGCCACCGCGCGGATGAGCGGCCGGGCCCGCGACGGCAGGCTGGTGCATTTCCGGCCGGGTGGCACGCCGGAGTCGATTCGCCCCGGCGACATCGTCACCGTCGATATCACCGAGGCGGCACCGCATCACCTGATCGCCGACTCGCCGATCAAGTCGCATCGCCGCACCACCGCCGGTGACGCGCACGAACGGGGCGTCACGCCGAAGACCGAACCGATCGGCGTCGGCCTCGGACTGCCCCGCATCGGCGCGCCCGCG
The DNA here is from genome assembly GCF_040645995.1 of Nocardia sp. NPDC046473. Lineage (NCBI taxonomy): Bacteria > Bacillati > Actinomycetota > Actinomycetes > Mycobacteriales > Nocardiaceae > Nocardia > Nocardia sp. NPDC046473. The sequence goes on from NZ_JBEYZJ010000001.1 coordinate 834,438, forward strand.
CCGGAACCGGTCGCGGCCGCGGGCTGCTCGACCGGTTGCGGCGCATGAGTCGGCGAATCGCAGACATCGCCCGGGTACTCGGTCATGCTGGAGCCGACCGCGATACGCGATGGGTATCGCAACCGGGTATCGGCGAGGGGGCAGCGTGAACGACAAGCCTGGCGAAGACGGCTTCGTGGCCGGCGGCGCCGAACCCGACCGGCCCGCGAACCGCAAACCTACTACCGGCGGTAGTGGGTCGGCCGCGGCGAACGAACCCGGTGATGGCACAGTGGACGCGGGCACAGCAGCGAACCACGAACAAGCCGAACGAAACGAGGGTTCAGTGAACTCGGTCGAGAGCAGCAACTTCGAGCAGTTCCGCGACGACCTGGACGCGGTGGAACGCCGCATCGCGGGCGAGATCGACCCCGGCGTGCGCGCCATGGTGGTGGCCGGCGCGGTGTTCGTCCTGTTGCTCTCGCTGGTGCTGCCGCATGCCGGCGGCGCGCGCGGCTTCGACGTGCTGCTCGGCACCGAGGCCGCCCGGATGGAGCACATCGGGCTGCCGTCCCGGATCTTCGTCTGGTTCCTGGTGGTCTTCGGCGTCGGCTTCTCGACCCTGGCGCTGATGACCCGTCGCTGGTTCCTGGCCTGGATCGCGGTCGCGGGCACGGCCATCACGAGCGTGTTCGGCGTCTTCTCCATCTGGCACCGCCAGACCCCCGGCATCAACAACTACCACGGCGCCGGCCCCGCCGTCGGCCTCATCCTCGGCACCATCGCCGCAATCGTGTTGACGTTCCACTGGATTCGCGTCGTCTGGAGCCGCACCACCCTCCAGCTGGCCGCCGAAGAACAGCGCCGCAACGCATCGGCCGCCGCCGAGGAACGCGACCGCCGCCGCCTCACCGGCGAAAACTAACCCCCAACCGACCAAAGGCGCCCTTCAGTCGCCAAGACTGTCTTGGCGGGGTGAGGGGCGCCTTCGGTCGTTAGCGGTTGGTGACCGCGCCCTCGGCGGCTTCGGCCCATTCGCGCCACTGCTTGGCCTGTTCGAGTGCCTTCTCCGCGTCGCGGGCCTTGCCTGCGGCCTGAGCCTTGGCGGCCTGCTCCTCGAATTGCGCTACCCGCTCACGGAATTGGGCCGCGCGGGCCATCGCCTCCGGGTCGGTGCGGCGCCACTGCGCGTCGACCGCGTCGCGGACCCGCTTCTCGATGGTGCGCAGCTTGCCTTCCAGTTCCTGGATGCGTTCGCGCGGGACCTTGCCGATGGCGTCCCACTTGTCCTGCAGCTCACGCAGTGCGGCGCGAGCGGCTTCCAAGCCGTTGGCCGGGTCGATGTGCTCGTAGGCCTGCAGCAGTTCTTCCTTGGCGGCGGCGTTCGTGTCGAACTCGGCGTCGCGCTCGGTGACCGCGGCGTTGCGGGCGGCGAAGAACACGTCCTGCGCGCTCTTGAAGCGCCGCCACAGCGCCTCGTCGGCCTCGCGCGGCGCCCGGCCCGCGGCCTTCCACTCGGCGAGCAGGTCGCGGAAGATGCCCGCGGTGCCGACCCAGTCGGTCGAGCCGGACAGTTCCTCGGCGCGCACGCACAACTCTTCCTTGCGCGTCTTCGCGGAGGCGCGTTCCCGGTCGAGTTCGGCGAAGTGCGCACCGCGCCTGCGGTTGAACGCCTCACGCGCCTTGGAGTACCGCTTCCAGAGCGCGTCGTCGACCTTGCGGTCCACGCCGCGGATCGACTTCCACTCGTCGAGGATCTCGCGCAGCCGGTCGCCCGCCGCCTTCCACTGGGTGGATTCGGCGGCGATCTTCTCGGCCTCGGCGCACAGCGTTTCCTTGCGCTCGGTGTGCTCGTGGCGCGCCTTGTCTTTCTCCTCCTTGGCCTGCGCGGCAGCCTCTTCGGAGTGTTCGGCGATCGCGGCCAGGCGCTTGGCGAGCCCGTCGATATCGCCGATGACGGCGGCGGTGGGCAGCGATTCGGCCAGGGCGACGGCGGCGGCCTTGGTCTTGCGGGCGTCCGCGCCGGCGGCCAGCCGGGCTTCCAGCAGTGCGACCTCGGTGGCCAGGTCGTCGAACCGGCGGCCGAAGTGGGCCAGCCCCTCGGCGGCGTCACCGGCCTGCCAGGAGCCGACCTGACGTTCACCCTCGGCGGTCTTCACCCAGGCGGTGCCGTCGTCGTCGACCCGGCCCCACGCGCTGGGATCGGAGACGGTCGGCACGACGGGATGCGGATGCTGGGCCTGGCCCGGCGTCGCGTGCGGCTTGGGCGGTTGGATCGAGCCACCGGGTTTCGGGGCACCGGAAGAGCGCGGCATCGCGCCGGGGCTGGCTTTCGCGGTTCCGTTGCTGTCGGTCATTGCTCCTCGTCCCTGCCGCGCGTCACGGCTGCCTGGTTACGCCCTAGCTCATCCCATTGAACCCGGTTTGAGCTCTTGTGACCATCGACCCATGCCTTCACTCGGAGGAATCTCGGGGATTGCAACCCCTGATGACCTGGGTTGTAGCTCATCGAACAGTATCAATCTCGACCAGCTTTGCGGCAGAGACACTCGAAGCCGGGCGGTACCCGCGGTGCGTAAGGGCGTCGCGCGGAACGGTTACGGTTATCCCGTGTTCTCGATTGCCGCCCTGGTCCCGTCGCCGCCGATCCTGGTGCCCGAGCTCTGCGGCGGTGTGACGGGCGCGCTTCCCGGTCAGCAGGGTGATCCGCGCGCGGTGCTGCGCGCGGCCGTGCTGCAGGCTGCGGAAAGGCTTGCGGCAGTGACAGACCGCTGGACAGTGGTCGGTACCGGGGCCGCCGACCAGGTGTTCGGTTCCGCGACTGTTGGTACGTTCCGCGGGTTCGGCGCGGACGTGCGGGTTGCGCTTTCGGCGGACGCATCGGCCGAGCCGGATCCCCAGCATCCGCTGCCGGTGTTGATCGCTGGATGGTTGCGGGGGCGGGTGGCGCCTGCGGTGGATGCCGAGGTTCACCTCATCGCCGAAGACACCCCGGCGCATTGCTGCCTCGAACTCGGCGCGAAACTGCGCGCGGAAATGGACGATTCGGACAAACGGCACGGCGTGCTGGTGATCGCGGACGGTGCCGCGACGTTGTCGTTGAAAGCGCCGGGCTATCTCGATGAGCGGGCCGGCGCCGTGCAGGACGAGCTCGATCGCGCGTTGGCCACGGGGGACTTGGCTGCACTGGGCGCGCTGGATCCCGCCCTGTGTGCGGAACTGGTGATGACCGGTCGGGCCGCTTATCAGGTGCTGGCCGGGTTGTTCGACACTGATCCGATGGTCGAGACGCTGTATCAGGACGCGCCGTTCGGCGTCGGGTACGACGTGAGCCTGTGGCGACGGGCCGAGTCCGCATGAGCGAGCGAGCAATGGGCGCAACGCCATCGGGTCGTCGTGCGGCGCACCACGTCGCCTACGACGGAGCCGAGTCATGACCCAGCCCGACATCACCCCGATCGCCGTGGTCGGCCCCACCGCCACCGGCAAATCGAACCTCGGCCTCGACCTCGCCGAACGACTCGGCGGCGAGATCGTCAATATCGACGCGATGCAGCTCTACCGCGGCATGGATGTCGGCACCGCGAAACTCACCGTCGCGGAACGGCGTGACATCCCGCATCACCAACTCGATGTTCTCGAGGTGACCGAAACCGCGACCGTCGCCGCTTATCAGGCCGCGGCGAGCGCGGACGTGGTCGAGATCATGGCGCGCGGTCGCGTGCCGGTCATCGTCGGCGGTTCGATGATGTATGTGCAAGCGCTGCTGGACAAGTGGGAGTTCCCGGCCACCGACCCGGTCGTGCGCGCGCGTTGGGAGGCCGTGCTCGCCGAGGGCGGCGTCGACGCGGTGCACGCGGCATTGCAGGCCGCGGATCCGGCTGCGGCGGCGACCATCCTGCCCACCGACGGCCGCCGCATGGTGCGCGCGCTCGAGGTCGTCGAACTCACCGGCCGGCCGTTCGCCGCCTCCGCACCTGAAATCGGCACGCCGCGTTGGGGCACGGTGATCATCGGTGTCGACCGCGAGACCGCCGCGCTGGACGAACGGATCGAACGCCGCACCGAGCTGATGTTCGCCGCCGGACTCGTCGACGAAGTACGCACGCTGATCGACCACGGCCTGCGCGACGGCGTCACCGCCCGGCGCGCCATCGGATACGCACAAGTCCTGTCGTACCTCGACAACGAATACGACGTGAAACACGCGCAAGAACGCACCCTCATCGGCACCCGGCGCTACGTTCGGCGGCAGCGCTCGTGGTTCCGGCGTGACCCACGGGTGCGCTGGGTGGACGGCGCCGCCCCCGATCTGGTGGCGACCGCGCTCGCCCTGCTCGACGAGAAAGAACGGACTCCGCAGTGACCCGACGTGTGAGCACCCGCAATGCCTCGGTCCAGGTGTGGCAGGCCTATCTGAACAACCGGACCAAACGCCACCGCGACGGGCGCTTCCTGGTGCAGGGCGTCCGCCCGATCACCCAGGCCCTCGCCAACGACTGGCCGCTGGAGACGCTGCTCTATCGCCTCGGCACGCCCGACCTGTCCAACTGGGCCAGGGAGCTACTGGACACCAGTGACGTGCCGCAGGTCGGCCTGGTGCCGGAGTTGATGGCCGAGCTCGGCGAAAAGGTCGGCGGCATACCGGAATTGGTGGCCGTCGCGGTGTCGCGGCAGCAGGAGCTCGACACCTTCGAGCCGGGGGAGCCCGGTGAGGACGCGCCCGTGGTCGTGGTGTTCGACCGGCCCAATTCGCCGGGCAATCTGGGCACGTTGATCCGGTCGGCCGACGCGTTCGGCGCCAGCGGCGTGATCGTCACCGGGCACGGCGCCGACCAGTACGACCCGCAGGCCGTTCGCGCGTCGACGGGCTCGCTGTTCGCCATGCCGATCGTGCGCGCGGCCGGTGCCGCACAGGTTCTCGAATTCCGCGACCGGCAGGTGCGGCGCGGCATCCCGACCCGGATCGTCGGCACCGACGAGCACGGCCCGCACGCGGCCTACGATCACGACTTCAGCGAGGCCACCATCCTCGTCGTCGGCAACGAGACCAGCGGGATGAGCGCCGCCTGGCAGGAAGCCTGCGACGCCATGGTGCACATCCCGATGGGCGGCACCGCCAGCTCGCTCGGCGCGCCCTCGGCCGCGGCCGTCGCACTCTACGAAATTTCCCGGCAGCGCCGGACGTTTGCCAAGTGACGAGCAGGTAGGGAGAACACGCACGTGTCGGATATCGAGTTCACCAAGGGGCACGGCACCCAGAACGACTTCGTGGTGCTGCCGGACCTCGAGGTTCGGCTGGAGCTGACCGCCGAGCGGATCAGCGCGCTCTGCGACCGCCAGCGCGGCCTCGGCGCCGACGGTGTGCTGCGGGTGGCCCGGGCCGGTGCGTTGCGTGACGCGGGCGTGCTTGCCGAGCTGCCCGAGGGGGTGGACGAGACCGACTGGTTCATGGACTACCGCAACGCCGACGGCTCGATTGCCGAGATGTGCGGCAACGGTGTTCGAGTGTTTTCCCACTACCTGGTGGCTTCCGGCTTGGAGACCGAGCACGAATTCGTCGTCGGCAGTCGCGCGGGTGGACGACCGGTCGTCGTGCACTCCGCCACCGCGGTCGACGGCGACGTCACCGTCGACATGGTCACGGTCGACATGGGCACCGTGCGCGAACTCGGCGAATCCACCGCGACCATCGCAGGCTGGGCATACCCCGGCATCGGCATCGACGTCGGCAACCCGCACCTGGCCTGCGTCGACCCAGAGCTCTCCGCAGACGGCCTGGCCAAACTCGACCTCACCGTGCCCCCCGGCTACGACCCTGACCTCTTCCCGCACGGCGTCAACGTGGAAATCGTGACCGCCCTCGACGCCGACCACTCCGTCGACATGCGTGTCTACGAACGCGGCGTCGGCGAAACCCGTTCCTGCGGAACAGGAACCGTAGCCGCAGCAGCCGCGGCGCTGGCCCGCGAGGGTTTCGACATCGCGACCGACACCGGCGAGGTCCGTGTCCGCATCCCCGGCGGCGAGGTCACCGTCGGCCTGTCCAACGGCACCGCCTGGTTGCGCGGGCCTTCCGTCCTCGTCGCCTCCGGAACCATCGCCGAGGGCTGGTGGCAGCACCTGGGATCGTTCGCCGACCGAACTTGACCCGACAACCCCCAACACGCTGTGCGCAATATCCGAATGCGCCATGTCGGTGCAGCGTGGGATCATGGATCTTGTATGACGAAATCTAAAGTTTATGAATTCACTCCGGCCGACGACTTCACCGAGACGGCCGATGACGACATCCAGCTCGACGCTGCCGCCGACGGCGCGCTGTCCGACGACGCCGCGACCGGCGATGTCGTCGCCGAGCACGCCGCGCGGATGAAGCGCTCCGGCGGCTGGACGTCGGCAAACCCCACGGTCGGCGAGATGCAGCTCGACGAACGCAGCTCGCTGCGTCGCGTCGCCGGGCTGTCCACCGAACTCACCGACATCACCGAGGTCGAGTACCGGCAGCTGCGCCTGGAACGAGTCGTGCTGGTCGGCGTGTGGACCACGGGCAGCGCGACGCAGGCCGACGCGAGCATGACCGAACTGGCCGCGCTCGCCGAGACCGCGGGTTCCGAGGTGCTCGAGGGCCTGATCCAGCGCCGTGACAAGCCGGACCCGGCCACCTACATCGGCTCGGGCAAGGCCGAAGAGCTGCGGGCCGTGGTGCTGGAAACCGGCGCCGACACCGTGATCTGCGACGGTGAGCTCACCCCGGCGCAGCTGACCGCGCTGGAAAAGGTCGTCAAGGTCAAGGTGATCGACCGGACCGCGCTGATCCTTGACATCTTCGCCCAGCACGCCACCTCCCGCGAGGGCAAGGCCCAGGTCGCGCTCGCGCAGATGGAATACATGCTGCCGCGACTGCGCGGCTGGGGTGAGTCCATGTCCCGGCAGGCCGGTGGTCGCGCGGGCAGCAACGGCGGCGTCGGCCTGCGCGGTCCCGGTGAGACGAAGATCGAAACCGATCGTCGCCGCATCCGCGAGCGAATGGCCAAGCTGCGCCGCGAGATTCGCGAGATGAAGACCGCGCGTGACACCATGCGGGCCCGCCGCAGTTCCAGCGGCATCCCGTCGGTGGCGATCGTCGGCTACACCAACGCGGGCAAGTCGAGTCTGATGAACGCGCTCACCGGCGCCGGACTGCTGGTGCAGGACGCGCTGTTCGCCACCCTCGATCCGACCACCCGCCGCGCCGATCTCGACGACGGCCGTGAGGTCGTGTTCACCGACACCGTCGGTTTCGTCCGGCACCTGCCGACCCAGCTGGTCGAGGCGTTCCGTTCGACGCTGGAGGAAGTGACCGGCGCCGACCTGCTGCTGCACGTGGTCGACGGTTCCGACGCGCTGCCCGCCGAACAGATCAAGGCGGTCCGCGAGGTGATCACCGATGTGATCAAGGAGCAGGGCACCTCGGCCCCGCCGGAACTGCTGGTGGTCAACAAGATCGATGCCCTGGACCCGATGGCGCTCACTCGCCTGCGCGGCCAGCTCCCCGACGCGGCGTATGTCTCCGTCCGCGCCGACCTCGGCATCGACGCCCTGCGCGACCGCCTCGCCGAGGTACTCGGCGGCCTCGACGCCGAAATCAGCATCCTGCTGCCGTACAGCCGCGGCGACCTGCTCGCCCGCATCCACGCCGACGGCCGCATCATCGATTCGACGCACGAGGAAGGTGGCACCCGAGTTCACGCCCGCGTGCCCCACTCCCTCGCCGCGGCCCTCTCGGAATACGCCCACGCCGGCGGCGCCCCGGAAACCAACGGCCACACCGAGGCCTAGCCACCTTCCGTGACACCGAACGGGACATGACGGCGGCATCACGCGCTTTTCGCCGCCACCATGTCCCGCTCGACGGGGTGCAGTGCCAGCGCTGACCACTCGCGACGGCCACCACCCAACGACAGTCACATGACGCCATAGCCGATCGGCGCCTACAACATCAGGTGCAGCTGTGCTGAGGCTGTGCCCGCTCGCTGAGGCTGTGCCCGCTCTCGCTGCGCACGGTTTGTGTCGACGCGCACGAAACAGTCGGCAATTTCATGCGCATCGCGACGAATAGTTCGCGTCGACTATGGCCGCACCCCACGGCGGGCCGGTCCGGTGTTCTCGCGTCGGCGTGAACGCTGTTACCTCGCGCGCATGAGTTGTGTTGGCGCGCATGAAACTGCCAGCAAATTGAGGCGCAGCGGGCGAAAAGGTGCGCGGCGGGTGGGCCTGTGTGTCGGTGGCGTGGTCCGGCATTGCCGAGCCTCTGGGTGGGCTCCTGCTGTGAACGTTTGGCGGCTGGCTCGCACATGTTTGTGATGGCGCACATGGGCCATGGGGGCGCGCACATATTGTGCTGATGCTGATGAAATTGTCAGCAAATTTGTGCGCGGGGTAATGAGTGGTGCGCGGCAGGCAGGCGGGGGTTTCGGTGGTGGGGGAGCGGGCGGCGAGCTCATAGCAGACCGAACGGACTGTGTTGGCGCTCACATTCGATGCGGCACAGTGGATTTCGTTACGGTATCGTTCGAGGCGACATCAGGAGGGATGTATGTCGCACGACCGTGTGGGCTCGGCCGCTTCCGCAGATAAGGCGTCCGGTGCGCTGCTGCTCGACAAGCCGGCGCTCAGCGACGGCGCCCCGCTGGCCGTTTCACTGACCGACAGCGATCTTCGGGTAATCGAAGCGCTGCTCTCGCCGTTGCGCGCGTGGACCAGTCCGCGGTTCTACGGACTCGACAACATCCCCACCGACGGTCCCGTCCTGCTCGTCGGCAACCACAACCTGATGGGCGGCATCGACGCCCCGCTGCTGCTGCCCGAGGTACTGCGCCGCCGCGGCCGCCTGATCCGCGGCCTCGCCGAGAACGTGCTGATCGCGGTTCCCGGCGTGCGGCATTTCCTGCACCGCTACGGCGCGGTCCGCGGCACCCGCGGCAACTGCCTCGCCCTGCTGAAGCGCGGCGAGGCCGTCATCGTGTTCCCCGGCGGTGGCCGCGAGGCGGTGCGCCGCAAGAACGAGAAGTACGTCCTCAAATGGGAGGGCCGCACTGGCTTCGCCCGGATGGCGATCGAAGCGGGCGCCCCGATCGTGCCGATCGCGATGATCGGCGTCGATGACGCCTACGACATCGTCATCGACGGCGACCACCCGCTGCTGCGCCCCCTGCGCTGGACCGTCGAGGCCCTCGGCATGAACCCCGAGCTGACACCCCCATTGCTGCGCGGCCTCGGCCCGACCGTCCTCCCGCGCCCCGAACGCTTCTACTTCTCCGCAGGCACCCCGATCGACCCCGCTCCCTGGCGCGACGCCGACGACATCACCACGGCCGCAAAGGAATTGCGCGACGTAGTCCGCAAGGCCCTGGAAGAAGAACTGAAGTTCCTCTTCACCGAACGCGACCACGACTCCGGCCGCACCCTCCTCGGCCGCGTGCGCGACCGCCTCCGCCGCTGACACTTGCCTGCGACCGGCCCAAGGCGCCCTTCAGCCTGTCTAGGCGACTGAACGGCCCCTTCGGTCGGGTTGCCTCTCGGGTGCGGACAACCAGAAGTGGTGCGGATGGCGAGTTTGCCCCCGTGCCGCGCGCCAGCTCACCGCCCGACCTGGGCGGCGGTGGCACTGTCGCACCCTTGCTGATCGCATGCGGTCGACCGAAGGTCGCCTTCGGCCTGTCTGGGTGACCGAAGGGCGCCTTCGGTCGGGGGTTGCATTGTCGGGTGCGGGCATTGGAAGTGGTGTGGGTTAGTTCGGGTGCGGAGTCAGGTCGTAAACGGCGATGTTGCCTATGTGCGTCGCGGTGTAGTGATGGCTCACCCACTCCGCGATTTCCGGTTTCCCGGTTACCTGCCACGGCTTTTCGGAGTCGGACGGCGTGCTGGCACCCGGCTGTCCGCCGACTTTCCACGACGCGGGCAGCTGCATCTCCTGCACCAGGTAGTACGTCAATTCATGGTCGGCCACGATCTTTTGGAACTCCTCTAACGTCGGTACCGGGTCTTCGGCCGCGAATCCGCCGATGGCGATCACCGGAGTTTGGCTGGCCAATTCGAGTGCGGCGGCGATCGAACCTCGATCTACCGCGGCAGACCACCTGGTCGTGCTGCTCATCAACATCGTGACGAGCTGCGGATTGGTGAACGCGCCACCGTCGGCGAAGTTCTGCGTCTGCCGGTGGATCAGCGCCGCGATCCCGGTCTCGACGGGCTTGGCCGGTCCGACTTGGGGACTGCGGCCGACATGGGCCTGCGGCAGTGTGGCCGCCGCGTAGGCCGTCGACCCGCCGAGCCCGGCGAGCACCCCGACGACCACCAGAATCGCCGTAGCCCTGGTCCGCGCGACCCGCCACCCGGCCTTCACCGGAATCGCCGTCACCAGCAGCCCGAGCGCCGCCACCATCGTCACCCCGGCGACGGTCCAGTGCACCCACGGCAGCCAGTCCGAATTACGTTGCAGCACAACAAAAGCCCAAAGCCCCATGACCAGTATCAGCGCGGCGGCGCCGAGCTTGCCGAGTAGCTCGTCGCGCCGCAGCCACAGTTCATGCACGCCGACCGCGACCATTGCGGCCGCAGCGGGCGCGAGGGTCAATGTGTAGTAGGAGTGCTCGATGGCCTTCATCGCGCTGAAGGCGCCACCCATCGTGATCAGCCATAATCCGAAAACCAATGCCGCACCACGTATTTGATCGGTGCGCGGCGCACGCCACCGCGATACCAGTACCACCACGAACGCCAACAGCGCGCCCGGAACCAGCCAAGAGATCTCGAACCCGCTCTCGCCGGTGAACAGTCGGCCGATCCCGGGCGAGCCGAAATCGTTGAAGCTCTGCAGAAGTCCGGGCGGCGTCCGATAACCGGACGGCAAGTCGATCTTCCCGGTCGCCGGAGTGTGGCCGAGGAAGCGCCCGAATCCGTTGTAGCCGAGCACGGAATCCATGAAGCTGTTGTCCGTCGAACCGGCGAGATACGGTCGCGATGACTCGGGCCACAGGACGGTCAGCAACACGTACCAACCAGCCGAGACGATCAACGCCGCAGCAGCACCGACCAAGTGCCACAAGCGATTCCGCAATGTGGTGGGCGCGACGATGAGATACGTGACGCTCAGCGCGGGCAACACCATCAACCCTTCGAGCAACTTGGCCAAGAACGCGAACCCGAGCGCGACACCGGCCATCATCAGCCACCGTCCGTTCGCCCGCTCCAACGCCCTGATCGTGCAGTAGCCACCCGCGGTCATCAGCAACACCAGCACCGCGTCCGGGTTGTTGAACCGAAACATCAACGCCACCACCGGAGTAACCGCCAGCGCCACCCCGGCCAACAGCCCGGCGCCCCGGCTCCGCGTCGCACGCGCCACCGCCCCGTATGTCAACCAGACCGCGCCCACCGCCATCAACGCCTGCGGAATCAGCATGCTCGCACTACTGAACCCGAACAACTGCCCCGAAAGCCCCATCACCCACTGCGAAACCGGCGGCTTGTCGACGGTGATGAAATTGCTCGGATCGAGCGACCCGAACAGCAGCGCCTTCCAGTCCCGCGACCCCGCCCAGGCCGCACCCGCATAGAAGTTGTTGCCCATGCCGTTGACGGTGATATGCCACAGATATGCGATCCCGGTCCCGAGCAGCAGCACGGTCAATCCGAGACGTTCCACCGGGCGCGCCGGTGGCAGGGCTGTCGGACTGGAGGTTGGCGCAACGGAACCGGTCGGAGCCGTCGCGATGAGGGTCGCCGCCATCGCCCCACGGTCGCATGCTGATGTTCACCAAAAGTTGGACAGCGGGTTAACACGGCGTCGGAATTCTGTGGTCGAGGACACTGCGTGCTCGGTCGGGGTTTGTGGAGAATCTCGATCTTCTTCGGCGAGCTCGGACACCACGCCTGGTTAGCAAACGATTCCGCCCCGGAAGTGAACTGAGATTCTCGTTCCGGGTACCGTATGAGGCAACGACGGGTCGGTGTGGACCGGCCGGTGTGGTCACTAGGAGGTTGGTGTGGAGCGCACACTGTTCGAACCCGAACATGATCTGTTCCGGGAGTCGTTCCGCAAGTTTCTCGATCAGCACGTCGCACCGAACCACGCGAAGTGGGAAGAGCAGGGGATTGTCGACCGCGCGGTCTGGCTCGAGGCGGGCAAGCAGGGCTTCCTCGGCATGGCCATGCCGGAGGAGTACGGCGGCGGCGGGGTCAAGGATTTCCGCTACAACGCGATCGTGGCCGAGGAATCGGTCCGCGGCCAGTACTCCGGCCTCGGTTTCGCGCTGCACAACGACGTGATCGCACCGTATCTGTCCGAGCTGGCCAACGAGGAGCAGAAGCAGCGCTGGCTGCCCGGCTTCTGTTCCGGCGAGATCATCACCGCGATCGCGATGACCGAGCCCGGCACCGGTTCCGACCTGCAGGGCATCAAGACCCGCGCGGTCCGCGACGGTGACGACTGGGTGCTCAACGGCGCCAAGACCTTCATCACCAACGGCATCAACGCCGACATCGTCATCGTGGTCGCGCAGACCGACCCCGAAAAGGGTGCGATGGGCTTCAGCCTGCTCGTCGTCGAGCGCGGCATGGCCGGCTTCGAACGCGGCCGCAACCTCGACAAGCTCGGCCTCAAGGCGCAGGACACCGCCGAGCTGAGCTTCACCGACGTCCGGGTGCCCGCCGCCAACCTGCTCGGCCAGGAGGGTGCGGGCTTCATCCACCTGATGCAGAACCTGCCGCAGGAGCGCCTGTCCATCGCCGTGATGGCCGCCGCCGCGATGGAGGCGTGCCTGGACATGACCATCCAGTACGTCCGCGACCGCAAGGCGTTCGGCAAGCCGATCGGCACCTTCCAGAACACCCGCTTCGTACTCGCCGAACTCGCCACCAAGACCACCGCCGTCCGCGTCCTGGTCGACCGTTTCATCGAAGACCTGAACCGCGGCAAGCTCTCCGTCGAGGACGCCGCCATGGCCAAATGGTGGAGCACCGAGGAACAGGTCGACCTCATCGACCGTTGTCTCCAACTGCACGGCGGCTACGGGTACATGAAGGAATACCCGATCGCCAAGGCCTACATGGACGCCCGCGTCCAAACCATCTACGGCGGCACCACCGAAATCATGAAGGAAATCATCGGGCGCTCACTGAAACTGTCCTGATAGGAGGCGGGAACCCTCGCTTTCTTGGCGGCCGCATGAAAGCGCTGGACCATGCCATCCGCGCGCACGGTTTACCCGCTTTGGTGTAGTCCTGTCTGTGCTGAGATCAGCATCATGTCAGGCGATCTGGCGGTTGGTGCTGTCGATGAGTGACCAGACCTCCGGTAGCCGATGAGCGAGTAGGCGACAGTCGCACCCATCTGGTATCCGGATGACCGGCGGAGGCGGATCCCGCGCTGCTGCATCCCGAGGATGACCCGAACCGGCCGAATACGAGCTCGGTCGGCGATGCGCACCGTACCTAGGGGGTCAGGGTGTTTGCCACCGTCGTGCACGCGAGCCGTGCCACGGAACGTAATTCGGCGTCCGGGGTGCCTGCACGGCTGAGTACGGCCAGTGACTGGGTGACGGCAACGATGTATGTGGTCAGTTCATCGAGAATGCGCGGGTCTGCGCAGGAGCTTGCCAGTGCCGCGCGCACCCGCCGGTGCTGGATGTCGAGCAGGGCTCGCAGATGGCTCCTGCTGGTCTCGTCGAGTGTCGGTGACTGCGCGGCGGATTGCGTGACGAGGCATCCGGCGGGGACCGACGGGTCGGCGATGCGTGCCAGCACGACGTCGAAGAATGCTTCCACCGCACGCACGGGATCGCCGAGGTGCGCTGTCAGCGCCAGTTCGTATCGGGAGCCGTAGATCGACGCGTAGCGGTCGAGACACCGACGGAACAGCGCGTCCTTGCTTCCGAAGGTGCCGTAGAGGGAGCCGCGGCCGAGCCCGGTGGCGGTTCCCAGCAGATCGAGCGTGGCCTCGGTGTACCCGTACTGCCAAAACACGCGCATGGCCCGGTCCACGACCGCGCCGATGTCGAACTGCTTGCGGCCCGACATGGCATACCTCCCTGTGCTGCCACGAAAACATCTTTGACTAATCAGTCCAAGATTGTAGTCTTGCCAGCCATGAGTTCAACTACGACCCACCTACCCGAAGGCTCCGGCTCCGTCTGCGGGGCGCCACATCTCCCATCCGGCTTCGTGGACGTCTTCGCCAGTCGATATGTCGACACGGGCGAGTTGCGCCTGCACGTGGTGACCGGAGGCGAGGGACCCGCTCTCCTGCTGGTGGCGGGCTGGCCCCAAACCTGGTACGCGTGGCGGCTATTGATGCCCGCGCTGGCCCAGGACTTCCGGGTAATCGCGGTCGATCCGCGTGGGGTGGGACTTTCGGACAAACCACTGGACGGCTACGACACCGGCACGCTCGCGAACGATCTGGTCGCGCTGATGGACACACTCGGGCATCAGCGGTTCGCCATGGTTGGTCATGACATCGGGATGTGGATCGGCTATGCGCTGGCCGCGGATCACCCGGACCGCCTGGACCGCCTGGCCGTGGCGGAAGCCGCGATCCCTGGCCTGTCCCCGGAGCCATCCCTGTTCAGCAGCACCGAAGCCAACAACCGGTTGTGGCACTTCGCCTTCAACCGTCTCACTGGAGTCAACGAACAACTCGTCGAAGGCCGCGAACACCTCTACTTCGGTCACCAGTTCGCGACCAAGGCCGCAAAGAAACTGCCCGACCATGCCGTCGACCACTACGTCGACGTCCTAGCCTCCGACCCCGATGCCCTGCGCGCCAGTTTCGAGTTCTACCGCGCACTCGACACCACCATCACCCAGAACAAGCAACGCAGCACCAGACGACTCCGCCTTCCCGTCCTGACAATCGCCGGGGCGCAAAACTGTGGGGAATTGGTCGAAAACACGATGAAACTGGCTGCCGACAACGTCGAAAGCCTCATCATTCCTGACTGTGGCCACTACCCCGCCGAGGAAGCCCCCGCCACGATGTTGACCGCGCTGACCACTTTCCTGGCCCCCTACCGAGACACACCTATCGCCGATCAACCTCGTCCCGACCGGCCGCTGTGAGAAAGGCGCGAGTATCACACTCTCACGCTGGAAGACGGTGCGCGAGTGGCTGGAAAAGCGGTGCGAGCGCTGCGGTTCCGGTCACTTGCCAGGTCCGGCACACCGGAACCCACAGGCACTTCGAGGCACCGGCTACAGTCAGTGCGAGTGAGCTATGCCGCTGAGCGCGCCTGCCAGACCCCGCGCAGCTGGCTCTAGTGGACTCGAGTGCACGGCTATGCCATGGGTCTGCGCGGTCAGCTGCTGTAGGAGACTGGTAGACCAATGACCCCACGATCGCGTGCCCTGTCGTTCGACACCGCTGCTGCTGAGTATGCAACCAGTCGACCGTCCTATCCCCCCGATCTCTTCGACGCGATCGAGGAACTCATGGGTCGTCGGCTGGCGGGGGCGCGCGTGGCTGATGTCGGGGCGGGCACTGGGATCGCCACAGCCCTGCTGCGTGAGCGGGGAGCCGAGGTCATTGCCGTCGAGCCGGGTGCAGAGATGACTGCCGAGTGTCGCAAGGCGGTGCCAGGCGTGCTGGTCGTACGCGGAGACGGAAATGCCTTGCCATTGGCCGGCGCATCCTATGACCTCATCACCTACGCGCAGTCGTGGCAGTGGACCGACCCGACAATCTCCGTGCCGGAAGCGCTGCGTGTGCTGCGTAGTGAGGGTGCGCTGGCGATATGGTGGAACACCACCGCCTTCGACGTCCCGTGGATCCATGCACAGCACATGCGCATCGCGCACTACTGCGGGCTGAAACCCCAACCCGCCGTGCGCCCCGACGACACCGAGGCCATCCGGCTCGCGGGCCTGATCGGTCTGCACGTCACCCGACGTCAAATGCGCTGGTCCCGCACTGTCTCGCTGGACATGCATCTGGCCAACATCGGTAGCCGCTCGGCGTTCCTTGTTCTCGACGAAACTCGACGGCACGCCGTCCTATCCGAAGAGCGTGCAGTGCTCAGCGCGGCCTTTCCACACGGCGTCATCGAGGAGAGTTACTCGGTCGATCTGTTGGTAGGCCGCTACCCCGCCCCACGGACCTGACCGCTGCCCGGCAGCGCAGTCGTCCAGCAAGCCTTCCCCAGGACCTGACGACCTACTCGGCCTCGGCGCTGAACCGCACAGGGAGTGATCATGACCGGTAGCGGCACACCGCAGAAAGCATCAGAGTCGCTCGATCAAGCTCACCGGTTGGCATGCCCGACGCAGAGCCTCGATTCAGTCGGGGCCTGCTGATTTGCTCAATCCGTAAGCGTGGCAGGTGAATTCGTACTACCGAGGGTCGACGGCGGCGTCGGTTCAGTCTGCTGACGCCCGCCATCTACCGGGCGGCATCGTCTGCGGAAGGCGGGGCGGCGGCCGGGCTGGCGGCGACATCCGGTAACTAGCCGCTGGGCGGGCGTCGGTCCTCCGTCCAAATCGGTTAGCTGACAGCGTCTCCCAACGCGCGCAAATGTCGAATGTCGTGTGTTGTCCGACGCCTCCGAATATCGACATCGGTAGTCAAGAACGGACTCAGATGCGCTGTCGCCGTTGATCTAGGGCTTACTGGGGACGGGAGTTCCGGGATACGGCGTTCGTGCGGATCAAGCGGGCGGTCACCCTTCGGTCGCCGACGTATGCATAAGGCACCAGGTATCCGAATTGACCACTACGGCCTTGTTGCAGTGGAACGAACTGCCAGCTGGCGGTACCCGTCACACCATCATGAGGCTCCAGTCGACGCGGCAAGACCGGATCAGGGGCACCGCCGAGGGGCCTCACGGTTCCGGGTCCGATGAACATCGTCTGTGTGCTGAGCCGTCTCCTCTTCTGGTCGATGCCAACGCTGTGGACAGTCGCTGCGAGGCGGCCCGAGTTGGTCGCTGCGAAGTAGATGGTCAGGGTCATTTTCCCCTCGGCGATGACCATGTCCCCTGTCAACGCTGTGAACTTGATTCGTGGACCCGAACGGACCCATGTCAGGACTTGCCAGATGAGGGCCAGAGCCGACATTGCAAGCGCTGACCACGCCACTACATCAGTCACCACATGACGATAGGGGCCTGCTGTAGCGGATGACAGCTCAAATCCGAGATTTCACCGTCAGTGTTCTGGGGCAACCGGCGGATCTTGAACTAGGACATGATCAGACCTATTTCATACGTATCGTCGCTCTCATCAGCGAATCGATGGAGGAAGTATGTTGACCAGCAACGTTACCGAGCACGTGCCCGCCGGCTACGCGACCGTGACGCCGTGGATCGGCGGACCGGATACCGGTGCGCTCATGGACTTCCTGACCGAGGCGTTCGAGGCGCAGGAACTGGCTCGAATTGTCAACGCGGACGGGAGCATCGGACATGCGGAGGCGCGGATCGGCGATTCGGTGGTGATGGCTTTCGACTCTCGACCGGGGTGGCCGGTGACGCCCTCGATGATCCGGCTGTTCGTCGCGGATGCCGATGCGGTCTACGAGCGGGCGCTGACGGCCGGGGCCATATCGGTCACCGCGGTGACGGAACTGTTCTTCGGGGATCGAGTCGGGCGGGTGCGCGATCCGTTCGGCAATATCTGGTGGATCCAGGCGCATGTCAAAGATATTCCGGCAGAGCAGTTTCCGGCTGCGGCGAGCGATCCCGGCGCGATCGAAGCGATGACCTACTTGCAGACCTCGCTCGATGCGGAGCTTCGCGGTCGGTCTCGCTGAAAGTCGTTGCGGCCCCGGCCCTGCTCATTCACGATGCCGTTGATCGGCGAGCATGCGGGCGAGCTGCTCGTTGCTCGCCCTGACGTCGTCACGCCGCGTTGAAGTGTCAGTGATCGAACATAGTGACTACGCTCTGCGGTGCTTCCGGGCCGAAGAAGAGCTCCAGGTTATTCGCCGCGCGGGCGGCGGCGTCGCTACTATCCAGGAACAGCCTCTCGTCGTAGGCGGTGAGCGCGCCTTCGATGTCGGGTTGTTCGATCAGCTTGCTCGCCAGGTCAGCGCTGTCGTACATGGCGAGGTTCGCGCCCTCGCCGGCGAAGGGCGACATCAGATGCGCGGCGTCGCCGACGAGCGTCACGCCGGGCACCCTGCCCCATTCGAGCCCGACGGGCAGGGCATAGATGGGTCGGAGCCACGGTTGCGCATCGCTCTCGGTGACGAAGGCGGTGAGCAGCGGCGACCAGCCATCGAACTCGTCGGCAAGTCGACGCAGGCCCGCGGACGGGTCACCGAAGTCGATCGACCTCATCCACTCCTCGGGCTTGTTCAGCGCCACGTATCCGGACACGCTCTCGTCGGCGTTGCGATGGGCGATGATGCCTTTGCCTGGCTCGACCGCCATCAGGGTGCCGCTGCCGATCGCGGCCACACTCGCCCGACAGTTCTGTTCGCCTGCGGCGAAAGCGATCTCGACAAAGCAGGTTCCGCTATAGACAGGCTCGGCGGGGGTGAGCAGCGGACGCACCTTCGACCAGGCACCGTCCGCGCCGATGACGATGTCGGCTTGTGTGGCGGAACCTTCCGCGAAGGTGAGGTCGTAGCCGCCCTCCATCCGGTGCCCGATCGAATCGAGCTTGTGACCCCACCGGATCGTCCCGGGCGCCAGTGAGTCGATGAGCAGGCGCCGGAGTTCGCCACGGTCGACCTCGGGGCGGACCGAACCGCGGTCCCCGGGTGTATCGAACAGAATCGTGCCGTGGCGGTCGACCACCCGCTTGGCGTCCTCGCCCGGGCGGATCAGAGTCAGGAACTCGTCGTACAGACCGGCTGCACGAAGCGCGACCTGGCCGGTCTCTTCATGGATGTCGAGCAGGCCGCCCTGCGCCCGGGTCGTCGCCGAAGCCTCACCCTCGTAGATCGTCGCGGCGACGCCGTGAGCCTGAAGTACCCGAGCGAGTGTCAGCCCGCCCAACCCAGCTCCGACAATGGCAATGGTCCTGTGCATGTTGCGCTCCTCTGTAGCGCCGACACGTGTCGGCGATGGTCAGTGCCGGGAGCGGACGGGATGCCCGGTCTCAGCAAGGAGACGCTCAACGATCAGAACCATCTGGATCGATGTACGAACGATGTCCCGCGGAGCAACCACGGAACATCGCTTTTCGCGACCATGTGATCATAGCTCGGCCTCGCGGCCGCCGGGCCGATCGATCCCAACACCGGCGGCGTCAGCGCCATACCTGTACCGCACATTGGCAGGCAAGGATCTTCGGATCCAGTGGTCAGTGGCGAAGTTACCGCGAGCCAAGGACATCCGCACATGCGCGGAGCGCGCGATCCGAGCGGGCAGTGGCCCAGCCTCAGGCCGGTCGGCCACCAACGCCTCTGGGACGCGCGCTTTCTTCTGCCGATTACACGACGGTCGCGTGGGGTGGTCGCATGGCCCGTCTGGCAGGGCAGTCGGTGAGTGCCCGGAATCCGTTGACGGACAGGTATTCCTTTCATGCATGGTTCTGCGTAGGTCGAGTACCCCCGCGTCATGGGGCTAGTTCTTCAGGACCTCGCACTGCTCGCCTCTCACTTTCTTGCCCGACCCGTACACGTAACCAAAGTTTTTGGGCCCCCCTGATTCTGGTATTCCGGGTTTGGGGCGGGCCGTTGTGCAGTTCACCTTCCTGTTGTCCTTGCGCCCGACAAGAACAAATTGCTTGGTGATCTCTTCCTCATCTTCGGGGGCTCCGTTGCTCGCCTGACAGCTGCCTTTACCGATCACGAGTCCAGGCAACTGCGAAGAATGCGCAATTTCGACGGTGTCGCAGGTGTAGGTCCAGATCTCCGCTGCGTGAGCAGTTGAGGTGAACGACACCAAGCCTGCCGCAGCGATGACGCCGCAGGCTGCGGTCGTGAGTGTGGCGCGCAGAGTATGCATATTCCCTCCAGGTGATGTCAGGATCTTGGTTGGCACGGATGACTCATCTACACAACGGCCTCGATCCCACCCGGGTCGGCACATCCCGGCATGCAAGGCTTGACCGGTACCGAATGCGAAGCGAGGGTCGCTTCATCGTGGATCTTCCTTGTAGAGCGGTTCCGAACGGAATCTGCGGTTCGACACTGGTCATTCGGAGTGGGCGCACCAACGGATGGAACCTCACCGCCTTCGCGCATCGGCTCAGGCCGGCGTCTTCGGCACCTCAACAGTGCGCTGGCGCTCGAACGTCCGCTTTACCGCATACCGCGCGTTGGTCGATCGTCCAAATCGGTTGGCTGACAGCGCCTCCCAGTGCACGCTACTTATGCCGATGTGCGTGCGTTGTGGCGTGCCCCATCCGTGGTCGGTGTGGTTCCGAATAAGTTCTTGACCGGTCCTGTTCCTTTTCGGTGCGATCGGCCGTCATCGGTTTCGTTGTCATCACAGGAGGCTGGAATGGGTGCTCGCGTGCAGGGGATCGGCGCGGTATTGGCGGTTACTGTGGCGATGCTGTGCGCCGGGATCGGCACCCCGGTCTCCGCGTCCGCGGCGCCACCGTGGGGGGAGCACTGTACTGACGTGAAAGCCAAGGTGGAGAAGGAAAAACCGTTCATCATCCAAGCGTGTCAGCGTGCTTACAGCGCCGCCGCCCGCGCCTCCGCCGCCGCCGCTGAAACCACGTCCGATGCTGCCGCTGCCGAGTCCGCCGATTCCTACGCCGCCGCCTCCGCCACTGCCGCTGCCGATACCGCCGCCGCCGAAGACGCCGAGACCGCCGCCTCCTACGCCTACGACGCGTCCGCCGAAGCCGCTGAAGCCGCCGAAGACGCCTCCGTCGTCGCCTCCGATACCGCCGCCAAAGAGGACGCCGCCGAAGGCACTGCCGAGGCCGCGGCCGCCGCTGCTGCGGCCAAAGCCGCGGCCAAAGCTGCGGCCAAAGCCGCAAACAAGGCAAAGAGCGAGCCTAGGAATGTGGCGCGTGCCAATGAGGCAGCGGAGGCGGAGGAGAAGGCTGTCGAAGCCTCGCGGAAGGCTTTCAAAGCTCCCGAATTGGCGGAGATCCCGCGACTTTCCGCCGCGCAGACGTAGACCGGTCCGGGTCGAGAGGTACCCGTGTCAGGAGCGGATTGGGTTGGCTGACCGTTCGGTCTATGGCCGATCGGCCAGCCGCGTTTGATATCTGCTTCGTCGCGCGAGGCACGGTAGTCCAGCGCAATGCCATCACAGGAGGCCTGGAATCGGCGCAGGAAAGTCCGGACCAGGTCGCGGCAAGCCAGGCGGCCATCATCCAGGAGGGCACTGCGAGCGGTAACGGCAGCCCGCACCGAAAAGGGGGTGTTTGGCTGCCAGTTGGCTCGCCTCCGAAGTTGCGCGGAACTCGTGTACTGATTGGCGTGCGCGCCTGCCCGATCCGGGGCAGGAGCCGCTCCGAATAGAGTCTCGATAGCCCAGCATTCATGTGCGGGTTGGCCACTCACGGATCTCGACATCAGTGGAAGGTTGAGTATGGGAACACGTGCACGGGCGATGTGCCCAATGCTGACCGTGGTCGCAGCGGCGCTGTGGGTCGGTACCGGCACCGCGCACGCGATGCAGCCATGGGAGAACCATTGCGTCGGCCATAACGCACGTCCTGCGGAGAAGCGGTTTGTCATCCAAGCGTGTCAGCGTGCCTATAGCGCCGTCGCCCGCGCCGAAGCCATCACGTCCGATGTCCGCACGGAGACAGCCGAAGCTGCCGCTGCTCGTGCCGAGGACGCCGCCTCTGCCGCGGAGGCCGTGGAAGCAGCTGCAACGGTCGCCTCTACCGCCTCCTCCATCACCACTACGGCAGACGATGCTGGTGCCGCCCTGATCACCGCGGCCGACGATGCTCGGACCG
Organism: Nocardia sp. NPDC046473; assembly: GCF_040645995.1. Taxonomy (NCBI): domain Bacteria; kingdom Bacillati; phylum Actinomycetota; class Actinomycetes; order Mycobacteriales; family Nocardiaceae; genus Nocardia; species Nocardia sp. NPDC046473. The sequence goes on from NZ_JBEYZJ010000001.1 coordinate 856,272, forward strand.
CTGCTAAGGCTGCTGAGGGCAAGCCTTTGGACGTGACGATTGCCAACAAGGCCGCCGAAGCCGAGGACAAGGCTGCTCGAGCGACGACCCGGAAGTTCCCATTGCCATCCCAGGACAAAATTCCGCGCCTAACCAACACCCAGTAAGGCGAGTTGGAGTCGGAAGGTTCAGTGCTGACTGACGGCCGCCTGCCAACTTATCCAGAACGTCCGCTTACGGGTCGCTTCGGGACTGGCCGGGCCGAGGCCAGGCCGAACGCACCATCATGCCGATTTTGCGGCGTTCACGACGAGTGCAGTCAGAACTGCGCGCACTGGGTCACCACATCAATGATCAACGGGGACAGCATCTTTTCGGCGCTGTGGGAGCAAGGGACAAAGTCCCAGTCGGCACCGACGTCGGCCCGCAGCTTGCTCATGTCCAGAGTTTCAGCCGCTCGGCGAGCCGTCCCAGTTCAGGAGAAGTCCAGTACCACCCGCCCACGCAGACCACCGGCTTCCACCATGCGATGGGCTCTGGCCGCCTCGGTGGCGGGCAACACGTCGGCGACATGCAACGTCAGGGTGCCGGCCTCGGCTTGGTGGCGCAGCGTGTTCAGTGCTTCGGTGTCGGTGATGCCGTCGGTCACCATCACCGGACGCACGCGCACGCCGCGCTCGGCCGGGCCGGGCCAGCCGCGCAGTTCGGCCAGTGTGCCACCATCGGCGATGGCGGGCACTGCTTCGATGGTCTGCATCGAGGCGTCCACCAAGCCGGTAACCCCATCGGGTGCCAGCGCGCGAATGCGGGCGGCGACGTCGCGGCCGCGCTCGATGATGTGGTCGGCGCCGAACCGGCGGACCCGATCGATGTCGTGCGGGGCGGCGTCCGCGATGACGGTCAGTCCGTCGGCCTTGGCCAGCTCGACCGCGTATCCGCCGACCGCGCCTGCCGCACCGGTCACGGCGACAGTTCCGCCGGGCGGTATGGCCAGCGCGTCCAGAGCGAGGCGTGCGGTCATCGCGTTCATCAGCAGGGTCGACGCGGCGGGAAAGCCGATCCCGTCCGGCGCCGGCACCACCGAGGCAGCGGGTACCACGACCTGCTCGGCGTATGCGCCGCCGTGCGGACCGGTGAACAACACCATGGCGAGCACCCGCTGGCCCACCGCGAGCCGGCCGTCAGCCCCGGGACCGAGTTGGTCGATCACACCTGCGGCATCCATACCGGGCACGAACGGGGGCCGCTGATCGGGCATCCGGACGGCGTGGCCGCCGGTCCGCAGCAGAACATCGGTGGGATTCACCGCGGCCGCGTGCACGCGGATGCGGACCTCACCCGGGCCCGCTTGCGGTTCAGGCAGTTCCAGCTCGCGCAGTACGTCCGGATCGCCGAAATCGTAGAAACCAACAGCCTTCACACCGCAGTGCAACCGTCCTTGGCCAGCATGACATTCCCTCACAGCGACGCCGGTCAATCAACCGCAGGCCCGGTCACTCCGTTGTGCCCCTTCCTCGTCGGCAGCGCAAGGCGAGGGTGCATCGAGGACCGCAGGATCCGACATTCGCTGATCTCATGTTCGAGCCGCGTCGCCGATGGGCGGTTGCTGTCGCCGAGAACTTCGTCTTCCTTGCGGCGGATGGCCATTCGATGTCGGTCGGTGTGGCTATTGCATTATCTGGGTGTGTGGGTGCTCAGGTGATGCCGGGCAGACTCGGATGATCTGGGCGTTGTCGTCGGAGACACAGATCCGGGTGGGCCTTTTCGGGCCGTCTTGGGCAGGACCCCACGCGAGGTTGGCGGCCTGGTCCTCGTACGGGATCCAGTGGTGGAGGTCGAAGGCCCACTCCGTGCCGGAGATGGTCAGTAGCGGCTCGGTCGGGGTGCCGCAGGTGGGGCAGGGGGTCGGATAAGGGTCTGTCATGCCCCAATTGACATAGCCGCCGACCTTACAGCCGGGCGGGATACACAAGTTTTGGTATTCGACGCCGAGCTCGGCGATGGCCCACCGTTCCAGTCGTTCGTGCATCTCCTTCCCGAACTCCATCGCACTCGGGTATTCGATCACCTCTTCCGGATGGACCAAGCACGGCTCGGGGACGTAGACCACACCGTCCATTGCCGCGGGTTCCGGTGGGGCGAGCAGTATGTCGATAACCGCTGCCGCGGTCCGCCAGAACACGGCGGTCGTGGGCATTCCGTCGTCGTGTTCGAAGGGGCACCACAACACCTGCAGCAGATCCGCGCCCTCGGGTGGACGTAGACCGGGTACATCACGCAGGTACAGCTGGGCGACCGGCAGCATCGCGACGGGGCCCTCGGGTTTGTCCCGCGGCTGGATCTGTTCGAGGAGCGCCCGCTCCTCGGGGGTGTATCCCCATCCCTCCCGGCTGGGCCTGGCCAATGCCTCCCTGCTTTCTCTGGCCAAGTCGATGCGTCGTCGCAGCCTGGCGTCCGCCAACGACATCAGCGTGATCGGTGCTGTGTGGTGGGCGTCTTCGCGGCAGTGTGGCCATGGCTCACGGGCAGGCCACAACAGTGGGCCGCCGATCGAACTGTCTTGGGGCGATGGGCTTCCCGGACGCGGGTGTAGCCGGGTTGCGGTGCGGGCCAGTGGCGCGAGCTCAGGGAATACGGCTTCGAGATCGGCCGGGCGGGGCGGGGTAGTGGGAGTCATGCAACGACCAGCTCCTCGAGATCTCTGCCAGAGGTCCATTCCTCGCTCCACAATTCCAACCACGGTCTCCAGTTCATGCCGCGAACGCTACGACCAGCCACCGACAAGTTCGGCAGGCTCTGCTTCGACACATCGGCACATGCTGCGTGGCGCGTTCTGCGCGGCGAGATCGACTGCGGCGCAGAACGTCCGCTACTTTTGCCGAATTGCGGATGGTCGTCGGTCGATCAATATCCGCTACCCGTAGGAAGTCTCACCGACGTATGGTCGAGTACATCCGCTGTGGAATATGCGGATTCCCTGCGGGTCGGCCTCGCCACCGCCGACGTCCGTCTCGCGTGACCTGCTGCGCGTCAGTCCGGGAGCCAGTGCAGCTCGTGTGCCAGGGTTTTGGCGACGGTGCGGATGCGGCGGTGTAGTGGTGACTGCTCGCGCGGGAGGACCAGGTGGATCGTCAAGGTGGGTGCGCCCTGCAGCGGTCGCCACGTGATACCGGCCGGTTGGGTTGTGATCGCGGCTTCACCGGCCGGGGCGAGGGTGAGCCCGTCGCGTAGGTCGCGCTGAGACATGTCGAAAGAGACTGGGGGAGTGTGGAATCGGGGGTTCAGCCGGCTGTCGCGGAACAGTGCGGACAGCTGATCGTGGATCACGGGGTTGGCTGTACGGTCGGGGAGTCGCAGCGGATACGCAGCCGCATCGGCGATCTCGATCTCTGGGTGTTCGGCCAGCGGATGATGCTGCGCCAATTGGACCCCGACGCGCAAACGCCGCAGCGGGAACCGGCGCACGCCACGACCCGGCTGTTCACCGCGGGTGATTCCCGCATCGATGCGGCCGTCCGCGACTGCGGGGGAGATCTCTGGTGTCGTCATCGGGACCGCGCCGACCTCGAGTCCCGGGCTGCTGCGAATGAGCCTGTCCACCAGGGCCGGTGCCGTCTCGGCCCCCGCGCTGAGGCTGTATCCGATGCGCAGCGTGCCCAGTTCACCGGCCCCCGCGTTCCGGGCGGTGTCCCATGCCCGGTCCAGCGCCGCCAGCGCGGGCGGCGCGGACTCCGCCAAAGCCGCACCGGCCGTGGTCAATACGACGCTCCGCGTGTTACGAACCAGCAGGCTCGTACCGAGTTCCGCCTCCAATCGGCGCATCCGGGCACTGAGTGCGGGCTGCGCGATACCGATCCGAGCTGCCGCGCGGGTGAAGTTCAACTCCTGCGCCAGCACCAGAAAGTACCGCAGACTCACCGTATCCGGCGCCACATGCCCTCCCGGCCGATTGATAACGATCCGTTCTGAGTCTATCCCGTCCCGGTCTTTCCCTCGACCACATATCAAGCCCTAACCTGCGCATATGACGATTCAACCGACCGCGGTACCGGACACCGCACTCATACACGATGCAGGAGGCAGTCATGCATAAGTTGCTGGTCCTGTATCCCAAGCCCGTCGACCCTGACCACTTCCGCGACTATTACGTGACCAACCACCTTCCACTGGTCATGAAGTGGCCCGGCCTGCTTGCGTGGCGCTACAGCTTCGACGTGGCGGCGAAGAGGGGAGAAACGCCCTATTTCGCGGTCTTCGAAGCCGACTTCGCCGACGCCGCCGCCATGACCACGGCACAGGCGTCGGAGTACGGCCTGCGGGCGGCCGCCGATGTCGTCAACTACGCCACCGGCGGTGTGGTCGTCATCGACTATCCGGTGCAGGACGGCATCGGCTGAGGCAGGACGGTACGCTGCGGGACGCGTTCGGTCGGCCGTTGCGGCCAGGTCCAGCTATCGGCGCAACGCCGTTCCCGGTTGCCGGTTCGTTGAGCGTCAAAGGTGGGCCGATGTCCCGGCCGGCGAAGACGAAGTTTTCCCAACCAAACTGGTCAGCCTCGCGCAAGGGCATCGTCGATTTCCGGGATGGATAAGCAACGCCCAACTCGCTAGCTCGAACGCGCTACTTTGCCGCGGAGCGCGCGATTCGAGAGGACAGTGGCCGGGGTCGGCCGCTAACGCCTTAAAACATCCGGAATTGCCGATGAGCGGTCGAACACGCGCCGAGCGACCAGGCCTGCGACTGGCGTCCCGATCAGCATCGGCTGGTTGCCCCTCCTTGTACTGGTTGGCCAGTCAGGATGATCAGCAATTTCCGCTGGAGCAACGCGTGGGTGTAGAGCCGAACATCGTTGCACTGTAATGGCTTTCGTTGTTTATCGCCTGATTTCGGACCGAGCCCGTCGCCGTAATCGATCGCTCCGAGAGTCCCGGCGTGCCGCTCACGGGCGAATTTCCGGATTGGGCTAGCACACATCAAGGGCCCGGTCCGGGTCTTCGTAATGGTCGGTGATTTACACACCGAACCCGGTACCGGGGATGCGGAATCGGTATTCCGGGCACAGATAGTTCTCCGGCACTTCCTCGGTGATCAGGTCCGGTGTGTAGTCGCGTTTGGATCGGACGGCGAGGTAACGAGTTCGGGCTTCGCGGTGGCAGTTGATACCGACCATGTCGTAGCCGATATACGGTGAGTAGCCGGCGAATTGGCAGGTGTGACAGCAGATCAGGTGGATGTTGGGTGGAAAGGCGGCCGCGAGGCGGGCCAGGCCCTCGTCGAGGCCGCCGTCGACGTCCACTTCGTAGGTCGTGCCGTCCAGGTGCACTGCGAAATGTTGGTTCAGCGGTGGGCGGTCGGCCCGCAGGTCGACGGTGAACCGCACGATTGCCGAGCGCCGGTCACCGTCGATCTCGGCCGCACACGGTAGGTCCGCGTGCAGGACGCATCGGTACAGCACGCAGGCGTACTTGTCGTCGGTCTCGTTCAGCAGCGGCAGCGCCGCGGCAGCGGCATGGGCGTCGTCGGGTTCGAGTCCGTCGAAAGCCCCTCCTGTCACCAGCATTCCGCGAATGACGGTTCGAATAAAGAAGCTGCGAGCGTGCCCGACGTCGCCCGTGGTGGGCACGAATTGCCACACAAGGGGTTCGACGCCGCGGTCATCCGCATAACTGCCGGAAAAGGACTGCACCGGCATTCCGAACACCATGGGTCCATTGTGCGCAGCGGCCCGCGACCTCGGCAACCTGGATCGCTACAACCAGTTGAGTTCGACTGCTCCGGCCAGGGCGTTGCAGCAACTGACCGCACGTGAGCAGCGGGCGCTGCCTGTACTGGAGAGACTGGTCGCCGTGCTGGAAGCCGCCGCGGAGCGCGCGTTGGTCGGCCGTCCGGAATCGTTGGCTGACAGCACTTTTCAACACGCGCAAATAGCTGCTTACAGCGCGACCGGAAGGGTGCGATGTGCTGCGGTACGGAATATCCACATCTGGCCGATGAGAGGATGTTTGGTATTCATTGCAGCAGAACAGAGCGGTTGCCGTCTGCGCAATGTGGCCCTGCTGTCAGCCGCCGACTGTGGTGAGTGCTGTCGTCCAGTCGGTGGCGATGGCCTCCTGCGCTGATTGCAGCGGCACCGTGCCATTGCAGACCAGTTGGTGCAGGCGGTTTTCCACGCTGTCCTTGGCGTTGGGTGAGGCGTCTGGTTCCACCCAGAGGTTGCGCGGATCGTTCGGGTCGCCGCCCAGTTCCAGCGGCACCAGATGATCGTATTCGGCCGAGGAGAGCGGGCCGGTGTAGTCGTAGGACTTGGCGTTGAGCTTCTTCTCGGCGTTGGTGATCGAGGCCGGTGGCCGGATGGACTTGGTATAGCCGGACCGGCAGATGGTCGAGTTCAGGGTATCGGGTATGACTTTGGGATTCGTGGCGCCGGGTGTGCAGGCGGGATCCGGGAGGGCTGCACCGCCCGCGGCCGTTCGGTAATGGCAGTTGCTCGGCTGCGGTTCGACCACGTAGTTCCCGGAGGGGCCCGGTCCCACCGGAATTGTGGCCAGCGCCGTGCCAGTGGATACGAAAAGCGTTGCTGTCAAACCTATTCCGACCACAATCACTCGCGTTCTCATGCCTGATCCTAAGCAGTCGCACGCCACGACGGCCGCAAATCGACTGAGACATTTGGTGAATGGTAAGCAAACAGGCGAATCGGAGAGCACCGCAAGAGGTTTCGACGTCAACCTCGATGTCGCCGCCCGGTACGAAGGACCCAGGCGCCGCGCGCCTCGCTGAACCGCGCGCGTCGTTGACCGCCTGAACCCGCACCGATTTCAGGATGTTGCACGTGCTATTGCGCTGTGCCCGGTGTGAGTGTTGGGTCACGCGAGCGAGCACGCATGTCGAACCGGGCAGGACACCGAATCGGGGCTAGCCCTTCATGAGTTGGGCGAGGCGGTCCCATGCCGGGGAAGAGGCGCCGGGTTGGGACTGTGCGGCCAACCGAGCGATGGTCGGATTGTGGACGGGGTGGGTCTCGGATCGGCTGTGGTTGGCGAACCAGTTCCGGGTACGGTCCGCTAGGGCGGGGAGGCGGGGATCGTTCGGCGACCAATCGTAGGCGGCGTCGTGTTCGAGGTAGATGGCACGGAACTCGGGATCGGTGATGAGGTCGCGTTTTTCGGTGATCCACCGGGCGGCGTCCTCGGGTGCGGCTGTCTGCATGAGGATCCAGCCGTCGCGTTCCAGGTGTATCCGGTGTTCGCTGACGCCGAGTTCGCGTAGATCGTCGAGATAGTCGGCGACTTCCGGGGAGACGAAAAGCCGTTCGCCGCCGCGCAGTTGGGCAAGTTGGTCGCGGGTTCGTCGCAGCTGCGCGATGCGGTCTCGGAGGTCGCGGTCGATCTCGGCGATGGCGGCGGTGAGCGTGTCCGGGTCCGCGTCGTGGAGGTCCTTGATGCGGGCCAGCGGCACGCCCGCCTCGGCCAGGGTTCTGATCTTGATGAGGTCGACGGCGTCTTGGGCGGTGTAGCGCCGGTAGCCGGACGAGTCGCGGTCGGGTTCGGCGAGCAGACCGCGTTCGTGATAGTGGCGGATGGCTTTGATGGTCACTCCGGCGTATTCCGCGAGCCGGCCGATCGTGATCATGCTGGATATCCTTCCACTCGAGGCGGTCAGGTTATACGGAACGGTCAGGCCCGTCGGGTCAGGCGGCCACCGCCGTTGCGGAAGCGCGCTTGCCCGTCGCGGAGGTCATGGTAGGAGACGAGCAGCAGTCGCAGGTATCCGTCGAACGTCTCGAGTGGGTATCCGGCGGGCGCGAAAAGGCCGGGACGGATCGGGACGTAGCGCTGCGGCGGGGCAGAGGTCATGCCGCCGGCGAATGCGGTGAAGATCTGCCGCTGCGATTCGTCCGCGGGTTCGTAGGTCATCCGTTCTTCGAGCTGACCGTCGACGATGCTGACGTCGATGCGGAGCTGATCGGAGCGGTAGGTGCCCACGTAGGGAGTGAGGTCGACGTCGGGCTCGGATTCGGTGACCAGAGTGGGGATCTGGACGCCGAGACGATCGCGAAGGAGTCGTTGCAGGACCTGGTCGTGCAGCATGATCGCCCCCGAGGTGTTGCCGTAGGCGGTGAAGACCAGGTCGTGTTCGGGCACGACGCACAGGATGGACACGCCGCCGGGCGAGGCGCCCGACATGGCGAGGACGGTCGTGTCACCGAACGGATACCGCACCCAGCCCAGGCCCATCGGCGGGACGTTCGGGGTCGCCATGTCGTGGGAGACCTGCTGCATCAGCGTGGTGGACTCGGTCGAGAGGACGCGTGTGCCGGAGGGGGACACGCCGCCCGCGAGGTGGGTGCGTCCGAAGGCGAGCAGATCGGTGATGGTGCCGATCGGTGTGCCGCCCGCAGGGCCCCACGTGTCGGGCAGCATGAACATGCTGGTGGGTTCGGCCGCCATAGTTTCCGGGTTCAGGAAGTGGCCTACAGCGGTGCTGCGCAGGATGGCCTGCTCGGCTGAAGTGCCGGAGTCCGACATCGCGACGGGTGTGTAGATCTCACGCTCGAGCAGGTCGGAGAAGGGCAGACCGGTCACCACTTCGAGCAGGCGGCCCGCAACGATCATGCCGCCGTTGGAGTAGCTGAGCTGCTCGCCGGGCTCGAACAGGGTGCCGCAGCTGCTCGCGAGGCCCTCGACGTAGGTCTTCAGGGCGGCGCGGCCCTTGGCATCGGGGAAGAACAGGTCTGCGTCGATGCCATTGGTGTGCGAGATCAGGTGCCGGACCAGGATCTTGTCCGCCGCGCCCGGTGCGGTCAGGACGAATTCGGGTAGGTACTTCACTACCGGCGCGTCAAGGTCGAGCAGTCCGCGCTCGACCTGTTGGAGGACCAGCGTGGTGGTCAAGACCTTGGTGACAGAGCCGAACAGGAATCCGGTGTCCTCGAGCATCGCCGCGCCGGTGGCGACGTTCGCGGTGCCGTGGGCTATGACGATCTGTTCGCCGGCGTGGTAGACGCCCGCGACGAACCCGGGAATGTTGTTGGACTGGCAGTAAGCAGCGACCTGCTCACGGATCTGGGTTTCGAGGGTGTGCAGTGCGTTGTTGTTCATGCGAACCATCGTCGAACCTTGCCCCAGGGGCAAGGTCAAGCCCAGGGACAAGGAAACCTGTGGACGCCGCCGCCTACCTCGAAAAGGCGGATCCGACTGCGCGCTATACGGCCGACTCCCGCGCATTACTCGGCGCGCTGTACCTGCTCGCGGCGCGAAAGGCGCGGCAGGCATGCAGGGACATTCCGGAAACCGATCGTCTCCTCGCCCGCGCGCAGGCGCAGACTCGGTATCTCGGCGCCGACCATCGGTCGAGAGGAGTCATGTTCGGGCCGACGGAGATCAGTATCGCCCGCATCGAGATGGCGTTGAGCCACGCGAACTTCGACGACGTCGCGCGACTCGCAGCGCTCGCGGGCCTCGCCTGACAGGGGTCGGGCGCCCATTCGGGCGGTGCGTGGTTCGGTCACGTTCTCTTTCCAGGGTCAGCCGGGTCGGCGCGCTGGTCGAGGGTGTGCTGCAAATCGGCGTTGAGGCGCTGGGCTTCGGCGAGCTGGTCTTCGAGGATGACGATGCGGCACGCCGCCTCGAGGGTGTTTCCGGCGTCGACGAGTTCGCGTACGCGTCCGGCGATGCGCAGTTGGTAGCGCGAGTAGCGGCGGTGCCCGCCCGATGACCGTTGCGGGGTCAGGAGTTGGGCGGCGTCGAGGCCGCGCAGGAATGCTTGGGTGACGCCGAGGATTTCCGCGGCTCTGCCCATGCTGTAGGCGGGGTAGGTGTCGTCGTCGAGTTTGTCTGCGGCGCTGGGGCCGTCGGCGGGGTCGGTGTTCGGTTGCTGCACAGCACCTCTCGGGATTCAACGTCAGGCAGGCCCCGGCGCGTGTGCGCCGGGGCCTGGGATTACGGAAGAGGGGTATCAATTCTGTTCACCGGCCACGAAAGCCGATGTTCCACACCGCATCCGACACATGCCGGGACGCGGAACCGATAAATGACTACTCAGTGACCACCTCCTGGATTGCCGGTTCGAGCTGCGCCTTACTTGTCCATCTTGCGTGTTCGTCCCCCTCCGGCGGTCCGGCCGAGTGCACCGGATTCTCTTCTCCGCCGGAGGGGACGGGGTGGAACTTTCATTCCGGGCAGTTCACCTGCCCGGCCTCTCGATCTTCTCTTCGAACAACAGAGACTGTATACCCGCTTCCGTAGAATGTCTACACTCACCACGGTAGATTTTCATCCTCGGATACGGTCGGTTATCTCATGAGTGGGTGGACCCGCGGGTGGTCTAGAGGGATAGGCGGTAGGTGAGGGAGTCTCGGGGGCTGAAGCCTGCTCGCTGGTAGAGGCGGTTGGCGGACTCGCGGGATGGTCGCGAGGTCAAGTCGACGGTGCGGGCTCCGGCTTTGCGTGCGAGTTCGACTGCCGCGTGGGTGAGGTCGAACGCGACACCCTTGCCTCGGGCGGATTCGTCGACGACCACGTCTTCGATCCGGGCTCGGATGCCGGTCGGGATCGGGTAGGTGATGAGCGTGAGCATGCCGACGACGCCTATCTCGGACGAGGCGATGAGCAGCGTCGCGGAGTCGGACGCGATCAGTTCGGCGAGCCCGTCGATGGTCAGCGGCGCGGCCGTCGTCGAAAGCTGTCGAACGAGCGCATTCACCTCTGCTACCAGGTCTGCCGTGGCTTCCAGTGCCGTTGCGATTTGGATATCACCCATTGGCTCAACGTAATCGACGGATCGGGGCGTCGATTGTGTCGGTCAGCTCAGGCGGTGTTTGGCGAGAAGGGCTGTGTCGTCGAGGATTTCGTGGGTGGGGCCGTCGGCGACTATGCGGCCTGCGTCGAGGATTACTACTCGGTCGCAGATGCGTTGGGCGTAGGGGAGGTCGTGGGTGACCATGAGAATGGTGGTGGGGAGGGCGGTCAGGACGTCGGCTAGTTCGCGGCGGGCCACGGGGTCGAGGTTGGCGGCTGGTTCGTCCAGGACGAGGACTTCTGGTTGGCAGGCCAGGACGGTTGCCAGGGCGGCGCGGCGGCGTTCGCCTACGGAGAGTTGGGTGGGGGAGCGGTCGGCTCGGTCGGACATGCCCACGGCGGCCAGGGCGGCACGGACGTTTTCGGTGAGCTGGTTGCCGCGGATGCCGAAATTGGCTGGGCCGAAGGCGACGTCCTGTTCGACGGTGGGCATGAAGAGTTGATCGTCGGGGTCCTGGAAGACGAGGCCGACGCGTTGGCGGATGGTGCGAACGGTATTGCGGTTCAACAGGGTTCCGCCGATGTGTACCTCGCCGGATGCCGCGATGAGGACGCCGTTGAGGTGCAGCATCAGGGTGGATTTTCCGGCGCCGTTGGGGCCGAGGACGGCGACCCGTTCGCCGGGGGCGATGTCGAGATCGACGCCGTGCAGTGCGCCGGTTCCGTCGGGGTAGGCGAAGGTCAGGTCGACCAAACGTACTGCGGGCGTTATCGAGTCGGTCATCGCAGCGTCCAGGCGGTCAGGCAGACGCAGATCGCGGCGACGGCGGGTAGGCAGCCGAGTAGCCATTGCGTTCGTGTCGCGGGTTGGGTGCCGAAATCCGGTACGGCGCCGTCGAAACCGCGCGACAGCATCGCCAGGTGCACTCGCTCGCCGCGTTCGTAGGAACGCAGGAACAAGGTGCCCGCACCACGTGCCGTCGCACCTGCTTGGCGCAGCGTTCGCGGGTCGTCGCCGCGGGAGATCCGCGCCAGCCGCATCCGCGCCGCCTCCGCTAGCAGCACGTCGACGTAACGCAGCATGAGCACGACAATGGTGACGATCATCCCGGGAACGCGCAGCCTGGTGAGTCCGCCCGGCAATTCGCGCACGTTCGTAGTAGCGGCCAACGTCAACGAAACTCCCACGCCGATAGTCCCTTTCGCGACGATCCCCCAGGCGGCGTAAAGCCCGATGGTGGACAACGACAGCCCGAGAAACGACGTTCTCGGCTCACCCGCCGCGAACGGCAGCAACACCGCCAGCACAACAAAGGGCAGCTCGATCAGCAGCCGAGGCGCGATCCAGCGCAACGGAATGCCCGCCCACCTCCAGAACGCGACCAAACCGAGCGCATAACAACCGAAGGGCCAGAACAATTCTCGCGGCGTCGCCACGACGGCGAACACCGTCAGCACCGCGCACGCGATCTTCACCTCGGCCGGAACCCGATGCGCCGGTGAACTTCCCGGCAGATACAGGCGATGACTGGCAACGGTCACTTACGTCGACTCCGACCCGGCGTGGTTCTTCCGTCCGGTCCGAATCAGGTTCACCACGCCGAACAACACCGCGAACGCGGCCGCCACCCCGAGAACGCCTGCCACGCCGGTGAGTTTGTTGTCGCCATCGATCGTGTACCCCGCCAACGGCGACTTCGCGAGATGATGCTCCTTGGCATTCTTGGCGATGCAGTCGCCCTGCAGTTGTTCGGCGCCGTCGACCTGAACCACGGTGCAACCACGCTGAGTGGTGGCGTCGAGCCCGTCCGGCTGCGAACTCGCCACGTAGGACAGCAGTCCCGCGATGAGCACCGCCACCGCGGCGAACGCGAACAGGAATCCGGTCATCGACAGTCGCGGCCGCAGCGGTGTCGCGGCGGTGCGGCGCTGACCGGTGACCCGCAACAGATAGACGAGGTCGGGTCGCGCGTTGACCACGGCGATGAGCGTGATCGCGGTGATGATCCCTTCCCCGACACCGATCAGCGCATGCGTGATGAGCATGTAGCCCGCGACCGCCCCGACCGTCGAGCCCGCCGCCCCGCCGATCGCGTACTCGATCACGAAACCCGAGGAAGCGCCGACAGTTCCGACGAACGCCGCCACGAATCCGACGATCCCGATCCCCGCATCGGCTCGTCGCCGCGACAGCACCGGCAGCACGAGCCGCGCGACCGTGTACCCGACCGTCACCCCGATCAGCGACATGTTCGTGATGTTCGTGCCGAGCGCGGTCAACCCGCCATCGGCGAACAGAAGTGCTTGCACGACAAGGACAATCGCCACGCACAGCGCGCCGACGTACGGCCCGACCAGAATCGCGGCGAGCGCACCGCCCAATAGGTGCCCGCTCACCCCCGGCATGATCGGAAAGTTCACCATCTGCACCGCGAAAATGAATGCGGCCACCAGCCCGGCCATCGGCGCGGCCCGCTCATCAAGTTCGGCACGGGCCCGCCAAGCCGCGAAACCTAGGCCGCCAACCGCTATTACCGCGAAGATCAACGAGGTCGGCGCGTTCACGATGCCGTCGCTCATGTGCATGGCCTGGGTGGTGCGATAGCTCACCTCTGCAGACGATACGCGCGATATCTGTTCAGATGAACATATGTTCCTATATCGCCGAGGACTGGTCGTATTCGCCCAGGACCGGCAGAGTAGACATGTGGCAGTGAGCATTCCGCTGGACCCCGATCACGCAGGCCGCGCCGCATCGGGTTTGGATATCGCCGGCATCGAGCACTGGGCGGGCCGTTTCGACCTGCTCTCCGACGCCAACCGGCTCCGCCTCCTGGTGTGCCTGCACCACGCACCCGACATCAGCGTCAGCGATCTCGCCGCCGCCGTCGGCATGTCCGGCACCGCGGTCTCGCACGCATTGCGCCTGCTCCGCCACCAAGGTTGGGTATCCAGTGCCAAACACGGCCGCATCGTCCGCTACCGCCTCGCCGACGACACCATCCACGACCTGCTGCACTGGATCGGTGCCACCCACGCCGAGGAATCGATCGAGCAGGAAGCCGTGCGCAGCACCTGATTGCCCATCGGTAGCCGTTAGCGACTGGAGGTGCTGAACGGCGAGGTCATCGCTGCCACCCAGGCGTATGAGAGCGAGACCGCGGCGCAGAACGGCATCGAGTCGGTGCAGAAGAACGCCGCCGTCGCCACGGTCGACGATCAGATCGGGTAGTCAATCGGCAACGTGCACAACCTCGTTGCCGGAGATTGCCTAGCTGCCGCCCTCGCTGGTCGCGCCCCGTAGTCCATCGAGGACTTCGGGGCCCGCGAGCGCCGCGCACCTCGGATCCGCCAGCGACGCGAACGCGAAGGTGCGACGCGCGGTCCAGCGAGTGGAGTGCACGAGCCGCCGGCTCAATTGCACGAAACCCGCGACGGAGGCGGCGATCACCTACGCGTCGGGGGCTCCGGCGGTGAGGCGTTGGGCCTGCCGCAGCCACGATGCGGCGTCCTCGGGCCAGTCGACAACGGCCGACACGCGGTGGCCACGCCCGCGCCACGCCGAGGCAAAAGCATTCGCCGCAGCGGCCGAGTGGAAATCTCGGCTGTGTCCGATGCTGACGGTCGTGCCAGATTGATGTTGTTGCTGCAACATCACCAGGAGGCGCTCGAGCTCGGCTCCGGTATGCGGAGCGGAATACGACAGCAATCCCTACCGGCCCGATCGCATCGAAAAGGTCGTCGACACTGCCCGATACCCACTGACCGCCCAATTGGTAGGCACCCTATTCACTGCTGATTACGACGCCGAGTTCGACTACGGTCTGCGCGTCATTCTGGCCGGAATCGGCACTACCAGAACGGGACAACCGCGCTGATTCGGTCACGACGGCGCAGGGCGCGGAGGTAGCCTCGAAAGGGGGCCTACTCGATGATCCGAGAACCGCGATGCACGAAATGGCCATTACCCAGAGCGTCATCGACGCCGTGTGTGAGCACGCCGCCGGCCGGACGGTGCACAGTGTCACCGTAGAGGTCGGCGCGTTATGTGCGGTGGTGCCCGACGCGATGCAATTCTGTTTCGAACTCGCCGCCGAGGGGACGGTCGCCGAAGGCGCGCGACTGGTCATTCAGCAAATACTCGGCACCGCCGAGTGTCGTTCTTGCGGCGCCGAATTCGGCCTGGCCGATCCGATTGTGCTGTGTCGTTGCGGGAGCGCTGATGTCGAGATCCTTTCCGGACGCGACCTACGCATCCGGTCGATGGAAGTGAGCGAAGCATGTGCGCAACCTGTGGATGTGGCGACGACGCGGCAGCCGTGATCCGCGTCCCGCACGAACACCACCAGCACGGCGATCATGAGCACGACCACGAGCACGGCCATGATCATCACCACGAGCACCAGCACGGCCCCGGCGCCGATCATGCGCACCTGCCGCGCACCGAGACGGTAAGCCTGGAAATGAAGGTTCTGGCCAAGAACGACGAACTGGCGCAACGTAATCGGGAATGGCTGGCCGAGCGCGACATCCTCGCGCTCAACATGATGAGCTCACCCGGCGCGGGCAAGACCACGCTGCTGGAGCGGACCATCCGGGAGCTCGGCGAGCTGCCGGTCGCGGTGATCGAGGGCGACCAGGCCACCCTGCTCGACGCCGAGCGCATCCAGGCCACCGGCTGCAAGGTGGTGCAGGTCAACACCGGCGCCGGTTGCCATCTGGATGCCGAGATGATGCACCGCGCGCTGGAGACCCTGGACCCCGCGCCGGGCACCTTGCTGTTCATCGAAAATGTCGGAAATCTCGTCTGCCCGGCACTATTCGATCTCGGCGAACGCAGCAAGGTCGTGGTTATCTCGGTGACCGAGGGCACCGACAAGCCGCTGAAGTATCCGCACATGTTCGCCGCCGCCGAGTTGGTGCTGATCAACAAGATCGATCTGCTGCCCTATGTCGACTTCGATCTGGACAAGTGCGGCGAGTTTGCCAGCGCGGTGAACCCCGGTGTGCAGATCCTGCCGCTGTCGGTAACCACAGGTGAAGGCGTGAATCGTTGGTACAGGTGGCTTTTCGAGCAACGACGTCCTCTGAAATCGGCCGCCCTTGAGGATGCCGTCAGGCGGGGCCTAGAATAACGTGATCAGGATCACATTCGGATGATGTGTCTTCAAGCCCAGTGAGACCGCAACCGAAGATCCGCTGTGGAAGGTGGCAGCTAGATGCCAACTCAGGAAGCAGTGCGAGCCGAAGAGACTCTGATCCATGTGCTCTGGATCAATGCGGGTCTCAGTTGCGATGGCGACTCGGTAGCACTAACCGCCGCCACCCAGCCAAGTATCGAAGAGATCGCCTTGGGTGCCCTACCTGGGCTGCCCAAAATTGCGGTGCATTGGCCGCTGATCGATTTCGAGTGCGGTCCGAACGGTGGGGCCGACGACTTCCTGGAGTGGTTTTTCAAAGCCGATAGAGGCGAATTGGAACCCTTTGTGCTGGTCGTAGAGGGTTCGATACCTAATGAAAACCTGCACGATGAAGGCTATTGGTGTGGTTTCGGCAATAACCCCGCGACGGGCCAGCCGATGACCACCAGCGAGTGGCTGGACCGTCTCGCGCCGAAAGCGACCGCGATAGTCGCGGTCGGTACCTGCGCGACCTATGGCGGCATCCACGCGATGGCAGGCAACCCGACCGGAGCCATGGGGGTGCCCGACTACCTCGGCTGGGATTGGCAGAGCAAGGCGGGCATTCCGATTGTCTGCGTGCCCGGCTGTCCCATTCAGCCGGACAATCTGTCGGAGACGCTCACCTATCTGCTCTACATGGCCACCGGTCAAGCGCCGATGATCCCGCTCGACGAGGCATTGCGACCCAAGTGGTTGTTCGGCGCGACGGTGCACGAAGGATGCGACCGCGCAGGCTATTACGAGCAGGGCGATTTCGCGACCGAATACGGTTCGCCGAAATGCATTGTCAAACTCGGCTGTTGGGGCCCGGTTGTGAAATGCAATGTGCCCAAACGCGGTTGGATCAATGGCGTCGGTGGCTGCCCGAACGTGGGCGGCATCTGCATCGGCTGCACGATGCCCGGCTTCCCCGACAAGTTCATGCCATTCATGGACGAACCACCCGGCGGGAAGCTCTCCTCCGCCGCATCAGGGCTCTACGGATCCATGATCCGCAGCCTCCGACACATCACCGGCCGCACGGTCGACAAGGAGCCGCGCTGGCGGCACAAGGGCGAGAAGCTGACGACTGGCGCGACTCGCACCTGGTAGGAGGATCTTCGATGACTGCCATCATCCCCGAGCCGTCGCGCAAGGTGATCGACCCCAACAGTCTCGTGGAGATGGCCTGGGATCCGATCACGCGCATTGTCGGCAGCCTGGGCATCTACACCAAGATCGACTTCGAGAACCGGGAAGTCGTTGAGTGCCATAGCACTTCATCGATCTTCCGCGGCTACTCGATCTTCATGAAGGGCAAGGATCCACGCGACGCGCACTTCATCACCAGCCGCATCTGCGGCATCTGCGGTGACAACCACGCGACGTGCTCCTGTTACTGCCAGAACATGGCGTACGGGGTGAAGCCGCCGAACCTGGCCGAGTGGATCGTCAATCTCGGCGAGGCCGCCGAGTACATGTTCGACCACAACATCTTCCAGGAGAACCTGGTCGGCGTCGATTTCTGCGAACGGATGGTCGCCGAGACCAATCCCGGCGTGCTGGCGATGGCGGAGAAGACGCTCTCGCCGCACTCCAACGACCACGGCTACCGGACCATCGCCGACATCATGCGGGCGCTCAACCCGTTCACCGGCGAGTTCTACCGGGAAGCCCTGCAGGTCAGCCGGTACACGCGCGAGATGTTCTGCCTGATGGAAGGCAGGCACGTGCATCCGTCCACGTTGTATCCCGGTGGCGTCGGCACGGTCGCGACCATTCAGTTGATGACCGACTACATGTCCCGGCTGATGCGCTATGTCGAGTTCATGAAGAAGGTCGTGCCCATGCACGACGACCTGTTCGACTTCTTCTACGAGGCGCTGCCCGGTTATGAACAGGTCGGCCTGCGCCGCACCCTGCTCGGGTGCTGGGGCTCGTTCCAGGACCCCGATTTCTGCAACTTCAACTACAAGGACATGGCGGAGTGGGGCCGCAAGATGTTCGTGACTCCGGGTGTTGTCGTCGACGGCAGGCTGGTCACGACGTCGCTGGTCGATATCAACCTCGGCATCCGAATCCTTTTGGGCAGTTCGTATTACGACGACTGGACCGATCAGGAGATGTTCGTCAAGTCTGACCCGCTAGGCAATCCGGTCGACCGGCGCCACCCATGGAACCAGCACACCAATCCCCGGCCGCAGAAGCGCGACATGGACGACAAGTACAGCTGGGTCATGTCGCCGCGCTGGTACGACGGCAAGGACCATCTCGCGCTGGACACCGGCGGTGGGCCGCTCGCCCGCCTGTGGCCGACGGCACTGGCCGGGCTGGTCGACATCGGCTACGTGAAGTCGACCGGGCACAGCGTGCAGATCAACCTGCCGAAGACCGCGCTGAAGGGACCGGTCAGCTTCGAATGGCACATCCCCGTGCACGGCAGCAACACGATCGAACGCAACCGGGCCCGCACCTACTTCCAGGCCTATGCCGCGGCGTGCGCTTTGCACTTCGCGGAGAAGGCCCTGGCGGAGATCCGGGCCGGCCACACCAAGACCTGGGAGAAGTTCGAGGTGCCCGACGAGGGCATCGGCTGCGGCTTCACCGAGGCAGTGCGCGGCGTGCTGTCGCATCACATGGTGATCCGGGACGGCAAGATCGCGAACTACCACCCGTACCCGCCGACGCCGTGGAACGCCAACCCGCGCGACAGCTACGGCACACCGGGCCCGTACGAGGACGCGGTGCAGGGGCAGCCGATCTTCGAGGAGAACGACCGCGAGCACTTCAAGGGCATCGACATCATGCGCACCGTGCGCAGCTTCGATCCCTGTCTGCCGTGCGGCGTGCACATGTATCTCGGCAACGGTAAGACGCTGGAGAAACTGCACTCACCGACGCAAACGCTGACCGCCGAGTGAGGCCCGGTCGAGCGGAGGGTCGGAGAAGATGACGGTAGACGATCGCCCGGGAGACCAGCCAGACACCGCACTCGACGACGAAACCCGCTGGCGCACAGCGGGTGAACGGATCGAGACCCTGCTGGACGCGAGTTCGGCGGGCGGGGCCATGGCCCGTGAGCGCGCCGAGAATCTGGTGCGTGAGGTCGCGGATCTGTACGGCGCCGGGCTGCAACGGGTGCTGCGGTTGCTCGGCAACGACACCGACACGATCGATCGCCTCGTCCGCGACGATCTGGTGGCCAGCCTGCTGCTGGTGCACGGACTGCACCCGCACGACGTGCACACCAGGGTGCGGACGGCCCTCGACACCGTGCGGCCCTACCTCGGGTCGCACGGTGGGGACGTGGCGCTGCTCGGCGTCGCCGACGGAGTGGTGCGGCTCGAGCTGTCGGGCAGTTGCAAGACCTGTCCGTCGTCGTCGGTGACCTTGGAGCTGGCGGTCGAGGACGCGGTGCGAGCCGCCGCGCCCGAGATCGTGTCCATCGAGGTGGCGGAAGCGCAGGCAGCTTCGGCGGGTGTTATCGCCGCCGACTCGCTGTTCTCTCGGGTGCACGCCAACGGACAGCAGTCCGGCCAGCCCGCCGGAAACTGGGTGGCGGTACCGGAATTCGCGGAACTGCAGCCGGGCGAGGTGGGCGGTTTCGACATCGCCGGGCTGATCGTGCTGGCCTGCCGGGTGGGCGACAACCTGTTCGCCTATCGGGATCACTGCCCGGCCTGCGACAGCTCGCTGGCCGGGGCCGCGCTGCATCGGCGGGTCGGCTATCCGGTCGGCGACGCGGTGCTGCGCTGCCCGAACTGTCTCGCGCATTTCGATGCGGTGCGGGCCGGCGCGCGAGTGGACGGCGAGGGGCATCTCGAACCGCTGCCCGTGCTGGTGCGTTCCGGTGAACTGTCGGTGGCGGTACCGGTGGGGGTGAGTGGGTGACCTCGCCGTTTCGCGCCCTGCGGCGGATCACCGCCGACCGGCCCCCCGTGGCGCCGGTCGGCGAGCGGTGCGAGATGTGCGCCGAGCCGATCTCCGACGAACACCAGCATGTGGTGAATGTCGAAGGCCGACAGCTGATGTGCACCTGTCGCGGGTGCTATCTGCTGTTCACCGATCAGGGCGCGCAGCTGCGCTACCGCGCGGTGCCGGACCGCTATCTGCACTTCCCCGAGTTCACCATCAGTCAGGGGGAGTGGGACGGCCTGGAAATCCCGGTGGGCCTTGCCTTCTTCTTCCGCAACTCGGCCCTTGATCGGACCGTCGCGTTCTACCCGGGGCCGGCCGGTGCCACCGAATCCGAACTGCCGCTTGCCGAATGGCAGGCGGTCCTGGATCGGCATCCCGAATTGACCGTGCTGGCACCGGATGTCGAGGCGTTGCTCATCCGGGTGCCGGAGCACGGCACCGGCGATGCCGTGTGCCTGCTGCTGCCGATCGACACCTGTTACGAGTTCGTCGGCCGGATGCGCACGCTGTGGCGCGGTTTCGACGGCGGGCAGGATGTGCACGACTATCTCGACGAGTTCTTTGCCGCCGTGTCCGCTCGCGCGAAACCGGCTCGACCGGGCGGTGCGTGATGAGCCCGGTCAACTCGATGACCTTCGCGGTACTGGACATAAAGCCGGAACCGTACGCCGTCGCACCGAATCTGACCGCGCGCATCGGCATCGCCTCGCTCGCCGATGAGCCCGTGCACGCGATCGCGTTGCGGGCGCAGGTGCGCATCGAACCGCACCGGCGCCGCTACTCCGAGGAGGAGGGCGAAGGCCTGGCGGACCTGTTCGGGCCGCGGGAACGCTGGCGCGACACCCAGCGGACCTTTCTCTGGATGCACTGTGCCACCATGATTCGCGGGTTCAGCGGTGGGTCCGAGGTGGATCTGCCGATGCCGGTCACCTACGACTTCGAGGTGACCGGGTCCAAATATCTGCATGCGCTGCGTGCAGGCAGTGTGCCGTTGCTCTTTCTGTTCAGTGGCACGGTATTCCTCAAAGGGACAACGGGTTTCGGGATTCAGCAGATCCCGTGGGACCGTGAGGACAAGTTCGACATGCCGGTACAGGTCTGGCGTGACGTGATGGCCGCGCACTATCCGAACTCCGGCTGGGTGCGGCTGACCAGGGAGACCCTGGACGCGCTTGCCGCGTACAAGTCCGACCACGGGATGCTCGGGTTCGACGACGCGGTGACTTCGTTGTTGGCGCGTTGCCCGGAAGAGACTCCATCGACCGGCGAGGCGCCGTCATGACCGCCGAGACCAGGGCCAGAGCGCGCGCCGTCGCCGACGCGGTGCTGTACGAGGGCTACCTGCTGTATCCCTATCGCGCGAGCTCCCGAAAGAACCAGTCGCGCTGGCAGTTCGGTGTGCTCGGCCCCGAGGGCGCCGCCGCGAACGGGCTCGGCGAAGAGCCGAGTATGTCGGCGCAATGTCTGATCGACGCGACCGCCGACACGGCGATCACCCTGACGGTCCGGTTCCTGCAGTTGCAGCGGCGCGCCGTCGAGGATCGGGACGGGGCGCGGATCGCGGAACTGACTGTCGGGACGCGTTCGTGGATCACCTGGGACGAGGCCGTCGAGCGCGAAATCGTCATCGGCCCAGTGCCGCTCGCCGCCGGGACGTGGCCGGTGCAGGTGCCGGGCGGCACCGATACCGAAGACATTGCCAACGCGACAGGCGAGGCGGCCGGTCGATTGGTGCGCACCCGCCTCGCGCTGGACGCGCAACTGGAGCTCGCCGTCGATCAGGACGCGGGCTACCTCCGGCTCTCGGTACTGGTCCGCAATACCGGCGCGGCCGCGACGGATCAGCGCGACGCGATCGCCCGCTCGCTGATCGGCGCCCACATCATCGCCGAAGTCACCGACGGACAGTTCATTTCGCTGCTCGAACCACTGGACGATGCGGCCGACGCCGCCGCCCGGTGTGCGCGCGACCGCTGGTTCCCGGTGCTCGCCGGACCGCCCGGCGACCGGAGCCTGCTGCTGATCTCGCCGATCATCCTCTACGACCACCCGGAGATCGCCGAGCAGAGCGACGGTCCACTGTTCGACTCCACCGAGATCGACGAGATCCTCACGCTGCGCGTGATGACGATGACCGACGACGAAAAAGCGCAGGCCCGCGCCACCGATCCGCGGGCGGCCCAGATCATCGACCGCTGCGACGCCATGACGCCGGAGTCGATGCAGCAGCTACACGGCGTGCTGCGCGACCCGCATCTCGGGCAACCGCAACTGATTCCGGAAATCCCCGAGGGTGTCGACTGGTGGGATCCGCTGGCCGACAACGCCGTTCAACCCGAGTCCGACGCGGTATCGATCGGCGGCGTGCGGGTGCGCAAGGGCAGCAAGGTACGGCTGCACCCGTCCCGGCGGGCCGACGCGCAGGACCTGTTCTTCGACGGCAAGCTCGCCCGCGTCACCTCCGTGCACGAAGACGTCGACGGCCACGCCCACGTCGGCGTCGTCATCGACGACGACCCGGCGGCCGACCTGCACGAATGGTACGGCCGCTACCTGTATTTCGCGCCGGACGAGATCGAACCACTCATCAGCCCCGAAAAGTAAAGGAAGGTCCGATATGGAGATCGTCGGAATTGTTGCGACCGCGGTTGTCGCGGTGATCGTCGTCGGAGCCGCCTATGTCGGCGTGCGATCGATACCGGATTTGCGGCGGTACCTGAAGATTCGTCATATGTAGTGACGAGGACGGTGCTGGTCGCGGGGATCGGCAATATCTTCCTCGGCGACGACGGATTCGGGCCGGAGGTGGTGCGGCGGCTGCCACGCCATCCCGACCCCGCGGTGCGCGTGATCGATTACGGCATCCGCGGCATGCACCTCGCGTACGATCTGCTTGACGGGTGGGACGCGCTGGTACTGATCGACGCACTACCGAATCGCGGTGCGCCGGGCCGTATCCGGGTGTTCCAAGCCGAATCCGACAGCGACGGTGCCGCGAACCTCGATGCGCACGCCATGAATCCAGAGGCGGTGTTCGCCAGCGTCCGTGCCCTCGGCGGCACCTTGCCCCCGACCTACGTGATCGGCTGCCAGGTCGAGTCCGTGGACGAGAGGATGGGGCTGTCCGAACCCGTTGCGGCCGCTGTGGATACGGCGGTGGCAGCCGTCGTCGAAGTCCTCGCGGATTTGTCGCCGGTGCCGATCGTCGAATCCGCCCGCCCCACGCCTACAGCAGCTCGACAGGAGGAATGACCGATGTGCCTTGGCATTCCCGGCCGCGTCGTCGAAATCCTCGACGGCTACCACAATCAGATCGCGCTGGTCGATGTCCAGGGCGAGAAGCGCAAGGTGAATATCGGTCTGCTGGAGGATGATCCGGCGCGGCCCGGTGACTGGGTGATCATCCATATGGGTTTCGTGATGGAGAAGACCGACGAGGCGGGCGCGGCGGCGGCGTTGGCCGGGTTGCGCATGCTCGGGAGCGGTGAAGAACCATGACCGTGCACCGGTCGCGGCGCAAGGTGGTGGTGCGCGGCGTGGTGCAGGGGGTCGGCTTCCGGCCGTTCGTCTACACCACCGCCGCCGAACTGGCGCTGGCCGGCCGCGTATCGAACGACAGCTCCGGCGTGCTCATCGAAATCGAGGGCACACCAGCCGATCTGGACGAATTCGTGCGCCGGGTACGCGAGCGTCCGCCGCCCCTCGCTGTAGTCGAATCGGTCGAGCAGCACACCATCCCGCTGCGCGGCGGCACCGGCTTCCACATCGCCGACACCACCCGCGACGGCGCGGGCCGCACCCTGGCCTCGCCCGACGTCGCACTCTGCGCTGACTGCGCCCGCGAACTCGCCGACCCCGAAAACCGCCGCCACCGCCACCCGTTCATCAACTGCACCAACTGCGGCCCCCGCTTCACCATCATCGCCACCCTGCCCTACGACCGCCCGCACACCTCGATGGCCGCCTTCCCGATGTGCGCCGACTGCGCCCGCGAATACGCCGATCCCACCGACCGCCGCTTCCACGCCCAGCCGATAGCCTGCCCCCACTGCGGCCCAACCCTCGCCTACACAGGCCCGGGCGACCCTCTCACCGCCGCCCGAAACCTGTTGCGCGACGGCGGCATCCTCGCCGTCAAAGGCATCGGCGGCTACCACCTCGCCTGCGACGCCACCAACGAATCCGCCGTC
Organism: Nocardia sp. NPDC046473; assembly: GCF_040645995.1. Lineage (NCBI taxonomy): Bacteria > Bacillati > Actinomycetota > Actinomycetes > Mycobacteriales > Nocardiaceae > Nocardia > Nocardia sp. NPDC046473. Next base: position 880,260 of record NZ_JBEYZJ010000001.1, read on the forward strand.
GCCGAACTCCGCAGGCGAAAGCGCCGCGGCGACAAGCCTTTCGCGGTCATGGTGCCCGACTTGGATACCGCCCGCGCGATTGTCGAAGTCGATGCCGCGGCCGCCGCGTTACTGGCAAGCCCCGCGCGGCCGATAGTGCTGCTCGCTCGCCGCGCTGCGTCCGGCCAGCGGTCGCGCGTTCGGTCCGATGTTCCGATCGGCATCGAGGGAGACGCCGGCCTGGTGCCCGGTGGATCCGGGACGCCAGACGGCTTCGAAGGCAGCAATGACGTTGGGCTCACGGTGCTTGCCGACGAAGCGTTGCCCACCGATCGTGCGAGTCTCGCCGTAAATGTGCTTCCGGCGGCGTCGGTAGCTCCTGGCAATCCCGATTTGGGCGTCATGATCGCGTACGCCCCATTGCACCTGCTGCTGTTCGGGTTGCCCGGCGATCCGCCCGGCCCGCAGGTGTTGGTGATGACTTCAGGCAATCTCGGTGGTGAGCCGATCTGCTATGACGACAACGATGCCCGCACTCGCCTCACCGGCCTCGCGGACGGCTGGCTGTCGCATAACCGGCGCATCCTCGTCCCCTGCGATGACTCGGTAGTCCGTGTGGTCGACGGCATCGAGCTGCCGGTGCGCCGCTCTCGCGGCTACGCACCGCTGCCCCTGGCCTTGCCCATCCCGATGCCGCCGACGCTGGCGGTGGGCGCGGACCTGAAGAACACGTGCGCGGTGGCGGACGGGCGATACGCGTGGCTCAGCCAGCACATCGGTGACATGGACGACCTCGCCACGCTGCGGGCCTTCGACGACGCCGAACACCATCTCGAGCAGCTCACCGGCGTTCAGCCGATCCAGCTTGTCGCCGACGCGCACCCACGCTATCGCTCCACCGCGTGGGCGCAGCGCAATGCGGGCGACCGCCCGGTGCGCCTGGTGCAGCATCATCACGCCCACATCGCCTCGGTGATGGGGGAGCACGGATTGGGTGCGGCGGCAACGGTTCTCGGTATCGCCTTCGACGGCACCGGGTTCGGACCGGACGGCGCAGTATGGGGTGGTGAGGTGCTCTCGGCCGGTTACAAGGGGTTTCGGCGGCTCGCCCATCTGAAGTACGCGCCATTGGCGGGCGGTGACGTGAGCGTGCAGCGGCCGTATCGGATGGCGCTGGCGCACCTGTGGGCGGCGGGTATCGACTGGTCGGAGTCGATCCCTTCGGTGCGCGCCTGTCCCGCCGACGAACGTGCCGTGCTGAACCATCAATTCGAGACCGGCCTCGGTTGTGTGCCGACCTCCAGCATGGGCAGATTGTTCGACGCGGTGTCGTCGCTGGCCGGCGTCCGGCACGTGGTGGACTACGAGGCGCAGGCGGCGATCGAGCTCGAAGGGCTGGCTCGCGGCGTTTCGGACGACGCGGGATACCGGTTCGCGGTGCATGCCGACGAAACCACCCCCGCTCTGCTCGACCCGGCCCCCGTTCTCGCTGCGGTAATTGCCGATGCGGCACAAGGTGTCCCGGCCGCCGTCGTCGGCGCGCGTTTCCACGACGCGGTGGCGTACCTGATTCTCCAACTGGCGGTGGCCTATTCGGCACCGTCGTCCCCTGTCGCCCTCTCCGGCGGCGTCTTCCAGAATGCCCTCTTGCTGGCGCGCTCCCGCGCCCTGTTGCAGGACAACGGCTTTCACGTCATTACCCATCGCAGGCTGCCGCCCAACGACGGCGGACTCGCGTTCGGACAACTACTCGCCGTCAGCGCGGGATGAGGAAAGGAGCGCGGCCATGTGCCTGGCAGTACCAGGAAAGGTGCTCGACCTGCAGGAGCGGGACGGCACCCTGATGTCGGTCGTCGACTTCGGCGGCGTGCACAAAGACGTGTGCCTGGAATACATCCCGGACGCGGCGGTCGGCGACTACGTGGTCGTCCATGTCGGCTTCGCGATCCAGCGCCTGGACGAGGAATCGGCGCTGCGCACCCTCGCCGAATTCGAGCGGCTCGGCGTGCTCAACGAGGAATTCGGCGACGGCTTCGCCCTCGCCGCCAAACAGGCCGGGCTCGCCGACCCCACGGCCGCCGAAACAGCCCCGCAACCGAATACAGAGGTGACGCCATGAAGTATCTCGACGAGTTCAGCAATCCGGAACTGGCCGCGAAGCTGCTCGACCAGATCCGCGGCGTGACCACGCGCCGCTGGGCCATCATGGAAGTCTGTGGTGGACAGACACATTCGATCATCCGGCACGGTATCGACCAGCTGCTGCCGAACCAGATCGAGATGATCCACGGCCCCGGCTGCCCGGTGTGCGTCACCCCGCTCGAGGTGATCGACAAGGCGTTGGCGATCGCCGCCCGCCCCGGCGTGATCTTCTGCTCGTTCGGCGACATGCTGCGCGTGCCGGGCAGTCAGAAGGACCTGTTCCACGTCAAGAGCGAGGGCGGCGACGTGCGCGTCGTCTACTCGCCGCTGGACGCGCTGAACATCGCGCGGCAGAACCCCGACCGTCAGGTGGTGTTCTTCGGCATCGGCTTCGAAACCACCGCCCCGGCCAACGCGATGACCGTGTATCAAGCCAAACGCCTTGGTATCGACAACTTCTCGCTGCTCGTCTCGCATGTGCTGGTCCCGCCCGCCATCGCGGCGATCATGGAGTCGCCGAGCTGCCGGGTCCAGGCTTTCCTCGCCGCCGGGCACGTCTGCAGCGTGATGGGCACCGAGGAGTATCCGCCGCTGGCCGCGAAATACAAGGTGCCGATGGTGGTTACCGGCTTCGAGCCGCTCGACATCCTGGAAGGCATCCGCCGCACGGTGATTCAGCTGGAGGCGGGCAAATACGAACTGGAGAACGCCTATCCGCGCGCGGTGCAGGCGGCGGGCAACCCGGCCGCCCGGGCGATGCTGCGTGACGTCTTCGACGTGACCGACCGCGCCTGGCGCGGGATCGGCATGATCCCGCAGAGCGGCTGGAAGCTGTCCGAGCGCTATCAGGACTACGACGCCGAGCTCCGGTACTCCGTCAGCGAGATGCACACCGACGAGTCATCGATCTGCCGCTCCGGCGAGGTACTGCAGGGCCTGATCAAACCGCACGAATGCGCCGCGTTCGGCAAGGAGTGCACGCCACGGAACCCGTTGGGCGCCACCATGGTCTCCTCCGAGGGCGCGTGCGCGGCCTACTACCTGTACCGGCGCCTGGATCTGCCCGCGGAGGTGGCTCATGCCTGACGAAACGGTCGTCGCGGGGGCGACCATCGACATGGAGAGCTGGGTCTGCCCGATGCCGCTGCGGGACTCGCCCAACATCGTGATGGGTCACGGCGGTGGCGGCGCGATGTCCGGCGAGCTGATCGAGCACCTCTTCCTGCCCGCGTTCGGGGCGGCCGCGGACGCGGGGCTCGGCGATTCCGCGGTGATCACCCTCGGTGGTGTCCGCCTGGCGTTCTCCACCGATTCGTTCGTGGTGAAGCCGTTGCTGTTCCCGGGCGGCTCGATCGGCGATCTCGCGGTGAACGGCACGGTCAACGATCTCGCGATGTCGGGCGCGCGCCCGATGGTGCTGTCCACCGCGTTCATCCTGGAGGAGGGCACCGCGCTGGCCGAGATCGCCCAGGTCGCCAAGGCGGTGGGTACGGCAGCGCTCGCGGCGGGCGTCACCCTGGTCACCGGCGACACCAAGGTGGTCGATTCCGGGCACGGCGACGGCATTTTCATCAACACCGCGGGCATCGGCATTGTCGATGACGGCGTCGACATCCGGCCGCAGCGGGCGCGAGTCGGTGATGTGGTGATCGTCAGCGGCGATATCGGGGTGCACGGTGTCGCGGTGATGAGCTGCCGCGAGGGCCTCGAATTCGGCACCACCGTGTGCAGCGACACCGCGCCCCTCAACGGCCTGGTCGCCGCGATGCTGGCCACCGGCGCCGACCTGCACGTCCTGCGCGACCCCACCCGCGGTGGCGTATCGGCCACGCTCAACGAGATCGCGCGGGCCGCGAAAGTCGGTGTGTCACTGGATGAGCGGAAGCTACCGGTGCCCGCCGCCGTGCGCGACGCGTGCGGTCTGCTCGGGCTCGACCCGATGTACGTCGCCAACGAGGGCAAGTTGGTCGCCTTCGTCGCGCCGCAGGAGGCGGACATGGTGCTCGCCGCGATGCGCGAGCATCCGCTCGGCTCCCGCGCCGCCGCCATCGGTGTCTGCGTCGAGGAACACCCGGGCATGGTGGTCGCGCGGACCGCGCTCGGCGGCACCCGCGTGGTCGACCTTCCGGCCGGGGAGCAGCTGCCCCGGATCTGTTGAGAATGAAGGTTATCGAGAGGAGTTCACGATCGAGCAGGTCATCAGCGGGACCGAGTTCTTCGCCAGGTACGCCTACGCGCCGAACCGGCTCGGCTACTGCGGCCCACCGGAAGCCGTCGCGCTGCGCGGCGGCGCCGAGGCCGACGTGCGCGCGGTGGCCCGGCAGTTCTCCGGCGCGTGGCCCTACCTCCAGGTGATGTCCAAACTGACCGGGATCGCCGACCCACTGGATCACCGCCTCGTCGAATCGTACTGGCTGGGCGGCGGTATCGGCGCGGACCTCGACCCCGACGCGTTCGCAGCCGAGCTGCTCGCCCTCATCGGTCCGATGGCCGGCCACTACTGGACGCACCTGACCACCGACCTCGCCACCGAGGCCGCCGCCAACCACTGCTTCCACGTGCTCGGTGTTTACCCGTGGACTCGCCTGCTCGGCAAGGGAAAAAGCAACCACCCGGTCCAGGTCCTAGATGGCTGCCGCATCTCCTGGGGCACCGTAATCGACTGCGTGGGAACCGATATCACGCTCAACCGTCGCGAACTGGTGTGGGACGACCGCGAACTGCGCCTGTCGGACCCCACACCCCAGCACGCCGAGATCTGGACCGACGGCTACTCGGCCGTCCCCGACGTGACCCCCGGCGACCAAGTCGCCGTGCACTGGGGACGACTCTGCGGCCGCTTGGATCCCAACCAGGTCCAAGACCTCGAAACCAGCACCGACCGCCAACTACACGTCACCAACCAGCGACTGGCCGGACGACACTGATCTCAGGTCGCGCCTTTGTCGACGACATTCATGATCATGGGGAACTGGTGCAGGTGCCCTCTCGGACCGATCCCAGCACCCAGTTCCCCGTGATCTTGATCGCGGCCACGCACCGTGTTCCGTTTGATCGCGAAACCCCATCCTCTGTCCGCGGGATCAGGCGGTGAGGACGAGCTTGCCCTGGAGGTGACCGCCATCGAGCAGCCGCGGTCCTCGAGGCGCTCGACGCCGGTGCGGACCGGTCGCCGAGTGCGGTGGGTGCCCAGTCAACTTGACTACGGACTCAGCGGCGCTTGGTGACCTGTACGCCTTGGCCGGGGCTCCACACCTCGACGACCAGCAGTTGCTGTTCCTGGTCCACGCTGGTCAAGACGGCGGCGCTGAGCTCGAGGCGGAATGCGTGATCTTCCCCCGCCGGGGCGGCGCCGGCCGCCTCGCGCGCGGCCGGATCGGTGAGTTCGATTGCGGTGCCGGATATCTTGGCGTCACCGTCGGATGGGTGGGCGTGGATCGCGCATCGGCCGTCGCGCTGGAGGTCGCGGGCTTTCCTCGCGCCGGGCATGGAGCCGAAGGTGAGGTCCGGGTCGTGGAAGGCGACTTCGGATCCGCTCACTCGGGGAGACCCGTCGCGGCGAATCGTTGCCAGCACATGACTCTCGTGTACCTGGAATCGTCGCTTCACCTCCGCTGCCAACTGTGGGGCTTCGTTCTCGAAATCGCGCCAGGTAGCCACGATCCCTACCCTCTCACGACCCACCGACACGTTTCAGGTCGTAGCTGGGGTTGATGATCAGTGCGGCTTCGTCAGGTCATAGACCGCGACGTTGCCGATGTGGACCGAGTCATAGTGGGCGGCAACCCAATCGGCGATCTCCTTGTTTCCGGACGGCCGCCACAGTCCGTTGCTCTTCGGCCGGCCCGGTTCCGTGAGGACTCCCGGCTGGTCCGCGACCTTCCAGGAATCGGGCAACTGCACCTCTTGGGCCAGGTAGTACGTCACCTGGTGGGTGCTGACGAGGCGCTGGAACTCGGGGAGGGTCGGCACCGGGTCGTCGGAGGTGAAGCCGCCGATGGCGATCACCGGTGTGCGACTGTCGAGTTCCAGGCTCGCGGCGGTCGAGGACCGGTCGACGGCCGCCGACCAGGTGGTGGTCGTGTTGCGCAGCATCTCGGAGACCTGAGGTTCGGTCGTGCCGTCCAGGAACGCGGTGACGGCGCGGCGGATTTGGTTTGCGGGGCCCGGTGTTTCGGGTTTGGCGGGGCCGACGGAGGGCCCGCCGCCGACGTGTTCCTGCGGCAGGGTGGCCGCCGCGTAGGCGGAGGTGCCGCCGAGCCCGGCCAGCACGCCCGCGATCACCAATACCGAGGTGGCCCGGGTGCGGAGCCTGCTCGACACGGCGGGGACGGCGGTGCCGAGCAGTCCGAGAGCGGCGAGCACCGAAATCGCGAGCAGGGTCCAGCGCAGCCACGGCAGCCAGTCGGCATTGCGCCCCAGCAGCACGAAAGCCCACCCGCCGGTCGCGAGAACCAGTGCGGCGGAACCGATTCGGCCGAACACCTGGTCGCGCCGCCGCCACGCTTCGTGCACGCCGAGGGCGAACATGCCCGCCACCGCAGGCCCGATCGCGAGGGTGTAGTACGCGTGCATGCCACCCTTCATGGTGGTGAAGGCGATGCCGTCGATCACCAGCCAGAGCCCGAAAACCAAAGCGGCCCCACGCAATTGATCGGTGCGCGGCGCGCGCCATCGAGACACCAGCACCACCACGAACGCCAGCAGCGCGGCGGGCAGCAGCCAGGAGATCTCGAAGCCGATCTCACCGGTGAACAACTTCCAATGGCCCGATCCGCCGAACCCACCGAACCCACCGCCGCCGAGATCGCGCGGCATCTCGTAGCCGGCCGGCAGCTCGAAGCGGTTGCCGCCGCCTCGATGGTTCTGGCCGAGGAATCGCGCGAACCCGTTGTATCCGAGGACCAGGTCCATGAAGGTGTTGTTCGTCGATCCGGCCAGGTACGGACGGGACGAGGCGGGCCACAGGATGGTCAGCAGCACGTACCAGCCGGACGATACGATCAGCGCGGCGGCCGCACCGGTCAAGTGCCACAACCGATTCCGCAGCGTGGTCGGTGCGACGATGAGGTAGGCGATGCCCAGGGCGGGCAGCACCATCAGCCCCTCGAGCATCTTGGCCAGGAACGCGAACCCGAGGGCGACACCGGCCAGCATCAGCCAGCGCGGGCTGGCGTGGCGCAGCGACCGGATGGTGCAGTACGCGCCCGCGGTCATGAGCAGCACCATCACTGCGTCGGGGTTGTTGAACCGGAACATCAACGCCACCACCGGCGTAACCGCCAGGGTCGCCCCGGCGAGCAGTCCGGCGCCGCGGCTGTCGGTCGCGCGGGTGACCGCGGCGTAGGTCAGGGCGACCGCGGCGACCGCCATCAGGGCCTGGGGGATCAGCATGCTCGCACTGCTGAATCCGAACACCTGGCCGGACAGGCCCATCACCCACTGGGAGACCGGCGGTTTGTCGACGGTGATGAAGTTGCCGGGATCGAGGGAGCCGAACAGCAGCGCTTTCCAGTTCCGCGAGCCCGCCCAGGTGGCCGCGGCGTAGAAGTTGTTGCCCATGCCGTTGACGGTGATGTGCCATAAATACGCGGCAGCCGTGCCGATCAGGAGCGCGGCCAGTCCCACCCGCTCCCAGCGGGTGGCCGGTGCCAGGCTGTCCGGCTCGGGCGTGTCGGCAGGGTCGGTCGCATCGTGCAGGGCCGGTCCGGCGCTGATCGTGGTCACCGCAGGAGCATGCCCGGCGCAGCGGTGAAGGCGCTGGGCGCTCGCTGGCAATATGCTGTGAACGCCCGTGGCCTGGGCGGATGATCGTCGGACCGGCGAAACGAACGGCCACCCGGATCACCGTGCGGCCGTTCGGGTATCGAGCTCGGCTAGATCTTGCGGATTACCGTGACGACCTTGCCGAGTACCTGTGCGTCATTGCCGGGGATCGGTTCGAACACCGGGTTGTGCGGCATCAGCCAGACATCCTTGCCGGTGCGCTTGAACGTCTTCACCGTGGCCTCGCCGTCGATCATCGCGGCGACGATGTCGCCGTTGTCGGCGACGTTCTGCTGCCGCACCACCACCCAGTCGCCGTCGCAGATCGCCGCGTCGATCATCGACTGCCCGACGACCTTCAGCAGGAACAGCGATCCCTCGCCGACCAGTTCGCGCGGCAGCGGGAACACGTCCTCGACCGCCTGCTCGGCCAGGATCGGGCCACCGGCGGCGATCCGGCCGAGGACCGGCACGAACGTCGGCGTCGGCCTGCTCGGATCGACTGCGGCGCTGTCGGATTCGTCCACCGTGGCGGCGTGCAGGCTGGTGACCGCGCGCCCGACCTCGTCGAGGCCGCGAACGTCCACGGCGCGTGGACGATTCGGGTCGCGACGCAGAAAGCCCTTGCGCTCCAACGCGCGCAGCTGATGAGCGACCGAGGAGGTCGACGTCAGCCCGACGGCGTCGCCGATCTCCCGGATGCTCGGCGGGTAGCCGCGCTCGCTCACCGAAGACCGGATCACGTCCAGCACTTTGCGCTGACGCACGGTGAGATCCGCCCCGGTAACCGCCGTGTCGGCGCCGCCTTCGCTCTCTACGCCCGTGTCGTCTGTGTGCCTCACCGCAACCGCCCTTCCTTGCTGTGTCCGGGCTGATCCGTCGCCCGGCATATCTGTGCATGGCCTGTCTTGAATTTCGTCTTTCGAATCTAGTCCGGTCGAGCCGATGTTTCAAACATCTGTTCGAGGAGTGTCGGGCGTTTCCTGCTGACATTGTCGGTGGCGCGTGGTAGAAATCGAACATCAGTTCTTCGAACACCTGAGCGAACAATGCATCGAAAAGCGGCACTGAACAGCGGTACCGACCAGCCCGACCGGTCCGCCCAGCTCGAACGACCCAGCTCGAACACAGACGGAGCACCCACCACGGAGGTTTGTCCGATGAGCACTGCGATCAGCGACATCAACACGGAGCTCGGCGCGCCAGGAGCGGCTCTCGTGCCGCATGTCGACGCCGCCCGTGACATCGATACTCGCGAGGTCGACCCGCGCGACATCGACTCGGCCGAGATCGACCTGGCCTTCGAAACGGTCCCGCGGGTGCATCGAGGCACCTTGCGTACGCGGCCCCTGGATTCGACCCACCGCTCCATCGTCGACCGCCGCCCGCGTGGCGCAAGGCCCGGCGGGGTCGCCGTATACGACCGCGGCACACGAACTTCCACCGTGCGGCGGCCCAGCGGCGCGCACCCGGGCGAGCTCGTCGAACAGGCGCAGGTCGGTTTCGCCGTCCTGGCGGTGGCCGCATTACTGAGCGCGCTCGTGGTGGCCGCGCTCATCACGCTGGCGCACCTGCGGGCGGGGGACTGGGGTGGCGACACCTCGACGAGCACGGTGCCCGCAGTGGTCGACGGCCGGTCCGCGCCCGTCGATGTCGTGCCCGGAAGTGTGCTGCCCCAAGGCGATATCGCGCCGCGCTGATCGTCGCGTCCGCCCGCGGCCTCATCCGCTTCGCGAATCTTGTCGAGTAGCGGGCTTGACGCTCGACAATTGCCGGCCGGTCGCGAAGTGACCGAATTTGTTGATCGCCGACTAGAACATGTTGCTAGTGTGCTGAACACGTGATCTGGCAAAGACCTTTGCCAGACATGGCCTTGGCCTTCGAACGAGTTCGGGACTAGCAATGACGCACCTCGCCACCGCCGGACGACCTGCCCGGCTGCTCGCCCGAATCGTCGGGCTCGCTTTGTGTCTCGTATTCGGGTTCGCTGCTGTCCCGGCCGCTCAGGCGGCCCCTGCCTACGCGGCTTACCTGGATCTGCCCTCCGTCAACGGTGACGGTGCGGGCGGCGGCGGGCTGAATCCGGCGCTCCCGCTGGATGAGTCGGCGTTGGCCGCAGCGGTCGACGAAGCGCGCGCCGACGGTGTGTCGCCACGCCGGTATGCGACGTTGCTGCACCAGTACTGGCTGGTCGTCGCGACCCGCAACGCCGGCATCGATCTCGCGGCCTGGGATCCGCCGCGCGGCGTACCCGCCAACGAGCGCACGTTCAACCAGGTGTACGTCAACTACCTGCGGCTCACCACGCAGCATCCCGAGTTCTACTGGGCCGGGCTGGCGGGCATCGCGGGCGGTTCGTTCGCCTCCGGGTTCTTCGACATGAGCGACGTCGGTGTGGTGCTCGACGTGCCCGGCATCCATCAACTCGGCGATGCCGTCGCCGACCTGTTGCGCAACACGCCGCCGGAATTGGTGCGTGAGTTGCCCGCCGACATCCGTCTGCTCGGCCAGGAGGGCTCGCGGCTCACGGCCGAGGACCTCGCCTGGTACCAGACCCGGCTGATGATCATGCAGCGGCACATCTTCACCGACTTGGTCCCGATGCACGAGGCCTATGTCGCGCTCGGCATGCGGGGCATCGACGAGATGTACGAGGCGGGCGTGCTCGACGCCGACATCCACACCGCATGGCAGTCGATCGCGTCCGGCACCCGCGAGGGCTACATCGACGCGCTGATCCGGATGACCGACCGCGAACAGAACCGGGTGATCGCCGACCAGTGGGACGCGACCTCGGCGGGCCGCGCCCCGATCGGCCGCGTGCTCACCTACGTGAGCACCATCGCGGGCAAACCCGCGGTGCCCGGCGTGCGCGCTCCGGGCGTGTTCGCCCCGGCCACCGTCCGCGCCGAACTCGGCGGCCGCACGCTGGCCCTGCGCACCCCGCTGCCCGACTTCAACTGGGCCGACCGCGACACCCGCTGGACCTACATCACCGGCGACCTCGTCCCGCGCCATATCGATATGGAACTGAATCCCGCGCTCGCTCCCGCCGTGCTCGGCGAGCCGTTCTGGAACAAACTCGCCCGTGGCCGCCTCGTCCCGCGCCTGCCCGAGCTCATCGCCGACCTGACCTCGCAGTGGCAGATCGTCGAATAGTCCTGCCACGAGCGGGGGCAGCGCCGGTGGGTACAGGGTGAGTGGGACAACCTGCGTACCCGGACAGGTATCCTCGAAGAGCTATGCAGGTATTCCGCATATCGCCTGAGGTTTACCTGGTGCCGGGGTCTAGGCCCCTGTACACGTGCTCGCCGGGACGGTCACCCCGATCGGTTGCCGGGCCGGCCGCGAGCACGCGCATCGACGAAGGATCTCTCGGATGCATTGCCCGTACTGCCGACACCCCGACTCCCGGGTGGTGGACTCGCGCGAGGCCGACGAAGGCGCGGCCATCCGCCGCCGCCGCGCGTGCCCGCACTGTGGGCGGCGGTTCAGCACGGTGGAAACCGCGATCCTGTCCGTGGTGAAACGCAGCGGCGTCACCGAGCCGTTCAGCCGGGAGAAGGTCATCCGCGGCGTGCGCCGCGCCTGCCAGGGGCGTGAGGTCGACGACGACGCCCTGAACCTGCTCGCGCAGAAGGTGGAAGACGCCGTGCGCGCCAAGGGTTCCCCCGAGGTGCCCAGCCACGAGGTCGGCCTGGCCATCCTCGGCCCGCTGCGCGACCTGGACGAGGTCGCCTACCTCCGCTTCGCCTCGGTCTACCGGTCCTTCACCTCCGCAGCGGATTTCGAACGCGAGATCCAGGAGATGCGCACCGCCCGCGAGGCGGCGGCCGTCGCGGCCGAATAGCAACCGCGGCTGTACTCGGCGAGGATCTCGTGCGCCGTGTGCGAGGTTCGGTGGCTAGCGGCGAATGGCGGCGATGGCGCGTTCGATTCGCTTGGCGGACACCGGGTATGGGGTGCCGAGCTTTTGGGCGAACAGACTGATGCGGAATTCCTCGATCATCCACCAGATTTCGGTGACGGCCGGTGCGTGGCGGCGGTTCTCCGGCAGGGAGTTGACGAGGCGGTCGTAGGCGGTGAGGGCGCGGTCGAGTTCGATCATGCCCTGGCGGTCGCGGACCGCGGAGGCGGGCAGGGACTCCAGGCGGGCGACGGCGGCCTGCAGATAACGGGGGAGTTCGCGCAGGCGGGTGCTGCCCCATTCGGAGACGAAGCCGGGGAAGACGAGGTTGTCGAGCTGGTCGCGGACGTCGTCGGCGATGTCGCGTTCGGAGGTCCCGGCCAGCGCGACCGAAACCCGGTGTGCCTCAGCCAGAATCGGCACTACGACACGGATCAGTTGGGCCACGGCGGAGACGAAGTCGGGGCGGATCCTGGCGACCAGCGCGGCGAAGTCGTCAGGGTTGTGCACCGGTCCGCCCGCGGCGGCGATGAGCTCGTCGGCGGCCGCGGCGCGGCAGTCCTCGATCAGTGCGTCCAGCGAGCCGTACGGATTCTGGCTCAGCGCAAGGCGATCCGTGGGACGCAGGCTCGAGGTGACGGTGCGGACCGAGGTCGGCAGCGCGTTCAGGACGAGGGTGCGGGTGCCTGCGCGCATCGCGGTGGCCTGTGCGGCAGGGGAACTGAGCACGCGGACCGCCACGCCGTCGCCCTCGGGGACCAGGGCGGGATAACCGGTGACGGTCTGCCCGGCGACCTCGCGGCGGACCGTCGGCTCCACCGTACCGAGGGATTCCGACGTCCATGCCGCTGCCGGCGCCCGTTCCGCGCCCGCTGTCGCGCGGGCAACCGATGCGGCAACCTGGTCGGCCAGTTGGGTTTTCAGCGTCGGCAGGCTCTTGCTGCGAGCCAGCACGCTGCCCTTGGTGTCGACGGCGGCGAACGTCATCCGCAGATGGTCCGGCAGCGCACTGGTGTCGAGGTCTGTCGGGTCGATCGTGATCGAGCCCAGGCGCGACAGTTCCCGTGCCAGCCCGATGCGCAGTGGCTCCGCGCGCGGCGTGAGCGCGGCCAGTGCCGCTGCGGCGAAATCCGGAGCCGGAACGACGCTGCGCCGCAACGCCTTCGGCAGTGTCTTGATCAGTGCCGCGGCCAGCTCGTCGCGCATGCCCGGCACCAGCCAGTCGAAGCCGACGGCACGCACGTGCGCCAGCTGTTCGACCGGGATGCGGACTGTGACGCCGTCCTCCTCGTTGCCGGGCTCGAATTGGTAGGTGAGCGGGAAGCTGAGCTCGCCCTGTCGCCAGGCGTCGGGGAACGCGGCCGGATCCAGCGCCGCACTGCCCGCGTTGACGACGGTCGAGGTCGAGAAGTCCAGCATCGCCGGGTCTTTCCGGCGCGCGGACTTCCACCAGCTGTCGAAATGCCGCACCGACACGATGTCGGCAGGTAGGCGCTTGTCGTAGAACTCGAACAACACCTCGTCGTCGACGAGGATGTCGCGGCGGCGGGCCCGGTGCTCCAAATCGGCGACGTCGTCGATCAATTCACGGTTGCGGTGGAAGAAGTCATGGCGGGTCTGCCATTCACCTTGCACCAGTGCGTGTCTGATGAACAGTTCGCGCGACAGCTCGGGATCGATCCGGCCGTAGTCCACCTGCCTGCCGGTCACCAGCGGAATGCCGTACAGGGTGACCCGCTCGTAGGCACTCGCCGCACCGCGCTTAGCAGACCAATGCGGCTCGGAGTAGGTGCGTTTCACCAGATCCCCCGCGAGCCGCTCAGCCCACTCCGGCTCCACCTTGGCCGCCATCCGACCCCACAGCCGCGACGTCTCGACCAGCTCAGCGGCCATCACCCAACGCGGCGGCTTCTTCGCCAGCGACGAGCCAGGGAAGATCATGAACTTCGCGTTGCGCGCCCCGAGGAACTCCCGGGATTCCGCCTCGCGCAGCCCGATATGAGACAGCATGCCCGCCAGCAGAGCTTGATGGATTCCGATGGAATCCCAAGGCATGTCATCGGATTCGAGTGACGAGCTGTCAGCAGCCTGCGATGCACCCCCATGCTTCGAGCGACCACGAGACGCGTTGGCATCCTGCCGGTTCGACGCCCCGCCGCGCGCCGCGGACCGCGGATTCTCGGCGGATTGCACAGCGGCCTTACCCGACCGCCGCCGCGAACCACCCTCGCCGCCCGCACCCGAACCCGGCTGTCCACTCGCCGAACCGCCCGCGCCCTGCTCGCCCGACCGTCCACGCCGCGAACCGCCCTCGGTGCCCTCCCGTGAGTCGCGTCGTCCCCTTGATTCGCCGTCGCCGCCCTGATCGTCAGATCGTCCACGGCGTGAACCATCCGCAGTGCCCGCCGGTGCGTCTGGCGCGCCGTTGCCTCCCCGGCCGCGCGCCCGCCCGTGGCGCGAACCACGCGTCGCCTGGCCTGCGGCCGGAGCTGACTCGCCTACTTCCTCAGGGCGATCTGGTGCGCCATCCGCCGACCACCCGAGTCCCCTGGTGATGGTGCGCAACTGCCCGTGCAGGTCCTGCCACTCCCTGATCCGCAGGTAATGCAGGAACTCTTCTCGGCACATCCGCCGGAACTGGTTGGATGACAACGACTTCCGCTGCTCGGTCAGGTAGTCCCACAGTCGCAGGTAGGCAAGGAAGTCCGAGCCTTCGACGATGAATCGCGCATGCTTGGTGTCGGCGGCTTGCTGATTGTCGGCGGGCCGCTCGCGCACGTCCTGAATCGACAGTGCCGCAACGATGATCAGCACCTCGGCCAGATTCCCGCTGCTGTGCGCCTCCACCAGCATCCGCGCCATCCGTGGATCGACCGGCAGCTGCGCCATGTCGCGCCCGATCGGGGTGAGCGTGAGCCCGGCGTCGGAATCGGTGTCGCTGCCCGTCCGGCGCCCCAGGGGGACGGCAGTCGGCGGAGCCGACGGGGTGGGTGGGCGCAGCGCGCCAAGTTCTTCCAGCAGCGCGATGCCGTCGCGGATCGCCCGCTTGTCCGGCGCCTCGACGAACGGGAAGTTCTCGATATCGCCGAGCCCGAGCGAGGTCATCTGCAGAATGACGGCGGCCAGATTGGTGCGCAGGATCTCCGGTTCGGTGAACGCGGGCCGTGACTCGAAGTCGTCCTCGGAGTACAGCCGGATGCAGATGCCGTCGGCGACGCGACCACAGCGACCGGCGCGCTGCCGGGCGGAAGCCTGGGAGACCGGTTCGATCGGCAGCCGCTGCACCTTGGTGCGCATCGAATAGCGCGAAATGCGCGCTGTCCCAGGGTCGACCACGTAGCGGATGCCCGGCACAGTGAGCGAGGTCTCCGCGACATTGGTGGCCAGCACCACGCGTCGACCGGTGTGCGGCGCGAATACCCGATGCTGTTCGGCGGTGGACAGTCGTGCGTACAGCGGCACGATCTCGGTACGCGGCAGCTTCAGGTCACGCAAAGCGTCAGCGGTGTCCCGGATTTCGCGTTCGCCGGAGAGGAACACCAGCACGTCGCCGTCACCCTCGTCGAACAGTTCGCTGACCGCGTCGCCGATGGCGTCCACCGGGTCACGGTCGACGACCCGGGTGTCCTCGTCGTCTTCGTCGTCGGCGCCGGGCAGTTCCAGCGACAGCGGCCGATAGCGCAGCTCCACCGGATAGGACCGGCCGGACACCTCGACAATCGGTGCGGGAGCGCCGTTTTCGTCAGCGAAATGCCTGGCGAACAGTTCCGGGTCGATGGTCGCCGAGGTGATGATCACCTTGAGGTCGGGCCTGCGTGGCAGCAGTTGCTTGAGGTAGCCGAGCAGGAAGTCGATGTTGAGGCTGCGTTCGTGGGCCTCGTCGATGATGATCGTGTCGTAGCGGCGCAGCAGCCGGTCGCGCTGGATCTCGGCGAGCAGGATGCCGTCGGTCATCAGCTTGATCAGCGTGCGGTCGGAGGCGTGGTCGGTGAAGCGGACCGTGTAGCCGACGGCATCGCCGAGTTCGGTGCCGAGTTCCTCGGCGATGCGCTCGGCGACGGTGCGGGCGGCCAGTCGGCGCGGCTGGGTGTGGCCGATGGTGCCGCGGATGCCGCGCCCGAGTTCCAGGCAGATCTTCGGGATCTGGGTGGTCTTGCCGGAACCGGTCTCGCCGGCCACGATCACCACCTGATGCGCGGCGATGGCGGCGGCGATGTCTTCGCGGCGCTGGGTGACCGGCAGCTGCTCGGGGTAGCGGATCTCCGGTACGGCGGCTCGGCGCGCGTCGATGCGGAGCTCGGCCGCGGCGATCTCGGCCTCGACCTTGCCCAGGTCGGCACCGCGCGCCCGGTCGAGCTGGCGGCGCAGCCGGTATTCGTCGCGGAGGGAGAGATTCGCCAGGCGGGTGCGGAGCTCGCGGGGTCCGGTGTCAGCTGTCCTGGTCATTGCATTCACAAGCGTAGCGAAGGGCGGCAACTGGTATTTCCGTCAGGCGGCCCGACCGGGTTGCCGACAGTGTGCGGACTGTCCGGATTTGCCGGGTAAATGGGCCTTGATATGCGAGGATCGGGCGATGGACGCCGATTCGGGCACGGCTTGGGTGTATCGCGGTTTACGGATCGCGTTCGGTGTGCTCGGCATCGTGGCGCTGGTGTGGATCCCGTGGCGCAACATGCACGAGGCGGCGTTCTCCACGGGAAACTACTTCAGCTACTTCACCATTCAATCGAACGTGCTCGCGGTGCTGGTGTTGCTGATCGGCGCTCTGCGCGATCCGAACAGCCATCGCTGGGAGGTGCTGCGCGGCGCGGCCGCGCTGTATCTGCTCATCACCGGCGTGGTGTACGCGGTGCTGCTGGCCAATATCGATGTGATGCTCACCGATCGCTGGATCAACGACATCCTGCATCGGGTGATGCCGATCGTGCTGGTCGCGGACTGGGTACTGGTGCCGGCGCGTCAGCGCCTGACCCTCTCGCCGCGCCTGGTCGGTCTGTGGCTGATCTATCCGCTGATCTACGGCATCTACACCCTCGTGCGCGGCCCGGTCGTCGATTGGTATCCGTATCCCTTCCTGGATCCGCGGCGGCAGGGCTACGTCTCGCTGACGATCGGTTTGATCATCCTCACCGGCGTCTTCACCCTCCTGGCCGTCGCCATCGCGGCTGTTGGCGGACTAGCTCGACGTCGAACGCCATGAGCTCGCCGGAACGGGACTCCGCCGCGGCGCGTCTGGATGGCTGCCGAGGCCAGGTCCCCGTTCGCTGCTCGCTGAGACGTGTTGATGGCCATACAGGTCATCGGGCACGATGGCATCTGGCCTGATGAGACAGGTTTTGCGGGGATCGATGAGCAGCTGAGCCGTCGTCGCGATTCGGAGGGCGACACCTTCCTCCGGTAAAGGTGGACATATGAACTCGCTATGGCATGGATTTGCCGACATGGGTGCGGTCGAGCGGGACGGTGCGTTCGTCGTCGCCCGTGGCGAGGGCGCCTACATCTATGACGCCGCCGACAACCGCTACCTGGACGCGACGGCCGGCCTGTGGTTCACCAACGTCGGCCACGGCCGCGGCGAGATCGCCGACGCGGTCGCCGCGCAGCTGCGCAAGGTCGCGCACTACTCCAACTTCGGCGACTTCACCGAACCGGCCACCCAGGAACTCGCCGAGCGACTGTCGGCCATGGCGCCGGTACCGGGCAGCAAGATCTTCTTCACCTCCGGCGGCTCGGACTCGGTGGACACCGCCGCCAAGCTCGCCCGCCGCTACTGGCACGAGCTCGGCAAGCCGGACAAGACCATCGTGGTCGGGCGGCAGAAGGCCTACCACGGCATGCACGTCGCGGGCACCGCGCTCGCGGGCATCCCGGTCAACCGCGAGGGCTACGGCGAGTTCATGGCCGACGCGCGGACCATCGAGTGGGACAACGCCAAGTCGCTGCTCGCCTTGATCGAGGAGGTCGGCGCCGATCGCATCGCCGCGTTCTTCTGTGAGCCGATCATCGGCGCGGGCGGCATCTACCTGCCGCCGGACGGCTACCTCGCCGAGGTGCGTCGCATCTGCCGCGAGCACGACATCCTCTTCGTCGTCGACGAGGTCGTCACCGGCTTCGGCCGGATCGGCGGATCCTGGTTCGCCTCGTCGCGATTCGATCTGCAGCCGGACCTGATGACCACCGCCAAGGGCCTCACCTCCGGGTACGTCCCGATGGGTGCGGTCTTCATCGCGCCGCACATCGCGGAACCGTTTTTCGCGGGCGGTGTCTGGTGGCGGCACGGCTACACCTACGGCGGGCACGCCGGGGCGGCCGCGGCTGCGCTGGCCAACCTGGACATCGTCGAGCGGGAGAACCTCCTCGACGAGTCGGCCCGGCTGGAAGCCACGTTGCACGCGAAGCTCGCCCCGCTGGCCGAACACCCGCGCGTCGCCGAAGTGCGCAGCGGACTGGGCGCCGTCGCCGCGGTGCAGCTCGTCGATCCCGCCGAGGGCCTGCCGATGGTGAAAACCCTGCGTGCCCATGGTGTTTCGAGCCGTGCTGCGGGCCAGGGTGCCATGCAGATTTCGCCGTCGTTCGTGATGACCGACGAGCAGGTCGACGAGATGGTCGACGGCTTCACCCGCGCCCTCGGCTGATCTGCCGCACGCCCGCTGATCTGCGGCATGCTCTCGATCTCCCGCACGGTCGCGTTGGGCGGCCGCCGACTGTGCGGGCTCAGAGTGTGCGGGTCATGTAGTGGCTGTACGGGTCGAGTTTGTAGTCGCCGAAGGGTTCGCAGAACTCGAAACCGTGTGCGGCGTAGAGTTTTTGGGCCGGAACGAAGTAGTCCTGGGTGCCCGTCTCCAGGCTCAGCCGCCGGTATCCGCGGGCAGTCGCCTCAGCCAGCAAGTGGCGCAACAGAGTTGACGCGATGCCGCGGCGTTTGTGCGTCGCGGCGGTGCGCATGGACTTGATCTCGGCGTGCTCGGCGTCGAGCCGTTTGAGCGCGGCGCAGCCGGCCAGAGTGTCGCTGTCCCAACCGCTCCACAAGGTGATCTCCGGACGGCGCAGCGCGTCGAGGTCGAGGGCGTGCATGCTCTCGGCGGGGGATTGCGCGCCCAACTCGGTTAGGTGTTCGGTGAGCAGGGCGGCGATCTCCGGTCCGGAGAGATCGTCGACGGCGATGCGCAGTTCGAGCCTCGAGCCGGTGGCGCCTGCGGTAGCAGACTGGTCGGTGTTGCTAGACATTTGTCCATAATGCACCGAAGCGTGGAGTCATGATCACTCGACGGACCCCGATCTACCGGCTTTACTGAGAGGGCACTTGCCCGCACTTGCTCGGCGGACGTCGTTGTCCGGCCAGGGGGTCTGAATCATGAAGCTCGCCAAGGTCGCAACGCTGGCCGCGGGCGCTGCTCGCCGCGCCGCCGATGAAGCCTATTACGCCACACTGGCCGTGCGCGCCGGACTGGTGACGCCGGAACGGCCGGACCGGCTGGCCAAGATGGGTGCGGCGGTGTACCGGTTCGGCCTGCTCGGCGCGGTCCCGTCGGTCGCCGCCCAGCGTTATCGGGACCGCACGGCGGTCATCGATGAACTGGGCTCGATCACCTTCCGTGAACTCGACGACCGCACCAGCGCGCTGGCCAATGCCTGGCGGGCTCGTGGCCTGCGCGACGGCGAGGTCGTGGCGATCCTCGCCCGAAACCATCGTGGCTTCCACTACGCGGTGTTCGCCGCGGCCAAATGCGGTGCCCGAATCGTGTTGCTGAATACCGATTTCGCGGGCCCGCAGCTGCGCGAGGTGGTCGCCCGGGAGGGCGCCGACCTGCTGGTGTTCGACGAGGAGTACATGGAGGTGCTCGGCGATCTCACTCCGCCGCGCGGCCGCTATCGTGCCTGGGCCGAGCAGCCGGGCGTCGACACGCTGGAGAATCTGATTGCGGGCGCGGCTCGTTCGACCCCGCGGCGCGCCGCCACCACCGCGAAGGTCATTCTGCTGACGAGCGGGACGACCGGCACGCCGAAGGGAGCACCGCGCAGCGAGCCGACCTCGCTGGCTCCGCTCGGCGCGATTCTCGACAAGGTGCCGTTCCGGGCCCGCGAGATCACCGAATGCCCGGCGCCGATGTTCCATACGCTCGGCTTCGCGCACATGTTCATCGCGCTCGGCTTCGGCTCGACGCTGGTGATCCGTCGTCGCTTCGATCCGCGGATCGTGCTGGACAGCCTGCACCGCCATCGCGCCACCGCACTGGTGGTGGTGCCGGTGATGCTGCAGCGGTTGGTCGACCTCGGCCCGGACGCTCGTGCGGGACACGACTTTTCCGCGCTGCGGATCATCTTCGTCGCGGGCTCGCAGTTGGGCGCCGATCTATGTACCAAGGTGACCGAGGCGTTCGGTCCGGTCGTCTACAACCTGTACGGCTCCACCGAGGTGGCCTACGCGACCATTGCCACCCCCGCTGACCTGGCGGTCGAGCCGGGATGCGTGGGCGGCCCGGTATCGAGCGCGATTGTGAAGATCCTCGACGAGCACGGTACGGAACTGCCCGCGGGGCAGACCGGTCGCATCTTCGTCGGCAACAATTTCCAGTTCGAGGGCTACACCGGCGGCGGCGACAAAGTCCGTGTCGGCAACCTGATGTCGACCGGTGATGTCGGCCACTTCGACGGTGCGGGAAGACTTTTCATCGACGGGCGAGACGACGACATGATCGTCTCCGGCGGCGAGAACGTCTTCCCCAGCGAGGTCGAAGAGCTGCTTTCCGCGCACCCGGCGGTCGCGGAGGTGAGCGCATTCGGTGTGGACGATGATCGATACGGGCAGCGGTTGCGCGCGGTGATCGTTGTGCGGGAAGGGCATTCGCTCGGCGAGGATGAGGTGCGTGAGCACGTGAAGGCGCATCTGGCGCGTTTCAAGGTGCCGCGCGATGTCCTGTTCATCGATGAGCTGCCGCGCAATCCGACGGGGAAAGTGCTCAAACGCGTACTGCGCGAGCTCTGAAGGGGTCAATGCTGCTGCCTGCTGCCTGCTGCCTGCTGCCTGCTGCCTGCTGCCTGTCGCGTGTGAGCGAGGTAGTTCGAGCGTGTGTTGCGCTGTGCCTGTCGCGTGTGAGCGAGGTGCTCGAACGTGTGTTGCGCTGCGCCTGTCGCGTGTGAATGAGGTGCTCGAACGCGTGCCGCGCCGTGCCTGTTGTGCATGATCGAGTGCTCAAAGTCGCACTGCGCGAGCTCTGTTCAAGCCGCGTCCATGATGCGCGATCAAGATGTTCGAATGCGTGCTGTGTGAGTTCTGCTCGGGCTCAATGGGTTTGTCCGTTGCGCGCGAACATACGGCGCAGGATTCCGCCCTGTGGGCGCAGCGCGGCACGTAGGGCGCTGGTCGGCGGCACGCTGATCAGGCCGCCTCGCCGGTGCACTACGCATTCGACTACGGAGTCGGCCACGGCCTCCGTATCCTCGAGCGACCCCGAGGATACGGTGCTGACGGTCACGCCTTTGTCCGCGAGTTCCAGATCGAGCGCCGCGCCGAGGCCGACCACGCCGTGCTTGGTCGCGCAGTACACGGCAACACCCAGCGCCGCGGGCACCCCGGCCGCGGTCCCGATGTTCACGATCTGTCCGTGCCCCTGACTGACGAATCGTTCTGCGGCCAGCCGAGTTCCGATGATCACCGCACGCAGGTTGATATCGATCTGCAGGTCCGACTCGGCCTCCGATTCCGCCAGGAACGGGCCGGACGGCATCATGTCGGCGGCATTCACCACGACATCCAAGCCACCGAGTTTGCGTTCGGCGAAGGTGAGGAAGCGCCCGAAACGGGCACTGTCGGTGACGTCGAGCGCCAGCCCGATCACCGTGCCGCCGTGCGATCGGGCGAGTTGATCGGCGACCGCGCGCACCGCCCCCACATCCACGTCGCCGATGACGATATCGGCGCCCTCCGCCAGGAACGCCAACGCGGTCTCGCGGCCGATGCCGTGCGCACCCCCGGTGATCGCGACCCGTTTGCCAGCGAGTGTCTTCCGAGACATATGTTTTCGCCTGCCTTAGTCTCCTTCAAACGCTAGAGAGTCGCTGGCGGGCGCTCCATGCGATATCGGGTCAGCACTTTGCGCAATCCGGCCAGGGGCAGGTGTCCATGCTGACTTCGGCCGAGAAGGTTGCGGAGAGCGGCCACGTCGAACCGGTCGGACGGTTTGGTTTCCGGTCCGAACCCCCTTGGGAGAGCGGAACATACGATCTCCGGCCAAAAACCTTGCGCATATCGGCCATAGCAAGCAACGATGGATGCGTGGCCTCATGGGAGTGGCGGCGGTCGGTGACACACGCGGTGATCCTCGTCGAGCTCGGAGAAGATCACGGTCTCACCCAGAATCAGTGCCTGCGTGGCACGGATCTGGATCCTCGGGTGCTGAAGACGCCCGGCGCGGAGATCACGGCCGCGCAGGAACTCGGTATCGTCCGCAACATCGTCACGCTGCTCGACGACAAGCCGGGCCTCGGCCTGGAAGCGGGCACCCGCACCCACATCACCACCCTCGGCGTGTTCGCCCTCGCGGTGCTCAGCAGCCCGACGATGCGACAGGCCATCGATGTCGCCATGCGGTACTTCAGCCTGATGACCTCGTTCTCCCGGGCCTGGCACGTCTACCGGGGCGAGGAGATCTGGCTCTACGGCGACGACCGCGAGCTGCCCGATGACCTGCGCGGTTTTCTGGCCGAACGCGATGTGTCCGCGCTGCTGACGAACTGGTTTCTGGTGTTCGGCGTGCCGCCGCCGGTGCTGCGCGTCGAGGTCGCGGGTGGACTGCGGCCGCGGCTGGCGCCGATCTTCGACCAATTCGAGATCCCGAGCACCGACTCCGCGGAGTTGCAGACCGCGGTCTTCGATGCCACCGGCATCGATGAGCCGATGCCGCAGGCCAGCCCGCTCACCGCCCAGCTGTTCGAGGAGCAGTGCGACGATCTGCTGCAGCGTCGCGGCCTGCGACAGGGCGTGGCCGGTTCGGTGCGGTCGATGCTGATGCATCAGATGAACGGCAGGCTCGCCCAGGAAGACGTCGCGGCCGGGTTGCACATGAGTCTGCGCACCATGCGGCGGCGGTTGGCCGAGGAAGGCACGTCCTACCGTCAGCTCTGCGCCGAGTCCTTCGGCACGCTCGCGGAGGAACTGCTCTCGACCGGCCTGACCGTCGAGGACGTCGCCTATCGGATGGGATACTCGGGCGCGCCGAGCTTTTCGAACGCGTTCAAGCAGTGGCGGGGTGTGTCGCCGGGCCGATTCGCGCGCTCGGCCGTCGACCGGTACCGGCAAACGGTGCCGCACTGAGATTGCCGGCCCGGCGAAAAGGGCACCCCTGCCGTTACCGGGTGCGAGCATAGAACGGGCAGGTCCACGGTCGCCGCGACGAGAGGTGGTGGGATGTGGCGCAGTTCGTGCAGGAGTACGCCGCATTGCGGTGGTCGGTGGTTGCGGCGTTTCTGATCGCCGGGGCGATCGTGCTCGGGCGATTGGCCGCGCCCGCTCGGCTGGTCGCGGGATCGGATCATGGGTGGCGGCAAGGGGGTTCGGTTGCGGACGGCTCGGTCACCGCCGGGTATCACGAGTCCGACGCCGCGCACCTGATCATGTGCCTGGTGATGCTCGCGATGCTGGTGTTTCCGTCCGGCGCGAACCCGTCGGCCGTGCGCGGTGTGCTCACCGCGATGATCGTGGTCTTCGCCGCGTTACTGGCGAGTCGAATCTCGGAGTGGCACAGCGCGCCTGACCGGACGCCGGTGGAGCGGCTGGTGCCGTTGGGTTACCACACAGTAACCGCCGCCGCCATGCTGTACGCCCTGTCCGGGCACGCGATGTCGGGTCACACCGGCGGACCCGCCGTGATTCCGGCGCTCGGGCTCGCCGCGGTGTTCGCGGCGGACGCGTTGCTCGTTGCCCTCGGCGTCGGCCGTCCGATCGCCAACACGCCGGGCTACCTCGGCATTCTCTTGCGCTCCGGTGGGTGTGTCGCGGCGTTGACCGGACCGAGCAAGCGGTCGGCGCTGGTGCCGCACGTGGTCATGGATCTCGGCACCGCCTACATGTTGATTGCGGCAGTTTCGAATTGACCGGCATGGCAGACCAATCCGCGCGCCAGCTCATACCGAACCCCTGTCTATGCAGGCAGGGATTCGGCCATGACGGAGCACGGTTTCGCTTCAGCCCATCGGTCCGGCGATCCGGTGCCGGGTGCCGACGATCCATTACGCCTGTGCCCGCTGCCCAGTGAGCTCGATCGACATCGATACGCGCTGGCCCGTCGGCGACTCGCCATCTTGCTCGCGGCGACCGGAACGGGGGACCGTGCCGCGTTCACCGAGTTCTACCGGCTCACCAGCTCGCGGGTCTTCGGGCTCGCCGTGCGCATCCTGCGCAGCCACGCCACCGCGGAGGAAGTCACGCAAGAGGTGTACCTCCAGGTGTGGTCGACCGCCGATCACTATGACGCCGCGCTGTCGAGCCCGGTCGGCTGGCTCATGATGCTCGCGCATCGTCGCGCGGTCGACCGGGTGCGCGCGGAAGCGGCCGCCGCGGTCCGCGACCTCACCTACGCCCACTCGCACGGGTGCCGCGATCACGACGTCGTCGCCGAATCGGTGACCCAGCGGATGGAGGAGCGGGAGGTTTTCGGGTGCCTGGACGCGCTCAGTGCGACCCAGCGTGAGGCGATCGACCTCGCCTACTACACCGGGCGCACGTATCGTGAAGTCGCAGACCATCTATCGGTGCCGTTGCCCACCGTGAAGACCCGCATCCGTGATGGTCTGAAGAGACTGGAGAAATGCTTGTCCGTAGCAGGCGCCGATGGCTGACAATCCCCCGCGGTCCGACGCGGAACTGCTCGACCTGGCGTATCCGTGCGCGTTGGACGCCGTCGGCGATATCGAGCGCCGCCATATCGAGGAACGGCTGGCGAAGGCCGATCCCGCTGTGCGGCAGGCCTTCTCGGATACCGTGCAGCGGATGCACGAGGTGATGGCGCGGGTCGCCGCCCTCGATGCCCAGGCGCCGCCGCCGGAGCTGGAGGCACGGATTCTGGCGGCACTGCCCGACGACGGGCGCGCCGAACTTCCGTCCGCGTGGCAGCGGCGGATGCGCTGGGTGGTGCCGGTGGCCGCGGCGGCCTGCCTGGTCATCGGCGGCAGCGTGATCGCCGACCGGATCGGCGACGCGCCACCCGGAGTGCCCGGCGCCGAGCAGGTACATCGGCAACCGGACGCACGCACGCTGACCAAACCGGTCACCGGCGGCGGCACCGTCGTGGTGGAAGTCTCACCGCAGCAACGTCTTGCGGTACTCGCGTTCGATGGAGTGGCCAAGCCGCCGTCCGGGCGGGTATATCAGGTGTGGTTGTTGCCACCCGGTGCGGAGCCGAAGCCGCGGTCCGCGGGAGTGCTCGACGAGTTGCCCTCGGCGACAAAACCTTTCGTGACCGCCTTCGACTCCGGCGAGACATTGGCGGTTACTGTCGAACCACCTGGCGGATCTCAGGCCCCGACGACGCCCCCGATCGCTGGGGTGCCGTTGCCCTGAGCCCAATTGCTCTGTGTTCGATGTTTGTTCGCTGTACCACCTTGTGCGACAACCGATTAGGCGGTGAAATGCACCGTGCACCGTGCACCGTGCACCGTGCACCCGCTCCTGGCTAGAGTCGCCGCCTTCGGCCGCACACGGACTGGCCTGCCGCGCATAGATTTGTCCGCAGCGCGTGGATTGGCCTCCTGCGTATGGAATAGCAGGCGATTTCGTGCGCGGTATGACAGAACGTGCGCAGCGCATGACTGGTTGGACTTCGTGGCGCGCGGCGGCGCGGTGGCGGGATTTGTCCCGTGCGCAGCTATGCGTCCGTCAGTCTGCCGCGCACGGTTTAGTCTGTCGCGCACAGGGTTGCGTGCCGCGTACGAATCAGTTGGCGATTTCGTGCGCGGTATGACAGAACGTGCGCAGCACCCGGTGGTTGGGTGTCGTCGCGTTCGCGGGCGGGTGCGGCAGCGCGGTCGCCGGGTGGTCCGGTTCAGTGGCCGGTGCGCAGCTATGTGTCCGCCAAGGTGCAGTCCAGCCACCGACTCGGGGCGGTCACGAGCTGCCTCTCGACCTGAGTGATAACAGCGTTACGGCAATGCGGCATCGCATTCGGCTCGACATGGCAGCGAGTAATTCATTGTGCTGCAACGGATCCAGCTGGCCTCGGCGGCCGATCGGGTGCTTGCGGTGCGCTCAGATCTCCACTGATTGGTCGGCGACTACGCGGCCGCCGAGGCGGACCCAGCCGTCGGAGTCCCAGGCGGTGAAGAGTTGGGAGCCTTTGCCCTGGGTGATCACCAAGCCGCGGCGGAGCAGCGCGGTGATGGCGACGGCTGCGGCGCCCGTTGCCTCGTCTTCGGCGATTCCCAAGGTGGGGGCGAACATTCGGGAGCGGAGGACGCCGCGGGTTTCGTCGGTCCAGGCCCAGAAGTAGTGGGGCCCGCCGGTGAAGTCGTCGGGGCGCAGGTCGGTCAGTTCGTCGAGCTCGGCGAGCTGGTGGAAGGTGAAGTCGGGGGCCCATTCGCCGCGGGCGGTGATCCAGGTGAGGCCCTCGGACAGCTCGACGGCGACCGGTCCGGCCGGAACGGTCAGTTGTCGCACGAGCTTGCCCTGTTCGGCGAACCACCAGGCGGTGCCTACCGACGGATGGCCGGCGAACGGGAGTTCGACGGCGGGGGTGTAGATCCGCACGCGTGCGATCTCGTTGACCGGGTCCTCGACCACGACGGTCTCGCTGTATCCGGCTTTCGCCGCGAGCGCCTGTCGGTCGGCTTCGGCCACATCTGCGGCCCGGGCGATGCCCAGTTCGTTGCCGAATCGGCCTGCGGAATCGGTGAAAACTCGCACCACGTCAAGCTGTGTGCCCATGGTTGCCGAGCCTACTATCCGGTGCCGACACCGAACTGTCGCGTAGCCCACACCGAGCATTGGTCGAGTCATTGTCGCTGGTCGGACGGGTACGACAAAGGCCGCCGACGGTCCGCTGAGCGGATCCGTCGACGGCCTCGGTTCGATTGCTCAGACCTTGGCGGCGGCAAGCGTTTCGGTCGACTCCACAGCCTGGCCGACACCGGCGACGATCGCGGCCGCGCGCAGCGACTCGAAGATCACCTCACGGGATACGCCCGCTTCGCGCAGCGTGTGCTCGTGCGCCTCCAGGCAATGCCCGCAGCCGTTGATCGAGGACACCGCGAACGACCACAGCTCGAAATCGGCCTTGTCGACCCCGGGGGTGCCGATGATCTGCATGCGCAGACCGGCCCGCAGGTCGTCGTAGCGTCCGTCGAGGAAGGCCTTGCCCCGGTAGAACACATTGTTCATGCCCATGATCGAGGCGGCGCCGAGCGCGGCGTTGTACGCCTGCTCGGACAGCACATCCGCGGCCTCCTCGGCGATCTCGCGCAGCGTGGTCGCCGACCGGGTCGCGGCCGCCGACGCAAGCAGGGTGCCCCACAGCTGCTGTTCGTTCAGCACCGTGGTGCGCGCGAGCGATGACAGATTGAGCTTGAGGTCCTTGGCGTACTCGGGGAGGGAGTTCTTCAGGTTCTCAACACTCATATGTCTCTATCCTCGGGTCATCCCCGCTGGCGCGGGGAGCAGTGAATTCAGGGTCGATCATCTAGTGGCGCAGTACTTCTGAGGTCAGACGCTCGCGGCGAGCAGTTCGCCCGCGTTGATGGTCGGGTCGCCCTTCTTCCAGTTGCAGGCGCACAGCTCGTCGGACTGCAGTGCGTCGAGCACGCGCAGCACCTCGTCGACGTTGCGGCCGACCGAACCCGCGGTGACCGAGACGAACTGCACCTCGTTGTTCGGGTCGACGATGAAGGTCGCGCGGTCGGCGACGCCGTCGGCGTTGAGAACGCCGGTGGCGGCGGCCAATTCGCGCTTGAGGTCGGACAGGATCGGGAACGGCAGGGTCTTCAGGTCTTCGTGCTGGGCCCGCCACTGGAAGTGCACGAACTCGTTGTCGACCGAGGCGCCGAGCACCTGCGCGTCGCGGTCCGCGAATTCCTCGTTGAGCTTGCCGAACGCGGCGATCTCCGTCGGGCACACGAAGGTGAAGTCCTTCGGCCAGAAGAAGACGATCCGCCACTTGCCCGCGTGATCGTCGCTGGTGATCTGGGTGAAGTAATCGTCAGGCTGCTGAGCGTCGACCTTGGACAGATCACCACCGATGACAGCGGTGAGGTTGTATGCCGGGAATTGGTCGCCGATGGTCAGCAAGGCCATGCCTAATCTCCTCGTTCTGGGTGGGTTTGCTAGCACTGTGCAGAAAAGCAGAAAAGCTCCCTTGCGATCTTGCCGAAGGGCTGGTGAAAGGTAAAGGTGATCAGTCGCACTACACTGATAGCCGTGACCGATCAGACTTATCAGCCGACCCTGTCACAGCTGCGTGCGTTCGTAGCGGTCGCGGAATACCGCCACTTCGGCACTGCCGCAGCGCGGCTCAGTGTGAGCCAACCCACGCTATCGCAGGCGCTCGCGGCACTTGAACATGGGCTCGGACTGCAACTGATCGAGCGAAGCACGCGGCGGGTGCTCGTCACCGCGGCGGGCATGCGGTTGCTGCCGAAGGCGATGGCGACGCTGGAGGCGGCGGATCGTTTCGTGGCGTCGGCGACCGGTGACGGCCTCGGGGGCACGTTGCGGATGGGTATCATCCCGACGGTTGCTCCGTATGTGCTGCCGGGTCTTCTTCCCGAGTTGCAGAAGAAGTTACCCGCGCTTCACCCGCAGGTGATCGAGGATCAGACCGCCCGGCTGCTGGACGGGCTGCGCACCGGCGTGCTCGACGTCGCGCTGCTCGCGTTGCCGGCCGATCTCCCCGGCCTCGTCGAGATCCCGCTGTACACCGAGGAATTCGTGTTGGTGACACCGCGCGGTCACGAGCTGGCCGGCCGCACCGACCTCGCCCCGTCCGTCCTCGACTCGCTGCCGCTGCTGCTGCTCGACGAAGGCCACTGCCTGCGCGACCAAACCCTGGACCTGTGCCGCTCGGCCGAGGTTCATCCGGCCGCGGTCGGCGACACCCGTGCCGCCTCGTTGGCGACCGTAGTGCAGTGTGTCGCAGGCGGTCTCGGCGTCACCCTGATCCCAGAAATGGCCGTCGCCGCCGAAACCGCCCGTGGCACACTCGATACCGCACACTTCGCCACGCCCGCACCGGGGCGCACCATCGGCCTCGCCTACCGCACGTCGACCGCCCGCGCGGAGGACTACGAGTACCTCGCCGCGATCATTCGCACCAAGCGGCCGGAGTAAGGCTGGAAAGTGTTCGATGCCAGGCAATTTCATCAGCATTCACTTGCGCAGCGCGCTGATCGAGGATGCGAGAGGATAAGCAGATGGACCAGCTGCCGGGCATCAGGAGATGGAATGCGGTTGCTGCACAGGACTATTCGTTGTTCGCCTACGGGACGCTCCAGTTCCCGGAGGTGCTGGAGGTCCTGATCGGCCGCGTTCCACAGCGAGCAACCGCCACCGCCCCCGGCTGGCGGGTAGCGGCCCTGCCCGGCCGCGTCTACCCCGGCCTCGTCCCCGAACCGAACGCCCTGGCCCACGGCGTCATCCTCAACGGTCTCACCGCAGCGGAGTGGCAGATCCTCGACGCTTTCGAGGACGACGAATACGACCTACGCCCGATCCGCCTGACCGACTCAACAGATCCGGCCTGCACCTACGTATGGACTTCCGCTGCGACACAAGACGATTGGCACCCCACCCGCTTCGCCACCAACCACCTCCCATACTTCATCACCCACTCCGCCGAATGGCGGCGGGGACTGTAGCAGCGGGGTTGCATCGCCGCCCTCGGCTCCCACAACTCCCGCCGAACCTGCTCGGCCAACAGCTCGCTCGCTTGCCCCCTCTGCCGCACAGTCCCTCCAGGTCCGGTGGGCGGCCGGAGGGGGCGATTGGCGTTTGTAGACGACCGGTCGTATATTCGCGGTATGGCGCGACCGCGACGGAGTGGGGACACTCAGCAGCTCTTGGTGGAGGAGGGGGCTGCTGGGTTTTTGGCTAATGGGTATCACGGGACCGGGATCAAGCAGGTCTTGGACAAGGTGGGGGTGCCCAAGGGGTCGTTCTATAACTACTTCGATAGCAAAGAGAGTTTTGGGCGGGCGGTGATCGAGCATCATTCGCTCTGTGTGCAGCGGAATTTGAGTGAGGCGTTCGGGGGTGCGGCGGATCCGGTCAGTGGGTTGCGGGCGTTTTTTGGGCGGCTGATGGAGGAGTTCGTCGGGGCGGAGTTCACCGGTGGGTGCTTGATCGCGAATCTGGGTGGGGAGCTGGAAGGTAGTGAGCTGCTTCGGGAGTCGTTGTCGAGTGCGTGGGGGATGTGGCGTGATCGGGTGGCCGAGCAGCTGCGGGAAGCGCAGGGGCTGGGGATGATTCGCGGGGATATCGATGCGATCGATTTGGCGGATCTGTTGCTCGAATCGTGGGAGGGGGCGGTGATCCGGATGAAGATCGATCGGACGTTGGCGCCGCTGAACAAGTGTTTGGACCGTTTGCTGGGGGACTACTTCCTGCCCTGAACTGGGGCTTTCTTTAAGGGGCGTCATGGATGCCTATTCCAAGACGACCGGTCGTATCAAGATGAGGAGAGCAGATGACAAAGACGGTGATCGTGACCGGATCCTCCAGTGGGATCGGGCGCGATATTGCCCGGGCGTTTGTGGCGCGCGGGGACAACGTGGTGCTGAACGGCCGCGATTCGGGCAAGCTGGCCGACGTGGCCGCGGAGTTGGGTGCGCCGGAGCGAGTCGCCACCTTCGCGGGCGATATCGGCTCTCCCGCAACGGGTTCCGAGCTGGTGCGGGCGGCAGTGGAGCGGTTCGGCGGGGTCGATGTGCTGGTGAACAACGCCGGCATCTTCGGTGCCAAGCCGTTCGTGGACGTCACCGAGGAGGACCTCGACACCTACTTGAACGGCAACCTGAAGGGCACGTACTTCACCACGCAAGCCGTGGTGCGACAGCTGAAGCAGCAGGGAGCCGGCGGCAGCATCGTGAATATCGGCACGGTGCTCATCAACCACGCACTGGCCGGGCTACCCGCCTCCGCCGCGCTGGTCAGCAAGGGTGGCGTGCACGCGCTGACCACGAGCCTCGCTGCGGAACTCGCGGCCGACGGAATCCGGGTCAACGCGGTAGCGCCCGGCATCATTCGCACCCCGCTGTTCGGGGACGGTGACGAAACCGCTTCCGGCCAACTGGCTTTGCTGAACCGGATCGGTGAGGTCTCCGAAACCACCGCCGCAGTCCTCTATCTCGCCGACGCCGAATTCACCACGGGCCACATCCTCCCCGTCGACGGCGGATTCATCGCAGGCCGGCCCGCCTGATGCCCTACGTCAACATCAAGGTCACCAACGAAGGCGTCACCAGTGACCAGAAGTCACGGCTGATCAAAGGCGTCACCGACCTACTCCAAGACGTCCTCGACAAGGACCCGGCAACCACCTTCGTAGTAATCGACGAGGTCGAACTCACCAACTGGGGCGTAGGCGGCCTGAACGCCGAGGACTACCGAAACCGCTCCTAGCCAAACACTCACGCGCCCAGAACCTCCCCACTCGGTGCAACACCGGCGACTTGACGTAGGAAGTGTTCTCTTGATGTAGGTTGTGCAGCCTTCGTCAGGTGCATGCAACGTGGGGCAAGTCGAAACGGCACCGGCTCCCAAGTGGAAACACTTGGGAGCCGGTGGTTTCGGGGTGTTTTATACGCGCAGGGCGTACGGTTCGATTGCGCCGCGCACGAGGGCTCGGGCGTCGACGGTTTCGGGGCGGTAGGGGAGGGTGGCCAGGCGGTTGGTCATGGCCGGTACCGGGTCGTCGATGCGCTCGTTCATGCCGAACAGGAACGTCCATTCGTGTTCGTCGCTGCCGTACTGCACCACGGTGCCGAACTGTTCGTGGAAGCGGTTCCAGGAACGCTTCAACGTCTCGTTGCGCCACATGGTCGCGCAGCCGGCCTGGGCGCTCAGCACGCCACCGGGAGCGAGCAGGGCCCGACATCGGGACAGGAACTCCGACTCGTAGAGGCGGTTGTGCTGCGCGTCTTCGACTCGCTCGTCGGGCAGGTCGATCACGATGACGTCGTAGCGGGTGCCCGCCTCGGCGGCCTTGGCGAGGAAGTCCCAGCCGTCGGCGTAGTGCACCTTGACCGGGCCCTCGCCGCGAACCGCGGCGGCCAGCTCGTCGCTGGTGTAGCCGTAGGGCAGGTGCTCGGCGCACAGCTCGACCTCGAGCTGATCGATGTCGACGTGGTCCACCAGCGTGGCACCGGCGGCGACCGACATCTGACTGGCCACGCCCTCACCGGAACCGATGATGAGCACCTTGTCCAGCTGCTCGGCCAGCGCGAAGGCGGGGACCATCATCGCCTCGTGGTAGGTCACCTGGGAGAACTCCGTGGACTGGCGATCGTCGTCGGAGAACAGGCTGATGCCCTGCTCGGTGCGCGCGATCACCATGTGCTGGAACGGCGTATTGGTGTCCACGATGACCTCGTGCAGGTCCCAGATGCGGGTCAGGCCCGCGCCCACCGGTTCCTCGATCCGCTGCGAACCATGCCCGCGGCGGATGACCTGCATTCGAACATCCTTGGGAGACAATCTATCTCGTAGGAGTTCGACAGCTTTCGACGCACCGGCGCCGATACTGCCGCAGGTGAAAACGTCGACAAAGATGTCGCCGGACTCCGGATAGGTGTGAATCGAGGCGTGAGACTCCGACAACAGCGCGAGGACAGTCACCCCCTGCGGATCGAACTTCTTGTGTACGACATCGCAGATGGTGACGCCCGCCGCGATCAAAGACTCACGCAACGCCGATTCGAGTCGTTCGAGGTCGTCGCAAAGGGTCGCGTCGACACCACCGAACTCGGCCAGCACGTGCCAGCCGGTGAAATCCGCCGTCATGGGCAAACTCACTCTCGCTCAGCGCCCGAGACATGAACGGTCAAGGGCGGAAAACCATTGAAGGACACCGACGAATAGCTCGCGGTATAGGCGCCGGTGTCGAGGATCTGGACGCGATCACCGGCTCGCAACGTGGTCGGTAGGAGGACACGCGTGCGTTGATACAGTACATCGTCTCCGTCGCAGGTCGGACCGGCCACCACTGCCTCGTCGACAGGGTCACCGTCCCGATCCGTGACGAATCGATAGGCGATGTACTCGTTCTCGGTCTCGGCCATTCCGTTGTAGCGGCCGATGTCGAGATACACCCAGCGCCGGGCGTCCGGCGCGATGCGCACGCCGACAACTTCGGCGTGGATGATGCCCGCGGAACCGACCAGCGCGCGGCCGGGTTCGACCACCAATCCGGCGGTCTCGGGCAGGAATTCGGCCGCGGCGGCGTTGACCACCGCCGCGATCTCGGCGAGGGCGGGCGCGGGATCGGCGTACGCGATCGGCAGTCCGCCACCGATATTCACCGATCTGACGTGAATATCCTTGTCGGCCAGCGCTTCCACGATGCGTCCCGCCTGCTCGATGCCGATCCGCCAGGCGTCCGGATCGAGCTGCTGGGACCCGACGTGGAAGTACGGCCCGCCGACGATCAACCCCAGATCCCGCGCCCGCACCAGCAGCCGGAACGCCTCACCCGGCGTGCAGCCGAACTTGGTGCCGAACGGCGTGCGGGACTCGGGAGCCGAAGCGAGGAAGCGGCATTCGACCTCCGAGCCCGGTGCGTGCTCCACGATGCGCAGCAGATCGTCCTCGGTGTCGAAGGCGAACCGGCGCACGCCGAGCGCGTAGGCGCGGGCGATGTCGGCGGCCTTCTTGATCGGGTTGCCGTAGCAGAGCGTGTCGGGTTCGACACCGAGCGCGAGGCACAGCTCGATCTCGCCGAGGCTGGCGACATCGAACTCGGCGCCTTCCTCGTCGAGCGCTCGGATGATCTCCGGCACCGGACTTGCCTTGACCGCGAAGCGAATCCTTGCCGCGGGCATGGCGACATGGAGCGCGTGGAAGTTCGCACGCACTCGCTCGGGATAGATGACAAGAAACGGTGATTCGGGCATAGTTGATCTTTCGCTTGGCAGCAGCGGAGAGAGTATCAGCGGCCCCTACCCATAAACGAATCCGTCAAACCTCGTGCCGGTGGCACCTCAGCGAACCACCCGTAAACGGGCGCGAGATAGCCGCTGACCTGTATGGATTCTGTAGTAATTCGGGTGGGGGCGGGCGGTGTGCCTCAGCCTGCGGAGACCGTGATTTCGTCGAAGACGACCTCACCCGCGGCATCGGACTCGGCCAGGTCCACCACACCGACGATCGACCAGCCATGGTCGCCCGCCGGGTCGTCGAGGACCTGACGCACCTGCCAGAAACCGGGTCTTCGTTCGATCTGGAACAGTTGCGGTCCGCGCGCGTCCTGGCCGATGCCGATGCGCTCGTATTCCTCGAAATACGGGGCCAGGTCGGTCTCCCAGTCCGGCCCGGTGCCCATGTCGGCCAACAGGTCCCAGCGCCGCAGCGAGGCCAGCTCGACCCGGCGGAACATGGTGTTGCGGATCATCACCCGGAACGCGCGCTCGTTGGCGGAAATGGGGCGCACCGTCTCGGCGCCGAACGCGAGCTGGTCGGTGTCGATCTCCGCGCCGGGGTTGGTGAGCTGCTCCCATTCGTCGAGCAGGCTGGAGTCGACCTGGCGGACCAGTTCGCCGAGCCACTCGGTGATGTCGTCGAGTTCCTCGGTGCGTGCGGCGTCGGGCACGGTGCGGCGCAGCGCGCGGTAGGCGTCGGCGAGATAGCGCAGCACCACGCCCTCGGAGCGGGCCAGCTCGTAGAACGAGATCAGCTCGGCGAAGGTCATCGACCGGTCGATCATGTCGCGCACCACCGACTTGGGTGACGGCGCGAATTCCGACACCCACGGGTGCCCGGCGCGGTAGGTCTCGAAGGCGGGCTCGATGAGCTCGGCCAGCGGTTTGGGCCAGGTGACCTCTTCGAGCAGCTCCATCCGCTCGTCGTACTCGATACCGTCGGCCTTCATCTCGTTGATCGCCACGCCGCGCGCCTTGTGCTGCTGAGCCATCAGCAGCTGGCGCGGATCCTCGAGCGTCGATTCGATGAGGGACACCACATCGAGGGTATAGCCGGGCGCGTCTTTGTCCAGCAGCTCGAAGGCGGCCAGCGCGAACGGCGACAGCGGCTGGTCGAGGGCGAAGTCGCGTTGCAGGTCGACGGTGAGGCGGGCGCGGCGGCCCTGCGCGTCGGGTTCGTCGAGCTGCTGGACCACGCCGGCGTCGCGCAGCGCGCGGTAGAGGCGGATGGCGCGCAGGATGTGTTTGCGCTGGGCCGGGCGCGGCTCGTGGTTGTCCTCGAGCAGGTGGCGCATGGCGTCGAAACAGTTGCCTGGACGGGCGATCACGTTGAGCAGCATGGAATTCGTCACGCTGAAGCGCGACACCATCGGCTCCGGCTGGGCGGCGACGAGGCGGTCGAAGGTTTCCTCGCTCCACGACACGAAACCCTCGGGTGGCTTGCGGCGCACCACCTTTCGCTGCTTCTTCGGATCGTCGCCCGCCTTGGCGAGCAGGCGGGTGTTCTCGACTTCGTGCTCGGGAGCTTGGACGACGACGGTGCCCATGGTGTCGTAACCCGCGCGACCCGCTCGGCCCGAAATCTGGTGGAATTCACGGGCTTTCAGCCTGCGGGTGCGCACGCCGTCGTACTTGGTCAGGCCGGTGAGCAGCACGGTGCGGATGGGCACGTTGATGCCGACGCCGAGGGTGTCGGTGCCGCAGACCACCTTCAGCAGGCCCTCTTGGGCGAGGCGTTCGACCAGGCGGCGGTACTTCGGCAGCATGCCCGCGTGATGCACGCCGATGCCGTGCCGGATCAGCCGGGACAGCGTTTTACCGAAGCCGGAGGCGAAGCGGAATTCGCCCAATGCCGTGGCGATGGCGTCCTTTTCGGCGCGAGTGGCGAAATTCACGCTGGTCAGCGCCTGGGCGCGTTCGAGGGCGGCGGCCTGCGTGAAATGCACCACGTAGACCGGCGCCTGGTGCGTGGTGACGAGTTCTTCGAGGGTTTCGGTGATGGGGGTGCGCGCATAGGAGAAGGTCAGCGGGACCGGGCGTTCGGTGCCCGCGACGATGGCCGACGGACGCCCGGTGCGGCGCTGCATGTCCTCGGCGAAGAAGTCGACCTCGCCGAGGGTGGCCGACATCAGCAGGAACTGCGCGCGCGGCAGTTCCAGCAGCGGAACCTGCCACGCCCAGCCGCGATCGGGGTCGGCGTAGAAGTGGAATTCGTCCATCACGACCTGGCCGACATCGGCGGCCGAGCCCTCGCGCAGGGCGAGGTTCGCCAGGATCTCCGCGGTGGCGCAGATGATCGGCGCGTCCGCGTTGACGGCGGCGTCACCGGTGACCATGCCGACCTTGTCCGCGCCGAAGACCTCGCACAGGGCGAAGAACTTCTCGCTGACCAGCGCCTTGATCGGTGCGGTGTAGTAGGTGCGTTTGCCCTGGGCGAGTGCGATGAGGTGTGCACCAACCGCGACCAGGGACTTACCGGAACCCGTTGGCGTCGCCAAGATCACGTTGGATCCGGACGCCAATTCGAGCAGCGCCTCGTCCTGCGCCGGATACAGCGGGGTGCCCTGCTCGGCCGCCCACGCCCCGAAGGACTCGTAGAGGGCGTCGGCGTCGGTTCCCGGTATCTCCAGCAGCTCGGTCAGATCCACTCCGAACACCCTACGGGCTGGCGCCCGCAGGGTTGTTACCGCTGCTCTTCCGGCCCGGGACCGGTCTCACCCTCGTAGCCGCCCTGCTCGGCGAGGAAGCGTTCGAATTCGGCGCCGAGCTCGTCGCCGCTGGGCAGTTCGCCGTCACCGACGAGCAGGCTCGACTGGCGTTCCTGGGCGCTGACGAAGCTGTCGTACTGGCGTTCCAGCGCGTGCACGACCGTCTCTACCTCGGAGTTTCCGGCGATGTGCTCGTTGACCTGTTCGCGGACCCTGGCCGCCGCCTCGCCGAGCGCGGCGAGCGGGAGATCCAGGCCCGCGTTGTCGGCGACGTTTTCCAGCAGGGTCTGCGCGGC
The DNA here is from genome assembly GCF_040645995.1 of Nocardia sp. NPDC046473. Lineage (NCBI taxonomy): Bacteria > Bacillati > Actinomycetota > Actinomycetes > Mycobacteriales > Nocardiaceae > Nocardia > Nocardia sp. NPDC046473. The sequence continues at coordinate 917,171 of NZ_JBEYZJ010000001.1, forward strand.
CTCGGGATATGCCGTTTGTGCCAGGTAGTGCGGCACGTGCACCGAGAAGCCGACCGATTCCTGACCGTGTTGAGCCATCCGGTATTCCAGCAGCGACGAGGCACTGCCGGGCACCTGGAGCTCGCCGGGCCAGCGCTGGTGCTCGGCGATGAGGTCGCGGTCGGAGGAATGCGCGGTCACGCCCAGCGGGCGGGTGTGCGGAATCGCCATCGGGATGGCGCTGAGGCCGATGCTGCGGCGCACGCCGAGCTGTTCGGCGAGCAGGCGCACCGCGGTGGTGAACTTCTCCCAGCGCAGGTCCGGTTCGATGCCCGCGAGCAGCAGAAACGGAGTGCCCGCCGTGTCGCGCAGGGCCCAGAGGTTGAGCTCGGGCTCGGCGTACTCGGAGAAGTGATCGGTCTTGAACGTCATGAGCGGACGGCGCGAACGATAGTCCAGCAGCTCGTCGACGTCGAAGGAGGCGACCAGCTCGCTTTCCAGGCTCTCGCGCAGGTGCGTCGTGGCCAGCCGCACCGCATGCCCGGCATCGGTGAAGCCCTCCAGTCCGTGCACCAGGACCGGACCCGCGCCGTCGTCGGACGACAGCTGTGGAGCGGGAAACTCCAGTTCGTACATTCGCGACTCGTGGTCCATCGCGTGCTCCTTCCTGCGCGGTTCCGCCGGCCCGGGTGATGCTCGGTCTTTCGACACCGAAGTCATTCGAGACGAGCAGCGTCCGAGACGGGGACCAACGTCCATTGTCCCCCATGTGGGTGACAGCCACCGCGCACGGCCGGACACCGACCCATACGACGAGGCAACAGTGTCGGCGCCCCGCGCATTCCCGGTGCGGCGGCGTGGCATCGCGGGCGGGCAGGGGGAGTTTGGCACAGTGGGGTGGGTGACTGTGGCGGATTCGGCGGGCAAAGCAGCGGGCTTCGCCGTGTCCGCGGCGTGTGTCGTGCTGCTCGCCGGGTGCGCGTCGACCGTGGACGGTCATCCGGTCGCGGGGGAACAGACGGTGGTCACGCGGCATGTGGGTGGGGCGTTGTCGGCGTTGCTGGTGCCACCTGCCCAGTTTCCGGGGCGGTATCCGGCTGTGGTGTTGCCCGCCGAGGCGGCGGCCCAGGCGGCGCGGGATTTGACCGGGGTGGGGCGGAATGCGCGGGTGCAGCCGGAGAATTGTGTGCCGCCGCCGCAGCAGTTCGGGGCGGACAAAACGGCGATAGCCGTCGGTACCGATGACGCGAGTCGAGCGACGATCACGGTGGAATTGACGCGAACCGAGCAGCCGCTCGCTGTGCTGCGTAACCAGCTGAAACAGTGTGGCTCGGTACGGGTGAGCAAGGGGACCGTGATGACGACTGTGACGACGGAGCTCGAGGCGGCGCCGCCGATCGATGCGGACGATACGTTGGCGATGCGGCGGACGGTGACGCCGGATGTCGGCGGGGCCGGGTTGACGCAGTCGATGCGGACGTTGGCCGGACAGGTCGGGGATGTGCGAATCACTGTGACGTATATGTCTTTTTCCGATGCCGAGCCGGATATGACGGCGGTGGATGAGCTGTTCACGACGGCGGTGCAGCGGGTCGAGAAGGGGTAGTGGGCGCGGCACGGTAGCAGGTCGCGCGGACACTCGCGCGGTAGCGGCTGGGCTGTGAAGCTGATTTGTCCACAGGCATCGAGAATTCCCCAGGGCGGCTGAATCGCCTGGTCAGCGTGGCAGGCGCGGTCGTATCGCCGGGCAGTCTCGACGCCATGACCACTCCCGCGAACCCTCATCCCTCCGGCAATGCCGACGCACAGGCCGATTCCGCACCCGACGCCCGAGCTCAGGACGAGCTCTTCTGTTCCCGCCCATCGCTGCTAAGAAGCAAGAGCCCTTCCCGCGCACCGGTGAGCCTGGCCGCCGCCATGCGATCGTGCGAGTTCCTTCGGCCGGGTGATCAATCGAGGCCCGATGGTCCAGCGCCGCAGGAAGATTCGGCGCGGCCGGGACGGACGGCGTCGGCCGACGACGCGGTGCGAGACACTGCCATGCGGCCGGATGGCGCAGCAGGTCAGGTTGAGATAGCGCCGGACCACACTGCGCAGCAGGACAATTCAGTGCGCTCGAAGGGCGCGGCGCGGCTGGACGATACGACGCTGCCAGGTGGTGTGGCGCGGCCTGAGGACATCGCGCAGTCGGATGATATCGAGCAGTTGGGTGACACGGAGCTGATCGCGGACATCGACCGGTGCGACGCAACCGAGGTTCGCGACGACGCCGGGCGATTCGGCGATTCGGCGAGCGCAGACGACAGCGGCCAGTTCAGTGTCGATGATCGCGGACGCACTCTTGTCTTTGCCGATCAGGCGCCGCCGTTCGACGCGGAGGTGCCGGATTGTGCTGTGTGCGTGGAGGAACCGGGGGAGATCATCGCGGCGGTGCCGGCGATGATCGGATTCCCGCCGGAGCGGTCGCTGGTGGTGTTGGTGTTGCGGTCCGCGCCGGGGCGCAGTCATGGGGCGATCATCGATGCGGTGGTGCGGTTCGATCTGGAGCAGGAGGGCGGGCGGCGCAGGCTGCGTGCGGGGATGGTGGCGCAATGCATTCTGCAGATCTGTGCGCATGACGATGTGGCCGAGGTGCTGGTGGTCGTGGTCGATGATCGGGCCGTGGAGCCGGAACGGCGCAGTATGGAGGTCGGGGAGTGGTGCGGCAGTGGGCGATTCGAGGTGTTGATCGATTCGCTGGATCGGCGGCTCGCCGCGCACGACATCGATCTGGCCGGGGCTTGGGCGGTGACCGCGATCGAGCCGGCGCAGCAGTGGTGGAGTTTGGTCGGCCCGGATCGGCGTGGGACGCTGCCGGATCCGGCCACTTCGGCGGTGGCGCTGTCCCATGTGCTCGACGGTCGCCAGATTCGTGGCTCGCGCGCGGAGCTGACGGCGCTGGTGGCCGAGGACGTCGAGGTGCGGGATCAGGTGGCGGCGATACTGCACAGTGCGCTGTCGGTAGCTCGCGATCGTTACGCGCGGGCGGTCCGGCGCGGTGATCCGACCGACTACAGCAGGCAAGCCCTCGACTACGTGCTGTGGCAGATCGCGAACACCGAATCCGGGGTGCAACTCATGGTCCCCGAGCTCGCGGAACTCGCTGCGGCGCTGCGTGATCGGTCCGTTCGCGACGCCATGTTCGCCCTCGCCGTCGGCGACCACGCCGTCGCGGCCGAAGGCCTGTGGGCCGCTCTCACTCGCGCCCTGACCGGACGTGATCGCGCCGAGGCCGCAGCGCTGCTCGGCTACAGCGCCTACGTCCGGGGTGACGGACCACTCGCGGGCATCGCCCTCGAAGCCGCGATGGACGCCGACCCGGACCACCCGATGGCAGCGTTGCTGGAAACAGCATTGATGATCGGCATGCGCCCCGACCAACTGCGCCGTCTGGCCCGCAGCGGCTACGACACGGCCGCGGACCTGGGCATCGACCTGGGCTCGCCCACACCGTGAAGCCGGCGGCACGGCGTGGAAAGCCGTGTCGCCCCGGTGAACACGAAGGAGAGCCTCAGCGGGCGCTGTGCGCGCGGGGCCCGAGGGACTGGAGGAAATCCCAGGCGTCGGAGACTATTTCGTCCAGATCATTGTGTTCGGGGTGCCAGCCCAGCTCGGCCACGGCGCGGGTACTGGAGGCGATGAGGGTGGCCGGGTCGCCGGGGCGGCGCGGGGCGTCCTGGGCGGTGATGGGGAGGCCGGTGACGCGTTCGCAGGCCGAAATGACCTCGCGGACCGAGAATCCGGTGCCGCTGCCGAGGTTGTAGACACGGTGCGTACCCGCCTCGGAGGTGGACAGGGCCAGCAGGTGGGCCTGGGCGAGGTCGCGGATGTGGATATAGTCGCGGACCGCGGTGCCGTCCGGGGTCGGCCAGTCGGTGCCGAACACCGAGATGGCCTTGCGGTGTCCGAGCGCGACCTGCAGCACGAGCGGGATGAGATGTGTTTCCACCACCCGGTTTTCGCCGAGGCCACCGTAGGCGCCGGCGACGTTGAAATAGCGCAGGCTGGTCGCCGCCAGTCCGTGCGCGATCGAGTAGGAGGTGATGGCGTGATCTATGGCGAGCTTCGACGCACCGTACGGGTTGGTCGGCCGGGTGGGCGCGTCCTCGGTGATCGGCACCTGTTCCGGCTCGCCGTACACGGCGGCGGTGGAGGAGAACACCAGTCGTGGCGTGCCCGCGTGGCGCATCGCCTCGAGCAGCTCGAAGGTCTTCACCACGTTGCCGTGCCAGTACTTCTCCGGCTGCTGCACCGACTCGCCGACCAGCGACTGCGCGGCGAAATGCAGGACACCATCGAAGGTTTCGGCGGCCAGCAGGGCGGTCGCGGCCTGCGCGATATCGCCTTCGACGAAGCGGGCGGCGGACGGGACGCCGTCCGCGTTGCCGGTGGACAGGTCGTCGACAACGACGACCTCATGCCCCTCTTCGAGCAGCACTTGCGCGCAGACGCCGCCTACGTATCCGGCGCCACCCGTGACGAGAAGTTTCACGCGTCAGACCAGCTTCACCTGGACGGCGTGCGCCATCTCGTCGGGCAGTTCGAAGCCGTCGTGACCCGGCACGGTGATGATCACCGAACCCGGCTTGTTCTCGACGGTCACGCGCGCATCGGGCACCACGCCCGCTTCACGCAGCTGACCGATGACCTCCGGGTCGGTCTGGATGTGCTCGGCCAGCCTGCGCACCACGACGGCGTGCACCTGACCGTGCGGCAGATCCGACAGCCGGACCAGAGTCTCCTCGGCGGAGGTCGAGGGCATGATGCCCAGCTCGTCCAGGCCGGGGATCGGGTTGCCGTAGGGGGAGGTGGTGGGGTGGTTGAGCACCTCGACCAGGCGCCGCTCGACGTCCTCGCTCATCACGTGCTCCCAGCGGCAGGCTTCGGCGTGCACGTTCTGCCAGTCCAGGCCGATGATGTCGACGAGGAGCCGTTCGGCGAGGCGGTGCTTGCGCATTACCGCGACCGCCATACCGCGGCCCTTCTCGGTGAGCTCGAGATGCCGGTCTCCGGCGACCAGCAGCAGACCGTCGCGCTCCATCCGCGCGACAGTTTGGCTCACCGTCGGTCCACTCTGTTCGAGGCGTTCGGCGATGCGGGCGCGCAGAGGCACCACGCCCTCCTCCTCGAGGTCGTAGATGGTACGGAGATACATCTCCGTGGTGTCGACCAGATCTTTCACCTGTTACCCCTTCGTCGGCACGAATTCTACCTGCGCACACCGACACGGCCCTGCGCCGGACGGTGTCGCGCCGCGCAATACGCGGCAAAGCGGGATTCCGGCCGGCGCACGGCAAGCGGGCGCGATCGTTCTTCTCTGTATTTCTACTGCATAGCAACGTTCGGCGGGGCTCGTACCTTCCCGCGTAGCGTTGCGACCATGGCCACTGCACCGCGCAGCGAACACCCGGCGCCATCCGGCGAACAGCGCAGCCGGGGAACCGTCGTCTGGACCGACCGATTTCTCGACTACGCCTGGACTCCGGAGCACCCGATGAAACCGGCGCGCCTGAAGTTCACCATGGCGCTGGCCGAAAGTCTCGGATTACTCGACGGTGTCGAGCTATTGGCGCCCGCCACAGCCGAGCGGGCCGACCTACTGCGCATCCACACCGCCGACTACATCGACGCGGTCGAGCACGCCGAACCACCGGCCGGATCGCCGCAGGCGCCGCCGTACGGGCTGGGGTCACCGGACAATCCGGTGTTTCCGGGGATGCATCAGGCGGCGTCGGTGATCGTCGGTGGCACCTTGGCCGCGGCCAGGGAGATCGCCGAGGGGCGGACCCGGCGGGCGGTGAGCATCGGCGGTGGCATGCATCACGCGATGGCCGACTCGGCGGCCGGGTTCTGTGTGTACAACGATGCGGCCGTGGCCATCTCCTGGCTGTTGGACAACGGCTTCGACCGGATCGCCTATGTCGATGTCGACGTGCACCACGGTGACGGGGTGCAGCGTGCGTTCTACGCCGACCCGCGTGTGCTCACCGTTTCGCTGCATCAGCATCCGGCGACGCTCTGGCCGAACACGGGCTGGCCGGAGGAGACGGGCATGGGCGCCGCCGAGGGCACCGCGATCAATCTGCCGTTGCTCCCCGGCACCCGAGACGCGCAGTGGCTGCGCGGTTTTCACGCGGTGGTGCCCGGCGCGCTGGCGGCCTTCCGCCCGCAGATCGTGGTCAGCCAATGCGGCGTGGATACCCATCGCGAGGATCCGCTGGCAGATCTGGAACTCACGGTGGACGGCCAGCGCGCTGCCTTTCGCGCGATGCGCGACCTGGCCGACGAGCACGCCGAGGGACGATGGCTCGCCGTCGGAGGCGGCGGCTACGGGCTGGTCCGGGTGGTGCCGCGCGCCTGGACGCACCTGCTCGCCACCGCGCTGGACCGCACCATCGCCCCGGAGACCGCGATCCCGCAGGACTGGATCGACCAGGTCCAGGCGCAAGCGCCCAGGGTGGACCCGCCGCGCACCATGGGTGACGGCGGCGACATCGCCTACCTCCCGTGGGATGGGCCGGGCGGCACGGGGGAGACTGGGGACCCGCGGATAGACCGCGCCCAACGCGCCATCGACACAGCCGTGCTGGCCACCCGCCGAGCGACTTTCGGATTGCTCGGCCTGGACCCGGAGGACCCTCGTGACTGACCTCGTAGACACTCCGGACACGCCGGCAGTTCCGCCGCCCCCGCCGCAACACTGGTTCGCCGACATCCTCGCCTCCGACGGTGGCGTGGTCCGGCTGCGGCCGATCACCCCCGACGACGCGGACGCGCTGCAAGAGTTCCACGCGGCGCTGTCGGACCGCACCAGGTATCTGCGCTATTTCGGTCCGTACCCACGGATTTCGCCGAAGGACCTGTACCGGACCACCCACGTCGACTACCACGACCGCGTCGGCCTGGTGCTGGTGCTCGGGACGGCGATCATCGCAGTGGGCCGCTACGAGGGGCTCGACCGGGTGGGCCGGCGGTCCGCGGAGGTCGCGTTCGTGGTGGCCGACGGGCATCAGGGGCGCGGACTCGGCTCGATCCTGTTGGAGCACTTGGCCGGCGCCGCCGCCGAGAACAAGATCGAGACCTTCGTCGCCGAGGTACTCGCCGAGAACACCACCATGGTGACGGTCTTCCGGGACGCGGGCTATCAGGTCGAGCGCAGCCGGGACGGATCGGTGCTGCACCTGGAATTCGCCATCGATCCGTCCGAAGCCCTACTCTCTGTGCGGGATTCGCGTGAGCGGGCCTCCGAGGCGCGCAGCGTGGGCAATCTGCTCACCCCGCGCTCGGTGGCGGTGATCGGTGCGACGCCGAGCGCGGGCCGGGTGGGCGGCGCTGTGCTGAACAACCTGCTGTCGGGGGTGTTCCAGGGGCCGGTTTTCCCGGTGAATCCGAATCGGCACTCGGTGCGCGGGGTGCGGGCCTACGCGACGGTGCGCGAGATCCCGGACGAGGTCGACCTCGCGGTGGTCGCGGTGCCGCCGGAGGCGATCGCTTCGGTGCTCGACGACTGTATGGCCAAGGGCGTCAAGGGACTTGTGGTGCTCACCGCCGGATTCGATACGACCGGCGTCGGTGGCGGAACGGCCGAACGCGAACTGGTCGCGGCCGCACGGGGACACGGGATGCGGGTGGTCGGGCCGAGCGCGCTCGGCATCGCGAACACCGATCCGGCGGTCGCGCTCAACGCGACGCTGGCTTCGGTGCTGCCCGGTCGCGGGCGGATCGGATTCTTCTGTCAGTCCGGGCCGTTGGGTGCGGCGATCCTCGGTGAGGCCGCCGCCAGGAATCTGGGGCTGTCGACGTTCGTGTCGGCCGGTGACCGTGCCGACGTGTCCGGCAACGACCTGCTCCAATACTGGGACACCGACCCGGACACCGATGTCGTTCTGCTGTATCTGGAGAGTTTCGGTAATCCGCGCAAGTTCTCCAGGATCGCGCGCCGAGTGGCCAGGACCAAGCCGATCGTCGCGGTGAGCAGTGGTCGCCATGCGGCCCAACCCGCGGGCGATATGGATCGCTCGATCGTGCGAGACCTGTTCGCGCAGGCGGGAATTGTCCAGGTCGACTCGATCTCGGAGCTGTTCGACTGCGCCGCGCTGCTCGGGTATCAGCCGCTACCGAGTGGTTCCCGGTTGGCCGTGGTCGGCAACAGTGCGGCACTGAACTGGTTGGCCGTCGACGCGGCGCAGAGCGAGGGACTCGACGTCGGCGACCCGGTGAATCTTGGCCCGCAGGCGACCCCCGGCGCGTACCTCGACGCCACGGTCGCGGCGTTGCGTTCGGACGACATCGACTCGGTACTGGTGGTTTTCGCGCCGCCGGTGCCGCTGCCGATGGCAGGTTTCGCCGACGCCATCCGCGCCGCCGCGGCGGAGGTGCCCGATGCGGGCAAACCGATCCTGACCACTTTCGTTGCCGAACAAGGCATTCCGAATCTGCTCGCAGTCCGCGGTCCCGGTGCGACGGCGGTGCGTGGGTCGATTCCCTCGTATCCCGATCCGGAGCGGGCCGCGCGAGCGCTCGCGCGAGTCCGTCGCTATGCCGAGTGGCGGACGAGACCCGTGTCGCAGGTGTTGCGCCCCAACGGGATCGACACCGAACGGGCGAGGCAGTTGGTGGCGCGGTGGATGGCCGAGTCGGGCGGGCGTCGGCTGACCGACCTGGAAACCGTCGAACTGCTCGACTGCTACGGCATTTCGGTGGTGGAGTTCCGTGAGGTACGCAACGCCGACGAGGCGGTCGCCGCGGCCGAGGAGCTCGGCTACCCGGTGGCGGCGAAGGCGACCGGCGAAATGTGGCGCCGCCGACCGGATCTCACCGGCGTCCGCCTGGACCTGTGGCGTCCCGAAGCGGTGCGCCAGGGATACGCGGACCTGGCCGAGCTGTGCGGCGACCCGGTCCTGCACATCCAGAAGATGGCGACCAAAGGCGTCGGCTGCGTCCTACGCGTCCAGGACGACCCGTCATTCGGCTCGGTCATCGAATTCGGTCTTTCCGGCCTGATCATCGAACTTCTCGGCGACCGCGCCTACCGTGCCCTACCCCTCACCGCCGACGAAGCAACCGCCCTCATCGACGCCCCCCGCGCGGCCCCATTGCTCTCCGGCACCCCGGCCAGCCCCCGCGTCGACAAGGCGGCACTAGCCGAACTGGCCCAACGCATCTCGGCTCTGTTCGACGATCTCCCGGAGATGCGCGAACTTGCCTTCGACCCCGTGCTCGCCTCCACCAACTCGGCCGAAATCCTGTACGCCCGTGGACGAATCGGCCCCGAACCGAGCCGCTTCGACACGGGTCCCCGCAGGCTCGGCTGATGTGCCGGAGGTAAGCGAGTTCGCCTTCGGTCCGCGCTGCTGGGAACCCAAAGGCGTATTCACCGAACTTGCGAGACCTGTCAAAAGTGCTGACCGCGCCCGAGCAGATCTACCGAAAGTGTTGACCTGCTTAGTGTCTCGATGAACTGCCCGCCGCTGCGGGCAGATTCACGCCGACCGGTTCGCGGCTCCAGGAGGGGGAAGGAGCGCGGCACCGGCCGGCGTTGGCAGGTGACCCCTAGGGTCACCAGTTCGTACGCCGGACCAGCCTTGGGAGCGGCCCAGCGTCGTCAGTAGTGCCGGAGCGAGTCCGGCACGGCTATCGGGGCGGGGATATCAGCTGGCGTAGGCGCGCAGGCGATCGGCCCGCTCGCCCTTGCGCAGCTTCGCCATGACCTCGCGCTCGATCTGCCGGACCCGCTCGCGGGACAGGCCGAAGAGCTTGCCGATCTGGTCGAGGGTGCGCGGCTGGCCGTCGTCGAGCCCGAAGCGCAGGCGGATGACCTGCTGTTCGCGCTCGTCGAGGGTGGCGAGGACGCTGCGGACATCGTGGTGCAGCAGGCCGGCGATCACCGCGGACTCGGCCGAGGTGGCCTCGGAGTCTTCGATGAAGTCGCCGAGGGGGGCCTCTTCGTCGTTGCCGACCGGCATGTCCAGGCTTACCGGGTCGCGGCTGTGATCGAGCAGATCGGAGATCTTCTCGACCGGGATGCCGGACTCGTTGGCCAGTTCCGCGTCGGTGGCTTCGCGGCCGAGCTGCTGGTGCAGTTCACGCTTGATCCGAGCCAGCTTGTTCACCTGTTCGACCAGGTGGACGGGCAGCCGGATGGTGCGACTCTGGTCCGCCATACCGCGGGTGATGGCCTGACGGATCCACCAGGTGGCGTACGTGGAGAACTTGAAGCCCTTGGCGTAGTCGAACTTCTCCATCGCGCGGATCAGACCCAGGTTGCCTTCCTGGATGAGGTCCAGCAGCGGCATGCCGCGGCCGGTGTAGCGCTTGGCGAGCGAGACGACGAGGCGAAGGTTGGCTTCCAGCAGGTGCGATCGCGCGGCTTGACCCTCGCGAACGATTTGCGCCAGATCGCGCTTGCGGGTGGCCGACAAACGTTTGCCGGTCTCCAACAGGTTCTGCGCGTAGAGGCCCGCCTCGATACGCTTGGCCAGCTCGACCTCGTCGGCGGCCGTGAGCAGCGCGGTACGGCCGATTCCGTTCAGGTACACGCGTACCAAGTCGGCTGCGGGGCTCTGGGCGTCGAGGTCCTGATCGCTGATGCGCACACGAGTGGTGGCGGGGCTTGTCATGACTTGCCTCCTGTCGGTGGTGTCTCACTCCGAACAACGGACCCGACAGAGAGAAAGTTCCCCGTCTCGGCTCAGATAAACCGCTCTGACGTGCGGTTTTCATCACTCTCGTCTGAGAAGTTCCTGAGAAGGTCTCAGCCGTGGAACGCGCCTGTTGTCCGGTGCCTGCACCGACCTACCCGCGATTGCCGGAATTACACGGGCCGTACCAGTCCGTGGCGGACCAATCCGGCCACCACGGACAACGCGTCGGCCGCGAACTCCGTGGTCACCTCGTCAGATCCTTGGGCAACCGCCAGCAGTTCGATCAGTTCGTATAACGGCAGGCCGTCGGCGCGCATTCCCGCGAGCAGGGAGATGGTTGTCTCGTCCACCTCGTGCTGCCAGCGGGGTCCGTCGCCGCGGTGCACGCGCGCCACCTGCGGCGCCCAGCCGTCCGGGCCGGGCAGCGCGACGCGTTCCAGCGCGGTCGCCGGGTCGACGACGAAACGTGAAGTCCAGGCGAGTTTTTCGTCGCCCGCGACGGCGCGCAACCAGGCCGAACGCTCGAAGTAGCGGGTGGCCTCGTCGCCGAGCGGATCGTCGAAACCGTGGGTGAGGTCCTCGGCGAGCAGCTCGGTCGGGCCGTCGATGGCGCGCAGATAGACGAAGCCGAAGCCGATGCCCTCGACGTCGGCGGCGGTGAAGGCGTCGAGCCACTGTTCGGCGCGCGCCTGTGCGGCCGGATCGCGCGGGTCGAGACCTGCGTCACGCAACCAGGTTCCGACGTAGAGGGCGGGGTCGGCGACGTCGCGCTGCACCACCCAGGCGTCGACGCCGTCCGCGGGCAGCCAGGACGACACGCGATGACGCCAGTCCTCGCCGTCGACGTGCACCCAGGCCGCCAGCATCGCGGCGGTGCCGCCGGGCGCGAGCAGATCCGCCGCCTGTCCGATGACCAACTCGCTGGCGCCGTCGAGGGCGAGGCCGGAGTCGCGGTAGGTGTGTTCGATCCGGGCCGGGCCGACGACGAACGGCGGGTTGGCCACCACCTGATCGAAGCGTCGTCCCGCGACCGGCTCGAACCAGGAGCCTTCGAGGAATTCGATCTCGAGTCCGTTGAGTGCGGCCGTCGCCTCGGCGAGCCACAGCGCGCGGGTGTTGACGTCGGTCGCGGTGACACGGTCGGCGTAGGAGGCGGCGTGGACGGCTTGCACGCCGCAGCCGGTGCCGAGATCGAGCACGGTGCCGACCCTGCGGGTCGGGGTGGCGCGCAGCAGCGACAGGGAGGCGTGGCCGACGCCGAGCACGTGTTCTTCGGTGAGGGTGCGCCGCCGCATCGAGTCGTCGAGGTCGGACAGGATCCAGCGGGTGCCCGCTCCGGCGTCGAGGGGGCGCAGGTCGAGTGCCGCGCGCACGGTGTCGCCATCGCGGTTGAGCAGACCCGCTGCGACCGCGCGTTCGATATCTACCGGTGCGAGCGCCGCGGCGACGTCGCGTTCGGGCAGTGGGTCACCGAGCAGCAGCAACCGGATCAGCGTGCCCAGTTCGCCCGCGTCCCGCGCGGCCCGGCGCACCGGCACCGGCTCCGACCGTCCCAAAGCCGAGTGCACGTCCTCCCCGAGTACCTCTAGCAGCGTGTCGGCGTCGTAGCCGACCCGGGTCAGCGCCGTCCGCAGATCCGGGCACAGCGCGGTGAGCAGAGATCCGGTGGTCGTCGATCGGTTAGTAGGCACATCGGTACTTTGCCACTGCGCCGCGACGTCACTTGCCAGGTGTTCGCCGTGTCACAGGATGACGGTTCTGCTCGGCACCGCATTCTCGCCGAACGGATCGCGCGTTCGTCAGACGCCGTTGTTCGGGTCGCGCGCGGTGATGCAGTAGACCGCGTCCCCCGGGTCGTTCATCACGATCCAGTGCTCGTGGCGTTCCACCACTGTGGCGCCGAGGGTTTCGTGCCACGCGGCGGTGGCTTCGATGTCCGAGGAGGACAAATCGACGTGGGCGCTGGTGGTGCGGTCGTCGTCGAGGCGCTGGAGCAGCAGTTGGATGGGGCGGGGCTCGTCGGCGCGCAAGCGGGCGAATTCGGGGCGCCTGCCTTGCTGGAAGTTCCAGCCGGTCAACGACTTCCAGAAGTCGGTCTCGGCGGCGTGATCGGTGCGGCCGATGTCGAGGCAGACCTGGTCGAGGCGGCTGAGGGTGCCGTCGGGGGCGGTCACGGCGGGCGCGGGGGTGCTGGTGGCGCGGCCGCTCGGTGTGAGACAGAAGGTTTGGCCGCCGGGGGAGCGTAGGACCGCGTAGTCGGGATGGTTCGCGACCAGGTCGGCGCCGAGGTCCAGCGCGGTGCGCACGGCGGTGGGGATGTGGTCGACGTCGAGGTCGAGATGGACGCCGCCGAGACCGGTGACCGCCTGCATCTTCACCCCCGCCGCGGCGAAGAGCGCGGGATCGGGGAGCAGTGTGCGGAATTCGTCGTGTTCGCCACGACGTGCGGAGAGCTCGGTACCGGTGACCGTGGACCAGAACTTCGCGCAGTCGTCGAATCGCTGTGCGGGGCGGTCCAGGAAGGCCCAGATCCACCTGATCATGTTCACTCCTGTCTTGTACCCCGAGACACCCTAGGGAAAGCCACGCGCGGTGTCGAGCGGATTGGCGTGTCGCCCGCGCTGGCACGATCTTGGTGTTTTGTGGCATTCCGGCCACTCGTTGGGTGGGTGGTTTTCCGGCACGCTCAGCGGGTGACCGAACTACAGACGCCGCCGACCGTTCCGCCGCACGACACCGTCAGCCGGCGCGGTCTGCATCCCGCGTGGATCGTCGCGGGCGTCGGCTTCATCGCGTTGCTCGGTGCCGCCGCGTTCCGCTCGGTGCCGAGCGTGCTGATGGATCCGCTGCACGAGGAGTTCGGCTGGTCGCACGGCACGATCGGTTCGGCCGTATCGCTGAATCTGCTGTTGTACGGACTGATTTCGCCGTTCGCCGCGGCCTTGATGGACCGGTTCGGCATCCGCAAGGTGGTGTCGGGTGCGCTGGTCCTCGTCGCGGCGGGTGCCGGGCTGACGGTGTTCATGACCCAGCCGTGGCAGCTGATGCTCACCTGGGGCCTGCTGGTCGGGGTCGGGGTGGGATCGATGTCGATGCCGTTCGTGGCGACCATCACCGGTCGCTGGTTCGTGCGGCAGCGCGGACTGGTCACCGGGGTGCTCACGGCGGCGGGTGCGACGGGTCAGCTGGTGTTCCTGCCGCTGATATCAATGCTGGCGCACGAGCACGGCTGGCGGCTGCCGTCGCTGATCGTCGCCGGGACCGCGCTGGCCGTTGTGCCGTTGGTGCTGCTGTTCATCCGGGATTTCCCGAGTGATGTCGGTGTCACCGCGTACGGCGCGGAGCCGGGCAGTGTGGTCGGTGTGCGGACACCCGCGACGGTCGGCGCCTCCCGCGCGCTCACGGTGCTGGTCAAGATCGCGCGCACGCCCGGATTCTGGCTGCTGGCAGGCGGATTCGCGGTCTGCGGTGCGTCGACCAACGGTCTGGTCGGCACCCATTTCGTCAGCGCGGCGCACGACCACGGCATGCCGCCGACCGCCGCGGCGGGTCTGCTGGCGACGGTCGGCATCTTCGATGTGGCGGGCACCATCGCGTCCGGCTGGCTGACCGACCGCATCGACCCGCGCTATCTGCTGATCGGCTACTACGTGCTGCGCGGCTTGTCACTGCTGATTCTGCCGTCGCTGCTCGGCCCGCACACCCAGCCCAGCCTGTGGGTGTTCATCATCTTCTACGGCCTCGACTGGGTCGCGACGGTCCCGCCCACCGTTGTGCTCTGCCGCGAGCTCTTCGGCAACGACGGCCCGGTCGCCTTCGGCTGGGTCTTCGCTTCGCATCAGATCGGCGCCGCCGTCGCCGCCACCGGCGCAGGCGTCATCCGCGACGTGCAGGGCAGCTACAACCTGGCCTGGTACTTGGCCGGCGGCCTCTGCGCGACCGCCGCGATCATGTCCGCCGTCATTCGCCGCAAGGCCTGACCGAATTCAGCCGTCGATGGACTTGTGCGACCGCGCCTCGATGGCGGTGCGGCGCTCGTCCCAACGGCTCGGTTCGTCCTTGCGACGCGGTGGCCGGTCGTTGGCGATGAGGACGGCGATCCAGGGGAGCGGGATCGAGACCGCGATGATGAGGATCGCCAGCAGCGCACTGTTGAAGGTGCTGTAGGCGATGGCGGCCAGCACCAGGCAGGGGATGCGGAACGCCATGATGATGGTGTACCGGCGGACCCGGGAGCGATGCTGATCTTCCAGCGAGGGCTGAGCCTCGGTGATCAAAACGGGGTGCTTGTCGTCGGTGCCGGGGAAATATCCGGACGAACCAGTCGAAGCTGGCGGCATCGTCACGTCCGGGCGCTCACCACGGCCGATGTCGTCGGCGTTGGGAGAGTCGCCGTGCTGCTGCATATCTCTGAGTCTTCCACTGTCGGAGCACCAGCGCACACAGCGTGGTCAGGCGGACACCGGACCGTGATCAGTCATCCCATCTTGGAATGCGGCATCATGGAATGCGTGAGCACCGACACCATGGTTCGCCCCGATTCGACCACCGACGAGTCGACGAGCGACGACACCCCCAAAGTCTTCCACTACGTCAAGAAGGACCGGATCGCGGAGAGCGCCGTCATGGGCACCCATGTCGTCGCGCTGTGCGGTGAGGTTTTTCCGGTGACGAGGTCGGCCAAGCCCGGTTCGCCGGTCTGCCCGGACTGCAAGAAGGTCTACGACGGGCTGAAAAAGGGCGATTGAGGCTGTTGCGGCGTCTACGCGGACGCCGTGCGTTGCTGATCGGGTGCGTCGACAGGTGACGGCGGAGTCTGCTCCGCCGTCTCGGTTTTGTCTGTCTTCGGATCGTCGTCGTTCGGCGAATCCCCGGTCAGCTGGTTGGTGATCCACTCCTTCACCTGTTCCATCCGGGTCGCCCGGGCAGGCCAGAACTCCTGCACGGCGGCGTTGAACTCCGCGCCGAGGATCACCGCGAACCCGAGGAAGTACGTGAACAGCAGAAACGCGATCGGCGTGGCCAGCGCGCCGTAACTGACGCCGGTCTTGGTCACCCACGCCAGATACCGCCGCAGCACCTCGCTGGCCGCGATGAAGAACACCGCCGCGACCAGTGCCCCGCCGAACAGTCGATGCCAGGGCAGCGAGGTGTGCAGCGCCAGCTTGTACAGCGTGGTCAGCACGATGATGAGCAGCAACCCGACGCCGGGGTAGTAGAAGAAATCCAGCAGCTGCAGTCCGGTGACCCGCCACGGTTCGGGCAGCACCCGGCCGATCAACGTGGGCCCGAGCGCCACCAGCGGCAGGATGAACACCGAGGCCACCAGGAACGCCACGTACAGCAGCAGCGCGAAGATGCGCTGCCACACCGGATGTCGCAGGTCCTGCTGATCGTGGGCTTCGACGATCGAGTCGACGAACGTCGCCATCGCCGACGACCCGGCCCACAGCGACAGCACGAAACCCACCGAAACGACCGCGCCGCGGCCCTTTCCGAGCACGTCCTTGACGGTCGGCTCGATCAGATCCGACACCACGCTGGCGCTGAACAGGTCCCGGCTGAACGAAATGATCTTGGATTCCACGATCTGCACGGTGTCCGGCCCGAACCACGTGCCCACATAGCCGAGGCTGCCGAGCACACCGAGCAGCAGCGGCGCCAGCGACAGCGTCTGCCAGAACGCGGCGGCCGCGGACTTGGCGAAGATCGAGTCGTCCCAGGCCTTCACCACCACCCGCACCACGAGCTTGCTGGTGTTGCGGCGGGCCCGGCGCAGCCGGATGGTCACCCGCTGACCGAAGGTGAGCTGACGCGCGGCGATGCCGCCGCTGAGCGACGGTATGTCGGTCCGCAGCGGATCGCTCGGCAGGGCGTTTTCGTCGGTCATCGTGTCTACAGCATCGCGCACCCGGCGTTCCCGCACCGGATTCCGGGGGCGACGTGTCGTCGGGCAATCGGTGAACTTCGGCGTGTCGGTAGTTGAACATGTGATGCCTGTCGCCGATGCCGCGTCGGTTTAGCAACACGCCGTGCCGGGCCAGTAGGGTCGAGTGCGTGACTGGGTCGGGTGGCGCCGCTGTGGCGGGAAAAGCGGAGACACCGGGCGATTCGGCAAGACCCGACGCGTCGGGGACGCCGAACAGCTCCGGTACATCGGGCGGCGGATCGCTGCGTGCCTGGCAGCGCCGGGCCTTGACCAAGTATCTGGCGTCCAAGCCACGCGACTTCCTCGCGGTGGCGACGCCGGGCGCCGGTAAGACCACGTTCGCGCTGCGGGTGGCCGCCGAACTGCTCGCCGATCGGACCGTCGACCAGATCACGGTTGTCGCGCCTACCGAACACCTCAAGCATCAGTGGGCGCACTCCGCGGCCCGGGCCGGGATCCAGCTGGATTCGCGGTTCTCCAACGCGACCGGCGGCACGTCCGGCGACTATCACGGTGTCGTCGTCACCTATGCCCAGGTCGCGTCCCATCCGTCCCGGCATCGGGTGCGCACCGAAAACCGCAGGACCCTGGTGATTCTCGACGAGATCCACCACGCGGGCGACGCGAAGAGCTGGGGTGAGGCGACCGCCGAGGCGTTCGGTGACGCGACCCGGCGGCTCGCGCTCACCGGAACCCCGTTCCGCAGTGACGACAGTCAGATCCCGTTCATCACCTACGAACCCGACGAGTCGGGTTTCCCGCGCTCGCGCGCCGACCATGCCTACGGGTACTCCGAGGCCCTCGCCGACGGCGTGGTCCGGCCGGTGGTGTTCCTCGCCTACTCCGGCGAGGCGCACTGGCGCGACAGCGCGGGCGACGAGCACACCGCACGTCTCGGCGAGCCGCTCAACCCTGAACAGACCGCCCGTGCCTGGCGTACCGCGCTGGACCCGGCGGGCGACTGGATCTCGGCCGTGCTGCGCGCCGCGGACATGCGGTTGCGCCAGTTGCGCAGTACGGGCATGCCCGACGCGGGCGGCCTGGTGATCGCCACCGACCAGGACCGGGCCCGCGATTACGCCGAACTGCTGGAACACATTTCGGGCACCAAGCCCACGCTGGTGTTGTCGGACGAACCGACCTCGTCGGATCGGATCGAGCAGTTCGGCGCGAGTACCGAACCGTGGATGGTCGCGGTGCGCATGGTGTCCGAGGGTGTCGACGTGCCGCGCCTCGCGGTCGGCGTGTACGCGACCAGCGCGTCGACGCCGCTGTACTTCGCGCAGGCGATCGGCCGGTTCGTGCGTGCGCGCAAGCCCGGCGAGACCGCGAGCGTGTTCCTACCCTCGGTGCCGGTGCTGCTGGATCTGGCCGCGCAGCTGGAGTTGCAGCGCGACCACGTGATCGGCAAGCCGCATCGGGAGAAGGACGGGCTCGACGACGAGCTGCTGATCGATGCGAACAAGCAGCAGGACGAGCCGGGTGAGGAGGAGAAGTCCTTCGTCGCGCTGGCCGCCGATGCCGAGCTCGATCAGGTGATCTATGACGGATCCTCCTTCGGCACCGCCACTTTCGCGGGCAGCGACGAGGAGGCGGACTATCTCGGTATTCCCGGTCTGCTCGACGCCGACCAGATGCGCGCGCTGCTGCGCGAGCGGCAGACCAAGCAGATCGCCGACCGCGGCGAATCGGCCAACGCGCCCGATCCGGGCCCGCAGGTCGCGAGCGCGGCCGAAAGGGTCGCCACCGCCGATCGTTTGGGTGAGCTGCGGCGTGAACTCAACAGCTTGGTCGCCATGCACCATCATCGGACCAACAAGCCGCACGGCGTGATCCACGGTGAGCTGCGTCGCGAATGTGGCGGGCCGCCAACGGCGTTGGCTTCTGCGGACCAATTGGTGGAGCGGATCGCGGCACTGCGCCGGATGTAGGTCGCGGCTAGTTCGCTACTGCCGCAACCAGATCGGGCGACCCAATCATGGTTCGCGCTCGCCGTTGCGCCGATCGGAAAACTACGTCCGCAATCATGCCCTCGTCAACGTGCTGTCGATCGGCCGCAGGATCGACCTGCCAGGCGGATCAGGCAGGAGTGGTGGTTGTCGGCCAGGCAGTCATCGCGCAGTCGATTGATTGCGTCAGGTCCGCCAACGTAGCCCCGTCGCGAGCCTGGATCGACAACCCGTACAGCACCGTGGTGTAGAAGTGGGCCAGCCCCGGGGTGTTGGTCGTGGCGGGCAGATCGCCTTCGGTGACACCGCGATCCAGCCGTCGACGGATGTCTTCGGTTGTCTCCCTGCGCTTTTCGACCAGGAAATCGCGGATGCTCGCGCTGCGCGTGGTGTAGGTCGAGCCCGCCAGCACGACCATGCAGCCGTGTGGTTTGTCCTCGACGGTGTAGGCGATCGCGTTGTCGCGCAACATCGCATCGATCGCGGCGCGCGCCGTCGGCTCCTCGCGTAGCGCCCGCGCGGTGTATCCGCCGTCGGTCTGCCCGTACAGGCCGATGGCCTCCCGGAACAGCGCCTCTTTGCCGCCGAACGCGGCGTAGAGGCTGGGGGAGTTGATGCCCATCGCGGTGGTGAGGTCGCTCATCGACGAGCCCTCGTAGCCGTGCTCCCAGAACACCTCCATGGCGCGGCGCAGCGCATCGGTGCGATCGAAGGCGCGTGGTCGTCCGCGTTCGGCCATGGTCGATCCTTTCTGTGTCGATCGTTAAATATACCCCTTGACGGCGCGCGCTCTATGCGCTTAGCTATTTATGTATTGATCGACACAGAATTTGGAGGAGGACCGATGTCGGATCTCACGGGCAAGGTGGCACTGGTGACCGGCGGCAGTCGAGGGATCGGCGCGGCGATCGCACGGAAGCTGGCCGCCGACGGCGCGGACGTGGCGATCACCTACCAGAGCGCCGAGGTACCGGCGAAATCCGTTGTCGCGGAGATCGAATCGCTCGGCCGCCGGGCGGTGGCGATCCAGGCGGACAGCGCCGACGCCGGCGACGTGGTGCGCTCGGTGCACCAGGCCGCGGCCGATCTCGGCCGGCTGGACATCCTGGTGAACAACGCGGGCATCTTCCCGGCCAAGCCATTCGAAGAGTTCACTGTCGAGGAAGTCGACCGCGCGCTGAACATCCACGCGCGGGCCGCGTTCGTCGGCGCGCAGGCCGCGGTGGCGCATATGACCGACGGCGGTCGAATCATCAGCGTCGGCAGCAACCTGTCCGAGCACACTCATTTCGCCGGACTCTCGCTCTACAACCTGAGCAAGTCGGCGCTGAACGGATTCACCAAGGCGCTCGCGCGCGAACTCGGCCCCCGGGACATCACGGTGAACCTGCTACAGCCCGGTTCCACCGTGACCGACATGAACCCGCTCGATGGCGGCCACTACGACCAGCAAGTCGGACTGACCGCACTCGGCCGCTTCGCCGCGCCCGAGGACATGGCCGCGATGGTCGCGTTCCTCGCGGGCGAGACGGGCCGCAGCATCACCGGTTCGATCTTCACCGTCGACGGCGGCACCAACGCTTGATCAGCCGGCCGCAATAAACCCGGATCAGGTCACGACCTCGAAGTAGTTGGCGGGCGCGAAGGTGTTGATCGGCACCCAACGCGGCACTTCCACGGGCGCGGGCGAATCGTCCTGTGCGGCTTGGAAATACCCCTGCACCTCCAGGGCAAGGCGCGGGTTTTCGTCTACCCGGCTCGCCATGTCGTAGAACGCGGCCAGCACATGCAGGCACCGTGCCGTGCGCGCCTTGCACGAGCAGTCGGTCCCGGCGAGCACGGGCGCGATGCTGAGTTCGGCGGCAACCACCGCTCGGTGCATGTCGTCGGTGAGCACGGTGGTGTCCGGGAGGATCTCACCGATCGCGGTGATCGCAGCGCGGGGCAACGGTGTGACTTCGAGGTGGATCACCGAGGCCTCGCTGCCGCGATGAATGGTGGCGCGCACGATGCGCCCCTCGATGGTGGCCTGGACGCCGTGGTTGCGTGCGATGGAGCGAGCGCGGGGGAGCAGCGGTTCGGGGCGGGTCTGGCGGATCGGTTCGGCCAGCCGAACCCAGTCCATGCCCCATGTGGTGTAGCCGAATTCGTTGTCCGCCATCAGTTCTCCCTCTTGCGGCGCAGGATCTCGACGAGCTGGTCGTCATCGAGGCGGGCGAGCGCGGCGATGCCCGCGGAGTCGCCGAGGTCCGAGAGCGCGGACTTGCGGTCGTGCATGCGGGCGATGTGCTCCTCGACGGAGGTGGTCGAGGTGAGCGTGGTGACGGTGACCGTACGGGTTTGGCCGATGCGGTGTGCGCGATCCGAGGCCTGCGCCTCGACCGCCGGGTTCCACCAGCGGTCGAAGTGGATAACGTCCGCAGCGCGGGTCAAGGTGAGGCCGGTACCCGCGGCACGCAGGCTGAGGATCAGCACCGGTGGTCCGTCCTCGGCCTGGAAGCCGGTCACGATGGCGGCCCGCTCGGCCTGGTTCAGTCCGCCGTGGAAGAACGGCGTCGTGATCCCGAACTGCTCGGCCAGATGCCGGACCAGCAGCTCACCGGTTTGCCGGTACTGGGTGAAAATCAGGGTGGGCGCGTTCATTTCGAGATTGTTGGCCAGGATGTCGGTGCACAGGTCGAGCTTGCCGGAGCGGCCCGCGAGCTCGGTGAGCTCGCCGGTGACCAGCCCCGGATGGTTGCAGACCTGTTTGAGCGCGGTGAGCGCCGCGAGCACCCGGCTCTGGCGGTCGATGCCGGTACCGAAGCCGTCGTCGATGGCGCGGACGAGCAGCTTGTCGTAGAGCTCTTCCTGCTCGTCGGTGAGGTCGCACAGCAGGTCGGTGTGGATCTTGGCCGGCAGCGACGCGGCGACCTGCGCCTTCTTCCTGGCGAGCACGACGGGCTCGATGGCGTCCTGCAGCCGCGCCGCCGCGGCCGTCGAACCCTCCTGGATCGGCCGGACGAACCGCCGCCGGAACTGCGTCTTGTGCCCGAACAGCTTGGGCGTCACCAGGTTCAGCAGCGCCCACAGCTCCTCGAGATGGTTCTCCACCGGCGTGCCGGTCAAGGCGACGCGCACCTCGGCGTCGAGCGCTCGCGCGGCCTTGGACAGCTGCGTGCCCGGATTCTTCAACGCCTGCGCCTCGTCGAAAACCGCCGTCGCCCAGCGGCGCTCGTCGAGGTGCTGCTTGTGTATCCGCACCGTGGGATACCCGGTGACGACGACTGTCCCCGCACCCGCGTCGATGTCACCGCCGCGCCACACCACCACGCGCAGTCCCGGCGCGAACCGATCGATCTCGTGCGCCCAGTTGCCCACCAGCGAGGTCGGGCACACGACGAGCTGCGGTCCATCGGCCGCCCGCCCGAGCAGAAAACCGATGGTCTGCACCGTCTTTCCGAGGCCCATCTCGTCGGCCAGCACGGCCCCTCCGTGCGCCGCGGTGGTTTCCCGCAGCCAACTGACCCCGCGCACCTGATACGGCCGCAGATCGGCTTTCAGGGCCGATCGCAATTCCGTTGTCACGGCTTGGGTCTCGTGCAGCACCCGGATCGCGCGCTCGGCGGACACGATCGAGGTGCCCGCCGCATTGGGAACCGCATGCGCCGCGATCGGCAGCGGATCGTCGGGTGATTCGTCACGCAGCGTCGTCCGCCAAACCTGCACGGACGCCCCCGCATCGGCGAGTTCGAGCGCGCCGAAGGTCGCGGGATCGACCAACGCGCAATCGACCTCGCCGACCTCGATCGCCCCGTCGAACCCGGTCGGCACGGCAAGGGTGAGCGTCTCCCGATCACCGAGCGCGGCCGGTGCCGACCCGGTGTGCTGCCCGGTCCATGTCCACAACGCGAACATGTGACGGTCGGGCAGATAAGTGGCCTGTGTGCTGGGCAGAGCGAACCCCTCCATCGGCGTATGGTGTACGAAGTATCTGAATAACGTACAGAGTACCGAGTTTGTTCCGAGGAGTCCCTTGCCCGACGAATCCGCCGCCGAGCAGGCCAAACAACTGGTGAGCCTGCTGTGGCGGCACGAACTCCCGCCGCGGTCGGGCGGGCGCGGACCGAAGCCGACGGTCAGCGTGGACGCGGTGGTCGGCGCCGCGGTGGCGCTCGCCGATCGGGACGGCTACGCGAAGGTTTCCATTCGGGCGGTGGCCGCCGAACTGGGGCTACGTCCGATGAGCCTGTACACCTACGTTCCGAGCAAGGACGCGCTGACCGTGCTGATGGTCGACGCGGTCGCCGATGAGGACCCGCCGATCCCGGCGGAATTGCCTGTTCGCGAGCGGATGGCCGCTATTGCCCGCCAGACGCGCGCTGAGCTGATCGCCCATCCGTGGCTGCTGGAAGTGTCGCCGTGGCGCCAGGTGATCGGCCCCGGCCGGATGCGCCGCTATGAACGGCAGCTGGCCGCCATCGACGGCATCGGCCTGTCGGAGGTCGAGCTGGATCGGGTGATCGCCGTTTTGTCGGAATTCGCCACCGGCAACGCGCGTGTCGCGGTCGGGGCGCAGCGCGACGCGCAGGACATGACCGACGCGCAGTGGTGGGAGGTGTACGGCCCCTTGCTCGCTCAGGCCATGCCGTCCAGTCTGTTTCCGCTGTCGGCCCGCGTCGGCACGGCGGTCGGCGAGCTGTATCAAGCTCCGGCGGACCCGGACGGCGCCTTCGACTACGGCCTGGCCCGCCTGCTGGACGGGATCATGGGGGACCGGAAAACCCCTGAACACACCAACAGCGGGCGATCCGAGGATCGCCCGCTGCGGTAAACGGTTTTCTGTTGTCGGATGCTGTTATCTCAGGACGCGAGGAGTGGTCAGATCGCGGGAGCGGATTCCGTGTCTATCACGGCTTCCAGCTCACGCAGTCGATCCATGTGTTCGTTCGCGTGGTGCTGGCAGAAGAGCAACTCTCCACCTGCGGGCAGAACGGCACGCACTCGTGCTGCCGCCCCGCAGCGGTCGCAACGATCGACCGCGGTCAGTGGGGTGCTAGTCAGGGTTCCTGGCATGACTCCTCCGTCCTGGCTCCCGGTTTCACAGACCGTTCGCCTGGTGTGGGGCCCGTGGTCACTCCGCGGGCTCGCAACCGCTACTTCCCAGCAGTGGTATGACTACTCTGTCAGACGTTCGGGACGGGGGCTTTGTTCCCGTGAGTGATTCTGTGTGTTTTCGATAACACGACCAGGGATTTCGCTACTGGCGAACATCCCAGGTCACGCTACGAACTACGTTTGGTCACCACCTCGAACAGGCCGATCCAGTTGTCTACCGGGAGATTACCCGTGACCCATGACACTCACACGCTTGTTCACATATGCACTTTGGGCGAGTGGCTTTCCGCTCGGCAAACGGGCGAGTATCGCGCGCCGTCACTCGGCGAGGTGGGGTTCATCCACCTGTCCGCGCCGCAGCAGGCCCACCTGCCCGCGAACCGCCTCTTCGCCGGTCGCCGCGACCTGGTGCTGCTCCGGCTCGATCCGGCCCGGCTCGGCGCGCCGGTGAAATGGGAGCCCGGCGTGCCGACCGATCCCGAGTCGATGCTGTTCCCGCACCTGTACGGGCCGCTGCCGACGGGCGCGGTGATCGCCGTCGAGGAGTTCCAGCCCGGTCCGGATGGCGTGTTCACGCCACTGGCCAAATGAGCTACCGGTCGCGGACCTCGCGCGCCACGATGGCCGCCTGAACCCGCGACCGCACACCGAGTTTCGTCAACACCCGGGACACGTGCGTCTTCACCGTGGTCTCGCCGATGAACAGGCGACCGGCGATCTGGGCGTTGGACAGCCCGTCGCCGAGGCAGTCGAGCACCTCGCGTTCGCGCTCGGTGAGGTCGCCGAAGCCGCTCGGTTCCGGTTCGGCCGCATCGGTATCCGTCGCGGCGAACGCGGTGATCACGGCCCGGGTCACCTCCGGGGCGAGCACGCCGTCGCC
Organism: Nocardia sp. NPDC046473; assembly: GCF_040645995.1. Taxonomy (NCBI): domain Bacteria; kingdom Bacillati; phylum Actinomycetota; class Actinomycetes; order Mycobacteriales; family Nocardiaceae; genus Nocardia; species Nocardia sp. NPDC046473. The sequence goes on from NZ_JBEYZJ010000001.1 coordinate 941,687, forward strand.
CGCCGCCACCGTGCGCACGGCCTCGATCAGCGACTGCCCCGACGCGGACTTCAGTACGAAACCCGACGCGCCCGCCCGCAAGGTCCGGAAGACGTATTCGTCCAGATCGAACGTCGTCAGGATCAACACCTTGGCCAGCCCGTCGGCGGTGACCCGCTCGGTCGCGGTGATCCCGTCCACGCCGGGCATCCGCACGTCCATCAGCACCACGTGCGGCCGCAGCGCCTTGGCCTGCGCGACCGCGACATCGCCGTCGGCCGCCTCGCCGACCACCTCGATATCGTCCTCGGCGTCCAGGATCATCCGCAGTCCGGCGCGGATCGCGGCGTGGTCGTCGGCGATCAGTACCCGGATCGTCATGACGCGCTCGCCGCGCTGAGCGGCAGGTGGGCGAGCACTTCCCACCGGCCGGAATCCGGTCCGGCGGTGAAGTTTCCGCCGAGCGCGGCGGTGCGCTCGCGCATGTTGATCAGGCCGCGGTGTGGGGCGCCGTTCTCGGTGCGCCGCACGGCGAGCGTCGCCATCGGGTTGCGCACCAGCAGCCGTAGCTCGCCGTCCCGCGCGCCGATCTCGATCTCGACCTCTTGTCCCGGTGCGTGTTTCATGGCGTTGGTCAAGGCCTCCTGAACGATGCGGTACGCGGCCTGATCGACCGCGCTGGGCAGTTCGGTCCCGTCGAGGGTTTCGCGGACCCGCACGCTGATCCCGGCCGCGCGGGCGGCGTCGATCAGGATGGGCAGCTGCGCCAGCCTGCGCGGCGCGGCCACCTCGTCGGCGCCGCCGTCGCTGCGCAGCAGCCCGATCATGGTGCGCATCTCCTGCAGCGCGCTGACGCTGTTGGTCCGGATCGACCGCATGATCCCGGTGACCGCGGGGTCGATCTCCTTGCGGCCCATCACCCCCAGCGCGGCCTCGGACTGGATCGCGATGGCCGATAGGTGCCCGGCGATCACGTCGTGCAGATCGCGCGCCATGGTGGTGCGCTCGTCGGCGATGGCGGCGCGCCGGTCCAGCTCGGCGACCAGGGTGAGCGCCTGGGCGCGGGCGCGTTCGGCACCGGCGATCTCCTTGTGTGTGCGTACCGAATTCGCCCACCACAGCGGCGTGGCGATGAACGCGAACACGACGATCAGCGCGATCGAGACCGCCCGCAGATCGCCGGTGCGGACCAGTGTCAGGATCACCACCAGCCCGGAGAACACCGACCAGACCACCATCGTGATCCGCGACGCCCGCTGCGCCGAATACAACACGGACGCGTAGATCAGGTCGCCGTACAGAATCCACACCGGCACCGACGGGCCCAGCCACATGTCCACCAGCAGTGGCACCAGCCCGATGATCATGGCCAGCACCGGCATTCGGCGACGGCACATCGTCAGCAGGCACAGCGGCGCGAGCACGGCGAGCCGGATCGTCAGCGGCACCTCCGTCCCGCGCTCGATCAGGGAATACAGGCCTGCGGCGTAGAGCCCGGTCCCGCCGGCGAACGAGAGCAGTGCGCCCAGCGCGTCGCGCGCGGTACCGGGAACCTCCGACCACTGCCTCACCCCACTATCTCAGCACAGCTCTGACCAGGCGCCGTCCGCCGAAGTGATGACCGAGCGGTTGAGTGAATCGGACATCGGTCTAATCTGGACACCGTGAATGTCGACGTGACTGCCCTACCCGGGATTGGAGTCCGCAAAGATTTCGAGGTGCGCTCCGGCCGCCGGATCGGCGTGGTCGCGCATCGCGACGGCGACATCGACCTCATCGTCTCCAAGACCGACGATCCCGACGCCTGCGCCGCGCAGATCCCGCTGAGCGTCGACGAGGCGGCCGTGCTCGCCAACCTGCTCGGCGCGCCGCAGCTGGTCGCGAAGCTGAACGACGAACACAGCGACCTGCCCGGCATCACCACCCGGCAGTTGCCGATCGCCGACGAATCGCCCTACGGTGGCCGCACCCTCGGCGAGACCGCGATGCGCACCCGCACCAAGGTGTCCATCGTCGCCGTCATGCGGGCCGGCCAGTTGCACCCCTCACCCGGCCCTGACTTCACCTTCACCTCAGGCGATGTGCTCGTCGTCGTCGGCACCCCGGACGGCTTGGACGCCGCCGCGAAGATCCTCACGCACGGCTGAAACCAGTGACGGAAACCGCGCTCGCCTTGATCGAGCTCGGAGCGATTTTGTTTGCCCTCGGCACGTTCGGGCGGTTGGCCGGTCGCTTCGGGATGTCTCCCATTCCGCTCTACCTGATCGGCGGACTCGCCTTCGGTAAGGGCGGCTTCATCGAACTCAGCGCCGCCAACGAATTCGGCCATGTGGCAGGCGAAATCGGTGTCGTGCTGCTGTTGCTGCTGCTCGGCCTCGAGTACACCGCGCCGGAACTGATGACCGGCCTGCGCCGGTCCTGGGCGGCGGGTCTGGTCGACATCGTGGCGAACGCGACGCCCGGTGTGATCGTGGCGTTGATCCTGGGCTGGGGCGCGGTCGGCGCGGTCACCATGGGCGGTGTCACCTACATCTCGTCCTCGGGCATCGTCGCGAAGGTGCTCAACGATCTCGGGCGACTCGGTAACCGCGAGACACCGGTGATCCTGTCGATCCTGGTGTTCGAGGACCTGGCGATGGCGGTGTATCTGCCGATCCTCACCACCATCCTGGCCGGGTTGAGTTTCGCCAGCGGCGCGAAGTCCCTGGCGGTCGCGCTCACTGCGATCACGGTCGTGCTGGTGGTCGCGCTGCGTTATGGGCGATACGTCTCGGCCATCGTGGACAGCTCGGACAACGAGGTGTTCCTGCTGAAGCTGCTCGGCGCGGCGCTGCTGGTGGCCGGTGTCGCCTCGGCATTGAACGTGTCCGCGGCGGTCGGGGCGTTCCTGCTGGGCATCGCCATCTCCGGCTCGACCGCGCACGAGGCCGCGAAACTCCTGGAGCCGCTGCGGGATCTGTTCGCGGCGATCTTCTTCGTGGCGTTCGGGCTCACCACCGACCCGCGGGCCATTCCGCCGGTGCTCGGCTGGGCGGTGGCGCTGGCGGTGGTCACCACGCTGACCAAGATCGCCACCGGCTGGTGGGCGGCGAGCAGGCAGGGCATCCGGCCGATGGGCCGGGCCCGGGCGGGCGCGGCACTGGTCGCGCGCGGCGAATTCTCCATCGTGATCGCCGGATTGGCGGTGACGATGGGCGGTGTCGACAGTCAGCTGGCCGCGCTGGCGTCGGCCTACGTGCTGCTGATGGCGATCGTCGGTCCCATTGCGGCCCGCGTCGTCGAGCCGGTCGTCGGTATGGTGCAACGCCGCCTGAAGCCCGCCGTCGTCACTTCGTGACGGCGGCCACGACATCCTGCTTCGCCGCAGTCCTCTTCTCCAACCAGCGCCCGACCACGGTCGCGAGCGCGCCGACCACGAGGCCGATCGCGCACGCACACAGGTGCCCGTAGTCGGTGAACGTCGGTCCGATCCACAGCGCCGCGACGAGCACCACGATCAACGTGCCCGCCCACAGCAGCCGGACCAGCCCGCGGAACCGGAACGCCATCGCGGCCAGCACCGCCGAAAAGCCGTAGCTGGTGCCGACATCCGCGGCGACGGCCACCTTCAGCGGGATCACGCCGCGATCGATGGCGTGCGAGATGCCGGTGACGGTGAGCAGGGTCGCCCCGATATGCCCGGTGGCGAACAGGATGATCCAGCGGGTGGTGCCGAGCCAGCGTTCCGCGTAGGCCATCACGATCAGGAAGCCCGCGATAGTGGACCACGGGAACCCGCCGTCGGTCCAGAACGCCGAGGCGACCAGCACCTGCACCGGGTTGTGCCGCATGTTGTAGAGGTTGGTCGACGCGGAGAAGATCAGCCTGCGTTCGACGGAATCGCCGACACCGCGCAGCGTCCACCAGGTGACGAACACGGTGAAGGCGTAGGCGGTGCTGGCCGGGGCCGCGCCGAGATGCTCGCGGATCGCGGGCAGCATGCGCTGCGCCAGCCCGGGACGGCGTAGCCAGTCCCACACGATGCGTGCTTCGGTCCGGAGGTCGATGGTGTTAGTCCAGGGTGACCGAAACCGGACCGGGGCGGAGGCAATCACCTGCCAAGTGTGCCGTGCCTTGCTGTGAGCGGCCCGGCGACCCGCCCACGGTGTGCGCTGTCTCACCGGCGGCGACACCGCGTCCGTAACCTCGCTTCACACCCGGGCAACAAACGCTCCCAAGAATTGGTCCACCGACCAAGCGGTATGTGGACGAGGAGTGCGTAGCGCCTATGACGATCGAGGACGTGAAGGTGACCGGTACCGCGGGCGCGGATTATCTGGCCAAGCGGACGTTGCGTTCGGGCTCGGCCGGGTGGGTGCTGCTCGCCGGGCTCGGTGTCAGCTATGTGATCTCCGGTGACTACGCGGGCTGGAACAGCGGCATCGCCCAGGGCGGCTTCGGTGGTTTGCTGATCGCGACCGTGTTGATCGCGGGCATGTATCTGGCGATGGTCCTCGGCATGGCCGAGTTGTCGGCGGCGTTGCCCGCGGCGGGCGGCGGTTACACCTTCGCCAGGCGGGCGCTCGGCCCGTGGGGCGGATTCGCCACGGGCACAGCGGTATTGCTCGAATACGCGATCGCGCCCGCGGCCATCGCCACGTTCATCGGCGGGTACGTCGAATCGTTGCACCTGTTCGGGATCACCGACGGCTGGTGGGTGTATCTCGCGGTGTACGCGTTGTTCATCGGGGTGCATCTGACCGGGGCGGGGGAGGCGCTCAAGGCGATGTTCGTGATCACGGCGATCGCGCTGGTCGGTCTCGCGGTGTTCGCGGTCTCGGCGTGGGGATTGTTCGATGCGGGCAATCTCACCGACATCCCGGCGGACCCGAATGCTGTTGGTAGCTCGTCGTTCCTGCCGTTCGGCGTGTTCGGGATCTGGGCGGCGGTGCCGTTCGCGATCTGGTTCTTCCTGGCCGTCGAGGGGGTGCCGCTGGCCGCCGAGGAGGCGCGGGAGCCGGAGAAGAACGTGCCGAAGGGAATTATCAGCGCGATGCTCGTGCTGATCGTCACCGGCGCCGCCGTGCTGTTCCTGGCCACCGGAGCGCTTGGTGCGCAAGCCATTTCGACGTCGGGCAATCCGCTGGTCGAGGCGCTCGGCGACAGCGGCGCCGCGAAACTGGTGAACTACATCGGCCTGGCCGGCCTGGTCGCCAGCTTCTTCTCCATCGTTTACGCCTACTCCCGGCAGACTTTCGCCCTGTCGCGGGCGGGTTACCTGCCGACGAGCCTGTCGGTGACCAACGCGCGCAAGGCGCCGGTGCTGGCGCTGATCGTGCCCGGCGTAATCGGTTTCGCGTTGTCGCTGACCGGCAAGGGCGCGATGCTGCTGAACATGGCGGTGTTCGGCGCGGCGCTCAGCTACGTGCTGATGATGGTGAGCCACATCGTGCTTCGGGTCCGCGAACCGAACATGCCGCGCCCGTACCGCACGCCCGGCGGCATCGCCACCACCGCGTTCGCGCTCGTGATCGCCTGTGCCGCGGTGATTGCCACGTTCCTGGTCGACCCGGTGGCGGCGACCTGGACGCTCGTCGCATTCTGCGCCTTCATGGCCTACTTCGGGCTGTACAGCAGGCATCGGCTGGTCGCCCACTCGCCGGATGAGGAATTCGCGATGTTGGCCGAGGCGGCGGAGGAGCTGGAATGACCCGCTACACCCAGCAACTCGGTGGTACCAGCTACACCTTCGACGGTCTGGTCGAGTTGCTCGCCAAGGCCACCCCGCTGCGCAGCGGCGACGAATTGGCAGGCTGCGCGGCGCATTCGGACGCCGAACGGGCCGCCGCGCAGTGGGCGCTGGCGGAGGTGCCGCTGACCCGGTTCCTCGACGAGCCGGTGGTGCCGTACGAGACCGACGAGGTCACTCGGCTGATCATCGATACCCACGATCGCGCTGCGTTCCAACCGATTTCGCATCTCACCGTCGGCGGCCTGCGGGACTGGTTGCTCGCCGTCGCGGCCGGTGCCGGTGCCGCCGCGACCCTGCGCGCGGTATCGCCCGGCCTCACGCCGGAGATGGTGGCCGCGGTCAGCAAGATCATGCGCAATCAGGATCTGATCGCGGTCGCCCATGCTGCCGTGGTCACCGCCGGTTTCCGCACCACCGTCGGACTGCCCGGCACGCTGGCCACCCGGTTGCAGCCGAACCACCCCACCGACGACCCGCGCGGCATCGCCGCCGCGACGCTCGACGGGCTGCTGCTCGGCTGCGGTGACGCGGTGATCGGGATCAACCCGGCGACCGATTCGCCCCAGGCGACCGCGGACCTGCTGAGCCTGCTGGACGAGGTGCGGGTTCGCTTCGATATCCCGACACAATCCTGCGTCCTCTCGCACGTGACCACGACCATCGGTTTGATCGAGGCGGGCGCGCCGGTCGACCTGGTGTTCCAGTCGGTCGCCGGTACCGAGGGCGCCAATGCCGGTTTCGGCGTGAACATTTCGCTGCTGCGCGAGGGCAACGAGGCGGGCCGGTCGCTGCGTCGCGGCACCGTCGGCGACAACGTCATGTACCTGGAAACCGGTCAGGGCTCGGCCCTGTCGGCCGGTGCGCACCTGGGCGCCGGCGGCAAGCCGGTCGACCAGCAGACCCTGGAGACCCGCGCCTACGCGGTGGCCCGCGACCTGGACCCGCTGCTGGTCAACACCGTCGTCGGCTTCATCGGCCCGGAATACCTCTACGACGGCAAACAGATCATCCGCGCTGGACTGGAGGACCACTTCTGCGGCAAGCTGCTCGGCCTGCCGATGGGCGTGGACGTCTGCTACACCAACCACGCCGAAGCCGACCAGGACGACATGGACACGCTGCTGACCCTGTTGGGTGCGGCGGGCTGCGCCTTCGTCATCGCCGTGCCCGGCGCGGACGACGTCATGCTCGGCTATCAGAGCCTCAGCTTCCACGACGCCCTGTATGCCCGACGCGTCCTGAACCTGCGTCCGGCACCGGAATTCGAGGCGTGGCTGTCCGGACTCGGCATGATCGATGCGGCAGGGCGGGTGCTCCCGGTGGAGCCCCTGGCCTCGCCGCTACGAGCATTGGCAGGTGCCTGATGAAACGTAGGCTGGAAGTTGTTGCGTCGCCGGATGAATCGACCTCCGAGACCGGCGTCGGATCGGAAAGCGCTGCGGCGCACCTTTTCTGGCAGGATCTCCGGCGCAGTACCCAGTCGAGGATCGGCCTGGGCCGCACCGGCGACGCACTGCCGACCGCACGAGTACTGGAATTCCGCGCGGCCCACTCGGCAGCCCGCGACGCGGTACACCTGCCATTGGATGTGACCGAATTGGCGGAGCGAGTCACCGCGCTCGGCGTCGGCGAACCCGTGCACGTGCGCAGCCGAGCGACCGACCGCGCGGAATACCTGCGCAGACCTGACCTCGGCCGATTGCCCGTGTCCGAATTATCCGCCGTGCCGCACGGCACCGCCGACATCGGCTTCGTCCTGGCCGACGGACTGTCCCCGCGCGCCCTCACCGACCACGGCCCCGCGACGCTGGCCGCGCTGATCGAAGAACTGGCACCGCACTACTCGATAGCCGCTCCGGTGATCGCCACCCAGGCTCGGGTCGCCCTCGGCGATCACATCGCCGAGGCGATGGGCGTGGCGACAGTAGTGGTGCTGATCGGCGAGCGCCCCGGCCTCTCGGTGGCCGACAGCCTCGGCATCTACCTGACCCATCTGCCCAACCCCGGTCGCACGGACGCCGACCGCAACTGCATCTCCAACATTCACCCGCCGGAAGGCCTCGGCTATCGGCAGGCGGCAAAGGTGGTCGCGGGCTTGGTCTCCGGCGCCCGCATCCTCGGCCGGTCCGGCGTCGACCTCAAGGACACTTCACGCGCCGACGCACTGGATTCCGGGGAGATCATCTCGATCGAGAACGCGGGTGCGCGCCGACAGGACGGCACGCACCCGCGCTGAGTTCGTCACAGCTGGCCGATGTCCCGCACGACCCGCCGAGCCTGGGCGAAGAGCATGCCGACGTTCACCGTTTTGCGGCAGACGACGACGATCACCACATCGTCGCGACTCTCGGTCCTGATGAACAGATGCGTCAGATTGTCGCTGTTCACCAGGATTTCCTGAAAGTAGTGCCGCTCGCTGCGAACGCCTCGGCGTTCTTTCCAGATGTCTTCGATCATCACGACGTTGCGACCCTGGAACAGGTCCAGGGTCGCCGCGGCAAGTAAGTCGAGGACCTCCGCCGGATGGGTGTCTAGTGTCTCGACCGCCAGCAGCATGCCCGTGGACATGTCGATCGCGCCGGAGGCCACGCATTCCGGCACGTCGTCGCGTAATGCCTTCACTAACTGGCCGATCCGGTCCGTCAGGTTTCCTGCGGCTGTGCCACCGGTGATATTCATTGCATCCCTTCTGATTTCCGCCTGGTGCGGATTGAGGACGGACGGAGTGGGAGTAGGTCGTTGATGCCGCTGGCGCCGCGTCGACGGCGCGGTAGCGCACGCATCCCCGTACCGTCGCGCGGTAACGCGTCATCCCCCGCGCGGTCGAAGTCCGGTGGTGGTACCAGCAGGAAGTTCTCGGCCAGCAGCCGGGAGACCTCGACCGTGACCGCGTACAGACTCCGGCACAGCAGGAACGCGATATCACGGCAGCTGCGCTGGCCGTCCACCTGCCGGAGAATCTCCTGGCGCGGCCCGGCCGCCGCGGTGGCCAGTCGAGTCTCGCCGAGTTCGGTGAGCAGCAAGCGGTTTCGGTGCGGTGACATCTTGGCGGGGCTCAATGCTCGCAGTCGCCGTTCCGTTTCGGCGAGCAGCCAACCCGGCTCGACACCGGCGACCTCGGTGGGTGCGCCGTTCGAGATCTCTGCCCAGAAGCACGTGTCGATCGAGCCGGCCGCGATCGCGAAGGCGCCGTCGACCGCGGCCATCATCGTCACCGCGCGCAGTTCGGCATCGCCGGTCAGTGCTCGTCCCGGCCGCGCGAGCAGTTCGAAGACGCCGGGGGCTCCGGCGGAGTGGACCGCGACGATCTGCCCGGATCGCACCCGGAACTCGCCGCCGGGATCACCGACAACGCGCAGGACTCCGGTGCGGCCGTCGGTCGCGCCCAGCAGCTCACGGACCACGTTCTGGGTGGGTGTGCGCACGAGCAGGGGCAGCCGTCGTGCATCGGTAAAGCGGTCGGTCGTAGTCACGAGCCACCTGGTCTCGATAGGTCTTTCGGCGGGAAATGAGCCGAAAAGGGCCGCGACATAGCCGTTTTGGTGCCAGAGCGGAGTGTGGGGCCGCTATCCGACGTCGGCGACGGTCACGGCGCCTTCGGCCTTGTCGGCGAGAGCGCGATCGTCAGATCGAGGATCGGAGGCGCGGTAGTCGAATCATGGCTGCGGTGCGGCGCATGAGACCTATCCTGACAGCCCAACCTTTTTAGAGCAATGTATTCCGGCAAATCATTGCGGTCGGTTTGCTCGAACATCGCAGGGGCCAGGGAAATGTCACAGACCGTGGGCGCGCGAGGCTTTCATCGCAGCGTCGGCCCGGGCCGCAGCGCTTTTCGCGCGGGCTGCGGCCTGCTTGACCAGATTCTCTTCCGAATCGGTGACCACCTCCTGGACTCCGGGGGTCGGCGCAGGCGCGGCCTGGGCGCGGACGACGAAACCGACCACGGCCAGGACGGCGGTGACCGCAACGGCGACGAACAGGGAACGCAGAACACGCACTTTGTCCTCCAGGAATGATCAGGGTAGAGCCGGACCAAGCGAGAGACACCAGCGACGAAACGATGTGGTACAGCCACCATAGCGGCCGCCGCGCCGGCTACCTGCCCGGGGCTCGCCGACAACAGCGCGGCGCAATGCCGCGGAAACGACAAAGCCCGCATCCGCCGGGCCGCTGAAAAGAAAAGCGGCGCAACGAATGCGGGCGTCGAAACGGTGTGACTAATCCAGGTAGTCGCGCAGGACCTGCGAGCGGCTGGGGTGGCGCAGCTTGCTCATGGTCTTGGACTCGATCTGCCGGATGCGCTCACGGGTGACCCCGTACACCTGGCCGATCTCGTCGAGGGTGCGCGGCTGGCCGTCGGTGAGGCCGAAGCGCAGCCGGACCACGCCCGCCTCCCGCTCGGACAGCGTCTCCAGCACCGACTGCAGCTGATCCTGCAGCAGCGTGAAGCTCACCGCGTCCACGGCGACAACGGCTTCGGAGTCCTCGATGAAGTCACCGAGCTGACTGTCGCCCTCGTCGCCGATGGTCTGGTCCAGCGAGATGGGCTCACGCGCGTACTGCTGGATTTCCAGCACCTTCTCCGGCGTGATGTCCATTTCCTTGGCGAGCTCCTCCGGGGTGGGCTCGCGGCCCAGATCCTGGAGCAGTTCGCGCTGGATGCGACCGAGCTTGTTGATGACCTCGACCATGTGCACCGGAATACGGATGGTGCGGGCCTGGTCGGCCATCGCGCGGGTGATGGCCTGCCGGATCCACCAGGTGGCGTACGTGGAGAACTTGTAGCCCTTGGTGTAGTCGAACTTCTCGACGGCGCGGATCAGACCCAGGTTGCCCTCCTGGATCAGATCGAGGAACGCCATGCCGCGGCCGGTGTAGCGCTTGGCCAGCGAGACGACCAATCGCAGGTTGGCTTCCAGCAGATGGTTCTTGGCGCGGTTGCCGTCGCGGACGATCCAGGTGTAATCGCGACGCATCGCGACCGGCAGCTTCTCGCCCTGCTCGGTGAACTCGCGCACCTTCTCCGCCGCGTAGAGGCCGGCCTCGATCCGCTTGGCGAGCTCGACCTCCTCTTCGGCGTTGAGGAGCGCGACCTTGCCGATCTGCTTGAGGTAGGCGCGCACCGAGTCGGCCGAGGCGGTGAGCTCGGCGTCCTTGCGGGCCTGCCGTAGCGCCTCGGATTCCTCTTCGTCCCAGACGAAGTCGCCCGAGGCCTTGTCGGCGGCGGTCGGTTCGGCCTCCTCCTCGGCGACTTCGGCGACCTCCTCGACGACCAGGTCCTCGGCGTCCTCGGTGAGGTCGTCCTCGGAGACCTCGAGGTCGCCGAGATCGGCGACGTCGAGCGACTCGTCGTCGCCCGCGTCGTCGGGGCCTGGCTCGCCGTCGGCTCCCACCTTCTTGGTGGCAGCCTTCTTGGCGGGCGCCTTGGCGCCGGCCTTCTTCGCAGGCGCCTTCTTGGCAGCGGCCTTCTTGGCCGGGGCCTTCTTCGCGGCAGCCGCCTTACGGACCGGCCGGGCTTCGGTTACATCTGCGGAGTCGGCCTCGGCCGAGTCGGCGGTCTGACGGGTATTCGTGGCTACCACGTACGCCCTTTCGTGACGGTCTCGTGCGGCGTCACGCCAGAGTGGTCTTCCGGCGGAGCGGTCTGTCGGGTTTCACCGGCGAAAGCCGGTCGGGGTTTCTCCGGCTCACGACTTCGTCGTACGCCGGGGGCGCTGCACCTTTGGTTCACTCGCTTCGCTCGCGAACTGACCGGGCACGTTCCATTGTAACGATCTAACCAGGGTACCTATGGCCACCATGCATGAGGCGGCGCTTCGCAAGGTCAGCTTCACCCAATGTCAGCCACGGTAAAGCGTTCGTTCGCTGCGCTACCCCCACGGTATACCGTCCGAAGACGCGCCGTCGGAAGGTTGCCGCAGCCGGTCTACGGCGCGATGCCCGCGTCGATCGCCATGGCCGCACCGACGATGCCCGCGGTGTTCTTCAGATGCGCCGGAATCACCTGAGTTCGGTTGGTGAGCAACGGAATCCACTGATCCGAGTCGCGGCTGATGCCGCCGCCCGCGACGAACACCTTCGGCCAGAAGAGGTTCTCCAGACCGATCAGTACGGTGCTCACTTCGGCGGCCCACTGCTCGAAGGACAACCCGTCGCGATCCTTGATCGAGGCGGCGGCGCGATGTTCGGTCTCCATGCCGCCGACCTCGAGATGGCCGAGTTCGCTGTTGGCCACCAGGGTCCCCTGGTACAGCAGGGCCGAGCCGATGCCGGTGCCGAAGGTCAGCAGCAGCACCAGTCCGTCGAAATCCTTTGCCGCGCCGTAGCGATCCTCGGCCAGGCCCGCCGCGTCCGCGTCGTTGAGCACGGTCACCTCGCGCCCGTCCAGCGTGTTCGAGAACAGCGCCCGCGCGTCGGTGCCGACCCAGGCCTTGTCGATGTTGGCCGCGGTGCGCGCGACCCCGTCGAGCACCACCGACGGCAGGGTGATGCCGACCGGCCCGTCCCAATCGGCTTGCGCCACCAGCTTTGCCACCGCGTCGGCGACCGCCTGCGGGGTGGACGGATGCGGTGTCGCGATCTTGATGCGTTCGTGGACCAGCTCACCGGTCGCCAGATCCACCGCGCCACCCTTGACGCCGCTGCCGCCGATATCGATGCCGAATGCGTGCCCCCGAGCGGACATGACTGAGCCCTCGTTCCTGTGCTGGCCGGTGTGGAGCACAACACCGATGCACAAGGCTTCACCCCGGCCGCGAGCGGCGCTGCGGTGGTGTGCCCGACGACGGCGTTGTGTCGTGCACGACAAGAGTAATGCGCGATCGATGCTGCGCGTTCCCGAGGATCTGTGATGCGATGGGGGGCGTGCCGGAAACCTCATCGCCCGTGTCCGACTACACCTCCGAGATCATCGTCGCCCGCGGCGACGAGGCCGAACTGCGCAGAGTCGCCGTCGACCTCGCCGAAACCGCCGCGGCGCACGTCCGTGCCCGCCGCCCCGAGGTCTTCGGCCAGGCCAGCGGACCCGCCGAAGGGGCGGTGCAGGCCAAGGCCCATCCGACCGACCCGGTGACCATCGTGGACACCGAAACCGAGGAACTGATCCGCGGCCTGCTGGCCGAGCAACGCCCCGGCGATCCCATCCTCGGCGAGGAGGGCGGCGGCAGCCTCGCCGACTCCGCCGCCGACGTCGTGCACTGGGTAGTAGACCCAATCGACGGCACGGTGAATTTCCTGTATGGCATCCCCGGCTACGCGGTCTCGGTGGCCGCGATGCGCGGCGGCCGACCGGTCGCCGGTGCGGTGGTGGACGTCGCCAGGTGTGCCACCTACAGCGCCGGGCTGGGGCTCGGCGCGATCCGGGTGGACGCCGAGGGTGCGGTGGAACATCTGCGCTGCACGTCGGTCGAGACGGTCTCGATGTCGTTGGTGGCCACCGGTTTCGCCTACGGCAAGCACCGGCGGACCAGGCAGGCCCAGTTGATCGGCGAGATCCTGCCGCAGGTGCGTGACATTCGTCGCTTCGGCGCGGCCGCGCTCGACCTGTGCCACGTCGCGGCGGGCCGGGTGGACGCCTACTTCGAGCACGGCCTCAACGCGTGGGACTGGGGCGCGGGCGCGTTGATCGCGGCCGAGGCGGGTGCGCGGCTAACGCTGCCGCCCGCGACCAATCCGGGCGAGGTGGGCGACCTGGTGATCGCCGCGGCCCCGGGCATCGCCGACGAGTTGTTCGATCTGCTCGACCGTGTAGGCGCGACCGAGCCGATCCCGGACCGCTAGCAGCGCGCCTGTCTGGCGGCTTCCAAGAGCTTGATGTCGATCGAGGTGCTGTTGCCCGGCGCCGGGTTCTTCAGGGACCGCAGCACCTCCTCGGCGTCGCTGCTCGGCCGGATGTCGCGGAACAGCGAACCGAGCACCATGTCGACCGTCTCGTCGGCCCGCTGATCCTCGATCAGCTCGGCGCACGGCACGACCAGCTGGACCGACGCGGCGGCCGGTCGGCCGTTCACGCCGAACCGGATCTGGCCGGTGCACTCGAGGTCGCCGTTGACGTATACCGAATCGTTGCCATATTGCGTTCCGGGCGCGCTGGCGAACCCGAGGTCACCGAACTGCGCCGCGACGTGCGCGGCCTGGCCACGCTGGTTGTTCGCGTTGAGCACGCGCACCTTGCTGGCCGCGAGCGGCGCGGGTTCCACGTCCTGCAGCCGGCTCGCGCCGACCCGCTGACCGAGCGGTGCCGCTGGTTGAGCGCCCGGCTCGGTGGCCGGGCTCGGCGAGTTGCACGCCATCGCGCTGGTGTCGTGCTCGGTCGTCGTCAACGCCTTGACCCACACAATCGTGCAGATCAGCGTGACGACGCCGAGCATGATGAGCCAGGGCTGCGGGCGCCGTCGGAGGAAGGGCCTGCCCTGGGAATCCACGGGGCGGCCTTCGGTGATCAGTGAAACCACCAGCACACTCTACGAAAAGGTCACGGTACCGGGCGACGGCAGGCCGTCGGGCGGGCAAATAGGTTGCGGAAGGTCTCGGCGAGTTCGACGGATGGTGTCGATTACCCGTCGGTTTCGAATCGTCTGTGTTTTGATTGCGACTTTTGTGCCGGGGTCCGCTATTGTCTGGCGGCCCAGATCGAATCGCCGGTGGCGAAATTGGTGGTCGGTCGCGGGAACAAGTAGGGCATGTCCTGCGTTTACCGAGCGCTATCCGGAGTGGATCAGCCCGATCCGACCTGATGGGTGACCGGTGTACGTGTGACGTGCACCACCGGCGGGACGGTGCGAGTCGCGGCGGTTCCAGCAGGAATCGGTGTGAGCAAACCGGTCCGGGATATACGAAGTAAGGACGAGGGGAAGACGACATGGCAACCGACTATGACGCACCGAGGCGCACCGAAACCGACGATGTGTCGGAAGATTCGCTGGAGGAGCTGAAGGCTCGTCGTAACGAGGCACAGTCCGCCGTCGTGGATATCGACGAATCCGATACCGCGGAGTCGTTCGAGCTTCCCGGCGCGGACCTGTCCGAGGAAGTGCTGAGCGTTCGGGTGATCCCGAAGCAGGCCGACGAGTTCACCTGTTCCAGCTGCTTCCTCGTGCACCACCGGAGCAGGCTGGCCAGCGAGAAGGGTGGTCAGCTGATCTGCATGGACTGCGCGGCGTGAGCTAGCTCGCGGTGATCAGCCCGCGCTGGGCAGCCCCAGCGCGGCTAGGACCCGCTCGGGGTGACGCGTACTGACCAGCCAGTACGGCGTCGGATCGTCCGGGTCGTCGAGCACGAGTAGCACCATCGGTCCGATCCACGGCCGATGCTGCACATAGGCGGCGGGGTCGAGCTGGCGACCCAGCGCCGCACTCTTCGCCGTGCGGGCTACGACGGCCGCACGGGCGACGAAATTCACCGGGAGGTGGGCACGGTCGGCACGGAGCTCCAGCGTGCCCGACGCGTCCCGCGCGACCTCGACGCGGTGCCTGCTCAGCCACACCAGCACCCACACCGGAATCGGGAACAGCAGCACATAGGGCAGCCAGGCCCGCAATCCTGGTGCGCCCATGTGGATTTCGGCGGCCAGCAGCCCGGTGATAGCGAACGCGACCGGCCACCACCACAGCGGCACCCAGAGACGCTCGCGGTACGGCTGCGGGGTTTGCTGTTTCTGGTCCATCGTCACGGGGTTGGGCTGGTCCGACACGACTCAACACTAATTCACGACTGCGGCTGGTCAACGCGTAGGCTCGACCAACGTGAGGGAGCGAAGCGAGCGAACCATGGATACAGCAGCCACGCTCATGACGGAGCCGAGCGCCAGCGAGGCGGAGTCGTGAGCGCACTTTCACCCATACCTCTGCTGCGGCTGGATCCCGGCATCCCCATGCCCGCGCGTGCCCATCAGGGCGACGCCGGCGTGGACCTGTGCACCACGGAAGACGTCATCCTGGAACCGGGGGAGCGGGTACTGGTCGGTACCGGCGTCGCGGTCGCGCTACCCGTCGGCACGGTCGGCCTGATCCATCCGCGATCGGGGCTGGCGGCCAAGACCGGCCTGTCGGTGGTGAACACCCCCGGCACGGTCGACGCGGGCTACCGGGGCGAGATCAAGGTGTGCCTGATCAACCACGACCTGCGCACGCCCATCGAGCTGCGCCGGGGTGACCGGATCGCGCAGCTGCTGGTGCAGCGGGTGGAGTTGGTCGACTTCGTGGAGGTCGACACGCTGGACGAGACCACGCGCGGTGCGGGCGGTTACGGCTCGAGCGGCGGTCACGCGAGCCTGACCGGTGCGGGCCAGGCCACTGTCAAGGAGGCGTGATGGGCCTGTTCGGCAAGAAGAAGCGATCCGACGACGACCAGTACCTGGACGACGATTACGACGAGATCGACGAGTACGACGACGAAGACGAGTACGACACCGACCAGCACCCGGTGGTCGCCGGCAATTACCGCGCCGCCGGTGCGGAAGGTTCGGGCCCGTACGACTTCGCCGAGGTCGCCGATCTGCTCGAGAAGGTCACCGATCAGCGGCTCGACCTCGGCTCGGTGATCCTGCCGGTGCCGCAGGGCGGCCAGCTGCAGGTCGAGATGACCCCCGACGGCACACCACAGGCCGTGCACCTGGCCACCGAGCACGGCAGGCTCACCGTCTCCGCGTATGCCGCGCCGAAGTCGGCGGGCCAATGGCGCACGGTGGCCGCCGATCTCGCCGATTCGCTGCGCAACGACGGCGCGCGGGTCGCGGTGGAGACCGGCCCGTGGGGTCGCGAGCTGCTGGCCATCACCGAAGGTGCGGATCTGCGGTTCATCGGTGTCGATGGGCCACGCTGGATGGTTCGGCTGGTCGCGGCGGGCCCGTCGGGCGCGTCGAACGACGGCAGCCCGCTGGTCGCCGCGGCCCGGGCGATCCTGCGCGAGACCGTGATTCGCCGCGGCGACGACCCGCTGCCAGTGCGTGAGCCACTACCCGTGGTGCTGCCGCAGGAACTGGCCGAACAGCTGGCCGCGGCGCACCAGGCACAGGCCGATGCCCAGCAACAGCAGGCGGCGGCACAAGCCGCGGCTCCGCAGGCCGCCCCGCCGCGGATGCCGGAGGGGCCGCGCCGTGGCGCGGACGGTTCGGCGATGCAGCAGTTGGGTCTGAACTGACTCGGTTCTGAACTGACTCGGTTCTGAGCCAACTCAGCCGCGCATGAGGGCGGCAAATCCCGTGTGCCCGAGGATCGCTGGATCCGCGCCGAGTTCGGCAAGCGTGATCCGGTGAATAGTCGACCGCGGGATGAGCGCCGCCCACTCCTCGGCGATCGCGAACGGATGCACCGGATCATCGACGGCCGTCACCACGGCCACCGGCACCTCGATGGTGCCGAGCCGCTCGGTCCCCGGCCACTTGTAGTCGGCCGCTTCCTCCAGTGCCGCAGGCAGATTCGGCCACTGCGATCGCCACGACCGGGTGAGCGCGTCGGCGAGCCAGCGCGGGCTGCTCGCCCGCATCCGCTCGACCACCACGTCCAATCCGTCGGTCCGCAACTGCGCCGCGGTCGCCGACGCGCTCAACGCGGCGGGGCAGGCGGTGGTGTCCGGCCCGGTCCACCCGGGCAGCGCCGCGACCACTCCGACCGTCCGGTCCGGATGCTCGGCGGCCCACTCGATCGCGACCGCGGCGCCCAGCGAGATTCCCGCCACAACAATCGGTCCCGCCGCGGCCGCCGCGTCGAGCGCGGCCCGGTAACTCGCGACCACCGCCGTCGGGTCGGGTTCCACCGCGACCACGTCGAGACGGCGCGCGCGGCAGGCCGGTTCGAACGCGCGACGCGCGAAATCCGCGTCGGATCCGGTTCCCGGCAGTGCCACGACGACGTGGGCGGCCGACACGGAGTGTGGGGAGTCGAACACCGGTCCGAGCGTAGCGGGGGTGTGCTGGTGCATCTACAGTGGCGGGTGTACGTCCACCGCCGGTCGTGCTGAGAATCCACGATGGTGTGCGATCCACACTGTCTGCTCTATGCAGGAGAGCGTGCGAAATGTCATCCGCTGCCTCAGGGTATTTTCGACGTCTGGGCCGCAGACTGACCGAGGATCTCGACCAGTTGGACGCCGAGGAGCTTGCCGAGAAATCGGAGGCGTCGGGAGCGTGCCGCGCGTCGGAGTGTCGCCGCGGCGACGAGGCCACGATGCTCGGTAAGCTGCGCAGTGTCGAAGCGTGTTCGAAGTCCGCTGGCGCAACTGTGCAAGCGGAATTCTTCGACGGCACCGACGCCATCACCCTGGTGTGGATCGGCCGTCGGCGCATTCCCGGTATCGAACCCGGGCGGCGTATCTTGGTTCGCGGTCGCGTCGGTGATCGAGACGGCCGCAAGGTGATCTACAACCCCTACTACGAACTGCGCGGGAACAGCTGACGTATGCCATCGAGCAACGACAACGCCCCCTCGGGCGAACAGACCCCCTCGACCGAAAAGCTCGAGCCCGCCGTGGCTCTCGACCCCGGCGAGGCTCTAGACGCTGACGAGGAGGCGGCCGAACAGACGTTGCTCGAGCAGTTGGGCGGCTTCAGCGGCCTGATCTACTCGACCGTTCCCGTCGTCGTGTTCGTCCCCGTGAACAGTTTCGCCGGGCTCACCTGGGCGATCTGGGCCGCCCTCGGCGTGGCCGCACTCATCCTGGTCTGGCGCCTGATCCGGCGCAGCCCCATCCAGCCCGCCCTCTCCGGCTTCCTCGGCGTCGGCATCTGCGCGTTCATCGCCTACCGGATGGGTGAGGCCAAGGGCTTCTTCCTGTTCGGCATCTACACGAGCCTGGTGTACGCGGGTGTCTTCCTGGTCTCGATGCTGGTGCGCTGGCCGCTGGTCGGCGTGATCTGGGGCGTGCTGAACGGCCACGGCACCGACTGGCGCAGCGATCGGCGGGTGCAGCGCCTCTACTACTTCGCGACCACCACCTGGGTGCTGGTCTTCGGCGCCCGCTACCTGGTGCAGTCGCAGCTCTACGACACCGACCGCACCGGCTGGCTGGCCTTCACCCGCATCGCCATGGGCTGGCCGCTCACCGCGGTCGCGCTGGCGGTCACCGTGTGGGCGGTGCGTCGTGCGGGGCACCTGCCCACCAAGTCCGCGGTGGCGGCCGAGCCCGCGTAAGACGTTAACTCCGCGGGTCTTTCCCGCGAAAGCCATCAGGGGTGGGGTAACTGCCACCGCCGAGGTGGGTGGTTACCCACCCTGGGGTGCCTGGCTGCTGGGTCCGGTTCGTCAGACGATCGTTGCGTACAGAAAACAACGCACGATCGTAGGAAAGGACTCGGACGTGGCTACCGAGCACAGCACCGCGGCATTGTCGAAGAACCACAATCCGGCCCTGTCGGAGAGCCGCCGGGTGGCGGCCGAACTGGACAAGTTGATCGGTCCTGCGGCCGCGGGCGACCGCAACGCCGTCACCGAGATCATCCGCGTCGTGCATCCGCTGGTCCGCCGGTATTGCGGTGCGCGCCTTGGCAATACGGCGCACCTGCAGGTGACCGCCGACGACGTGGTGCAGGAGATCCTGATCGCCACCGTCAAGGCGATCCCGCGCTACCGCGATCAGGGCAAGTCGTTCCTCGCCTTCGTCTACGGCATCGCCTCGAACAAGGTCGCCGACGCGTTCCGCCGCTCTCAGCAGCACCCCACCTACCCGATGGCCGAGATGCCGGACACCGCGTCCACCGAGGCGGGCCCCGAAGAGTGGGCGCTCGCGCTCGAACGGCGCGCGGCCACCAAGGAACTCATGAAGATCCTGGCGCCCGCGCACCGCGAGGTGCTGGTGATGCGCATCGTGCTCGGCTGGTCGGCGGCGCAGACCGCCGAGGCGATCGGCACCAGCCCCGGCGTGGTCCGGGTGATGCAGCACCGCGCGCTGAACAAGCTGCGCGCGGAACTGAAAGTTGCCTAGCCGAAGTCGCTACCACCCGCGAAGTCGCTACCGCATCAGCCCTGTCGGGGAGTCAAGGCTTGATGCCATGGTTGGCGAGTTCGACCCGCAGGTCCTCTTCGGCCTCCACCGAGGTGACGAACAGCAATTCGTCGTCGCCCTCGAACGGATCATCCGGCTGCGGCACGATCACCCGGCCGCCGCGCAGAATCGTCACCAGGGCGGCGTCGCGCGGCAGGGTGAGTGTGCGCACCGGCTTGCCGGCCAGCCCGGTGTCCCCGGGCAGCGTGATCTCGACCAGGTTGGCCTGACCCTGCCGCAGCGTCATCAGGCGCACCAGATCGCCGACGGAGACCGCCTCCTCGACGAGCGAGGCGAGCAGGCGTGGCGTGGACACGGCGACGTCCACACCCCATGACGCGTCGAAGAGCCATTCGTTGCGCGGATCGTTCACCCGCGCCACCACCCGGCGCACACCGAACTCGGTCTTGGCGAGCAGGCTGTGCACCAGATTGGCTTTGTCGTCACCGGTGGCCGCGATGACCACCTCGTAGGTTTCCAGCCCCGCGTCCTCGAGCAGCGCGAGTTCGCAGGCGTCGGCGTGCACCCAGACCGCGTCCGGGATCGCGTCCGGCTCGATGTGGTCGAGTTGCCGCTCGAGCAGCATGACGTTGTGTCCACCGCGCAGCAATTCCCTGGCGATGGATCGGCCGACGGCGCCTGCCCCGGCGATGGCCACTTTCATGTTCAGTCCTCGCTCACGGGGGGCTTGCCTGCCAACGCGATGGCCTCACCCACGGAACCGGAGGTGGCGGCGACATAGACGACGTCGTCGGCCTGCACGATGGTCTTGCTGTCGGGCAGCAGGCCCTGGCCGAATCGGATGATGAACGCGACCCGCACGCTCACCTCGCGCTCCAGGTCGCGCACGGTCCGGCCATACCAGTCCTCGTGCAACGTCAGCTGTGTCACAGCTACCGTGCCGGTCGGGTCGCGCCAGGTGGTGGTGCTGTTGTCGCCGATGAGGGCGCGCAGGAACCGGTCGGTGGTCCACGGCACGGTGGCGATGGTCGGGATGCCGAGTCGCTCGTAGACCGCGGCGCGCTTCGCATCGTAGATGCGCGCGACCACCCGCTCCACGCCGAACATCTCGCGGGCCACCCGCGCGGAGATGATATTGGAATTGTCACCGGAGGAGACGGCGGCGAACGCGTCGGCCCGCTCGATTCCGGCCCGTACCAGCACATCTCGATCGAAGCCGACGCCGGTCACCCGCTCACCGGTGAAATCCTGGCCCAGGCGCAAGAAGGCGGCCGGGTCCCGATCGATCACCGTGACCTCGTGGCCGACCCGGACCAGGGCACGGGCCAGCGCCGAGCCGACGCGCCCACAACCCATGATCACTACGTACACCCGTGCACCCTCGTTCCTGGAACCAAGCGTTCGGTCTGCTAATTCTGTGGTCGAACGGTACCTGCCGAATCATTCCATCGGCCACGTTCCCCCTCCACCGCGTGGCCAAACCTGCGAGCCACGCGCGCGACCACCCTCGCGTGCGCCTATGCTCGCTCCAGTGTCCAAGTTGACGACGGCAGCGAAACGAATGCTGCTGGGCAGGCCTTTCCGTAGTGATTCGCTTGGCCATACCCTGCTGCCGAAGCGCATCGCCCTTCCAGTGTTCGCCTCCGATGCGATGTCCTCTGTCGCGTACGCGCCCGAAGAAATTTTCCTGGTGTTATCCGCGGCCGGGATCTCGGCCTACGTCTATGCCCCCTGGGTCGGCCTTGCCGTCGCCTTGGTGATGGCCGTGGTGGTAGCAAGCTATCGGCAAAACGTGCACGCCTACCCGTCCGGTGGCGGTGACTACGAGGTCGCCACCACGAACCTCGGACCCAACGCCGGACTGACCGTCGGCAGCGCGCTGCTCGTCGACTATGTGCTCACGGTGGCCGTGTCGATTTCCTCGGCCGCGTCCAATATCGGCTCGGCGATTCCGTTCGTCGCCACGCACAAGGTGCTGTTCGCCGTGGTGGCGATCGTCATCCTGACAGCGATCAACCTGCGCGGCATCCGCGAGTCGGGCACCACCTTCGCCATCCCGACCTACGCGTTCATCGTCGGCATGTTCATCATGCTCGGCTGGGGGCTGTTCCGGATCTTCATCCTCGGCGACAACCTCCAGGCGGAATCGGCGGGTTTCGGCCTGAAGGCAGAGGACGAGCACCTGTACGGACTCGCCTTCGCCTTTTTGATCGCCCGCTCGTTCTCCTCCGGCTGTGCCGCGCTGACCGGCGTCGAGGCGATCAGCAACGGCGTGCCCGCGTTCCGGAAGCCGAAGTCGCGCAACGCCGCCACCACCCTGCTGATGCTCGGCGCCATCGCGATCGTGCTGCTGATGGGCATCATCATCCTGGCCCAGAAGATCGGGATCGTGTACGCGCACAACGATGCCGATCTGATCGGTGCGCCGCCCGGCTACCACCAGAAGACGCTGATCGCGCAGCTCGCCGAGACGGTGTTCCACGGGTTCCCGGTCGGGTTCTTCTTCATCACGACGGTGACCGCACTGATCCTGGTGCTCGCCGCGAACACCGCGTTCAACGGGTTCCCGGTGCTGGGTTCGATTCTGGCGCAGGACCGTTACCTGCCGAGGCAGCTGCACACCCGCGGCGACCGGCTGGCGTTCAGCAACGGCATCCTGTTCCTGTCCGGTGCGGCGATCGCGTTCGTCGTGCTGTTCGGCGCCGAGGTCACCAAGCTGATCCAGCTGTATATCGTCGGCGTGTTCGTCTCGTTCGTGCTCAGCCAGACCGGCATGCTGCGGCACTGGACCCGGCTGCTGCGCACCGAAACCGATCCGGCGCAGCGGTCGCGGATGAAGCGATCCAGGGTGATCAACGCCGTCGGCCTGACCGCGACCGGCGCGGTGCTGATCATCGTGCTCATCACCAAATTCTTCGCTGGCGCGTACATCGCCATCTGCACCATGGTGGCGATCTTCATCGTGATGAAAATGATTCGTCGACACTACGATTCGGTGTCGCGTGAGCTGGACGAGCAGGAGTGGGACGGCGTGCTGCCCAGCCGCTCGCACTCCATCGTGCTGGTGTCCAAGCTGCATCTGCCGACCCGGCGCGCGCTGGCCTACGCTCGCGCCACCCGGCCGGACACGTTGGAGGCGATCACGGTCAACGTCGACGAGGCCGATACCAGGGCGCTGGTACGCGAGTGGGAGCAGAGCGATGTGACGGTGCCGCTCAAGGTGATCGAATCGCCTTACCGTGAAATCACCAAGCCGGTTCTCGATTACGTGAAGCGGGTGCGTAAGGATTCGCCGCGTGACGTGGTGACCGTGTTCATTCCTGAGTACGTGGTCGGCCATTGGTGGGAACAGGTGCTGCACAACCAGAGTGCGCTGCGGCTCAAGGGACGACTGCTGTTCGAGCCGGGCGTAATGGTGACGAGTGTGCCGTGGCAGTTGAGTTCGTCGACGCGCGCGCGCACGCCCGGCATGGTGAACGCGCCCGGGGCGGTGCGTCGCGGTTACGACGATCGCTCATGAGTGGGCAGACGAGCTCCGTGGATGCCGTCACCGGTTCGGATTGTGTCGCAGCCGGTAAAGCGCGTGCAGCCGTGCGGATGACGACGCGAATCGTGGTGCGGCGTGCGTTGTCCGAGCCCGGCGACGGCGAGGCGCGGGCATGACCGATTGGCGTGACACGACTTTCGAGGTACGTCTCGGTCCGCCCGGCCACGGTGGATTCTGCGTGGGTCGGCACGAAGGACGAGTGGTGTTCGTCCGGCACGGGCTGCCAGGCGAACTGGTGCGGGTGCGGGTCACCGAGGATCGCGGCGGCTCGTTCTGCCGCGCCGACGCGGTGGAGATCCTCGAGCCGTCACCGGACCGCGTCCCCGCCACCTGCCCGGTCTCCGGACCCGGCGGTGCGGGGTGCTGTGATTTCTCCTACGCCACCCCGAAAGCGCAACGGGCGCTGAAAGCTTCGGTGGTCGCCGAGCAACTGCGTCGACTCGCGGGAATCGACCGCGAGATCGTCGTCGAACCGATCACCGGCTCCGGCGACACCATCGGCGGCTGGCGCACCCGCATCCGACTGGCCGTCGACGCCGAAGGGCGTGCGGGTGTACACGGCTACCGCAGCACCGAGGTGATCACGGATCTGCGCTGCCCCCAACCGGTTTCGGGTGCGCTCGACGGGGTGGCGGATCGATTGTGGACGCCGGGAGCGGATTTGGTGATCGCCGTCGACGGTGACGGGGTGCGTCACATCATCGAGCTGGCCCCGGCCGCTGATGGAGATCGACGGAAGTCCCGCGGCGAATGGCAGCGAGCCGAACCGAGCGCGACCGGTGAGCGTCGCGGGGATCAGCGCGGTCGTGATCGCCGTGGTCGCGCCGAGCGAACCGATCGCCGCCGCCCCGGTGCCGACCGCGGCGATGACCAAGGGCGCAGCAGCGGAGCCGAACGCGACAACCGCCGCCGCCCTACCGGCAAACCGGGCAGCGAACTGCGCGGCGACGATGCGCCGGGTGTCACCGAGCGGGGGCATCGTCGCCGTCCGGGTGAAATCGGCGGCGTCTGGCGCGGGGGCACCGCGCGGCGCGATACCGAGAACGATGGTCGCCTCGATGAGACTGATAGCGGCCGGCACCGAGACGATGGGCACGAGGCCGGTCGCCGCGGTTCTGCCAAGCACAACCGCAACCGACACGGTGGGCTCGATCGGTCTGGCAGCGATGGTCGAGCCCTCGATGGTCGCGACGAATTGCGCGATGTCGATGAGCGCCGCGGCCGGCAGGATGCTGGTGGGCGTGGCGACGATGACCGTGCTGGATCGCATGATCGTGACGGGCTGCGTGGTACTGATGAGCATCGGGGTCGGCGCGATGCTGGTCGGCGGCGCGAGGATGACGGTGCCGAATCGCGTGGTCGTGACGGGCTGCCGGACGCTGATGAGCGTGGCGGTACCGGTCGGGACGATCACCGCAGCTCCAATGAGTCTGGTGGCGTGGGCGATACACGGGGCGGCGGCTCGCGCGGTATTGAGGAACGCCGGCACGAGAGTCGTGCTCAGCGCGGCGACGAGGACGGTGCCGACATGCGTGGTCGCGCCGGGCGTGGCACTGATGAACGCGGGGTCGGGCGTGCGGAGGAGCGGTACGACGCCGACGGTCGGCTGGAGGCACCGCAGGCCGGTGAGCGGCGCAATGCGTCTGCTCGGCGCGCGGCCACGCATGCGGCGCGCGACGAGTGGGTGATCGCCGGAACCGGGCGTGCGGTCGAGTATGTTGCGGGCCGCCGCTGGGAGGTGTCCGCGACCGGTTTCTGGCAAGCCCATCATGGTGCCGCACAATGCTATTCAGACCTGGTGGCCGAGTGGTCCGGGCTACACCTCGGCGGCCTGGCCTGGGATTTGTACAGCGGCGCCGGCGTTTTCGCGTCCCGCCTGGCCGATCAGGTCGGCCAGACCGGCGCGGTACTCGCGGTGGAGTCGGCCCGCTCGGCAGTCGCCGACGGCACCGCGGCCCTGCACGACCTGCCCTGGCTCGACCTGCACGCCCAGCGAGTAGAGCGCTGGGTCACCGAACGCGTAGGCGGTGCGGCCCCGGACACCATCGTCCTCGACCCACCCCGCGCGGGCGCAGGCAAAGACGTGGTCGCCGCGATCACCACAACCGGCCCCCTCCGCATCATCCACATCGGCTGCGACCCAGCCGCTTTCGCCCGCGACCTAGGCCTCTACCGATCAGCCGGTTACGAACTGACCGACCTCCGCGCCTTCGACGCTTTTCCCGGCACCCACCACGTCGAATGCATTGCGCTACTCGAGCGCCCATCCCCGGAGTAACGCAGCAGCGTTCGCTGGACGGGACATGGTGGCGGCGAATGTGAGTGGGCTCGCGTCGCGTCCGGCAACGCAACGGTGCTGAGCCAGGCTTCCTTCGCCGAGCGGTCCGAGTGCGGTAGCTGGATTGCGCAGGGCGGTCGATGCTGGCGCGTCAGTCTTCGTAGACCGGGGGTCTGCGGTCGCGGCGGGCGCGGATGGCTTCGTCGAAGTTGTCCGTGGTGAGGCGGACGTAGAGTTGGGCCATGCCCTCGTGTTGCATGTGGGATTCGAAGCCGCCCGCTTCCATGCCACTCCACAGCATGCGTTTGGTGAGTTCGGTGCCGACGCGGCTGAAGCTGATGATGCGGTCGGCGAGGTCGTAGCAGGTTTCGAGGAGTTCGGCGGCGGGCACGGTGCGGGAGACGAGGCCGATGCGTTCGGCTTCGGCGGCGTCGACGTCGCGGCCGGACAGCATGATCTCGAAGGCGCGAGAGCCGCCGATGGCGCGCGGCAGCAGGTAGCTGATGCCGAGTTCGGTGGAGGTGAGGCCGTTGTTGATGCCCGCCGCGCGAAAGTAGGCTTCCTCGGCCGCGATTCGGATGTCGGTGGCGACGCTGAGACAGAATCCGCCGCCGATGGCGGCACCGTTGATCGCGCCGATCACCGGCTGGTTCATCCGCCGCAGCGTGATCATCACATCGTTGAGCAGGTCCATCGAGCGGCGCGCGACGCTGGTGACGGTGAGTCCCTCGACATTGGGCACCTTGCCCGCGCTCTGCAGGTCGGCGCCGGAGCAGAAACCCTGCCCCGCGCCGGTGAGCACCACGACCCGAATGTCGTTGTCGGCACTGACTTCTTCCAGCGCCTCGCGCAGCGGAATCATCACGTCGAATGCCATGGCGTTCATCCGATCGGGGCGATTCAACGTGACCAGCGCGATGTGCGGTCGCGGTGTGTCGATGAGCACGAACGACATACGAACCCCTAACCAGTGACGGCCTGTCACCGACTTCTCAATATAGGTGGTCGGTAGTTCGCACTCGTCCGATCGTGATGCGGAGCGTTAGCCGAATGACGGCCAGGAGTTTGCCGGTGCCGCAAAGGTTTCCGATTTGGCGGCCGCCGGGCGGATCGGGAACCAGGTGAACAGCAACGCCGCGATGACGGTGAGTACGCCCCAGCCGACGATTCCGCAGCCCGCGAGCAGCGGATTCGCCTCGTGTACGGAGGAGTTGAACCACCCGAACAGCGCTGCGCTGCCGTTGATCGCGGCGTGCGCGACAACGCACGGCCAGATGCTGCCGGTGTACATCCGCAGCCAGCCGAGGATGGCACCGAGCGGCACGCAGAATCCGATGAACGCGACGGCGGCCCAAGCGCCGAGGTTCGGATAGTTGTAGCCGAGCAGTGTGAGCGGAGCGTGCCACAGCGCCCAGATCACGCCGGTGGCAACGATTCCGCCGGTGAGGCCGAGGCGGCCGGTGAGCTGCGGCATCAGCCAGCCACGCCAGCCGAGTTCCTCGCCGAGCGCGAACGGCAGGGTGCCGAGGGTGGATACGGTGACCGCATCGACGACGAGGGCAGCCACCATCGCGGGGCTCGGGAACTCGAAGATGTACACGCCGAACAGCACACTCAACCCGAACGCCATCCAGAGGAACAGCGGCGCGCCGAGCCAGGCGGTCACGATGAGCCACCCTGTCCGCCGTGGTCGCGTGCCGAGCCGTAATCCGTTCTGCGAGAACAGCGCAGACCACGATAGTCGCCGGTAGCGCCACACCGCCAGCACGCCGAGCGCGGGGGACAGCATCATCAACGCCGCCGCCGTATGCAGCCACAGTCCGGACCGCAGACCCTGACCATCGAGCCATGGGCCGGACGCGAGCACCCAGGCCGCACCGAACGCGACGAGCAGGAACAGAACGAAATCGTTGCGACGAGCGATCATCCGACATCCTTAGGACGGCGTGCTGCCTTACCTATTCGGACGCGGTGGAGGTCCGTCCGGTTCCATCGATGTCGAAAGTTCTTTTATTGTTGCCCGATCAGAATGGTGGCGGCTCGTCGCCGGTCGGTCTGTCGCGCAGCCAGCTGAGATCAGTAACGGTTGGTTGGCGGGTTGTCCGATGTCGGAGCCGGGGATGTGGCGGCCGGTGACGGAGGGGGCCGGGCCGCTGCAGGGCGATGAGTTCGCCGAGGTGAACGGCTATCGGATCGGGATCGGTGAGTGAATCGATCACCGAGCGCAGTTGGTAGGGCTTGCGGGCAGTGTCGAGCACGCCACCGGTGGTGGTGTTGTCAGCGTCGTGTGGGGAACTGGGCGGTATTGTCTGTTCCGGGAACAGGTATCCCACGCCCTCTGGCTCGGTGGTCACGATGTCCCCACCGGGGGTACGCCATTCGACCCGGCGATCAGCATGATGGACAACGGTCCACCCGTTGCGCCCATTATCGGCAAGGGTTTTCAGCCGATGATGCCGTCGACACAACCCGCCGAGATTATCTTCGCTGGTTCGCCCACCCCGCGCCGGATTCCGATGGTCGAACCGTTGCTGGTGGTCGAGATCGGTTGCCGCAGCGGGAACCCCACAGCCCGGCGCCCGGCAGGTGCCATCGATCGCGCGGACCCGGGCAGCGAGCGCGGCCGAGGGCCGGTACCGCAATTCCGCATCACCTGAATCGGTTGCGGTCGTGGATGATTCGCTACGTTGTGCGCGGGTGGCGGTGCTTGTCGGATCCGTGTCACGTCCGGCAATTGATGAACGTGTTGTGGTCGTAAGCGATGGGCGGCCATGTGTGCGGGTAACAGCACTCGTCGTGTCCGTGTCGCGTCCGGCGACTGAGGAATGCGTTGCGGTCGTGGTCGATTGGCCGCCATGCGTGCGGGTCGCAACGGCGGCGGTGTCCATGTCGCGGCCTGTACTGAATGAATAGGTTCCTGTCATGGATGATTCGTGGCCACGGCCGATAGCGCTAACGGTGTTCACGTTGTCGCGGCCAGTGGATGAATGGGCTGCGGCAGTGGGCGATTGGCCGCCATGCGCGCAGGCAGCGGCGTTGGCCGTGTCCGTGTCACGCCCGGCAACCGACGAACGTGTTGCGGTTATGGGTGATGGGTGGCCGGGTATGTGGGTGGCAGCGGCAGCCGCGTCCATGTCGCGGCCGACAACGGACGAATGGGTTGCGGTCGTGGTCGATTTGGCCGCCATGCGTGCGAGTAGCGTCGCTGGCCGTATCCGTGTCACGCCCGGCAACTGTTGAATAGGCGGTGGTTTGGGGTGATTGGCGGCCATGCGTGCGAGTAGCGTCGCTGGCCGCATCCACGTCGCGCCCCGCAACTGATGAACGTGTTGCGATTGTGGGTGATCGGTGGCGTGTGTGTGGGTGGCGGCAGTCGTATCCGTGTCGCGGCCGGTAGTGGCGAATGAATGGGTTGCGGTCGTGGACGATCCGTGGCCGATAGTACTAGCCGTGTTCACGTCGTCGCGAGCAGTGCTCCACTGGATTAATCCATCTGCCAGGTAACCCGAATGTCTGCGGATATCTCGCTCTCGCCGAGCTCGACCGGAACCGGAGCGGCACCGTACGCATCCATCGCGAGGGACATCGCCTTCACTCGCGGAATGGAAGGCGGTGCGGCGGAAGTGTTCTCGGTGATCTCGAGCACCGCACCGAGTGCCCGCCCCGCTCGCGCCGCGAACTGCTCAGCCTTGGCGACCGCGTTCTCCCACGCTGCGTCCCGCGCTTGAATGAGCAGCGACTCCTGATCGGCGAAGGTGAGGTTCAACCCGCCGAGCCGAACATCGTCGCCGCCCGCGTCGACAGCGTTGGCGATGATCGTCGCGGGACCCGGATCGGCATCGTCACCGAGGTTGCGCAACGCAACGGTCAGCGACGTGCTCGCGAGATACCCGGTAATGCGATTGCCCTGGCCCTCGGTCCACACCGTCTCGGTGTGCACCGACAATCCGCTGGTCGCGATGTCCTTACCCTCGACACCGTCGGACCGCAGCGAACGAGTGACACCCGCAACCCGCTCACCAGCCTTGCTGTAGGCAAGCGCGACCTTGCCCGCCCGACACTCGACAGAAATCGTGACGCGCATCAAATCCGGTGTGGCGCGTGCAGTGCCGCTGCCGAAAATCGTGATGACGCCCGCACCAGCGGACTCGGTCTTCTCGTTCACGGCATGCTCCTCAATAGGTCGGCGGTTGAGTCTCGCTTCATGTGGTCAACGGCGGAAAGCACGCAATCGTCCCCGCCGGTCAAAGTTTGTCAGCCGTTCGTCGGAATGCCCGGCCAGCCGCGCCCTCGGCCCACGCGTCGTGACCCGATCCCGGCGTCTGGCTGACCCTGGTCGTCGGTTGCGTGCCGGGTACGGGTGCGGTGCTGCCGATGCGATAACGGTTCAGGGATGTTCGGAGAATTATCGAGTAGTGCTGGTCGCGTGGAGTTTCCCGGCCTTACCTCGCTGTTTGGTCGGGGGAATGCGGTTCCAGCCTGGCTGGCAACCCGGCCGTGGCGCTGTCCTCGAGAGCCTTCGCCAGGTGAGCAAGTCAGATCCGGTGTAGTTGGCGCTGCCGTTTCGAGTCAGTGCGGTGCACTTGACGCACGCTGTGTCCTCTTGACGCAGGCTGCAACCTACGTCAAGACAATGCTTTGTACGTTAAGTCGTTGAGTCGAGTCAAAAGGTCGTTGTTGAAGAGGCGACCATTTGACTCGACTCGATTTTCTGAACGCCCTTGTCGCGCAACGGCGGGCACGAGACGACGCTGGAACGGGCGATTGCGCGCCGAACTCGCCCTCCGAGGATCTCGATACGCCACCACAGACGGCCAGCCAGGCTGGAAGACCACCCCGCGCGCTGACCGTACGGGGAAGGTCGGGTACGGCACACGACGCGCTCAGCGCTATCAGGTAATACATAGGACGCGTCCACCTTCACGAAAGTCTCCACCCACAAAACCCCCGCGCCCCCAAAATCGCACACCACCACTGTCCGCCGCAACGATGAGGTGTTGCGCGTTGATCGGGATGCTGCGGTGGTTTGTGACTCCGGGATGCTGCGTGATGACGGTGATGGCGTGCGGTGAGGGGATGGCGCGTGGTGGGGGGGATGGCGTGTGCGGTGAGGGGGATGGCGTGTGGTGAGGGGGATGGCGTGTGCGGTGAGGGGGATGGCGCGTGGTGAGGGTGATGGCGTGTGGTGAGGGGGATGGCGCGTGGTGACGGGACGGCGTGTGGTGACGGCGATGGCGTGCGGTGACTGCCGAAGTCGCACGCTGACGACAACTGCACCCAACAACCGACGGATCGCTCAGTAATCGCCTCCGCGCACCGCAATCGCGCGCACCGCCGCGTCCATCTGCGCATACGCCCCCGCCGCCAACCGCTCGAGCAACGCCAACTTCAACTGCGGGGCCCGTGATGCGAGCTGATCGAACCGCGCAGGGCTCAACACCGCGACCCGCACCCCGGTCTCCGCTCGCGCTTCGTTCACGAACGGCGTCCCGACCAGCATCGGAATCTCCCCGAAGGACATCCCGGACGACAAACTCACCAGCCGATGCGTCCGATCGTCACTGCCCTCGAAGGTGATTCGCACCCGCCCCTCCAGGATCAGATACAACCCGGACCGCGCACTCCCGCGCTGCGCGATCACCTCTCCGCGCGCGAAAGTGTGCACCTCGAACTCCTTCGCCAACTGCGCCCGATCATCGGACTCGAGCGCCGCGAGCGCCGGATGATCCTCGATCGCGATCGATGTGCACACCGGCTCGTCTCCCGGCCGATGCTGGTCGAGCACGATGTCCTCGCACCATTCGGTCGCCGTGTCGCGGTCGATGAATACTCGCCCGCGCGGATCGTTCGGATCCAGGCTCGACACCACGTGCCCGAGCTTGGCATCGGGATCGACCAGCGCCACCCGCACGCCGACCGCCGCGAGCTCGGTCTGCAAATCATCGATCATCCGCACCGCGATCTCGCTCACCTCACCGATCCGGCGCAGATCAACCACCAGTGCCGCCAGCTCAGCCGCCTGCGCCTCGATGGTCCGCACCGCACTCTCCGCGCCCGCGAACAACAGATCGCCGTGCAATTCGTAGACCCGCGCCCGATGCCCGTGTTCGGCGAGCACGGCGATCTCCTCGGTCGTCCTGCGCAGCCGCGACGGCACCTCGGCCACCGAGTATCCGGCCCGGATCGCCGTCCGTGCCGCCCGCGTGACGTGCAGAAAGTGCAGTTCCAGCCGCTGCGACAGCTCCCGGCAGGCCGCGACGCCGCGCACGCTGTTGCCGTGCTTGTCCAGCCGCGGCGAGTAGACCGCAATGCCGATCTGCCCGGGCAGCACGGCGACGATGCCGCCGCCGACCCCGCTCTTCGCGGGCAGCCCGACGCTGGTCACCCAGTCGCCCGCCGCGTTGTACATGCCGCAGGTGGTCATCACGCTGAGCACCCGCTCGGTCAGCGCTGTGGAGAGTGCGCGTTCGCCGGTCACCGGGTTGCGCCCGTTGTTGGCCAGTGTGGCCGCCATCTGCGCGAGGTCGCGGCAGGTCACGTCGATCGAGCACTGCCGGAAGTAGCGGTCGACCGCCTCGTCCGGGTCGGAGTCGATGATGCCGAACGAGCGCAGCATGTAACCGATCGCGCGATTGCGGAAACCGGTGCGCGCTTCGGACGCGTACACCGCCTCGTTCATGCTCAGTTCGCGCCCGGCGAAGCGCGAATAGCAGCGCCGGATGCGTTCGAATCGCTCGACCGGATCGCGGCCGGTGATCAGCGACGCTGCGGTGATCGCGCCCGCGTTGATCATCGGGTTGCGTGGCCGTTCGGTCACCGGATCCAAACTGATCTCGTTGAACGCCTCCCCGGACGGTTCCACATCGATCCGTTCGTCCACGAACTCGGTGCCGCGATCGGCGAGCGCGAGCGCGTAGGTGAACGGTTTGGAGATGGACTGGATGGTGAACGAGGTGTCCAGGTCGCCGGTGCCGTAGACCCGCCCGTCGGCGGTGGCCAGACACAGCGCGAACGAATCCGGCTGCGCCGCAGCGAGTTCCGGAATGTAGTCGGCAAGTGTACCGGAATCGTCGGGCCGGCACAGCTGGAATACGTCGTTGACGATCCGGGACACGACGCCCGGTTCGATTGTCCGCTCGATCGCCTCTTCGGGCTGGGCCACATGATCACTGTAGGCCGAGTACGGTATGCCGAGGCTCACATTTCGGCCTGATGTCGGCAGGTGGTGGTCGTTGCCAGGTGTGGCAGTTGGGTTCTCGTTCGAAGGCACTGCCCGCCGCTCCGTAGACTGATCGGATCAGAAGCGCTATCCGGAGGGAGCGAGTTCAGGTGGGAGTGCTTTCCCGGGTCGACACGCCCGAAGATCTTCGTCCGCTCACCGCACCGCAATTGCGTGAGCTGGCGGACGAGATCCGCGATTTCCTCGTGCAAAAGGTTGCCGCGACCGGCGGGCACCTCGGCCCGAACCTAGGCGTGGTCGAGCTGACCATCGCGCTACACCGGATCTTCGATTCGCCTGCCGACCCGTTGATCTTCGACACCGGCCACCAGGCCTACGTGCACAAGATCCTGACCGGCCGCAAGGGCGAGTTCGACTCGCTGCGCAAACAGGGCGGCCTGTCCGGCTACCCGAGCCGCGCCGAGAGCGCGCACGACTGGGTGGAGTCCTCGCACGCCTCCGCGTCGCTGTCCTATGCCGACGGACTGGCCAAGGCGTTCGCGCTGACCGGGCAGGACCGGCGGGTGGTCGCCGTGGTCGGTGACGGCGCGCTCACCGGCGGCATGTGCTGGGAGGCGCTCAACAACATCGCGGGTGCGCCGGACCGGCCGGTGGTGATCGTCGTCAACGACAACGGCCGCTCCTACGCGCCGACCATCGGTGGCCTGGCCGACCGGCTGACCGCGCTGCGTACCCAGCCCGCCTACGAGCACGCGCTCGACGCCGGGAAGCGGATCCTGAAGAGCATCCCGCGGGTCGGCGAGTCCGCGTACTCGATGATGCACGCGGTGAAGGCCGGGATAAAGGATGCGGTGAGCCCGCAGGAGCTGTTCAGCGACCTCGGGATGAAGTACGTCGGCCCGGTCGACGGGCACGACATCGTCGCGTTGGAATCCGCGCTGCGCCGGGCCAAGGACTTCGGCGGGCCGGTCGTGGTGCACGCGGTGACGCAGAAGGGGCACGGCTACGCGCCGGCCGAGAACCACATCGCCGATCAGATGCACGCTTGCGATCCGATCGATCCGCTCACCGGGGTGCCGGTGGGCGGGCCGAAGGCGCTGGGGTGGACGTCGGTGTTCTCGGAGGAACTCGTCGCGCACGCCGAACGACGCGACGACATCGTCGCGATCACCGCGGCCATGCCGGGGCCGACCGGGCTCGCGGCGTTCGGGGAGCGGTTTCCGGAACGGATGTTCGATGTCGGCATCGCCGAACAGCACGCGATGACGTCGGCGGCCGGGCTCGCGCTCGGCGGCATGCATCCGGTGGTCGCGATCTATTCGACGTTCCTCAATCGTGCGTTCGATCAGCTGCTGATGGACGTCGCGCTGTTGAAGCAGCCGGTGACCGTGGTGCTGGATCGCTCCGGCATCACCGGACCGGACGGTGCCAGCCACAACGGGATGTGGGATCTGTCCGTGCTCGGCATCATTCCGGGGATCCGGGTGGCGGCACCGCGTGATGCGGCAACATTGCGCGAGGAGTTGGCAGAGGCGCTCGCCGTCAACGACGGACCCACCGCGATCAGGTTCCCCAAAGGTAGTGTCTCCGACGATATTTCGGCGGTCGAGCGACTCGACGGCGTCGATGTGCTCCGGCTTGCCGCAGGCGATCGCGCCGGCGACGCCCTCGATGGTGGCGGATCTGTCCAGGCGGTGCGCGGTGATGTGCTGCTGGTGGCTGTCGGCTCCTTCGCCGAGGTTGCTCTGCAGGCTGCGGATCTGCTGGAGAACGAAGGTGTTTCGGTCACCGTCATCGATCCGCGCTGGGTCCTGCCGGTCTCCGACACCCTGGTCAAGCTCGCCGAAAACTACCGGCTCGTAGTGACATTGGAAGACGGCGGACTGCACGGCGGCATCGGCTCCACCGTGTCGGCCCGGTTGCGCAACTCCGGACTGGACATCCCGACCCGCGATCTCGGTGTGCCACAGCAGTTCCTGGATCACGCGTCGCGCGGCGCCGTGCACGCGGAGCTCGGGTTGACCGCGCCGGACATCGCGCGACGGATCGGTGGTTGGCTCGCGGCACGGTGAGTCCGTGCGCGGCCGCCGCGCGCAGATGTGCCCGCCGCGCACGGATGTGCTCGCCGCGCACGGAACTGCTAGCAATCCCGTGCGCGGCTGCACAATTCATGCGCTGCGAGGTCGGGCGGTCGTCCGAATGGCAGTGGATCGAGGGTTCGTGATCGGCTGCCAAGCGGATCCGCGATGCCCGTTGTGCCGACTAGGGCTTCAGCTTCGTCTCTTGCCTTACGCGTCCGCCTACTTCGATCAGCCTGTTCGGCTGTGGGGCGGTCACGATCTGTGAACCGCGTCCCTGTGAGATACGCAGCGGGCGGCCGAGACTGGCGGTGAGCAGTAGTGCTGCTGCGCCGGTTGCCTCGTCCTCAACGATGCCGTCGTCGCGGCCAGGGAAGGCGCGGGCTCGGATCTCGCCGGCCGACTCGTCCCGCCAGGCCCAGGCGTAGATCCACTCGCCCGGTTCCGGTACGGCCAGTGTGTCCACCTCGGCCGCGGTGTCGTACTGGCGCAGGGTGCGCGGAGGTGCCCATTCTGCTTGTGCCGCAATCCAAGTGAACTCTCCGTCGGTCCGGGTGCGGACAACGCCTGCCTGTGTAATCAGGGCGGGGACGTCGAGCAGCCAGGCTGCTCCTACACACGGGTGCCCTGCGAAAGGCAGTCGCAGGGTCGGTGTGTAGATGTCGATGACGCCACGCTCCGGGGCATCGATGAACACGGTCTCGCTGAAACCCAGCTTCCTGGCGAACGCCTGGCGCTCGGCTTCCGTGGCGACAGTCGCCCCATCACGCACGATGCCGAGTTCATTGCCATATTCGCCGTCAGGCCCGCAGAAGACGCGCAGCACTTCGTACTCAGTCACCCACGTAGTCAATCACTTCGACCGCA
Organism: Nocardia sp. NPDC046473; assembly: GCF_040645995.1. Taxonomy (NCBI): domain Bacteria; kingdom Bacillati; phylum Actinomycetota; class Actinomycetes; order Mycobacteriales; family Nocardiaceae; genus Nocardia; species Nocardia sp. NPDC046473. The sequence goes on from NZ_JBEYZJ010000001.1 coordinate 977,285, forward strand.
CACCAAGATCGGGCATCTCGTGAGCAACGGGACGTTGGGGTGGAATGGCGCGAGAACGGCCGCCATGTCCCGTTGGCGGCCAGTGTATGTCGGTGCCGTGGGTATCCAAACGGCCGCGGCTGACCTCAGCGCCGCATTGCCGCCGCGATGAATAGCGGTACTGACACGAGAGCCGGCCAGATCGGGCGCGTGCGGTCTGTTCCGCCACCCAGCCTTCGGCGGCTGCATGGTTCGGCTTGTTGCGGGCGACCGCGGCTCCGGCCAGGCCCGTCAGCATCGGGGGCATGAGTTCGTCCGTGAAGAAGCGATTTCGTGGAAGACCTTGTCCGCACCGTAGTCGAACATGCCATGGCCTGCGAACGCGCAGACTTCACCACCTGCCCACACTGCCAAGCCGCGGTTTCCGAGCGCCTGCTCCGACCGAACGACGCCTAGCGCGCAGCCCGTCGCCGTTGCGAGGCACGGACTTTGACCCGATTGCCGCACACGTTCATCGAGCACCAGGTGCGACCGTGGTTGCGGGACTGATCGTAGAAAGCCCAGCGGCAGCTCGGTTCCCGGCAGGCTTTGAGGCGCGGCCAGGTGCCCGCGGCGACGGCGGTCGCGACGTCGGCGAGCAGGATGGTCAGTGCGTAATCGACCGGCTGGCGGGTCTGCGGGACCAAGCGCGGCGGGCCGCCGGACACGTCGAGGTGCAGGGGGAGCGCGGCGGTCAGCGTCGCGAGTTCCGTTCGCGCCGTGGGGTCGAGGCCGTCCGGGCGTGGGCTGGTGACGGGTTCGGCATTGTTCTCGGCGAGCAGCGCGCGCAGACCTTCGCGCAGCCAGATGGCGCGCTCGCGGTCCTCGCCATCGGCCTGCGCGCAGACGGGCAGCAGGTCGTGCGTGTGTAGCCAGCTCGTCAACTGTTCGGGCGTGCCGAGGCCGTCGCTGTCCGCACTGCGTGTGTTGACGAAGTCCACGATGCGCTGCAATACCGCGGGCCCAGCCGCGACGATTTCACCTGGCACCACACCAGCTTAACTGTCTATTGACGATGGGTAGTTAGCTAACTATCGTTCGGCTCACGATAGTTATCCAGGACCGGAAACCCACGCAAGGAGTCTCCTGATGGCATCGGTCAAGAAAGAGCTCGTCATCGAGGTCCCCGCCGAGAACATCTGGGCGATCATCCGCGATTTCGCGGCGGGCCCGGTCCGCATGGCACCCGGTTACGCGATCGACTGCAAGCTCGTCGGCCCGGACACTCGCGTGGTCGACTTCGCCAACGGGACGACGCTGCGCGAACGGCTCGTCACGATCGACGACGACGAACAGCGTTTCGTCTACTCGATCATCGGCGGCAGCGTCACACCGGAGCACAACAACGCGACCATGCAGGTCTTCCCGCTCGGCGACGGGCGCAGCCGCTTCGTCTGGATCCACGACGTACTACCGGCGGAACTCGCGCAGGCTTTCGACGCCGGGATGGACGAGGGACTGCGCACCTTCAAACAGGCGCAGGAAGGCGTGGCGTCCTGAGCTACTCGGCGGGCTGCGGCGTCAACGCCACGGTCAGGTGCGGCACGGCCAGCTCACGCTGCCAGGGCCTGGCGCCGCCCGACTTCAGGAAGCCATCGATGGCGGCGGCCAGGTCGTCGGGGGAGTCGGGGACGCGGTCGTAATCCGGCAGTCCGTCCCAGCACAGGCGGCGGACCAGGTCGGGCGAGAGCAGGTTCTCGACGGGGATCGAATGCTCGGTGGACAGCTCGCCCATCGCCGTGCGCGCGCGGGTCAACCGGGCCGCGGCGGCCGGGTCGCGGCGCTCCCAGCGGTTCACCGGGGGCGGGCCGTCGAACGGCTGGGTCAGCGGGGGTAGGTCGCTGTCCGGCATGGTCCGGCCGCGATCGACGGCCGCCAGCCACTCCCTGGAGTATCGACGTTGACGGGGCCCGCCGTATACCGGCAATGCGCGCAATTGCGCGATGGTCTTCGGGTCGGCGGTCACGGCCGCGATGATCGCGGCGTCCGGCAGGATGCGCGCGGGCGCGACATCGCGGGCGCGGGCCAGGGTGTCGCGGGTGGTCCAGAGTTCGCGGACCACGGCCAACTGCCTGGTCCGGCGTAGATTGTGGATGCCAGAGGTGCGCCGCCACCGGTCGGCCTTCGGCGCGGGCGGCTCGGTGGTCCGGACGTGCTCGAATTCCTGTGCCGCCCAATCGGTTTTGCCTTGCGACTCCAGGTCTTCGGCGACCGCGTCGCGCAACTCCAGCAGCAGTTCCACATCCAGCGCCGCGTAATTGAGCCATTCGTCGGGCAGCGGCCTGGTCGACCAATCGGCCGCGCCGTGCCCCTTGCGTAGCGCGTGGCCGAGCAGGTTCTCCACCATCGCGGCCAAGCCGACGCGCTCGAAACCGGCCAGCCGGCCGCCCAATTCGGTATCGAACAGACGCTGCGGACGCAGGCCGAGCTCGGCGAGACCCGGCAGATCCTGGTCCGCCGAATGCAATACCCATTCCAGATCATTGATCGCGTCGGCCAGCGGTGCGAGCGCGTCGGCGACCGGAATCGGATCGATGAGGAAGGTGCCGGCGCCCTTACGGCGGAGCTGAATCAAGTAGGCGCGCGCCGAATATCGGAAACCCGAGGCACGTTCGGCGTCGACGGCGAGCGGGCCGGTGCCCGCGGCGAGACGAGCAGCGGCCGCGGTGATTTCAGCGGCGGTGTCCAGTACCGGAGGCACGCCATCCACGGGCGCGAGCAAAGGTGGCGCGCCGGTGGGTTCGGATTCGTCTGGTACGGACATGTTGTTGAACTTTACGTGCAGTGCCGCAGCGGTCGTCGTCCTATCGGGCTTCCGTGTGTCGGGAAGGCGAACATCAGCGGAATCGATGGATGCTTTCCTCGGTTTCAACGCCGCGTCGGCCGCTGGTCTTCCCGTGCCGCCGGGTCTACCGCTGATCGTTCGACAGGTCGGGGCGCATCTGCAACTCGGTGATACCGGCCGGCGGGAGACCGGCCGCGTAGGCGAGTACCTCGCAGAAACCTTCCACGTGCGGGCGCATGTCGTTGGTGATCGCGGTCCACGAGGCGCGCAGCTCGAGCTGATGGGCGCGCGGCGGGCCCGCGATATCGCCGTAGCGCACCGAACTGGTCGAGGTCACAGTCCCGCCTAATGCGGTGAACGGTTCCGAGCGCGACTCCAGCGCGTCGACCAGCCAGCTCCACGCGACCTCCGGTAGCAGCGGATCGTTGGCCAGCGCGGCATCGATGTCGGCCTGGATGTAGGCGACCAGCCGCAGCGTGCCATGCCAGGCCTCGTCACCGTCCGGATCGTGCAGCAGGATCAGCCTGCCGAACGCGTCGCCTTCCGAATCGACCGGCACGACACCGGTTTCCGGGTGTTTTACCTCAGCACCGAGTGCGTAAGAGTAAGGAGCCAGACGTTGCGGCGGCCGGATCGGCGCCAGCTCGATCCGAGGGTGCACGGTAGCGGTGCCCATCGCATCGACCGCGGCGCGAAATTGAGCTGGCTCGCCATGGGGTCCCTCGGTCGCTGCGGCGCCGTCGCGGAAGTCGAGCGGTGTCACGAAGGGGACGGTAGACCTTGTGCACCCGGCACAGTCGGAGGCGCGCCGCTGTATTGCTGCGGCGTCCGCGGGCCATTCCGTGCTTCTGCGCGTTGCGCGCTTCGGCGTGTCGCGTTCGTGGGAGGCATCCACCGGCGTGCGCTGCGCCGGATCGCGGCCCTTTACGATGGGTATCGATGAGCACTCATACTCGCCGCCGCCTGACCGATGCCCCGTTCCTGGCCGCCGCCACCGGGGCGACGCCGAGCAGGCGTCCGGTGTGGTTCATGCGGCAAGCCGGACGGTCGCTGCCTGAATACCGCGAGCTGCGCAAGGGCGTCGGCATGCTGGAATCCTGCTTCGATCCCGAGCTGGTGTGCGAGATCACCATGCAGCCGATCCGCAGGCACGGGGTGGACGCGGCGATTCTGTTCTCCGACATCGTCGTTCCGCTGAAGGCCGCTGGGATCGACCTCGATATCGTGCCCGGCGTCGGGCCGGTCGTCGCGTCGCCGGTGCGCACCGTCGACGATGTGCGCGCGCTGCCGCGGCTGCGGCCGGAGGAAGTGGGCGCGGTCGCGGACGGGGTGCGGCTGCTGGTCGACGCGCTCGGCGAGACGCCGCTGATCGGGTTCGCGGGTGCGCCGTTCACCCTCGCGTCGTACCTGGTCGAGGGCGGGCCCAGCAAGAACCATGAGCGCACCAAGGCGATGATGTACGCCGACCCGCAGACCTGGCACGCGCTGCTCGGTGCGCTCACCGACATCACCATCGCGTTCCTGCAGGCTCAACTCGACGCCGGTGTCGACGCGGTGCAACTGTTCGACTCCTGGGCCGGCGCGCTCTCCCTCGCCGACTACCGGCGGTTCGTGCTGCCGCACTCCGAACGCGTCTTCGCCGAGGTCGCCGCCGCGGGTGTGCCGCGTATTCACTTCGGTGTCGGTACCGGCGAACTGCTCGGCGTCATGGGTGAGGTAGGGGCCGACGTGGTCGGCGTCGACTGGCGGGTGCCGCTCACCGATGCCGTGCGTCGCGTCGGGCCCGGAAAAGCGTTGCAGGGCAACCTCGATCCGGCGGTGCTCTTCGCGGGTTCGGCCGCGGTCGAAACCGAAGCGCGGCGTATAGCTGCGGAGGCGGATGAGGCGATCACGTTGGGTGCCAAGGGACACATCTTCAACCTCGGCCACGGTGTGCTGCCCGATACCGATCCCGGGGTGCTCACCGCATTGGTCGAATTGGTGCACGAGCTGTAGTGCTCTCGGAGATCGTCGCCCGCGTGGTCGCCAGCGAGCCCAGGCTCGGTTCGACCAGGCTGGTCGCGGTCGACGGTCCGGGCGGAGCCGGAAAGTCAACGCTCGCCGCACAACTCGCGCGCGAGTGCGATGCCCCCGTGGTGCCGACCGACAGTTTCGCCTCGTGGGACAACACGCTGAACTGGTGGCCGCGCCTGGAAAGTCAGGTTCTCGAACCGCTCGGTCGGGACGCGCCCGGCCGATACCAGCGCTACGACTGGGATCGGCGCGCACTCGCCGAATGGCACGAGATCACTCCGGGCGGGGTGGTGGTGCTGGAGGGCGTGTCCGCCGCCCGCGCCGCCGTTCGCCCTCGCCTGTCACTGTCCATCTGGATCGACACCTCACGATCCCTGCGATTGTCCCGCGGCCTCGAGCGCGACGGATCCGCCGCACTACCGCTCTGGGAACAGTGGATGTCCGACGAAGACAACCACTTCGCAGCGGACGGCACCCGCGCCCACGCAGACGTCATCGTGAACGGCACCGCGTCACTCTGATATCCAGCCCCGCCCGCGTAGGCAATGGACCGGTCGCGGGTGGGGTGCGCGTGGGGGATACCGTCGAGGTCATGAGGATCGCGGTGGTCGGTGGTGGGGTCAGCGGGCTGGTTGCTGCGTATCGGTTGCGGGTGTTGCTAGGGGGCGAGGCGGATATTTTGGTGCTCGATCGGGCTGATCGAGTGGGCGGGATTCTCTATACCGGTGAAGTTGCCGGGGAGCCTTTGGATTTGGGGGCGGAGGCGTTTGTCGGGCGCAGGCCCGAGGTGCCGGAGTTGCTGCGGGAAGTGGGGCTGGAGACGCAGCTGGTGACGCCCGCTGGGCTGCGGCCGCTGGTGTGGTCGGGCGGGGTGGCGCACGCGTTGCCTGCGCGGACGTTGATGGGGATACCGGCGGATGCCGAATCGATGCGCGGGCTGGTCGACGCGGAGACCGTCGAGCGGATCGCGGGGGAGTCGCGGCGGCCGTTGGCTTGGGAGCCTGGCGCGGATGTCGACGTGTATCGCTTGGTCGCCGACCGGTTCGGGGTGCAGGTTGCCGAGCGGAGTGTGGATCCGTTGCTCGGTGGGGTGTATGCGGGGAGTTCTCGCTCGATCGGGGTGCGTGCGTCGCTGCCGACGTTGGCCGCCGCGTTGGACGATGGTGCGCCCAGCCTCACCCATGCGGTGTCGGTCGCGCTGCCGCCGCCGTCGGATGCCCCGGTGTTCGGCGGGCTTCGTGACGGGTATCAGGTGTTGCTGGAGGCGTTGGCGGCGCGCTCCGGTGCGAAGTTCGTCACCGCGACACCGGCCACGCGACTTGCCCGTGGCATGCGCGGTTGGGTCGTCGACCCGATCGGAGCGGTCGACGCGGTGGTACTCGCCACGCCCGCGCCGGTGACCGCCCGCCTGCTCGGCACGGTAGCACCGAACGTCGCCGCGCCGCTGTCCGGCATCGAACTGTCCTCGTCGGTCGTTGTCGCGCTTGCTCTTCCACGTGACACTGCGCTCCCGCAGAATTCCGGCATCCTGGTCGCCACCGGTGAACCGTTGCGCGCCAAGGCCTTCACCTTGTCCAGCCGCAAATGGACCCACCTCGCCGAACGTGAAACCGCTTTGGTCCGAGCCTCATTCGGCAAGTTCGGCGACGACTCCACCCTGTCCTGGTCCGACGCCGACCTGATCGCCGCCGCCGCCGAGGACTTGGCCACCGTCACCGGCGTCGCCATCAACCCGACCTCCGCCGTGGTCCAACGCTGGCGCGGCGGCCTGGCCCAATACGCCCCCGGCCACACCGACCGCGTCGCCGCCATCGAATCGGCAGTCGCTCCCTTCGACGGCCTAGCCCTCGCAGGCGCCTACCTCCACGGGGTCGGCGTTCCCGCCTGCGTCGCCTCCGGCAATGCCGCCGCCCACCGCATCGCCACCGCCGCACGGGCGTAACCCAGCGAGTGGCACGATAGGTGGCATGGCGCGACTCGATTATCAGGAACTCAATTCGACCATTCGCTACCTGATGTTCTCGGTGTTCCAGGTGCAGCCGGGGTTGCTCGAGGAGGACCGGGCTGGAGCGATCAAGGAGGCGCGGGCGTTCTTCGACGGGCTCGCGGATCGTGACGTGGTGGTGCGTGGCGTGTACGACGTGGCGGGGATGCGCGCCGATGCCGACTTCATGATCTGGACGCACGCCGAACGAGTCGAGGATTTGCAGGCCGCCTACGCGGATTTCCGTCGCACCACCGAATTGGGTCGCGCGAGCGCTCCGGTGTGGAGCAATGTGGCGCTGCACCGCCCCGCCGAGTTCAACAAGAGTCACGTGCCGGCGTTCCTGGCGGGTGAAGAGCCGGGCAACTACATCTGCGTGTACCCGTTCGTCCGCTCCTACGAGTGGTACCTGCTGCCCGACGAGGAGCGGCGCAAGATGCTCGCCGACCACGGCAAGGCCGCCCGCGGCTACCCGGACGTGCGCGCCAACACGGTCAGCTCCTTCGCCCTCGGCGACTACGAATGGATCCTCGCCTTCGAGGCCCCCGAACTGCACCGCATCGTCGACCTCATGCGCGACCTGCGCGCCACCGAGGCCCGCATGCACGTCCGCGAAGAGGTCCCCTTCTTCACCGGCCCCCGCGTCGAGCTCGACAAGCTCATCAACGCCCTGCCCTGAGCGAGAACATCATGACCGAACTTGTCATTGTCGCGCGTGTATCGGCGACTCCCCCGGACGCTGACGAACTGGAGCGCCGCCTGCGTCTGCTCTCCGACGCCAGCAAAACCGAACCGGGCTGCCTCGAATACGAGGTGTTCCGCTCGTCGGAAAACCCGGAACGATTCGTCAGCATCGAAAGGTATGCCGACGCAGACGCTTTCGCCGCCCACCGTGCGACCGAACACTTCCACAGCATCGGTGTCGCCCAGGTGATTCCGATGCTGGCGACCCGCGACATTCAGGTCTATCCCACCGACGCCCGCATCACCAGCTAGCAACGACTTACGACGCGGCTGGTGATCACGGACGGCGCGATGAGCTGGGCCAGCCCCAGGCGAGGTCGTCGACAGCGAGGAAGGGTTCGTTGATGACGGTCGCCGGAGTCGATCCGGTGTACGCCATGACGTCACGGTGCAGGTGGGACTGGTCGGTGTAGCCGCCCTCGGCGGCGACCGCGGCCGGGGGCCGGCCCGCGACCAGGCCGTGGACGGCATGGTCGAAGCGGATCAGCTTCGCGGCACGTTTGGGTGACAGGCCCAGCTGGGAGTGGAATCGGGACCACAGGCGTTTGCGGCTCCAGCCGAGCTCGGCCGCGAGCTGCTCGATGCGGCCCATGCCGCGACCGGTGACCATGCGATGCCATGCCCACGCCACCTCCGGATGCACCCGCGACGCCGCCGCGCAGCGCTGGGCGAGCCACGCGTCGGTCCACGCGAAGCGATCGCTCCAGGACGGGAGGCCGTCCAATTGCTCGCAGAGTCGGATCGACTCGCGGCCCAGCAGTTCGTCAAGGGTCACGATGGAATGGTCCAGGTCTGCGGCGCCCGGACCCAGCACCGCGTGCGCGACCACCGGTGACAGACGTACTTGCAGACAGTCGAAGGCCTCCACTCGTAGCCCGCGCACCACCTCGCCGAACCCGGGCCCGAGGACGAAGCTGCCTCGGCACTGCCGTCCGGCCGGATCCGCCAAGGTGATGGTGCCGCCGAACACGAGCAGCAGCGTCACCGCCGGATGCGGGATCAGGCGGAGCTGCGGCGGGGTGATGCCGCGGTCGCCGAATCCGGCCATGGTGACACCGGGTAGGCGGCTGGACTGCCTCGGGCATGCGATGTCCCACAGCAAGCCATCGCCGCGGTGGGCAACACCGGACCTCATTCCGCCATGCTACGCACGCGGCAGGGCCGGAACATTTATCCAATCCACCGGCCCGCATCGGCAGCGATAGTGCGTTGTATGACTGTTTCCAACAACAAGTTACGCGGCGTCGAGAAGTCGATTCTTCCGCCGGACGATGGCGATATCTACGTCAGCCAGGACGGCCCGCGCGACGCGCCGGCACTGCTGCTAATCCACGGCACCGCCGCATCGGGCCGGTCATGGGATCCGATGGTTCCGCTGCTGACCGGATCTCATCGCGTCATCCGAGTCGACCTGCTCGGGTGTGGCCGGTCGGCCGGACTGGGGGAGACGAGCTACACGGTTTCCGACCAGGCGCGCCGAGTCGGTACCGCGCTGGATCCGCTCGGCATCGAGCACGTCATCGCGGTCGGCCACTCCAGTGGTGGCGCGGTCGCCACCGCGCTCGCCGAGCAACGCCCGGACCTCGTGACCGCGGTCGTCATCATCGATTTCGGACCCGATATGGGCGCCTGCATAGCACCGGAGAGCCCCGGCGGGCCGCCGATGAACTGGACGGATCTGACCGATGAGCAGTTCCGCCGGCTGATGCGCTCCGGGTTCAGCGCGGACTATGTGATCCCCCAGGAGTACGTGGACCAGTTCCGTGCGATCGACCCCACCGTCTTCGCCGTCGCCTCGCAGGCGAACTGCGCATATCTGGACGAGCGGTCGCTCCCGGAACGGCTTGCGCCCCTTGGCAAACCACTGCTGGTCATCTTCGGCGAGAACGACAGCAGGTGGCGGCCCTCGGCCGCGGTCGAGTACCGCGCCGTGCCCGGCGCGACAGTGCTGCTGCTGCCCGGCGTCGGGCACTCGCCCAACCTCGAGGATCCACCGCGCACCGCCGCGCCGCTGCTGGCCTTCGCCGCGAAGGTCAGCGGTTGAAGGGCGCGGCGATCCACGCGGCCTATCCGCGGAAGGCGCCCCCATTCTCCGCTGCCGCAATCATGACGAGCGAACGTCAACAGTCACCCGATCACATGACCTGGGGGGAACGTACGGTCAACAGGGCCGGACGCTGGGGAAACTGACAGCCGCGGCCTGCAAGGTAAGAACGATGGCCGTGGTGACGGTGGCGTTTCGCCAGCCGTTCACCAAGACTCGTGGCGACACGCGGACGATCAAGTTCGACGCGGAATGTCTCGCCATGTCGCGCAAGCGGAAGATGGCAGCGGCGCCGGGTGGTCGACTTTGCGGACGCCCGATGAAAACGTTCGCAAAACGTGCACCCGGCGTCTGTGCGCGACTGAGCTCCGAAGTTCTAGCTGGTAGAACCCTCCGCAGGCTGCAACCGCAGCGAGATGGAGTTGATGCAGTAGCGCTTGTCGGTGGGCGTGTTGTACCCCTCGCCCTCGAACACGTGGCCGAGGTGGCTGTGGCAATTCGCGCACAGCACTTCGACCCGGTGCATGCCGAGGGTGTCGTCGGACTTGAGAATCACCGCGTCGGACTTGGTCGGGTCGAAGAACGACGGCCAACCGCAGTGTGAGTCGAATTTCTCAGTGCTGCGGAACAATTCGGCGCCGCAGGCCCGGCATTCGTAGACGCCGTCGGTCTTGGTGTCGGTGTATTCGCCGACGAAGGGACGTTCGGTGGCGGCCTCGCGCAGCACCGCGTACTCCTCGGGGTTCAGCTTGGCGCGCCATTCCTGGGGCGTCAGCTGGATCCGCGGCGCGGGCAGGGACGTGTCGGCTTCGGAACTCATCACTCCACGCTAATAGGTTTCGCCACCGTCGTCGCGGAACCATTGGCCGGCCTGGGCGAATCGGGCGTGGCAGCCGCCGCGGCGGGTGCCGGCGTGATCCAGGTCGGATCGATGCCGAACTGCAGCCGACCCTCCCGCTTCGCGGCCAGATACCGGTCACCGAGCACACAGAACGCCACGATCAGCAGCAGTCCCCAGCCGAAGGTGATCCGCAGGTACTCGACGTCACGCCCGATGTGCTGCCAACGGTCCGACAGCCACTTGTCGTAACTCATGAACCCGAAGACGGCCAGCCAGGCGGGCCAATTGCGCAGCACCGAATTGCGCAGCACCACCGTCATCAGGAACGGGAACAGCATCATCGAGTAGTACATCTGCCCCAGCGAGAGCAGCAGGAACGATGCGGTGAGCAGCACGCCGGACGCGGTGCACACGAAGAACAGTTCGTCGTGGCGGTAGTAACGCCACAGCAGCCACAGCGTGATGGCGACCAGGATGCCCATGCCGAGCCGCATACCCCAGACCAGCCACGGCGGCAGCCCGTAGTACTCGCCGTTACCCGGAATCGAGCTGTTGAAGTAGTCGCGGGTCTCGAACAAATACGGCGCGGTGTGACTGAGGAACTTCTCCGGGTCCTTCGACAACGGCCACGCGATCGCGGTCAGCACGATCGGTACACCGAGGGCGGTGATGAATACCTTCCACTGCCCACGGACCAGCGCGATCAAAAGTAGCGGTACCAGTGTCGGTTTCACCGCGATACTCAATCCGAGCGCGACGCCGGCCCACAGGTCCCGTCGCTTGAGCAGCAGATGCAGGAAGAGCAGCTCGGCCAGCAGTATGCACCCGTTGACGTTGGTGAAAACCAGCGTGTTGGTGACCGTCTCCGACATGAACATCGCGAACAGCAACACCGGCGCGACAACCGAATTCACCGTGAAACGGAACAGCCGCAGCAGTAGATACCAGGCGAGAATGATGGCAGCCGCGTTCAGCAGGATGAACAGCCAGCGCGCCTTCTCGTAGTCGTGCACCCAGGCCACCGGCGCGATGAGCAGCGTGCCGCTCGGGTAGTACAGGTAATGCGGGTCGACCGAGTCCAAGTTGGCCGTGTACACCGGTCGCCCGTTGAGAAAATCTAGCGACGCCTGGTACACCGGCCGGAAGTCGTCGGTGACGAAACCGTTGACAGCCTTGATGAAAACCCGGTTCAGCACGGTCATGACCGCGAAGGGCCAGAGTGCGAACTTGATCACCTCGGCGGTGGTGCGAGCACTGCGGGGCTCGAGCTGTCGAAGTAACACTGGGGCACGGTACACCGGATCGGCTTCCGACGGTTCTCCGGACCTCTTCGACGCGCCGCTAGAAGCGCTATTCGGGCCGCCGGGTCAGGCCGGGCAGGCGGTCCCGTCGGCGGGCAGTTTCCCGTCCTTCAGATAGTCGATCATGGTGCGCTGCGCGCAAGTCGAGTGCGTGGACACCGGGTGACCCCAGCCCTGCCAGGTGACACCCGCGTGCCGCGCGCCCGCCGCACCGAGCGCGCCGGCGACCGACGCCTGTCCCGCATTGCCGACCACCGGATCGGCGATACCGCCGAGCACCAGCACCGGAATGTCGAGCTTGTCCGGCATCGCGGGCGGGGCGGCCACCGGCCAGGCTGCGCATTCCATCAGCCCTATCGCCATGTTCTTGCCGAACACCGGGTACTTGGTGCCCCAGGTGCCCATCAGTTCCTTGGCCTTGGTCGGCGTGGGTGGTTGCTGAGTGTCGGTGCAGCGGTTCACGAACTGGCCGTCGCCACCGATCGCCGCGGACTCGCGCTGGATCAGACTGGCGAGCGTCCCGCGGTCGCCGCGCCCCGCCGCAGACAACGCGTCGGCGAGTTCGCGGACCCGATTGGCCTGATCGGCGCGCGGGCTGCCGAGAAAACCGGTGACCGCGGTGAGTAGCGCGTTGGCCGAGATGTCGCCGAGCCCACCGGAACCGGCCCGGTTCACCAGCTCGGTGATCGCGGCGCGCGGGTCCGCGCCGAGCGAACAGCTGATCCCGGTGCAGCGCTGGGCGAACGCGGTCAACGCCGCCTCCGCGCCCGCCAGCTGCTGCTCGGCCCGGGTGATGGCGTCCGCGCCGACAGCCTCGGGGGAGTCGACGACGAGCCGGGCCAGATGATCGCCGTATTTGCGGGCGTAGCTGAGCGCGACCTTCGCGCCGTTGCCCGAGCCGAGCAGCGCGACGTGGTCGACCTGCCACTGCTTGCGCAGCTGGTCGATGTCGTCGGCGGCGTGCTGTGCGTCGAAGACGCCCTCGTAGGGCTGTAGGAAGTCGCGGCAGGCGATGGTGCCGTCCTGGCTGAACGTGGTCATCGCCTCGACGGGATCGTTTGCGCCGGGGCCGAATTGGGCGTTGTCGGCGAGCCCCTTGCGGACTTCGGGCGGCAGGCAGTCGATCGGCTGCGAGCTGCCGATGCCGCGCCGGTCCACCGCGACGATCGGGCGCGCGGCCAGCAGCGCGCTCGCCGGTCCGGCGGCCAGCCCGGCGAGGGTGGCGGTGGAGGAGCGGTCCGCGCCGGAGGTGAGGATCAGCGGGGCGGCGTCGGCCGGGGTCTGGGGCAGCCGGGCCCGGATCGCCGCAGTCCGGAAGTTGCCCTGCACGCCGCCGCTCGCGTCGATCTGGGTCGTGTACTCCGCGCAGTCGAGCACCAGCCCGGCGGGGGCCGGACCGAGGCCGAGCAGATCCAGCGTCGGCGCGGTGCAGTCCTTCCACGCCAGGTCGGTCTTCGGCAGCTCGGCGCTGGGCGGCGGGGCCGGAGCGACCGAGGTCGGGGCGACGCCGCCGACCCGTTGGCGCTCGACGGCGACGCCGGGACGGTCGGAGGGTCCCGCCCCGCATCCGGCGATCATGATCGAGAGTGTCGCGGCCAGCACGACGGCCCGAGTCCAGCGCATGCGCTACAGCCTGCCAGGTTCGGGCAGTTGTTTCATGCACGGGCCCATCGGGTCAGCATCGTGCCGTCGTTGTCGAGCAAGATATGCGCGCGGGACATGGGGTGGTGGAACTCGTGCGCGGACAGCGAAATTCGCCGGGCCGTGCCGCCGACCAGCACGGGGGCGGTGGTCAGGCAGAGCTCGTCGACCGCGTCGGCGGCCAGCAGCTCACCGAACAGGTGCGGGCCGCCCTCACACAGCACGCGGTGTAATCGGCGCTCGGCCAGCACGCGCAGCAGGGCCTTCGGAGTCACCGCGAGGTCGCCCGCCTCGATCACTTCCGCGCCCGCGTCGGTCAGTTGCCGCTTGCGATCGGCGGGGGCGGTGGTCGTGGTGATGATCAAGGGCGGAACGGTCGTATCGGTGAGCAACCGGGCGCCGAGGTCGATCGCCGCGCTCGCGGTGACCACCGCGATGGGCGGTGCCGCGCCGTCCGGATGACCACCCATGCCGCGCTCGTGCAGCGCGCGACGGCGCTGCGGATCGGTCCTGGCGCCACCGTAATTCTCCGAGCGGACCGTGCCCGCGCCGACGAGCACCACATCGGCCAATTCCCGCAGCATCAGGAACACCGCTTTGTCCGCGGGCGTGCCGAGGCCCTCGGATTGGCCGTCGCTGGTCGCGGCGCCGTCGATGCTGGACACGAAATTCGCGCGGACCCAGGGTTCGCGAAGGTCGGTCGGGTACGCGTACAACTGCGCGAGATCGTCCGGTCTCAGGTCTGTGAGCTGGATCGCATTGTGGATACGCTGCATGACGGTAGATCTCACCACGTCATTAGGCTTCCGTCATGCAAGAACGCCTCGTCGACCGCCACCCTGAGGTTCCGGCCGACCAGCTCGTCGCCCAGATGGTGCCCCCGCCGATGTTCGACGACGTCAGCTTCGCCTCCTACATTCCGGACCCCAAGGAGCCGAGCCAGGCGGCGGCGGTGCGCAAGGCCGAGGAGTTCGCCGGCGAGGTCGCCAAGATCCACCAGGCGGTGAACAAGAAGAGCCTGTTCGGCAAGAAGAAGCAGGTGTCCGGGGCGGGGCTGTACCTGGACGGCGGATTCGGTGTCGGCAAGACCCACCTGCTCGCCTCCATCTTCCACAGCGCGCCCGCGCCGAAGTCGTTCGGCACCTTCGGCGAGCTCACCAATCTTGTTGGCGCCCTTGGGTTCACCAATGCGGTGGAGCGGCTGTCGGCGAACAGCGTGCTGTGCATCGACGAGTTCGAGCTCGACGATCCGGGCGACACCATGCTGGTCTCGCGGCTGCTGACCGAGTTGTCCGCGAAGGGTGTTTCGATCGCGGCGACGTCCAACACGCTGCCGGGTCAGTTGGGCGAAGGTCGTTTCGCCGCACAGGATTTCCTGCGGGAGATCAAGAAGCTCGGCTCGATCTTCCAGCCCGTTCGGGTCGACGGTCCGGACTACCGGCACCGCGATCTGCCGCCCGCGCCGGAGCCGACCTCGTCGGCGTTGCTCACCGAACGGGCCGCTGCCACACCGGGTGCCACGCTCGACGACTTCGACGAGCTGCTGAAGCACCTGAGCACGCTGCACCCGTCCAAGTTCGGCGCGCTGATCGCCGGGGTGTCGGCGGTGTTCATCGCGAACGTGCACCCGGTCACCGATCAGGCCGTGGCGTTGCGCATCGTCGTGCTGGCCGACCGGCTCTACGACGCGAGCATTCCGGTCACGGTGTCCGGCGCCAAGCTGGATCAGATCTTCTCGCAGGAGATGCTCGACGGCGGGTACCGCAAGAAGTATCTGCGCGCGATTTCGCGGTTGCTCGCGCTGTCCCGGTTCGAGGTCACCGCGTAAACCCCCCTGGTTTGAACAACCGATGTTTCATTTGGTTTGCTGGGGTCTCGGGGGAACGATGATTGGAGCACTCGCATGACCCGCTCGCTTCGCACCCCGATCGCGCTGGCCGCCGGACTGGCCGTCGCCTTCGGGCCGGTGACCGGTGCCGCGCTCGCCGAGCCGCCCGCCGCGTCGGCCGTCGCGTTCGATCGTTCGCTGAACCTGCAGGGTGTGCAGAATGCACGCGATATCGGCGGATACCGGACCGCCACCGGCAAGACCGTCCGCACCGGCCTCGTCTACCGCACCGGTCAATTGAACAACGCCACCCCGGCCGACCTCGCCGAGCTGTCCGGCCGTCAGGTTCGCGTCGTCGACGACCTGCGCACCGTCTACGAACGCACGCTCGGCCCGGACAAGGTGCCCGCCGGCGCGACCGCGAACTGGGACGACGTGATCGGTCAAGCCCCGCCCGCCGTGCTGGCCAGCACCCTCACCGGCGGCGACAGCCTCTACCGCGCGTTCATCACCGCCCCCGGCGCCAACCAGGCCTTCGCCTCGGTGCTGCGCGACATCATCACCACCGACGGCTCGGTGCTGTTCCACTGCACCGCGGGCAAGGACCGCACCGGCTGGACCGCCGCCGTCCTGCTCACCGTCCTCGGCGTCGACCGCGACACCGTCAACCAGGACTACCTGCTGTCCAACCACTACCGCAACGCCGCCCCGAACGACACGATCAACGGCGTCCAACAGCCCTGGCTCGACGCCGCTTTCGACCAGGCGAACCAGACCTACGGCAGCTTCGACAACTACGTCCGCGACGGACTGAAGCTCACCGACGGTGACATCGCGGCGCTGAAGGCCAAGCTGCTCGGCTGAATTCGATGAGCAGTCAGCCAGCGCGTCGCTCATCGAGACCCTGGTCCAACTTGCTGCCTGCTTGTTTCCGCAGTCCGGCGGCGATCCGACCGTACAGCGCCCACGCGATGTAGTCCGGTGAGGCTGGATGGCCGTACTCGCAAAACAGTTCGTCATAGGCTATGTCGATTTCGTCGTCGCTGACGTCGTCCGCGAGGAAGCCGTCCATTGCCTGAAACTGCGGGCTGATGGCGAACCTGGATAGCTTCTCGAGGGAGAACCGGATCTGTTTCCGGTACTTCGCCGTCGGCCGGTGGACGAACGTGTGCGTCGACGGGAACGACCATCCGGGCGGTATGTCGGCGGATGCGTTCATCTGTGGTCTCCTGTCTTCCTTCAGCCGAGTCTGGGGACTGCTCAGCGTGCGTGAGTTCCTCAGTTTGCTGGCTAAACAGGCGAAATGCATCCACGGAGGCATCGATTGGAGCAACACTTGGATGTGTGGGAACCGGACTCGGCGACCGGCAAAACGCCATTATGCGGCGGCTGAAGCGAGAGAAAGATCGGTGCGACGAATTGCCCGATCTGTGGCATCCACTCGGTCCTGGGCGGCTGGGTCACGATGTCAGAGAGGGGATCGGCCGCGATCTTGCGCTGATACACAGCAGAAGTCCCCGGCAAGTTGTTGTCGCATTCAGGAGAGCGGCGACGACCTTGGCTGCGCGGCATCTCATCGAGAAAAGCACCCGTCAAGGGTGCGTGCTTGTTCGACGCGTTTTGACACTAGAAGACCGACGTAGGGCCGATGACCTCCGCGCCAGATACGACTTCCATTTCGAAGCCATGGTCCGTGCTCAAGAGACCGGCCAGTTCGATGATGCCTTTCGCGAACACGAACGCTGGGTCGAATGGTTCGAGACGAAGATGGATATCTATCAACCTCAGAGCAAGCGCGCTGGGTGATTCAGGTGATCGCTCTGCGTATCCACGATGATCAGGGCGGACAGTTACAGACCGTACGGTATCTAATCTTCCGCCGCTACGATCCGGTCATGACGAAGTTCAAGACGTGGGACGGCCTGGAACTCAACTATCGGGTGTGGGAGGGCGAGGGCGTTCCCGTCGTGTTGCAGCACGGCGTGGTCGCGGATACCAATGCGAACTGGATGAGCACGGGGGTGGTCGGTGCGCTGCAGGCGGCCGGGCGCACGGTGGTGTCGCTCGATGCGCGCGGGCACGGGCGCTCGGCGAAGCCGCACGATTCGGCGCGGTACTCGTGGGAGTTCATGGCCAAGGACGTGCGCGCGCTGTACGACGAGCTCGAGTTCGATCGTGTTGTGCAGGTGGGGTATTCGATGGGCGCGATCATCTCGCTGCTGGTCGCCGCCGCCGATGAGCGGGTCGAGCGGCTGGCCATCGGCGGGGTCGGTTCGGGGGTGCTCGATTGTGGCGGCGTCGATCGCCGGGTTGTCGAGTTGACCGATCTGCAGACCGCGATGGGTGACGACAACGAGGGCGCGCCGTCCACCGCGATGATGTTCCGGATTCTCGCGGACGCGGTGCATGCCGATCGGCATGCTATTCAGGCACTGGCGACCGGACTCGATTCGCGGCCGATCAACGGACTGGCCGACGTCACCGTGCCGACGCTGGTGCTCGCGGGCGACAACGATCCGTTCGCCGCCGAACCCGAACGCCTCGCCGACGCGCTGCCCAACGGCAAGCTCGATGTGGTGCCCGGTGATCATCTGATGGCCGTGATCGCGCCGGAGTTCCACAGCGCACTGGTTGATTTCGTGAAGTGAGTTAGAAGACCAACCGCATCACGAAGTCATCGTGCCGTTGATTGCCGACGGTGTTGGTCTTGGTGCCGACCGAGCGGAATCCGTGCTTTTCGTAGAACCGCCGAGCCCGCGCATTCTCCTGGCTGACACCGAGCCACACCCCGGCGAACTCGCCCTCCCTGGCCCGCTCCAGACACGCGTGCATCAGTGCCGTCGACACTCCGCTGCCGTGATGGCCCGGCACCACATACATCTTGTTGATCTCCACCACCGGCCGCAGGTCCACGGCCTCGGCCACCGCCGGATCCGCGGGCTCGCCCGCGATGAGCATCGCGTAGCCGACGATCTCGTCGCCCGCGACGGCCTTGAGCACGATCCTGGCCGGATCGCTCAGATACTCGCCGAACCGTTCCCCGGACAGCGCCTCGGTGATGAAGATGTCGATATCGTCGGCGGTCGCCTCGGGCGGGCAGGCGAGCGGAAAGGTCGCTGCCGCAACGTCACTGAGTTCTTCGGCGTCCCACAGGCCGGCCCGGTCGACGGTGACTGGGATGTTGCTCATGACTCCAGTAGAGCATGATCGCCGGGAGAGGTGGGATGTTTGTTCGTGTCAGGCCGCGCGTGGAACACTCGCGCCAACCCGACCAGCGCCGCCGCGAACGCCAACGGGATCACGAATCCGATCCGATGCCCGAAGCCCGCCGCGACCGCGCCGACCACCCCGCCACCCACCAAAGTGCCTGCGTAATTGAACAGATTCAGCCGTGCGATGAGCGCGTCCAGACCACGGCCGCTGGTCAACTGCCCGGCCTCGCTGAAGCACAGCGGCGCGATCACCGGCATGCCGACGCCCGCGATCAGGAAGCCGACGATCGCGACGATCGGCCCGGGCGCGGCGATCACGGTCGCCAATCCGACCACACCGATGGCCGCCGCCGTGCGCACCACGCGCCGCGGTCCGAACCGTCGCACGAACAGATCGCCGGTGAGCCGCGCGATCAGTGACGTGCCCTGGTAGGCGGCCAGCCCCAGGGCCGCGGTCGCCGAACTGGCGAGCAGGTCATCGGTCAGAAATAGCGCCGACCAGTTACCGACGGCCAAATCGATGGCAAACACCAACGCCATCGCTATGCCGAACATCCAGTACGCACGGAACGCGACCGGCGCGGGTTCGACGACCTCCTCGGCCGGACCGGCTTCGGCCTCCTGGGTGCCCAGCAGCCGCGATCCGAGCACCAACCCGACGACGAGCACGATGCCCGCCGCCCCGAGCAGCGACTCACGCAGCGTCACCGCCAGGGCCTCGCACCCCGACACGAACAGCGCGCCGGTGATCGACCCCGCACTCCACGCCGCATAGAACGACGACAGCACGGACTTCCCGTACCCGTGCTGAATGAACACCGCCTGCATGTTGGTGCTCGCGTCGACGATGCCGACCGCGATCCCGTAGCAGCTGAGCCCGATCAGCAGCACCGCCGTGTTCGGCGCGAACGCGACCGCGGTTCCGGTGATCGCGATGAGCAGCAGCCCGATCCGCACCGTCACCCGGCTCGACCAGCGCAGCGCCAACTGTTCCGCCGCCACGCTGCCGCCGCCGGCGAGCAGCGACACCAACACCACCGAGCCGACGATCAACCCGTCGGACAGCCCGAACTTGTCCTTCTGCTGCGGCAACTGGGTCAGCACCACGGCGAAGAAGAACCCCTGCAACCCGAATGCGAACGAGTTCGCGATCCGGGCGCCCCGCAGGATGGGCGCGATCGAACTCATCTGCGCAGGGTAGCGGGGTAACCGGGGTCGCGCGCGCCGAATCGAACTGCCCGCTCGCCGCGGATCCAGCAAACAGCCGCACCCCGCGACCGCCGGTATGCGGCGGCGATCGGCAACCGCGATCGGCCGGACGATGACGGCAACAACGCTGGTTGCGATTCGTGGCGCGTGTCACCATCGAACAGCCGCAACGACACTCGCGAAACGTGGAGGCCAGCGTAGATGAGACAGCTGCCAGCGGACTTCTTTCGTACGCCGTATGCCTTCTATCGGCAGCTGCGCGCGGAAGGCCCCGTGCACCAGATCGGCCTGCGCAACGGCGTGCGCGCCTGGCTGGTCGTCGACTACGACGCGGCCAAGGAGGTGCTGCGGCATCCCGATATTCGCAAGGACCCGCACTCGGAGACCGGCGCGCAGGCCAGGCAGGCCGCCGCGGGCCGCAGCGGGGTCACCGCGGCCAATCAGCGTTTGAGCTATCACCTGCTCAACGCCGATCCGCCGCGTCACTCGCGGCTGCGCAAACTGGTCACCCCCGCGTTCGCACCCGCCCGGATGGACGCGCTCGCGTCCCGGGTGGAGTCGATCGCCGACGAACTCCTCGACCGGATCGACCTCGCCGCAGGCCTGGTGGATCTGCTGGCGGAGTACGCCTTTCCGCTGCCCATCACGGTGATCTGTGAACTGCTCGGCGTGCCCGTCGAGGATCGCGAGCCGTTTCGCGAGTGGTCCGCCGCTGTCGTCGACACCCCGATGTCGACTCCCGAGGGAATGCGCGAGGCGACCGATGCCATCGTCGACTACTTCGACCGTCTGGTGGCGCTGCGCCGCGAACACGGTCTCGGCGACGACCTGATCTCGCACCTGCTCACCGTCACCGACGACGGCGACCGGCTCAGCCACGACGAACTGATCTCGATGGCGTTCCTGATCCTGGTCGCCGGGCATGAGACGACGGTCAACCTGATCGGCAACACCGTGCTCACCCTGCTGGCCGATCCGCCGCGCTACCGCGCGCTGCGCGATCGGCCCGACGCCGTCGCACCGCTGATCGAGGAGGTACTGCGGCACAACGGCCCGGTGAACGTCGCGACGCTGCGCTACACCATCGCCCCGATCGCCCTCGGCGCCACCGAAATCCCCGCGGGCGAACTCGTCATGGTGGCGCTCGCCTCCGCCAATCGTGACGAACGTCATTTCGCCGATCCCGCGGCCTTCGATCCGGACCGGGCGAGCAGTCACCTGGCCTTCGGCTACGGCATCCACTACCGCCTCGGCGCGGGCCTGGCCCGCATGGAAGCTCGTATCGCGCTGACCCGCCTGGTCACACGCTTCCCCGAGCTGCGCCTGGCCGTCGGCGACGAGGAACTGCGCTGGCGTGAGAGCATTCTCATCCGCGGCGTGCAGGATTTGCCGGTCGATCCGGCCGGTGCCCCGGTGGATCCGGCGCTACTGTGAATCGCCGATCAGGGCAACCGACTTTGCTGTGCGCCGTAAGCGACGTAATCTCCTGCGCATGACGAGCGGAAACCGCATCGCGATCGTTGGTGCGGGTATCGCAGGTCTTGCCTGCGCGAAAGTGCTGATCCAGAAGGGTTTTCCGGTCGAGATCTTCGACCGTGCGCCCGATGTCGGTGGCGTGTGGAGTGCGACCCGCAGGTACCCGGGGCTGCGAACCCAGAATTCCAAGAACACCTATCACTTCTCCGACTTCCCGATGCCCTCGGATTACCCGAAGGTGCTCGACGGCGAGCAGATGCAGGCGTATCTGGCCGCCTACGCCGACCACTTCGGCCTGCGCGAGCACCTGCGGCTCAGTACCGAGGTGGTCGCCGCGGATCCGGTGGACAGTGGCTGGCTGCTGGAGATCCGTGATCAGGGCGGTATACATCGGACCTCCTGCGATCACCTGGTCATCGCCAACGGGGTGTTCAGCGAGCCCGCGATCCCGGACTTCCGCGGTATCGAGCTGTTCCGTGCCGCCGGCGGCCAAATGGGTCACGTGTCGGAATTCCTGGATGTCGAGGCGGTGCGCGGTAAGTCCGTCGTTGTCGTCGGCTACGGCAAGTCGGCCTGCGACATCGCCGAGGCCGTGAGCGATGTGGCCGGTTCGACCACCGTGGTGGCGCGGCGGCTGCTGTGGAAGATGCCGCGCAAGATGGCGCGGGTGCTCGACTACGAGCGGCTGATGTTGACCCGCTTCGGCGAGGCGCACTTCCATCACCTGGAACCCGGTCGGATGGATCGCTACCTGGACGGCCCCGGCGTTTCGTTCCGGGTCGCGAATCTCGACCTGATCCAAGAGCTCGCCACCAAGCACATGAACCTGCGTGAGCTCGGTCTGCTGCCGGAGGGCCGGTTCGAGGAGATCGCCGAGAGCACGGTCAGCCTCGCCACCGAGAACTTCTACGAGCAGGTCGCGAACGGCCGGATCGTCGTGCAGCGCGACACCACCATCACCGAAATGCGTGGCGGTGGCGGCGAAGCGCCCGCGGTGCAGCTGTCCAACGGTCATCTCATCCCGGCCGACATCGTCGTCTGCGCCACCGGATTCCAGCAGCGGGTGCCGTTCCTGACCCCGTATGTGCAGCGCAGGCTCACCGACGAGCACGGCAACTTCCGCCTGCACCGGCAGATCCTGCCGCTCGACGTGCCGAATCTGACCTTCGCCGGCTACAACTCGTCGGTGATCAGCACCCTCAACGCCGAGGTAGGCGCGCACTGGACCGCCGCACTGCTGACCAACCAGCTCGACCTGCCGCCCCGTGACGTGCTCGGCGAACAGATCGACGCCCGGCTGCGCTGGATGGAGGAACGCACCCGTGGCCACCACGCGCACGGCACCGCGATCACGCCCTTCTCCATCCGCAACGTCGACGAGATGCTGGCCGATCTGAAGTTCCGGTTGCCGCTGCGAACCCGTGCGGCGCAATGGTTCCGCACGGTCCGGCCCGAGTCCTACCGCGGGCTGACCACCAGGCACGAGCCCGCGCCACCGGCCCACCCGGTCGAGCGCACCGAGGTGGCCGCGCCCGGCCCGAGTCTCGGTGCGCCACGGCCACCGGACCTCGGGGTGCCCAGGTCGCACGACCTGAGCACCGGTCTGCCGGGGGCAAACGACCCGAGCGCCGATGTGCCGAGGACGCACGACCTGAGCACGGGCGCGCCCACCGACCTGTTGCACGGTTCGCAAGGCAAGTAAGCGGATTCAGCCTGCGGGGAGGTAGGCGATTCCGTGCGCACCCTGGTCGCTCGACGTGTCGATCGCCAGGGTGGCCCGCACCGCGCATCGGTCGATATCGACCACGCTGACGGTGCCGGACATCAGATTGCTCACGAAACCCGTTGCGCCGTCCGGGGTCGCGCAGATGTTGAGCGGAGCCTTGCCGACCTCGGTGTGCCCGAGCGGCTCGTAGGTAGTGGCGTCGTAGATGGACAGCAGCCCGTCGTTGCCGCGCCACTGACCGACCAGCAGCTTGCCGGTGCTGGTGACATGCACCGCGCTCGGCGCATTCGCGGTCGGGAAGCTGTGCACCACCGTGTCGGTGCCGACATCGATCACCAGCATCGCGTACTCCGCCGCCGGATCCGGTGTCAGCGACAGCGCGGGCGTGGCAACGAACAACCGGGCACCGTCCGGCGACAGCGTGAGACCTTCGCTGCCCGACACCGCGATTCGGCGCGTCTCCCGTTCCCCGGCCGGGTCGAGCACCGAGACGAACGGTGCCGTTTTGTTGGTGGTGTACGCCTTCTTCCCATCGGGAGTGAGCACCACCCAATGCGGAACCGCCGCGTCCGCGCTGACGCGGTGCAGTGGGCGTCGAGTGCGCAGATCGATCGCCAGCAGCCCGCCGGGACCGGCCGGGCCCTCCTCGACGCTGGCGTAGAGCACCGCGCCGTCGATGTGCATCCCGTGTGGCGCGTGCTCCGGCGAAATGTCGAGCACGTCTACGATTTCGTGCGAATCGACATCGACGACGGTGATCTCGTGGCTCTCGGCCGCGTGCGCGAGCCAGACGCCCGATCGGTAGGTGTGGCTCGCGTACAGCAGCCGGGTGCGCGGATCGAAGCACAACTCGTGGCCCTCGGGAAGGACATCGAGCTGTGCCGTGCGGGTCTGCGTGGTGAGGTCGAAGAAGTTCAGCGTGCAGCCGCCCTGGCTGAGTACCGCGAGCTGAGCGCCCGGTTCGAGAGCAGTGGACATCAGTTGTGCGTCCTTCCGACAAGGATTGTGGTTCGGCAGGACGGCGCCGTCGAGATCCACGCTAAGACGCGCCGGGCATTATCACCAGTGCAATGTTGGTAATCAGTCATTGCGCTGGTGATAATCCTTGGATGGAGGCGCTGGACATGAATCTGCTGGTGGCACTGGATGCGCTGCTGGAAACGAACAGCGTTACCCGGGCGGCCGAACGGCTGCACACCTCGGCTCCGGCGATGAGCCGGACGCTGGCCAAGCTGCGCCGGGTGCTCGACGATCCGCTGCTGGTGCGGGCCGGTCGCCACCTGGTGCCGACGCCGCGCGCGCTGGAATTGCGCTACGAGGTCGGCACTTTGGTGGAGCAGGGGCGGGCACTGCTGATGCCGCAGGGTGCGATCGATCCCGGTGTGTTGAAGCGGAACTTCGCGGTGCAGGTGGGGGACATGGTGCTCACCGAGCTGGCCGCGCCGCTACTGGCCGCTGTGCGCGCGCAGGCACCGGGAGTGACGCTGCGGTTCCT
Source organism: Nocardia sp. NPDC046473 (assembly GCF_040645995.1). Lineage (NCBI taxonomy): Bacteria > Bacillati > Actinomycetota > Actinomycetes > Mycobacteriales > Nocardiaceae > Nocardia > Nocardia sp. NPDC046473. Next base: position 1,001,602 of record NZ_JBEYZJ010000001.1, read on the forward strand.
ACCCGACGCCCTGGAAGGCACTGCGGCACTGCGGGACGGCCGGGTCGATATCGAGGTGGGGGTGATCGATCATGCCGATCCGGAGACGATCGTGCGACGGGTGCTCGGCGATCGGATGATCGGGATCGCCGCCGCCGATCATCCGCTGGTCACCGAGCGTGTGACGGTCGCCCGGTTCGCGGCCGCTGCGCACCTGAGCATTTCGCGCAACGGTCACGCGCGCGGGCCGATCGACGACCGGTTGGCGTTGCACGGTCGCACCCGCCGGGTGGTCGCCACAGTGGCGAATCTGACCAGCGCGTTGTTCGCGGTGCACGGCAGCGATCTGATCTGCCATGGACCCGCGTTGCTGAGCCGGTCGGCGCTGCCCGCGCTCGGGTTGTGCGCGTTCGAGATTCCGCTGCCGCTGCCGGAGGTCGCGATCGGCATGGCCTGGCATCCGCGCAATACCGCCGACAGCGGGCATCGCTGGCTGCGCGAGCTGATCGAGACGATCCTGGCCCGGTCGGCCGAGGCTACTTAGGCGGACTGGACAACCGGTAGTCGCGCGGTGTTTCGGTGCTGCGTTCGGGCTGGTAGCTGTTCGAATTCAGGTCTGTCGCAGGCGGTCCGAAGACATCGGAGCGACCGAGCGGGGCGGCGGCCGTCTTCTTCAGCTCGTCCAGCATCGCCTGCAGCTTGTCGACGTGGGAGTTGTCGACCGGGATCAGGTCTTCGTCGGCGCGGTGCGCGCCGGTCAGCGCGGTGCCGTTCGTCTCCACCGCGGAGCCGTTCGTGCCACGGCTGTAGTCGCTGCTGTCCGGCGACGAGGGGACCATGCTCTCGTACGGGTTCTCGTGCGGGCTGGTGAAGTTCTGGTACGACGAGGTGGCCGGTTCGCGCGGCGCGGTGAAGCTCGACTGACGGACGGGCAGCGGTTCGCGCGGCGTCGGTGCGGTGAAGTTCGTCGACGGGGCCGGGCTCGGTTCGCGCGGAGTCGGGGCGGTGAAGTTCTGCGAGGGGGTCGGCTCGTACGCCGTCGGCGCGCTGAAACTGCGTTGCGGCACCGAGTTCGCCTCGTGCGCTGCGGAATCACGGCCCGAGGTCGTGTCGCGGGGGGAGCCCTCGTAGCGGCGCGAGACGCTTTCCCTGGTCGCGGTGGCGTTCTCGCGGGCCGCCGTGGTGTTGTCGCGGGCGGTCTGGGCGAGGTCGTGCGGGGTGCCGATGCTTTCCCGGGCAATCGGTTTGCTGGTCGCGGCGACGGATTCGCGTTGCGGCGGGACGCTCTGCTCGACCGTCGCGGAGTTACGGCGGGACGCGGCGCGGGGTAGGGGACGCTCGGCGCGTTCACTCTCCGGCGCGGGCGCGGCAGGCGACGGGCCACTGCCGGCCTCGACCTTCTCCAGTCGACCGTCGATGCCCGAAATGTCCTGCCCAGCACGGAAAGCCCACGCCTCGAGCTTGGCCAGCCGCGCCTCGACGCTGCGGTCAGCGGGCACCACGCTGGCGACGTCGACCCCGTCGACACCGTCGACCCGGGCCGCCACGGCGTCCAGTTTGTCGCTGACCTCACGGAGAACCGCCGCGATGCTCGACAGCATCGCGCCGATCGACTCGCCGGTCTCTTGACCGTGCTCCATCCAGTAACCCACTTCCCCGTATCGGCCCAGCTCGCACTCGGCTGGACGATTCTATCCGCCCGGCTATCTGATCGAAGCAGCGTAGGCGGGCCGTCCCACACCGGTGCAGGCGGAGGTCGGCGCGATCCGGTTTGTCCGGAACAGATCTACTTACCTTCGGCAACCAGCCGAGGCGCACCCCGACGTAGCCTAAGCGTTTTCTCGCTCCGGTGGCAGACCGAAGAGCGTGCGACAGCGCACATGGGCGTGTGGCGTGGCGAAGTCGCAGGATGGCGGTTACTGTCAATCCACCGACATATGCGTGTCGTTGTGGCCGCCTGCTGCGGCGAAATTCCTTGTGCCACAGCCGACACCAGGCGTTTCACCGGAAATCTGTCAGTGTGGCGCACCCGGGCGCGGGTAAAGGGGACTGGCGAGGTCGGCGAGTCTGACGCACTCTTGATCTATGGCGTAGGTCGCCAGACCTGCGGTGGTTTGGGCAGGGGAGTGGTCGCGTGAGAACGAAGCAGCGGGCGGAGATCGCCTGCGGTCGCCAGGCGATGCTCGCCGAGTTGGGTATAGCGGACGGTGCGGGCCGGGCCCGCAAGCTGTCCGGCGGATACGGCTGTAAGTGTCCGGAATGTGACGCCGCGCAATGGGATATGCGGCGATTGAAATACTGGGTGTGCGGCAGGCTGCTGGCGTACGGCGCCGACGTGGCCGAGGTGGATCGACGGGTGGATGGGCTGCCCGTGGACATCTACTGGCGCAAGGGCGAGCGCGAGTTCGTCATCGAGGTGCGCAGCGGTGCGCTGGAACGCGCTCTCGCGCAGGAACATACGGATCGGTTACGGGCGGCGGGCATCGAAGACGTGCTGTGGCTGTGCCCGCCCGGCTACTGGGTCGACCATCTGCACGCGCTCGGCGTCGCCGATTTCGCCCCGCCCGCATGCGATTACCAGACGGTGACCGGTGTGCTGGACACCGTGCACAGCGCGGTCGCCGCGCCGCGCAGGCAGCCACTCGAGCTGCGCGACTTCATCGACGGCTGGGTCAGCGGCGACATCGTCTGGGGATATCGTGATGTGACGACAGGAGGTTGGGCCACCGTGGCCGACTGGGAGCACCACACGAAAACGCAGGCGATGATCATCGCCCGGCAGCGTCAGGAGCTGGTCAACCAGCGCACCACGCTCGCCCTGTCCCGGAAAACCGTGCGCGACAAGCAGAAACACCTGATGAAGCTGACCACCCGGCTGGAGCGGGCCGAGCAGGAGGCGCAGGAGCGGGCCGATTCACTCGCGCAGGCGCGCCGCAAACTCGACGACCACCACCGCCTGGATACTTCGTTGCGCAACACCATCAAGCATCTGCAGCAGACCATCAATCACTGGCAGCTGGTGACCTGCTGCGCGATGATGCTGATCGTCACGTTCCTTGCGGGCGCGATGGTGGTGCGCTGAGCCGGAACGGGCCACGGTCCCAACGCCATTCGTTGCGCAGCACCAGCGCGATGAAATCGAGCAGCTCCAGGCCGGTCTCGTCGCGGACCTGCCGGATCGCCGACCACGGTGCCGGTCCGTGTTCGACCAGCTCGGTCAGCCGCGCCGCGCTGTTCGCGTCGACCTTGCGGGCGAGCAGATCGGGGAGGCCGAGCAGACTGCCGGTCCAGACGAGCCAGCCCCAGCCCTTGCCGTGCGCGTAGGCGCGGCCCGCGGCGGACTTCGTTCGATTGACGTGGAAGGCAACGTGTCCGAGCGGTTGCACATCGATCAGCACGATCCGGCCGTCGGTGAGCCGGGCGGCGATGCTCGGGTAGGCGAGGTGCTCGGTGCCGTTCAGCTCGAAGCCGACGGCGGCCGGTTGTTCCTGGAATGAGTCGACGAGGTCGCTTGCGTTGAGGATCCACAGCAGCCGCGCCGCCAACCCGGAGTCGAACGGCACGTCGCGCCCGACCTTGTCCAGGTAGAAGTGTCCGCGTCCGTCGTCGTCGCTGTCGACGGTGCGGGCGGAGGTCACCGGCAGCGCATCGGGGGTGCCCAGCCCTGGCCAATCCACTTGCCCCAGCCACGGATTCAGCTGACTCGTCGCGCGCGGTTCCGCGTCGCGTAGTTTGGCCAGCCGGCGGTTGGTCTTCCTCTGCCAGGCCGCGATCCGTTGCGTGACGAAGCCCGCGACCCGCTTGGCGTCCTCGGCGGCGTGCCCGGCCAGTCGCAACTTCAAGTAGGACAACTCGTTTGCCGCGATATCGGTGTCGGTGGCGTAGGTCTCCACCAGCAACGTGCGGACCAACTGCTGGTCGCGGGCGCCGATCGGATAGCGCTCAGCGAATACACGTGCCGCGCGATGGCCGCTCAGTTGGGCGTTGCGGATCAGCTGGCCGACGGCCTTGGTGTGCAGCTGCCGGATCCGGTCGCGGGACAGGTCGTAGCGCGCGCCGATCTTGGCCAGCGTCTCGGGTTGCTCACCGGTGACGCCGAGCCGATAGGACAGCAGCTCGCCGTCCTTGGCCTTGCGGTCCGCCTGCAGCGCGATCAACTCGGCGAGCAGCTCGTTGACTTCCTCGAGCTCGAACGAAATATCGTCCTGCAGATCGAGTAGCTCGGGGTCCGTCCCGTCCGCCGCCTCGACCTCCCCGCTGACCGTCACGCTGCGACCCCCTGGCTCGGTGTGCTGTGCCGCTCAGCCTAATGCCGACCACCGACATTTCCGGCGTACCGACCTGAGCAAGGGATCGCCTCGTGTCAGACTCCCAGCTGCTCGCCGTCAGTGACGACCGGCGACCCTGTCTTCTGCTAGTCGGTGGACAGTGTCACTGACAGCCCCGAGCCCTCGGCTTCGCTGCGGGCCGCCGCCAGCAGGGAATCGAGCAGGCCGGGGAAGCGGGCATCGAGGTCGTCGCGGCGCAGCGACTGTAGGGTCTCGCGGCCGGATACCCGCTGCCAGATGAGGCCCGCGTCGCGCAGCACCCGGTAGTGGTGGGTCAGGTTCGACTTGGGCACGCCGTCCACGATCGAACCGCAGGTGTGCTCGCACCCATCGGCCAGTACTCGAACGATGGACAACCGCAGCGGATTTCCGACAGCGGAGAGCACGTTCGCCAACTGGATCTGCGCCCGCTCGGGATGTGCCGTCATCACGCGATCCAGGATAGCTCCATTGTTGACAAACAGTTGAACTGTACGTAAGTCTTTGAACAGTTCAACTGTCTTGAAAGGTCGCCCCGATGCGCGCTAGCAGTTCCCGATTCGACGACAAGATCGCCCTCATCACCGGCGGCACCAGCGGCATGGGATTGGCGACCGCGCGTCGCCTGCTCGACGAGGGTGCGCGGGTGGTCATCACGGGTCGCGACAAAGGTCGGCTCGACGCCGCGGTAAAGGAGTTGGACGCGGAGGACCGGGTGCTCGCGGTTGCCGGTGACGCTGCGAATCTCGCCGATCTCGACGCGCTGGCGGCCGCGATCGCCGACCGGTTCGGGCGGCTGGACGTCGTGTTCGCGAACGCGGGCATCGGTGCGTTCCAGCAGGTCACCGACGTCAGCGAGGACGAGTTCTATCGGGTTATCGATATCAACTTCAAAGCGGCGTTCTTCACCATCCAGAAGACTCTGCCGCTACTGGTCGACCATGGTGCGATCGTGATCAACGCATCCTTCGCGCTGCATCGAGGCAGCCCCGGTGCCGCCCTCTACTCGGCGAGCAAGGCGGCCGTGCAGAATCTGGCACGCACGTTGGCGGCTGAGTTGGCGCCCAGGCGAATTCGGGTCAACTCGGTGAGCCCCGGTTACACGGCGACCCCGGCGTTCGAGGCTGAGGCTTCGGACGAAGTGCGGGAGGCTGTCGTTGCCACGGTGGCCGCCGGACGCGTCGGCATGTCCGAGGAGGTTGCTGCGGCGGTGGCCTTCCTCGCCTCCGACGAGGGCGCCTACATCAACGGACAAGACCTGCTCATCGATGGTGGTCTGGTCTCCGCCACCCCTGCGGCCATGATCTAGGGCCGAATTCCGAACTGTCATCGGCACATTCGCCCCTGCCTTCGATCTGCCTGATCGTCGGCGGGGGCGTTCGGCTTATCGGGGCTGATGGAGCCTCCTGGGCCAGGCTTGCGCCCATTTGGTTGATGCGTCATGTGCCGCGACTTTCGCCAGTTCGGCGGATTTCCCTCGTTTGGTGTCTGGCGCGCCCGTGGGGCGTCTGGTAATGACTCCAGAATAGGGGGGATCGACTTGATGGGTTCTGAAGGATCTGTGATGACTCTGGCTGTGTTTAATGGACATCTCTGGACCGTCTATGGCTATGATGGAAAAGTAACTAGCGGCGAACCCTTCGGCGCGTAGCGCGCAGCACGCGCGAGGACCCGTACTTCTCAGCACCGTCACCCCTGGGCCTTTCCGTGTGCGTTGGACGCTGCGTCGGAGATCAGCAAGAGGGAGGGCTACCGACCAGTGGCTGCCACAAACTCCAGATCCAGCGGCTCGAGCAGGAAGCAGGGGGACGACTACGACGCCTCGTCTGTCACGGTGCTGGAGGGCCTCGATGCGGTCCGCAAGCGTCCCAGCATGTACATCGGTTCCACCAGCGAGCGCGGGCTGCACCACCTGGTCCGGGAGATCGTCGACAACTCCGTCGACGAGGCGATGGCCGGATACGCCACGCGGATCAACGTCACGCTGCTGGCCGACGGCGGCGTCGAAGTGGCCGACGACGGTCGCGGAATCCCCGTCGAAATGCACGAGAAAGGTGTGCCGACAGTAGAAGTCGTGATGACCCAACTGCACGCCGGCGGCAAGTTCGACTCCAACACCTACGCGGTGGCCGGTGGCCTGCACGGCGTGGGACTGTCGGTGGTGAACGCGTTGTCGACCCGCGTCGAGCTGGAGATCGATCGCGACGGCTACCACTGGATGCAGAACTATCTGCGCGCCAAGCCGGAGGAGCTGGTGCGCGGTGCGCCGACCAAGCGAACCGGCAACACGACGCGGTTCTGGCCGGATCCGGAAATCTTCGAGACCGTCACGTTCAACTTCGACACCGTCGCGCGTCGCATGCAGGAGATGGCGTTCCTGAACAAGGGGCTGACCATCGTCCTGATCGATGAGCGGGTCGCCGAGGAGATCGACGCGGGGGAGATCGCCGAGGCGCCCAAACAGGCCGAGGATGTCGCGCTGGTCGAGCAGACGAAGACGCGCACGTACTACTACCCGGGCGGGCTGGAAGACTTTGTCCGCCACCTGAACCGGACCAAACAGCCGATCCACAGCTCGGTCGTCTCGTTCACCGGCACGGGTCCAGGCCACCAGCTAGAGGTCGCGATGCAGTGGAACTCGGGCTACTCCGAGTCGGTGCACAGCTTCGCCAACACCATCAACACCCACGAGGGCGGCACCCACGAAGAGGGCTTCCGCGCGGCACTCACCACCGTGGTCAACAAGTACGCCAAAGACAAGAAACTACTCAAGGAGAAGGACAACAACCTCACCGGTGACGACATCCGCGAGGGCCTCACCGCGATCGTCAGCGTGCGCGTCGCCGAACCGCAGTTCGAGGCGCAGACCAAGATCAAACTCGGCAACACCGAGGTCAGATCGTTCGTTCAGCGCACCTGCAACGAGCACCTGACGCATTGGTTCGAAGCCAACCCCGCCGACGCCAAAACCATTGTCACCAAGGCTGTCTCGTCCGCCCAAGCGCGCACCGCCGCCCGCAAGGCCCGCGAACTCGTCCGCCGCAAGAGCGCCAACGACCTAGGTGGTTTGCCGGGCAAGCTGGCCGACTGCCGGTCCAAGGATCCGCGGAAATCCGAGATCTACATCGTGGAGGGCGACTCCGCCGGTGGCTCGGCCAAGTCCGGGCGCGACTCGATGTACCAGGCGATCCTGCCGTTACGCGGAAAGATCATCAACGTCGAGAAGGCGCGCATCGACCGGGTATTGAAGAACAACGAAGTCCAAGCGATCATCACCGCGTTCGGCACCGGCATCCACGACGAGTTCGATATCGCCAAGCTGCGCTATCACAAGATCGTGCTGATGGCCGACGCCGACGTCGACGGCCAGCACATCGCGACGCTGCTGTTGACGCTGCTGTTCCGCTTCATGCGCCCCCTCATCGAACAAGGCCACGTCTACCTGGCCCAGCCGCCGCTGTACAAGCTCAAATGGCAGCGCAGCGATCCGGAGTTCGCCTACTCCGACCGCGAACGCGACGCCCTGCTCGCCGAGGGGCTGGCCGCAGGCAAGAAGATCAACCGCGACGACGGCGTCCAGCGCTACAAGGGCCTCGGCGAAATGAACCCCAAAGAACTCTGGGAGACCACCATGGACCCCTCCGTCCGCGTGCTGCGCCAAGTAACGCTGGACGACGCCGCAGCGGCCGACGAACTCTTCAGCATTTTGATGGGCGAAGACGTCGAGGCCCGCCGCACCTTCATCACCCACAACGCCAAAGACGTTCGCTTCCTGGACTTCTAGCGCGTCAACCGCAGCAGAACGGATCGTCGCAGGGCTGCCCGACTTCACTCCCGTAGGCCACGAAACCCCCGATGGGCGCCAATATTTCCTCGGCGATGCCGGACTCCAACGTCGGAGCGGACCGATCCAGCGGCTGTCCCCAAGCCGACGGAACATCATCGATATCGAAGCGCACCGCACCGTCGACGAACAACGTCCACAGCGCATGATCGGGAAAGCTGTTCATCCGCAACACCCACCACCGACCATCGACGAGCGCGGCAACCAGGAAGTGCGAATTCCCGGTCCATCGCCACTCGGGTCGTGCATCCAGCTCGGGCGGTGCCATTGCTCCATTCTCTCTCTCTCTCCCCCCCCGGCCGCGGGAACCGAAACCGCCGGCACGGCATCACAATTCCCGCGGCCACGCCGATCAGCTATCCGGCCGAACCCGTCCGTGGCGTGTTATCGACCACCGCACCGCGGTAATCGATCCAAAGGACGTCTTCCGAAACATTCCCGGGCTCCCCGCAAAAAACAGAGATCGTCACCGTCGCGTGCGGCCGAACCCGCTGCTTCACCGGCACCTGCCCCGTGATCCGCCGCTCCGACCAATCCGTGCACGAGGCAACCCCCTCAACCCGATACGTGTCATCAGTGTCATTCCGACACACAAACCCCTCGCACGAAACTCCGGGTGCCAACTCCTGCGCAGCAGCCTGCGGCGCCAACACCCCCACCGCACCCGCGAACAAGGCAGCAACGCCCAGGCCGAAGCCCAACTTGTGACGCATGTACAACTCTCCGATCAAGTGGCCCGACCCACCAGCCAACCTACGGACCACCCCCACTTCGGAGATCAGTTCCCGATCACCACCAGATCAGCTGAAACCCATGTCCTCGCAACGCCATCGACCCACCTCGGACGGGGCAGAGGGGGCGCCTGAGCGGCTTGTGAGGGGCATCACGGAGCGCGATCGACGTCGGCGGTATCCGATGTGAGGTCTGCGACGATCTGTTCGAGCCCTCGGGCTCCTAGCCGGTCAGTTCACAGATAGTCCGCAAAACAAGAAAGGCCCCCTCGAAAGGGGGCCTGACCTGGTATTACGGTGGTGCGCGATACTGGGATTGAACCAGTGACCTCTTCCGTGTCAGGGAAGCGCTCTCCCGCTGAGCTAATCGCGCGAGGTGGAGACGGGAATCGAACCCGTGTGCACGGCTTTGCAGGCCGTTGCCTCACCACTCGGCCACTCCACCGTGCGAAGGGGGACGGCTAAACTTATTGCCTGGCCCTACCTCTTCGAGCGGATGACGGGATTCGAACCCGCGACCCTCACCTTGGCAAGGTGATGCGCTACCACTGCGCTACATCCGCATTCTGCATCTCGGTGGCCGATGTGGCCTCCGTGGTGCGAGACAGAACATTAGCGGACGCCCGGTGAAAGCTACAAATCCGCTGGTAGAACGGGGGAAATCGGCGAGGTTGCCAGTGTGGCGGAGGTGGCCGGTGTGGTTGGGGAGGATTCAGCGCCCCGATCGATGGGTCCGGCAGGCCGCGCACCCTGCCGTCGAGACGGACCGCCGCCCAGCACGTTCCGCCCCTGTCCGGGTGGCGATTTGGTGAACCGCCGGTGCCGCATGCTAATGTTCCATCTCGTTCGGAAGGCGTTCCCCGCCCTCCGGCCCGCCACCATGTGGCACGAGTTCAGGTCCCATAGCTCAGCGGGAGAGCGTCCGCCTCACACGCGGAAGGTCGCTGGTTCGAAACCAGCTGGGACCACAGTAAAATAGCAGGTGATCGCCGGTTTCGGTGATCACCTGCTATTTTTGTGCCTATTACGTGCCATATGGCGATGCGGGACACCCGGGGTGGTCGGCTAGCCGGGGGAGTCGGGCGCGCAACGTCAGCGTCGCCAACTACCGCACTGGGCGCATGGCTTGGTCGATGTCTTCGACAGCGATACGAATCTGCCCCCGGAACCGATGGGCGTGCAGTTCGCCGGCGGCAATCATCCTGCGGATCGTGTCCTTGCTGACACTGGCGCGGTCGGCTGCGTCGCCGATCGACACGTATCGGCCTGGGGTTGCGGTGGGTTCGTGTCTACGCATGTTGATCGCCTCCGGCTTCATATCTTCGCGGCTGTCAGCTATGGCACATGCCCAGCGTGACCTTCCATCGTTGGACTCTCGAATCCGGTTCGGACTTCGGCATCTCCGAGCGTCGTGGGTTGCCCAGTTTTCAGGTTGTCGGCGAGTGGTGCTGGTGGAGTGTGGTCGTGAGATTGCGGCCGCCAGAACGACGCAGAACTCGGCCTCGGCGGCGACAGTCGGGCTGGTCAATCTGGTGTCGAACATTAGTTCGATTCACGATATCCTGAGGGTGTTTCGTGTGCTGACGAATGATGAGGGTGCCCCTCAGGGAGGGTGGTACTCCGGCACTGCGAAAGACTGCAGGGGCAATCGTTGTTGCGAGGGGTCCGACGCGGGAGACCTCCTGCTCGCTGATCGCTTGGGCTACGTCTCGATCGGCCACGCCGCGCACGAGGCCCACCCTTACCGGCAGCGAGCGGCCGCTCATTTCTAGGCACCCAATCTCCGCGACAATCTTGCCCAGAGGGATTGATGAGCCGTTTGGCAGTAACGTCAGATCGGTACGTGCTACTGAGTAACCGATCGGAAAGCCGCGATCTGAGAAGCGAACAGGCAGGTCAAGAAGTCTGCTTACCGCACACCACGGGGATGATCCCCGGGCTCGCTCCAGAGGCCCCAGTATCCCCAAGTGCTCCCTGCGCGCGCGGATGATCAGCCGTGGATAGAAGGCTGATCCGCTGCATGCTGAACGCGAGGATGCTCGCCCCGGAGATCAGGATCGCCGGGCTGGGCGTCCAGATCGAACTCGTTAGACCGCGGAAGCTCTTGGTGTCAGCGTTAGGCCACCGTCCAGACGGTGGATGCTCGGATGAAATGCGTTTACTACGAACATGATCTGATCACGGTCGGAGGACCTGGCTCCTCGAGGTGGCTTGGTCAAGTGGTCGATGTCGTCCAAAGCGATGATGGTTGTAAAACACGTGCTGTCGCTTCCGTGCGGGCGCTCCCGCCTCGGCGATCGGCGCATGGATGGTCTCGGTGCCGGAAGTAGGTCAGTGGTGACGTCGGCTTCGGGCATCGTGTCGTCTGAATGGCGGATGCAGCACTTACGACCAGGGGATTAGCGTCGGTGGGTAGTCGGGTTGCGGGTGGCACGCTGTCGGGAGCTGCCGTCGCAACTTGGCCTGGGCTGGTAGCTGTGAAGCAGGGCGGGAGCGAACAATGAAGATCCACGCTGTCGGCCATCCCGAAAGGCTTGCGCAGCAATACAGACTTCCTCTCAGCAGGGCAAACCATCCCGCTAACTAGGTGTCCACCCTTCGGGGGAGCCCCACACCACGACCGCATCCTCCTAGCGTGCCGATTGTGTCTGTAGCGTAGTCGTCGAGAGCGCACTCCGAACGCAAACGTGCGCAAGCACTTACATTAGAACGACCGGTATGGCCAGCGTGTAGACGAATTGAGTATCTCGGGGCCGGGTGTCCGCATCTCCACCACCGAGAACAATTCTTCGCAATACGATGTGTGTTCGAGACGAGCTCACCACCGACCAGTTGGACGGTCGGCAGACGAAATATGTTGAACTCGAACAGTATTCGTTCTCGGTCGGGGTTCGTGTCCTCGGCAGGAATCGAACCTGCGACCTACATGCACTTTGTCCTCGTTCGGGACTTTCGCACTGCTGTATTTGGCTAGCTTCGAGATGTTTGCGGCCAGTGTCTGGGCGCGGCCTGCTGCGACCTTCTGGTAGCGCATGGCTGCTTGTGGTGTCTTGGCGGCGCAGTCGTTCCATGACTTCGAGTAGCGTGCCGCCAGCTTGGGCTGCGACTGTGCCCCCGGTGTGTCGTTGCTCGCCTGGCGGAATCCGAGGCGGCCGTTGCGGCTGCCGGTACGCGCAGTGCCATCGATCCGTCACTAGAACTTTGCCTATTTCCTTGTACCACAAACAATCCGATCTCTTACGCTGGAGATCTACGGAAGTACTCCACTCCGTGGGGCGGCGGGCCACCGCAGCGACTCACTCAGCGACCGCACGCGGCGGCATTGCACGCGGAGGAGGTCGAGGGCTGTGGCAAGCGCTGGAGCAGCACCGCTGATGTTCGGTGGCGAGGGGTTCGCGGCCGCTGTCGCGGATTTCGGTGCCGAGTTGGGGCCACGGATGCGTGGTGACGGTCGGGGCGAGGATCGGTTGCGTGGGCCAGTGGCTGGGCTGGTGCGGCGTGTTGGTGAGTTGTTCGGGCTGACGCTCGTTGTCCATGACGAAGTGTCTCTAGCAGCGATCCAGTCACGTCCGGACATAGCCGTGGATGTGACCAGTGGACGGGTGGGCTACATCGAGCTGAAGGCCCCGGGGAAAGGTGTTCCCGGGGCTTGGTCCGGTGCGTCCAAACATGACCGCGAGCAGTTCGAGCGGTTGAAGACCTTGCCGAATCTGGTTTACACGGACGGGAATTCGTGGGCGTTGTACCGGCGCGGGGTACTGGTCGGGGAAATCGGGTTGCTTGCTGGTGATCTGGCTTCGGCGGGGCGGCGGTTGGCGCCGACGGACGCCGCACTGGAGCGGTTGCTCACCGACTTTCTGTTATGGCGACCCGCCGCACCGCGCTCTGTTCGGGCGGTGGTGGCCGATGTCGCTCCGCTATGCCGGTTGTTGCGCGACCAGGTCTGGGAGACAATCCAACGCGAGACAACCCAGCCGGGCAGGCGACCGTTCACCGGATTGGCGACCGAGTGGCGCGCCATTCTGTTCCCAGTCCCGGACCCACAGCGCAACGCGGACGAGGTGTTTGCCGACGCTTACGCACAGGCAGTGACCTTCGCGCTGCTGCTGGCTCGGGTGGATGGGGTGTCGTTCGAGGGAAAGACTCCAGCAGGGATCGCCGAGCAGCTCGCCAAGAAGCATTCGCTGCTGGGCGAGGCCTTAGCGATCCTCGCGAACTCGAAGTGGGTTCGACAGCTAAACGTTGTGGAACTGCTCGTGCGGGTGATCGGCGGTATCGACTGGGCCAGAGTGCGTCTGGATGAAGACGATGCTTACTCGCAGTTGTACGAGATGTTTCTCGCTGAGTACGATCCGGAATTACGCCGCCGAAGCGGCACTTACTACACGCCAGTGCCGGTGGCGCGCGGGATGGTCGGTTTCGTCGACGAAGTGCTCAAGACACGGCTGGGTCGGTCGCGCGGCTTCGCTGCCGATGATGTCATCGTGCTCGATCCCGCAATGGGCGCGGGCACGTTCCTGGTCGAGGTGTTGGCCGCAGCCGCGGCGACGTTGCGTGTCGAGCGCGGATCGTCGACCGTACCGAAGGCGCATCTGCGGGAATTGTTCGCGCATCGGCTCATTGGGTTCGAGCTGCAGGCCGCCCCCTATGCTGTGGCGGAGCTTCGTCTGCATACTGCGCTGCGCACCCTCTACCGGGTGGATATCCCGGCGGAGGAGCCGCGGTTTCTTACTGATGCGCTAGACGATCCGGACAAGATGTCGCTAGATCTCGGTCAGCTGTACGAGGCGCTGACCGAGACGCGGCGGCAGGCGAACCGTATCAAGCGCGCGGTGCGGGTGATGGTTGTGATCGGGAATCCACCCTGGCGAGAGCGAGCCAAGGGTGCGGCACCCTGGTTGGAACAACGGCGCGATCCAGCGCGGCCGCAGTCGACGAAGGAGTACCCGTCGTTGGACGAGTTCCGTCCCCCACAGGGCCGTCTGGCGTTCAATCTGAACAATATGTGGACGTATTTTTGGCGGTGGGCTACGTGGAAGGCGTTCGAGGCCAATGAACCTGCTGGAATCGTCGCATTGATCACGCCGAGCGCCTATCTGACTTCTGAGTCCTACGCGGGAATGCGTCGTTATCTGCGCGCTGTAGCGGACGAGGGGTGGATCATCGACTTGTCACCAGAGGAGCATCGATCTGCTGTGACGACTCGAGTTTTTCCTGCCACTCAGCATCCGGTGTGCATCGGGGTGTTCGTGTGTAAGGGCCCACGTGCGCCCGATGTTCCTGCCCGCGTGCGCTATTGGTCGATTTCCGGAACGCAGCAAGAGAAGTTCTCCGCGATCCTCACGGCGAAACCGGACAGCGATGTGTGGCGCGATTGCCCGACACATTGGGGGGCCGCGTTCCGCCCCGGGGACACCGAGTGGGACGCCTGGGTGCCAGTCAGTGACTTGCTGCCCTGGCATCACACCGGGGTCAATTCGAATCGAAACTGGGTGTGGGCACCGGACTCTCGGACGTTGACCCAGCGATGGCAGCAGTTGGTTCATGCTGGGCAGGCCGAGAAGCCGATACTCTTCAAAGAAACCCGCGACCGCAGAATCGACGGCATCTACAAGGGCGGCCACGGTTTTCCGGCAGGCCATGGATCACTTGCAGCGGATGCAACCGCGGAACCCACGACGGTCCGGGTCGCATGGCGCAGTTTCGATCGTCAGTACCTGATCTACGATCGGCGCGTCGTCGACTATCCCCGACCTGAACTCTGGCAAGTCCTCGGCCCACGTCAGATATACACCTGCGAGCAACATACTGTGCCGATCTCGGACGGCCCCGCCCTAGTGTTCTCTGCATTGGTGCCAAACGTGCATAACTTCAACAACCGTGGCGGACGAGTGCTGCCGCTCTATCGTGACTCCGGCGCTACTACACCGAATGTCGCACCGCGCCTGTTGAGCACCCTCGCACAATTTCTCGCTGTCGCAGTATCCGCGGACGACCTGCTCGCGTATGTCGCGGCGGTGGTTGCACACCCCGGCTATACGCGTCGCTACGCTGAGCGGCTTCGCACCCCAGGCGTACGGGTTCCGATAACTCTTGATCCCGACCTGTGGCGAGCAGGTGTCGAGATCGGCCGAAAGGTGATCTGGCTGCACACTTTCGGAGAACGGTTTGCTAACCCCGCAGCAGGACGACCACCGGGGCCGCCGCGAACATCGGCTGATCGCATACCACGGTACATCCAGTCGGTCCCGGACGGGAACGAGCAGATACCCGACCGCATCGACTACGAGCCAGACACTGAAGCCCTGGTGATCGGTGACCAAGTTTGCGGCGGCCGGGTCCGGCCGGTGTCCCCGGCGGTATGGCGATACACCGTAGGCGGCCGTCAAATTATCAGGCAATGGATCGGCTACCGCCTGCTCTCGTCACGCCACCGCAAGCGAACCTCGGCACTGGACGCGATCACGTCGTCTCAGTGGACCGCCCAATTCGATGACGAACTGCTTGACCTCCTCAATGTCCTAGATGGGTGCGTCGCGCTGGAGCCAGCCCAGGCCAACCTATTGGATAGCATTGTTGCTGCCCCGATACTGACCGTGAACGACCTGCAAAGCCACGACGTGTTTCCCGTTCGACCTCAGAATCGCAAAGCGCCCCGAGCTGATCTGCCGGGGACTTTGTGGGCACCTTAGGAAGAACCACCAATCCTTCCGGTGGAGTTACCGACGCACCTGGTTGAGCAGGCTCTTGATTCTGAAATTGTCCGCCGCCGACATCGAGCACTTCTGGCGCGCATCGTGGACTCCACTATCCGCATCAGGGCACCATAGGCATACTGGCATCATCCATTCCTCCCTCGTTGCAGAGCTGGCGATCGACTCAGTGCCGCCGAAGGCTCTCCTCTTGGAGCGCTGACGAGGCTACTTCCAACTGGATGTGTTTGTGAAACCTGAGGTGCAGAAGGCACACTGCCGCCCTCAGCAGCCCGGCGCAGCATTATCAGCCCGCCATGGGCTTGCTTGAGTCGGATGCATGGAAATCGTGCACGTTCGACGATGGAATCAATGCCGGCGGAATAGATTTAGGAAGCTACAACCCGGGCGCAGGTGCGTATCTAACCTTCAGGGTAACGATCATTTCGGGCATATGTCAGACCCTGCAGAACATCGGGTACGTCGAAACCGATAACGGGTGGACGGAAGATTATGCGGTGTTACAGCTGACAAAAGCGGATTGCTGAGAGAAACGACAGGCATGTCAAGTCACTATATTGATTGCGCTATCGCTGGCGCGCCACGCCTGAACCGCTGCGGCGGCCATGGTCTGAGCGGGCCGTGTGCCCGGCTCGGTTCACGGCGTGGAAGCGCAGCTATCTGAATCGCCCCGGTGAGTCCGGAGACTCCCAACATTCCGGGGCGATTCAGGACAGCTTCGAAGCCCTGAGTGTGTTCTAGGGCTTCGAAAGCCTTTCGGTGATACCGCAGCGGCGCGATAGAAACCGAACGAGAACCGTAGATAGTTGATGTCTTGTGGCCAGTTGCCCGAGTCCCAGCGATCCTTATCGAGGTCTTTGTCAGGGGCCACAGTTGAGAGTGGCGGAATCAGCGCGAGCGTGAGCCAGGCGATGGTCAGGGTTGAGGTGATGGTGCAGGAAGGCAAGCTACGCCGGTCACCGCGTAAGTCGTTTTGCCGCTTTCGGTTTGCGAGTCGACGATCGGCTTCAGCCACGGCAGGTCGATCGGGCCGCGCATCTTTTTGCCGGTGATCAGGTCGTACTCGGTGTATGCCGGTGTGTTGTGGGAGTCGATGTGTGCGACCGTGGTTCCGGTCACCGTCGCTTGATGTCCGAATCCCTTTGCAGGGAGTTCCCATTCTTTGCGGGCTTCGGATGGCTGATTCAGCGGTATGGAAAGTACTGCCCCGTCGTCACCGTTGATCCAGTACAGCCGATCCCCGGACCGGGTCAGCGTGTTCGGCCGGGACCGTGCGGAATGCCCGGCCATACCCACGTGTGACTGAATGCGCGCACCGGTGCCGGTATCGAGTTGCACCAACTCCAGTCCGAGCCCGCCGGTGCGGTCGTAGCTTGCGTCGGCCGAGCCGTAGAGGTTGAACAGCGCCGACCCGTCCGCCGAGCATGTCGAGGTCCGTGACTCGCTGCGGAACATGTTGGGCCACTGCCATTCACCGCGCAGGACGGGTTCGCCACCGTTGATGGGGAGTTCGAACAGTCGGTGTTTGATCATCGATTGGTCCGAGGTGAGGTCGTCGAACGTGACGACGACCCCGAACGCGCGCTCGCCGCAGTGCGCCGCCGAGAGCATGATCCCGGGGACTGACCCCGGCAGTGGTGCTGCGTCCGGGGAGGTCAGGACGTAGTCGTGCCGATACTGCGCCGCTGTTCCGCCGCGGGTGCCGGTGTTGAACCAGATCAGGCTTCGGCCGGAGGCAACATCGTGGGCGATGCCTTCGACCGCGTCCTGGTTGTTCGCGAGCATGGTGCGGCCGGAGGGACCGACGGTCATCACCGAATCAGCTGTGGCGAAGGTGAACCCGCGATTCCAGCTGACAATGCGTGCCGAGTCGATCGCGCCGCCCTGGAGCTTGCCGACGAGGTTGCCGTTGGAGTCGATGGCGAAGGCCGACGTGTGGTCGATCTTGGTCATGATCGGAGGTTGCGACGGACCGACCGTGAGCACGGCGATCGCCTCGCCCGGCACGCTGGCCATCTCGGCCGCGGTGATCGGAGCGGAATCTCGCCCGCAGGCCGAGGTGGCGATCACCATCGCCGTCAACGCCACCAGGGCAGGTGCGGACGGCCGCACCACGCCAGCTCTCCTTCGGCGTGTGGTGGAATCGGCCGGACGAGGACATTCACGTGTACGGCACTGCAGAAGTCCCGCTATGTCCGAGATCATCCCTTGAACGCGAAATCGCTGTTGTAGCCCGAGCCGACTCGTGTTCGGGCGTACGCGGCGGCTTTGGCGCGCATCGCGTCATCGGTGTGTACCTCCTGCATGATCGGGTTGTACACCCCTTTGGAAGAGTTGCCGAGGACCAATTTAACGCCGTGGTCCGGATCCAACGCTTGGATTGTGTCTTCCGCGTTGATGAATATGCCGTTGTGTCCGTGTTCGTACTGAACTCTGGCCACTCCAGTCGCTGCGTCGGAGTAGAAGATGTCACCGGCCCGCCTCGCCGCCGGAAGGTGAACCGCGTCTTTGTCGTCGCGGGGCGTGCTCCTGGAGGGGTGCGGTCGTTGCTGGGCGGCATGGCGTCGGATTCGCTGTCGCCGCTTTGCGGTCATGTCGGTCGGCTGCTGGAATCGTCTGACTGCTAAGGGTTTTGATGTCGGGGTGGGGGAGGGTTGTGTGCTGGCCCGAGGTGGACGTCGTCAGGTGGTGGGAGGGTGGTGCCGTCGCGTAGCAGCACGGGGCCGACGGGAGTGCTCGGGCCGCCCGGCGGCGGGAGGGGGTTGGGCGTGGGCGGCGGTGTGGGCGGGGTCGGTTGGGTGATGGTGGTGCCGTAGCGCGGTGGCGGCGGTGTGTGGTGAGTCGGGTTCACGAGGTCGGCGAGGCCGGGGTCGCGGTCGACTCGCGGTACTCCCAATGGTGGTAGTCCGAGCAGGTCGAGCGCGGTTTTGGTGAGGCTGACGTGTGAGCACCACCGGCTATCGATACCCGGGGTGATGTGGCCGCCGAACATGAGCAGCGGAACCCGTGGTCCGTAAACGAGTTGCACCCCGTCTGCGGTGTGCTCGACGTCGGGAGTAGCGACGTGGTCGTCGTAGCCGCCCCAGTCGTCCCAGGTGAGCAGGAAAACGGTGTCATCCCAGAGTCCGGCGGCGGCGACGGCGTCGACGGCCTGCCAGATGGTGTTGTGGCCGAGGGACACATCGGCTGGCGGGTGTTCGTCGGCGGGGGTGTCGTGCCAGATCATGGACAGTCGGGGCAGCGTGCCTGCGGCGGCGTCGGCGGCGAATCGGTTGTCGCGCACGATGTTCGGGGAGCCTTTGAGTTGGCTGTAGAACTCGACGGGGTAGCCGGAGCTGCCGGTGTAGGCCTTCCAGGTCAGGCCGTGGTCGGCGGCGTGGCCCGGCAGTGACGGCATGTCCCACACCGGTGGTGTGCCCGCCTGGGGTGGATTGCGCAGGGTGGGTGATTGCCCGCCCACGATCAGCAGGTGATTCGGGGTGGAGTTCGTACCGAATCCCGAGCAATGGTTTTCCAGGAACGCCCCGGTCGCAGCGAGATAGGCATAGAACGGCAGCACCGCAGTGGTGTCGAACTGGACATGTTGAGCCGGGGTGGTGGTGCCGGCGCGTTGAGCCGCCAACCATTTCCCGTAGGCGTGGCGGTCGTGCGGATGATCCGCGGCGGGTGGATTCGGGGAGATCGGCCAATCCTTCGCGACATTCGCGCCGAAGGGTCGCATTGATCGGAAGTAGTTGTCGGTGGTGTGGTTTTCCTGAACCATGATGACCACGTGTGCTGCCGAACTGGCGGGCGACATGTACCGAGCTTAGTCGTGAATGGCTACTGGGACGACCCCGCGGGTAACCTTGGCGACAGCGTCCGAGCTCGATCTCCATCGTCCGAGCTCGATCTCCATGGTGAAACGGAGGGCCTTGTGCCGGCTTCCTCAGCTCGTGGCCTCGCGCTGACAATCGCGGTGACGGCGGCGCTGTTGCCGGCATGTTCGGCGAATTCCGCGCAGAACGCGGCGCCGGAGGCGGTCAGCAATCCGCTGGCGCGTTGCGAGCCGCTGACCGATGCACAGATCACCCAGGCGGTCCATGCCGAAACCTTGACCGCGCAGCATACGCCGCCGACGTGTCTGTGGAATGCGAAGAACGCCGACGGCGAATTCGATATCACGTTCACCTATTCCGAGCACGAGTCACTGCAGCAGTTATGGGACCACGCACGTCAAGACGGACTCCAGACCGAACACGTGACGGTTGTCCGTGACGTGCTCGGGACCAAGGTCACCGCGACCGGCTTCTACACCCACAACCCGGCCGATCCCGGCGACTGCGCCGTCTCCGCTCAGGCCAACGCCGCGATCACCTGGCGCATCCAGAACCGTAACCACACCCCGCGCGCCGACCCGTGCGCCGAAGCCCTCGAATTGACCACTCGCACAGTCGATCTCTCCCCGTAACCGGGTGATTCCCGCCGTCAACTCTGGGAGGACGGTCGTAGAGTGGGTAGCGAGCGCACCGATCAGGGAGGCATGGAGTTGCCCGCAGTACTGGTCAAAGGGCAGAACGCCCCCCTGTCCGTCAACGAGGTCGTGGTCTCGATCCGATTCGACGCGGCTGCGGATCTATCCGCCCTGATGGTGACCGAGGCGGGCAGGGTTCGCTCCGACGCCGATTTCGTTTTCTTCAACCAGCCGAGCGGGCCAGGAGTGCGGCTGCGGCCCGCACCGCCCGGTCAGCCTGCGGCGCTGCAGGTTTCGCTCAACGCGGTACCCGGCGATATCGCCCAGATCCGTGCGGTGATCAGCCTGGACGACACGTCGAGCACGTTCGGCCGGTACCCGGCGCCGACCGCGATCGTGTCCGACCTGAGCGGTAACCCGTTGTACGAGTACCGGATCGAGGGCCTGGACTGCGAGTCGGTCGTTATCGCCGTCGAACTCTATCGACGGAACAACGCTTGGAAGGTGCGTGCCGTCGGGCAGGGTTATGCCGGAGGATTCGCCGCGCTGGTGACCGACCATGGCGTCAGTGTCGATGACGGCCCGGCGCCTCGACCCGCGGCGGTCGATGCCATTCAGCAGACACGCGACTATCGCCAACCGACCGCACCGTCCCCGGTGTACTCACCATCGCCGGGGTCGAGCTACCCAGCTTCTGGGTCGAGCTATCCACCGCCACTTGCACCGGGCTATCCGCCGTCCGTCCGGCCCGAACCGCAGCAGTCCGGTGAGGTCAGCCTGAGCAAGGACCATCCGGTCACGCTGGCGAAGGGGCAGCGGGTCACCCTGCGCAAGGACGGCGGTGTCGCGCTGAGTTTCATCCGGATGGGTTTGGGGTGGGATCCGGTGAAGCGGGGTGGTTTGTTCGGTGGCCGGACCATCAATGTCGACCTCGACGCGTCGGTCGTGCTGTTCGCCGGCGCCAATCCGGTCGACGCCGTCTACTACGGGCAACTGATCTCCAAGGACGGCTCGATTCGCCACCAGGGTGACAACCTCACCGGTGAAGGCGAGGGGGACGACGAGGTGATCCTGGTCGATCTCACCCGCGTCCCGGCGCATGTCACGCTGTTGCTGTTCATCGTCACCTCCTACCAGGGGCATACCTTCGCGCAGATCCAGAATGCGTTCTGCCGCTTGGTCGACAACGCCAACAACGCGGAACTTGCCAGGTACTCGTTGCGTGGTGAGGGGATGGCGTTCACCGCCATGGCGATGGCGAAGGTCTTCCGCGTCGGCGATGACTGGAAGATGCAGGCCATCGGCGAAGGTTTCCACGCCAAACATCCCGGGCAGGCGATTCCCCAACTGGGTCGATTCATCGCGACCCGGTGAACATCCAGCACGCCGACAGGGGCGTCGGTGTCAGTTCATGAACGACAGTGGCGAGCAACTTTGCGGTGTTCGGTATTTGCCCAGGTTTTATCGGCCGTTCACCTCGATCGGCGCATGATTACCTGGCGTTCGCACTGCTCGAGTGACAGGGCGGCGCGAGCTTTCGAGAAGTTCGACCAGGAGGTCCCATGTCAACCATCCGGGGTAGCCGAGCTACCTACCGGACCCGCGGCGTCATCGCGGCCGCGGCCATGCTCGTGCTCGCCGCGACGTCGTGCTCGAGCAGTTCCGATCAAGGATCGGGGACCGAGACGGCGACACCTATCAAGCATCTGGTGGTGATTTTCCAGGAGAATGTGTCCTTCGACCACTACTTCGGCACCTACCCGAACGCGGCGAACACCGACGGCACCAAGTTCACCGCGAAACCGGGCACCCCGCAGGTCGACGGGCTGACCCAGGATCTGTTGGCGCACAACCCGAACAAGTTCCAGCCGTCCCGGCTCGGCGGTCCCGACCAGCAGGTCACCTGCGACCAGGACCACGAGTACAAGGACGAGCAGGCCGCCTTCAACAGCGGGAAGATGGACCAGTTCGTCGAGCACACCGAGGTCGCCGCGTGTCAGCCGCCGACCTTCGGCGTGCCGGGTCTGGTGATGGACTACTACGACGGCAACTCGGTTACCGCACTGTGGAATTACGCGCAGCAGTACGCGATGAGCGACAACTCGTACAACACCACGTTCGGTCCGTCCACGCCGGGCGCGGTGAACCTGGTGGCGGCCCAAACCCACGGTGTGGTCAAGGAATTCATGCCCGACGGTAAGCCGTTCACCGAGGGGGAGGTGCTCGACAACGCGGGCAACAATCAGGGCACCATCATCGGTGACCCGCAGCCGTTCGGTGACGACTGCTCGAGCCGGGACCAGGTTCAGCTGTCCGGCACCAACATCGGTGACCTGCTGAACAAGAAGAACATCACCTGGGGTTTCTTCCAGGGCGGCTTCAAGCCGACCGAAACCAAGGACGGAAAAGCCGTCTGCGGCGCGACACACAACGTGGGAATCGCGTTGGGCGGCACCGGAAAGTCGGGTGCCAAGCCGTTCGACACCAAGGGCGACTACATCCCGCACCACGAGCCGTTCCAGTACTACGCGTCGACGTCGAACCCACATCACCTGCCGCCGAGCGCGGTCGACAAGATCGGGCAAACCGATCAGGCGAACCACCAGTACGATCTATCGGATTTCTGGGCCGCCGCCGATTCGAGCCACCTACCCGCGGTGAGCTACCTCAAGGCCCCTGGCTACCAGGACGGCCACGCCGCCTACTCCGATCCGCTGG
This sequence comes from Nocardia sp. NPDC046473, assembly GCF_040645995.1. Lineage (NCBI taxonomy): Bacteria > Bacillati > Actinomycetota > Actinomycetes > Mycobacteriales > Nocardiaceae > Nocardia > Nocardia sp. NPDC046473. Next base: position 1,024,347 of record NZ_JBEYZJ010000001.1, read on the forward strand.
ACGAGCAAGCGTTCCTGGTCGAGACGGTCAACCACCTGCAGCAGCTGCCGGAGTGGAAGGACACCGCGATCGTCATCGCCTATGACGACTCCGACGGCTGGTATGACCACAAAGCCGGGCCCGTGGTGAACACCTCTGGCTCGCCGGAGGACGCGCTGACCGCAGCCGGTCAGTGTGGTGACGTGGCGGCCAAGCCCGCCAAATACCAAGGCCGATGCGGTTACGGTCCGCGATTGCCGCTGCTGGTGGTCTCGCCTTACGCCAAGTCCAACTTCGTCGACCACTCGGTGACCGACCAGTCCTCGATTCTGCGTTTCGTCGAGGACAACTGGAAGACCGGCCGCATCGGCGACGACTCGTTCGACGACCGTGCCGGCGTGCTCGACCCGATGTTCGACTTCAAGGCCGCGGCCCAACCCGCGCTCGTGCTGGACCCGAAGACCGGCGCCACCAAGTAGCAATACCCCGCGGTGGGCGGTTGCGGTCCATGAGACCGCAACCGCCCACAGTGTTTTCAGCTCTTCGGCAGGGTCGCGGTGATCGGAGCGTATGCCGTGGATTTCTTCGACGCCAACCAGCCCTGAAGCTCAGCCGGGGATCTGCGCGCCGAGCGCGCTACCGGCCGCGGCGCCTGCGGTGGCACCGATCACCCCACCTGCGATACCACCGGCGACAACACCGACGACCGCGGAGACGGGGCACACGGGAAGGGTGACGATGCAGGCGAACGTCCCGCCGGCGACCGCACCGACCCCGACGCCGACGACGGTTCCGACAACAGTCCCGACCTGGCCTCCGACGATGGCCTGCGTTTGTCCTGCGGAAACCGGTTGAACAGCAGGCTGTTGCGTCGGGGTTTCGGCCTGCGCGATGCCCGTACCTGCACCAACTAGCGCGGCAGTGAGGACTGTGGCGGCGGCCATCTTGCGAATCATGCTGTTCTCCTGGATGTTTCATGCGCGAACCACGAGCGTGGTTCGTTGACGCGGCAGCCGAGATAGAGTTCGCCTACCGAGGGGCACGCCGGGGTCGTTGCGGGTAGCGGGCGTCGTCCTCGATATACATTCCGCCGCAACGTGGTCGGCGGAGTCGTTTCCAAAAACCCATACTGGTTTCGTCTCTCGGCTGGATTTGTGAGAGTGACGCTACGCCGCCGGGCCCGAGGCCACGCCGTAGTCGTCGATCCGGCGGATGACGGCACATGGGCCTTCGAAACCAGCTGGGACCACAATGGTCCCCTCGACTTCACACCCGATCGGGGGGATTCTTTGTGTCCTTTTCCGTGGGAAAATTGGGAGCGAGCGACTCGGGTTCTGCCGAAAACCGTTCGGAGTAAGCCGAATTCGAGAATGGGGGCGGGACTCCTTGTTAGGATCGGCGGATGTATCGAGCGTGGGGGTTCGGGTACGTCCACGGTGGCGGCTTCCGCGAGCCGTGCTGCTGAGGGAAGCGCCGCGATGATCGTTATCAGAAGTACTGCGGAGCTACGGCGTGTCCTGGCGGAACCTCGTGCGCAGGGTAAGAGCATCGGTTATGTGCCGACGATGGGTGCGTTGCATGAGGGACACCTGGCGCTGGTTCGCGAGGCCAAGGTTCGTGACGACGTGGTGGTGGCGTCGATCTTTGTGAATCCGCTGCAGTTCGCGCCGAACGAGGACTTCGATACCTACCCGCGGGATGAAGAGCGGGATCTGGCGCTCTGCGAGAAAGTGGCGGCCGACATCGCGTGGCTGCCGACGGCGGATGAGCTGTTCCCGCCCGGTTTCGGGCTGACGGTCGCGGTGCCGCGGTTGTCGGGCGTGCTGTGTGGCGAGGGGCGGCCGACCCATTTCGCCGGCGTCACCACCGAGATGTCGAAGATTTTGATTCTGCTCGCGCCGACGGCGGTGTATCTCGGGGAGAAGGATTTCCAGCAGTTGGTGGTGCTGCGGGCGATGGTCCGTGACCTGGGTTTGCCGCTCGAGGTGCGGGCGGTGCCCACCGTGCGGGAGCGGGACGGTTTGGCGCTCTCGTCCAGAAATGCCTACCTTGCCGAAGCCGAGCGGCCAGTCGCGGCCGCGCTGTTCCGTGTGTTGTCGGAGCTCGCGCCGAAGCTGCGGGCCGACACCGGGGCGGTTGCCGCTGTGCTCGCCGAGGGGCGTGCGGCCTTGACGGAGGCCGGTGTGCGGCGGATCGACTACCTGGAGCTGGTCGACGGCGAGACACTTGAACCGGTCAGCACGGTCGGCTCCGGTAATCGGCTGGTGGCGGCCATATGGGTCGGGAGTACCCGTCTCATCGACAACGTGGCGGTATAGGCGTCCTGGAAGGAAAGTCGGGGGGCGTGGGAGGCGACTATGGACATGATGACGGAGCTGCTGGAGGCCGTATCGGCCGATGTCGCAGCGCGTCGGATACCGGGCGCGGTGCTGGCGGTGACGGAGAACGGGTCGCTGATCGACTTCCAGGCTGTCGGCACCCTTGATCCGGACAGTGCGCGACCGATGCCGGGCGACGCCATTTTTCGCATCTACTCGATGACGAAGGTCTTCACTGCGCTGGCAACGTTGCTGATGGTGGCGCAAGACCGGCTCCGATTGACGGATCCGGTCGCCGAGTGGCTGCCGTACTTCACCGACACCCGCGTCGAAGGGGCAGGCGCGCTGCGACCGCCGCGGCGCCCGCTGCTGGTCGAAGACCTGATGCGACAGACGGCGGGCATCGGTGGCGGTTACCACACCTCGGCGAACATCAAGCCGTACTACGAGCAGGCCGAGCTGCAAAAATACGACCACAGGTCCGAGCTGCCGACTTTGGACGAAGTGGTGCGGAAGATGGCGCGACAGCCGCTCGCCGCCGATCCCGGGACCGTATGGGAATACGGCATGGCCATGGACGTCCTCGGCCGCATCCTCGAAGTAGCCGACAACCGGCCGCTCGACGAGATCGTTGATCAGCGGGTCTGTCGCCCACTTGGCTTGCACGACACCGGATTCAGTGTCCGGACGGCGGATCTGGACCGCGTCGCGCAGCCGTTCGTCACACCGCCCGGACTCGTGACGCACCAGGAACGCCCGGCGTGGTTGTCGGCCGGTTCGGGCGGTTATTCCACCGCCATCGACTTCGCAAAGCTGTTGTGCGCGATCGCTCCTGACGACGACGGCCAACTGGCCATTCCGGCGCTGGGCCCCATCACCCGGCACCTTTTCGTCGATCAGATCGGGCAGCTGGCGGGCGGTGGCCCCGACTACATCCCGGGTCCGGGCTACGGCTTCGCCTACGGCCTGCATGTACCGAGCAGCGATCCGACCTGGGCGGCGCTGGACCCGCACGCCCAGACCGTAGGTTGGCTGGGCCGCGCCGCCACCAGCTTCGTGCACCACATCCCCAGCGGCGTAGGCGCGGTCCTGATGACCCAGTGCTACGGGCGAGCCGTCCACTATCGAGATCAGGTCCGTTCGATCGTGACGCGACACCAGGCCACCTCATGGACGTAGCCGACGAGCCGGTTGTCCGAGTTGCGGGCTTACGCAAGACGTACGGCTCGGTCATCGCGGTGAACGGGATAGACCTGACTATCGGGCGCGGCGAGATCTTCGGCCTGCTCGGCCGCAACGGCGCGGGAAAATCCACCGCGCTCGACATCATCTGCGGCCTCGTCAAGCCGACCGCGGGCCGGGTGGAGGTATTCGACACCGACGTGCGCAAGCACGGCCGACGGCTACGTCGCCGCATCGGCTATGTCCCGCAAGACAATACGGTCTACCTGGCGATGACGGTATGGCAGAACCTGCATTTCGCGGCGGTCGTGCGCGGGATGCCACGCGTCACCGCGCAACGCAGCGCGGCCGAGGTGATGGAGCGTCTCGGCCTGAGCCCGATCGCGAATCGTGGTGGCGCGCAGCTGTCCGGCGGCGAGCGTCGCCGACTGGCGATCGGCATGGGGATCGTGCATTCGCCGCCGCTGATGGTCCTGGACGAACCGAGCACCGGCGTCGACATCGATTCTCGCCACGCCATCCACCACCTGCTCAGAGAACTACGCGGCGAAGGCTCGACCATCCTCTATACGACGCACCACCTGGACGAAGCCGAAATCCTTTGCGACAGAATCGGTGTACTCGATGAAGGGGCCATCCTGGTCACGGCCGACGTGAAAAGCTTTGTCGCGGAACACGCCAGCCCATACTGCGAGATCGTCAGCGACGAGGCGGCAGCCGTGGCCGCTTTCCTGCACGACGCACTACCCGAGAGTGGTATTACGTTGCACGGCAGGCGTGTTCGGGTCGGGACACAGCAAGCTGACCTGCTCCCCACGATCGTCCGGCTGCTCGACGAGAGCAACCTCCCCATCAAGGATGTACGAGCGGTCCCTGTCTCCCTGGAAAACGCGTTCCTGCAGGTCATCGAGCGTCAGCTATGACGATCACCTGGGCCTTCCTCCGTAAAGAGCTGGCAACTTGGCGTCAGGACCCCACCCTGTTCGTCTTTCTGTTCGCCGCCCCGCTCCTGATGCAGGCCCTGCTCAGCGACGCCTTCGCCGGAATCACCGGCAGTGCGGGGGCAAACCAGACGGTCCCCGGCTTCACGATCATGTTCGGCTTCTACGTCATGATGTTCATGGGCACCTCGCACTACCGCGAACATGCCTCAGGCGCATGGAGTTTGGTACGGACCAGCGGCCTGTCCAGGGGAATGATGGCGATCCAACTCGCGATCCCTTACTTCGTCCTCTCGACGGTGCAGATGGCGCTGTTGATCGTCACCGGACGAATCCTGTTCGGCGGCACCATCAACGGATCGCCACTCGCCCTGGTCGTCCTCATCCTGACCATCGCCTGGACCGCCATCGCCCTCGGCCTGGTCCTGATCTCCCTCACCCGCAACGTCTCGGCCATGCAAAACCTTTGCCAGCTGGTCGTTCTCGGCATGGGTGCCGTCGGTGGCGCCGTGGTACCGGTTCGGCTGATGCCCGCGTGGAATCGCCCGCTCGCCCCACTGACCCCGCAGTACTGGGCGGTGGACGGCATGAAAAGTGTGCTCGCACAGCACGGCGGCCTCGCGAGCATCGCACCGAACCTGCTCGTGCTCACCGGGTGGGCGAGCGTCCTATCGATCATCGCGACGTTCGCCTTCGACCCGGGAAGCCAGCGTCGCGTCGCCATTCGCTGAGGCCGGAATCGCCGCAGTCCCACTGTAATCGGAGGTGTCTCACATGGGAGAGTCCAGAGGACGGGTTATCCAGTCATGGTCGCGGCAGGGTGTGGAACCACCGCCGCGCATCGTCGGCGGCGACGGCTGCCGATTCTTCGACGCCGCCGGACGGTCCTACCTCGACTTCGGCTCCCAACTCGTCAACGCCAACCTGGGCCACAGCCGCACCGAGGTCCAGGAAGCCGTGCAGAAGCAGGTGGCCACCGCGGCGACACTGGGCCGCCCGTGGGATATCGAGGTGGTCGACGAGTTGGCGGATCGCCTCGCCGAGGTCACGCCGGGTGACCTCAACTCATTCTTCTTCGCCTGCAGCGGAACCGAGGCGAACGAGGCCGCGATCCGGCTGGCCCGGGCCTACACCGGCCGCAGCAAAGTCATCGCGCGCTACCGCTCGTATCACGGCAGCACGGCGGGTGCCCTCACGCTGACCGGTGAACCGCGCCGGTGGGTCGGCGAACCCGGAATGCCGGGCGTAGTACGGATGCTCGACCCGTACACCTACCGCTGCCCGGCGGGCCATCCTGCACCGTGCCCGGTGTGTTCGGGCGCGCCGCACCTCAGGGAGCTGCTCCAGTACGAAGGCGCGGAGAATGTGGCGGCGGTGATCATCGAGCCCATCACCGGCATCAACGGCGTGATCGTCCCGCCCGAGGGTTACCTGCAGGCGATCCGCGAGGTGTGCACCGAACACGGCATCATGCTGATCTTCGACGAGGTGATGACCGGATTCGGCCGCACCGGAAGCTGGTTCGCCTGCGACCGCTGGGATGTCGTCCCCGATATCATCACCTGCGCAAAAGGTCTGACCGCCGGCTATCTGCCCCTCGCGGCTGTCGCCGTGAGCGACCGACTGTCCGGCTGGCTCCAGAACTCCGTCTTCCCCTACGGATTGACCCACAGCGCCCACCCTGTCGCTTGCGCGGCCGCGGTAGCCGCGTTGGGCGTCTACCAGAAAGAACGGCTCATCGAACGCGCAGACCGGCTGGGTCCGCTGATCGAGGCGGAACTGCGCAAGCTGGCCGAACGGCATCCGTCGATCGGCGACATTCGTGGCAGCGGCTGTTTCTGGGGCCTCGAGTTGGTCACCAATCGCGAGACCAAGGAACCGCTCGTGCCGTTCAACCCCGACAGCGCGGCCGCCGAGCCGATGACGCGGCTGACCGCCGAGGCCTTCCGTAAGGGCCTGTACCTGCTCACCCACTGGAACCTCATCCTGGTGTGCCCGCCGCTGATCATCGATGAAGCGGAGATCCGGGAAGGCATGGCGTTGTTGGATGAAGCCTTGTGCATTGCCGACGAATACGTCGTCAGCAACGGATGATGAGGTATGGCAGGCAAGGTTTCGATCGGTGAGCTCGTCGCGAAGACGGCGGCGGAGCGGCCGCTGGAATGCGCTGTAAGAGTCCGCGGCTTCAGCGCTGCCACCAGCGATGAGATCACCTGGCGGGCACTCGTGACGAGAATGCACGAGCGGGCCGAGGCATACCGCGAGAGTGGCCTGGGCGCGGGAGACGTTGTCGCGGTGGCACTTCCGCCGGGCATCGGTCACGTCGTGGTCACGCTGGCGCTGTGGGAGATGGGCGTCGCGGTGATCCCGGTGGACCACCGCTGGTCGGATGCGGCGAAGCGCGACATCGTCGAGCGCTATTCGCGAGGCTGGGTCGTCGAAGGAAGCGATCTGGACCTGATTTCCTATCATGAACGGGGAGAACGGCTCCCGGCAGATGGACTGCCGAGGTCGGTGTCGCTGTCCGGCGGCACCACCGGCGTGCCCAAACTCATCGTCAGAAACCGTCCGTGGGTGTATGCCGAGTCGGGACCGCTCAGCAGCAAGGAGCGCGAGCGGGGAATGGCCTACGGCCAGACCCAGATCGTCGGACTCCCGCTCTACCACGCCGGTTTCGGCGCGCTCTACCACGGACTCGCACTAGGCCACCGCATCGTCATCCCGGGCAACGCCTCGCCCAAACTGTTCCTCGAATTGCTCAAATCCGAACGGGTAGAGGTGTTTCGGACCGTGCCCGCGCAGCTGGGCACGCTCATCGAAGCATCCGGCATGGACAGCAGTTGGTTCGCCTCGCTCCAACTGGTCGTGCATACCGCCGCGAGGTGCCCGGAGCAGGTGAAACGCCGCTGGCTGGAACTGGTCGAGCCGACCAAGGTGTACGAGGAATACGGCAGCGTCGAACGGATCGGCGTCCTCAGCATCCGTGGCGACGAGTGGCTCGAGCATCCCGGCTCCGTCGGACGCCCGACGCACTGTTCGATTCGGATCTTGGACGAGTGCCGGCAGGAGGTGCCGGTAGGTACCACCGGCGAACTGTTCATGACCGACGAGAATGCCGGGCAGCCAACATATCTCGGCACCGGACCGAAACTCGCGGAGTCAGCCGGGCACTTCAGTGTCGGCGACCTCGCGTGGCAGGATGCCGAAGGCTACGTGACCTTCGTCGGACGCAAGGACGACGCCATCAACGTCGGCGGCGTCAAGGTCTTCCCTCGCGACATCGAGCGAGTCCTGGAACGCAATGCCGCCGTACGCGATGTCCGCGTCCGCGCGATGCCCGATCCCGCGCTCGGCGAGGTCGTTTATGCCCAGGTCAGCCTGAATAGTGGTGATGTCGAACAGGTCTCGGCCGAACTGTGGCGCAGTTGCCGCGCGGAGCTGACCAGAGCCCAGACGCCCCGGGCGATCGAGATCGTCGACGACGTGCACCGGACCCCGTCCGGCAAACTGCGGCGAAAGGACTGAGCATGCGGGACCGAATATGGGGCGTCGTCGGCCGCGTCTGCGGCACCGGCTACACCGAACCGACCGCGAACTTCTACGAACTCGGCGGCGACTCACTACTGGCCGGTGAGCTGATGTCGGCGCTGCGTGCGGAATTCGCCACCGAGCTCCCGATGAACCTCTTGTTCGAGGCGCCCGACATGGGCGCCTTCGTCAAAGACGCGGTGCTTCTCATCGATTCGTAGGCTCAGCGCGGCGGCTCGTAGCGGCCATCGATGGCGGTCCAGCCGCCATCGACATACAGCATCGTCCCGGTGACGAAACTGGACGCATCCGCCGCCAAAAAGGCGACCGCCCCGGCGATTTCGCTCGGCCGCGCCCACCGGCCGAGCGCACTCTTCGACGCGTACGCCTCCTGCCACTCCGGCACCGAGAAGATCGGGTCGGTCAGCGGAGTACGCACCACGCCGGGCGCGACCGCGTTCACCCGAACTCCGGCCGGTCCGAATTCCGCCGCTGCCCCGCGAATCAGCTGGAGCAGTGCCGCTTTTGTCGCCGCGTACACGGCCTGCCCGGGTTCCACGGTGATCGCCCGGATCGATGACATGCCGATGATCGAACCGCCCCCGCGCGCGACCATGCCCCTACCGAACGCTCGAAGAATGTGGAAGGCGCCGCGCAGGTTCAGGTCGACGACGGAGTCGAACTCCTCCACCGCGTAATCGAGCAGCCGCTTGCGGACGTTGCGCCCGGTGGTGAAGACGAGCACATCCAACTCCGGTAGCGCTGCGGCGGCCGCTTCGACGGCGTCCGCATCCCGCACATCCAACGGTATGGCTGTGGCGAGCCCGCCCAGCTTCGCGGTCTCCTCGGCCCGCTCGAGGTCGATGTCGGCACACACCACCTCGGCGCCGAGCGCCCCGAGCGCGAGCGCCGACTCGCGCCCGATACCGCTACCGGCGCCGATGACGAGGGCCCGTTTTCCTTCGAGCCGAAACAGCGTTTGATAGTTGGGATTGGCATCCGGTTCCGCAGTCATCGATTCGTCCTAACCTTGCTGTAGTGGGTAGGGGAGCGTGACGGTCTTGATGGTGCTCATCTCCCGGATCGAATAGGGGATGCCCTCGCGGCCGATACCGCTGGACTTCACGCCGCCGAACGGGATGTGCGGCGAATCGAAATGCGGTCCCGCATTGAGGTTTACGGCGCCGACCCGGAGCGCCTCGGCGATCTTGGTGAACTGGCCGACGTCGGCGGTGATCACGCCGGCCTGCAACCCGTACCGCGTCCCGTTGGCGACCCGGATCGCTTCCGCCGTGTCGGCGACGCGGATGACCGGTGCCACCGGACCGAATGTCTCCTCGACCACCAACTCGGCGTCGGCGGGCACCTGATCGAGCACGGCGGGCGTGATGAGCGAACCGTGCCGATCCCCGCCGTAGAGCAGTTTCGCGTCCGCGGCGACCGCGTCGGCGATCCGGCGTGCCACGGTGGCCGCCGCGTCCTCGCTGATGAGCGGCCCGACATCGGTCGCCGGATCGAGCGGATCGCCTGCCCGCTTGCGCCGAGCTTCCTCGACCAATCCCGCGACGAGATCATCGGCCACGTCGCCGACGACGATCACCCGCTTGATCCCGCGACAGGACTGTCCGGCCGTCGCGAAGGCGCCTTGGCCCGCCAATTGCACCGCGAGCCCGAGATCGGCATCGGGCAGCACGATCAGCGGATCGTTTCCACCCAGTTCCAGCAAGACCTTCTTGCCCGCCGCCGCCCGCGATACCGCCATTCCCGTGCTTACCGAGCCGGTGAAGGTGACCATGTCGACGTCCGGGTGACTGGCGAGCGCCGAGCCGATGACACCGGGCTCACCCGTTGTGACAACCAGGTTTTCGGGCGGAAACCCGGCTTCGAGCAGAATCTCGGCGAAGGCCAGGGCGGTAAGTGGAGTCTTCTCCGAGGGTTTCAGCACGACCGCGCAACCAGCGGCCACAGCCGGCGCCACCTTCACGACGACCTGATTGAGCGGCCGGTTGAACGGCGTGATCGCCGCGACGATCCCGATCGGCTCGAAGATGGTGAGCGCCAGCCGATCCTGGCCCGGCACGGGGATGCTCTCACCACGCAGCCGTTCGGTCTCGGTCGCGGCCACGACGAGGTTGGCGGCGGCCCGCTCGGTCTCCTTCCGCGTCTCGGCAATGCACACGCCGGATTCGCGAGAGATCAGCTCGGCCAGCTCGCCGGATCGCGCTCGAATCAGATCGGCTGTCGCACTGAGGATCGCGGCCCGCCGGTCCGCCCGCAGCGGTCGCCAGGCGGCGCGCAGGTTCCTTACCGCCTCGTCCATCTGGGTAACGGTGTCGCGCGCGACCACCCCGACGCTGTCCCCGGTCCAGGGGTTGTGCACGGTGAGTTGATCGAACGCGGGCTGTAATGCGCCGTCACGAAACATGATTCACGTCCTCGAGGTTCGTGTTCACGAAATCCCGGAACCGCCTCGCCACCTCCGACGGGCCGACCGAGGGGCGGCCCAGCTTCGCGATCGAGCCCGGGCGGATCATCAGATAGATGAACGTCGGCCCGCGCTCGACCTGCGCGGCTTTGACGGCGTCGGCGAATTCGGCAAGGTCGGCACAGTCGTACACGCGGGCATATCCGCAAGCCCGCGCCAAGGCGGGGAAGTCGACCTGTCCGGCCAGGCTCTGCTGCCCTCCGGTGGAGTCGTGAACTCTGTTGTCCAGCAACACATGTATCAGGTTGGACCCGCCGTGCGCACCGACTGTTGCCAGCGTGCCGAGCCGCATCAGTGCCGCCCCGTCGCCATCGATCACGACCACGGGTCGGGGAGTGTGCCGCGCAACGCCGAGTCCAACCGCGCTCGCCGAGCCCATCGCACCGACCAGATAGAAATGCTGCGGCCGGTCGGCCAGCACATACAGTTCACGGCTGGTTTTGCCGGTGGTGGATACGACAGCAGCCGAATCGACAAGCGACCCGACCAGGCACTCCAACGCCGCCATCCGGGCCGGCGCATCTCGATCCTTGCGCGAACGGCTGACCGTCGCAACCATCGGCGCAGGAAGCGGCGGCTCCGCCAGCTGCTCGGGATTCAGCACACCGTTACGCAGTATGAACGCGAAAGGCTGTTGCTCCCGGTCCATTTCGGCCCAACCAGCATCCAGGCACGCACCGAGTCGAGCGGTCTCATCCGGTACCACCGCATGACCGACCCGCATGAGATCCAACAGCCCGGGCATGATCGTCCCCATCAGCTCATGCTGGGGCTCGTCCGGGAACCCGGGCTCCCCGCGCCAGCTGACGATCAACGGAACCGGAATGCGCCCAGGGTAATTGAGCGACGTCAACGGATTGACCATGTTGCCGAGCCCGGAATTCTGCGCGATGACACACGCGGTGGCACCGGCCAGCCAACAGCCCGCGGCGATCGCCACCGCCTCACCCTCGTGCGTCACCGGCAGGTACCGCGCGGCAGACCCGGACGCCGCCCTGTTGATCAGCGGGGTCAGGTACGAACACGGCACGCCGACAACATCGACTACACCCCGCCCGACCAGCCCGGTGAGCAGTTCGTCGGCGTCGATCACGATTCCACCCACTTCTTCGCCAACGCCGTGTAGTGCGCCTCATCGACCTCCAGGTCCTGATAACCCATGAGCGCGAACACTTCCGCCAGCGAGGCGATACTCGGCTCCACCGTCGCCGCCCCGTCGACGAGCAGCGCCCGGCACACCTCCCGCATCGCCGCCACCGCCGCCCGCATGGCCTGGTTGGCCCAGATCACCGCGCCGATGCCCAATTCGGCGAACGTCTCCTTGGGGACGGTGTGATAGGTGGTCGGCGCGATCACCAACGGCAGCCGAGCCGCCCATTCCCTGGTGAACTCGGCGATCTCATCGATGGTTCGTTGCCGCGAGTGGATGAAGATGGCATCGGCGCCCGCTTGCCGATACGCCTCGGCCCGCCGCAGCGCCTCGGCCATCCCCGCGCCCGCGATCAGCGCCTCGGTCCGGGCCACGAGCACGAACTCGGCGTCCACCTTGTCCCGGCAGGCCGCGATCTTGGTGCACATCTCACCGATCGGCGCCAGCGGATGACTGTCCCCGAAATAGGAGTTCATCTTGGGAAAGACCTTGTCCTCCATACAGATCCCCGCCGCACCGATCTGCTGGGCCCGCGCGGCGACCCGCCGCGCGGTGTTGAAATTGCCGTACCCGGTGTCGGCATCGACGAGCACCGGCACCCCGCCGCCCTCGACCACCCGCGCGGTGAGATCGAGCAGTTCGCCCCAGGACACCTCGTCGCTGTCCCGGGCGCCGAGCGCGGTCGACATGCACAAGCCGGACGCCCATATCCCGGTGAACCCGGCCTGCGCCGCGATGCGGGCGCTGAGGCCGTCGTGCGCCCCCATGAGGTAGCACGGCTCGGGTTCGGCCAGCAGCTTGCGCAACCGCAGACCGGCCGCGAACTCCGCCGGTGATCCTGTCTGAACAGGGAAGTTCTCTATCACGCGCACTGCCTCTCGGATCAGGTCACTCTGCCTTCGGCGGGCGGTGGCCCGCCGGCCAGAACGTTGACAACACCCTCGGCGATCCGGCGTCGGCAGCTGAGCTCGGATTCCACCGAGAGGAACGCGCGGTGCGACGACACCACCACGTCGTCCCGGGTCAGCAGCTTGCGGGCGGTCGGATCGTCGTTGGGATCCTCGGGCGTGAACACGTCCGAGGCGAAACCGCCCAGCCGACCCGAGTCGAGCGCGTCGAGCACGGCGGCCGGGGCGACCAGCCGACCTCTGGCGGTGTTGACGAGGAAGGCGCCGGGCCGGACGTCGGCCAGTGCCGTGGCATCGATGAGCCGGTCGGTCTCGTCGGTAAGGGCCGCGTGGATCACGACCGCGTCTGCGACAGAGAACAATTCGGCGAGATCAGTGGCGGCGGTGACGCCGTACCCGGCCATGAGATCGGCCGACACGTACGGGTCGTAGGCGATGATCTTCTGGTAGAACGCCTGCAGCTTCCGAGCGGTGGCCCGGCCGATCCGGCCGAATCCGATGATGCCTGCGGTACGCGTCCCCACCCGCCGCGGCACCCCGCCCGCGTGGATGTTCCACTGGCCGGACTTGACCAGGCGGTCCTGCGTGCAGACGCGGCGTTCCAACGCGAGCAGCAGGGCGAGGGTGTGGGTGCTGACCTCGTCGACGCAGTAGTCGGGAACGTTGAACGAAACGATGCCGGTGCCTGCTAGCAGCGGGGCATTGAGGTTGTCGATGCCGACTCCGCTACGGGCGATGACCCGGCAGGTCGGCTCGACCGCTTCCAAGAGCTCCGGGGTGACCTGGCAGCGGTAGATCACCAATGCGTCGGCACCGCGCACGTGATCGTGAAAGTCCTGACCGGACACCAGGTATCGACCGTCGAACAGCCCTAAGCGCAGGTCGATCTCGTTGCCGAAGACCGCTCGTTCGATGTCGGCCCGTGCGAGATCCGGTCGGCCCGAATCATCAAGGGCCCAGGCAGGATCGGTGTAGACGACGCGCAATCTTTGCTCCCCTGGTGACGCGAAGTGGATCTCAAGAGTCGTAACCCCAGCCGCGGTTGTCGCGGCGGCCGCGCCGCAAAGTGGACACCGCGGCATAGGTATTGGTCAGCTCGTACAGGTCTAGGTAACCGAGATGTCGTCCGGAACCCAGCTTGATCAGCGCACCTTCGCCGGACCACCGGTGGGACACGAAGGGGGCCACCCAGGCCGACGCGTCGACCTCCAACTCGGCGTGTTCTTCTCGGCCGTCGGCGCCGGTCCAGTGCAGCGTCGGCGTTCCGGCGGTCACGAGGTAATGCGACTCGGCGGGTTCGGACAGGCCCGTGCCGTTGTCACCGTTCACGCGCAGGAAAAGTCCGGTGAGGTCGGGCAGGTGCGGGGCGGAGGCCATCGACGTGACCTGATAGCCCTGGAAGTTTCGTGTCTCCGCGCGACAGTCCTCGATGTCCTTGAACGTCTTGCCCACCGCGTCGTGCCTGCTCGCGGGACGGATCAGCAGCCGGTAGTCGAACCCGAGCGTCGTCCCGAGCGCACGCAACACCTCGACAGTGCCCTCGTCGAGCGCCGCGACCAGATCGGTTTCGGGCACGCCCAGCTTTGCCGCGGCCGACTCGATGGTGTGGCCGCGACGGGCAAGCAGCAGGGTGGCCACCTTCTGCGGGGTCAGGGTTTCGTCGAGCCAGCCGAGCATTGCCTTCGCGGCGGGATCGGACCAGTCGTTGACGTCTTCCATGAGCCCGGCCAGTGCGGATTGACCTGTGTAGGAGACGATTCGGGCCGGGACGTCGGAGGCCAGCGAGTAGCTGTGTGGGCAGTAGGACGGTTCGACGTAGGAGTCGCCGACGATCCAATCGTCCGATCCGGCGTTGGCATGGATCACCTGCCAGGTCGCCTCGGTGAGCTCCTCGCCCCATCGCCCGTGAATATCGCCGGGACCGAGATTGATGGTGATCGCGGGTTCCAGATGGCCATTGTTCAAGGCGGGCATGCGATCGGCGGGACACAGAATGTCGAGAATGACCGGCGCGACCGCGCCCTGGGGTGCCGCCATTGTGTAGTAGTTGTAGAAATGAATGCCGTCGCGCTGAATGGCACGCCGGGTGTCGCGCAGTTCCTGCGCGGTGCGGACCAGCACGGTCAGCTCGGATCGGCCGCTGGCGATCAGCTGTTCGGGCGTGATCTGCAGCGTGCGAGCCAGCGCGTCGGCGATCTCGTCGGGCCAATCGTCGGCACTGGCGAGCAACTTTTCCAGTTGCGCGTGGTCGATGCCGACGGTTTCGGCTACCTGTCCGGTCGTCACCTTCCTGGTGTTCAGCCAGTGCATGACCTTGTAATTGTCAACGCGCATAATCCCTCTCCGCGGTCCCGGCCAACAGGCGCGTCAGGGCCGCCACATCCACGCGGCGGGGATTGTTGCCCGCGCGATCGTAAGCGAGTGCTTCGGTGGCGATCCGGGTTGCGTCGTGGCGAATGTCGGGGGCCGGTGGCAGCGCGGGTGAGCGGGCCAGCTCCTCGATCTTGCGGGCCAACGCCTCGACGCTGTCCGTGCCCGCTGCCTGCACCACCCGGGTGATGGCGCCGCGCACGCGCAGGGCGCCGCGCGGGTCGGTGCAGTCGTCGCCGACGAGCGCGTTGTATCGCAGCACCGAACCCAGCGTGAGTCCGCACGCGTGGCCGTGGCTGAGTCCGTGGCGCAGGGTCAAGGAGTACGACATCGCATGGCACACAGTGGTTCCCGCGATGGCGATGGCTCGTCCGGCGAGGTGTCCGGCGAGCAGCGCGGCGTGGCGTTCGGTCGAGCCCAGGTTGTCGGATGGCCGGTTGAGCAGCTCGGCCGACAGGGCCCAGGCGGTGGCGCCCAGCCATTCGGACTGTTCGTCGGCGCGGATCGACCACGCGCCCTCCAGGCCCTGCGCGAGGGTGTCCAGCAGGCAGCTGACGAAATGCGCTTCGGGAAGGCCGATGAGCAGATCCGGGTCGAGCACAGCGGTTACCGGCAGCAGGGCGGGCCCGTGGAGGGAGAGCTTGCGGCCTTGATCCCGGTGCCAGATGGTGGCGAACGGTGTCGCCTCAGCGCCGGTTCCTGGAGTTGTCGGTAGCGCGATGACCGGTGGAACGCCCTCGGCGTGCGTCTCTTCTTCGCAGGCACGCACCACCGACTCGGGGGTGGGATCAGGCGTGATCGACAGCGCCGCAGCGGCTTTGCCCGCATCCATGACACTGCCACCGCCCACCGTGACGACCACGTCGGCGCGATGCGCCCGCACCTGGCGAGCCAGCTCCGCCACGGATTCCGGTGTCGGCAAACCTGACTGGATCACCAGGCGCAGCGGAAATGCCCGCAGTGCCGCCAGCAGCGGTTCGGACCAGCTACGGACCGCGAAACCGCTACCCGCGATCACGATCACGCGCGGGGCCGTCGTCCCCGCCGCGGCGGTCACCACCTCGGTGGCGACCTCGGCGGCATGCACCCCGACCATCGTGTGAGGCGAGCCCAGCAGCACGGTGCTGCGCCGAACATCGGCGGCATCCATCGGACCACCTGCCTCCATCGAGATCCCAGTGACTACCGCATGGCACCTCGATACCGACGCCGGCAGCACGTCGGGCAACCTTCGTCGGCCGGCATACCGGCCCACGAAACAGGCGGTCCCGATGATCTCCCCCCGGAGCTCGGACGCGGTGTTTTGCGTGAATACACGGTACCGTAGGCCCGGTGAATATCGGCGAATATCAGAGTTCGTCGTTTTCCCCGGGCCCCTGGGGTCATAGCAACACGCACGGCGCCGAAGGTGTGACAGATGACTGATGGCTACCGCGCGCAGGTGTCCCGAAACCAGTTGAGGTTCGCGACAATTGCGCAGTCGTATGCGAGCGGGCAGGCCCGTCGCCTCGACGGGGAACTGCTGGCCGAGATGCTGCGCCCGTTGGCTTTCGAGCGGGTCCTGGACGTGGCCACCGGAACCGGTGCCGCGGCCGCCGTCGCGGCGAAAGTCGGTGTGCGCGCCACGATCGTCGGCGTCGACTCGTCGGTCGAGATGCTTCGGCAGGCGCGCGCCAATGCCGATGGGCGCCAGGCGAATCTGGTCGTCGCCCTCATCGAGGAGCTGCCCTTCCCGGACGGCACCTTCGATCTCGTCATGTGCACACGCGCGCTGCACCACGTTGAACGACCGGACATCGTCGTCGCCGAAATGGCGCGGGTGGTGCGACCGGGCGGGCAGGTCATCGTCGCGGACAACGTCACCGGGCTGTCCGGTGCCGCGCACGACCGGTTCGAGGAGATCCAGCGGGTCCGAGACCCGGGGCACGCCACGACGCTGTCCGAGAGCCAGCTCATCGAACTGTTGCGCGCCAACGCCTTGGACGTGGCCGAATGCCACCGAACCACCAGTTTCCGGCCGCTGGACGAATGGCTCGACGACGGCGGCGCGGGGGCGGCCGAAGCGGGCGAGATCCGGCGACAGTTATTGGCGCTCGGGCAGATTGACGACGGCGACACCTTCGGGACGAGCGTCGTCACGGAGGCGGGCGAGGTGCGTGGACTCCGGCAGGCGATGTCGTGGATCAGGGCGGAACGAAGCGGCGCGATATAGCACGCGACACCAGCGGGCGTCGTAGCATGGACAGACTTGACGCCTGGGGGTCACACAGTGGACATCTCTTCGCTGGATGCCGGAATAGACGAGCGGGAACTCATCGAGTTCACCCAGCAGCTCGTGCGGACCCACACGCTGCACGAGGAGGGCAGAGGCGAGCGCGCCGTCGCGGCCTTCCTGCTCGACAAGATCAGTGACTGGGGCTGGAGTGCCGAGCTCTTCGACGCCGGTGGCCGCCCGAATATCGTGGTGACCCTGACCGGCGGCGGTGGCGACGGCCCGACGCTGGCCTTCGAGGGGCATATGGACGTGGTGGCCGAGGGCGATCTCGGCCAGTGGACCGTCGACCCCTACGGCGGGGAGATCCGCGACGGGAAGCTCTACGGACGAGGTTCGGCCGACATGAAATCGGGTGTCGCGGCAATGCTGTACGGGACGAGGGCATTGCAGCTGGCCGGTCCGTTCCCCGGCCGGGTTCGGCTGCTCCTGCTGGCCGACGAAGAGGGAATGATGACGGGGGCCAAGACCGCGGTGGCCAACGGATTCGTCCGGGACGTCGACGGGGTGATCTGCTGCGAGCCCGAAGGCGATGAGGTGTGTCCGATCTCGAAGGGCGCGATCCGGCTCCGAGTGGATTTCACGGGCGTGATGAGTCACGGCGCGATGCCGTGGCAGGGCCGGAATACGTTGCCCGCCTTGGCCCGTGTGCTGCTCGGCCTGGAAACCCTCGAAAGCGCGTTGATCCAGGAAGTGGGCAACCAGCCGCCGCTCGGTGCTCCCTCCATTACGCCGACGGTGGTGCGGGCGGGGACTGCGGACCAGATGAACACGATCACCGGGACGAGCGCGCTCTACCTGGATGTGCGCACCGTGCCCGGGGTGGACCACGAGACGTTGCTGAAGCGGATCGGCGAGTGTGTCGATACCGCGGTGCGCGAGTGTGCGATCGGCTCGGTGGTGACGGTGATCGACGATCGCCCGTGGGTCGAAACAGGCTCGGACACACCACTTGTCACCGCGCTGGTCCGAGCGCACGAGGTCGTCAACGGCGTTCGGCCCAGCCTCGGCGGCGTGCCAGGCACCACCGACGGCACCATCCTGACCCATTTCGGGGAAGTCCCGAGTGTGGTGTACGGGCCAGGGGGAAAGTGGATCGCGCACATGGCCGACGAGTGGGTGGCGGTGCGTGACTTGAAGCGCTATGCCTTGACGTATGCCGTTGCGGCACATGACTTCCTCCATCAAGGTTCGCGATGGTGAGCCTGCCGGGGGAGACCAGGCTGCCCTTGACGCCGGGGCAGCATCTGCTGGATTTCCTGGAGTCGATTCGGCCCGGTGGCGCGGCGGAGGCGTTCAATATCTCGTTCCGGCTGACGATCGACGGGCCGCTCGACCGGGATCGGTTGTTCGACGCGATCACCCAGTGCGTCGAGCGACATGAGGCGCTGCGCACCGCGATAGTCCGTGGTCGGGGAATGGCCGAGCAGGTCATCGGTTCCACCGTCGAACCCGCGTTGACGGTGACACCTACCTCATCGCGGACCTGGGACGAGCCTGAAATCGAAAGGGTGCTGGTCGAATACAACAACGCGCCGTTCGACCTCGCGCATCCGCCGTTGCTGCGCGTGCTGCTGCTCGAGAACGCGGCGGCGCAGCGGCGACTGCTCCAGGTGACGGTGCACCACAGCGTGTCCGACGCATGGTCGCTGGAGGTGCTGAAGCGCGATATCGGGCGGTTCTATCGCGCCGGGCTGGAACCGAAACCCGCGCCG
Organism: Nocardia sp. NPDC046473; assembly: GCF_040645995.1. Lineage (NCBI taxonomy): Bacteria > Bacillati > Actinomycetota > Actinomycetes > Mycobacteriales > Nocardiaceae > Nocardia > Nocardia sp. NPDC046473. Next base: position 1,043,195 of record NZ_JBEYZJ010000001.1, read on the forward strand.
CCCGAGGTGAATTACCGGCAGATCGTCGTAGCTGAGCTGGCCGCACTGGAAACACCAGAGGCGGACGCGGCCCGTGCCTTTTGGCCGGATTACGTTGGCTCCCTGGAGATATTGCAGATATCCGGAGCGGTGGACGCGCAAGATCATCAGGCGACCACGTCCCGTGGCGATCGTGGCTTGACGGCACCGGAAATCGCCGCGGTACGCGCACTGTCCGGCAAGCTCCGGGTGACGCCGTTCATGGTGATCGCCGCGGCCTACGGCCTCACCCTGGGCCACCTCGGTCGCTGCGACGCGTACCTGATGCCCACCTTCAGCCACGGTCGGCGCGATCCGCGGTTCCATCAGTCGGTGGCCATGCTTTTCAATCCCTTCATGCTCGAGTTCCGGTGGTCGCCGGAGCAGTCGTTCGCCGATCTCGTCGCGTCGTTCAAGCAGAGCTGCTTGAAGGCCTACCGATTCCAGTGGTATCCCTTCATCGAGGTGCTCGAGGTTTGCCCGGAACTGTCTGTCGCGATGATCGATCCGAACAGCGCGCTTTTTCCGGTGCAGATGCTGAATGTGCCGAAGACCGAGGTCGGTGCGGCGTTGTTCGGCCCCGATTGCGTGGCAGCGGATTACGCGCTGCACCGGACGTCGGTGGGGAATGTGCTCCCGATCGACGGCCTGCTCACGATCAAGGCAGCCCAGGAGGCGATGGCGATGACTTTCAATGCGGCACAGCGGTTATGGAACGACGAACTTGCCGCCGCTATGTGCGCGACGATCATCGACTTATGCGTCGAGGCTGCGCGGGATCCCGGTGTTCCGCTTCGGCAGCTGGCCGGCGCCATCGACCGCCGCTTCGACAGCACTGTGTGGAGCCTCTGATGGGCTCGAGAGTGGCCGTCGTCGACGGCGCGAACGGATATGTCGCCAGCAATACGATCTGCGAGCTGCTCAAACGCGGCGTCCGGGTGAAAGCCCTTGCCAGAGGGGCGCGAACCCGGGTTCCCGAGGCGCTCGACTCGGCCACTGTCAACGAGGGGGAGACGCCACCCGACCTCACCGATCTCGAGACCTATGACTGCGAATTGACCCAGGAGTATCTGGGCATCGATGACTTCGAGGCAGCGACGATCTTCTCGGAGCCCTGCGATTTCTGGCATTTCGCGGCCGCGGTCGACCTTTCGCCGAATCGGCCCGCCCTTCTCCAGGACGTGAATACCAAGGGAACCGAGCGGGCACTGCGGCTGTTCGTCGAACGCTCCCTGCCGGGCTCCCGATTCTTTCTGATCAGCACCGCCTACGTCGGCGGCGTCTCGGACAAGCCCACCGAGGAGAACTGGCTGCCGGTTACCGAAGACACCCGGTTCCGGACGGTGTACGAGGAGACCAAACGCGGCGGTGAACTGGTTTTCCGCGATTTCGTGCAGGAGTACGGCGTCAGCGGCGCGGTATTCCGGCTCGGACAGGTCGTGGGCTCGTCCAAAACCGCGCACACCACCTCGGATTTCGGCATCTACAACTTCATGACGAATATGCAGCGGGTAGCGCGACGCTTCCCCGGTGGAGACGCCGCGGTCCAAATAGGCGAGGACGCGACACTCAACCTCGTCCCGATCGACACAACCGTGGCGTGGCTGCTGGCCCTGGCCGAGGTCGACGACCTACCGCGGATCGTCAACCTGACCGACCGCGTCGGCGTCCCGGCGGCGGAAACGATCGAAATGATCGGCACCGGCCTCGGCATGAGACTGCGCCCCGTCGCGCCACAGAACTGGGACGACGGCACCCTCTCGGTACTCGACAGAGCGGTCGCCACCCGCATGGCGTACACCGGAAAGTATCTGCTGGAACGCATCGAGTTCGACCGCCGCAACCTGGAATCGGCCATCCAGGTCCCAGACGCCGTCTGCGACCTCGCCCTCGTCGAACGCCTGATCACCTGGTACCTGAAGTAGGTGCCGGGCGCTGATCGCACGCTACGCAGACCGGGGGATTGCGCAGTGATCTGGATCACAATTTGGTGACGATGGGGCCGATTCCACCTGAAACCTTTCCATACGCTTTGCGAAGTCTTTACTATTAGCCAGACCTTCGCGTCAACCGGGTCGCCGCTCTCGAGCGGCTGAGTCATGCCCGCCGCTCGCTTTCGATGCCAGTACATGTTCCACCGATGAACCGGGACGGTCCACGTCCGCCCGGCGAAGGAGAAATATGTCCACCGACACCGATTCCGCACCACGGACTTCGTTGCGTAAGCCCGCTTTCAGTCTTGCCGGTATCGGCCGCCACGACCTACCCGCCTCCATCGTGGTTTTCCTTGTCGCGCTACCGCTTTCCCTCGGCGTCGCGGTCGCCTCCGGCGCACCCGTCGCCGCGGGATTGATCGCGGCGGCGGTCGGCGGGGTGGTCGCGGGGCTGGTCGGCGGTTCGGCAGTGCAGGTGACCGGGCCGACTGCCAGCCTCACCGTGGTCGTCGCCGCGAGCGTGCACCAATTCGGCTGGGCCGCGACGTGTTTCATCACCGTCGGGGCCGGGGCGTTGCAGATCCTGTTCGGGCTGAGCCGGATCGCGCGGGGCGCGTTGGCGATCGCGCCGGTGGTGGTGCACGCGATGCTGGCCGGCATCGGCGTGATCATCGCGCTGCAGCAGGTGCATGTGCTGCTCGGCGGCACGTCGCTGAGCTCGTCGTTCGACAGCCTGGTTCAGCTGCCGCATCAGCTGATGTCGGTGCATCGCGGCGACCTGCTGATCGGCGTGGTGGTGATCGTCATCCTGATCGCCTGGAAGTTCGTGCCGCGCCAGGTCCGGGTGGTGCCGGGGCCGCTGGTCGCGGTGGTGATCGCGACACTGCTGTCACTGGTGCTGCCGACCCATGTCGAGCGGCTGGTGCTGAACGGCTCGCTGTTCGACTCGATCGGCCTGCCGAGCGTCCCCTCGGGCAGTTGGACCGCGATCGCGATCACCGTGGTGACCATCGCCCTCATCGGCAGCGTCGAGACCCTGCTCTCGGCGGTCGCGGTGGACAAGCTGCGCCCGGGCGTCTCGACCGACCTCGATCGCGAACTGATCGGGCAGGGCTCGGCCAACATGGTGTCCGGCCTGCTCGGCGGGCTGCCGGTCGCAGCGGTGATCGTGCGCAGCATCACCAACGCGCAGGCGGGTGCGCAGTCCAGGGCGGCGACGGTGCTGCACGGCGTCTGGGTGCTGCTGTTCGCGGTGGCGCTGGCGGGGCTGGTGCAGCAGATTCCGAAGGCGGCGCTGGCGGGACTGCTCATTCTGATCGGTGTGCAACTGGTGAAGTTGGCGCACATCCGCCTGGCTCGGCGCACCGGTGACCTCTACGTGTACATCGCGACGGTACTCAGCGTGGTGTTCCTGAACCTGTTGGTGGGCATGGTGATCGGGCTCGCGCTGTCGTTCGCGCTGCTGCTGTGGCGGGTGGTCCGGGTGACCATCATCGCCGAACCGGTGGCGAGCGCGCGGCGCTGGGTGGTCACTATCGACGGCACCTGCACCTTCCTCGCGCTGCCGAAGCTGTCTGCGGAACTCGCCAAAGTGCCTGCGGGCGTTGAGGTCACCGTGGAGATGACGGTCGACTTCCTCGATCACGCCGCCTCCGAGCGGATCACCGAATGGGCCACGCATCACGAATCCGAGGGCGGCACGGTCGAATTCGTGGAGATCGGCAGCGCGCGCATGGCGGGCGCGATGGCGGGCCCGCCCGAGCGGGGCAATTCCAGGCAGGTCATCGACCAGGCGATCAGCCCGTGGCGGCGCACCGGTATCCGCGAGGATCCGATCGTGGCGGGCATCGCGGCCTACCACCGCGGGCACGCGCATCTGATGCGCCCGCACCTGGACGGCCTGCGGCACCGGCCCGACGCCGATTCGTTCTTCCTCACCTGCGCCGACGCCCGCATCGTCCCGAATGTCATCACCAACAGCGGCCCCGGTGACCTGTTCACCGTCCGCAATGTCGGCAACCTGGTTCCCACCGCGGGCAGTGACGTCTCGGTCGAGGCCGCGCTGATCTACGCACTCGAGAAGCTGGACGTGCGCGCGGTCGTCGTGTGCGGTCATTCCGGCTGCGGTGCGATGGAGGCGCTGTATCGCGAGGTCCGGACCGGTTCGGGCCTGGGTGACTGGCTGGCCCACGCTCGTCCGAGCCTCGACCGGTTCCGCCTCGGGCACCCGGTCGCCACGGCGGCCGCGCTGGCGGGATTCGGCGAGGTCGACCAGCTGGGCATGGTGAATGTGGCGCTGCAATTGGAGACGTTGCACGCGCACCCGGCCGTGCGGCAGGGGATCGAGGAGCGCGGCGTCGCGGTGTCGGGACTGTTCTTCGATATCGCCACCGCCAGGGTCATCGAGGTGACCGTGGACGGAATCGCGGAATTCGACGATGAGGGCCGCCGTGTTGCCGCGGAGCCGGTTTAACCGCCGCGACGGTCCGGGCGCCCGCTGGGCGCGGCCCCTGGCAGGGGTGTTAACGCGTAATTAGCATCGTTCTCAGGCTTTGCTAAGTCTTTACTAATAGCCTGACTTCGGTTTACCACTCGACCCACTGGTGCGTCGAGTACTGCTTCACCGCGAGATGCCGGTTCGCGGTCGTGTGCCCTGCTGGACATGTTGATCGTCAACCGACCTCGGCCGATGCGGCCGAGTTCGGCGAAGGAGATAGTCATGCCTGTCGAAAACGATGTGGCCCCACCGATAACACCCCCTGTCTCGGCGGACTCGGGTCACGGTTCCAGACCCCTGTCCGATCGTCTGCAATCGATCCTCCGCCACGATGTGCCCGCTTCCATCGTGGTCTTCCTGGTCGCGTTGCCGCTGTCCCTCGGCATCGCCGTCGCCTCCGGCGCGCCCGTCGCCGCCGGTCTCATCGCCGCCGTGGTTGGTGGCATCGTCGCCGGTCTGTTAGGCGGCTCCATTCTTCAGGTGAGTGGCCCCGCCGCGGGACTCACCGTCGTCGTTGCCGAGTCCATCAACCAATTCGGTTGGAAAACAACCTGTTTCATCGCCGCCGCGGCCGGTGTGCTGCAGATCCTGTTCGGGCTGAGCCGAATTGCCCGAGCCGCGCTGGCCGTCGCGCCGGTGGTCGTGCACGCGATGCTGGCCGGTATCGGCATCACCATTGCGCTGCAACAGATTCACGTGCTGCTCGGCGGTTCGTCGCACAGCTCGGCGTGGAAGAACCTCACCCAGCTGCCCGACCAGCTGATGTCGCTGCACGGCGGCGACGCGTTCATCGGCGCGGTGGTGATCGCCATCATGCTGGGCTGGAAGTACATGCCCGCCAAGCTGCGCGTGATCCCCGGCCCGCTGGTCGCGGTGTTCGCGGGCACCGTGCTGGCCATGGTGCTGCCGACCGGTGCCGAGCGAATCGTGTTGAACGGCTCGCTGTTCGACGCGATCGGTCTGCCGGAGCTGCCGAGCGGTGACTGGTCGGCGGTGGTCCTGATGGTCATCACCATCGCGTTGATCGCCAGCGTGGAGAGCCTGCTCTCCGCGGTGGCGGTGGACAAGATGCACTCGGGTCAGCGCACCAATTTCGATCGCGAGCTGATCGGTCAGGGCTCGGCCAACGTGCTGTCCGGCCTGATCGGTGGGCTGCCGGTCACCGGCGTGATCGTGCGCAGCGCCACCAACGTGCAGGCAGGGGCGCGCAGTCGCGCGTCGGCGGTGCTGCACGGTGTCTGGATCCTGGTGTTCTCGGTGGCGTTGGCCGCTGTGGTGCAACAGATTCCGAAGGCCGCGCTGGCCGGACTGCTGATCGTGATCGGCATGCAGCTGGTGAAGCTCGCGCACATCCGGCTGGCCCGACGCACCGGTGATCTGCTCGTCTATGCCGTCACCGTGGTGTCGGTGGTGTTCCTGAATCTGCTGGAGGGCGTGCTGATCGGCCTCGCGCTGGCCTTCGGCCTGCTGCTGTGGCGGGTGGTGCGAGTTGCCATCAGCGCCAGGCAGATTCCGGGTTCGCAGCGGTGGATGATCACCATCGACGGCTCCTGCACGTTCCTCGCGCTGCCGAAGCTCTCGACGGAATTCGCGAAGGTGCCCGCGGACGCCGACGTCACCGTCGAGATGACCGTCGACTTCCTCGACCACGCCGCCTTCGAAGCCATCGAGGACTGGGTGCGGCAGCAGGAAAGCAACGGCGGCAGTGTCGATTTCGTGGAAATCGGCAGCGCCAGAATGGCGTTCGCGACGGCAGGCCCGCCGTCGCGCAGCTTCGGGCGCGCGGTGTGGACCGACATCCTCGGGCCGTGGCGGCGCGACGAGCACGCCGACCCGATCGCGGCAGGCGTGGCCGCCTACCACCGCAGTCACGCGCACGTCGTGCGGCCGCACCTGGACGAGCTGCGGGACAGTCAGGATCCGGATTCGTTCTTCCTGACCTGTGCGGACTCGCGGATCGTGCCGAACATGATCACCAACAGCGGGCCGGGTGACCTGTTCACCGTGCGCAATGTGGGCAACCTGGTGCCCGCCGTCGGGGATCCGTCGGTGGACGCGGCGCTCGTCTTCGCCCTGGAAGAGCTGAACGTCCGGTCCATCGTGGTCTGCGGTCACTCGTCGTGCGGCGCGATGAAGGCCCTGCATTCGGGTGCGCAGGCCGGTCCGGAGATCGACAAGTGGCTCGCGCACGCCCATCCGAGCCTGGACCGGGTCCGGCGCGGACATCCGGTGGCGATCGCCGCCGCCCGGGCCGGATTCGGCGAGGTGGACCAGCTGAGCATGGTGAATGTGGCCGTGCAGCTGGAAAACCTGCAGCGGCATCCCGCGGTGCGCGCGGCCGTCGCCGAGCGCGGTGTGACGGTGTCGGGTCTGTTCTTCGATATCGCCAGCGCGCGCGTCATCGAGGTCACCGAGGACGGATTCGCGCACATCGAGGACGAGGCGGGGCATCGGGTCACCCCCGAGCTGGTCTGATGGACGACCGTAGCGCCCGCCCGAACCGTTTTCGGGCAGGCGCTACGGCTGTGACCTGGGCCGGACCGGTCGGTCTCGTACGCTGGAACAGGTGACGGCCGAGCTGGAAACAAGATCGACACAGTCGGGCTGGCGCGCCTTCGAGGCCCGCATTGCCGCGCGACCTACGCTGAACCGCTCCTATGGGATGGTCGGCAGCTGGATCGGAGTCGAGTGGCAATGGTTACGCAGTCCCCTGAAATGGTGAATACGGTTCCCGGGCGCACGTTGACGCAGCCGGACTGGCTGGCGGCGCGGATCGCCGAGATGGGGCATTCGTGGGGGACCACCTCACCGCGCATCGCGGGCACGCTGTGGTGGTGCATGGTCGCCTCCGCGCTGGTCGAGCAGATCGCGCGGGCGTACGCGCGCGACGAGCGGGCCGTCGAGCCGGTGCTCGATCACTTCGACTGCGAGGTTCGTCCTGACGGCGGCGTGGAACGTATCCATGTGCTGGCCGAGCCCGATGAAGCCGCCGAGCCGGGCACGGCACTGCGGGAAACCCTTGCGGCCGTGATCGGTCCGGTCGCCGAGGTCTCCGGCGCGGGCGTGCCGTCGCTGTGGGCGATCGTCGCCGATGCCGTGGGTAACCGCGCCCTCGACGCGGGGTCCCCAGCGGCGGGTACGCAACTGGCGACTCGGATCGGCGGCAAGCTCCCCATACCGCGCTTCGTCGAGGTCGGCGGGCGGACGTTCGTCAAACGGATCTCCTGCTGCCTGGTCTACGAGGTGCCCAGCTGCGAGATGTGCACGAGCTGCCCGAAACGTCCTGCTGCCGAACGCGAGACCCTGCTGGCCGACCTGGCGGAGCGCGAAAAGTAGAACCCCTGAATACGCGGAGTGGCCGACAAGCCGGGTGAGCGCGTGCACGTTGGTGTGGTCGTGCCGATAGCATGGTCGCGCCGGGGTACGCGCGTGTCCTGGCCATGATCCGCGAGGACGTCCTCGCACCCGAGAAACTCCAAGGAGAGCACCGCCGTGACCACCTCAGCCCGCACCACCCCTGCCGCCCTCGTCCGGGTGCCGGCCGGGACGACGGCGGGTGCCGCGGTGCGCGAGGCCGGACTGCCGACCAAGGGACCGGACACCATCGTCGTCGTGCGCGACGCCGAGGGCCTCAAGGACCTGTCCTGGATCCCGGACACCGACGTCGAGGTGGAGGCGGTCGCCGCCGACACCGAGGACGGCCGCAGTGTCATCCGGCATTCCGCCGCGCACGTGCTGGCCCAGGCGGTGCAGCAGGAGTTCCCGGAGGCCAAGCTCGGCATCGGCCCGCCGATCAAGGACGGCTTCTACTACGACTTCCAGGTCGACAAGCCGTTCACCCCGGAGGATCTGGCCAAGCTGGAATCCAGGATGAAGAAGATCGTCAAAGGCGCGCAACGCTTTTCGCGTCGGGTGATCGAGGTCGAGGACGCCCGCGTCGAGCTGGCCAAGGAGCCGTTCAAGCTGGAGCTGATCAGCGACAAGTCCGGCATCGACGATCCCGAGGTGATGGAGGTCGGCGGCAAAGAGCTGACCATCTACGACAACCTCGATCCCCGCACCGGTGAACGCCTCTGGGGCGACCTGTGTCGCGGCCCGCACATCCCGACCACCAAGTTCATTCCCGCGTTCAAGCTGACCCGCAGCTCGGCCGCCTACTGGCGCGGCGATCAGAACCGCGAGGACCTGCAGCGCATCTACGGCACCGCCTGGGAATCCACCGAGGCGCTGGAAGAGCACCTGCATCTGCTCGCCGAGGCCGAGCGCCGTGATCACCGCAAGCTCGGGCTGGAACTGGACCTGTTCAGCTTCCCGGACGAGCTCGGCTCCGGCCTGCCGGTGTTCCATCCCAAGGGCGGCATCATCCGCAAGGAGATGGAGGAGTACTCGCGGCGCAGGCATGTGTCCGCGGGCTACGAGTTCGTCAACACCCCGCACATCACCAAGGGACACCTGTTCGAGGTCTCCGGCCACCTGGACTGGTACCAGGACGGCATGTTCCCGGCGATGCACCTGGACGCGGAGCTGAACGAGGACGGCACCGTTCGCAAGCCCGGCCAGGACTACTACGTCAAGCCGATGAACTGCCCGATGCACAACCTGATCTTCCGGGCCCGTGGCCGGTCGTACCGGGAACTGCCGTTGCGGCTGTTCGAATTCGGCTCGGTCTACCGCTACGAGAAGTCCGGCGTGGTGCACGGCCTGACCCGGGTGCGCGGCATGACCCAGGATGACGCGCACATCTACTGCACCAAAGAGCAGATGCACGCCGAGCTCACCAGCACCCTGCAGTTCGTGCTCGCGCTGCTGAAGGACTACGGCCTCGACGACTTCTACCTGGAGCTGTCGACCAAGGACCCGGTCAAGTTCGTCGGCTCGGACGAGCTGTGGGAAGAGGCGACCGAGACCCTGGCCAAGGTGGCCGAGGCCTCCGGGCTCGAGCTGGTGCCGGATCCGGGCGGCGCCGCGTTCTACGGGCCGAAGATCTCCGTGCAGGTCAAGGACGCGCTCGGGCGGACCTGGCAGATGTCGACCATCCAGCTGGACTTCAACCTGCCGGAACGGTTCAACCTGGAATACACCGCCAACGACGGCACCAAGCAGCGGCCGGTGATGATCCACCGCGCGCTGTTCGGTTCCATCGAACGGTTCTTCGGCGTTCTCACCGAGCACTACGCAGGCGCCTTCCCGGCCTGGCTTTCGCCGGTGCAGGCGGTCGGCATCCCGGTCGCGGAAGCCTTTGCGCCGCACCTGGACCGGGTGATCGAGCGGCTGCGGGACGCGGGCGTGCGCGCGCAGGTCGACCGCAGCGACGACCGGATGCAGAAGAAGATCTTCAACAACACCGCGCAGAAGGTGCCGTTCATGCTGCTCGCCGGTGAGCGGGACGTGGCCGCCGACGCGGTGAGCTTCCGGTTCCGCGACGGCACGCAGGTCAACGGCGTGCCGGTCGCCGACGCGGTGGCCACCGTTGTGCAATGGATCGCGAATCGGGAGAACGCTTCGCCGACCGCGGAAGGCTTCGAGATCAAGGGTGCGGAATGACTGAGCGCGCGGCGCCGGATGGACTTACCGAGCTGAACGACGCCGCGGCACAGGGCAGCATCGTCGACCGGGGCGCGGGCGAACCCGATCGGCTGCAACGACTGTGGACGCCGTACCGGATGTCCTACATCGCCGAGGCCGCCTCGACCGATCCCACCGCGACCGGGCATCCGTTCACCGACATCCCGAAGATGTCCGACGAGGACGGTCTGGTCATCGCCCGCGGCGAACTGGTGTACGCGGTGCTGAACCTGTACCCGTACAACCCCGGTCACATGATGGTGGTGCCCTACCGCAGGGTCGCCAACCTCGAGGACCTCACGGTCGCCGAGGGCGCGGAGCTGATGGCGTTCACCCAGCAGGCCATCCGGGTGATGAAGCGGGTGTCGCAGCCGCACGGTTTCAACGTCGGCCTGAATCTCGGTGGCGTGGCGGGTGGTTCGCTCGCCGATCACCTGCATCAGCACATCGTCCCGCGCTGGGGCGGCGACGCGAACTTCATCACCGTCGTCGGCGGCGCGAAGGTCATGCCACAGCTGCTGCGCGAGACGAGGGCGCTGCTGTCGGCAGCCTGGAAGGAAGTCGACTAGAAGTGCTGAGCTTCTTCGGCCGCGATACGTTTGCCAAAGCGACTGCGCCGCTGGGCAAAGCGCTGGTGAGCACCGGGCTCACCCCGGACGCGGTGACGGTCATCGGCACCACCGCGTCGATCGCCGCCGCGGTCACCCTGTTCCCGACCGGACACCTGTTCTGGGGGACCATGGTGATCTGGTTGTTCGTCATGTTCGACATGCTCGACGGCGCGATGGCCAGGGCGCGCGGCGGCGGCACGAAATACGGTGCGGTGCTCGACGCCACCTGCGACCGGATGGCCGACGGGGCGATCTTCGGCGGCCTGGCGTGGTGGGCGGTGTTCCACGCGCACCACAAGCCGCTGTTCGCCGCGACCCTGGTGGTATTGGTTACCTCGCAGGTGATTTCGTACGCCAAGGCGCGGGCCGAGGCCAGCGGACTGTCCGCCGACGGTGGGATCATCGAGCGGCCGGATCGGCTGATCATCGTGTTGGTCGGCGCCGGGTTCACCGGGATCGGCGGGTACTGGGGCATTCACTGGCTGACCTACGCGGTGCACGTCGCGATGTGGATCCTCGCGGTGCTCAGCATCGTCACGGTGTTCCAGCGGGTGCTCGCGGTGCGCAGTTCGCCCGGCGCGCGCGACGTGCTGCCACTGGCCAAGTCGACGGCGCAGCCCGAAAACCCCACGGCGGGACCGGCGAACGCGACGGAGCTGCCAACGTGAGACCGCCATATCGTGGCGGTGTGGTGCAGGAAACGGGGCAATGGTCATGAGTATCGGGGAGCGGTTGAGCGACGTCGGTTACGCGGCGGGCTGGCGGCTCGTGCGGGCACTGCCCGAGTCGACGGCGCGGCGACTGTTCGACTTCGGCGCCGATCGCGTTGCGGGCAAGGCGAATCGCGCGTTCCGGGCGGGCGGTGAGCCGAATCAGTTGCGGCGCAACCTCGCTCGGGTGATCGGCGGGACGCCTGCCGAGGTGCCGGACGAGCTGATCCAGGCGAGCGTGCGCTCCTACGCGCGATACTGGCGTGAGGCGTTCCGGCTGCCGTCGATGGATCACGCGGCGATCGGTCAGCTTGTGCTGGAAGGGAAGTCGCACCTGGAGGCAGCGCTGGCCGCGGGGCGTGGGGCGGTCCTTGTGCTGCCGCATTCCGGAAACTGGGACATGGCCGGGGTGTGGTTGGTGCAGAACCACGGCACCTTCGCGACCGTCGCCGAGCGGTTGAAACCGGAGTCACTGTTCGAGCGTTTCGTCGCCTACCGGGAGAGCCTCGGGTTCGAGGTGTTCCCGCTGACCGGCGCCGAACAGCCGCCGTTCGTCCAGCTCGCGAAGCGGTTGCGGGAGAACAAGGCGATCTGCCTGATGGGGGAGCGCGACCTGACCGGTCGCGGCGTCCCGGTCACCTTCTTCGGCGAGCGCACCTGGCTGCCCGCCGGCGCCGCCAAACTGGCCATCGAAACCGGGGCACCGCTGCTGCCGGTGCATACCTGGTTCACCGACGACGGTGCGGAGGGCTGGGGCATGAAGGTCTATCCGCCGGTGGATGTTTCGAGCGGTGTGGCGGCGGCGACGCAATCCCTGGCGGATCAGTTCGCTGCGAATATCGCTGCGCATCCCGCGGATTGGCACATGCTGCAACCGCAGTGGGAAAGCGACTTGTCCGAGGCGCGGCTGGCCAGGATCGCCGCCGCGCAGCCACACCGTGACGAGCCCAGCGCGACGGCGGGCTCGAACGGTACGGTAAACGTTGACACGACGGCCCATTCGGATGGCGCCCCATGAAGATCGGCATGGTCTGTCCCTACTCGTTCGACGTCCCCGGCGGCGTGCAGGCCCACGTGGTCGAGCTGGCGCGGGTGTTCATCGAACGCGGACACCGGGTGAGCGTGCTCGCGCCCGCCTCGGAGGACACACCGCTGCCCGATTTCGTGGTGTCGGCCGGTCGCGCGGTCGCGATTCCCTACAACGGCTCGGTGGCGCGGCTGTCCTTCGGGCCGATGGCCTACACCAGGATTCGCCGCTGGATCGACGGCAACGATTTCGATGTGCTGCACATCCATGAGCCGAATGCGCCGAGCCTGTCGATGCTGGCGTTGAAGATCGCGGAGGGGCCGATCGTCGCGACCTTTCATACTTCGACCACGAAGTCGTTGGTGCTCAGTACTTTTCAGAGCGTGTTGCGGCCGTATCACGAGAAGATCAGCGGGCGGATCGCCGTCTCGGAGCTGGCCAGGCGCTGGCAGGTGGAGGCGCTCGGTTCGGACGCGGTGGAGATTCCGAACGGTGTCGACGTGCCCGCGTTCGCGCGCGCGCCGATGCTGCCCGGGTACCCGCGTGCCGGGCGGACCGTGCTGTTCCTCGGTCGCTACGACGAACCGCGCAAGGGAATGGACGTGCTGCTCGGCGCGCTGCCCGAGCTGGTGCATAAGCACAAGGACCTGGAGATTCTCATCGTCGGGCGCGGTGACGAGGAGCGGCTGCGGCGCGAGGCGGGATCGCTTGCCGGGCATCTGCGTTTCCTCGGTCAGGTGTCGGATGCGGAGAAGGCCTCGGCGATGCGCAGCGCGGACGTCTATGTCGCGCCCAATCTCGGTGGCGAGAGTTTCGGCATCATCCTGATCGAGGCGATGGCCGCCGGAACCGCCGTGGTGGCAAGCGAATTGGACGCCTTCCGTCGGGTGCTGCGCGACGGCACGGCGGGTGCGCTTGTGCCGGTGGGTGATTCGGCGGCGCTCGCGAAGGCCATCGATCGGGTGCTCACCGACGACACTCATCGGGCGGCGCTGGTGAATACGGCGACCCAGGTGGTCGGCGAATACGACTGGCCGGTGGTGGCCGAACAGATTCTGCGGGTGTACGAGACGGTGACCGTCGGCGACACGAGGGTGCGGGCCGCCGGATGATCACCTTCTCCGCGACAACGGTTCTCGTCCTTGCGCTGATCGCGGCGGTCATCGTCGCGATCGGCATCTGGGCCTACTCCACCGCCAACCGGCTCGACCGGCTGCACGTGCGCTCCGATCAGTCCTGGCAGGCCCTGGACGCGGCGCTGGCCCGCCGGGCGGTGGTGGCCAGGTCGGTCGCGATGGCGATCGCCGATCCGGTCGCCGACCCGGCGCTGGCCGATCAGGGCAAAGTGCTTGCGCTGCTTGCCGATCGGGCCGAACGCGTCGCGCGGGCCGATCGCGAGACCGTGGAAAACCAACTCTCCGGAGCACTTTCGACGATCGATATCGAGAAGTTGCGCCCGCAGATGGTGGCCGAGCTGGCCGACGCCGAGGCGCGCGTCCTCATCGCGCGCCGCTTCCACAACGACGCCGTCCGCGACACCCTCGCGCTGCGCACCCGGCGCTCGGTGCGCATCCTGCACCTCGGCGGTACCGCGCCGCTGCCCACCTACTTCGAGATCACCGAGCGCGCCACCCCGGCCGCGTCCACCGGACTCACCGTCGACACCACCCGCACCACCGCGCGCATCGTCCTGTTCGACGAACAGGACCGCACCCTGCTGATGCGCGGCAACGACCCCACCACCCCCGACGTCTCCTTCTGGTTCACCGTCGGCGGCGGCGTGGACCCGGGCGAGACACTGCGCGACGCCGCCGTCCGCGAGCTCTACGAAGAAACCGGGCACAAGGCCGATCCGGACAGCCTGCGCGGCCCGATCTGGCGCCGAGTCGCCGTGTTCCCCTTCGACGGCGACCTCATCCGCTCCGAAGAACTCTTCTTCGCCCTGCGCGTGCGCGGCTACGAACCGCAGGCCGCCAACCTCACCACCATCGAACGCCGCTCGATCTCCGGCAACAAGTGGTGCACCGTCGAAGACATCGTCCAATTGGACCGCTCCGGCGAAACCGTCTACCCCTACAACCTCGACCAATTGCTCCCCGAAGCCGCCGCTGCCGCCTCCGGCGTCGCCCACCCCGAGGTCAGATCCATCCGCTGAAATAGGCTGCCACCAGCTTATTTTCGGCAACACCTGCCCCGACTATCGATGGCTTGACGGGGCGAGCTGGGCGAATCTGTGGAGGTCGAGCCCGCACGATCCGCTGACGCGGATGTGATCTGGTTCACTATCGTGCTACGGTCGCGACTGGTTCGACGCGGGCTGGGTAGTGCTTTTCGCAAGGCATTCGAATCCGGTGCCGTGGCCCTCGCCGGTGGTGGGGGGAAATGTTCGGTGCGTGGAGGTACGTAGTACATGTCCTACCTGTTGTTCGATTTCCTGCTGCCGCTCGTCGGCCCGGCCGCGGCCGAGTACTGGGCGCAGTTGCTGGTCGTCGGTCCGCTCTGAGTAGCCGCCGGAAGTTAGCGAGGGCGGGTGAAACCGCCCCGCTGCCCCGGCGAATCCGTTCCGATGGCCCGGCCGACCGGTCCAGTGCGCTGCGGTGGCGGACAGAACCGCTGGTGGGTGACAAGGCCAGTCATCTCCGACTGGCTATCAAGTGGCCTGGGTGGCACGCCTAGAATTGGGTCGATTCAATCCCTTGCGACCCGATTGGCGCAGATGACCCAGGAGTTTGCCGTGACTACGCCCGACACCACCCAGACCATCGGCACCGCCCGCGTGAAGCGCGGCATGGCCGAGATGCTCAAGGGCGGGGTGATCATGGACGTCGTCACCCCCGACCAGGCCAAGATCGCCGAAGACGCCGGCGCGGTCGCGGTGATGGCGCTGGAGCGGGTGCCCGCCGACATCCGCGCGCAGGGCGGCGTGTCCCGGATGAGCGACCCCGACATGATCGACGGCATCATCGCCGCCGTCTCCATTCCGGTCATGGCGAAGGCGCGCATCGGCCACTTCGTGGAGGCGCAGATCCTGCAGAGCCTCGGCGTCGACTACATCGACGAGTCCGAGGTGCTCACCCCCGCCGACTACGCCAACCACATCGAGAAGTGGAACTTCACGATTCCGTTCGTGTGCGGCGCCACCAACCTGGGTGAGGCGCTGCGCCGAATCACCGAGGGCGCGGCCATGATTCGCTCGAAGGGCGAGGCGGGCACCGGCGACGTCTCCAACGCCACCACGCACATGCGCAAGATCCGCGGCGAGATCCGCAGGTTGTCCTCGCTGCCCGCCGACGAGCTGTTCGTCGCCGCCAAGGAGCTGCAGGCGCCCTACGAACTGGTCCGCGAGGTCGCCGAGACCGGCAAGCTGCCCGTCGTGCTGTTCACCGCGGGCGGCATCGCCACCCCCGCCGACGCCGCGATGATGATGCAGCTCGGCGCCGAAGGTGTCTTCGTCGGCTCCGGCATCTTCAAGTCCGGCAACCCCGCCGAGCGGGCCGCCGCCATCGTCAAGGCGACCACCTTCTACGACGACCCGGACGTGCTCGCCAAGGTATCCCGTGGACTCGGCGAGGCGATGGTAGGCATCAACGTCGAGGAACTCCCGGTCGACCACCGCCTGGCCGAACGCGGCTGGTAACCCCCCCGCCCCACCCGGGCGGCACGAGCCCGCGTGCTTCGCGACGCTATCGCAAGATCTGCACTCTGTCTCGGGACCTGCACTGACTCTAGGGTCCTATTCCGAGTGCAGGTCCCGAGACAGAGTGCAGATCCTGACGCGGTCGAGTCGGCCGGTTGATGGTGGATGGATGTGGGTGGTCGTGGAGTTGCGGCAGTTGCGGTACTTCGTTGTGGTGGCCGAGGAGTTGCATTTTCGGCGGGCGGCGGAGCGGTTGTTTATTTCGGCGCCGACGCTCAGTCAGCAGATCAAGGTGTTGGAGCGGGAGATGGGTGGGGCGCTGCTGAGTCGGGAGCCGCGGGTCGAGTTGACCGCGGCGGGGGAGGTGTTGTTCCGGACCGGCAAGGAGGTGTTGCGGTCGGTCGACTCGGCGGTGCGGGAGACGCGGCGTGCGTCGGCGGCGGGTGCGCCGGTGGTTCGGTTCGGGTTGCTCAACGGCGTACCTCCTTGGCTCCCTTCACGAATCGAGGAACTGCTGCCGTCCGGTACCCGGATGGTGCTCACCGGTGGCACTACCGCTGACCAGGTTCGGTTGCTCGATGACGATGAGGTTGATCTCGCGCTGGTGCGTGCGCCGGTCACGCTGCCCGACCGCTTCGCCCAGCGGCCGGTCGCACGTGATGAACTCGGCGTTCTGATGTCCTCGGCGCATCCACTGGCGAATTCCGATGAGGTCGAACCAGGCGATCTCACCGACCAGGAGCTCATCCTGTTCGCCAGAGAATCGGCCGCGGGACTCCACGACGAACTGTTGCGTGCGCTGCGGGAGCGCGGCGCACAGGTGCGGCTCAGCGACAGCGCGATGGGCCACGCCCAGATGCTTACGGTGCTGCCCTTACGGCCGGACCTGATCGGTCTCAGCTCGTCGCGCGCCGCCGACCGACCCGGCCTCGTCTGGCGTCCACTCCGAGGTGGTCCATTGGCGGTCACCTACGCTGCTATCTGGCGCGTGCCTGTTCGGAATCCGGCCGTGCGCGTCCTTGTCGATATGTTGGCCGCCGATCCGAAATGGCGCGCGACCGCCGACCGAACCTGACTACGCTGCCTGCATGTTCAGGATCGAGATAGCGCGGAAATTCTCTGTGCGACAGGGGCTTCCGTCGCCGGTGCGGCGCGTTCACGGGGTTCCGGCCCGGCTACCCGGCGAGCCATTCGCGGCTGAGCTGCGGGTCGGTTTCACTTTCGCGGACGATCAGCTCGGCGATCGCGGGTGGTTCATCGACACCGATGAACTCGACAGAGTGATCGACGGATTGGTTGCCGAGTTGACGGCCGATACCTGGACCGAGACGTTCTCATTCCGTCCGACTTTCGAGTCGGTCAGTCGGTGGACTTATGAACAACTCGCAACCTCGATACCGCAGCTTTCTCATGTTGAGCTGACAAACCTTTCCCTCAGCGTCGCGACCCGCTACAGCCCTATGTGACCGACTCTTCTCCGCACCACACGATCGTCTTACTGTTCTCACAATTGTGCTGGGTAGCTTGATATTTCGATGCCCGTCGACCGCTGCGTCGGTAGCGCGTGCCGCATCACCGTCGATGTATCAGCCGAACGCAAAGGACGAGCAGTTGAAGCTTCGTAAGACCGGACGTATCGCGATCGCAGGCTTGGCCGTGGTCGCCGCGCTGGGCCTGACGGCCTGTGGGAGCGATGACAAGAAGGATCCGCCGAAGCCTTCGCACACCTCGACCAGCACGACGGTCAACCCGAACACGCCTGCCCCGCCGACCGTCGATGAGTTGAACGCGCTGCTGCAGAAGGCGCTGGATCCGTCGGTGCCCAGCGCGGAGAAGCTGGACCTGGTGCAGGGCATCGAGGCCGATCCGGACCTGCCCAACCGTCTTGCCGAAGCGTACAAGCAGGCGGGCGCTCAGGTCACCATCACCGGAGTGACCGTTTTCGGCGATTCCGTCAGCGCTCAAGGGAAATTCACGATCAACGGTTCCGAGAACGTGGTCGACGTGCCTTTCGTGCTCGACGGTGGCAAGTGGAAGGTGCAGAAGTCCTGGGCCTGTGGCGCCCTCACCAATCTCAACATCCAGTCCCCGGCCTGCACCGGCTGACCGCTCACTTGCCCCGCCCCGCCGCGCAGCAATTGGCGGGGCGCGCACTAATTTGCTGGCGATTTTATGCGCGGCAGAATGACCGTTGCGCGGCGTCGAAGTAGCTTTCTGAGCCGACGTGCCCGCGGCGGTTCGGTGCGGCCCGACCTGCGGCGTTAGTTCGGTACTAACGCGAATTCGATAGCGCGACATGGACACTCGATCGGTGTGGTGGTCGAGTGGAGGCATGACAGAGAGCGCAACAACAGAACGGGTCGTCATCGTCGGCGGCAGCTCCGGCATGGGATTGGCGTTGGCCGACGCGTTGGTGACGGCAGGCGGGGAGGTCATCATCGCCAGCCGCTCCGCCGAGCGGCTCGCCGCCGCGGAACGCACCTTGCCCGCTGGGCCGGGCAAGGTGCGGTCGATCGTCGTCGATATCACCGAGGAGGCCACTATCGAGCGGCTGTTCGCCGAGGTGGGGCCGGTCGATCACGTGGTGACCACCGCGGTCGACGTCGAGGGGGTGTATCAGCCCATCGCCTCGTTCGATGTCGAACTGGCACGAAAGACCTTGGACGCCAAGCTGATCGGGCCCGCACTACTCGCCAAGCACGCCCGGATCGTCCCCGGCGGCTCGCTCACCTTCACCTCCGGCATCGCCGCCTACCGCCCCGGCCCTGGCTCCGCGATCGTCGCCGCCGCCAACGGCGCCCTCGAATCCCTCGCCTATGCCCTGGCCGTCGAACTCGGCCCCGTCCGCGTCAACGTCGTCTCCCCGGGCTGGATCGACACCCCGATCTGGGACACCATCGCCGGCGACGCCAAAACCGAACGCCACCAACAACTCGCGGCCCGTCTGCCGGTCGGCCGCATCGGCCAACCCGCCGAAGTCGCCCAGGCCATGCTCGCCGCCATGCACAACCCCTTCATCACCGGCACCGTCCTGCACGTCGACGGTGGCCACCGCCTCGTCTAGTCGTCGTGGAGTGGCACACGGTGGCGGCAGGTGTGCCACTCACGGGGCGAAGTGGGTAGACAGGCGGCTGCATAAAGTCGCCAACTCGGTGGGGGTGATGCGAGGGGAGTCCTGCCACGAGTCGACGTCGGTCCACGGGGTGGTTGCCGGAGTGCCGTCGGGGCGGGCGAAGACATGCTGGTGGAAGTGGGCGACGGAGCGGCCGGTGATCGCGGAGAAGACGAATTCCGGTGCTAGTTCTTGTTGTAGGGCGAGGGCCGCCCGGGTGACTGCCACGCCGATGGCAGCGGCTTCAGGATCGGTGAGGGTGGCGACGGTCGGTGTGTGTCGGCGCGTTTCTACGAACAGGTAGCCGGGGACGGGGGAGCCCTGGTCGAGGGGGCGATGCGTCACTATGACCAGTTCGTTCTCGAAGAGCACCGGCCCCACCAACGGTCCGACGCCCCGATGCTTCGCGCAGATAGCGCATTCACTCCCCATTCGGTCACTTTAACGATGGTCAACGGGACCTCGCTGTGCAAAAACAGAAGTGAGGAGAATGCATCTAGTTACGTGGATATGCGCATTTTTATATGAGGCATCGGCACGACCGCTTCAGGAAAGAAGAGCAAGGACGGGCCTGTGCCGAAATGACGCAGGCACCACCTCTGGGGGATCTGCCTGGTACTGGGGTATCGCAAGGCTGGGGTACCCGTTTAGCTCTCGGGGGTGAGGTGTCTCCGGGTGGGGCTGCCTAGCGTTGGTCCTGACGATCCGTGGAGGACGAAATGCGTAGGTACACCCTTATTTTCGGCGCTTTGTGCGCTACTGCCGCGTTGACGCTGTGTGCGTGCGGGACGGGGGACAACGCTACTGCCGCAACCCCGCCCGGCTATACCGATGTACAGAACATTCTGCAGCGGTTGACCACCGCCGACGGCGCACCGGGAGTGTTGCTCGAAGTGCGTGACGCACACGGCCGCACCGTGTTGACGAGCGGTGTCGCGAACATCGGAACCCAGGCGCCGATGGTGGGGGACAGTCGGTTTCGCATCGGCAGCATGACGAAGATGTTCGTATCCACCGTGATGCTGCAACTCGTCGGTGAGCATCGGGTGGCACTCGACGCGCCGGTCGAGCAGTACCTGCCCGGAGTGGTCCGCGGCAACGGCAATGACGGGCAGGTCATCACGGTGCGGCAGCTGCTGCAGCAGACCAGCGGCGTGCCCGACTTCCTGGCTTCGCTGAGTCAGGAGCAGGTCCTGAAAAATACTCTCGTACACCATGATCCGCTGGAATTAGTGCAACTTGCGCTGACCAATCCTTCGCTGTTCCCGCCGGGAACCGACTGGTCGTATTCGAATACGAACTACCTGCTGGCGGGGATGATCATCGAGAAGGTCACCGGTCGGCCGTACGGGGCGGAGATCGACCAGCGCATCATCGGTCCGCTCGGCCTGCACGACACTTCCGTTCCTGGAGATGAGTCGAGTATTCCGGGCGTGCACCCGCAGGGTTATGCCAAGCCGGGAGACGCGGGTCCTATCGACCTCTCCGAGTTCAATCCGTCGATCGCGGGGGCTGCCGGGTCGATGGTCTCCAGTGCCGCGGATATGAACCAGTTCCTCGGTGCCCTCATGACTGGTCGCCTCCTGAACCCGCCCGAACTCCAGGAGATGATGACGACCCGGCCGACCGGCGATTCGTTCAATGACGCCTACGGGCTGGGTTTTCAGAGCACACCACTGCCCTGCGGTGGCTTGTACTGGGGACACGACGGCGGCATCCTGGGCTTCGAGACGTTGGGCGCGACAACAACAGACGGCCGCACCGCAACGGTGATGGTCAACCTCGACCCCGGCCAAAGCGAGGCACAGGATGCGGATATTCGGGCCGCCCTCGCCACGGCGTTGTGTGCGAGTGGGCCCTCGAAATCCTAATGACGATGCCTAGTCGACGCGGAGGGCTGGACGGTCAGGGTGGTCCCAGCGGGCGAAGAACGTTGGGGTGGTGGAGGTTTCGTGATTGTCGAGGAGTGCGGGGATGGTCCAGTGCTCCTCGGGAGGGGTTGTTCGGCGCAGGGCTTGTTCCGACATGTCGAGGCGGACGGTCAGGTCGAACTGGAGGTAGTGGTCGAGCAGCATGGGGCCCGCGATGAGTAGGACGGTGTCGGCGGGAGCGGGGCGGATGGTGGCGCGGGCCGAGCGATCGGTGGCCTCGTCCCACAGGGCGGGCAGCCAACGGCCGTCGGTGTGCAGCGCGTCGATGACCTCGCGGCGCAGCGCGTCGTAGTCGAACCAAGCGGTGCGATAGGAGATGTCGTCGCGGCCGAACTCCACGCGCAGGGAGGCCGGGCGGACGTAATCGTGCAGCGAGACCACGTCTGCGGGTCGGCCGGTGTCGCGCAATGCGGCGGCGACCCGATCGGCGAGATCGACCGGGCGGGCGGCGTCGGCGCCGTCGACCGCGATCACCCGGTGGCCGGGCAGGGCGCGCAGGCGCTCGACGAGACGTTCGATGAGGACGTCCTGGGTGATCGGCACGAACTGTGGCACCGGTCCATCAGAGCAAACCGTGCCACCGGCCCTCGTCGGCGGTATGTGATCTTGCCGGGTGTGGCCGCGACCGGAGGCGCATTGCTGGCCGATCACCTGACGGCCGAGGAGCAGGCGGGCAGCGTGGCGAGTTAATCTCAGCCCATGGCGACAATCGAAGAGGCGCTGGAGATAGAGCGGCTCGAGCGCGACATCTTCCGTGGCGCGTCCACGAAGACTCAGCTTCCGCGCACATTCGGCGGACAGGTTGCCGGCCAGGCGCTGGTGTCGGCGGTGCGCACGGTCGAACCGCGGTACCAGGTGCATTCGCTGCACGGATACTTCCTGCGGCCGGGCAACCCGGACCAGCGGACGGTGTATCTCGTCGAGCGGATTCGGGACGGCCGCTCGTTCTGCACCCGCCGGGTCACCGGCGTGCAGGACGGTCAGGCGATATTCACCATGTCGGCGTCGTTCCACATCGGCGACGAGGGCCCGGAGCATCAGGATGTGATGCCGCCGGTGCAGCCGCCCGACGAACTCCCGGACGCCAGCATCACGATGAGCCCGGAGCGCCTGTGGGCGATGCGCGAGTGGGAGCACTGGGATATCCGCACAGTGCCGCAGGATCAGGTGGCCCGCCGCGAGGGCGTGGTCTCCCAGCAGCAGGTGTGGTTCCGCTACCGCCACCCGCTGCCCGACGACCCGCTGTTCCACGTCTGCACCCTCGCCTACATGAGCGATATGACCCTGCTCGGCTCCTCGAAGGTGACCCACCCCGACGAGCAAACCCAGAACGCCTCCCTGGATCACGCCATGTGGTTCCTGCGGCCGTTCCGCGCCGACGACTGGCTTCTCTACGACCAAGCATCGCCGTCAGCAAGCTTCGGCCGCGCCCTCACCGGCGGCAAGATCTACAACCGCGACGGTCAACTCGTCGCCGCGGTCGTCCAAGAAGGACTCATCCGCAACCTCCGCGACTGACCGCCGCGCACATCATGGTGCGCCGCGCACGACTTCGTCGGCGAATCGTCGCGCGGCAAGCGAATTGGTGCGCGGCGACCTGGCTCACGGCGCGTGGGAGGACTGTTCTTGCGTGGGGGTGGGAGCGTTTGTCGACTGCGGTGGTGTGCGTGTGGCCGACGCACACCACCGCGGCCGCCTGAATTCGATCAGGTTTTCAGCCCACCTGGACGCGCAGGTGGCAGACTACTGTGTCGGTCATACGGCGCAGCACGCGTTCTAGTTCATCGCTGCGGTGGCTGGGCAGCACGCGGTTCCAGCCGACCGGCGGGTCGACCTCGGCGATGACGACGACCTTGCGGCGGCCTTCGAAGTTCTCGCTGACGTAACGCGCCACCGGCCCGCCGACTGTCGCGTCGCTGTCTTCGAGGAGCACCAGGCGCACGTCCGGGTGCCAGGCCTCCCACGCCTTGGTGAACGCCTTGACCGACTCGCCCGGCAGGCAAACATGCACCGCGACAACGTCTTTGCCGATCGAGAGCGCCGCGGACAATGCCTCGCAGCTCAAGTCGGAAACCTCGGACACCGGCACCACGATGACGGCGTCGCGCGGCCGCGGCGGCGGCGGTACCTCGTCGGACCGGCGGAACGCGCCGATCCGGCCGTAGGTGTCGCGAATTCGTTCCATCCCGACCACCAGCGCGGGCAGGATCAGCACGATCAACCAGGCGCCCTCGGTGAATTTCATTGCGGTGGTGACGATTGCGGCGATGAAGGTGAGCACCGCGCCGAATCCGTTGAGCGCCATCCGCCACTGCCAGCCGCCGGTCCTGGACAGCAGCCAGTGCCGCACCATGCCCACCTGCGCGATGGTGAACCCGACGAACACTCCGATCGCGAACAGCGGGACCAGCGCGTTCATATTGCCGTTCGCGCCGATCAGCAGCGCGCCGGCGGCGACAGCGAGGGTCAGCACACCGTACCGATAGACCTGCCGCGGCGAACTGACCGCGAACCGGTGCGGCAGGCAGTTGTCGTCGGCGAGGATCTTGGTCAGCGTCGGCAGCCCGCCGTAGGAGGTGTTGGCGGCCAGTGCCAGCAGGATCACGGTCGCGAATTGGACTACGTAGTAACCCATTCCGTGCCCGAGCGCGGCCTCGGTCAACTGGGACAGCACCGTGGTGCCCTCGATCGGGTGCACTTCGAACTTCTCGATCAGCAGGGCGAGCCCGACCAGCATGAGGCCGAGTAGCGCCCCCAGCGCTACCTCCGCCCGTTGCGCGCGAACGACTTTCGGCGCCTCGAAGCTGGGCACCGCGTTCGCGATCGCCTCGACACCGGTCAGCGCGGCACAGCCGCTGGAGAAGGCCTTGAGCAGCAACAGGACTCCGACCGTGTGCACGTCGAGCACGGTCGCGGCGCCTTCGCTGACGCTCGCCGGTTCCGAACGCAGCAGTCCCGCGATGATCACCGTGAAGATGCCGACCACGAACACGACGGTCGGCACCATGAACGCGCGGGCGCTCTCGGTGATACCCAACAGATTGAGTGCCGTGATGCCGATCAGGATCGCCAGGCAGATCCACAACGTGTACGGCAGCAACCCGGGAAACGCCGAGGTGAGTGCGGCGACACCGGCGGCGATCGACACCGCCACGTTCAACACGTAGTCGATGATCAGCGAGGCCGCCGCGGTCAGGCTGGTGCGATGCCCCAGATGCGCCTTGGCCACCGCGTACGCGCCACCGCCGTTCGGGAACGCCGCGATCACCTGACGGTAGGAGGCGACCAGCACGGCGAGCAGCGCCGCGATCGCCAGCGTCACCGGCAGGGTCAGGCCGAGTCCCGCGCCACCCGCGGCGGCCAGCACCAGCACGATGGCTTCCGGGCCGTAGGACACCGACGCCATCGCATCGAGGGAAAGGCCGGCCAAACCGGTCGGGACGGTGAGTCCGCGGCGGCGCCTGGCAGTATTCGCATCTCCGCCCGGTGCAGGCACCTTGCGCGGCAACACAGCTATCACCTCGATAGTGTCGGCCCGCCGCGGCCGGATTACTCGGGCGTTGACGGAACCCTGACGGCGACCGTGAGCAGGCGCACACCGCGCCGGCTCGTAAACTTTCCGACGTGAACGCTTCCCCGGTCGCCGCACCCGCCGCCGACCTCGCCCCGACCGGCCCCACCATCGGCGTGCTGGCCCTGCAGGGTGACGTGCGCGAGCACATCGCGGCCCTGGCCCACTGCGGCGCCGAACCCGTGCTGGTGCGCCGCGCGTCCGAGCTGGCCGCGGTGGACGCGCTGGTACTGCCGGGCGGCGAATCGACCGCCATCAGCAAGCTGCTGGAGGTCTTCGAACTGCTCGAGCCGTTGCGTGCGCGACTGCGAGATGGCATGCCCGCCTTCGGTTCCTGCGCGGGCATGATCCTGCTCGCGAACGAGGTGCTCGACACCCGCCCCGACGCGCAGCACCTGTCCGGCATCGATATGACGGTGCGCCGCAACGCCTTCGGCCGTCAGGTCGATTCGTTCGAGGTCGATCTGGACTTCACCGGGCTCGACGACGGCCCGATGCGCGCGGTCTTCATCCGGGCGCCCTGGGTGGAGCGCGTCGGCGCCGGTGTCGAGGTACTCGCGACGGTGCCCGACGGACCGTTCGCGGGGCGCATTGTGGCAGTGCGGCAAGGCAACGTCCTCGCGACGTCGTTCCATCCGGAGGTAACCGGCGATCTGCGGGTGCACCGGATGTTCGTGGACCTGGTCCGGGACGCGTAGTTCACGCGCCGTTCAGACCGCGATGACCGGCCGAGTAGGCTGGAGAAGTTGTTCGTCCGGCCGGGCCGGTACGGTACACACCACCAAACGTGCCATCGACCTGAAGGAAGTAGGGAATGAGCGGCCACTCCAAATGGGCCACCACCAAGCACAAGAAGGCGGGGATCGACGCGAAGCGCGGCAAGCTCTTCGCCAAGTTGATCAAGAACATCGAGGTGGCGGCCCGCACGGGTGGCAGTGACCCCGGCGGCAATCCGACGCTCTACGACGCCATCCAGAAGGCGAAGAAGTCGTCGGTGCCCAACGACAACATCGAACGTGCCCGCAAGCGCGGCGGCGGTGAAGAAGCCGGCGGTGCCGACTGGCAGACCATCATGTACGAGGGCTACGGCCCCAACGGTGTCGCGGTGCTGATCGAGTGCCTCACCGACAACCGCAACCGCGCCGCGGGCGAGGTGCGGGTCGCGATGACCCGCAACGGCGGCAACATGGCCGACCCGGGTTCGGTGTCCTACCTGTTCCACCGCAAGGGCGTCGTCACGCTGGACAAGAACGGCCTGTCCGAGGACGACGTCCTGATGGCCGTGCTCGACGCGGGTGCCGAGGAGGTCAACGACCTCGGTGACTCCTTCGAGATCATCAGCGACCCGAGCGACCTGATCCCGGTGCGCAAGGCGTTGCAGGCCGCCGAAATCGACTACGACTCCGCCGAATCCGGCTTCCAGCCGTCGGTGTCGGTCGAGGTCGATGCCGACGGTGCCCGCAAGGTGATCAAGTTGGTCGACGCGCTCGAAGACAGCGACGACGTGCAGAACGTTTACACGAACGTCGACATCTCGGACGAGATCTTGGCCCAGCTCGACGACTAGTCCGCCAACGCTTCGTAGTACTGCTTCATCGAGGGGTAGTAGTCCTCCCACTCGGGGCGGTCCGCATCATCGCGGGCCGCCCCGAGTGCGTCCAGGTAGAACTCCCAGCCTGGGCCGACCTCGGCGATCGGCGCGTCGGGCTCCAGATGATGGGTGAAGACGAGCTCGGTGACGCCGTCGGTTTCGGTGAGGACCGCCTCGAGACGCCAGCTGCCGTAGCTGTCCTTGGTGGTGATCGCGAGCCGCGTCGGTGGTTCGCAGGCATCGATGTGGGCGTTGCACCACGGCGCACCCTCTTCGTGCACCATCTGCACCTTGATGTTCTGTCCGGTGCCCGCCTCGCCCTGCCATGGCCCGAACCACCGTGCGGTGCGGTCGGATTCGGTGATGCTGGCCCACACATCCGCGATCGGCGCGCGATAGGTTCTGGTCAGGATCAGATCGCGCGTACCGTCGCTGCGGTCGAGGCGGCCGGTGGGTCGGGTGGTCATCCGGTGTTCTCCTTCGGATTCCGGTCGGCCTGCGCCGCGCGGTGCTCGCGACGCGTCCGGTAGACCTCGGTGTCGAGTGCGTCGAGCCGGTGCTCCCACGCGGTGGACGTGTCGAAGCGGGCGATCCAGTCGGCGAGTTCGGCGAGCGGCGCCGGATGGAGTACGTAGTACCGCTGCCTGCCGATGAGTTCGTCGCGCACCAGGCCGCTTTCGCGCAGCACCCGCAGGTGTCTGCTCACCGCCGGCCTGCTGATCTCGAACCGGCTCGCGATCTCGCCGGCGGTGAGCCGCGCGCCGCGCAGCAACGTCAGGATCTCCCGCCGCACCGGATCGGCGATCGCGCTCGCCACCTCGTCCACCCGGAAAGCGTAACTAAGTGGTTACGCTTTTGTCCATGGGTTGCCGGTTGTTCACCGAGCAGCCCCGGAGGAAGGCGGCCGGTCGGTGATCCGACCGGCCGCACAGGACGATTATTCGCGCGTCACTTCGGGAGTTCGGTCCGGCTGGACCACTCGTAAACACGCAACCGCCCCTCCGGGGTGTCCTTCTCCTTGCGGGTCACCTTGAAGTGTTCGTAACCACCCTTGAACGGGACTTTCAACTCGATTCCCGGCGGGGTGATGGGAACGATGCGCGCGGGCATGTCTTTCGGCCCGCCCTCGAGGACAGCCTTCACAACAGTGCTCATCATCGGATGGTAGAAGCGTGACCGCCCCGATTTCGCGGATTCACCGAAGCGCCGCGCGGAAAAAGTTTCGGCGTCAGGGCACAGTGACAACCAGTTTGCCGACGGTACGGCCGGTGTCGCCCAACGCATGCGCCTTCGCGGTGTCCGCCAACGGGAAGATGCCCGCGATCGTCGGACGCAACTTGCCGGATTCGACGAGCCCGGCCAGCGCGACCATGCCCGCGTGGTCATCCTCCACCAGCATGCGCAGCGCGCGCACGCCGAGCTTGCTCGCCTCGCCTGCCAGATCGACCTCGCCGGACGGGCGCAGCGTGACAAGCACGCCACCCGGCCGCAATGTGCGCAGCGAGTGGACGCTGTTGTCGTCACTGATCGAATCCAGCACCACGTCCACGTCGCGGACCGCCTCGGCGACATCGGTTGTGTGGTAGTCGATCACCTCGTCCGCGCCGAGATCGCGCAGGAATTCGTGATTGGGCGCGCTCGCCGTGCCGATGACGTAAGCGCCGCGCGCCTTGGCGATCTGGACAGCGAAGTGCCCGACGCCGCCCGACGCCGCGTGGATCAACACTCGCTGGCCTGCCTGCAAGTCGGCGGTGTCGACCAGGGCCTGCCAGGCGGTGAGTGCTGCCAGCGGGATCGCGGCGGCCTGCACATGATCGAGGCTCGCGGGTTTGCGGGCGAAGGCGCGGGCCGGGCCGACGACGTACTCGGCCATCGCGCCGTGGCCGTTCGGGTACGGGAGCATGCCGAAGACCTCGTCGCCGGGTTGGTACAGGGTCACGCCGATGCCGATTTCGGCGACCTCGCCGGACACGTCCCAGCCGAGAACGAAGGGCGGTGGGGGCAGGAAGCCGCTCGCGTTGGCGCGGTGCTTCCAGTCGGTCGGGTTGAGCCCGGCCGCACGCACCCGCACCAGAATCTCGCCGGGACCGGGCACCGGCCGGGGGAGTTGCACCTCGGTGAGGACCTCTGGGCCGCCGAGGGTGTCCTGACTGATCGCACGCATATTTTCGCTCATTGCACAGAGTTTGCCGGTTCGGCGCCTGCCAGAAAATGGCATGATTGCCATTATTCGATATGATCGTGCCATGACGTCTTCGGTTCATCGGATCGCGGTGCTGGCGCTCGACGGGGTCTACCCGTTCGAGCTCGGCATCCCGAACCGGGTCTTCGGCAGTGCGGGCGGTCGTTACGAGGTTCGCACCTGCTCGCTCGACGGTCAGCCGGTGCGAACCGTCGCGGATTACTCGATATCCGTCCCGCACGACAGCAGCATCATCGATACCGCCGACACCGTGATCCTGCCCGCGTGCGACATCGCGATGACCCTGGACGGAGACCTGCCGCAGCCGGTGCGCGACGCGCTCGCCCGGATCCGGCCCGGCGCCCGGCTCGTCGCGATCTGCACCGGCGCGTTCGTCGCGGCCGCCGCCGGACTGCTCGATGGGCGCCCGGCGACCACGCATTGGTACGAGGCCGACCTCTTCCGTCAGACGTTCCCGCGCGTTCGCCTCGATCCCGACGTGCTGTATGTCGACGACGATGACATCCTCACCTCCGCGGGCGCGGCGGCCGGTATCGACGTGTGCCTGCACCTCGTGCGCCGCGACCACGGCAGCGCGGTCGCCAACGCGGTGGCCAGGCGCTGCGTCATGCCGCCGTGGCGCGAAGGAGGCCAAGCCCAATACATCGAGCAGCCCGTCCCGCCGTCCACCTCGGCGGGCGCCGCCGCCGCGCGCCAGTGGGCGCTGGAAAACCTGCACCTACCGCTCACCGTCGACGAACTGGCCGTCCGCGCCCGCATGAGCAAACGCACCTTCGCCCGCCGCTTCAGCGAGGAGGTCGGCATGAGCCCGGGCCGCTGGCTGATTCAGCAGCGCCTGTTCCGCGCCCGCCACCTGCTCGAATCGACCGACATGACGGTTGACCGCATCGCAGGCGAGGTCGGCTTCGCCACCGGAACCTCGTTGCGCCAGCACTTGCACGAGGCAATCGGCGTATCACCCCAGGCCTACCGCCGCACCTTCACCCGAACTCTCTCGCCGGCCTGAGGCCGAACGGCCGATCTCGAATCACGCTGTCGCCCTACGGCTGCCGGACATAAACTGCCACCCGGACGCTGCACGCACTGGCCGACCGCCGGGCAGCACCATCGGCCGTCCGCCGCTCGTGACCACGCTCAACGGGACATGGTGGCGGCGAAGTGCGAGTGGGGCCGCCGTCATGTCTACCGTCGGCCGGTATCGGCGGAGCCGGTCAGGTGGCATTCGGAGTGGGGAGGCCGAGGCGGGCTGCTATCCACGGCAGCGACGAGGTGAACGCCGCTGAGGCGAATTGCCAGGTGTGGCCGCCCTGGGTGGTGTGGATGGTGCAGTCGATGCCGACCTGGTGACCCTGGTTGCACAGCTTTTCGGCCGCGCCGACCTCGCCGGTGTCCATGACGCCGTCGTGGCCGCCCATTCCGGGGTTGTCGTCGTCCATCTGCGGGCGGGGCCCGCGTGGTGCGCCGTTGCCGGTGGGGTAGTGGCGCTGCGGTGGGGTGAGGTCGTCGAAAAGGCCTGCCAGGCCGGTGTATTGGCCATGCTTGGCCATGACGGTGACCGGGTCGAAGGCGGCCCACTGGTCGGCATTGCCGCCGTAGAGGCGGGCGATGGTTTGGTCTTTGGTGCCGGAGACGGGGCCGATGTCGCCGGCGATGTCGACGAAGGTGTGGATCAGTTCCGGGTGCATGACGGCCAGGTCGACGGCGCAGGTGCCGCCCATGGACCAGCCGACCACCGCCCACTGCGCGGGATCGGCGGCGGCGCCGAAGCGGGATTCGAGGTAGCTCGGCACATCTCGGGTCAGGTGGTCGGCGGCGTCGCCGCGCGGGCCGTTCACGCATTCGGTGTCGTTGTTGAAACTACCGCTGGAGTCGACGAACACGAGGATCGGTGCGAGGCCACCGTTGGCGGTGGTGAATTGGTCGACGGCGGGCATGATCTGTCCGCTGCGGATCCAGTCGGCGGGGGTGTTGAATTCGCCGCCGATCATCATCACCACGGGCAGCGTGGGCGGGGTCGGCCCGGCGAACCAGGCGGGTGGCAGGTAGACGTACTCGGTGCGATGCGGAAAGTTGCTGCCCGAGTCGGGAATTCGGACCGGCACGATTTTGCCGGTGGACACGTTGGTGTTGCGCAATCCGGCCAGCGCGTCGAGGTCGGTCTGGTTCGGCAGCGGGCCGGCGGTGAGCGCGCCCCACGCGGACTGCGCGGTGGGGTAGTAGCCGACCCACTGGTTGAGCACGAGACCCGTACTGAGCAGAGCCACAGGAATGGCGAGCACGGCAACCCCGCGCCGCCACCAACCGGCACCCCGCCAGCCGAGCACCGCGACGGCCAACGCTCCCGCCGTCCCACCGACGCAGGCCCACAGCAACGCGGGCGCGGGATCCGACGCCAACCCCTGATTCGACACATACCACCGCGCGACCAACGCGCCGAGCCCGCCGATCAGCACACACACCGGCACCTGGATCGCCCACCACCGCCGCGACCTTCGTGCGACGGCGACGAGCAGAAGTACCACCGCGACGATCTCCACGGTCAACGGCAGCCACCCGTGCAACAGGGAGACCCCATGATGAAAGGTGTTCTGATAGTTGGGATTCAGGTTCGCCGACGGCAACTGTGGGGCCGGTGGTGGCACCGGGATCGCGGGCGCGGCAAACGGCACTCCGAGGGCAGACACGTACGGCATTGTCGACACCGTTCCTCGAGAGACGCTGTGAATCCGCTCCAGCCAACCTGGGTGGTTCCGGGTCGGCGCAACTTGTCGGTGGGTGCTGGCATAGTCGCGCTCGTGACGTTCAGTACTCGCTTAGAAGTCCGTGTGTCCGACCTGGATCCGCAGTTGCACGTCACCGGCGCTGCGTATCACCAGTACGCCGACCACTCGCGATTCGCGTGTGTGCAGGCGGCCGGGATTTCGGTGGACGAGTTGATCGCCGACGGGTTCGGGCCGGTCAATCTGGAGACGACGATCAAATTCCATCGAGAGCTACGTGGCGGCGACACGGTCGACGTGTCGTGCGCGTGGTTGTGGGGGACCGGCAAGACGTATCGAGTCGAACAGGTCCTGACCCGCGCGGACGGTGAGGTGGCCGCCACGGTGCTCAACGTCAGCGGATTGCTGGATCTCACAGCGCGACGTCTCGTCGTCGATCCGGCGCGCGAGTGGGCGGCGCGCGCCAGTAAACCGGAGCTACTCGGCTTCCCCGCGGCGTCGTAAGTCGCTCGGGCGGATGGCCCGGCGCACCCCGTGTCGCTGGACCGTGAAAGACCCTGCCTCCGCTAGACTCTCGAACAGTTGTTCGTGTCTGCGAGAGGGGATTTCGTGCGGGTGATGGGCGTCGACCCCGGGCTCACCCGGTGCGGCCTCAGCATCGTCGAGGGCGGTATCGGCCGGAAGGTCACCGCGATCGCCGTCGATGTGGTCCGCACCCCGCCCGACATGGACCTCGCGCACCGCCTACTCGAGGTCTCCGACGCCGCCGAATTGTGGCTGGACACGCACAAACCGGGGGCCGTCGCGATCGAACGCGTCTTCGCCCAGCACAATGTGCGTACCGCGATGGGCACCGCGCAGGCGGGCGGGGTGATCGCGCTCGCGGCCGCGCGCCGCGGCATACCGGTCGCGTTCCACACGCCCAGCGAGGTGAAGGCCGCGGTCACCGGCAACGGCACCGCGGACAAGGCGCAGGTCACGGCCATGGTCACTCGAATACTCGGCCTGCAGGTCGCGCCGAAACCGGCCGACGCGGCGGATGCGCTCGCGCTGGCCATCTGTCATTGTTGGCGGGCGCCGCTGCTGGAGCGGATGGCCAAGGCCGAAGCCCTAGCGGCCGAGGTGCAACGCAAGTACGCGGAACGGCTTGCCGAACAACGGAAGGCGGTACAGAGGTGATCGCGTCGGTACGCGGTGAGGTGCTGGAAATCGCCCTCGACCACACGGTGATCGAGGCGGCGGGCATCGGTTACCGGCTCAATGTCACCCCCGCGACGCTGGCCACGCTGACCCGCGGCGAGGAAACCCGGCTCTACACCGCGATGATCGTCCGCGAGGACTCGATGACGCTGTTCGGCTTCGCCGACACCGAGGCGCGCGACCTGTTCGGTCTGCTGCAAACGGTGTCCGGTGTCGGCCCCCGCCTGGCCATGGCGGTGCTCGCGGTGCTCGAACCCGAGGCGCTGCGCAAGGCGCTCGCCGAAAGCAACGTCGCCGCGCTCACCCGGGTGCCCGGCATCGGCAAGCGCGGGGCCGAACGCATGGTGGTCGAGCTGCGCGACAAGGTGAATCTCGTTCCGGTGCAGTCCGGTCCGCCCGGCGCCGCCACCCCGGTCATCACGCCGGTGCGCGACCAGGTGGTCGAGGCGCTCACCGGTCTCGGCTTCCCGCTCAAGCAGGCCGAGCAGGCCATCGACTCCGTACTCGCCGAACAGCCCGCCGCCAATACCTCTGTCGGGCTGCGCGCCGCGCTCAACCTGCTCGGCAAGAATCGGTAACTCCGCATGGAATACGAAGAAGAAGCGGACGAATCCCAGGTCACGCCAAGCTATTTGAAGTCCGACGGCGAGATCGAGGCCAGCCTGCGGCCGAAGTCGCTCGACGACTTCATCGGCCAGCCCCGCGTGCGCGAACAGCTCGCGCTGGTGTTGCGTGGCGCCAAACAGCGCGGCGGCACACCGGATCACGTGCTGCTGTCCGGGCCGCCCGGGCTCGGCAAGACCAGCATGGCGATGATCATCGCGACCGAACTCGGTACCGCGCTGCGCATCACGTCCGGCCCCGCACTGGAACGCGCGGGCGACCTGGCGGCCATGCTCAGCAACCTGGTCGACGGCGACGTGCTTTTCATCGACGAGATCCACCGCATCGCCCGCCCCGCCGAGGAAATGCTGTACCTGGCGATGGAGGACTTCCGCGTCGACGTGGTCGTCGGTAAGGGGCCGGGCGCCACCTCGATTCCGCTCGATATCGCCCCGTTCACCCTGGTCGGCGCGACGACCAGGTCGGGTGCGCTCACCGGCCCGCTGCGCGACCGCTTCGGCTTCACCGGGCACATGGATTTCTACGATCCGGCCGAGCTGCTGCTCATCATCCTGCGCTCGGCCCAGATCCTCGGCGTGCAGATCGACCGCGAGGCCGCCGCCGAAATCGCCGGCCGCTCCCGTGGCACGCCCCGCATCGCGAACCGCCTGCTGCGCCGCGTCCGCGACTACGCCGAGGTCCGCGCCGACGGCATGGTCACCCTGCCCATCGCCCGAGCCGCCCTCGAGGTGTACGACGTCGACGTGCTCGGCCTGGACCGCCTCGACCGCGCCGTACTCACCGCCCTGGTCCGCAGTTTCGGCGGCGGCCCCGTCGGCGTCTCCACCCTCGCGGTCGCCGTGGGCGAGGAAGCCGCCACCGTCGAAGAAGTCTGCGAGCCCTTCCTCGTCCGCGCAGGCATGGTCGCCCGCACCCCCCGCGGCCGCGTCGCCACCGCCGCCGCCTGGGAACACCTCGGCTTGGTCCCACCCCCCGACCTCGTCTTCGGTGCCATCGAAGTCCGAGGCCGCGAACCCCAACCCACCCTCGACCTCTTCGAGTGACCTAGCACCGCAGCGGGTTACAACCGCTGGCCCACGAGCTGATCGCCGCTCCCAGAATCGCCCGCCGCGCACATCTTCTTCTGCCGCGCACGAAATTGCCGACAAATCGGTGCGCGCCAGACGAATCGATGCGCCGGACGAACCGGTCGCGGGCGAGACGATTCGGTGCGCGGCGAGAAGCTCGGCAGTGCCGAGCTAATCGCCTCGCGCACGGATTGTGCTGCCGCGCACGAGATTACTGGCAGTTTCATGCGCCCGGCGCGAACCGGTGCGCTCGGGCAGTAGCTCAGGTGCCAGGCGCGCGTGAACCGTGCTGCCGCGCACGAGACTGCGGGCGTTTTCGTGCGCGCCGGGTGAATTGGTGCGCTGGGGGGTGGTGGGGTTCGGCGAGAGGTTCGGCAGTGTCGAGGTGACCGCTTGCTGCGCGCATGTTGTGTTGCCGCGCACGAGATTGCGGGCGTTTTCGTGCGCGTGGGGTGAATTGGTGCGCTGGGGGGTGGTGGGTTCGGCGAGAGGTTCGGCAGTGTCGAGGTGACCGCCTGTTGCGCACGGATTGTGCTGCCGCGCACGAGATTGCGGGCGTTTTCGTGCGCGCCGGGCGAGTTGGTGCGCTGGGGGGTGGTGGCGTTCGGCGAGAAGTTCAGCAGCGTTGACCTGACCGCCTGTTGCGCACGGATTGTGCTGCCGCGCACGAGATTGCTGGCGATTTCGTGCGCGCCGGGCGAATCGGTGCGCTGCGGGTGGTGGCGTTCGGCGAGAAGTTCAGCAGTGTCGAGGTGACCGCTTGCTGCGCACGGATTGTGCTGCCGCGCACGAGATTGCGGGTGTTTTCGTGCGCGCGGGGCGAGTTGGTGCGCGGGGCGAAGCAGGGTGCATGGGGCGAAGAGGGGCGGGGCGGGGCGAAGAGGGGCGGGGCGAAGAGGGGCGGGGAGAAGAGGGGCGATGCGGGGGCGGTGGTGGGTTACTCGCCTGCGTCGCGGTGCAGGGTCCAGCGGTGGTGTTGGTGTTCGGCGTGCTGTAAGGCTGTGACTACCAGGTCCATGAAGGCGTCGACCTCGTCGCCTTGGTAGCCGCGGGTGCCGAGTCGGGCACCGCTGAATCGCACCGATCGCACGTCCGCGACGGTCAGGCTGCCGGGGCCGCCGTGGGCGAGGGTGGCGGCGACCAGGTCGAGGAAGGCGTCGACCTCGTCTTCGTGGTATCCGCGACGGCCGACCGGCGCGTAGGTGAATCGCATGCGCTGCACGTCATCCGGGGTGAGGATCGAGTGCCCGTTGCCTGCCGGTGTCGGCCGGGTGCCGCGCTGGCGGGCCTCGAGTTCGACGCGCACCTGATCGAGGTATTCGTCGACCTGATCCGCGCGATAGCCGCGGCCGCCGGGGCGGGGTGCGGCGAAGGCGACGTGACGCAGATCGTCGGCGGCGAGGGCGCCCTGCCCGGCCATGGTCGCGGCGACGAGGTCGAGGAAGGCGTCCACCTCGTCCGCGTGGTAACCACGCTGCCCGAATGGTGGTGTGGCAAAGCTGATCCGGCTTACATCCTCGGGGGTCACGGGCGACATTCTGTCAGGCCCGACCCGCCGGGCCGGTGGAATGTTCGGTTTTCGTACTCCCTGGTCTCTTGCGACCACGAGCGCCCCCTGGCGGACACGTCGGAACTGTTCCCCCACCTTAACGCCGCCGACGCCGTCAGGGGGCTTATCGATTTGCTCAGTCCTTGCGGACGCCGTCGATCAACAGCCGCCGAATGGCCTCGTTGAGGCCCTGAATGGACCCGGCGTCGGTGTCACGCAGGCCGTGCACGATGCCGGCCAGCAGCATGCCGGTGACGGCCCGTGCGGTGTTGACGGTGTCCAGATCCGCTCGCAGATAGCCGAGTTCGACGCCGTGGTCGAGATATCCCGCGGTGAGTGCGTCGGCCATGTCGAGCAGGCCGTACAGGCGCGCGGTCAGCTCCTCGTCGATACCGGGCGCGTGCACGAGCAGCAGCTGGGCCACCCGGCGGTCATCCATCAGGATGTGCGTGAGCGCCTGGCCGATCCGGTCGGTCTGCGCGCGGTATTCGTCCAGCGTGGTGGCGGCGTCGGGGGCGTTCTCGGTGCCGAGGGTGTCGATGATCTTGGCGGACAGGTCATCGATGACGTGGTCGATGATGTCGCGCTTGTTGCTGAAGTAGCGGTAGAAGGTGCCGTGCCCGATGCCCAGGTGACCGGCGATATCGGCGATCCCGGTGCCGTGATAGCCCTTCTCCGAGAAGCAGACGAACGCGGTGTCGATGATTTCCTGGCGGAGCTCGGCTTTGCGCCGCTCGGCCCGCGTCAATGGCTTCGTCACGCCACCGATGATACAGTCGTCACAAACGGAATGATGTGTCATTCTGTGATAAACGGTTCACATACCTGGAGGTTCGGAGTGGCGCCTCAGTACGACGCGATCGTGGTCGGTGCGGGATTCGGTGGCATGGGGGCGGGCATCGAGCTCGATCGACTCGGCCTGAGCAATTACGTCATCCTCGAACGCGAGGACGACCTCGGCGGCACCTGGCACGTCAACCATTACCCCGGCCTGGCGGTCGACATCGCCTCGGTCACCTACTCGTACTCCTTCGAGCCCAACCCGTATTGGACGCGCCTGTTCGCGCCCGGCGCGGAGCTCAAGAAGTACGCCGGGCACATCGCGGACAAGTACGGCTTGCGCCGCCGCATGCGCTTCGGCACGGTGGTCGACGGCGCCCGCTGGGACGAGGAGCACCAGCACTGGGTGGTGTCGGTCGCGGGCGGTGAAACCCTCACGGGCCGTTACCTGCTCACCGCGACGGGCTTCCTGTCCCAGCCCTACACTCCGCCGTTCCCCGGCATCGACTCGTTCGCCGGCAAGATCATCCACACCACCGCGTGGGAGGACGATTTCGACCTGACGGATCGCAAGGCGGCGATCATCGGCACCGGCGCCACCGCCGTGCAGCTGGTGCCCGAGGTGGCCAAGAAGGCGAAGGCGCTCACCGTCTTCCAGCGCACCCCGATCTGGGTGGTGCCGAAGATCGACACCGCCATCCCGGCGCCGGTGCAGAAGCTGTTCGACCGGGTGCCCGCCACCCAGAAGGCCGCGCGCCTGTTCAACACCAGCCTGCTCGAGGCGCTCATGGTGGTCGGCGTGCTGCATTACACGCAGGCCAAGCCGCTGAACAAGGCCGCGGGCATCCTCGCCAAGGCGCATCTGCGTACTTCGGTGAAGGACAAGGAAACTCGCAAGCAGCTCACCCCGCACTACGACTTCGGCTGCAAGCGCCCCACCTTCTCCAATACCTACTTCCGCAGCTTCAACAAGCCGAACGTGCGCCTGGAGACCAACTCGATCGATCACATCGAGGCCGACGGCATCGTCACCGCCGACGGGCACAAGACCGAGATCGACACGCTGATCCTGGCCACCGGCTTCAACCTGTGGGACGTGAACTTCCCGGCCATCGAGATCATCGGCCGCGACGGCGTCAACCTCGGAAAGTTCTGGCGGGACAACCGTTTCCAGGCCTACGAGGGCATCACCGTGCCGAAGTTCCCGAACTTCCTCAGCCTCAACAGCCCGTACTCCTACAGCGGCCTGTCCTACTTCACCACCATCGAGGCGCAGATGAAGC
The DNA here is from genome assembly GCF_040645995.1 of Nocardia sp. NPDC046473. NCBI lineage: Bacteria > Bacillati > Actinomycetota > Actinomycetes > Mycobacteriales > Nocardiaceae > Nocardia > Nocardia sp. NPDC046473. The sequence continues at coordinate 1,080,825 of NZ_JBEYZJ010000001.1, forward strand.
ACATGGGACGGCTCTTCGCCGAGCTGTTCCGCCGCGGCGAGCACACCTTCGAGGTGACCGAGCAGGCCAACGCGGGCTTCCTCGACAAGGTCACCGACAAGCTCGGCACCTCGGTCTTCTACGGCGGCAACTGCTCCACCGCCCGCAGCTACTACTTCAACCCGCACGGCGAGGCCGCGCTGCTGCGCCCGACCAGCACCCTCAACGCACACCGCGAGGCGGTCAGCTTCCCGCTCGACGACTACGTCTACGGCAAGTCCGCCTGAGCCAGGACGCCCCGTTGCGCAAGCCCCGCCGGACCGGTTCCGGCGGGGCTCGCCGCGCTACTTGGCGATCTTGCGCAGCACCCATTCCGCGAGCATCGGTGTCACCATCGAGTGCTCGGTATTGGTTGCGTTGCAACAGAACTCGGTGAGCGCCGTGTGCTCGGCGGTCACCTTGCGCAGATCCTTGTCGAGCGCGACCTCCCAGGTCATCGGGTCGAAGTCCAGCGCGACCGCGCTGACCGACGGGACGAAGCAACTCCAGCGCTTCGCCTCCTCCATGTCGATGCCGAGCGTGGTGGCGACCTGGCCGAACGAATCCAGCATGCCGCCGGGTGCGCCGTCGAACGGTGCGACCTCGGTGGTCGTCGACGTGCGCGCGGTCAGCCCGAGGTGCATGCCGCCGATCGGCTGCTTGTCGCCGAAGGCGGGCTGATACCGCGCGGTGGCACTGCCGACCAGACCGCCGAGGAACTTCTTGTCGAAGGCGATCTCGCCGGCGGGCAGCGCGGGCCCCTGTCCGTCGCCGCGCCCGTTCGCGACGCCCAGTCGCACCGGCCGCTGCGGGAAACCGCCCAAATCGGCCAGCTCCTGGACGAATTGGGCCCGCAACGGCGACGCGGTGGCCACCGGGCCGGAAGACCGCGCGTCCGCCACCCACGCCCACAGCAACTGCTGCGCCGCAGGGCTACGGATCAAACTGGCCTTGCTCGCCTTGCCGGGCGCGGTCGCCTCGAAGGACTCGAAGAAGTACGCCATCTGCTGCAGGATCAGCGGAATCCACGCGCCGTTGTGCGGCGAATCCCAGGACAGATAGGTCCCGGTCCGGTGATCCTCGTCGGCGCGTTCCATCGCGGCGAGCGCGTGCCGGGTGATCAGGCCGCCCATGCTCACGCCGCCGGTGATCAGCGGCGTATTGCCCTGCTGTTCGGCGATGACCTTCCCGATGCAGGCCCGCGCCACGCCCGAGTTGACCTGGATGTAGTCGTGCCGAGTATCGAAGCCGAGCAGCACGATGTCGATGCCGGCGGCCAGCAACTGGTCGAACAGCCGCTCACCCGCGTCCGAGTAGGGATGGTTGAACCACTGCCACAGCCCGTCGAGGTCGCTGGGACCGTAGTTGAAGCCGTCGGCGAAGATCATCGGATTGACCAGCCGCTCGTGCCCGGTCCCCAGATGCACCGCCGCCGTGCCCTTGCCATGCTTCCCCAGGTAGGGGTGTTCGGAAACGAGCGGCCACTCGTAGTCCGGGCGCCGCGCGGGCTCGCCGTTTCTGGCCTCCGGGGTGCCGAACCACGGTCCGGCTTCGGCGCTGCGGGCCAGGTCGTAGAGCTCCGGCGCGGCCAGATCCCCTGCGGCTTTCTGTAGTAGCGTTTTTACGTCGATTCTGGCTTCCTTGGCCATCATCGTCCCCTTTGTGAAGGCACAGAAGGTCCCGAGACACGGCTCGAAGATCGATGAGTTCGTGCGTAGATCAGGCTCCCCGGCCACGCCGTCGGGACGTCCTGCGCTGATGAATTCCCTGCGATTTCTACTGTAGGCCAACGGAATTCGTTACGAGCGCGTTTCCGACCGAAGAATTTACGGACAAACCGACCGGGCTATTCGGGCTCCGGTGGTGGCCGCGGATTCGCTGTGCGATATGGCCGATCGGCGCATCCGCGCTCCCCAGCAGGTGTGCCGGTGTGGCGACGGAGACATGAACTGGCAGACTGTCTGGGTACATACCCATCCCACCCACAAGACTAGGGACTGACTTCGACGATGGAACTTCTGTTTCCGCTGCTGCTGGTAGCCCTGCTCGTGCCGATGTTCCTCGGCGTCCGCCGCCAGAAGCGGGAAGCCGCCAAGGTCACGGAGATGCAGGACACCCTCAAGGCGGGCGACCAGGTCATCACCACGTCGGGGCTGTACGGCACCGTCGTCGATCTCGACGACACCACGGTTGATCTCGAGATCGCCGAGGAGGTCGTCACGACGTGGCTGCGCGCGGCCATCCGCGAGGTGCGTGTCGATACCGAGCCGGTTGCCGACGACGCCGACGCCGACGCAGACACGATCGCCGTCGAGCCGGCCGCTGCCGACACCAACGGTGCGCACGTGGCCGACGCCGTCGAGGAATCCGCCGCGCAGACCGAGACCCGGCTCACCAAGGACTGAGGTCCTTCGGCGTGCCCGCGCGCCGGATGCTGCCGCGACCATGGCCTGCGGGCCGCAGCCGCGGCGGTGTCCGATCCGCGGGCCCCGTCGCCTACGCCACTACTGTCCGCACCCGGCGTCGCTGGTGTGTGCCTGCCTGTTCCATTCTCGACTTCCCGCCTAGGAGATGACGTACTGTGCCACCTTCCCAGGGATCGGCGCATCCGCTCCGGCTGCTCGGCGTCTACGCCGCGCTGCTGGCCGTGATCTATGCGCTGGTGTTCTTCACCGGTGACAAATCCTCGACACCACGGCTCGGCATCGACCTCCAGGGTGGTACCCGGGTCACGCTGACCGCCCGAACGCCGGATGGCGGTAGGCCGAACCAGGACAGCCTGAAGAAGGCGCAGGACATCATCGAGAACCGGGTCAACGGTCTCGGTGTGGCCGGGTCCGAGGTCGTCATCGACGGCGACAACCTGGTGATCACGGTGCCCGGCGACGACGGGCAGCAGGCGCGTGCGCTGGCGACCACCGCCAAGCTGTACATCCGTCCCGTGCTGAATGCAGTACCTGCCGCTCAGCGCGGTCAGGCGCAGCAACCGGCACCGGGTGCGGCGCCACCCGGCGCACCGGGCGCACCCGGTGAGCTGGTGCCGCCCGCCGCGGGTGGGGAGGCCCCGCCGGCCGCACCGACCGACGCACCTTCCGTCGGCGCGCCCGCCTCGGGCGGCGCACCCGTCGAACCGGCCCCGCAGCAGCGGGTGTTCCCGGCGCAGGGACCGACGCAGCCGCCCGCCGATCCGAACCTGTCGCCACAGGAACAGGCGACCAAGGACATCCAGGACGCCAAGGCGGTCCGGCAGAGCGCCGACCCGACCATCCAGCAGGCCGCGATGGCCACGCTGGACTGCAGCAAGCCGGACCCGTTGCAGGGCAACGACGATCCGAACCTGCCGCTGGTCGCCTGCTCCACCGACGGCCAGGAGATCCTGCTGCTCGACAAGAGCCGGATCGACGGCCAGGAGATCAAGACCGCGAGCTCGGGCCTGAACACCCAGCAGGCGCGGCACGAGGTGTACCTCGAGTTCAAGTCCGCGGGTAGCGACGCGTGGGCCCAGCTCACCGGCGAATACGTCTACAAGCGGGTCGCCTTCGTGCTCGACACCAAGGTGGTCAGCGCGCCGACCGTGCAGCAGGGACCGCAGCAGGGTGGCCGCACCCAGATCTCGGGTAACTTCACCGCGGCCACGGCCAAGGAACTGGCGAACACGCTGAAGTACGGTTCGCTGCCGCTGTCGTTCCAGACCTCCGAGGCCGAGACGGTGTCGGCGACGCTTGGCCTGTCCTCGCTGAAGGCGGGTCTGCTCGCCGGTGCGATCGGCTTGGCCGTGGTGTTGCTCTACTGCCTCGCCTACTACCGGATGCTCGGGTTCGTCACCGGATTGTCGCTGGTGGCTTCGGGTTTCGCGGTGTACGGCATCATGGTGCTGCTCGGCAGATGGATCGGGTTCACCCTCGACCTCGCCGGCATCGCCGGTCTGATCATCGGTATCGGTATGACCGCGGACTCGTTCGTGGTGTTCTTCGAACGCATCAAGGACGAGATGCGCGAGGGCCGCAGCTTCCGGTCGGCCGCGCCACGCGGCTGGCAGCGCGCCCGCCGCACGATTCTGTCGGGCAACGCGGTCAGCTTCATCGCCGCCGCGGTGCTCTACATTCTCGCGGTCGGCCAGGTGAAGGGCTTCGCGTTCACCCTCGGCCTCACCACCATCCTCGACGTCGTCGTGGTGTTCCTGGTGACCTCGCCGCTGGTGTTGCTGGCCTCGCGCACGAACTACTGGGCCAAACCGTCGGTGAACGGGCTCGGTGCGATCCAGCAGGTCGCGCGCGAGCGGAAGGCGGCCGAGGCCGCACTCGGGAAGGCGTGAACGAGATGACGAACCACACCAGCACGTCGCGCACCCCGAACCCGGCCGAGACCACGGACGTTTTCGCCGCGGTGACCGAGCAGCCCAAGCACGGCTTCTTCAACCGGCTCTACACCGGCACCGGCGCCATCGACGTCATCGGCAAGCGGCGCAACTGGTACCTGATCACCGCCGCCATCATCCTGATCTCGTTGGGCAGCATCATCTTCCGCGGCTTCAACTTCGGGATCGACTTCGAAGGCGGCTCGCGGGTCCAGTTCCCGGCCCAGGGGGCGAGCACCAGTCAGGTCGAGGAGGTGTACCGCTCGGCGATCGGCTCCGATCCCGTCTCGGTGCAGACCGTCGGCAGCGGCGGCAACGCCACCATCCTGATCCGCTCCGAGGCGCTCAACAAGGATCAGGTGGACGCGCTGAACAACGCGCTGTTCACCAAGTTCCAGCCCAAGGGCAAGGACGGCACGCCCAGCCGCGCCGCGATCAGCGCGTCGGACGTCAGCGAGACCTGGGGCAGCCAGATCACCCGCAAGGCGCTCATCGCGCTGGCGGTGTTCCTGGTGCTGGTCGCCGCCTACATTGCGATCCGCTTCGAACCGCACATGGCGATCGCCGCGCTGGCCGCGCTGGTCTTCGACGTCACCGTCACGGCGGGCGTGTACTCGCTCGTCGGCTTCGAGGTGAGCCCGGCGACCGTGATCGGCATCCTGACCATCCTCGGCTTCTCGCTGTACGACTCGGTGGTGGTGTTCGACAAGGTCGAGGAAAACACCAGGGGCATCCTGCATTTGAACCGCCGCACCTACGGCGAGCAGGCCAACCTCGCGGTGAACCAGACGCTGATGCGCTCCATCAACACCGCCCTCATCGGCATCCTGCCGATCGTCGGCCTGATGGTGATCGCGGTCTGGATGCTCGGCGTCGGCACGCTCAAGGACCTGGCGCTGGTCCAGCTGGTCGGCCTGCTGGTCGGCACCTACTCCTCGATCTTCTTCGCGACGCCGCTGCTGGTGTCGATCAAGGAGCGGTGGGGCCCGGTAGCTCGGCACACCGACAAGATCAAGGCCAAGCGGGCCGGCGTCGCCAGTGCGCGTGCGGGTTTCGAGGCGGAGCGGCGGGCGACCGCGGCGACCGGCCGCGGCTACGACGACGAGCCGCGCAGGCCAAGGGAACCGGGGCAGGCGCCCCGACCGGGCGCGCGCCCGAGCGGGAAACGGCAGAAGCGGCGGCACTGACACAGGCAGGGGTTTCATGCGAAAGCCAGGTAGCCGAGCAGTACGCCTGATCGCGGTGCTGGCCGCGGGCACGCTGGCCGCCGGGGTGGCGGCCGGGTGTTCGAGCAAGAACCAGGTGCCGTCCATCGGCTATGCCGTCGACGCCGCCATCGCCAGCTACAACGGCGGCAGCACACTCGGCGCGAGCACCGGATCGACCGCGGTGTTCGGCCGGGTGGTCACCGGGTTCTTCTACACCGGACCGGACGGCCAGCAGGTCGCCGACACCGACTTCGGCACCGCCAAGGAGGTGCCCGGCGACGTCCAGACCATCCAGTACCGGCTCAACCCCGACGGTGTGTACTCCGACGGGGTGCCGACCTCCTGTGACGATCTGGTGCTGGCCTGGGCCGCGCGCAGCGGGCGATTCACCAAACCCGGTGACCGAGGCCAGGTTCCGCTGTTCGACGCGGCGAGCACCGCGGGCTACGCCGACATCGAGCGGGTCGACTGCCAGCCCGGTTCGCGCGACGCCACCGTGGTGTTCCGGCCGGACCGGCACTATTCGGCGTGGCGCAACCTGTTCACCGCGGGCGAGCTGATGCCCGCGCATGTCGCGGCGCGGGTGGCGAACGTGCCGAATGTGGTGTCCGCCTTGCAAACCGGTGATCCGAGCGGGCTCGGGCGGATCGCCGAATTCTGGAACACCGGCTGGAACTTCGGCTCCGGCAGCCTCGACCTGACCCGGTTTCCGTCGTCCGGGCCGTATCGGATCGAATCCTTCAGCGACAAAGACGGTTTGGTGCTGGTCGCGAACGAGCGGTGGTGGGGTAACAAGCCCGCGACCGGTCGGATCCTGGTGTGGCCCAAGAGCATCGATGTGAAGTCCAAGGTCGGTGACAGCGCCATGGGCGTCATCGATATCGGCAGCGGATCGGTGAAAGACCTGAACCTGGACGGGTTCCGGGTGCAGAACGTGCCGGGCCGCGGCGTCGAGCAGCTGGTGCTGGCGACCGGGGGAGTGTTCGGCTCGGTCGATATGCGCCGGGCGTTGGCGCTGTGCACGCCGCGCCAGGCGCTGTTCGACAAGCTCGGCAAGATGCCGGACGCGCCCAAGGATGGGCTCGGTTCGGGGCCGCTGAACGCGCATATCGTGCAGCAGGATTCGCTGTTCTACCCGTCGGTGATCGGTGCGGCGGGCAAGTTCAACGGCGGCGACGTGCAAGGCGCGACCCAGGCCGTAGCCGCGTCGCGGGCGAACAATCCGACCATTCGCATCGGCTACCTGCGGCCCGATGACCGGCGCGCGCAAACCGTGGCGATGATCACGGAGGCCTGTAAACCGGCCGGCATCACCATCGTCGACGCCGGAGCGCCCGATTTCACGCCGTCCCAGCTCAGCGAGGGCAAAGTCGACGCCATCCTGGGCAGCACCGCGTCCGCGCCCGGCCCGGCCGGATCGCTGTCCGGGGTCGCGGCGACCAGTGCGTTGCGCACCGGTAGCGGGCTCAATTTCGGTCGATTCGGTAACGGCCGTTACGATGCGATCACCGATCAGCTTGCGGCCGACGACAACTCGACCACACAGCTGAATCTGCTCACCGAAGCCGAGAACCTGCTGTGGGCGGAGTTGCCGAGTATCCCCCTGTTCGCCACCCCGCGCACCATCGCGTTCGGCGGCGGTCTGCAGAACGGGATAGCCGCACCCAACCAAGCGGGATCCGGATGGAACATGGACCGCTGGGTGCTGAAAAGGTGACAGGTGCTGTGGGTGTTGTGATGATGGAGGTGTGTCGATGAGTAAGCATGCGGCGATCGAGTCCGATGAACTAGCTGCCGATCGGACCGGCCGAGCTGCCGAAGCGGTCGAGCGTTTGACCCGCTGGCGCGACGACTTCCCCACTCCCGGAGTCCGTTTCGCCGACCTCACGCCCGTCTTCGCCGATGGCGAAGGCTTCCGCACCGTCATCGACTGCCTCGCCTCCTGCGCACCTGATGCCGACCTCGTCGCCGGCGTCGACGCCCGCGGCTTCCTGATCGGCGCGGCCGTCGCCGCCAGCCTCGGCACCGGCGTCCTCGCCGTCCGCAAGGCAGGCAAACTCCCGCCGCCCGTCCTCACCCGCGAATACCACCTCGAATACGGCACCGCCGCCCTCGAAATCCCCGCCGACGGTGTGGATCTCGCCGGCAGACGCATCCTGCTCCTCGACGACGTCCTCGCCACCGGCGGCACCTTAGCCGCCGCAGCCGACCTCTTCGCCCAAGCGGGCGCCCACGTAATCGCGGCAGCAGTTGTCCTGGAACTGACCTTCCTGAACGGCCGCGACCGCCAAGGCCCCTACCCCCTGACCTCGATCGTCAAGATCTGACATTTCGCGGTTGGTACGGGCAAACTGAATGAGAATTGGGTTGGGGTACAGCAGATGCCCTGGTCAAGAAGTGTGCTCCCCGCGCACGCGGGGACGACCTGAACGGCACAGTCGGCGGTGAACGTCGTCAATCGGCTCGTCGCACGTGTGTGGACGGTCTTCTCGATCCTTTAACAACGAAACCATCTATTAAAGTCTGATACCTTATCCTTTAATAGACTTGGCTTCTATCAAAGGATAACTGCCGATGGCCGAGTTCCTCACCGAACACTGGGCCCCTCACTTCGGCGAGGGGCTTTCGAGGCGTGACCGCCAGGGCGGGCGGTATCGACCCTTCCTACCTGACCTGCTCGCCGAGCGCCCGGTTCATGTTCCGACGGATCTTGCCCATCGGGCTGCTTCGGTCGAACGGACTGTTCGGCGGCTCAGCTGTAGCCCTGGAGCCCGCGATCTCGAGGGGATCTCGCGGTTCCTGCTGCGTTCTGAGGCAATCGCCAGTTCCATGATCGAAGGGATCGCACCTTCGCCGCAGCAGGTGGCATTGGCTGAACTCGGCCAGGAGGAAGACATCCGTGGATTCGGCGAACAGGCACGGCTGGTGGCTAACAACATCACCGTGCTGCGCCACGCGTCGACGGAGCTCGTTGATGCCGATGCGGTCACTGTCGACGACATTGTCGGGCTGCACAAGGGTCTATTGCCGAAAGAGCAGCACCACGGCCTGCGCTCGGTGCAGAACTGGATCGGCGGGTCCCACTGGAATCCGCTCGACGCGGAATTCGTCCCGCCTCCACCAGACCGAGTGCCGGAGCTCATGGACGACCTCGTCGCCTATCTGAACGGCTCTACCCACGGACCACTGCTGCAGGCTGCGCTGGTGCACGCGCAGTTCGAAACCATCCATCCCTTCACCGACGGAAACGGTCGTGTCGGTCGCGCTCTGATCCACACCGTCCTCGCGCGACGGGGTATCGCTCCACGCGCACTACTGCCCGTCAGTCTGGTTCTCGCTACCCTCAGCGACCGTTATATCGATGGACTGACCGCCTATCGGTACGCTGGAGAAGCGCTGTCGGTTTCCGCGCGGGAGGGGACCGCGATATGGCTGTCAACGTTCGTCGAAGCAGCCGCTACTGCTGCCGATCAGGCCGAACACATTGCGGCACAGGTCGATACATTGCGCCACGATTGGGCCGACCGCCTCGGCAATTGGCGTGCGGGCAACGGCCTACGCGCTGAACCGCGCGCTGGTTCGGCCAGCGCTCGAATCGTGGGCATGCTCCCGGAGGTTCCGGTGATGACAGCCCGCACGGTGCAGCGCCTATTGAGCGTCTCCTTTCCCTCAGCCCGAGATGCGTTGGAGGAGCTGGCCGATTCAGCGATTCTGACCCGCAAGACAGTTGACCGGGGAACCACCGGATACCTCGCCCGCGAAGTACTGGACCTCATCGGCTTGGCCGAACGTCGGCTCGCCAGCACCCGATTCGACACGCGGGCCAGTCCGCCGAACCGAGGGGTGCCGGCGAACCCGCGTTGAAATTCGCCTAGGCTCTCGCCGATGCTTTCCTTGCTGCGCACGATCGAACAGCTGCAATGGGGGCGGATACTGGGGGTGATGCCGGAGCAAAGTGAATGAGAATCGGGGTCCATCCTGACAAATGTGCTGGTCAAGAAGTGTGCTCCCCGCGCACGCGGGGATCATCCAGCCACCCGTGAACAGCATGAGTGGCAGATGATGTGTTCCCCGCGGTCGTGGGGAAGAGGCGCGAGGTGCTGGATTTCTCGGTGCCTGGGGATGGGGCTGTTGTAATGCTGTTGGTGTAAGCCCGAAATCGGTTGCACCAACGACATCATCAGGGCAGTACGAGGCAGGCGGATCCGGTGTTGATGCCGTTGCCGACCAGGAGGCTGACTGCGGGGCCTGCGTAGGGGGGCTGGTTGGCGTAGATGTGGTGCCAGCCGGGTTGGGTGGGGGTCCAGCTGACGATGGCTTCGCCCTTGAGGGTGTGGATGTCGAAGCTGGGGTTGATGGTGTCGCTCGGGAAGAAGGTGCCCGCGCCGGTGCTGTCGTTGAAGACGACCGGGTGGTAGTCGTCTACTGCGGCGGTGAGCGTGTATGTGCAGTTGGTGCCGTACTGGCTTGCGCCAACGCTCATTGCGGGCGAGCCGGGGCCGACATTCAGGCCGGTAACCCTGGCGGCAGCGTCGGGCGCGGTCGACAAGGTCAGGACGGCGGCGGACAGGACTGCCACGGCGGTGGTCCCGATGCCGGGTAGGGCGCGGCGAAACGTCGATGGGCGGAGCATGGGTAGGCGGCGGGCGGAATCTATGCGGGTGGTGGTCACCATGATCGAATTCCTTTCTGTCCCTTGGGTAAACGTTCCACCGTAGGTCGTGAAGTTGGCAGGGTAGAAGGTCATCGTGTCGGGGACCGGTAGGATGTATTTCTTTGTCTCTGTGCGGAATTCGGTGTCCACCGTGGGGCGATCGACGGCCTGCGCATGGTAGGTCGTGGATCGACTGCGGTGTAGCCCGGCCGTTGCGGGGCTCGGTGCGGGGGCACGTGACAGGCTGCGCGCGACTCGACTGAATCGCGATCGGCTGTCGAGTCGATCAGCGTTGCGCCGCAGGGTGTTCGATCCGGAATACCGGGTAGTCCGGGGCGATGCGCTGGTAGTCGGCCGGGGTTGCGTCGGGCCCGACCGGGATGTGCGGGCGCGCGCCGGGCGCTACTTGCAGATAGCGCCGCAGGATCGGCGGTCGGCTGTCCGGCTCGACCTCGGTTAGATGGACGTCTTCACGGCGGCCGTGGCGCAGTACCGCCTGCCCGTCGGCAGCGGCCAGATTGCGCACCCAGTTCGTGTTTTTGCCGAGCATCGACACCACGTACTGCTGGCCGTCGAGGTCGGCCAGCGCCATCGGGAACCAGATCATTTTCCCGCTGCGTCGTCCGCGAATGCCGAGGGCGGTGACTCTGTTCGGCGCGATGCCGGCGGCGAACAACCAGGCTGAGGCCCGATTCTGCAGCCGCGCAAAGAGATTGGGCCGTCCGGTGCGGTAGAGCCAGCGTAGATAATCATCGAAACCTCGCCTCGCGGTACAGATTCCGAGATCATCCTGTGCTCAGATGCTGTGGGCAGCCAGAGTCGAAGTACCACTGTCGTGAGGCAGAAGTCCATTTCCTTTGGAGGTCGGGCGTTTCAGACGGACTGTCGATGGTTAGGCGCCGGGGCGCGCGGAACCTGGACCGCGCTGGCGTTCACCAGCCGTCACGGTGGTTGTGACTGGTACGCGGTGACCGAGGGTGGGATATACGACGACGAATCCGTCGGCGTCGATGTGCAGGTCGCTGGTGAAAGATCCTGCGGCATAGCGGACTTGGGCTCCGTTCTCGGCGGTGGCGAGGTGGGTGTAGGTCTGTTTGGACGGGATCACTCGCAGGCTGGGGACCTCGACGAAGGCCATCAGGAAATCGGCGGTGCCGGGGTGCTGGTGCAGGCCGGTGCGGATGATCGGCATGGTGTTGGTCAGGGGTGAGCAGGCGAGGTCGCAGTCGCGGGCGGCGGCGAGGTCGGGGCGGGGGACACCGTCGACGGACCAGGTGTCGCCGTCGCGGCGCAGGTCCAGGGTGCGGTGTTCCGTTGCGGTAACCGAGGTGACCTGCAGGCGGGCGGTCACGGCATGCTCGTTGGTGTCCAGGGTGTAGGTCACCCAATAGGGTTCGGGGAGTTGGCCGACGGACCTGCCTTCGGCGTGCAGGCGCAGGCCGTCGAGGTCGATCCAGGACGATTCGAAGCCCGCGGTCTCCTCGACCTGCCAGAGGAGCTGGCGTCCCTTCGGCACTTCCGACTCAGTGATCATGCGACTGGATCGTATTGCCCGCGCGCCGATTCGGTGTCACAAGCCGGGTAGCCAGTCCATGGCGGCCGCACACGCGTGCAGGACGGAGACGTGGCCGTCGTCCGGTCGGCTCCACAGCTGCGCCTCGGGAAGTCGTTGCCGCAGCCAGGCAGCGTGCGCGGGTGGGACAACGCGGTCCTGCTCGCCCTGGACGAGCAGGACCGGGGCGGTGATCGCAGTCAGGTCGACGCCCCACGGCGTCACGAAGGCAACGTCATCGTCGACGAGTCCGTCGCTACCCGCGTTCCCGGCTTGCTGCGCATCCGTGCCGAGACTGGCCCACTGCCCGGAGAGGGCGTCCCAATCGGCGGAAGTGAAACTGGCCGTGTCGAATTCGGCCGTCTCCGCGTAACGCGTTCGGGCTGCGCGTCCGGCCAAGGCGGACCGCAGCCCGCCCGGCGACACCATGCCCGCGAACCAATCGAACTCGTCGGTGAAGGGCGCGAGTCCGGCCAGGGAGACCACCCCGGTGACCCGATCCGGTAGCTCGGCCGCGCAGACGAGCGCATGCGGTCCGCCGCCCGACGCGCCCATCACCGCGAATCGCTCGATGCCGAACGCATCGGCGATCTGCTCGACGTCGCGCGCCGCCGACGCGACAGTGCGCCCGGACAGCCGGGTGGAACCCCCGTAACCGGGTCGACCGTAGGACAGTAGTCGAATCCCGCGCTCGACCGCCGCTGCAAGTAACGGCTCGAGCGGCGCTCCGGTTTGCGGCGAACCATGGTGCCACACAAGAACTCCCGCGTGTCCGCCCCGCTCACTGTCGTAAGCGCGAACGACCCGCCCGTCTTGCAGTTGCACATCCCGCGACGCGACCATGCGGCCACGTTAGCGCTACGCACCGACAAGTCCCTCGCTATTTCGCGAGCCGGCGTTTGACATGGAGTGCGCTCCAACTCATAGCGTTGCTCGCGGACCAGTTCAGAACACCAGGAGGTACCGCATGATCAACGTTCACACCCGGCAGCTCGGCGAACTCACCGTCTCCGCACAGGGCCTGGGCTGCATGGGGATGAGCCACGGCTACGGCGCCACCGATGACGAACAGTCGATCGCGACGCTGCGCCACGCCCTCGACCTCGGCGTCACCCTGCTGGACACCTCCGACTTCTACGGCGTCGGACACAACGAGGAACTGATCGGCCGCGCCATCGCAGGCCGTCGCGACGAGGTGGTTCTTGCCACGAAGTTCGGCTTCGCCAACCGCCTGGGCGAACCGACGCGGATTCGCGGCGACGCGGAATACGTGCGGCAGGCGTGCGACGCGTCGCTGCGCAGGCTCGGTGTCGACCACATCGACCTCTACTACCAGCACCGCGTCGACCCGCAGGTGCCGATCGAGGAGACCGTCGGCGCCATGGCCGAATTGGTGCAGGCGGGAAAGGTCCGGCAGCTCGGACTATCCGAGGCCGGTACCCAAACCCTGCGGCGGGCGCACGCGGTGCATCCGATCGCCGCATTGCAGAGCGAGTGGTCAGTGTGGACCCGCGATCTGGAGGCGGAGATCGCCCCGGTCGCCCGCGAGCTCGGCATCGGTCTCGTCCCGTTCTCCCCGCTCGGGCGCGGTTTCCTGACCGGCCGATACAACTCGGTCGAGGGCATGGCCGAGAACGACGTGCGGCGTACCCAGCCGCGTTTCGCCGACGGCAACCTGGAACGGAACCTGGCGATCGTCGCGAAGCTGAACGAACTGGCCGAGGCGAAGGGCGTCACCGCCGGTCAGCTCGCCCTGGCCTGGGTGCAGCACCGCGGCGAGGACGTGGTGCCGATCCCCGGCACCCGGCGTCAGCGGTACCTGGAGGAGAACCTCGCGGCCCTGGCCATCGAGCTGTCCGCCGCGGATCTCGCCGCCATCGAGGCCGCCGCCCCGGCCGAGCAGATCGCGGGCACCCGCTACGACGCGACCAGTCTCACCTTCACTAATGGCTGAGCTGTGTTTCGGAATGATTCCGGAGCGTCGTCCCGATAGGGCCGATTGCGTTGGCGTTCGGCGGTCGGACTGCAAGGATCTGGCGCGTGAGTGTTGCGCCGCCGATGCGGCAGGTCAGAGCTGACTACGACACGGCGACCGTGGTTGTCTATCAAGCCTATCCGGCGGACATCGCCGAGGCTGCCGTCGCCGCAGGGACTTTCGTCGATCCGTTCGAGCGGGACCGGATGACGTGGATCAAGCCGTCTTTCCTATGGATGATGTATCGCTGTGGATGGGCGACCAAGCCGGGGCAGGAGCGGGTGCTGGCGGTGTCGATCACCCGCGCCGGATTCGAGTGGGCGCTGCGGCAGTCGTGCCTGAGTCACTATGTGCCGGAGATGTATTCGGATCGGCAGGTGTGGATGGCGCGGCTACGCGTGAGTCCTGTTCGCATTCAATGGGATCCGGAGCGGGACCTGCATCACCGGCCGCTGGCGCATCGGTCGCTGCAGGTCGGACTCGGCGGTCCGGCGGTGGGGCTTTACGTCGATCAGTGGATCACAGGTATTCGTGATATCACCGCTCAGGCGCAGCGGATCGGGCAGCTGGTGGCCGACGGGAAACTCGAGGCGGCCGCGCGTGCGCTGCCGGTCGAGCGGCCCTATCCGCTCACCCCGGAGATCGCCGGTGTGATCGGGGCCGGGTAGATCCGGGACTCTAAAAGCGGCTGTGAGCGGGTGTGATTCAAATATCACTGGCATTCGCCGCGAAAGTGTGGTTAATCTAGATGAGTCTTGTTCCCGTTGATCGGAGTCATGCAGTTGAACTCATGAGGTAGCCACTCGGGCGGTCCGCAGTCGCGCGCCGCGTACCCGTAGGAAACCTCTGGAGTCACCATGGCAATTCTGTCATTTTCCGATCTCACTTTCGCCTGGCCGGACGGCACACCTGTGTTCGAAGGGCTCGACGGCGGCCTCGGCCCCGGGCACATCGGCCTGGTCGGCCGCAACGGCGCGGGCAAATCCACGCTGCTGCGGCTCATTGTCGGCGAGCTCACTCCCGCCCGTGGTTCGATCACGGTCACCGGTCATCTCGGCTACCTGCGGCAGGACCTCGGTCTCGCCGCAGGGCAACGAGTCGACGCGGTGCTCGGCATCGCGGAAACCCGGAAAGCCTTGCACCGCATCGAATCCGGTAGCGCCGCGGAGTCCGACTTCGACATCGTCGGCAATCGCTGGGACGTCGAGGAACGAGCGATCGCCCTGCTCGGGCGGCTCGGCCTGCACTACGTCGCCGACTCGGCCGAACAGCTGGATCGCCGACTGGAGACCCTCTCCGGCGGCGAGACGACGCTGCTCGGACTGGTCGCCGAACTGCTGGCCGAACCGGAGATCCTGCTGCTGGACGAGCCGACGAACAACCTGGATCAGCTTGCCCGCGAACGGCTTTACGAGGTGGTCGCGCAATTCTCCGGCACCGTACTGACGGTCAGTCACGACCGTGAGCTGCTGGAGCGAATGAGCACCATCGCGGAGCTGCGACACGGCGAACTGCGCATGTTCGGCGGCAATTTCAGCGAGTACGAGCGGATCATCGAGGCCGAGCAGGAAGCGGCACAGGCGGCGATCCGCGACGCGCGCAGCGATGTGAAGAAGCAGGCGCGCGAACTCGTCGAGACGCGGATCAAGCTGGATCGCCGGATGCGCTACGGGCAGAAGATGTGGGACACCAAGCGAGAGCCGAAAATCATTATGGCCCAACGTAAACGGCAGGCACAGGTGTCGGCGGGCAAGCTGCGCAACCAGCACATCGGCAAGCTGGAGACGGCCAAGGACCAGCTCCAGCAGGCCGAGGAGTTGTTGCGTGACGATCGGGAGATCCGCGTGGATCTGCCCGATACGCGGCTCTATCCCGGCCAGGACGTGATCGACCTGGACGAGGTGGAGTTGGCCTGTGGGCCAACGGTTTCGCTGCGAGTCAGCGGGCCGGAGCGGATCGCGTTGACCGGACGCAACGGCGTTGGCAAAACCACGCTGCTGCGCCGGATCTCGGCCGCGCGCCCGAAGGTGCCGTGGCGGATGCTGCCGCAACGCCTCGACATCTTCGACGAGCAACGGTCGGTGTTCGAGAACGTCGCGTCGACGGCGCCACACGCGTCGCCGGAACAGATCCGAGCCCAGTTGGCTCGCTTCCTGTTTCGCGGCACCGACGCCGATATCGCGGTTGCGGCGCTGTCCGGCGGCGAACGGCTCAGGGCGGCACTGGCCATGCTGCTGCTCGCCGACCCGGCCCCGAAGTTGTTGCTGCTCGACGAGCCGACCAACAACCTCGACCTGCCCAGCCTCGAGCACCTCACCCAGGCGCTGGCCAGTTTCGAGGGTGCGCTGATCGTGGTCAGTCATGATCCGCGCTTCCTCGACGACATCGGCCTGACGAGGCGGGTCGAGCTCACGTCCGACGGGCTGAGTGAGGTTGTGGATCTTTAGTGGGCTGCGGAAATTCGCACGCCCCTTGGTCTCTCGCACATGCGATTGCGGTGCGCCTGATCAAGGGGTGTGCGATAGCAACTTATTCCTAGCGGACGCGCGGTGAGGTTCGTTACGCTGCGCAGATGGTGCCCTTGTCGCACGCCGCAGCGTTTGCCGTTGCGGCGCTTGTCATCATCGTGATTCCCGGCCCGAATGTCCTGTTCGCGATCGGTCGCGCGCTGGCGCACGGCCGTCGTGCCGCAGTGGTGTCGGTGCTCGGCTCGATGGCGGGTACCGCCGTTCCGGTGATCGGTGTGGCGGTCGGCCTCGGCGCGATTCTCGCCGCCTCCGCAATCCTGATGACGATCGTCAAGGTCATCGGCGCTGGTTACCTGATCTACCTGGGGGCCATGGCGATTCGGGACCGCAAGAAGCTGACGCTCGCACTTCGATCGGCCGACGTCGAGCCGTCGACGGGGCGCATGCTCCGGCAGGGTTTCGTCGTCGGCGCGACCAATCCCAAGACCATCGTGTTCTTCGCCGCCGTGCTGCCGCAGTTCGCCGCGCCGGAAGCCGGTGCGTTGCCTGTGCAGTTCCTGACTCTCGGCGCGATCGCCATCACCATCCAACTATTTTCGGACACCGCATGGGCCATGGCCGCGGGCACCGCGCGGAGCTGGTTCGCGCGCTCACCGCGTCGGCTGGAGGCGATCGGCGGCACCGGCGGGCTGATGATCATGGGCGTCGGCGCGAGCGTGGCGTTCAGCGGGAGCAACTGATCGTCAGTCGAGTTCGGCCACCAGCTTTTTCGGGGCTACCTTGCGGAAGGCGTCGTGGATGATCTCGGCGAACTCGGTCCAGTCGGGGTCGACGTCCAGTCGGACGCCGAGCCAGCCGCTGTGGCCGACGTATGGCGGTCTGAAGAATCGTTCGGGTTCGGCGTCGACCAGTTCGGCCTGCACGCCCTCGGGGGCGGGGCACCAGATGGTCGGGCCCGGCTCGTCGTAACCGCCGTTGATGTATTTGACGAACGAGGTTTTCGAGCGCACGAAGAAGGTGGGGCAGCCGTGGCTGAGCCGTTCGCTGCACTCCGGTAGGTCCAGGCAGATCGCGCGGATCCGCGGCAACGGGTCCATGCACGCAGTCTACGGTGCGGGCGTGCGGCGCATGGCCCTTCGCAGTACGCCGGGGTGCCTGATCAGGCCGGGAGCAAGCCATACCGCGAGCGCGGTGAGGGTCAGCCACGGTCGCAGGTGCGGGTTCAGCTTGCGGATGCGGCCGTCGTCGGCGAGTTCGAGCACGAGGGCTTCGGTCATCCCGAATGGTCCGATCGCAGCCTCCGCCAGCAGCACTCGCCGGGTTCCGTTACCGATCTGTTCGGTCCATCGCAGGTCGGAGAGTCCGCCGTAGACGGTGGTCAGTAGCAACCGCAGGTCGTCTTTGCCGCGGAACACCATCCGTCCCGACAGCGGTGAGGTCAGCGCGGCGTCGGGAGTCAGCGTTTCCATCATCGCGTCGAAATCGGCGGCCTTGGTCGCCGCGCAGAACCTGGCGACCGCGTCGGTCGCGGTCGCCCCTTCATCGGTTGCCGTGTGCATGGCACCGAACCTAGCCGTAGTCACTTGCAAAAAGCAATGGACTAGGTTGGGTGGATGCCCAAGGCCGCCCTGTCCGACATCGTTTGCTCGATCGCGCGCACGCTGGACGCGATCGGGGAGCGGTGGACGCCGCTGATCCTGCGCGACCTGTTCGTCGGGTTGACGCGGTTCGAGGACCTTCGACGCGATCTCGGCATCGCGTCCAATGTGCTCGCCACGCGGCTCGACGCGCTACAGGCGCACGGCATCGTGGAAACCCGGGTGTACCAGTCGAATCCGGTGCGGCACGAGTATCTGCTCACCGCTAAGGGGCGCGATCTGTATCCGGTGCTGACCATGCTGGTGGCCTGGGGGGACACCTGGCTCGCCGGGCCCGAGGGGCCGCCTGCGTTGGTCGTGCACGACGACTGCGGGAAAGTCACTGCGGGAGTGGTGGTTTGCCGGGAGTGTGGATCGGAGATGACTGCGGACAACGTGAGGTTCCATCAAGGTCCTGGCGGGCACCGCGGTCCAGGCACGATGCTCGTCGGCGACCATATGGTGGCGCCGACCTGAGGGTTGAGCGGGATTCTCCGCTCATCCGATCGGTCAGTTGACCGAGACGGCCTCGGCATGGGTGGCCGCGACCAGCTCCTGGAAGGTGGTCGAGAAGACCGTGTGCGGGTGTCCGGCTGCGGCCCAGATCTCCGGCTGATCGGCCAGCGTTTTATCGATCAATGTCCTGATCGGCGTGGGATGCCCCAGCGGAGCCACCCCGCCGATCGCCTGGCCGGTGTGTGCCCGGACGAATTCAGCGCTGGCACGCGACAACTCGGCGATGCCGAGGTGCGCGGCGACCTTGCCGGTATCCACCCGGTGCGCGCCGCTGGTGAGTACCAGCAGCGGCGCGCCCGCGGCATCGAAGATGAGGCTGTTGGCGATCGCGGCGACGGAGCAGCCGAGCTGTTCGGCCGCGGCGGCCGCGGTCGGGGCGGTCGCCGGCAGTACCCGCACCCGCGGCGTCACGCCGGCCGCGCGCAGGGCGGCCTCGACGGCGAGCACGGTCGGCTTCCTGGCGATGTCGTCCATGGCGGCGATCCTAAACCGCCACTACCGTCAGGAGCCTGCGATTTTCTGGGCGAGCTCACCCCGCGGCGACGATCTCGACTTCGACCAGCCAGTCGTTGTCGAGGGTCTGCACCACGATCGCCGTCGTCGGGACGGCCCGTCCGCCCAGCGCCGCGACCCGGGCGGCGGCGTTGGCCTCGGCGTCGGAGGCGTCACGCAGGTAGCTGGTGAGGCGGACGATGTTGTCGACGGTCATGTCGGCCGAGGCGAGGATGGCGCGCAGGTTCGACCAGATCAGTTCGAGTTGCTCGGTGAGCGTCTCGGCCGGCTTGCCGTCCGGATCGAGACCCATTGTGCCAGAGACGAATAGCAGTCGTTGGGCACCTCGGACCTCCATGGCGTGCACGTAGTCGTCGGCGGCGGCGTAGATACCTTCGGTCGGATTGTGCTGTAGGAGATCCACCCTCCCGATCTTGCCAGGGAACCGGGTTTACCGAGGGGATTCCTTGACGCCCGTAGTTTTAGTCGCTTACACTAAAACTAGCTTCACGAGAGGAAGTGATCACATGGGATACGGAAATTGGGATGACACCGCCTACCGGGCGGCCAAGACCTTCCGCGCCAGCCGGGGCCTCGACGACTTCGGATACACCGCCGAAATGCGTTCTGTGCCATACCTGGACTGGCAGGCGCACCCGACCCTGGACCCGCTCGGCGTCACCGTGCGGGAATGCCGGGATTCGGCCGACCACGGAAATTCGCTGCCCATCGCGGTGTTGTTCGACGTCACCGGGTCGATGGGGCGGGTGCCGCGGATCATGCAGAGCAAGCTCGGCAAGCTGCACGGACTGCTGCAGCGCAAGGGATACGCGGACGACCCGCAGATCCTGTTCGGCGCCATCGGCGATGCCGACACCGACCGAGTTCCGTTGCAGGTCGGGCAGTTCGAGTCCGACAACCGGATGGACGAGCAGTTGCGCGCGATCCTGCTGGAGGGCGGCGGTGGCGGGCAGAAGTCCGAAAGTTATGAACTGGCCGGATATTTCATGGCCACCCACATCGTCACCGACGCCTGGGAGAAGCGCGGCAAGAAAGGCTACCTGTTCCTGATCGGCGACGAGCTGAACAAGCCGAAACTGGCCTCGCGGCACATCCGCAGCGTCATCGGTGACAGTGTGCGGCGCGATGTTTCGGTGGAATCCATCTACCGCGAGCTCGCCGAGCGCTGGCACATCTACTACATCCTGCCGAATCAGTCGAACTACTACGACGATCCGGAGATCGCCGAGCACTGGCGGGGATTGCTCGGCCAGAGCTTTCTGAAGCTCGACGATCCGGCGGCGGTGTGCGAACTCATCGCGCTGACAATCGGATTGGCGGAAGGGCGAGTCGACGTGGACGCCGGGCTCGCGGATCTGCGCGACGTAGGGTCGGTGGCCGAGGCTGCGGCCGTCGGTAAGGCGTTGGCGGCCAAGGGGCCTCGAATGCGGGCGCTGCCCAGCGGACGTCGCTGACGTGGCCAGTCGGTTCCTGAGGTCAACCGGAGTAGCACCTATCGGATCGCGTCGCTGCGGGCGGTCGGTTGTCGTGCGGGGGCCACCGGTTCGGCTCGCGATAGGTGGTGGTGGGCGAGATGGGAAGTGTGCGACCGGGTCGCGGCAGCACTTGCCGGGTCGTGGTGGTGCGGGCCGGTCGGTTGTCGTGCGGGGCCACCGGTTCGGGATGCGATAGGTGGTGGTGGGTGAGATGGGCGGTGTGCGACCGGGTCGCGGCGGCACTTGCCGGATCGCCGTGGTGCGAGTGATCTGTTGCCGTGCGGCGACTACCAGCTCGGGATTGGTGACATCTGACGAGATAGGAAGGAGTGCAACATGTTTCGGTCGCACGTTGTGGTGGTCGACCTCGGTTTCGGCGATGCCGGGAAAGGGGCGACGGTCGATTGGTTGTGCTCTGCGGAGGCGGGGCTCGATGTTTCGGCCGTGGTGCGGTTCAACGGGGGAGCGCAGGCTGCGCACAATGTGATCGCCGAGGGGCGGCATCACACGTTCGCGCAGTTCGGGTCCGGGACCTTCTCCGGTGTGCCGACGTTGCTGTCGCAACACGTGCTGGTCGAGCCGATCGCGCTGGCCGGGGAGGCACGGCAGTTGGCAACCCTTGGTGTACCGGATCCGTTGGCGCTGTTGTACATCGACGGCCGGGCGCTGCTCACCACGCCGATCCACATCGCCGCCAACCGTGCCCGCGAGGACGCGAGGGGTTCCTCGCGGCACGGTTCGTGTGGACGGGGGATCGGCGAAACCGCGGCCTACGCACTGGACCACGATGCGCCGACCGTCTCGGATTGCTTGCGCCCCAGGGTTCTTCGCGACAAACTCCAGGCGCTCGCCGCGCACTACGGTGCGCTGATCGCCCCGAGTGAACATCGTTACGAGCCGATCGACACCCTGGTCGATATGTATCAGGAGTTCGCCGCCGCCGTCCGCATCGTCGGCGGCGAACAACTCGCCCACTTCGCTCGACGCGGTCGACTGGTGTTCGAAGGTGCCCAAGGCGTGCTCTTGGACGAATGGCGTGGGTTCCATCCACACACCACCTGGTCCACCGTAGAACCACGCAATGCTCGCGCCATGCTGTCCGAAATCGGCTCCGCCGGTTACGTTCTCGGCGTCAGCCGCACCTACATGACTCGCCACGGCGCAGGCCCACTGCCCACCGAGGACCGCGCGCTCGACTTCCCCGAGCCACACAACACCACCGGCCGCTACCAAGGCGAATTCCGCCTAGGCCACCTCGACCCGATCCTGCTGCGTTACGCCATCGCGGTATCCGGCGGCGTAGACGGGCTCGCCCTGACCCACCTGGACACCCAGGGAACCCGTTACGCGGCAACGGAATACGCCACCGCCGACGGCCCGATCGCTCACCTCCCACCAGGCACCTGGCAAGACCTCACCCACCAACAACACCTCACCGACTTCCTGGCCACCGCCCACCCGGTACTCACCGAAATACCGGACGACGTGCTGCCCTGGCTGGCACAAACACTCGACGTCCCCGTAGTCCTGACCTCGAACGGCCCCACCCGAACCCACCGCACACCGACCACAGCAACCGTCGCCGCGGCGTGATCCCGGTATGCGCCCACGCCAGCAGGCAGGATCTGCACCTTCTCTCGGGATTTGCACTGCCTCTAGGGCCCTATAGCGAGTGCAAGTCCCGAGAGAAGGTGCAGATCTCTGGTGATACCGACAAGAGCCGCTATCGCCGCGGCAGGTGGCCACTCGCCGGACGATGGAGAATCCGCTCTCGCGGGATCCGCGCTGCCTCTCGGACCTTGTTGCCGCTGCGATCCCGAGAGGGCGCGGGTCCCTGGTGATACCGAAACTGCCGCCGAGCACCGCGCAGTACCGCTCGCGAACAGGACGTGGCGGCGTCGAGTGTCGGTGCGCGGCTCCATGATCTCCGGTTCGACGCCCGGCTCCGTGATCTCCCGTTCGACGCCCGGCCAACGATGGGGCGATGCGGTGCCGCTCGGGATTCAGTGCGGCAGGCCGGGTGCCGGTAGGCCGGAGCGGTGGTGCGGTGCGGCAGGATTGGCAGGCGTGGAGCAGTCCGTTGTTTCAGTGGATGTGGTGGCGTTGCGGTTCTGGGCCGACGACGCCGGGGTGAGCGTGGGGATCGCGCCGCGCGCGATGGCGCCGTTCACCGGGCAGTTGGCGCTACCCGGTGTGTTGCTCGGTCGCGGCGAGCGACTGGTCGGAGCCGCGCGACGGGCGGTGCACACGAAACTCGGAGTCCCCGAAGCCGCAATCGGTGCGGTCGGACAGCTGGTGACCTTCGACGAACCGAACCGCGACCCACGCGGCCCGACCCTGTCGATCGCGATGTGGGCAGTGGTCGGCCCACACGAGGGCCCCGCACAATGGATCGACTTCGACGAGGTCCCCGAGCTCGCGTTCGACCACAACCGCATAATCGACGCATCCCGCAGCCTGCTGACCGGCCTCCTATGGAAGGACCTGCCCTTCACCCAGGCCCTCCTCGGCAACGAATTCCCCGCCACCAGAGCTGTAGCAGCCACCACCGCCCTATCCGGCACCCGCCCCGACCCCGGCAACCTCAACCGAACCCTCGCCGCCCTCCCCGGCCTGGCCCGCACCACCGAACGTCGCCGCGTGAAAGCCACCGGCCGCCCCGCCGCAGTGTGGGCCTTCGGCGACGACTAGGCCGTGTCTCCCGATCGGATCATCCGGTCCACCTGAACCGCGCCAATCTGGTGTCGACCTCTTCGTCGTTGGCCTGCCACGACCAGCCCCGCAATTCGACCAGCTTTACTAGGCCGACCAGCGCCACCGGATCATCCGCGACATAGGTACCGGTGGCTACCAGCAACGCGCCCTGTTCGGTCATCCGGAAGCCCGCGGCCGCCAAGGCGAGTATCGCAGGGACCAAGGTGTTTCCGCCGTGGGCGATCTTGTGCTGCACGTCCTCCATGGTGCACACGAGCCGATCGACTCTGGTCCACCTTCGACATCCCGCCGTACCCTTCTTGATTTCCGGCACCGGGCATCGCATGCGAGTTTCGGTGCCGGAAATCATAGAGGCGTGCGTCGGTCTAGCTGGCCGGGCGTCAGCGGCTCAGCAGGGATTGGATGGCGCCGAAATCGACAGCGTTCTCCAGTGCTGTGTAGGTGCCGTGCTCGAGGAGTTCGGCGGTTGCGGTTTCGGCCAGTTTGTAGGCGGCCTGGGCTATTGCCGAGCCGACGCTGACTCGGCGTACGCCTGTTGCTGCGAGGTCGGCGATGGAAGGTGCTCCGGCGCCGGCCATTACGTTGATCGGCAGCGGGGACTTGGCGACCAGGTCGGTCAGTGTGGGCAGGTCGAGCAGGCCGGGGACGAAGAAGCTGTCAGCGCCGGCTGCGGCGTAGGCGGCGGCCCTGGTGAGGACCTCGTCGAAGCGGGTTTCCGGGGCGCCGATGCCGAACAGGTAGACGTCGGTTCGAGCGTTGATCACGAGTTCCGGCAGGCCGGCCTGCTTGGCGGCGTCGCGGGCCGCGCGCAGTCGGTCGGACTGGGCGGCGGTGTCGAACAGCGGGCCGCCGGGGGCCGTCGAATCCTCCAGGTTCACGCCGACGGCACCGGCCGCGATGGCGGCGACGACAGTGGTCGCGACATCCTCGGGAGTGGGTCCGTAGCCGCCCTCGATATCGGCGGTCACCGGGACGTCGACGACGGCGGCGATCCTGCGGATGACGCCGATCGCGTCATCCCTGGTGAGTTGCTGACCGTCGCCGGTGCCGAGCGACCAAGCGACGGCGGCACTGGTCGTCGCGATGGCCGGTGCGCCCGTTCCCGCGATCACCGCGGCGCTGGCCGCGTCCCAGGCGTTCGGCAGCACGAATAGTCCTTGCTCGTGCAGCGCCCGGAAGGCGGCCGCCGCATTGTGCTGGGTGTCGGTGATGGGCTGGATGTCCTGTGCCACGATGGCTCCTCGCGAGATCTGTCTTGCTGACCGGTCGTCTGAAGGTAACGCCGGAAACCTCCGCAGCCATCCCGATTGCGTGCCCCGAAAGTCATGTGGCAGAACGCTATCGCGGAGACTACCCGGCGGGCACCGGCGAAGTCGATCGAAAGATGCGGTGCGCGAGCAGCATTCGTCGTCGCTCGTACGGTTGGAGCCAGGATGTGCTCCGCGAGTCAACGCCGCGGCGCGTACATGATGATGGCGACGCCGACGAGGCAGATGGCCGCACCGAGGAAGTCCCAGCGGTCGGGGTGAAACTTGTCGACGAGCATGCCCCAAGCAAGCGACCCCGCGACGAAGACACCGCCGTACGCAGCGAGGATCCGACCAAAGTTCGGATCGGGTTGAAACGTCGCGACAAACCCATAAGCCCCCAGCGCAACAACCCCCGCCGCAATCCAAAGAACCCCGCGCTGCTCCCGCCACCCTTGCCACACCAACCACGCCCCACCGATCTCAGCGACAGCAGCCAACGCGAACAGCAGCAGCGAACGGACGACGGTCATGAAGCGAACTTACCGACCACCGTGCACCCCACCGGACGCGACAGCCCGGCCGAGGCAGCGATCTCCCGCCTGCATCAACGCGCCGCGCGCGAACCAGTCTCGCGCGCACATAATCGCCGACAACTTCGTACGCAGCGAGCAAGAACAAGCGCGCCGATGTCGGGTGTCGTCGACTGCAGTCAGGGCGAGCTGCAGCTGGGAGCGCCAGCACGCAGCTCCAGCGATTGCCCGCTGCGGTCAGCCTGCTGCGCGCGAACTGGCTTCGCGCGCACGGAATTGCCGGCGATTTCGTGCGCGGCGAGCAAGAACGAGCGCGCCGACGTCGGGTGTCGTCGACTGCAGTCAGGGCGAGCTGCAGTAGGGAGCGCCAGCGCGCAGCTCCAGGGATTGCCCGCTGTGGTCAGCCTGCTGCGCGCGAACTGGCTTCGTGCGCACCCGATCGCCGACAATTTCGTGCGCGGCGAACAAAAATAAGCGCGCCGACGTCGCAGTGTGCTGCGGTCAGAGCGAACAGCAGTGGGAGCGGTCGGCGATCGCCCGCCGTGTCAGCGTCGCTCACGTGCTGGCTTCGCGCGCACGGAATTGCCGGCGATTTCGTGCGCGGCGAGCAAGAACGAGCGCGCCGACCGCTGCGTCGCGGGTCGCAGCGAACTCGTGACCATTGCTGGCCGGGCGTTCGGCGGGGGTGCCGCGCATGAGTTTGCGGGCCGCGTGCGGAATTGCCAGTGATTTCGTGCGCAGCCTGCGGAATCGTGCGCTGCGAGTAATAACGTGCGCGGCGGTGTTGATGTGGGTGATGAGTTCAGGTCCGTGTGAGTGTGTGCGGCAGACGGCATCGTGTGCGGCAAGCGATAAATGTGCGCGGTGGTGCCGACGGGGGTGATCAGTGCCAATGTGCGTCGTCGGATGTGGTGGTCAGGGTTTCGGCGCGACCGCTGGCGTGACGTCGTAGCTGGCGTAGGCGCGGCCGATTACTGTGTGCGACACGTTGCGGACTGGGACTCCGCCTGCGGTGCAACCGATTTCGGTGCCGTTGTGGGCGTGTCCGTGTAGGGCGAGGGTTGCGTGGCCGGCATCGATGGCTTCGGCGAGGGCGTGGCAGCCGAGGCCGGGGTAGATCTTGGGTGGCTCGCCGACGAGGGTGTCGACGACGGGGGAGAAGTGCATCAGGGCGATGCGGAGGTCGGTGTCCAGGGTGTCGAGGGCCTGGCGCAGTAGTAGACCGTCGAGGGGGCCGCGGCGCATGCGGGCCTTGTGTTCTTCGGTGCCTTCGTCTGGGGTGCCCGGATAGTCGGGAAAGCCGCCGCTGCCGCCCATCACGCCCGCGATGCCGACTCGAATCCCGTTGAGCTCCAGCGTGATCGCGGTTCCTTCGAGCATGTGCACGCCGATGTCGGTGAGCTGGGCGGAGATTCGGAAGCCGAGTTTGTGGTCGTGGTCGTGGTTGCCGAGCACGGCGACGACCGGCACTGGGAGGTCGGCGATTTCGGCGCAGAGCAGGTCGGCTTCGGCGTGAGTGCCGCTCTCGGTGAGGTCGCCCGCCAGCAGGAGCACGTCGGCGTGCTCGGCCAGGCGCCGGAAGTCGGGGCGGAATCGGCCGGCCACGGCGGGTCGCAGGTGCGTATCGGCGACGGCAGCGATCCGGATACCCCGCTGCGCGGAATCGGCAGGCATGGCGTCAGCCAGCCACATCGTCGGCGCGGTGTCAACCGCAATCTGACGTTCACCCGCTCGCTACCCGCCCGTGAGCTGGGAGCATAGCTTGTGGCTATCGAGAGTTCAGTCGGTGTTCAGCGAGGCAACGCGCGATGGCGAGACCGATGAAACGTCAATGAACAGTGCCGCGGCAGGCTATCCAGCGGGTCGGCTCGCCCCGCATGGTTCGGACTATGAGCGAGCGCGGCAAGCGAGCGAATCCTCGGCCCGGCGGATGGCAGCGCGATGAGGGCGTTGTCGAACGGCCGGACCGGATCGAAGGGCCGCGAGCATGAGCGGGCTTTGGGCGAAAGCGCTTGCCGTGCTGGCTGTTACCGTCCTTCCCATGACCGTGGCCGCAGGTGGGGCGCAGGCCGTCGCACCCGTCGACAAGGTGGTCCTGATCGGGCTCGACGGGCTGATGTACGACAAGGTCTTGCAGGTGCGCGCGCCGAACCTGTTGCGGCTCAGCGCCGAAGGCCTGCTCAGCCGCTCCTCGATCGCGCCGCACATCACCATCTCCGGCCCGTCCTGGGCTACCGTGCTGACCGGCGTGTGGGATCGCAAGCACGGCATCAAGGACAACAACTTCACCGCCGCGCCGTTCGCGAAGTACCCGACCGTCTTCACCCAGCTCGAGCGCGCCGACCCGGCCCTCAAGACGCACTCGATCGCCACCTGGGATCAGATCGCCACCATGTCGGGCAGCGGCGATCCCCGCGCCGATGTGGTGGTCTCCACCGCCCCGGTCCCCGACGACCCGGATGAGTCCAAGACCGACGCGGCCACCACCACCGACGTGGTCAACGCGATCACGAAGTTCGCCCCCGACTTCCTCTTCACTCACCTCGACCAGGTCGATCACGCAGGTCACAGCGATGGCGCTGCCTCCGACGAATACCTCGACGCCGTCCGCCGCATCGACGAACAGGTCGGCCGCATCGCCGCCGCCGTCGACGCCCGTGCCGAGGTCAACCCCGCCGAGCACTGGACCATCCTGGTCACCGCTGATCACGGCCACCGGCCCAAGGGCGGCCACGGCGGCCAATCCCCGGACGAGACAACCAATTTCGTCATCGCCCGCGGCCCCGACTTCACTGCGGGCGACACCACCTCCCGCTACACCCTCGTCGACATCACGCCCACCGTGGTCGACCTTCTGCGCGTCCCGGCCAGCCCCGACTTCGACGGCCAGTCCATGATCAACCGGGAGCCTGCGAGCCCGTCCACCATTCGCTAGCCCCACATCAGGCCGCAACGCCACCACGTCGCCGTCTGATATGTACGCTTTCTCCTACGCCACGAAAAGCCCCAGCGAATCCAGCGCCATCCCGGCAGGAACACCCGCATGACGCCTACCGCCACCGCGTGCCGGACGTCAGCGCGCGGCCGGGACTAAAGTGGTGGTCTGGGCGGTTGCGGCGGTCGGATAGGGTGGTTCGATCGACGCACGCGGCGCGAATGACAGGCCCGGAGGCGGTTGCCTGCGTACCCACGAAGGAACCGTGAGCGCCGCAATCGGGCACTGAGAGGTGGTGGCATGACTCAGCACTTGGGCGAGGCGAATGTCGAGCAATCGGACGACGCCCCGCAGTCGAATGGTGCCGCCACCGGGGGAGAGCAGCCGAGCAACGGCACTGCGGCCACCCCACCTGCGACTACGCCCGCCCGGCAGCCGGGCACCTCCGCCGCCGTGCCGACCTCCGCGTCGCGCCGCGTGCGCGCCCGTCTCGCCCGCCGGATGACCGGTCAGCGCGGTATCGCCGCGGTCAAGCCGGTGCTCGAGCCGCTGGCCAGCGTGCACCGCGAGCTGTATCCGAAGGCGAACCTGACGCTGCTGCAGCGCGCGTTCGACGTCGCCGACGAGCGGCACAAGCACCAGTTCCGCAAGTCCGGCGACCCGTACATCACCCATCCGCTCGCCGTGGCCAACATCCTGGCCGAGCTCGGCATGGACACCACCACGCTGGTGGCGGCGCTGCTGCACGACACCGTCGAGGACACCGGCTATTCGCTCGAACAGCTCACCCTCGACTTCGGCCCCGAGGTCGCGCACCTGGTCGACGGCGTGACCAAGCTGGACAAGGTCAACCTCGGCGCGGCCGCCGAGGCCGAGACCATCCGCAAGATGATCATCGCGATGGCGCGGGACCCGCGCGTGCTGGTGATCAAGGTCGCCGACCGGCTGCACAACATGCGCACCATGCGCTTCCTGCCGCCGGAGAAGCAGGCGAAGAAGGCTAAGGAAACCCTCGAAGTCATTGCGCCCCTTGCGCATCGGCTGGGCATGGCGACGGTCAAGTGGGAGCTCGAGGACCTCGCGTTCGCGATCCTGCACCCGAAGAAGTACGACGAGATCGTGCGGCTGGTCGCCGACCGGGCGCCGTCGCGCGACACGTACCTGGCGAAGGTGCGCGCGGAAATCGTGAATACCCTTGCGGCATCGCGGATCAACGCGATCGTCGA
Source organism: Nocardia sp. NPDC046473 (assembly GCF_040645995.1). Lineage (NCBI taxonomy): Bacteria > Bacillati > Actinomycetota > Actinomycetes > Mycobacteriales > Nocardiaceae > Nocardia > Nocardia sp. NPDC046473. The sequence goes on from NZ_JBEYZJ010000001.1 coordinate 1,109,854, forward strand.
GGGTCGGCCGAAGCACTACTGGTCGATCTACCAGAAGATGATCGTCAAGGGTAAGGACTTCGACGACATCCACGACCTGGTCGGCATCCGCATCCTCTGCGACGAGGTGCGCGACTGCTACGCGGCCGTCGGCGTCGTGCACTCGCTGTGGCAGCCGATGGCGGGCCGGTTCAAGGACTACATCGCCCAGCCGCGCTACGGCGTCTACCAGTCGCTGCACACGACTGTCGTCGGCCCGGACGGCAAGCCCCTGGAGGTGCAGATCCGCACCCAGGACATGCACCGCACCGCCGAGTTCGGCATCGCCGCGCACTGGCGCTACAAAGAAACCCGCGGCAAGCACTCGAACGACTCCACCGAGGTCGACGACATGGCGTGGATGCGCCAGCTGCTCGACTGGCAGCGGGAGGCGGCCGACCCGGCCGAGTTCCTGGAATCGCTGCGCTTCGACCTGAAGTCGCCGGAGATCTTCGTGTTCACGCCGAAGGGTGACGTGATCACGTTGCCGCAGAAGTCGACCCCGGTCGACTTCGCCTACGCCGTGCACACCGAGGTCGGCCACAAGTGCATCGGCGCCCGGGTGAACGGCCGCCTGGTCGCGCTGGAACGTCAGCTGGAGAACGGTGAGGTCGTCGAGGTGTTCACCTCGAAGGCGCAGAACGCCGGACCAAGCCGGGACTGGCAGAACTTCGTGGTCTCGCCGCGCGCCAAGGCCAAGATCCGTCAGTGGTTCGCCAAGGAGCGCCGCGAGGAAGCCCTCGAGAACGGCAAGGAGCAGATCTCCAAGGAGGTCCGCCGCGTCGGCCTGCCGCTGCAGCGGTTGATGAGCGTCGACGCGATGACCGCCGTCGCACACGAGCTGCACTACACCGACATCTCCACCCTCTACACCGCGGTCGGCGAACATCAGGTCTCCGCGCATCACGTGGTGCAGCGCCTGATGGCGCAGCTCGGCGGCATCGGTGACGTGGAGAACGAGCTCGCCGAGCGGTCCACCCCGTCCACCACGCCGAACCGGCAGCGCACCACCGGCGACGCGGGCGTGCTGATCCCCGGCGCGTCCGGCACCGTCGCCAAGCTGGCCAAGTGCTGCACCCCGGTGCCCGGTGACGAGATCATGGGCTTCGTGACCCGCGGTGGCGCGGTCAGCGTGCATCGCACCGACTGCACCAATGCCGGATCGCTGCGTGATCAGGCCGAACGCATCATCGAGGTGTCCTGGGCGCCGTCACCGTCCTCGGTGTTCCTGGTCGCGATCCAGATCGAGGCGCTCGATCGCACCCGTCTGTTGTCCGACGTGACGAAGGTGCTGGCCGACGAGAAGGTGAACATCCTGTCCGCGTCGGTCGCCACCCACGGCGATCGTGTGGCGATCAGCAAGTTCACCTTCGAGATGGGCGACCCGAAGCACCTGGGTCATCTGTTGAATGTGGTCCGGAATGTAGAAGGCGTCTACGACGTCTACCGCGTCACCTCCGCCGCCTAGCGCACTTATTGCGCGAATGCGCGCGGCCGCCTGAAATTCTCCAGCGCGGGCCAGTCCCCTTGACGTGTCAATTGTTGTGCCCATAGCAACCTCTCGGCGAACAGGCGGCGACGGTCGAGGTATCTGCATGAATGCCGACGCCCTCGGGCGAACGGAAGATGGAGTCCCGCTACGGAATTCGGATGACCGGCGGGTCGCCAGGCGGTTGCTCTCGTTTTCGGACCATCGGAAAGTTGCCGGGCGATGTTGCTCGGCACGCGGGAATGTGTGAAACCCGTTTCGGCAGTTCATGGAAAGTTTTCGGCGATGCCCCAGCAATAGCCGGAATCTGTTACGGTCTATTGCGTTTCATGGCGTTGAGGGTAACTGCGGCAACACGGATTGATTGCGGATCGCTATGACTAATTGTTCGGCAAGAGTCGCGGGGGTGCTGACAGCACTCGCCGTGACCGTGGCTACGGCGGGCACCGCCGCGGCCGGTCCGCCGAATCCCGCAGGCCCCTCGACCAACATCGCGCTCAGCGCGTGTCCGGCATTGTACGCCTTGGGAATTCAGGGCACCGGCGAATCGTCACCCGATGCCGCGCCGTCCACCGACACCGGCATGCTGTCCACCGTCTTCCGGCCGATGCTGGCCAAGGCCGCCGCGCCCGGACTGGTCGATCGGGCCTATGTCCCATACGAATCCGGCTTCGGCGGGGCGACTCCGGGTGGTGCGGCGCCCTACTCCGAATCGGTAACTGGCGGGCTGGCCCGGCTGCGGACGATGGCCAAGGCCGTCGCCGATCGCTGCGCGGACACCAGGTTCGCGGTGGTCGGTTACTCGCAGGGTGCACACGTTGCCTCGATGTTCGCGCAGGAGGTCGGGCAGGGGCGAGGCGTGCTCCCGGCCGAGAAGGTCGCGGCGGTAGCGCTGTTCGCCGACCCGACCCGCAACCCTGGCGCCCCACTGTTTCCCGGCTCGCCGGGCAAAGCGTCCCCGGATCCGGCCCCCGGCACCCAGGGTGACGACCTCGCCGCCATCGCCGCGCTACCGCAGGCGCCCGCCACCGGTGGCGGTATCGGCCCGGAGCGTGATCTGGCCGCCAACTTCGGCGCCCTCACCGGCCGCGTGGCCAGTTTCTGCGCGGCGGGCGATCTCGCCTGCGACGCACCGCAGGGCGCGCCGATCCTCAAGGCCGTCACCAATGTTGTCGGCCAGTCCAAGCTGAGCGGCGGCGACCCGATCGCCTCGCTGACCTCCATCGCCCAGGCACTCGCATACACCTCGATCAAGACCGCAACCAAGATCGCCACCGAGGACGTGCAGGGCAACTCGCTCGCGACACTGGCCATCTCGCCCAAGAAGTCGATCTCCCAGCGCCTGGCCGACGCCGCCGACCCGCGCACCCCGCTCGACCTCCCCGCTGCGCTACAGGCGCTGCTGAAGGTCGGCATGATCGGTCTGAACGCGGTCGTCACGGTCGTCAAGACGGTCATCAACCCGGCGACCATCGCCGACCTGGCCACCGCCGGATTGTCGAACCCGCCCGCCGCATTGCGCTCGCTCGGCACCAAATTGGTCGGCGCGGTCGCCCAGCTCGTGCCGCCGACCACCGGCGCCCGCTTGGTCACCCAGGCGTTCGACGCGGTCGTACAGAACATCACCGACAACAGCGAGCTGCTCAATACCGCCACCTGGGTGCGGTATTGGGACACCGTCCAGCGGCACGGCGCGTACAACACCGCGACGGTCGCCGCCAACGGCGACGCGCCGACCGCCTTCGTCGCCGACTGGTTCGCTGCGGTAGCCCACGATATCGCCGGTAAATTCGGTGCGAACGCCAGGCCGCAGGGTGGCGCGGACAAGCCGCCGACGGGATTCTTCGGTCCGCAATCCGGCGCGCCTGCTACGCCGAATGTGTCCGGTACGGGACAATTTCCGTTCGGGACAGGAGCCGACGGCGCCTCATCCGGCGGCGCGACGTCGATTCCGCCCACCGATCGACCCGGCACACCCAACACCTACCCGTTCTCCACGAACTGATCGCCGAGAGGGTCCGACGATGAGCTATGTGCCTCGCGCAGCGGGAATGGGGGAATGTTGAAGTCGTACAAAGAACTGTCCCGGTGGTATGCCGCGCTGGAGCCGGAGACGGCCCCGGTGCCGCCCGCCGCGAATTCGGTGCACGTGGACGAAGACGGCCCGGCCCGGTATCCGCACTACATTCGCGACGAGCCGCAGCCCGAGGTTCCCGCGGACCTCTCGGCGCAGCGCAGCGAATTCACCGGCGGCTGGTCGGACTGGGTGGGCCGGGCTCCCGGCCCCGACGACGAGTACACCCCGCGCGACGCCGACCTGGTGCGTTTCCCCTGGCCCGACGACGACGATGACTACGACGACCCGCTGGACGAGCCGCGACCGCGCTCGTCCAGCGCCTTGCGTCTGGAGGCGCGCGCCCGGCGTTCCCGGCGCGGCCGGGTGTTCGTCGTGCTGGTCATCGCGGTGCTGTTACTCGGCGCCGCGGCCGCGGGCGTGCTGTTCCTGCTGCACTCCTCCAGCGGTCGCGCCGCGTCGCCGCGACTGCCCGCCTCCTCGGCCTCGGTGCAGTTCACCGCGGGCAGCCTGCAGGCCGGCGTGAGCACCGACAGCCTGCGCGGCAAGTCGCAGGCCGGGGTCACCACGCCGCGCGGGTCCGGCGCCTGCCCGACCGAGCGCACCGCGTCGATTGTGCGCGGTGCCGAAATGGGCAGTACCGCAACGGGTCCCGACGCGATCCTGGCGTTCCAGTACGCCTACTACGTCGAGCGCTCCGGCGAGCAGGTCCGGCAGGTCGTCGCACCGGACGCCACCGTCTCGCCCGCGCCGACCATCCAGCGCGGCATCGACACCATTCCCGTGGGCACCACGCACTGCGTGCGGATCGTGACCCTCTCGGACAACCGGTACTCGGTGGAGGTCACCGAGTACCGCCCCGGCGGCGTGCCCGCCACGTACAACAAGCAGACGGTCACCACCGCGGTGGTCGACGGTCGCACCCTGATCACGGGTATCGCGGCCGGATAGAGGAGAGCAGGAAGCGATGGGAGAGGACTGGAGCCGCTGGCTCGACGAGGCGCCCGATCAGGGTGAACCGTCGAGCCGGCCCGTGCGCTCCAAGGCTCCGGTGGTGCGGTTGCGGCGCGGCAAGGGCGGCGGTTCCGGTGCGGAACAACCTTTGCAGCGCCCCATCCTGGTGGTCGGCGGCTGCGGTGGTGCGGGAACCACCACGACGGCACTGGGTATCGCGGGCGAGCTCGGCATGGCAGGCACCCCGACGGTGGCGGTGGACGCGACCGCGGCGGGCAGCGACCTCGCGCTGCGCGGCGCGGACGAACACCTGCACCCGATCAGCCTGCAATCGTGGCTGTACGGGCGCGGCGACGACGAACCGGCGCCGCTGAAGGAATGCCTGTCGCGCGCGACCTCCGGAATCGGTTTACTGTGGCGCGATTCCGCGCCGCTACGTCGGCGTGCGACCTATCTCACGGTGGCGCGCGCGGTGTACGACTCCGGCTTCACCGCGGTCTACGACGGCGGCAGCCCGATTGCCGGACGGCAGCTGCGTCCGCTGCTCGACGACGCGGATGTTGCTCTGGTACTTGCCATTCCGGCTCGCGCCGACGCTGCGAACCGGTTGCGGGTCACCCTGGAATGGCTCGACGACCAGTTCGGCGACTCGACCGAGGGGCAGGGCGGCGGCATCGTCGGCGACACCACAATCGTTGTCTCGCACCAGCATCCGGGCACCGAATCGGGCGTAGCCGAGCATTTGCGCGAGCACCTGTCCGGCTGGGTCCGCGATATCAGAGAGATTCCCTACGACCCGCACCTGGCCAGGGGCGAACTGGTTCGGCACGCGTCATTGGCCCTCGATACGCGCCGGGCTTATGGGCGCCTGCTGGCCGGGGTGGCATCATGACGGCCGCTATGAAGTTTCGACGTCAGACCGAATCCGCACCCGCAGGCGTGGTCGCACCGCCGGAGTCGCGCCGCGCGCCGATCTGGGACCGTCCGGTGCCCGGGGTCGGCCGGGCACCGCTGGTGTGGATCATGGGCGTGCACGGCGGTGCCGGAGCCAGTAGCCTCGCGCATGTGCTTGCGCCCGCGGCGGATTCGGGCCGCCGCTGGCCCGGCGTCTTCGACCGCGAGTCTCCCTTCGTCGTGCTGGTGGCCAGAGAGACCATCGCGGGCCTCACCCGCGCGCATGACCTACTGCGCCAACATCATTCGGGCTTCGCCGGGTCCTGCGAGGTGCTCGGTCTGATCACCGTCGCCGCGCGACCGGGTCGGCTGCCCCCTGAGATCCGCCGCTACCGCGACGTGGTCGGCTCGCTGGCCGGCCAGCTATGGCAGGTCCCGTGGTATGAGGAATGGACGCTGGTAGAACCGGAGAAACTGCCGGTATGGGCGCCCGGTGACGCACTGCCACCGAAGAAACGCAAGATCGACCCCTTGGAGGAGGTACCGCTCGATGTCAGGGAGCTCGGCGCCGACATTGTCGCGGCGGCTCGAACGGCACTGGAGGAGGCCCAACTCGACGATCCGGCGCAGGACCGGGCCAGTAGAAAGCCACCCGATCAGTGAACGTATGCATCGAATCGGCGACGACTCAACTACTTTCGAGAAAGGCACCCGATGAGCATGATTCTCCTCGCCGTGCAGGACACGTACGGCACCGTACTCGCGCAGGTCGGTAACCCGACGCCCGAGGCGCCGCCCGGCTCGGAGAAGATCCTGCAGCTGGTGCGCTACCTCACCTGGTTCGTGCTGCTGTCCGGCATCTGCGGAATCACCTACGCGGGCGGCAAGTTCGCGTGGGAGAAGTGGACGGGTGGCGGACTCGAGTCGCCGAAGATGGTGGCCGGCGCCATGATCGGCGGCGTCGTCGCGACCAGCGCCGGCACCATCATGAACGCCGTTATTGGAACCTGATGTCCGACATATCTACCGTGCGCGCGTCGGCAGCCGAGCTGCTGGCCTACAAACAGATGCCCCCCGAGGTACTCCAACCGCTGATGCAGCTGCTCAACTGGCTGCTGTGGTTCGTCCTGCTGGTGTGTCTGGCGTGGATGATCGTCTCCGCGGGCAAGCTGTGGATCGCCTTCCGCAGCGACCTCGCGATGAACGACGCCTCGCACGGGGTGCTGATGAGCCTGCTCGGGGCGATAGTGGCGAGCACAGCGTCGGGAATCGCGCTGGCTTTCTTGCCGACATGAGCGAGCGAAGGGGGACAGCGGGGGCGTTCGGCGCGGTGTTGCTGATCGCGGCGGTCGGCTGCGGCGGTGGCGACGACCGCTCCGGACCCGACCTGTCGGCGGCGCCGACCGGTCTGCGGTGGCAGCCGTTCCAGGGCGTGCCGCTGCCGCATACCGACCAGGGGCCCAAGTCGGAGGCCGACGGCGCCGCAACGGGTTTCGAGCATTCGCCGCGCGGGGCCGGGGTCGCGGCGATCACCCATGCGGTGCGCTTGGCGGTGGCCACCGACAGTCAGTGGGCGAAAGTCGCTGCGCAGGAAGTGGTTCCGGGCGCCGCGAAGGACGAGTGGGCGGTGAATCGGATCCAGCTGTCCATCACCGGACCGGCCACGCCCGACTATGCGCCGCGCGTGCTCGGCTACAAGGTCACCGGATACACCGACCAGCGCAGCACCATCGACGTACACACCGAGTACTCGGACAGCTCGAAGGCGGTGAACCACACCACCGTCGAATGGTTCGGCCAGGACTGGCGGTTACGGCTGCCCGATCCGGGCTCGACCGCTAGACCGATCGAATCTATCGACGTAATACCTGATGACACAGTGAAATTGGAGGCGCCGAAGTGAGTGAGCGCAGCGAGCGAACCATGTCGCAGCGTGCTTCGCTCGTGCCGGAGCCGAGCGTTAGCGAGGCGGAGTCATGAGTGAGAAGGAGTCTTACGCGCGTGATCGCGTCTCCTTCGGTGCCGTCGCGTCCGCAGCGGTGCTGGCGCTCATCGTGATCGTCGGAATCGTCGTCTACATCACCCGCGACGACGGTAGCCCCGCGACCGGCGCGCCCGCGCCCGCCAGCTCGGCCGGTGGTACCGGCTTCGCCGCTCCCGAGGTCGATATCCTCGGCAGGCGTGTCGATGTGCCGAACAATGCTGCCGGACAACCGCTTCCGCAGGATCCGTCGCGGCAGCGCAAGGCCTCCGACGGCGACTGGCTGACCGCGGCGCCGGAGGGCACCACCACACCGCACGGCTGGCAGCGGGTCTACGGCGCCTCGGTGCCGTTCTCCACCTCGGACGGGCCCGCACGCATCGAAGACGGTCTGGCCGTTGGCTATTCGCACACACCGCAGGGCGCGGTGCTGGCCGCGGCGCAGATCACCTATCGGCTCAACGCCCGGCCCGCCGACCGCGACCTGTACGTGACGCAGGTGCGCGTGTCGGCCCAGCAGATCGCCGCGTACGACAAGGCGTTGTCGAGCGACAAGCTGCCCGAACAGCAGCCGGAGAAGGTCACCAAATACTTCGTCGCCTCAGACGCGTTCAAGGTCGACGATTACGCCGACGACCTGGCCATCGTCCGGCTTGCCTCGCGCGGCCAGGTGGTCGACGGCAAGCAGTCGTGGGCGGCGATCCGCCTGGTCATGGTCTGGGATGCGGGCGACTGGCGACTCAAGCCCTCGACGTCCAATACCGCACAAACCGAGTACATCGAATCGTTGGGCGGGTGGACGAAATGGTGAGCACGATCGGAAGGGCACGAGCAAAAGTTGAGGGCCGACCTGCGGAGCAGCGAGGGGTGCAGACAATGGTGAGGCGACTACTGACGATCTTCGCCGTCATCTTCACGGTGATGATGGCGACGCCGACCATCGCCTATGGACAGCAGTACGGCTTCGACGAGACGTGCAACGAGATCCACGACACGCTCGACAATGTCGGCCTGCCCGGCATCTCCCTCGGCGATGCGGCCTCGGCCGCGTGCAAGGCGGGCAATGCCGCCTCGCATCCGGGGCAGGCGGCCACCGCGGTCAAGGACAAGGCGTGGGACTCGACCTTCGGCAAGGTGGTCGACTCGCTGATGAACGGCCTCGGCGAGGCCATCATCCTGGCGCTGACCTTCTGGATGAAGGTGCCCAACGAGGCGGCCAGCGACTCGGGTTCGCTGTTCACCAAGATCAACGAATACACCTATCAGGCACAGATATTGCTCTTGATAGCCTCGGTGATCCTGTCCGGCGCGCGCCTGGCCGAGGCCAGACGCGGGGCCACGATGAACGAGGCCGCCGAATCGTTCCGGATGTTCGCCAGGGTGGTGTTCAGTTCCTGGATGCTCGGCGCGGTGATCGTCGCGGGCACCCAGGCCTCGGATCGCTTCTCCGAGTGGATCATCAACGACTCGACCAACGGCAACGCCAAGGACCTGGCCGAGCTGATGGTGAAAACCAGTAAGCTGCAGGCGTTTTCGCCGGGCCTGGTGTTGATCATCGCGATCGTCGGGCTGCTCGGCGCGCTCGCGCAGATCGTGCTGGCCATCGTCCGGCAGGGGCTGCTGATCATCGCGGCCGGTGTGCTGCCGCTGGCGGCGGCCGCGTCCGGGATGAACGTCGGAAAACAGTCCTACCAGAAGCTGATCGGCTGGATCATCGCGTTCATGCTGTGGAAACCGGTGGCCGCGATCGTGTACATGATCGCGTTCACCACTGCGGGCCATGTGGATTCGCTGAGTGCGACCAACGGCCTGCCGGATGGTGAACAGGCGCAACGCATGCTGGTCGCCATCGTGCTGCTGTGCAGCGTCGCGTTCGTGCTGCCCGCGCTGATGCGGTTGGTCACGCCCGCGGTCGCCATCGTCGGCAGCGGCGGTTCCGGTCTCACCGCGACCGGCGGCACCCTGCTCGCCGTCGCGGGCCTTGGCGCCATGGGCACCAAGGCCGTTGGCGTCAAAGGCACTGCGGCGTCGGGCTCGCCCGGCTACGTCGGCGGCAGCGGCGCGGGGCCGCGCCCGCCCGGCGGCGCGGGCGGACGCGGCGGCGGCGCACCACGCCCGACCCCGCCGCGCGGTGGCGGCGGACCGGCCGGTGGCGCGGCACCGCGCGCCTCCGGGCCCGGCGGCGCGGCGGGAGTACCGTCCGGTGCGACACGGGCGGCGGGGCGGATCGGCGCGGCCCGCGCCGCGACGAGCAGCCTGAACCGTGCGGACCAGGCAATGGGTGATGTGGCCGGTGACCGTTGGGCGAATCGCTCGCCCGACCTCGGGAGGAGCACCATTCCGCGATGACGATGACGACGAACGATACCTACGAGCGTCGCTCGTACGGGCTGTGGCAAAAGCCCCGCAGCGCAGGCCTTTTCGGACTGCGCTGGGAAGAGACCGTGATCGGCTTCGTGGTGGTGATCACGGCGTTGATCACCGCGATGGTCGGCGGTTTCAAATGGGGTCTGATCGTCGGAGTCACCGGCGTCGTGATCATGGTTCCACTGGTGTGGCGGACCGGGGGCCGCTCGGGCTACGAGACGGGATTGATGATGTTCAACTGGATGCGCTCGCGCAAGAACGGCGAGCACGTGTACCGGGGTGGCCGGTTCTCCCGGATCCCGGGCGGTGTCACCCGACTGCCGGGTCTGCTCGCGCCGTCGAAGCTCTACGAGGGCATCGACGCGGGCGGTTACAGCTTCGGCATGATCCATCTGCCGCAGTTCGCCCAGTACACGGTGGTGCTGCGGGCGTGGCCGCAAGGCCACGAGGCGGTGGACCAGCCGGTGATCGATCGCTGGGTCTCGGCGTGGGGCACCTTCCTCGCCTCGGTCGGCCAGACCAGTGACATCGTCGCGGTCGTGCCGGTGATCGACACCGTGCCGGAGACGGGAAACCGTTTGCTCACCGAGGTTTCCACGATCACCCGGCCGGAGGCGCCGGAGCTGGCGCAGCAGGTGATGTACGAGCTCGCCACCGAGCTGCCGCAGGAGCGGGTGCAGCTGCTGCCGCGCGTGGCGATCACCTTCAAGGCCACCACCGCCGAGCGGCGCAAGAACCCGGCCGAGGAGGCCGTCGAGATCGGCCGCCGCCTGCCCGGCATCTGCGCGGCGCTGGCCGAGGCGGGCGTGCGCGCCCAGCCGATGTCGGCGGACGAGGTCATCTCGTTCATCCGGCGCAGCTACGACCCGGCCTCGCAGGCCGATCTGGAAGTCGCGTCGAGCGAACCCGATGGGCACGGCCTGGATTGGGCGGACGCGGGCCCGGTGTCGCACGACGAGAAGTGGGATCACTTCGTGCACGACGGTGGCCGCTCGGTCACCTGGGAGATGGACGCCGCCCCCGAGGGCGCGGTGGACGAGCGGGTGCTGCAACGCCTGCTCGCGCCCAATCCCGAAGTGCCACGCAAGCGCATCGCGATCGTGTACCGGCCGCATTCGGCCGCCGACGCCGCCGAGATCGTCGACGACGACTTCAAGAACGCGCTGGTGGCCCAGCAGAGCGAACGCGGTGTGGTGTCCGCGGCGGCGACGCTGCGGGTGGGCGCCACCCAGCAGGCTCGTGAGGAGCAAGCCCGGGGTCACGGTGTGACCCGCTTCGGGGCGTTGGTGACCATCACCGAGCCCCTGCGCGGCGACCTGCCGCGGATCGAAGCCATCACGCGCGACCTGTCCACGCAGGCGCGGTTGAAGATTCGGCGGTGTTACCGCTACCAGGCGGCGGCCTTCGCGGCTTCGCTCGGTTGCGGGGTGATCCTGCCGGAGCACGCGACTATTCCGAAGGCACTGGCGGGGTGAGTGATTCATGGCACGTGACTACGAGCCACCCGTACGGGACCGCGACGAGCCTGCGGCCCGGCGCGGTAGGCGGCGCGACGAGGACGAGTGGGGCGAGCGCCCGGCAGCCGAGCGTGGTCGCCGCGGCGTGCGGGAACGATCCGGCATCGAGGAGATGCCGGACCGCCCACGGCGATTCGGCAGGGGCGCGGCGCGGGTGAGCGGCGACGACCGGTCGGGAATCGAGGAGATGTCCGAGCGGGAGCGCGCACGGGAGGCGGCCGAGCGACGGGCGCGGTCCGAGAGCGCTCGCGCCGAGGGCGCGCGTCCTGAGCGGTCACGTGCCGAAAACGGCCGGGGCGAGCGCAGTTCGGATCGGGCGCGCGGGGACGCGGCCAGGACGGCGCGGGCGCGCGACGGCGCGAACCCGGCGCGCGGTGAGCGGTCGGCCCGTTCGCAGCAGCCGGATCCGCGGGCCGGGCGCGCGGCCCGCAACGGCAAGGCCGAGCGCGGCGTGCAGGACCGCAACGGGTCGCGGGCCGCGCGTAACCCGCAGCGCCCCACCAAGACCGACTACACCGCCGACCGGGCCATGGGCACGCCGGTGATGGACAAGGCGGCGCTGCGCGCGAAGGCCAAGGCCGACCGGCGCAAGACCTCCGGCCCGCCGCTGCTCGACGAGCCGACCCGGGCCAAGCTGGAGATGATCGTCCGCGAGCAGACCGGCCTGCGGGCGGCGTTCGCGCAGTTCCGGATTCGCACCGACGACATCCGCCGCCGCAACTACGCCGCGCGCGCCGAGCAGGTCTTCGAGGACGGATTCGACCGCAGCACCGCCCAACTCACCGATCGCGGCTACGCGGGGGAGGGCGGCGGCCGGATGAACGTGGTCGGCCGTCCCGTCGAATACCGCGCCACCACAGCGCAGGTCGCGGGTTTGTGGCCGTGGTCGGTCGGTGCCGGCGCGCCGCTGATCGGCACCCCGCTCGGCTCGCATCTGCACACCGGCGCGCCGGTCTGCTTCGACCCGATGAACTGGTTCATGCGCGGCAGCTTCATCACCGCGCCGAGCCTTTTCGTGCTGGGGCTCAACGGTTTCGGTAAGTCGTCGCTGGTGCGCCGGATCGTGCTGGGCGGCATCGCCCAGGGCATCACGCCGCTCATCCTGGCCGACGTCAAGCCGGACTATCGCAAGATGGTGGAGCTGGTCGGCGGCCAGGTGATCGACCTCGGTTACGGCCACGGCAAGCTCAACCCGCTCGCCGCGGGTGTGCTCGGCGCGGTGGTGCCGCGCCTGGATGATCATGCCGCCCTGCAGATTCAGGTGCTGCAGGATCTGCGGGCGCGTCAGGTCACGCTGATCGCGGGTCTGGTCGAACTGGTTCGTGGCGCGCGCGTGCGCGACTACGAAGAGACCCTCATCGCCACCGCCCTGCGCATCCTCTATCAGCCGGGCAGCGGCTACACCCCGGACCAGCCGCCGATCATGGAGAACCTGCTCGACGTGATCGTCGCGGGCGGTGAGGAATTGATGCTCGACGCCGGCGCCGACGACGCCGAGGAATACAACAACGCGATCAAGAACCTGCGTCGCTCGCTGCGCGCGCTCACCCAGGGCCCGTTCGGCGCGATCTTCAACGGGCAGACCTCGGTGCCGATCGACACCGGCGCGGTCGCGGTCTGCATCGACGTCTCGCACATCCCGACCGGCGACAAGAAGCTCAAAGCCGCTGTGATGCTGGCCTGTTGGGCGGACGGGTTCGCCTCGGTCGAGGCCGCGCACGTGCTGTCCGACGCCGACCTCGGCCCGCAGCGCTACTTCCAGGTGGTGATGGACGAGTTGTGGCAGGTGCTCGGCCTCGGCGACTTCATGGTCGACCGCGTCGACGAGCTCACCCGCCTGCAGCGCGGCATCGCCACCTCGCTGATCATGATCAGCCACACCATCAAGGACCTGCAGGCGCTCGGCTCCGAGGCCGCCATCGCCAAGGCGCTCGGCTTCCTGGAACGCGCGCGCGCCAAGATCTTCGGCGCGTTGCCCGGCGAGGAGGTCAAGCGGCTCGACAGCATCGTGCCGTTCACCTCCGCCGAGGAGCAGATGGTGACCGGCTGGTCCGCACCGCAGGCGCTGACCGGTGAGGCGCTCAAGCCGGGCCAGCAGCGGCCGTCGCCGCCGGGCACCGGCAAGTTCCTGCTGAAGATCGGTGAGGATCGGCGGCCCGGCATCCCGTTCCACATGGAGTTCACGCTCTCGGAGAAGGAGAGCGGCATTCACGACACCAACCAGCGGTTCAGCGAGTTCACCGAATCGACTGCCCGAGGGACGGATTCGCCGAGCGGGAGCGCCGCATGAGATATCAGCCGAGACGCCGGTTAGCTAGCTGCCGCCGCGCGGGGAGGTGCGTCGGATGATGCCGCACCGCTCCTACCGCCGGGTGTCGCCGGAGGTGCGCCAGGCCGCCGTGCAGCAGGTCGTCGCGCTCACCGCTCAGATGAGCAGTGAGTCAGAGGCCTGCCGGGTGGTCGCCGAACAGATCGGCGTGCACACCAACTCGGTGCGCAACTGGGTCCGCGCGGCCGAGGGCCCCAGCCTGGAGCGGATGGACGCCTCCGCCCTTCGCCGCAAAGTAGCGCTCCTGCAACAACAATTGGCGGCCGCCGCCGAAATGAACCGCACCCTGGCCGACACCCTCAACGAATCCCGGCGCGCCCAGTGACCCCCAACCCGACCCAAGGCGCCCTTCACCCCGTCTACCGGGCCGAGGGTGCCCTTCGGTCGCCTCGGGCTGTTCGGATGGCGGGCGCCTTGGGGTGGTCTGACCGGGTGAAGGGGGCCTTCGGTCGGGTGTGGGGCGGGGGGCCGGGGGCGGCGGGGGTGCGGTGACTGGGAAGGCGCTGCTGTGGGGAGCGCTCGGCGCGGTGCTTGCGTTGATGACGCTGGTGGTGGTGATCGTGCTGCCGTCGGTGGATGATCCGTGTGAGGGCTCGGCGTTGTTCGGTACCCCATCGAACTTGCCGCCGCTGGGCGGTTATCCGCCGGGGGATCCGCGCGCGAATCCGTCAGGGACACCGGCGAATCCGACCAGTGCCGCGTATCCGTTCGGCACCACGGCGAATCCGGCCGCTGCGGCGCCGTCGGGGCCGCAGGCGAATCCGACCAGTGCCGGTGCGCCGTCGCTGGCCGCGGGCGCCGGACCGATCCGTCGCACCATGCCGCTGGCCAAGGGCGCCTTCACGGTGTCGGACGTGTTCGGCGCGCGCGGCGGCACCCACCTCGGTGTCGACCTGGCCGCCGCCGACGGCACCACCATCTACTCGGTGTCCGACGGACGCGTGGTCGCCGCCGGTCCCGCATCGGGCTTCGGCAACTGGGTCGTCGTCGACTCGGTGGACACCAACGGCCGCGCCTACTCCGCCGTTTACGGCCACATGTGGGACACCGGCGTGCACGTGCGTGTCGGCGACACGGTGACCGCGGGCCAGCCCATCGCCCAGGTCGGCTCGGCGGGCGAATCCAGCGGCCCGCACCTGCATTTCGAGATCGTCCCCGGCGGCCGGTTCACCGGCGGCCGCCAGATCGACCCGCTGCCTTGGCTGGACGGCGCGCCCACGCCGGATGTCGGTGGTGCACAGGCCTATTCGAGCGATCCGCGGTGCAGCCGTGGCTTCGGCAGCGCGGGTGGCGCGCTGGCCGCGGGCAAGGTGCCGCCGGAGCTCGAAATCTGGTATCGCCGTGCGGGTTCCCTCTGCCCACAGATCACCCCCTCGCTGCTCGCCGCGCAGGGCAAGCAGGAATCCGGCTTCCGTCGTGGCGCCACCTCGCCCGCGGGCGCGCAGGGTCTGGCACAGTTCCTGCCGAGCACTGCGGTCAGCGTTGACCCGGATGACGGTCAGCCCTACGTGATCGACGCCGACGGCAACGGCACCGCGAGCCTCTGGGACGACGGTGACGCGATCATCGGGCAGGGCCGCTACATGTGCGCGATCGCGCACAAGATCGTGCAGTGGGAGGCCGAGGGCAAGGTGCGCGGCGACGTCACCGCGTTGACCCTGGCCGCCTACAACGCCGGTGAGGGCGCGGTGCTCGCGTCCGGCGGCATGCCGAATCAGGTGGCGGCGCACCTGTCCGAGACCCAGCCCTACGTGGCGAACATCCTCGCGATGGAGGCGCAGTTCCGCGCGCCCGGCGCGCTCGGCCGGTTCGATCCGAAGCAGGGCGGCGGCGGCAACCAGATCGTCGAGGCCGCGCACGACTGGCTCGGACAGCCGTACGTGTGGGGCGGCGGCGGGCCGGCGGGGCCCAGCGGCGGTGGCATGGACGGGCCCGGCCTGACCTCGGCCGCGGTGTTCGCGGCCTCGTCCGGCTCGGTGACCTTGCCGCGCACCGCCGAACAGCAGTGGGAGGCCGGTGTCGAGGTGCCGATGGGCAAGATCAAGGAGGGGGACCTGGTGTTCAGCGCGTTCGGGCCGCGCGGGCCCGCGCAGGTCGGCATCTACTCCGGCAACGGGCGGATGATTCAGGCCGTGCCCGGCATTCGTGGTGGCGGTGGGGTCGGCGAGGTGCAAGTTCCGGGAGACAGCCGGGCGAGGAGGGTGTTGTGAGCTCCCGATCCGAACATGCGACGTCGGGACTGCCGAACTGTCGGTCCATGCGGCTAGCCTGGAATGACGGCGGCGCGAACGACGGGCCCGGAGGCGGTAGCTTGCGTAACCACGCAGGGCCCCGAGCGCGCCGCCCATCAAATGCAGCACAGGTACGCGCGAAACTGGTGGTGATGCTGGTGGTGAGCGTCGCGATGCTGGGTGCAGCCTGTAGCAGTGGGGGCCGTGACGACGCGGGATCCGGTGGGGCGCACCCGGCCACGTCAACGACCCGGCTGCTGGAGGGTGTGCCCGCACCCGATCCGGTCACGCCCGACGGTGTCGCGGTGGCCGCGCTGAAGGAGATCTACACCTGGCAGCCTGCCACCGAAACCCAGGGCGCTTCGCTGGCACGCGGTCGGAAGTGGTTGGGCCCCAGCTTGATTCGCGTGCTGGACGGTACACCAACCGGACTGGAGACGCCCAAGACGACGCTGCAGTGGGCGGATTGGGCCACCGCGAAGGCGACCGTCGAGGCGTTCACCTTCGCCTCCGGCGAGAAGGCGCCGAGCGGTGGCGACCCGAACCTGCAGCAGTTCAAGATCGGGATCGAGCAGACCGTCGTCTACCCGGACGGCCGCAAGGAACCGTTACCGCCCGCGACGGTCATCGCCACCGTGGTGCGCACCCCCGACGGCTGGCGGCTCGACGCGTTCCGCTGAACACCAAGACATTTCCCGTACCGACATTAGGAGGCAGCCATGGCGAAGAAGGTGGTGAAGGATCCGGCCGCGGTCGGGCCGGACACGACCATGATCATGCTGTACGCCGGCATCGCCGTGGTGGCCACGCTCTGGATCGCGCTGCACCTCGGCAACATGCTCGCGGTGACCCCGCAGTCCATCCCGATCAACCCGATCGCCATCGTCGCGGATCTGGTCAGGGGCAAACTGCATTGGCCGCGCGCGTCGACGGTGATCGTGCTGCTCGTGGTGGTGGCGCTGGTGGCATGGGTGGTCATCCGCAAGCGGCTGGCGAAGCGCAAGACGATCGGCGTGCTCCCGGTGGACGAGAAGGCCGACGTGATGGGCCAGGGCAGCGCGATCGCCCACCTCACCGGGAAGGGCGTGCGGGAGAAGGCGAAGCAGCTCGGGGTGCGGCTCGGTAGCGAGGACGTGCCCGGCGTGCCGATCGGCATCGGGATCGCCGACAACGAGATGCTGTACGGCTCCTACGAGGACCTGCACCTGGACATCTGGGGCCCGCGCCAGGGCAAGTCGACCTCGCGGGTGATCCCGGCGATCCTCACCGCGATCGGGCCGGTGCTGGCCACCTCGAACAAGCGCGACGTGGTGGACGCGACCCGAGATGTGCGGGAAGCCAAGGGCAGTCCCACGTTCGTCTTCGACCCGCAGGGCGTCGCCGGCGAGGAGCCGAGCTGGTTCTGGGATCCGCTGGCCTGGGTGGATGCGCGCCGTGAGGGTTGCGAGATGCGCGCGGCGCGGCTGGCCGGGCACTTCGCCGACGGCGACGACGGCTCCGACGCGAAGACCGACGCGTTCTTCGACCCGGAGGCCGAGGATCTGCTGGCCGGTCTGTTCCTGGCCGCGGCGGTCGGCGACCGCAACGGCAGCAGGCCGATCGTGCAGGTGTGGGAGTGGGTGACCAACCCGCAGGATACCGAGCCCATCGAGATGCTGCGCTCGGCCCGCCACCACTACACGGCGTCGGGTCTTTCGTCCCAGTACAACACCGACGCCCGCACGCGCAGTGGCATTTTCGGCACCGCGAAGAAGATGATCCGCTGCCTCAAGCTGTCCAACGTGCACCCGTGGATCACCCGCGGCGGCGATCGCCGAGAGTTCGACGAGCTGGAGTTCATCGAACGCAACGGCACTCTGTACAGCCTGTCGCTGGAGGGCCGCGGGTCGGCGGCGCCGCTGGTGAGCGCACTCACCGAGGCCGTGATCGACGTGGCGATGCGCAAGGCGTCGCAATCAGCCGGTGGACGGCTCGCCATCCCGCTGCTCGCGGTGCTCGACGAGGCCGCGAACGTGGTGCGCTGGAAGGATCTGCCCAAGCAGTACAGCCACTTCGGCTCGCGCGGCATCGTGGTGATGACCGTGCTGCAGTCGTGGGCGCAGGGCGTGCGCTGCTGGGGCGAGCCCGGCATGAACGCGCTGTGGGCCGCCGCGAACATCAAGGTGCTCGGCAGCGGGGTTGACGACACCAACTTCTTGCGCGAGCGGTCCGAGGCGATCGGCGACTACGAGGTGGTCTCCGCGTCGGTGTCGGAATCCTCTGGCGGCAAGAGCTATTCGCGTTCGCTCGGCTCGTCGAAGACGTTCAGCGTGCAGGCGCTGGCCCAGTTGCCGCGCGGTCGCGTGATCGTCTTCCCGTCCGGCGCGCCGCCGGTGTTGGTTCGCACCGTTCCGTGGTGGGAGGGCGAGTACGCTGCCGAGGTGACGAAGTCCATCTCGCACCATGATCCGCAGCGCAAGACGGAGATCGGTGACCTGATGCCGGGCACCCCTTCGCTGAGCAAGGGCACCCCGCCGCCGGAGTACGGGAAGATCGAGGAGGTCAGGCCACTGTGAGTGGGCGCAGCGAGCGAGCCTCGGACGCAGCACAATTGGTCATGACGAGGTCGAGCGCCAGTGAGGCGCGGCCATGACCGAACAGCAGCAGCAGCCGATGATCTACGCGAGTGTGGTGGAGTTCGTCGAGAACTATCTGAGCCTGGTGTACCGGCGCCAGGTCACCGATCTCAGCGACACGGTGTGGTGCCCGGAGTGGTGGCAGCACGCCGAGGCGATCGCCCGCCTGGACGCGATGTGGCGGGCCTGGGAGCACTTCCGGCTAGATGGCGCAACGGGATTGAGCGTGTGGTTCCTCGACCACGCCGATCCGCACATGGCCAAGCTGTTCGATCCGAAGGGGCCGTTCAAGTACTGCAGCGTGCGCAACGGGCACAAGGACATGCTCAGCCCGCTGCCGTTGAAGTCGCCGCAGCACGGGATGTTCGGTGACCCGACCATCGGCGACTTCCGGATGTAGCTCGCGGTACGAAAAGCAAACGCCCGCTTGATAAGCGGGCGTTTCTTTTGCGTCTGCTAACGGGTGCGTTCCAAGCCGCGGGACTCTTGCTCGCGTGCCCTGGTGACCGCCGGTGCCTCTTCGGGCCGGGTGCGTACCGCCTCGATCGGCGGCTGCGCCTGGCCTACTTCGATCAACATCCGTACCGCGGCGAGTTCCGGCGCGACACCCATCTTCGCCAGATGCGCGGCGATCGCCATGCGACGTTCGGGGGAGTCGTACTGCAGCACCGGCGGCTTGGCCTGTGCCGCAGCGGCGATGCCCGCCATGCGGGTCGCCTCGGCCTGGGCCGTGAAACGGTCCTTCTCCAGCGACACACCGCGTTCCGGGATCGGCCTCTCGATCATCCGGGCCAGCTCGGTGTTGCGCGGGTCCTTGGCCTTCGAGTCGCGGGCCTCGCGGATCTGCATCTCGCGAGCCTCTTTCATGCGAGCCTCGGTGACCTTGACGCGCGCTTCGGCTTCTTTTTGACCACGCTCGCGGGTCCGCAGTGCGACCAGGGTCGCAAGCTGCAACATAGTCCTCATCATGGCCGCTGTCTCGCGGCCGATGTCGTCCAGTTCCTCGGACATGGCTGCTCCCCGATGCTGCAGTGATCACTATGGATGTTGTGGTGCTTCGTCTGGACGCCGCCAGGGGACTGTAGTCCGTCCGACGATGCCCCGGCTGCAAACGCGGACACCGGGAGAACTCGTGTCGCCGCATTCCCTTGCTCGGGGGTCGCCCGTTTGAGGGGTTGCCACGCTACGCGAACTCCGTGTTTCGAGGTTACCCGAGAAAGCACTGTCGCAACCGTACGGCCGTGCCGCTTATCAGCATATATCGCACAATTCCGACAGTCTTGGTAACTCGCCGGACGAAATCCGGTCTGAGCCAACCCTTACCGAAGGATTAGGGTGCCCTTCATCTCAGCGACACGTGTCGGGCCCCGCACCGACGAATCAGCACGGGGCCCGAACGGTTTTCGCGGTCTCAGTCGAGGCGGACCGACTGGATGTCGACCGGCTGGCTCGGCTTGCCGTCGCCGGGGCCGTTGGAGTTGTCCTGGCCCGCCTTCGCGATCTTGTCCAGGGTGCCCATGCTGTTGTCGTCGACCGTGCCGAAGATGGTGTAGTTCGGCGGCAGCTGCGAATCGCCGTAGACGATGAAGAACTGGCTGCCATTGGTGCCCGGACCCGCGTTCGCCATGGCGAGCGTGCCGCGCTTGTACGCGATCGGCTTCTGAGCGGCCATCGGGTCGTTGGCGTCGAGCTGATCGGTCGGGTATTCGTTGTCGAACTCGTAGCCCGGTCCGCCCATGCCGCTCGCGGTCGGGTCACCGCACTGCAGCACCTTCAGGCCCTCGCTCGCGGTCATCCGGTGGCAGCTGGTGCCGTCGAAGAACTTCTGCGAGGCCAGGCTGACGAAACTGTTCACCGTGCACGGTGATTCGGCGTTGTTCAAGGTCAGGCCGATGGGACCCTGATTGGTCTCCATGCTGACGCTGACCTTGGCGTCGTTGCCGGTGGTCGGGATGCCGTCGGCCTTCGCCGGCTTGGTGGCCGGCTTGTCGGCGGGCTTCTGGCTGTCCTTGTAGACGCAGTTGACCATCGCGGGCTTGGCCGCCGCCGCGGGCGGAGCCGCCGCGGACGGTGCGCTGCTCGACTGGGTCGCGTCCTTCGCGTCGGAGCTGTCGTCGCCCTTGGTCAGGAAATACACGCCGGATATCGCCGCGACCAAAACGACAACACCGAGCACCGACCCGGCGATCGTGAGTTGCTTGCGCCTGCGTGCGCGCTCGGCCCGGTTGGCGAGCTGGCGCTCCAACTTGCGTTTCGCCGCTGCTCGCCGCTGTTCGTTGCTCGGCACTACCACGTTCCTCCCGTGTCCGGTTGTTACGGCATGAGAGTCTGCCATTTATTCCTGAGACTGCCCGACACTTCCTGAGAGCGGTGCGCCTCACACCCGGTCGGAAGTGCGCATAACGGACAACGACGGGCCCGGGGCATAACCGGTTGGACTTGACAGGGCGTGGTGGTGAAAACTGGACCATCGTGACCAAGACCAGCAGCTTTTCCGCCCCGAAGGGGGTCCCGGACTACGTCCCGCCCGGCTCGGCCGAATTCGTCGCGGTCCGCGACGGGCTCATCCGCGCCGCCCGACTGGCCGGGTACGGACATATCGAGCTGCCGGTTTTCGAAGACACCGGGCTGTTCGCGCGCGGCGTCGGCGAGTCGACCGACGTGGTCAGCAAGGAGATGTACACCTTCCCCGATCGCGGCGACCGCAGCGTGACGCTGCGCCCCGAGGGGACCGCAGGTGTGATGCGGGCCGTGATCGAGCACGGGCTCGATCGCGGGCAGCTTCCGGTGAAGTTGGTCTACAACGGGCCGTTCTTCCGTTACGAGCGCCCTCAGGCCGGTCGATACCGGCAGCTGCAGCAGGTCGGCATCGAGGCGATCGGCGTGGACGACCCCGCGCTGGACGCCGAGGTGATCGCGATCGCCGATGCGGGCTTCCGCGGGCTCGGGCTGGACGGTTTCCGGCTGGAGCTCACCTCGCTCGGCGACGAGACCTGCCGTCCGCAGTATCGGGAACTGTTGCAGGAGTTCCTGTTCGGGCTGCCGCTCGACGAGGAGACCAAGCGGCGGGCCGAGCTCAATCCGCTGCGGGTGCTCGACGACAAGCGGCCCGAGGTGCGCGAGATGACCGCGGACGCGCCGCTGATGATCGATCACCTGTCCGAATCGGCCAAGACGCACTTCGATCAGGTGCTCGGATACCTGGACGCACTCGGGGTGCCGTACGTGGTCAATCCGCGGATGGTGCGTGGGCTCGACTACTACACCAAGACCACGTTCGAGTTCGTGCACGACGGGCTCGGGGCGCAGTCGGGGATCGGCGGCGGCGGGCGCTACGACGGGCTGATGGCTCAGCTCGGCGGACAACCCTTGTCCGGCATCGGATTCGGGCTCGGCGTGGACCGCACCGTGCTCGCGTTGCAGGCCGAAGGGAAGACCGCGGGCGAGGCCGCGCGGTGCGAGGTGTTCGGGGTACCGCTGGGTGATGCGGCCAAGCAGCGACTGGTAGTGCTTGCCGCGCAACTGCGTTCGGCCGGGATCAGTATCGATTTGGCCTACGGCGGGCGTGGCGTCAAGGGCGCGATGAAAGCGGCCGACCGGTCCGGTGCGAAGTTCACCCTGGTGCTCGGGGATCGCGATCTTACCGAGGAGACAATCGGTTTGAAGGATATGGCAACCGGGGAACAGCGCCAGATCCCGATCGATGAGGCGGTCGTCGCGATCCGCGAGGCACTCGACGTTTCGTCCTAGGTCCTGGGACCGGGCGCGACGGAACGGCGGCAACGTCTCCGAAGGGCGCACTCCACCGGACGTGCGGGGGTAACGTAACTGCGCGCACGGCGTGGCGCCGGAGTCACGGAGAGGTGGGCCTGTGTCGTCGAATGCTGGTGAGCAGCACACGGATCCACCCGTCGGGCTCGACCTCGTCGCGCCCGAGATGTACGCGCCGATGCTCCGCAGGCTGGCGCTGGCCGCCGCGGGCATCGGTATCGGCGCCGCGCTGCTGGCGGCTACCGTGGTCAACTGGCCGATCGCGGTGGCCATCGGACTGGTCGTCGGCGCGCCGACCGTCGGTTACGCGGTCGCCCTGCGCCGACGTCGAATGTGGATGGCGGGCACCGTGATCCACGCCCGCCGTCTCTTCGGTGAGCGTCAGATCGAGGTATCCGCAGCCACCGGCGTCGAGGTCCTGATCTTCCCGGCCCGGCTCAGCCGCATCGTGCTCCGAGTCACCGCAGGCGAAATCTCCCAGATCATCCCCCTGGCCATGTACTCCGACGCGGGCAGCGGCCGCGAAATGCACCTACTCGGCCTGCGCCGCCTGGCCGACGCACTGGCCACCAGCCACCTGGCCGCCGCCGTGGCGGTCTCGTCGCTCCTGGTCCACCAACTACGCGCCGAAGCCCGCGACGCCGCCCTCCCCGAACGCCCCCTATACCGCGCCGTCCAAATGGCCCGCACCAAAGACGCAGTCTCTCCGGTAGTCCTCACCGACGGCGAGGTCGCCGCCCTCACCTGACCTTCACCGCGCAGTTCGTCGCCCGCCGCGCACGTAATCGCTGGCAACTCGGTGCGCGCAACGCGAATACATGCGCAGCGCAAGCCGAGCGACATGCCACTGATAGTCGTAGAGTCGACGCACACGGCGGCGTCCGCGCGCCTGTTTTCTCCCGACGCGTACGAAATTGCGGGCAATTCTGTGCGCGCGAGGCCAGTTCGTGCGCGGCGCTGACACCGGCGGCCGATCGTCCTGTCGCCGGAGGTGCCGCCCTGCTGCGCATGGTGTCGCTCGCCGCGCGCGGTTTCGCGGGTCGCGCATGGCTTTGCTGGCGAATTCGTGCGCGCGAGGAGAAGGTGTGCGCGGCGGGTGGTGTGGGGTGTTCGGCGGTGACTGTCGTGTTGCTCACCGTGTGGTTTCGGGGGCGGTGCGAGTCGTTAGGGTGAGATTCGAGAGTCCGCCTATCGCTAGGAGTTTTGTCGTGAACACCGCAGCTCGGACCGCGCCTGTGACCGTTGCCGTGACCGGAGGGGCGGGGCAGATCGCCTACGGGCTGCTGTTCCGGATCGCGTCCGGGGCGATGCTCGGTGCGGATACTCCGGTGCGGTTGCGATTGCTGGAGATTCCGGCTGCGGTGGCGTCGCTGGAGGGGGTGGCGATGGAGTTGGAGGACGGGGCGTTTCCGCTGTTGGAGTCCATCGATATCAGTGACGATCCGTGGGTGGGGTTTTCCGGGGCGAACGTCGCGGTGCTGGTGGGTGCCCGGCCGCGCACGGCGGGGATGGAACGGTCGGATCTGCTGGCCGCCAACGGCACGATCTTCACCGAGCAGGGCGCCGCGATCAACGCGAGTGCCGCCGATGACGTGAAGGTGCTCGTGGTCGGCAATCCCGCCAACACGAACGCGTTCATCGCGATGAACAACGCACCCGACGTCCCGGCCGAACGGTTCACGGCGATGACCCGCCTCGACCACAATCGCGCGATCGCACAGCTGGCCAAGAGGACCGGCGCGCCCGCGGCCGACATCGCCCGAGTTGCCATCTGGGGCAACCACTCCGCGACCCAATTCCCGGACATCGCGCACGCCACCATCGACGGCCGTCCAGCCCTCGACCGCATCGGCGACCAGGCGTGGCTGACCGAAGACTTCATCCCCACCGTGCAACAGCGCGGCACCGCCATCATCCAGGCCCGCGGCGCCTCCTCGGCCGCCAGCGCGGCCAGCGCCGCCCTCGACCACATTCACGACTGGGTCCGCGGCACCGCCGTCGGCGACTGGGTCTCGATGGCCGTCCCGTCCGACGGTTCCTACGGTGTCCCCGAGGGCCTGATCAGCTCGTTCCCCGTCACCTGCGCCGACGGCAGCTACACGATCGTCCCCGACCTGCCGATCGACGACTTCGCCCGCACCCGCATCGACGCCAGCGTCGCCGAACTCACCCAGGAGCGCGACGCGGTGATCGACCTCGGCTTCGCCAAGCGCGCCTGAGTCTTTCGGCTAGGCGACGGTCCAGGTTTCCTGGCCGGAGAGCAAGGTCTGCAGTGAGTCCTGGTCGACCGGCTTGCGTTCCCGGGCGGTTGCCGTCTGCGCGCGCACGCCGTCGTCGTAGGTCGGTCGGCTGACGCTGCGGAAGATGCCGGTGACGACGTGGTCCAGGCCTTGGTCGGACAGCCGGGAGAGTGCGTAGGCGTATTCGGGGTTGTCGGTGTAGGCGTCGTGCACGACGATGTCGGATTCGGCGACGGTGTTGGTATCGACCACTTTGAGGCCGAAACCGCTTCGCACAACGGCGAATTCGCCCTCGGCACCGAAGCGGATGGGCTCGCCGTGGTGCAGCGGGACGAGGTGGTCGGCGGCATTGTCGCGGCGCAGGGCATCGAACGAGCCGTCGTTGAAAATCGGGCAGTCCTGCAGGATTTCGACGAACGACGTGCCGCGATGTTCGGCGGCGGCGCGCAGCACCTCGGTCAGGCCGGCGCGGTCGGAGTCCAAAGCCCTTGCGGCGAAGGTGGCTTCGGCGCCGAGCGCGATGGACAGCGTGTTGAACGGGTGGTCCACCGAGCCCATCGGGGTCGACTTGGTGATCTTGCCCTCTTCCGAGGTCGGCGAGTACTGGCCCTTGGTGAGACCGTAGATTCGGTTGTTGAACAACAGGATCGTCATGTTGACGTTGCGGCGCAGCGCGTGGATGAGGTGGTTGCCGCCGATGGACAGCGCGTCGCCGTCGCCGGTCACCACCCAGACCGACAGGTCGGGGCGGGTCACCGCGAGCCCGGTCGCGATGGCGGGCGCGCGACCGTGGATGGAGTGGATGCCGTACGCCTCGAGGTAATACGGGAAGCGGCTGGAGCAGCCGATCCCGGAGACGAACATCAGGTTCTCCCTGCGCAATCCGAGCTCGGCGAGGAAGCCGCGCACGGTCGCCAGAATCACGTAGTCACCGCAACCGGGGCACCAGCGCACCTCCTGGTCGGTGGTGAAGTCCTTCACCTTCTGCGGGCCCGGTGCGGTCGGCACGCCGGACAGCCCAGTCAGGCCTAAATCGGTGCCGACAAGCGAGGTTTCCACGATGGTCATTCGGTACCCCCGGTCGTGACGTAGCTGGCCCGCGCTCGGGCGGCGAAGGCCTTGTCCTGTTCCATCTCCTCGATCGAGCCGTCCAACGCGGCGTCGATGACCCCGACGAGTTCCTGCGCGGAGAACGCGGTGCCCGCGATCTTCGTCCACGGCCGCACATCGACCAGGTACTTCCCGCGCAGCAGCAGCGCGAGCTGGCCGCCGTTCATTTCCGGCGCGACCACCGTGCGATAGCTCCGCAATACCGCACCGAGGTTGGCGGGCAACGGATTCAGATGCCGCAGGTGCGCCTGCGCGACCGGCACGCCACGACGACGCGCCCGGCGACAGGCCTCACCGATCGGTCCGTACGAGCTGCCCCAGCCGATGATCAGCAGTTCGGCCCGCCCGTCCGGATCGTCGACCTCGAGATCGGGCACGCTGATTCCGTCGATCTTGGCCTGCCGCAACCGAACCATCAGTTCATGATTGGCCGGCTCGTAGGAGATGTTGCCGCTGCCGTCGGCCTTCTCCAACCCGCCGATCCGGTGCGCGCGGCCCTTGGTGCCCGGCACGGCGAGCGGCCTGGCCAGGGTTTCCGGGTCGCGGGCGTAGGGCTGGAACGGATCGGCGTCGTCGCCGTCGGGCTCGAACGCCGGATCGATCGGCGCGAGGTCGGTGACCCGCGGAATCGACCACGGCTCCGACCCATTCGCGATCGAGCCGTCCGACAGCAGCAGCACCGGTGTGCGATAGGTGAGCGCGATCCTGGCCGCCTCGACCGCGGTGGCGAAGCAGTCGGCGGGGGAGCGGGGTGCCAGCACGGCGACCGGCGATTCGCCGTTGCGCCCGTACAGCGCTTGCAGCAGGTCGGCCTGCTCGGTCTTGGTCGGCAGGCCGGTGGACGGCCCGCCGCGCTGCACATCGATCACCAGCAGTGGCAGTTCGGTCATCACCGCGAGGCCGATGGTTTCGCTCTTCAGCGCGAGCCCCGGCCCCGAAGTGCTGGTGACGCCGAGCGCACCGCCGAGCGAAGCGCCAAGTGCCGCACCGATTCCCGCGATCTCGTCCTCGGCCTGGAAGGTGGTGACGCCGAAGTTCTTGTGCTTGCTCAACTCGTGCAGGATGTCCGAGGCCGGGGTGATCGGGTACGTGCCGAGGAAAACTGGCAGTCCTGCCAACTGACCCGCCGCGACCAGTCCGTACGCGAGCGCGGTATTGCCGGTGATCTGCCGGTAGGTGCCCGGCGGCAGTTTCGCGGGCGCGATTCGATAGGTGGTGGCGAAACTTTCGGTGGTCTCGCCGTAGTTCCAGCCCGCCCGGAACGCCAGCACATTGGCCTCGGCGATATCCGGTTTCGCGGCGAACTTCTCCCGCATGAACTTCTCGGTGCCGCCGATCGGCCGCCCGTACATCCAGGACAGCAGGCCGAGCGCGAACATGTTCTTCGCGCGCTGGCCGTCCTTCTTGCCGACGCCGGTGGACTCGGTGGCGCCGAGGGTGAGCGAGGTCATCGGGACGCGGTGCAGCACGAAATCGGCGACGGTGCCGTCGTCGAGCGGGTCGGCTGCGTAGCCGACCTTGGTCAGGTTGCGCTTGGTGAACTCGTCGGTGTTGACGATCACCGTGGCGCCGCGCGGCAGATCCTCGAGGTTCGCCTTCAGCGCGGCCGGATTCATCGCGACGAGCACGTCCGGCTGGTCGCCCGCGGTGAGGATGTCGTAGTCGGCGATCTGGATCTGGAACGACGAAACGCCAGGCAGTGTGCCCTGTGGCGCCCTGATCTCGGCGGGGAAGTTGGGCTGGGTGGCGAGGTCGTTGCCGAACGCGGCCGCTTCGTGCGTGAAACGATCACCGGTCAGCTGCATGCCGTCGCCGGAGTCACCGGCGAACCGAATGACCACCTTTTCCAATTTCGCTGCGTCGGCAGTGTTTTGGGCTGTGCCGACCTCGTTGTGATGCGAAACCATCTGCCTGCTTCACTTCCTCGTCCATGAGAGGGTGCCATCGCCAACGTACTCCGCACCGGGCGGTGCGTCCGCCCGATATGTGAGGTTCACTGGTAATGCGTGAAGTTCACCGGCAGCCGGTGCTCGAGGCGTCAGCCGAACAATGCCAGCTGCGGGTCGGCAGCGTGGGGATTTTCCGGTGGTGTCACCGGTTCCGCCGGTATTTCCCGTTGCAAGGCGTGTCGTTGCAAGAGCGGATCCAGTCGGCCGCGTAGCCAGCTCGCGTACTCGGGCGTCACATAAGCGCCACGGCCGTACAGCTGACGGTAGCGGCGGACCAGCGCCGGATGCTGCTCGGCGAGCCAGCCGAGGAACCAGCCGCGAGTGCTGCCGCGCAGGTGCATCGGGAAGGCGACGGCCGATCGGGCGCCGGCCTCGGCGATCGCGCCGAACAGTCCGTCCAGGTGATCCTTGCTGTCGGTGAGATACGGAATCACCGGCGCCACCATGACATTCACGTCGAAACCGGCGTCGGTGAGCGCGCGCACCATCTCCAGTCGGGCCTTCGGCGACGGGGTGCCGGTTTCCAAACTGCGATGCAGGTCCAGATCGAAGATCGCGATCGACACCGCCACGCTGACCCGCACCTCGCGCGCGGCCAGGGTGAGCAGCGGCAGATCACGGCGCAGCAGGGTGCCCTTGGTGAGGATGGAGAACGGCGTGCCCGAATCGGTGAGGGCACGAATGATGCCCGGCATCAACCGGTATCGGCCCTCGGCCCGCTGATAGGGATCGGTGTTGGTGCCGAGCGCGACCGGCTCCCGATGCCAGGAGCGCCGGTTGAGTTCCTTGCGCAGCACCGCCGCGATATTCGTCTTCACCACGATCTGCGAGTCGAAATCCTTGCCCGCGTCCAGATCCAGGTACTCGTGGCTCGGGCGGGCGAAGCAGTAGCGGCAGGCGTGGGAGCAGCCGCGCATCGGATTGATCGTCCAGCCGAACGGCAGACTCGAGCTCTCCGGCATCTTGTTCAGCGCGCTCTTGCACAGCACCTCGTGGAAGGTGATGCCCTCGAACTCGGGTGTCTGCACGGTGCGCGTCAAACCCGCCCGGGTGAGCCCGGGCAGCGCGCCGTCGTCGGCGTCGAGGGTTTGGCTTTGCCACCGCACCGATCCAGTCGAACATATGTTCGGCTGATGCGCAATCTGCTGCGCGCTAGCGGTCAGCGCGAGTCAGGCAATTCGGTAGCGGGCTCTGGTGCGGAGGCGCTTGCCCTGGGGGCCGAGGATGCTGAGGAATTCGACCGGCTCGGTGTCGGCGTTGCCGAACCAGTGCGGTAGTTCGGTGTCGAATTCGGCGGCCTCGCCTGCGTTGAGGACGAGGTCTTGGTCGCCGAGTACGGCCCGGAGTCGCCCGCTGAGGACATAGAGCCAGTGGTAGCCGTCGTGCGAACGCGGTTCGGGTTGGATGTCGTTCGGGCCGCCCGGCAGGACCTGCTTGAACACCTGTAGCCCACCGGGATTGCGCGCCAGCGGGATGACGGTCATTCCGTTGCGGCTGAACGGCTGCGGGTACACCCGGGGATCGCCGCTGGCCGGGGCGCCGACGAGTTCGTCGAGCGGCATCCGATAGGCCTTCGCCAGTCGCAACAGCAGGCCGAGGCCGGGGTTGCGCTGCCCGGACTCGAGCCGCGACAGCGTGCTGATCGGAATGGCGGTGCTCGCCGACAATGCCGTCAATGTGGTCCCTCTGCGGCGTCGTAACCGGCGCAGTCGCGGGCCGACCGCAGCCAGCACGGCCTCGAACTCGTCACTCATACGGTCACTGTGCCCAGGGGGTGCCGGTTCCGCAAAGTGAGTTTGCCGATCGTCAAGACGCGGGTTTGTTGTCAGCTGTTGACCAGCCGCTCCGGGTGCTGTTCAGGCGATCTGCCGGGTGTCCGGGGTCAGCGGGGTCGGATCGGCGAAGAAGGCGACGAGGTCGCGGACGGTCTCGTCGGTGGGGCGTGGGCGGTAGCCGAGTTCGCGTTCGGCTTTGCCGTGATCCACCACGGGGGCCGAAATCAGTGCGCCCAGTGCGGCTTTCGAGACGATGTCGGATTTGAAGAGCTTGCCGATCGGCGCGAGCACCGGGATCGCGCCTGCCACGAGCTTGGGGGAGATGGAGAAGCGCGGGCCGCGCTTGCCGCCATGATTGGCAGCAAGTCGGCAGAGGTCGAGCATCGAGATCATCTCGCCGCCGAGCAGATAGTTCTCGCCGGTGCGGCCGCGCTCCGAAGCCAGGATCAGGCCCTCGGCGACATCGCGCACGTCGACCAGGTCGAAGCCGCCGCCGATCATCGCCGGAATGCGGCCCTGTGCGGCGTCTTTCAGCGTGCGGTTGATACGGGACAGCGGCTTGCTGTAGTCGAGGGGGCCGAACACGCCGGTCGGGTTGCACAGCACCGCGTCGAGGCCCTGGTCGATCACCTTGCGGAGCGCGACCTCGCCCGCCCATTTTGAGCGGTCGTAGACGGGGAGCGCGGAATCCGTCGAGCGCGGGGCGCTCTCGTTGATGCTGCCGCCGCAGCTGTACTGGTTGAACGCGTGAATCGAGCTGGCGTGCACCATCCGTCGCACGCCGACCTCGAGCGCGGCCTCGGCGACGACCCGGACGCCCTCGGTGTTCACCTTCCAGGCCAGGTCGTTCTTCTCGGCGAGGGTGATCACCGCGACCAGGTGGTAGACGACCTCGGCGCCCTGCAGCGTCTCCCGCATCGACGCCGGGTCGAGCACGTTGCCGCTGACCCAGGTGACGTTCGGCTCCTCGGCCGTCGGTGGCACCGCTCGATCTATGGCCGTGACTTCGTGGCCGCGCGCGACGAGCAGGCGGAGCAGATTCGTGCCAAGGTAGCCGGCTGCGCCGGTCACTGCGACCTTCATGGCATCGAGAATATAGAACTTGTTCTAATTTGCAACACGTTCCAGTTCCTTTCCATTCCCACTGCCAACCTCGGCATTCCCTCTGTGAACGTCGCGATGGGCTCGAAAGTTGCCGGGACCGTCCGCTATATTGAGCCCATCCGTAGCGGTCATGCCGTTCGGCAATGGGCAGCCGGTGACGACGAAGAAGTTCACGACACTGATGTGCACGACGATTTGGGGGGCAACTCGATGAGTGATCTCTCGGTAGAGACCGACGCGGTCCGGGCGTTCGCCGCCACGAACGCGGGCATCGCCGGTGATCTTGCGGGGGCAGGTAATTTCGACGCGGTCAAGAACGTCTCGGCACTCGTGCCGGTGTTCGGATTGATCGGGGCGGATTACCTGGCGATGTTCGCCGCGGCACAGGTGCTGCAGGCGAAGGACATCAACGATCTTTCGGCCAAGTACAACAAGCTGTCGGAGTCCGCGTTCAGCGCCGCCGCGGCGTACGACGCGACCGACTGGTCCGGCGCCGGCGCGCTGAACGCCATCGGCAACCAGATCGGCGGCGCCGTATGAAGCCGCTCGACAGCGGGGTGATCGCGCCCGAGGAACTCGCGATGGCGCACTCCGCCGATCAGCACGTGGCCATCGCCCAGCAGGCGGTGCTCGACGCGACGCACAACTCGGCGGCCCAGGCCATCCTCGATGTGCCGCTCGGCCAGGTGCCCGACGATATGCCGCCGTTCGAGCCGCCGGAGTTCGTGCTGTCCAAGCGGCTCAGCGAAGACCAGCACAACGCGCTCGGTATGCCGGGCGGCATGCCGGGGCTCAACGGCAATCAGACACCGGACGCGCAGGGCATCTCCGGTGTCCCGTCCGATGTTTCGGCCCTGCTCGGAGATACGCACAACGCGCTGCAGCACGTCGCCGCTCCGGTGCACCAGGCACTCGACCAGGCCACCGGCGTTCTGAACGGCGCCGTCGGCTCCACGCCGAGCACCGTCGCCGCCGCGATAAGCCAGGCCACCGCCGCCATCCCGACCTCGCTGCCCGCCCTGCCCGCCGACCCGGTCGCCGCGCTCATGCAGGGCATCTCGGTGCCCGCGCTGCCCGGCGTCGACATGCTGATCAAGCCGATCCTCGATCTGCTCAGCAGCTTCGGCACCGGCGTCATCGGCGCGCTCGACCCGACCGCGATCCTGAGCCAGTCCTCCAAGGTCATCGACATGGCCATGCAGGTCGGCAAGGGCAGCATGACCACCGTCGAACAGCTGTGGCAGAGCCAGGCCGCGCGCAACGCGCAGGCCACCAGCCAGCAGAACAATGTCCAAGGCCAAGAGACCAGCAAGCGCGGCATCGACATCTCCGACCTCACCCAGAAGGCCGCCGCGGTGGTGCAGCAGGGGAACGGGCAATTGCTCACCGTCGCTTCGTCGTTCGCCACCCAGGCGGCCGCGATGGCGCCGGTGATCCTGACCCCGCCCGCCCAGGCCGCGCTGATGGCCTCGGCCACCGAGCACCTCGGCCAGGCTGTCGGCATCGTCAATGCCACCCGCGGCGATCTGGCCGGCAAGACGGGCGAGCTGAGCGGCATGGTGCAGCAGCTGGTCGCGCCCGGCGGCGGGCCGGCCCCGCAGGAGGTCGCGCAGGCGCTTGCGCAGAACGTCGGCCAGCCGATCCTGGAGCAGGCGCAGTCGACCGCGTCGGACACCGCGACCCAGGCCGCGGGCCTCAATTCGCCTACCGGCACGCCGAATTCGACCACGGCCGCGTCGGTGACCAGCCCGAGCAGCCCGAGCACCACCAGCCACGGCATCCCGACCGGTGTGCCGGGTTCCCCGAGCCGGACCGGCGCAGGCAGCCCGAGCAGTCGCCCGAGCACCCCAGGCATTTCGTCGATGCCCAAGGTCACCGCCCTCCCCGGCACCAGCATGTCGCCGATCCGCCCGATCAGCGGCGTCCCCGGCAGCACCGGCTTCGGCCCCGGCGCGACCGGTTCGCCGAGCACCAGCGCTGCGGGCACCGGAGCGGGCAACAGCTTCATGGGCGGCGGCGCCGGTGCCGCGGGCGGCCAGCGCGGCGAGGACGAACACTCCCGCACCGTGCAGCCCTACCAAAGCGCCACCGGCAACGACGATCTCACCGGCCCGCTCGGTGAATCCACCCCGGACGTCATCGGCGCCACCCACTCCGACGAGATCGTCACATCGGACTACGAACAGGACCAGTTCTAACGGATCATCCAGCACAGCCCGACCCGAGCAGCGAAAGTTCGCTCGGGCCGGGCTGTTCGCCGTCCGGATAGTGCGTCGCCGAAAATCCGCACTCTCTCTCGGGATCTGCACTCGGGCGGATTCAAGGAGTCATTGCAACGCTGCTGATCTGGGAGTGTTGTGATGGTTCGTGTGTCGGGTGTTGTGTTGAGCCGGTTTTGGGGGTTGGT